>NZ_JABMLA010000005.1:0-409979 GCF_013204965.1 Curtobacterium sp. VKM Ac-2861
TGCGCACGGATCGCGGCGGCCTCCGTCGCACGCACGAGCTCGAGGGCCAGGTTGCGGTCGGGCTGGAGGAACAGGGAACCGGTCTCCGTAGAGGGCTCGTCAGCGAGTGAAGGCATGGCTCCCATCATGTGACCTGCAACGATTTTTGTCTAGACAGTCCAACGCGTATAGACACAAGCAGCAATCTCGTCGTACTGTGTGTCAGCGGCTCGCCCAACGACGTAGCAGTCTCCGGGAGAACGCCCTGAAACGGCGGGTGCAACGCATCCGCGACGCGACTCCCGAGAGGATCAACGAAGATGCGCGCAGTAGTGCTCGACGGCACAGGCTCGATAGAAATCGCGGACATCCCCGCGCCGACGCCCGGCCCGAACGATGTCGTCATCGCCCCCGAGGCAGTCGGCATCTGCGGTACCGACATCCACCTTGCCTCCGGCGACTACCCCACCGGCACGTTCCCCGTCGTCCCCGGGCACGAGTTCGCCGGTACCGTCACAGCCACTGGTGCTGAGGTCACGAAGTTCGCCATCGGCGACCGCGTGTCGGTCGACCCGAACGTGAACTGTGGCCACTGCGAAGAGTGCCTCGCCGGCGCGACGAACCTGTGCGAGAACTTGGACCCGATCGGCGTGACCGTCAACGGCGCGTGCGCCGAGTTCGTCGCCGTGCCCGAAAAGGTCGTCTTCAAGCTGCCCGAAGGGGTCGATTGGGCAACTGGCGCCCTCATCGAACCACTCGCATGCGTGCTGCACGCGTTCGGGCGCATCAAGCCGATCGAAGGCCAGCGAGTCCTCATCTACGGAGCCGGCTCCATCGGACTGCTCGCTCTCGCGGTTGCGAAGGCGCGTGGCGCGAAGAGCATCGAGATCATCGAACCGAGCCCCGTCCGTCGCGACGCCGCGATCGATTTCGGTGCGGACTCCGCTGGGGCGCCTGGTACGAACTCCGGCGTGCAGGACATCGACCTCGTGATCGAAGCCTCCGGACACCCGGCGGCGGTCTCCGACGCTCTGACCCGACTGGCGAAGCGCGGCACGCTCCTGCAGATGGGCGTGGTCAGCCCCACCGCCACCATCGATCTCCGCCCGTACGACCTGTTCGACCGCGAACTCTCCATCGTTGGCTCGCAGTCCCTCGCTACCTCCTACCCCGACGCGGTCACCGAGATCGTCACCCTCGACGACCTCGCCCCCCGCACCGTCACCCACACCTTCGGGCTCGACGACTACGCCGCCGCGCTCGAGGCAGCGAAGTCCGAATCTGCCCGCAAGGTGCATCTCCTCCCGCAGCAGTGACGCTGCCCTCACGGAAGAAACCCGCCATGTCCACCACGCACATCCGTACCAGCGGCCCGGCCTCGACCGGCTTCATCGACCGACTCGGACTTCCCCGCCCGCTCGTCTGGGGCTTCGTCGGCCTGCTCCTCTTCATGATCGGCGACGGCGTCGAATCGGGCTACATCGCGCCGTTCCTCGCGAACAACGGCGCGGGCACCGAGACGAACGCCGCCATCATCATCTCCGTGTACGGCGCCGTCGTCACCATCGGCTCTTGGTTGTCCGGAGCCTTGTCCGACGTCTGGGGCCCCCGACGCGTGATGATCATCGGCGCCGTCACCTGGGCCGCACTCGAGGTGCTCTTCCTCGCCGTGGCACTCCCCACCCAGAACTACTGGCTGATGCTGGTCATCTACGGCCTCCGCGGTATCGGCTACCCGTTCTTCGCCTACGGATTCCTCGTCTGGGTCCTCGCGGGCAGTCCCGCACACCGGCTCGGATCGGCAGTGGGCTGGTTCTACTTCGCCTTCACCGGCGGCCTTCCCACGCTCGGATCCCTGCTCGCGAGCGGTACCGAGCCGCTCATCGGCGAGTACCTGACCCTCTGGATCTCGTTGGTCCTGGTGGCGCTCGGGGCCGTCGTCTCGCTCGTCGGACTGCGGGGCGCCAAGGGAGGGAACCGACTCGCCCGACCAGAGGTCACCACGGGACGCAGCATCGTGAACTCCGTCGCCATCGCCTTCACCAGCCCGCGTGTCGGCCTCGGCTGCCTCGTGCGGATCGTGAACACCGCGCCGCAGTTCGGTCTGTTCGTCTTCTTCCCGACGATCTTCGCGAAGGACCTCGGCTTCGGAACCGCCGGCTGGCTGCAGCTGGTCTTCGTCCTCGGGGCGGCGAACATCTTTGCGAACCTGTTCTTCGGAGTGCTCTCCGACCGGCTTGGGTGGCACCGCACGCTGCGGTGGTTCGGCTGCATCGGGTCGGCGGTCGCGGTCCTCGCGTTCTACTTCATCCCACAGGCCACCGACGAGTACTGGGTGTCCGTGCTGTGCGCTGCGTTCTTCGGTGTGACGTTGGCCGGCTTCACACCGATCTCCGTGCTCATGTCCCTCATGGCACCGGGGCAGAAGGGCAACTCCATTGCAGTGCTCAACCTGGGTGCCGGCGCTGCGACGTTCGTCGGACCGCTGATCGTTGCGATCTTCCTCGCACCGCTCGGAGCTGGCGGTGTGACGATCATCTTCGCCGCGCTCTACGTCCTCGCTGGCATCTCCGTTCGTTGGCTGCGCGTCCCGGAGGAGTCCGCGAAGGTCGTTGCCACCGGCGGCACGCTGCAGGACCTCGCCGAAGACCCTGAGATGGTCGCTGGCACGCCGGCTCCGGGAACGCCGGAGCAGCTGAAGTAACGACTTCTCGGCCGCACCGTTCGGCGGCCGGGAGCTACGAGGGTGGACGCGATCGCGTCCACCCTCGTTTCATGTGCGACCGCGCGCGATGCGACAGGCCACGCAACCGGCTCAGAGGTTGATCATGTGGCCGGTCAGTCCGTGGAACGCTTCTTGGAGCGCTTCTCCGAGTGTCGGGTGGGTGTGCACGTTGCGGGCAAGCTCCGCGGCCGTGAGGTCCCACTTCTGCGCGAGCGTGAGTTCGGGCAGCAACTCTGCGACGTCGGCACCGATCATGTGTGCGCCGAGGAGTTCGCCGTGGGCGGCGTCGGCGATGAGTTTCACGAACCCGCTCGGCTCGCCGAGGCCCTGCGCTTTCCCGTTCGCGGTGAAGGGGAACTTTGCGACGATGATCTCGTGGCCGTCGTCGCGAGCTTGCTGTTCAGTGAGGCCGAAGGACGCGACCTGCGGCTGCGTGAAGGTGGCGCGCGGCATCATCCGGTAATCGCCGAGCGGCAGGGTCTCCGCGCCAGCGATCGTCTCTGCTGCGACGATGCCTTGCGCCTCCGCGACATGGGCGAGTTGCAGTTTTGCGGTCACATCGCCGATCGCGTAGATGTGAGGGACGTTCGTTCGCATGAAGTCGTCGATCGCGATCGCGCCGCGTGTGGTGAGCTGTACGCCGGTGGCCTCGAGGCCGAATCCGAGAACGTTCGGGGCGAAGCCGACGGACATCAGCACACGGTCTGCTGTGATCACGTCAGTCGCCCCGGCCGCGTCGACGTAGGAGACGTCGACGCTCCTGCCGGAATCGGTGACGGTGTCGACGCGGGAGGAGGTCAGGATGTCGATGCCGAGCTTCTTGTACTGCCGGGTGATCTCCTTCGACACCTCCGGGTCCTCGTTGGGGAGGGCCCGGTCCAGGAACTCGATGATCGTGACGTCGACGCCGTAGTTGCGGAGCACGTACGCGAACTCCATGCCGATGGCACCGGCGCCGATGACGATCACAGAAGCGGGCAGCTCGCGCTCGAGGATCTGGGTTTCGTAGGTGACGACGTTGCTGCTCAGTTCGACGCCTGGGAGGCTGCGGACGGTGGATCCCGTGGCGATGATCGCATCGTCGAACGTCACCGTTTCCGCGCCGCCGCCGGTGAGTTGGACGTCGATGGTCTGGGCATCGCGGAACACACCGTATCCGTCGATCTCGGCGATGCCGTTCTTCTTCATCAGGTAGTGCACGCCCTTCACGCGGCCGTTGGCTACGCGCCGGCTGCGATCGAACGCGACGGCGTAGTCGAACTGGACGGTGCCGGAGATGCCGAAGACGTCTGCTTGGCGTGTGACGGTGTGCGCCAGCTCGGCGTTGCGCAGCAGCGCCTTCGAGGGGATGCAGCCCACGTTCAGGCACACCCCTCCCCAGTAACGGCTCTCGATGACGCCGACCTGCATACCGAGTTGCGCGGCGCGGATCGCGGCCACGTAGCCCCCTGGTCCAGCTCCGAGGATGACGAGGTCGTAGTGAGTGCTCATGGTGCCCTTCCTTCCGGGTTCGCTTACGCGGCGGTTTTCGCTGCGGTGGTACAAGGCAGGCAGGCGTCGACCTGACTGCGGATGTCGGCAAGGACCTCGTCGAGGGAACGCTGCGCGAACACCGTGGCGGTGGTGCTGACGTGCACGATCGCGGTGACGACGCGAGCAAGCACTTCCGCGTCCTCAGCGGGTACACCACTGCCTTCGAGACGGCGCGCGACGCCCGCCTCCAAACGGCCGGAGAGCATCAGGCCGGTGCGCCGGTGGGGCTCGTCGGGATCTCCGAAGACAAGCTCGTGGAGGTACGTACGGCCGTTCTCAACCTGCTCGCGGACGCACTGCACAACGGGCATCAGCACCGCCATCACACGACACGTCTGCCCCACAGGCTCGGGCGCAGCGAGGCCCTGCTCTACGGCGTCTGCAAACTTGTCGTTCTGCACCATGATCAACAGTTCCGCCTTCGTCGCCGCGTAGAGGTACAAGGTGCCGATCGCTACGTCGGCGCGATCCGCGACCTGCTGCGTCGTCACACCGCTCACGCCACGCTCCGCGAACATCTCACGCGCCGCCCGCATGATGCGGTCGCGCTTGTCGGTCTTGGCCCGTTCGCGCCGCCCTACTGATTTCTCTTGTAGTGCCACAACATCTCCTTGACAAGATAAGTGAGTTGACTCAAACTTGAGTCTACTCGGGGTTTCCGACGTTTCGAAAGGTCGAGAGGACTCATCCATGAGGCTCAGTAAGGGGCCCTGGCGCGATGTACCGACGAGAACCATGGCAGCAGCCGGGACACAGTTCGCGGTTCGTGAGTACGGAGCGCACTCGGAAGTCCCGCTCGTACTCCTGACGCATCTCGGTGCGAATCTGGACAGCTGGGATCCTGCCGTCGTGGATGCTCTGGCGCTGGACCGTCGTCTCATCGCCATCGACTACCGCGGCGTCGGCGCATCCGCCGGAGTGGTAGCGGACACCTTCGACGCTATGGCTGCCGATGTGATCGCTGTGCTCGGGGCACTCGAGTACGAACGGATCGATCTTTTTGGGATGTCGATGGGCGGCATGGTCGCTCAGGCCCTGCTCGGCCAAGCACCCGAGCTGGTCGAGCGGGTGGTCCTTGCTGGCACGGGACCGCAGCACGGCCCGGGGCTGAAGGCGATGACCGGGGTCGCGATCCGTAGCACCGTACGGGCCGCGTTGACGCGCCGGGACCCGAAGCAGCTGCTGTTCTTCACCCGCAGTGCCGCTGGCCGCGCCGCTGCTTCCGCGTATCTCCGGCGGCTGACCGAGCGGAACAGGAACAGGGACAGTTCCGTCACGCCAGCGGTATTCCGGGCGCAACTTCGCGCCGTGAACCGTTGGGGGGACGCGGCGGCGCCGTCGGCGCCGTTGTGGTCCTCCCCAACACTGCTGATCCACGGCGAAGAAGACCGGATGGTCCCCGTCGTCAACGCACACGCCTTGCACGCACTCCTGCCGGACAGCTCCTTGGCCACCTTTCCGGACTCTGGACACGGTGTGGTGTTTCAACACTCCACGGCCGTCACCGACACCATCCGTCAGTTCCTTACCCGCTGACCGCCCGTTCGTATTCATCGCCCCTACCGACAGAGATGGAAGACATCATGCAGGCGTTCGTCCTGACCAAGTACAAGCAGCCCCTTGAACTCCGAGACATCCCCGAGCCCACCGTCGGCGAACGCGACGTCCTCGTCACGGTCGAAGCCGCAGGGCTCAATCAGCTCGACGAGAAGATCCGGGAGGGCGAGTTCAAGCCGATCCTGCCCTACAAGCTACCGACCACTCTCGGCCACGACGTCGCAGGGACTGTGATCCGGGTAGGAGGCAAGGTCAGCCATTTCAAGCCGGGCGATCAGGTGTACTCACGCCCGAGGGACCACCGCATCGGCGCGTTCGCCGAACGTATCGCCATCGACGAAGCCGACCTCGCACTCACGCCGACGACGATCACCACGATCGAGGCCGGATCGTTGCCGCTCGTCGCGCTGACCGCATGGCAGGCACTCGTGGAGCGCGGCAACGTCCAGCCCGGGCAGAAAGTCCTCATCCACGCCGGTTCTGGCGGTGTGGGCACAATTGCCATCCAGCTCGCGAAGCACCTCGGTGCCCACGTCGCCACGACGGCCTCTGCAGCCAACGCCGATTTCGTCCGCCAACTCGGCGCCGATGTGGTCATCGACTACCGCAGCCACGACTTCGAACAGGAACTCTCCGGCTACGACTTCGTCCTCGACAGTCTCGGCGGCGAAAATCTCGCCAAGTCGCTTCGCGTTCTCAAGCCCGGTGGGAAGGCCGTCAGTATCAACGGCGCGCCCGATCCTGCGTTCGCGAAGGAAGCCCACCTGAATCCGGTCGTGAAGCTCGTCGTCGCTGGGCTGAGCCGCAAGGTGCGCGCCCAGGCAGTGAAGCTCGGCGTGACGTACGAGTTCCTGTTCATGCGAGCCGACGGTGCGCAGCTGCAGAAGATGACCGACCTCTTCGAGCGCGGGATCATCCGCCCTGTCGTCGGCGCGACATTCCCGTTCGAACAGATTCCGGCTGCACTGTCGTCGCTCGGGAAGACGAGTATCCGCGGCAAGGCCGTCGTCACACTCTCTTAGCCAGCATCCGACATCGAGACCGCACTCTCTCTTGATCCCAACGAAGAAAGCCCCGTCGTCATGAGCACTCCGACCGAACCCGTGATCACCTCGTACGCGAACGCGCCCGCGAAGACCATCACCACCGGCGGCGACACGTTCGCCTACCGGGAGCTTGGACCCGAGGGCGGCATTCCGGTGGTGTTCTTCACCCACCTTGCTGCGACCCTGGACAACTGGGACCCACGGCTCGTCGACCCGATCGCCAAGCAGCGCCACGTGATCACCTTCGATCAGCTCGGAGTCGGCGCCTCCAGTGGCGCCGTCCCAGCCACCCTCGAACAGGCAGCGGACGACGCCTATGCGTTCATCACCGCCCTCGGCTACGACAAGATCGACGTCTTCTCCTTCTCCATGGGAGGCATGATCGCGCAGGATCTGACTGTCAAGCATCCATCCCTGGTCCGCAAACTCGTTCTCACCGGGACCGGCCCGCGCGGCGGCAAGGACATGGACAAGGTCGTCGGGGCCACCTACTACGACATCCTTCGCGCCGCCCTCACCCGGTCCGATCCGAAGGAGTTCCTGTTCTTCAACCGAGACGTCCCCGGCAAGAAGGCCGGCAAGGCGTTCGTGGAACGGCTCAAGGAGCGCACGGTCGACCGCGACAAGAAGATCAACAACAAGGCGTTCGGCACCCAGTTGAAGGCGATCCAGCGGTTCGGGCGCTCACAGCCGTCGGATCTGTCCGTGATCATGCAGCCGACCCTCATCGCCAACGGTGACCACGACCGCATGGTGCCATCGGTGCTGTCGACTGATCTGCGGAACCGGATCGCGAACAGTGAGCTGATCATCTACCCCAACTCCGGTCACGGCGGCATCTTCCAGTACTGGGAGGAGTTCGCCCCTGTCGCGGTGAAGTTCCTCACTGACTGAGCCCACCTCGGAAGGGCGGCAGTGCCGCCCTTCCGTCTCAGGCGAAGGGCGGCAGCTCTGGGTAGAGCGCTTCGATGGGGCCTGCAAGAGCTGCCTTCACCTTCGCGGTCTGCTCGTCACCGATCACCTCGACAGCTCCAGCCTGCAACGCGTCGAACACCTGCCGGACGAGATCGCCGGGTTGCAGCTTCTGCCCCTGCGCCTGCGCCGCCATGGCGGTGTCGACATAGCTCATGTGCACCCCGATGACGTGCACGCCTCGTGGTGCGAGTTCGAGGCGCAAGGCGTTCGTGGCGGCCCAGAGAGCGGCTTTCGCGGCACTGTACGCGCCGCCATATCCAAGCCAGCTGCCGATGGAGTGCACGTCGATCAGGATCGGGTGCGCTGCCTTCAGCAGCGCTGGGGTGAATGCGCGGGCGAGCAGGACCGGGGCGAAGAAGTTGATCTCCATTGTGGTCCGCAGTTCGGACTCGGCAATGTCGATCAAGCTGGCCGTCGAGGGGCTGGCACCGGCGTTGTTGACCAGGACCGTGACGTCGGTGGCGGAATCAGCCGCAGCCTGGATGGAGGTCGGGTCGGTGACATCGAGTTGCAGTGCGACGATGCGCTCATCATCCCAGGCGCGCGGGGTGCGCGCGGTGGCGTACACCTTCGCCGCACCCCGGGCCAGGGCTTCGGCGACGAAGTGGGTGCCGATGCCACCGTTCGCGCCCGTCACGAGGACGACGGCGCCGTTGAGTGAGGTCACGGAGGCTGCTTTCAATAGTGCGCAGGGTCAGCTGCGGGTGAGCGCGGGGTGGTCGGTGTAGCCGTGGGCGCCGCCGGAGTAGATCGTTCCGGGGTCACCCGCTTCGATTGCGGACGGGATGATCGGCTGACGGTGATGCGGGGTGTTTTCCAGGTGCGACGTGCATTCGACGTGCATCAGCTGGGTGAACAGGTGCCCGGCACCGCAGTGCACCCGTTCGGTCACGCGGCGCCACCCTGCGATGCGCTCCGGCGTGAAGATACCGGGGGTGTCGAGATACCCCTGCCCATCTGTAGAGGGTTGTGTTCCCTCGGTGATGAGCAGCTCGAGCGAGGCGCGCTGGCTGTAGTACTCGGCGGCTAGGGCACCCGGGGTCCCATCGGTATTTGCGCGGCTTCTCGTCATCAGGGTGCGAGCGAGCCAGTGCACCAGCTCGATGCGGCCGAGAGTGAAGAGGTGTCAGGGGCGGAGGGTGCGGGCATAAGCGGACTCATCTCGAGGGGTCGACGACGACGGGGAGGGGTCTCCTCGGTGCTTGTGGGAAAGTAGGGCGGTAGGATCTCTTCCCATGCCACTTACTGACTCTGCTCAGCACTGAGCGTAGTCGTCTTCTACTCCCGGAGGGTCGCTCGTGACTGTGCCATCGACAGGAGCCGGCCGGCGCGAACGCAACAAGCAGGACAAGCTCGCTCGCATCACCGCGGCCGCGTCGGCTCTGTTTGCCGAGCGCGGCGTCGATGAGGTGACGACGCAGCAGATCGCTGATGCGGCGGACATCGGCACCGGCACGCTCTTCCTTTACGCGAAGACGAAGGGCGAACTGTTGCTGATGGTGCAGAACCACCACTACAAGGCTGCGCTCGAGCGCGGCACGCGACTCGCCGCGGAATCAGACACCGCGCTCGATGCGGTGATGGCAATCACCGCACCCATTATCGAGTGCAACCGTGCCCAGTTCGATAATGGACGGACGTACCTTCGCGAAATGGCATTTGGGGATCACACGGAAGAGAACCACGCCGCGGCGCTCGCAATCGTCGGTGACACGGAGATTGCGGTCAGCAGCCAGCTCAAGCGGTTTGCTGTCACCCCCGAGGCGGAAGCAATGAATCTTGCCCGCGTGGTGTCGGCGGTTCTGTTCCTGACGATGGCTACTTCGCCGAAGACGCAAACGGTGTCCGAGATAATGGCCGCAACTGAGCAGCAGCTTCGGGCCGCGATACGCCCGCGAAGATAGCGACCCTCCAATGTCGCCGAACTGACGTTGGTCGACCACGATCACAATCTTCTGGTGCGGGCGGTGATCAAGATTAGTTGCCCACAGTGGAATGACTGCTCGTCACGTCGGCATGGCTGGTGCCACTGTGAGGTTTCCGTGCGAGATCCGCTGCCGCCTCGTTCTTGACGTAGCCGAGGTATGACATCGCCGCCAGAACTCGATGCCGGGTGACCGGTCGCACGTGCCCAGTTTTGTTGATCACTCGCGATACGGTTTGGTGGGAGACCGATGCCAGGGCGGCGACGTCATAGATGGTCGGAGCTTTTGGCGGCTGATCCTGCTCGGACAGCCAGCGCGGTCGTCGGCTACTCATCTCCGGGCTCAACATCCATGATCGGCTTGTCCTCTCCGAGAAGCGCGAAGCTGAGTTCTCTCCGCTGTTGGGCCAGCAAGCAACGGATCCATGGACCACCGCTCGCTGTATTTCGAGAGCTGAAAGGTCAGGGCTTCGCTTGATGGTGTCCAGGCGACTATTTTGGCGCTCGGATGCTCGTGGTGGAGTCAGTGCTTCGACGACCGACCGAGATGGGGATGATGGCCAGCGCGCCAAGAATCCCGACGATTCCACCGACGATGTACACCGCGGTGTAATCGCCGGTCGCGAGTGCGATGATCCCTCCCGCGACGAGCGGCCCGACGGCCTGCGGCACCTGGTTCGCCAGTTGGATAATGCTCATGAACCGGCCGTTTTCGTTCTCCTCGCGTGGCAGAACGTCCTGCTGAATCGCTTGATCGACTGCGCCGTAGACACCGACGGCGAGCGTGCTGAGCGCGCTGCCCAGGAGGAACTGTCCCTCGCTCTGAGTGAAGGCGACCACGACCATTCCGGCGGCCAGAATGAACGCACTTGCGATCAAGAACGGCTTTCGGCTGTGGAATCGGTCCGAGAGGTACCCGCTGGCGATGGCGCCGACGATCGCCGTGACGATGCCGATGAGACCCGACGTTGCAAGGATCGGGGCGGCCTCCGCGAGCGTGATGTCGAGACGCTGCCCGAGGAGGTAGACGCCGTAAGTCGTGGAGAAGGACAGTGCGAGGAAGACCAGAGCTCGGCTGATCCATACCCAGCCGACGTTGGGGAACTTCCGTGGGTTGAAGTAGAACCCTCGCGCGATGGACTTGATGTCGACGGGCTTGCGCTCGCTCACCGATCGCTTGTCCTTCATCAGGCCCGCGAAGATCAAAACGAAGATGAGCGCGAACGCCGCCGGAGCCGCGAACATGATCACGGGGATCTTCACGAACGCACCAGCGAAGAGGATTCCGACGATCGGGCCGATCTGCGTAACTGAACCGGTGAGGCCAGAGACCTTCCCTCGCTGTTCCTCGGGGATGAGGTCGCTCTGGTGCGTCAGGAGCATTGCGCCGGCAGTCGAGTATCCGACGTAGGCGATGGACCATCCGACGATGAGGAGCGGGATGGACGGTGCGAACCCGACGATGAGCGATCCGAGCAAGCCCACGATTACCCCGCCGATGATCCAGGGGCGCCGGCGGCCGAAGCGGGATCGAGTGCGATCGCTGAGGAGCCCGGCGAGCGGGGTGGTGAAGAGGACGATGATGCCCGGGATCGCGATGGCGAGTGCGATCGCGCCGTTTTTGCCGACCGGGTCGATCTGCTGTACCCGAATGGAGAGGGAGTAGCCGATCGGGGTCACCCACGCGACGTACAGCGCGAGTGTTGCCACGACCAGGCCAATGATGTAGCGCGCGCTGATCTTCTTCAGGGGGTCGGCGCCGTGGCGGACCGCGTCGCCAACTCCCTCCGCAGCGATTTCGAGTCCGCTCGGAATTCCGAGTGGGACCTCGTTTGGCTTTGCTGAGGAGTGCGGCGCGGTGCCGTCGGGTGAGGACATATCAGAACTCCGTTGTTGTGATGAGTGACGCAGGCGGTCAAGTAACGCGCGTTACCGAAGTATCGCCAGTGCAGGGTCTAAAAGCAAGAGGTGGTACTGATCTGGCGTAACGCGCGGTACCAGCGGCCGTGCACCCGCTGCTGAGGTGGCGGTCACGCTTGCCGAAGGTGAGAAGACGTCGCTTGGCATGACGTCTTCGTTCCGCTCCTAGTGACCGTGTCGGAGATCAAACGTCGTGGATCGACAGGGCGGCGACGAGGTCCCGTTCCATCGCCGATGAGTTCGGGTGCTGCTGCGCGAGGGTGCGCACCGGCGCATCGCCGAGGCGGCTACCCGCGGCTTCGACCGGCACACCCGGGAAGTACGAGCGGAGGACGTCGAGAACGGCGGCCCAGACGGCGTCGTCCTTCATGGTCTCTTTGACGCTGGAGTCGAGTGTCAGCTCTGCCTTCTCGCCGAACCCTGCCGGCGCCGCGTACCGCCATGAGTGCCGACCAGGAGCGACATCGACGGCGAGCTGTTCTGGATGCAGCGGGGGGATTACGGTGGCGGTGGCTCCATCGGGTACGACAACCTCCAGTACGAGGTCACCGTCGTCGACGTACCAGTGGCTTTCCACCCGCCCGAGCACCGTGTCGTGTTTGGCGTGGGCGGATGTGAGTCCTCCACCCGGCTGCGGGGCCACCGTGAATGTCCGCCAGCCCGGCGCAGTTCGGGTGAGACCGCCGACGACACGGTGAAGCCAGTCGGCGACGGCCCCGAGGGCGTAATGGTTGAGCGACGTCATGCCAGTGGCGTTGACCGTACCGTCGGCGAGCACAGCGTCCCAGCGTTCCCAGACCGTGGTCGCACCCATGAGGACGGGGTAGAGGAAGGAGGGACTCTTCGTCTGCATCAGCAGGTCGTACGCGACGTCGACGTGTCCGGTGCTGCTGAGCGCGTCGGCGACGAGCGGGGTGCCGGCGAATCCCGTGGCGATCGTGGCGCCCGACTCACTGATGATCGCTGCGAGCCGATCTCCAGCGACGCGCTGCTGGTCGTCGTCAAGCAGTCCGAACATGATGGGAAGGGCGTATCCGGTTGCCGATTCGCTCACCACGCGGCCGACGGGGGTCACGAAGTGACGCCGGAAGGCCGTCCGCACACGTGTGTGTAATTCGTCGAAGTGCTGAGCGTCTGCATGCTCACCGAGAACTGCCGCAGTTTGCGCCATCTCCTTCGTCGTCTTGGCGAGGTACGCCTGGGCGACGAGGTACCGGTCCGTCTTTCCGCCGGCGGGGTTGTCGGACGGAGCGTCGGGGTCGAGCCAGTCACCGAACTGGAATCCGTGGCCCCAGAGCCCGTCGTCGTCGAGTACTGATTCGACTTCGTCGACGAAGGCCGTCATCGATTCGTAACTGCGTCGGAGGATCTCCGACTCCCCATACTCCTGGTACAGGGCCCACGGCAGGCTGACCGCCACGTCACTCCACAGCGCGGTAGCGGTTGACGGTGTCGGGAGGACGTCCGGGATGCTCCACGGGACGGTCCCGGTCTCCTGTTGTTCAACCGCGAGGTCCTTCAGCCAGGAGCCGAGCACCTCGCGGACGTCGTAGAGGAACGTGGCGGTGGGCGTGAATGCGTTCAGATCGCCCGTCCATCCGAGTCGTTCGTCACGCTGCGGGCAGTCCGTCGGTACGCCGACGAAGTTGTCGCGCATCGACCAGACGGTGTTCTCGTGCAGCTTCGTGATGCGGGGGTCTGATGCCTCGAACCAGCCGGTGCGAGTCATGTCCGTGTGCACCACAATGGCGCGCAGATCAGCGACTGTGGGTACCCCGGGCCATCCTGTTACCTCGACGTATCGGAAACCGTGGAAGGTGAAACGTGGCTCCCACGTCTCCGCTGTGCCGCCCCGGAGGATGTACTCGTCGGTCGCGGCCGCGCTGCGAAGGGTCTCGGTTTCAAGGGAGCCGTCTGGCTTCAGCAGTTCAGCGTGACGGAGCGTGACGGTGTCGCCGCTTTGCCCGTTCACCGTCAGTCGCACCCAGCCGGAGATGTTCTGCCCGAAGTCGACGATCCACTGCCCAGCGGACTGCTCGGTCACGGAAACCGGCTCTAGTTCCTCCATCCGCCGGATAGGGGGTGCACCGCCCTCGACGAGCGTCTTGGTGTCCCAGTCGAAGGCTCGCGCGGCGCACCAGTTCGCAGCGTCGAACGCCGCTGTCGACCATCCGATCGGTTCACTGCGCGCGTCGTAGCGTTCGCCAGCGTAGATCCCGCTCGAGTGCACCGCTCCGGTGCTCACGAGGACTTGCTCGTCGCTTCCGATGACGTCGATGTGATCGTCGTACTCGAGTTCGAGGCGCGCCCAGAAGGCAGGCCGGTCCGCGTAGTTGTGTCGCCGGTTCTCCCAGGTGAGAGCACCGACCGCCCACCCTTCACCGACGATCGCGCCGAACGCGTTCTCGCCGTTCGTGAGGAGACCGGTGATGTCGTGGCGTCTTGCGACGAGTCGGTGCCGATACGACGTCCATCCTGGGAAGAGCACTTCATCACCGACGCGGTGTCCGTTGACGTACGTCTCAGCGATGCCCAGCGCAGACACCGTGAGCGTCGCGTGGCGGAGTCCTTCGGCGACCGTGAAGTCACGCCGGAAGTACGGTGCCGGGTCGCCTTCGACGCTTGCAGTGTCGGCGCTGACGAAGACGGGTTCGGTGGACTGTGTCATGGCGTTCCTTCTAGGTTCGCAGAGGAGGAGAACGGTTCCGGCGGACGGTCAGTGCACGGTGAGTTCGACGATTGCGGATGCACAACCGGGTGCAGTGACCGTCACGGTGATGACGCCTGCAGCGGTCGGTCGGACGATTGCGAGGGCGGTTCCGTCGAAGGTGCACCGAGTTGTCTCGGCGAAGAGCGACACCGGTGCCGGATCCCCACTGCCGAACGACTGAAGGGTCCCTGTGCCCTCAACGAGGACAGTCACCTCGCGATCCATCAGCGGTCGAACGACGCCCGCGGTGTCGGTGAGTGAGATGTCGATGTATGCAAGGTCGGTCGTGCCGTTGGTGATCTCCGTCCGGTCCGCCGAAACGGAGAGGATCGTCTCATCGGCGGCGGAGCGGAGCGACGTTCGACCGGTCTCGACACCGCCGGTGTACGCCACTGCGGTCAGTTCACCGGGCTGCCACACCGTCTCGATCGTTGCCCGGAACGCCAACTCGGCTCCGACGGCGGCGCGACCGATGATGTCGCCGTCCAGCAGCAGCTCGACCTCGTCGGCGTCGCTGTAGACCTCGACGGTTACGGGAAGGCCGTCGTAGCCGTCCCAAGCCCAGCTCGACACACTGTCGCTCCACGACCAAGGGGTTCCGAGCACCGTCTGACCGTGACGCGAGGGCCGCTGCACGGCAACGTACGGCTCGCGGCGAAGGCCGAACACGATCTCTCGGTAGTACGAAACGGGACGACGGCGTCCGATGATGTCGAGGTCGCCGCTGGCGGCGGCGAGCCAGGGCCAAGCCTTCGCTGCGGCAGGACCGGCTGCCTCGTCGTGATAGCTCACGCCGCCGAGGCCCGCTTCGCCGAGGTAGTCCCACCCCACCCACGTGAAGTCGCCGATGACGTGGTCCAGCCGCTTGACGAGGTCCCAGTTCCGGGCGATGTGCGAGGGGAACGTCTCGCTTCCGACGATGACGCGGTGCGGGAAGAGCTCGTGGTCGAGTTCGTACCGCCCGTCGCCGTAGTTCATGCCGGCGACGTCGAGCACGGAGAACGATTCTTCGGTCCGCGCGGTCACGGGCGGCGAGGCCGAGATCTGGTTCATCATGTCGCCGACCTGGCTCATCATCGCATTCACGCCGCCGGCTTGCGGCTCTGCGGATGCCAGCGCCTCCCGCTGCTGCGCCATACCGGCGGTGACCAGGTCGAGGACTGACACGAATCCGTTGATGCCGTTCGTGACGAACCGGTTGGGGTCGAGCGAGCGGAGCTTCTCGGCGAGACGCCTGCTCCAGATGCCGCCACTGATGGAACCCGTTTCTGGGATTTCGTTGCCGATGGAGTACATGATGACGCTCGGGTGGTTGACGTCCTTGGCGACCATTGACTCGACGTCTCGCTCCCACCACTGGGTGAAGTCGGACGCGTAGTCGAAGTCGGACTTGCTCGAGGTCCAGACATCGAACGTCTCGTCCATGACCAGCATGCCCAGCCGGTCGCACGCTTCGAGTAGCGCCGAACTCATGGGATTGTGCGCACTTCGGATCGCGTTGAACCCTGCGTCTTTGAGCAGCTCGATTCGGCGCTCCTCTGCGCGGACGATCGCGGCAGCACCCAGGGGGCCGTTGTCGTGGTGGATGCATGCTCCGCGGAGCAGGACAGCTCGTCCGTTGATCCGAAGTCCGCGTACGGCGTCGAGCTGCAGAGTGCGGATGCCGAAGGTCACCTGTTCGCGGTCGACCTCGTCGTCACCGTCGGTCAGGACGACGGTCGCGCCGTACAGCGTCGGCGAGTCCACGTCCCACAGCGATGGGTTCGTCACAGGCAGTCGGAGTCGGACGGTGGAGCGCTCGCCAGGAAGGAGACTGACCGGAGCGCTGCTCGTGACGAGGGAAGCGGACGATTCGGCCTGGGTCACCTGCGTGATGTTGGTCGTGAGACGGAGAGTGCGGGTCGTTGTGCCGCCGTTCTCGACCTCCGCAGCAACCTCGACGACCGCTCTGTCCACATCGACGTCCGGGGTGGTGACCTGCACGCCGTCGACTGCGATCCGCGCGGCACTCTTCACGATGAGACGAACGTCGCGGTAGATTCCGGCTCCGGTGTACCAACGGCTGTCCTGGTGAGTGCGGCAGTCGACCTTGATCGTGTTCGTTGTCCCGGCCTCGAGCCACGGGTCGATCCGCACCACGAATCGGGAGTATCCGAACGCGTGTTGGCCGGCGAGTGCACCGTTGACGTAGACCATCGCATCTCGGTGGACACCGTCGAATTCGAGCGCCCAGAGCTGACCACCGAAGTCCGCTGGAACTGAGACCTCGGTGCGGTACTCCCATGCTCCACCCGGGAAGTAGCCAGGCGCGGCGCCGTTCCGGAGATCAGGCGTTCGCGCCGTGGTGATCTGTGCATCGTGCGGCAACGTCACGTCTTCCCAGTCGCCGCCCGCGCCGCCGAGTTCGGCAAACGCGCTGACCTTCGGACGGTAAGACCAACCCTGGTTGAGCAGCTGCACGGTCATCAAGGTCTCCACAACGTCATCGTCTGCGCAGGTATCGCGCGTTACCTAGCCAATCAGCTCGGGTATTGCGTGTCAACCGCCGAGACGGTTCCCCCGCATGCCGATCACTGGGGGCCACTGATCCAGGACGGACGCGGCCGAGCACCCTCGCCGACGACCCGCCAAGCCCAAGGCTCCGGTTCGTTGCGTCGCACCGAAGCACTCGCGGACAACGCGGTGCCGATCGGCATCCTTTTGCACCGGCTGGGAACCTCAACAGCATCCCGCTCGAACCAGATGGCGCGGTTGACGTGGACACGCGACCGCTCTAGCGTCAGTTACGCGCGTTACCAACGAAGGGATGGACACGTGTCCGAGTCGAACAAGCCACTCACTGGCCACACAATGATCGGAGCGTGGCTTGAGCACCCCGCCGGGGGTGCGGTGCTTCGCCAGTTCGGTGAACAGCTCGGCATGCAGGAATCGGCCCTTCGCCTACTCCGCCGTGTGCCACTCGAGACCTTGATCGCTGGGATGGGGGACCGAGGTGACGGAGTGCTCGATACTTTGACTCGGGAGGCGAACGGGCGAGAAGTGTCTCCGGAAGAAGAAGCCGAAAGTGCGGGCTGGGTGGAGCGCATCTCCGCCGGTCGGTTCGACGGCCGCACCGTCATCGTCACGGGCGCCGCTTCGGGTATCGGCCGTGCCGTCGCGGTGCGTATCGCCCGCGAGGGCGGAACCGTTGTCGCTGTGGACATCGCCGAATCGCGCCTCGCCGACCTGGTGGCAGCGTTCCCGTCCGTGCGGCCCGTCGCAGCGGACATCACCGCCGATGACGGCGTCACGCGGATCGTTGAGGCTGCCGGAGCCCGTATCGATGGGCTCGCGAACGTCGCGGGCCTCCTCGACGATTTCAGTCCCCTTCACGAGACGGACGACGCGATGCTTCGTCGCGTGTTCGAAGTGAACGTGTTTGGTCTGGTACGACTGTCTCGAGCGGTCATTCCAGCGATGATCGCCGCTGGCCGCGGATCAATCGTGAACGTAGCGTCCGAGGCTGCCCTGCGCGGCTCCTCTGCGGGGTTGGCGTACACCGCGTCGAAGAGCGCCGTCCTCGGCGTCACGCGCTCGTCTGCGTTCATGTACGAGCCGAACGGGATCCGCGTGAACGCCGTCGCTCCTGGCGGTACCCTCACCGGCATGCGTCCGACAGCGACGAACACCTTCGGTCAAGAGCGATTGAACAGTCACACCGCCGACGTCCCGATCGCCGTTCCGGAGGCGCTTGCAGCATCCATCACGTTCCTGCTGAGCGACGACGGCGTCAACGTCTCGGGCGCCCTTCTGCCGTCTGACGGTGGTGAGTCCGTGTTCTGACGCATGCGGTGAGCGTCGGATCGTTCTCCTCGGGTCAGGTAGTACCACGCACGACGACCCGAAGCGGGTTCTCGGCCGGCTTCGGGTCGGTCGTTGTGAGCCCGAGTCCTTGGATGACTCGGTTGATACTTGACCGCGCCGCGCTCTCCAGATCGACGTGCACGGTCGACAGGGGCGGGATGGTCACTGCTGAGAGCGGGGTGTCGTCCATTCCGATCAGCGCGACGTCCTCGGGGATGCGGTACCCGCGTCGCGTTCCCGCGGCGAGCAGAGCAGTTGCGACGTCGTCGTTGTAGCAGGCAATCGCGACACCAGGCGCGGCAAGCGAATCAAGGGCGGCGTCTGCGGAGTCAGCGTTGATCTCGACACTCACGTTCAACGGGTCCGGGAGGCCGGCGGCGCGGCAGGCGTCTCGCACTCCTGCCTCCCGGGCCTGACCGAAGGGGTCGTCACGCGCATCGTGAAGATGAGCGAACGCAAGGCGTTGGTGACCCTTCTCGATGAGGTGCTCAGCCTGCAAGCAGCCGATACTCCTGTTGACGTCGTCATCTGCGGCGCGCGGTCCCGGGTCGACGGCGAGGACCCCGTTCCGTTCGAGTAGCTCTCGCTCGAAGCTGTCGAAGAGCGTGAATGAGATCACGGCACGTGGATGCAGACCGCGGACCATCCGATTGAGTGACTCGGCCGATGCGGTCGGGAATCGCAGCAGGAGCGTCAGGCCACGATCGGCAAGCTCGTCGGTCGCTCGCTCGAACAGGTCCTGCAGGTTGCCGTGGAATGTCGTGTTGGGGATGAGGGCGATGACGATGTCGCTGGAACCAGTCGCGAGGGCCCGTGCCGCGACCGACGGCTGGTACCCGAGGTCGAGAGCGATCCGTTCGACCCGTTCGCGCGTCGCGGGTGAGAAACGTGCACCGCGACCGTTCAGGATTTGGCTGACGGTCGCTCGCGAGACACCAGCGGTACGCGCCACGTCTTCGCTCCTGGTCACCATGCGGTCTCCTCCCGGCCGTGCCCAGCTTAACGGGGCGGTGACGCGCGATACGCGACCGACGAAGATCGTCTAACTGCTGGTGGATCCGACGAGTGCTGGATGGAGCACGGTCCTCATTTCCGTCTCACGCCAGCGTCGAAGCAACGAGTGGAACCGCACGGGACCGGGACTGTAGCTCCCGCCGCCGCGGCGGCGAGTCCCCTCGCCGTTGTAGTACCCAGGCGTGCACTCGGCGAGGAACGCCGCATTGTTCGTCTCGACGGCGCTGATTGTCTCGGCCCAAGCATCTTGCGCCTCTTGAGTCGGTTCGACGAAGCGGGCGCCCTCGCTTCTCGCTCGTCCGAGGATGGCGGCGATGTGGGTTGCCTGCTCCTGGAGGACGTGGACGAAGTTCACTGAGTTGGCGTTCTGCAGCGACCCGAGGTGGAAGAGGTTGGGGAAACGATGCGACATGAAGCCGTGGAGCGTCTTCGGCCCCTCCGCCCACGCCTGGAGGAGCTGGTCCCCGCCGCGACCGAGTACCGGTAGCGTCCCGGAGACGACTCCGGAGACGCCGGTCTCGAATCCGGTGGCGAAGATGACGCAATCGACTTCGTACTCGTTGTCGCCGACGACGACCGTGTGCTCCGTCATGGCGGTGATGCCGCCGCTGTCGGCCGTGTCGATCAGAGTCACGTTCTGCCGGTTGAAGGTCTGCAGGTACGTGTCGCTGAAAGTGGGTCGCTTGCACATGTACCGGTACCAGGGCTTCAGCTTTGCGGCGGTGCCGGCGTCGTCGACGATCGCGTCGACGCGGGCGCGGATCCGGTCCATCTTCTGCGCGTCTGCAACCTCGATGACGAGGCCTCGGTCTGGTGCATCGACCCTCTCGTCACTCTGACCGGTGAGCATCGTCCGTTGTAGGGCAGCGGTGGAGGTCCACCCGTCCTGGACGAGGTCGACGTCTGTCTCCTCGCCGGACACGACCGCGAGGAAGTTCTCCATTCGTTCTTCCTGCCAGCCGGGCGGCAGCGACTGGGTCCAGCCAGGCGGCAGGTCTCGGTTGTCCCGGACATCGACGCTGGACGGGGTGCGCTGGAACACGAAGAGGTGCTCAGCGGAGCGAGCGACCTGAGGAATGACCTGGATCCCGGTGGCGCCGGTGCCGACGACCGCGACCCGCTTGTCACGCAGCCCTCCGAGGTCGCCGTCCTGCGTGCCCCCCGTGTAGCCGTAGTCCCAGCGGCTCGTGTGGAAGGTGTGACCGCGGAACGTCTCGATGCCAGGGATCGCGGGGAGCTTCGGCTGCGAGAGTGTCCCAGACGAGACGACGACGTACCGTGCACGGAAGCTGTCACCACGATCGGTTGCGACCTGCCACTCGGCGTCGTCCTCGTGCCATCGCAGTTCCGTCACGCGGGTGTGGAACAGGACGTCGTCGTACAGGTCGAACTTCCGGGCGATGGCCATCGCGTGCTTTCGGATCTCCTCACCCGGCGCGTAGCGCCTGGAGGGGATGGTGCCGACGTCCTCGAGCAGTGGCATGTAGATCGACGACTCGATGTCGCAGTGAACGCCGGGATATCGGTTCCAGTACCAGGTGCCACCGAAGTCGCCGCCCTCCTCGGACATGCGAACGGACGTGAAGCCGGCCTGCCGCAACTTCGACGCGGTGAGCAACCCACCGAACCCGCCTCCGACGACGAGCACTTGGACTGCACCGTGTTCCACGGTCCGTTCCTTGCGCGGCGTGTAGGGATCGGTCTCCCAGTATCCGAAGGACCCGCGGGTTCGTCGGTACTGCCGGAGCCCATCTGGCCGGATGCGACGGTCGCGCTCCTGCGCGTACCGCGCGCGGAGCGCAGGCATGTCGTTGGCGGTGGGGTCGGTCATGTTCCTCCAGAACGGGACGATCGGTGACGATGCGTGACCGCCTCGGTCGACGGCCGGTTGGTCGACGGTGAGTTCGCTCGTCAGTCTTCAAGCGCGATCGCGAGAGCCGGGCAGACCGCGACGGCGTCGCGGACCTCCTCGACTTCTTCTCCGGTCACGTCGTCCTTGAGGAGAAAGGCGATACCGTCCTCGTCTCGTTGGTCGAAGACGTTCATGGCAGCCATCACGCACTGACCGCTTGCGACGCACTTGTCTTGGTCGAGGATGACCTTCATCGGGTCTGCTCCTTCTCTTCCTTCTGTGGGTGAGCCGGGCACCAAGTGACCGGGAGTTCGTACACCCCGTAGACGGATCCGTCGTGCTTGAAGGGGATCGCGTCGAGGGTGGTGGCGAGTGTCAGCGTGGGGATACGTCGGAGCAGCGTGGCGTAGGCGACCTGCAGCTCCATTCGTGCCAGCGGTTGGCCGAGGCACTGGTGCACGCCGAACCCGAACGCAACGTGCGTTCTGGGGTTCCGTCCCACGTCGAGCCGGTTTGGGTCGCTGAACACGGCGTCGTCCCGGTTGCCGAGGTCGGTCGCCACGATGATCCCGTCGCCAGCGCGGATGGTGACGCCGTCGATTTCGATGTCCTCGACAGCGACTCGCTTACGCCCGTCGTGCGTGATGGTGAGGTAGCGCAAAAGCTCCTCTACCGCGGACGCCACGAGCGCGGGGTCGGGATCGTCGCGGAGTCGCGCCAACTCGTCAGGGTGTTCGATGAGCGCGAGCGTGCCGAGGGCGATCATGTTCGCCGTTGTCTCGTGACCGGCGATGAGGAGCAGGATGCCCATCTGCACAGCGTCGGACATCTCCAGCTCGCCGTCGGTGACGCGGCGGCCGAGGTCCGAGAGCAGGTCCTCGCCTGGTTCGGCGATCTTTCGGTGCAGGAGCTGCGCGAGGTAGGCGCCGAGCGATTCGAAGGCGCGACGCTGTTCCTCACGAGCGACACCGCGCTTGATGATGGTTCGACTGTGCTCCTGGAAGTCGTCGTGATCGCCATAGGGCACGCCGAGCAGCTCGCAGATCACCAGCGACGGGAGCGGAAGCGCAAATTCTTCGACGAGGTCGACTGGTCCGGTGCGGGAGAGCATCGAGTCGATCAGGTCGTCTGCGATCCGTTGCACTGCCGGTCGCATGACCTCGATGCGCTTCACCGCGAACGGCGCCGTCACCATCCGGCGCAATCGCGCGTGGTCGGGATCGTCCATGAGGATGAAGCTCAGACCGGAACCGCCGCCGTCGACAGGAGCCGGGGATGGGTAGCCGGGTCGGCTGATGTCCGCGCTGATGCGGGCATCAGCAAGGATCGTCCGCGCTTCAGCATGTCGAGTCACGTACCACGGCGTGGAACCGTCCCAGAGGCGAACCCTTCGAATCGGTCCCTGCTGCTGTTCATGGGTTGCCGCTGGAGATGGGTCGAACGGACATGCGCTCGCTCGCCGCATGGGGAACGCTGGCGGTTCAGCCTGCTGCGTCGATGCAATGACATCAGTCATCGGGTTTCCTTCCTCTCGGTGTTCAGATGACAGCGGCTTGACCGGCGAAGAGGTCAGTGAGCAGCGCGCTCGCGAGGCGTGCCTGCTTCGGCATCCCCCACCCCAGGACACCGACGGGTTGACCGGCCCGTGTGGCGAGCGCGACAAAGCGACCTTCCTCGATCGATCCCTCGATGACTGCGCTGTCATCTGCGTCGCCGGGGAAGCCGTACGCCTGGATCTTGATCCCGTACTGATCAGACCAGAAGTACGGAACCGGCACGTAGGGTGCTGCCGCGTTCGCGTCGAGGATGTTTCGGGTCACTGCCGCCGCTTGTTCCGTTGCGTTGGTGCGGTTCTCGAGCCGAAGGTCCCGGCCGAGGCCTTCGTGACGCCAGCGTGCGACATCACCAACTGCCCAGATCCCGGGTGCAGCGCGACAAAGACCATCACACAGGACACCGTCAGACACATCGAGACCGCTGTCGCTGAGCCACTCCGTGTTCGGTGTCGACCCGATCGCCACGATCACTCGACCAGCCTGAAGCTGTGTGCCGTCATCGAGTACGGCGCCGACCACGCTGCCGCGATCCGGCAGGAGTGATCTGACGCGGGACTCACCGCGCAGGACGACGCCCGCGTCTTCATGGCGGCTGCTGAGCAGGGCAGAACCGACGGAGCCGAGCTGGGCGAGCATCGGAGTCGGCTCCGGGCCGACAAGTGTGGTTGCGGACCCAGAAGCGACTGTCGCCGCGGCGATCTCGCTGCCGAGGACCCCGTTCCCGACGACGAGTGTGGGCACCGTCGATCGGAGCGACTCGCGGAGTTCGCGCGCGTCATCGAGCGAGCGAAGGACATGGACTCCGAGGAGGTCGTGCTGGAGAGGAAGCTGACGAGCACGGACACCGGTCGCAATGACGATGTTGTCGGCTGCGATGGCCTCGTTGCCCGCCGATACTGTTCGGCGCGCAACGTCAAGTCCGGTGGCGGAGTGCCCGAGACGGAAGACCGCGCCGAGGCCATCCAGCGACCGTTGCGGCCGGAGCATCACCTGCTCGAGGTCCCAGTGGCCGCTCAGGTACTGCTTCGACAGCGGCGGACGGTCGTACGGGGTGTGCTGTTCGTTGTCGAGCAACGTCAGCGGGCCGCTGTGCCCTCGTCGTCGCAGCCCTTCCGCAACAGCGATCCCCGCGGCGGACGCACCGACGATGAGCACGCTGCTGTCGATTGCAGATGTCGTCATGTATGCCTCCGCACGGAAGCCGAATCTGCGAGTCAGAGACGCTCCGTCAGGGGTAGTCAACTCCGACGAGCAAGATTTTCAAACACGTGATTTAGATTCTCACCGCTTTCTCACCCGCCCGTGCCCCACGGTCCCCTCAACGGAGGACCCACGGCCCAGGTCACGGCAGACGGTCAGCCGTGGGCAGATCGACGAACCACAGCGCGGAGATCGCGTTGGTGAGTGCTGCTGCGACATCCGACCAGTCGGACCAGATCCTGGGCCCTCCGCGCTCGAGGGACCGCTCGTGCTCCGCGATCATCTGCGTCAACAAGATCCGGCCCATGGCATTGCGTTCCGCCCGCACCTGCCGAGGGAGGTCGGGTAGGCAGCTCCTGATGCCTTCAGCGATGCGAAGGAGGCTCGGAGTCTCGCGCGCCTCGTCCATCGCGATGTCTGCCCACGCCGGGTCGGTGGCGACCTGTGCGCTGAACCGGCCGTACCAGGTGGGTGAGCCGAGTGCTGCGAGATGTGTCGTTGTTGCTCGCACGAAGCATCCGATCCAGTCACGAACGTCGGTGGACCCGTCGATGCGCGCAAGTTCCAGGAGACGCAGCTCGTTGATGCGCCGCTGGTGTCGTCCGAGGATGGCGCGGATGAGTTCGTGCTTGCTGCCGAAGTGGTAGCTGACGACTGCGGTGTTTCCTTGGCCCGCAGCCTCTCCGATCTGCCTGTTCGAGATGTGTGCGATGCCGTACTCCGCGTAGAGACGCTCGGCGGCGGTCAGGATCAGTTCTCGCGTTGCTGTGACGCGCTTGCTTCGAGCGCCTTCTTCACCGGTGGTCATCGCGATTCCTCTCCGCGATGAGATCGTAGCGACTGCGCTCGTTGGGCTGTGCGCGAATGGGACCTGCCGGTCAGTCGCAGGCAGACGACAGCGGGGGTACCGACGAAAGATTCGTCGATACCCCCGCTGTCGGGAATGTCAGGAGGCCTTGATCGCCTCTCGCTGCGGCTCAGTGTTGGCAGCCGTTTCGTCCTCGGTCAGGCTGTGACCCTCGGTGTCGAGATTCGGCACGATTCGCTCCAGCCACTTCGGCATCCACCATGCGGCGCGTCCGGCCAACGCCAGGAGCGCCGGCATCAGGACCATGCGGACGATGAACGCATCCGCTAGCACGCCGATCAGGAGTCCGAACGCGGTCTCCGACGCGAACGTCATCTCGCTCGACGCGAAGCCGCCGAACACGAAGGCCATGATCAGGGCTGCGGCGACGATCACCGGGCCGGACTTGCTGAAGCCCGCGAGGATGGCTTCCTTGGGCCGGAGCCCGGAGACGTACTCTTCGCGGATCCTGGAGACGAGGAAGACCTGGTAGTCCATGGCGAGTCCGAAGAGGACGCCGACGAGGATGATGGGGAGAATGCTGCCGAGGGGGTCGCCCTGGGGTGCGGCGATGATGAAGTCCAGCCACTTCCACTGGAACACCGCAGTGAGTGCACCGAGTGCGGCACCCAACGACAGCAGGTAGCCGAGGGTCGCGAACAGCGGTACGAGGAGCGACCGGAACATCACGACCAGCAGCAGGAACGACAAGACGACGATCACGACGACGTACTGGATCAGTGCCTTGTTCATCTGTGCGGTCGTGTCGAGACCGATTGCAGTTTCGCCGGTCACTTCGAGGTGCACACCACCGACAGAATCGGCTTGGTCGCGGATGTCGTGGACAAGGTCCTTCGTGCCGTCGTCGATCGGGCTGCCGTTCGGGATGACGGTGAACAGGGCCGTGTCACCGGAGGTGTCGATCTGGGCAGGGGTGACCATCCGAACGTGAGCGAGGTCATCGAGCGCGTTCTGCACGTCAGGAGCCTTGTCCTGAACGTCGTTGCCTTCGGCGAGGACGAGGAGCGGTGACTGCGTGCCACCGAACTTGTCCACGATGAGGTTGTACGCGTGGCGCTGTGTGGAGTCCGGGTTCGAGCCGCCCGGGATGTTTGCGGCGGTCTTCATGCTGAACAGCGGGATCGCAACGATGGCGAGAACTGCAACGCCTCCGATGAGCATGAGCAGGGGGTGCCGGGTGTTCGCCGTTCCCCAGCTGCGCAGGAACGAACGCTTCTTCGGGGCGACGTCGATCGTTCCGCCGGCGCGGAGCGTTTCGCGGTCCCTCTTCGGCAGGGCGCGAAGGCCGAGGCTCCGCAGGATGACGGGCAAGAGGGTGAGGGCTGCGAGCACGGCGATCGCGATTGCGAAGGCTCCTGCGAAGCCCATGTCCTCGATGGTGCTGATCCGAGTGACGACCAAGCCGACGAGCGCGATGATCACGGTGAGGCCAGCGAAGACGACGGCTGTGCCGGCCGTGCCCGTGGCGTGAGCGACGGCGTCCTCGACCTTGCGGCCGGCACGAAGCTCAGCGCGGAAACGTGTGAGGATGAAGAGCGAGTAATCGATGCCGACCGCGAGGCCGAGCATGCCTGGCAAACTGATCACGGTGGTGTCGAGAGGGTGGATTGCCGACCATGCGAGCACGCCGAGGATGCCTGCTCCGACGCCGCTGAGGGCGACAAGCATGTTGGCGCCGGCGGTGATGAGCGATCCGAAGGTCAGGAAGAGGATCAGAAACGCAACCAGGAGGCCGACGATCTCCCCGGCTCCGCCGATCGGGTAGCTGTCCTCGGCGATCTGCCCGCCAACTTCGATGCGAAGATCTGCGTCGTGCGAGTGAACGAAGGAGAGGACCTTGTCGTAGGTCTTCTCAGCGTTGCTGTCCGTGATGCCGCTGAACGTCAGCGTGGACACGGCGGTGGTCTGGTCCTTTGACACGTAGGGCTGCTGCTCGTCGAACGGGGAGGTCACGGACTCCACGTGCGGGAGGTCCCCCGCGGCGTCCACGATGCGAGTGACTCGGGACACGGAATCGGCGTCCGTGATGTTGGCGCCGTTGCGGCCTTCCATCACCAGCTGCAGGGTCTTTGCCTCCGAGCCGGAGGATTTCATGCCCGGGAACTTGTCTTGGAGTGTGTCCAGCGCCTTGGACGCGGGGGTGTCAGGGGCAGTGGTCTTCCCGCCGCCCAGGTCAGCTGATGTGGCGGTGATTCCGGTGAAGACGGCGATGATCAGCAGCCAAGCTGCGATCACGATCAAGCGGTGTCTGGCGCTGAATCGCCCGACAGCCGCGAGGAACTTCGGCATGAGTGCTCCTGAAGAATGAGGTGCCGCCCTGGAGGAACTCGGGCCGGCAGTTGATGTCTCAATCCTCGGGTGACGCAGTCGTCGGGGCGTCGTCCGTGCGAAGCGCCGTTCCTACTTCATCTGCAGTAGATGACGCTCCGATGTCCGGAGGGTCAGACGAGTCCAGCGCGGTAGGCGAAGGCGACGAGCTGAGCGCGGTCGCGCGCTGCGACCTTCGCCATCGCGCGGGTGGCGTGAGTCTTGACGGTGAAGGGTGAGACGAACATCGCTGCGGCGATCTGCTCATTGTCACCGCCCGCGGCGACGGCGATGACGACGTCGAGTTCGCGGGGCGTCAGCGCTGCGAAGCGCTGTGCGAGTTCGGCGTCGACTGGTCGTCGGGGACCAGTTTGGACGTGTCCCACGACCGCGCTCGACGCAGCTGGGGAAAGCACTGCATCACCCTGCACCGTTTGCCGGAGTCGCTCGAGGAGCGCGGCTGGGCCGACGCCTTTGCCGAGGAACCCGTTGGCACCGGCCTGGAGTGCGTCGAGAACCACGGCGTCGTCCTCGAAGGTGGTGAGGACGATGATCGGGAGTTGCTGCGCTGATCGTGTCGCTCGTACCCGTCGGGTTGTCTCGACTCCGTCGATCCCAGGCATCCGTACGTCCATCACGATCAGGTCTACGGCCTCGTGGTCGAGAATCCGTAGGGCCTCGAATCCATCGGATGCTTCGGCCACGACAGCGAAGTCCGGGCTGGAATCGATGATGGCTCGGAGACCGAGAAGGATCATCTCCTGGTCGTCGACGAGTAGTACGCGACAGGTCATGCTTGCTCCTCGGGGATGGTCACGAACACTGCGAACACGTCATCGTCGACGTCAATCCGAACGGTGCCACCAACAGATTTGACGCGCTCCTGCATGCCCATGATGCCGAACCCCGTTCCGTGAACATTCGATGCGTCCGGTCGGGTTGGGTTCGTCACCTCCACGTGCAGCGCACCGGCGGCAGCGTGGAGCGTGAGTGCTGCCTCGCCGGCGCCGTATCGATGAGCGTTCGTGAGCGCCTCTTGCACGACTCGGTAGACGGTCACGCCCACCGCGTCCGAGGTTTTCGGCAAGGGAGTTGGGATCTGCGCGTCGACGTCGAGACCGATCTCGGAGAACGATCGAACAAGCGCGGCCATGTCCTGGAGGTTCGGCAGCGGGCTCGATGCCGCGGCTGCGTGCTCGTCTGCGCGGAGAACCCGCAGGGTGTGCTGGGTTTCTGCGAGGATGCGTTGCGTGGCGGTCTGTGCGGCCTCGACGGATGCGGCAGTCCGTGAGTCAGTCGCCAGCCCGGATACGGCAATCGCCCCGAGATGCATGTTCACGACCGCGGTCTGGTGTCCGATGATGTCGTGGAGATCACGAGCGATACGGATGCGCTCCTCAGCGACTCGGCGAGTTGCCTCAATGTCTCGGGTGACGATCGCGTCCTCGGCACGTGCTCGCAACGCCTCCCAGGACCTGTACTGCTGGAACAACGCCGATCCGATGGCGCCTGCCGCGACGACGCTCAGAACTCCCGCAGCTCCGTCCCACCGGACAACCCGACCGTGGTCGAGGTAGCCGCTTGCGGCGACGATCCCGGCAACCACTCCCGCCGACAGCAACGTCGTTCGGAACGCCGGGGTGCCGGTAGCCGTGATGGCGAACAACGTGAATGCCACCACCGTGAACTCAGCGAGGGCGTCACGGTGCCCCAGTGTTGCCAGTGCGGTCCCCAGAAGGACTGCCCCGATGCCGACGTGAGGTCGCCGACGTGCCACTACGGCACCGACCGCGCAGACCACGGCTCCCGTGTATCCGAGGAACGACCCGCCGAGAATGATCGCGGTGGCGATCTCGACCAGCATCGCCGTGACGCTGATGTACGGCATGGAGCGAGGTACCGCGCGCTGCGCACGCAGCCATCGGGGCGACTCGATCTCAGGTCGCTGAGGTTCGTCGTTCACGGTTTGATTGTGCCTGGAGAAGATCGGCGCGCGGCCTGCAGACGTCACATGCCTCGGATGTTCGGACGATGTCGTCCTCTGAGCCCTGTTCACCGCCGCGCGCCGGACCGTTCACCGATCGCCAACGGCAGCCTCGCGTTCGTCGGAGACCGGGGTGGCCGAGATGGTGTCGCGCGCCGTGGTCTCTCGCTCTGACGCTCGGCGCTCCGCGGGTTCCGCGGGTTCCGCGGGTTCTACGGATTTCGGGTACTCGAGCAGCACGGCAGTCATGTCGATCGGAACGGTGTCCTGCAAGAAGAGATCGTCCGGGCGGACGGTCTGTCGCAGCAGTACGGATTCCGCATCGGAGCGGCCGAAGCTCATCGTCATCGCGAGATCACCGTCACAGCGAGCTTCTCGACACCCATGGCGACGAGCACAACCATGAATCCGGCGAACCGGACCACCTCGGAAACGGTCATGAGTGTCCCCCAGGCGACCAGCTTGGGAACTCGGGCAGTGCGCGCCACGGCACCCTCAGCGGGACGGATGCGTTGCACAGTTGACGGTGTGGCGGACTGGATCGCGGTCATGATGACTCCTTTGTGCAGGGTCTAGCCCCGATGAGTTCATCCTCAGCGCCGGACGGCGGCTGGTCGTCGTCCGGCAAGACTCGATCGCCTACTGCAGATGGAGTAGACGGCTCCCGCGACCCCGTCTACCCCCTGATCTCGGCCCCACCGACTTCGACAGAGTCACCGGCGGAGAGTTCACGGTCTGAGTGCAGGTCCGACGAGTGGCGTGGCACGAAGGCCGAACGCCCTCGGCTCCGCCTCCAGGATTCGAACCCGGACCTAACGGCACCAAAGGCCGTCGTGCTGCCATTACACCAAGGCGGAACGCACCCGTGGGTGCACGTCCATCCTCCCATGACCGACGAGGCTGGCCGTCCGCCCCGGGTTCGGCCAAGATGGAGGGATGCCGCACCAGGACGAGGTCGACCGGATCGTCGCGGCGTGGGGTCGTGAGCGTGCCGACCTCGACTTCGGCCCGCTCGAGGTCCTGTCCCGCGTCGACCGGCTCGCGCGGCACCTGGACCGCGCGCGGCGAGCAGCGTTCGACGCGGGTGACATGGAGCCGTGGGAGTTCGACGTCCTCTCGGCCCTGCGGCGGGCGGGTGAGCCGTACGAGCTGAGCCCGAAGACCCTGCTGCAGCAAACCCTGGTGTCGAGCGGCACGATGACGAACCGTGTTGACCGGCTCACGGCGCGGGGCTTCGTGGGGCGACGGACCGACCCGAGGGACGGCCGCGGCATCCTCGTGTCGCTGACGGGCAAGGGCCGGGTGGCGGTGGACGCGGCGATCGCGGACCTGCTGGCCGCCGAACGCGACATCCTGTCCGGGGTGTCCGACGCCGAGCAGGACCAGCTGGCCGGGCTGCTCCGACGACTCATCCTGGGCCTCGGGGACTAGTCTCCGGCCCATGCACGCGATCACCCTGGCCGTCGCCGACGTCGCACGATCGGCGGACTTCTACCGCGCCCTGCTCGGGATCGAGGGCAGCGGCGTCATCGGCACCGAGTACCCGCCGACCGAGACCGAGGCGGGCGGCACCACGGCGATGTTCACCCTGGACGACGGTCTGATCGTCAGCGTCTACGGGCGGGACGACATGGCGAAGGACTCCGGTGTCATCCTCGCCGACGGCCCCGCGGCGACGATCGGGCACTTCGTCGACAGTCAGGCCGACGCCGAAGCGTTCCTCGACCGGGCCCGGATCGCCGGCGCGACGATGCTCGCTCCCCCGTACACGCGGCCGTGGGGCATGTGGTCCGGCTTCTTCCAGGACCCGGACGGCCACCTGTGGGAGGTCGTCGCGAACCCCGGCGGCGGGGCTCCCGAGGACGCGAAGCCAGCGGAGTAGACCCACTCAGACCCCGAGCAGCTCCGCGACCTCGAGCCAGCGCTCTTCGAGCTGCTCGATCTCGGCCTCGTGCGCCGCGAGCTTCGCCTGCAGCTCTCCGAGCCCGGCGTAGTCCGACTGGTCGTGGGTGGCGAAGTCGTCGAGCAGCTTCTTCCGGTCCGCGCCCACCTTCGCGATCTTGCGGTCCAGCGCCGACATCTCCTTCTCGGCGGTGCGCCTGTCCGCACCCGACAAACCGGGCGCGGCAGGGGCAGTCGACCCGGCAACGGCACCGGCCGAGCCGGTCCCGCCAGCCGTGTCGGGCCTCCCGGCAGACGCGGCGGCAGCCGCAGAAGCGGTCCCGCCACCGGTGCCGGCCGCACGCAGCCGCATGTACTCGTCGACGCCGCCGGGCAGGTGCCGCAGGTGCCCGCCGAGCACGGCGTACTGCTGGTCGGTGACGCGCTCGAGCAGGTACCGGTCGTGGGAGACGACCAGCAGGGTGCCCGGCCAGGTGTCGAGCAGGTCCTCCATGGCGGCGAGCATGTCGGTGTCGAGGTCGTTGGTGGGCTCGTCGAGGATCAGCACGTTCGGCTCGTCGAGCAGGATGAGCATGAGCTGCAGGCGGCGCTTCTGCCCACCGGACAGGTCCTTGACCGGTGTGGAGAGCTGTTCGGCCGTGAAGCCGAGGCGTTCGAGCAGCTGCGCCGGCGTCATCTCCTTGCCGTCCGCGACGTAGCTCGTCTTCTTGCGGGCGACGACCTCGCGCACGCGGTCGTTCGCGAACTGGGCCAGGTCGGCGAGCTGCTGGTCGAGGATCGCGACCTGCACGGTCTTGCCGGTCTTCACCCGGCCGCTCGTCGGCGCGAGCGTGCCCGAGACGAGGTTGAGCAGCGTCGACTTGCCGGCACCGTTCGGGCCGAGGATGCCGGTCCGCTCCCCCGGTGCGATGCGCCACTCGATGCGGTCGAGGATCTGGGTGCCGTCGAACGAGACGCTGACGTCGAGCAGGTCGACGACGTCCTTGCCGAGGCGGGCGGTCGCCGTCTTCGCCAGCGCGACCGTGTCACGGATCGGCGGGACGTCGTCGATCAGGGCGTTCGCCGCGTCGATGCGGAACTTCGGCTTGCTCGTCCGGGCCGGTGCACCGCGGCGCAGCCACGCGAGCTCCTTGCGGGCCAGGTTCTGGCGGCGCTGCTCGCTGGCGGCTGCCTGCCGGTCGCGCTCGACGCGCTGCAGGATGTACGCCGCGTAGCCGCCCTCGAACGGGTCGACGACGCCGTCGTGGACCTCCCACGTGTCGGTCGACACCGCGTCGAGGAACCACCGGTCGTGCGTCACGACCACCATGCCGCCCTGGTTCGACGACCAGCGGCGGTTGATGTGTTCGGCGAGCCACTGGATGCCCTCGACGTCGAGGTGGTTCGTGGGCTCGTCGAGGAACAGGACGTCCCAGTCGCCGACGAGCAGCCGCGCGAGTGCAACGCGGCGGCGCTGGCCACCGGACAGCTCGTCGACGCTGACGTCCCACGGGATGTCCGACACCAGACCGCCGATGACGTCGCGGATCTTCGGGTCGCCGGCCCACTCGTGCTCTTCGAGGTCGCCGACGACGGTGCTGCCGACGGTCGCGCCCTCGGGCAGGATGTCGCGCTGGTCCAGGTAGCCGACGGTCAACCCACGGCGGTGCGTGACGCGGCCGTCGTCGGGTTCGAGGCGCTGGGACAGCAGCGCGAGGAGGGTCGACTTGCCGTCGCCGTTGCGTCCGACCACGCCGATCCGGTCCCCCTCGTCGATGCCGAGGGTGACGTTGTCGAAGACGACCTTGGTGGGGAACTCGAGATGCAGGTTCTCGGCGCCGAGGAGATGAGCCACGCGTCAAGGGTAGGCGGCGTGGCGGGGTGGTCGGTGCGGGGCGGGTGTGTGGGTGGGGCCGGGCGGGGCCGGGCGGGGCCGCGCGGGGCCGGTCGCACGGTGCGGGCTTCGGCAGGTGGTGCGAGGTTGACCGCTCGCTGCGAGGTTGTAGCGGCGCACGGAGCGGACAACCTCGCACCAGCCGACAGACCGCGCACGGTGCGCCCGGTGCGACCGCGCACGGCGCGACGGCGCGTCGACCTGGAGGCCCGGGTCAGCTCACCGGGGCCGGCTCGGCTCCGGCTGTCGGGTACGTCAGCTCGCGGGAGCGGCGTCGCCCTCGCCGGCGGCTTCCTTCGCGCGCTTCAGGCGAGCCTGCGCCTCCCAGTACTCGATCTCGCGCTCGAGTTCGGCGAGCTCCTGCTCCGTGCCGCTGATGCGCTTGGCGCCGTGGGCGCTGCGGGCATCACCGAGGGTGGCGTACCGGTCCTCGTGACGGGCGGGCTCGATGTAGCGGCCGTGGTTCCGCTCACCCGGGGCCCAGTCGTGGCCGATGGCGAACCAGACGATGCTGCCGACGACGGGGACCAGGATCACGAGGATCACCCACGCGATCTTCGGGAGCCCGCGGATCTGGTCGTCGTTCTTCGTCAGGATGTCGATCAGGGCGAAGACCAGCAGGATGACGGTGATGCCGGGCAGCAGAACGCTCATGTTCGCGATTCTATGGAGAACCTGAGGGCTGTCGCCACGCCCCGAACGCATGCCGGTGTTGCGATCCGGACACGGTCAGCTGCGGGGCCGTACAGGGTCGACGTCCGTGCGGTGCTGGGCTGCGAGACAGCGCCGGGCGAGCACGGTGCGACGCACCGACCACACGAACTGGGCGACCGTGAACAGACTTCCGGTCAGGTAGACCGGCCAGAAGGCCGTCCCCGCGACGGCGATCGACGACCAGACGACGAGCAACCCGGCCTGCATCGGGAGTGCGGCACCGCTCGCCAGGTCGGTCGCGACGGCGTCGACCACGATCCGTCGATCCGCCGGCGCGTCCGCCTGGCCGACCGCCGCACGCAAGACCGCACGCTGCTCACGCTGCAACAGCGACGCGACGACTTGCTCACGGACGACGGTGCGTCCTGCACGGCGCCGGAACCGGACCGCTCGGATGATCTCCACCACCAGGATGAGCACCGCGATGCTGAGTCCGACGGTCGAGAGCATCAGCCGTGCATCGGAGCCCGGGGGCAGCGCGACGCCGACGAGCACCAGCAGCGCGATCACGAGGGCCACCGCCAGGACGAACCCGCGGATGGGCAGGACACGACGATCACGCGACTGCGCGAGGTACGCCTTCGCCCGGATCTCCGCGTCGGCCCACCGCCGATCGGCGGCCGTCTGTGCTTCGGTCACCGATCTGAGTGAACCAGCTCGACCTGAGCATCCGTCACAGGGCCGCGACCCACTCGTCCGTGCCGTCGGTGAACCGCTGGTGCTTCCAGATCGGCACTCGCTCCTTGACCAGGTCGACCAGCTCCCCGCACGCTGCGAACGCCTGCGCCCGGTGGGACGACGCCACCGCTGCGGCGAGCGCGACGTCCCCGATGCCGAGCGACCCGACGCGGTGCAGCACGGCGATCCGGACGTCGGGGTGGGCGTCTGCGACGGTGCGGGCGACCTCGGCGATGACGTCGCCGGCGCTGGGGTGCCGCTCGTAGTCAAGCGCGGTGACGCCCTTGCCGCCGTCGTGGTCGCGGACGACGCCGGCGAAGGTGACGACGGCACCGTCCTGGTCGGTGGCGACGACGGCGGAGACCTCGTCGACGGTGATCCCCCGGTCGACGACGTCGGCGAGCACGACGCGCGCGTCCGGTGCCGGGGACGGGGTCGACGACGCGCTCACGACGCACTCCGCGGCGCGTGGCCCTCGCCGTGCACCTGCGCGAGCACGTGGTCGACCAGCCCGTCGAGCACGGCCAGTCCGTCCGCCACCCCGCCGCGCGACCCGGGCAGCGTGACGATCAGGGATCCGCCGGTGCTGATGCCGGCGATGCCGCGGCTCAGCAGTGCGGTCGGACCGGCCCCCGCGAGCCCGCGACGACGGACCTCTTCGAGGACACCCGGCAGCTCCAGGTCGATGAGGGGCGCGACGGCCTCGGGCGTCCGGTCGGTCGGGGTGATGCCGGTGCCCCCGGTCGTGATGACGATCCGGGCCCCGGCCAGCAGTTCGGCGGTCACGGTCTCGGTGATCGCCCCGCCGTCGGGGACGATCACGGGCTCGGCGACGGTGAAGTCCCGCTCGCGCAGCCACCCCGCGATGACGGGCCCGGTGCGGTCGAGTGCCGGATCGGCGGCGGCCTGCGTGGACACCACCACGACGGCGGCACGGACCCTGGTCGTCTGCGAGGTCATCGGTTGCTCCAGTCTCCGGACCGACCGCCGTGCTTCTCGAGCACTCGGACGTCCGTGATCGAGGCCGCCCGGTCGACGGCCTTCACCATGTCGTACACGGTCAGCGCGGCGACGCTCGCGCCGGTCAGCGCTTCCATCTCGACGCCGGTGCGCGAGGTCGTGCGGACCGAGACCTCGATCAGCACGCGGTCGTCGGCGCCGGTGATGTCGACCTGCACCCCGGCGATGGGGAGCGGGTGGCAGAGCGGGATGAGGTCGGAGGTCTTCTTCACGGCCATGATCGCGGCGATGCGGGCGGTGCCGATGACCTCGCCCTTCGGCAGGGAGCCGTCGAGGATGCGAGCGACGACATCGGGCCGGGTGACGAGCGTGGCGGTGGCGGTCGCCGAGCGGTCGGTCACGTCCTTCGCGGACACGTCGACCATGTGCGCGGAGCCGTCGGCGCGCACGTGCGACAGCTCGGCCGCGTCGGACGGATCGGCCGGCTCGGACGTGGCGACGGGTTCGGTCATCGGAGACTCCAGACGGTCAGGACGTCACCGGGCTCGACGGCGTCGACCCCCACCGGGACGTGCACGAGGTGCGTGGCGGCGGCGTAGTGCGCGAGCAGGTGGGAACTCGGTCCGCCCACGAAGTGGACGACCCCGTCGGCCACCCGGCCACGCCGCACCTGGTGCTTGCCACCCGGTGACTGCGCAGCCGAAGCAGCGGGCAGGTGCAGCTCGGGACGGTCGGCCGGCAGCCCGACGAGGGGCGCGAGCAGCGGACGGAGGAAGACCTCGAACGAGACGAGCGCCGACACCGGGTTGCCGGGGAACGACACCACCGGCACCGGTCGACCGGCGAGCTCCACGCTGCCGAACGCCTGCGGCCCGCCAGGCTGCATCGCGACCGGGGTCACGGCGAGCCCGCGGGGTTCGAGTGCCTGCCGCACGACCTCGTACGCGCCCGCACTGATGCCCCCGGTGGTGAGCACGAGGTCTGCCCAGTCCCCCACGGCGTCGTCGAGCGCGGTGACGAACGCGTCGACGTCGTCGGGGACCCGGACCGTGCGGGACGAAGCACCGATCTCGGCGAGCGCCGCCTGCAGCGCGATGCCGTTCGCGTCGCCGATCGTCGCCGCGTCGGTGTCGGCTCCCTGCAGCTCGGACCCCGTCGAGACCACGAGCACCCGCAGTGGTCGACGAACCTGCACGGTGGACACTCCGGCGGCTGCGAGCGCACCGAGCAGGGCGGGGGTGATCGGCGCTCCGGTCGGAGCGATGGATGCACCGAGGGCCAGGTCGCTGCCGGTCGCCCGCACGAAGGTGCCCGGCACGAGGTCAGCGGGCACCGTGACGTGCCCCAGTTCGAGCGCAGCCGGGAAGGACCCCGGCGACGTGGCCTCCACCGGGAAGACGGCATCGGCGCCGTCAGGGATCCGCGCGCCGGTCATGATCGGTGCCGCTGTGCCGGCGGAGAGCGGTGCGGGGACGACCCCGGCGGGGATGGGCGCGACGACCCGGACGTCCTGCCCGGCATCGGCCACCCGGACCGCGAAGCCGTCCATCTGACTGTTGTCGAAGGGCGGCAACGGGACCGGTGAGGCGACGGGTGCAGCGAGCAAGCGGTGCCCGTGACCGGCACGGCCGTCGACGGCCAGGTCGTCGATCCGCCACGACGCACCCCCGAGGCCCGCCAGGACCGGCGCGAGCAGCGCTGCCAGGTCGTCGCGGTGCTGACCGATCGTTCGCACAGGTGCCTCCGAACAGGGATGGTGTCGCCGCTCCCGGTTCGTCCGGGGCCGGCGTCAGTAGCGTATCCAGCGCGCAGACCGCGCCGACGACCTTTCGGAGGACCTGTGGAGAACGACGAAGCCGTGACGATCGGTGTCATCGGGGGCTCCGGCCTCTACCAGCTGTTCGAGGAGGGGACCGCCGAGGAACTGGACGTGCCGACGCCGTTCGGCCCGACGTCGAGCCCGATCAGCATCGGCACGATGTCCGGACGTCGGGTCGCGTTCCTCACCCGGCACGGTCGTGAGCACTCCGTCGCCCCGCACCGCATCAACCACCGCGCGAACCTCTGGGCGCTCCGCTCCCTGGGCGTCCGGGCGATCGTGTCCTCGAGCGCCGTCGGTGGTCTGCACCCCGACTACGCCCCGGGCACCTTCGTCGTGACCGACCAGCTCATCGACCGCACCTTCGGCCGCGCGGACACGTTCTTCGAGGAGGACGTCCAGCACCTGTCGTTCGCCGACCCGTTCGACCCGACGCTGCGCCGCGCGGCCGTCGACGCGATCGCAGCACTCGACGTGCCGTTCCGTCCGACCGGCACGTGCGTGGTCATCCAGGGCCCCCGCTTCTCGACGCGCGCCGAGTCCGTCTGGCTGCGCGAGGCCGGCGGCCACACCATCAACATGACGATGACCCCCGAGGTCCCGCTCGCCGCCGAGCTCGGCATCGCGACCGTCAACCTGTCGTTCGTCACCGACGCCGACGCCGGCCTGGCCCCGACCGAGGACGAAGCCGCAGCCGCAGCCGCCCACGCGGCCACGGCGGACGCAGCGGCCACGGCGGGCACAGCGGCCACGGGCGACGCAGCCGACGACGCCGGCGCACCCGTCACCCACGCCCTCGTGATGGAGCGTCTCGCCCGCGCCAACGAGGTGATCGTCCGCGCCATCGGCGGGATCGTCGGCGCGATCCCCGCCGACTTCACGCCGCGCGAACTCGTCCCGGCGAGCGCCAGCGCCAGCATTATGCAGACCCAGCCCACCGCCGCGACCCCGGGACCCACCACCACCACGGGCACCGCCGCATGACCCGCCTGCTCGTCACCGGCGGCGCCGGCTTCATCGGCTCTGCGATCGTCCGCCGCGCGCTGGCCGACGGCCACGAGGTCCGCGTCCTCGACTCCCTCCGCGACGACGTCCACGGCGACCCCGGCGAGGTCGTGCGCGCCCACCAGCAGCAGGGCATCGAGTTCGTGCACGGCGACGTCCGCGACCGGGTCTCGCTCGACGCCGCGCTCGACGGCGTCGACGTCGTCTGCCACCAGGCCGCCAAGGTCGGCCTCGGCGTCGACTTCCAGGACGCCCCCGACTACGTCTCGTCGAACGACGCCGGCACCGCGTACGTCCTCGCCGGCATGGACCGGCACGACATCGGCCGACTCGTCGTCGCGAGTTCGATGGTCGTCTACGGCGAGGGTGCGTACACGACGTCCGACGGCGAGCCCGTCCGGCCGCCGGCCCGCCGCCGCGAGGACCTCGATGCCGGTCGCTTCGACCCGATCGGCGCGGACGGTCACCCCCTGCTGCCCGGACTGATCGACGAGTCCGCCGCGCTCGACCCCCGCAACGTGTACGCGCAGACGAAGGTCGCGCAGGAGCACCTGGCCTCGAGCTGGGCGCGCGCGACGGGCGGCCGGGCGATCGCGCTCCGCTACCACAACGTCTACGGACCCGGCATGCCCGCGAACACCCCCTACGCCGGTGTCGCCTCACTGTTCCGCTCGGCACTGGCCCGCGGCGAGGCCCCCCGCGTCTTCGAGGACGGCGCCCAGCGCCGGGACTTCGTGCACGTCGACGACGTCGCCGGAGCGAACGCCGCCTCGATCGCCGCGACCGCCGACCTGCCCGCCGACTCGTTCCGCGCGTACAACGTCGGGTCCGGCGTCGTGCACACGATCGGCGACATGGCCGCTGCGATCGCGGGCCCCGACGGCCCCCAGCCGGTCGTCACTGGCGAGTACCGCCTGGGCGACGTCCGCCACGTCACGGCGAGCTCGGACCGCATCGCCGACGAGCTCGGCTGGCGCGCCGAGGTCGACTTCGCGGCCGGCATGCGCGACTTCGCGACCGCTCCCCTCCGGAGCGCCGTCCAGTAGCCCCACTTCGTGAGCAGGAATGGTCGGGTCGGCGGACGCGACCCGACCATTCCTGCTCACGAAGCGCGCGCACCGCGCGCCCCGCGCGCCCCGCGCGCCCCGCGCCCAGCGCGACCACGCGGCGGACGCGACCCGACACGAACGCCCGCCACGGGCCTCCCGTCCGCTTGTCCCCCGTTCTGGGGACCCCGCCCCGAAACAGTGCGCTGACTGACCATCGGGTACAGATTTCCTGTACCCCGACGCGCGTCGTCGTGTTACGTCGAGTGCATGACAGGACACACCCGTCGATCTGACGACCGGCACCGAATGACGGACATGAGTGTCGACGTCATCCTCCCGTGCCTCGACGAGGCCGATGCCCTGCCGAAGGTGATCGCACGCCTCCCGGAGGGCTACCGCGCGATCGTGGTGGACAACGGCTCGACCGACGGTTCCGCCGACGTCGCCCGCGCCCACGGCGCCCTCGTCGTCACGGAACCGGTGAAGGGCTTCGGCTCCGCCTGCGCCGCGGGCGTCGCGGCCGCCACCGCCGACTTCGTCGCCTTCTGCGACGCGGACGCCTCGATGGACCCCGCCGAACTGCCGCCGCTCGTCGACCGCGTCGCGAGCGGCCGCGTCGACCTGGCGCTCGGCCGACGTGTCCCGACGAGCAAGGGCGCGTGGGCGCCGCACGCCCGGTTCGCGAACCGCGTCCTCGCCGTCCTCATGCACCGCGCGACCGGCTACCGCCTGCGCGACCTCGGCCCGATGCGCGTCATGCGCCGCGAGGACCTCGTCACCCTGGACCTGCAGGATCGCCGCAGCGGCTACCCGCTCGAGATGGTCCTGGCCGCGCACGCGTCCGGCTGGCGCGTCGACGAGTCCGACATCGGCTACGCGCAGCGCATCGGCGACAGCAAGGTGACCGGGACGCTCCGCGGCACCATCAACGCGGTCCGCGACATGACCCGCCTGCTGCGCGCGTACCGCCGGGAGGCCCGTGTCCGGGTCGTCGCCCCGGCGTCCGTCCGCCACGTGGCCGGCTCCACCGCCGCGACCGGTTCCGCGGCACGGCCCGACTCCGCACCCGTCACCGCCTCGGTCGAGGGGACGCGCGCATGACCGCCGGCATCACCGTGGCCGTGGTCGCGAAGGAGTGCCTGCCCGGCAAGGTGAAGACTCGGCTGACCCCGGCGCTCTCCCCCGAGGGTGCCGCCCGTGTGGCGTCCGCGAGCCTCGCCGACACCCTGTCGACCGTCCGCGCCCTGCCCGCAGAGCGCCGCGTGCTGTTCTTCGATGGCGACGTCGTCCCGGAGTCGGCCGAGGGCTTCGACGTCCTCCACCAGCCCGGCGGCGGGCTCGACGAGCGCCTCGGGTTCCTGTTCGACGCCATCGACGGCCCGTTGCTCCTCGTCGGGATGGACACCCCGCAGGTGTCCACCGACGCGCTCGCCCCGGTGTTCGACCGGCCCGAGCGCGACGCGTGGTTCGGCCCCGCCGAGGACGGCGGCTTCTGGTCGCTGTACCTGCAGGCCCCGACCGGCGATCTGCTCCGGGGCGTCCCGATGTCGCAGGACGACACCGGCGCCGTCCAGCTCGCACGTCTGACCGACGCCGGCCTCGACGTCGGGATCCTCGGCGAGCTGCTCGACGTCGACACGATGCCCGACGCCGAACGCGTCGCCGAACTCGCGCCGGACTCCGGCTTCACCCAGGCACTCCGTGCCGAGACCGCGGGGAGTCTCCGATGACCATGCACGCACCCGTCTCCTTCGGCGCCGGCGGCGGCGAGCCCTACGCCCGGGCGCTGCGCTCCGACGGACGGCTCCGGCTGACCGACCCGGACCGCCCCGACGTCGTCACGACGATGGACGTCGGCCGGTGGAGCGCCGCGGCTGACCGGGTCGACCGCTCGCTGCTCGACGACGCCGACGGCCCCGTGATCGACATCGGCTGCGGCCCCGGGCGGATGCTCGTCGCCGCGCGCAACCGCGGCATCCCCGCACTCGGCGTGGACGTCTCCGCCGAGGCCGTGGCGATCGCCCAGCGGTCCGGTGGCACCGCGATCCAGGGATCGGTGTTCGACGCGGTCCCCGACGAGGGCCACTGGGACACCGCCCTGGTCATCGACGGCAACATCGGCATCGGTGGCGACCCCGCCGCCCTGCTCGAGCGCTGCGGCGAGATCGTCCGCGCCGGTGGCCGGGTGATCGTCGAGACGAACCCCGACCCGCTGGCCGACCGGGTGTACACCGCCCGCGTGGTGGACGCCGACGGCCACGAGAGCGCCGGGTTCCCCTGGGCCGAGGTCGGACTCGACGCGCTGCACCGGCACGCGGCGGACGCCGGGCTCGTGGCGCGGCAGAGCTGGACGGTCGCGGGCCGGAGCTTCTGCGAGCTCATGGCCTGATCGCGCACATTCGTGCACTTCTTTTGCATCATGCAAGACAGTCACGTACGGTCGAGCGCATGACGAACAGCACCTTCCCGCTCGGCGGCACCTTCGTGTCCGGACTCCGCGGCCGCGACGAGCGCGGGTCCTTCACGGGCACCCGCTCCATCGACTCGGTCGGCACCTACACGGGTGCGCCGATCACCGGACGCCTCGGGCGCTTCACCGACGTGCAGCGGTCGCGTCCCGGCACCTGGACCGCCTCCACCCGCACGGCCACCGGCTCGTTCCGCACGGCGACCGGCTCCTTCCGCACCGCCTGAGCCGTGCCGTCGCCCCGGTCGGCGAACACGGCTCTGGCCGCGCTCTGCGGCCCGGGCTGTGCGCCGGCCGGACGCGTCCGGGTGCGCGATGCCAGGATGGACCCATGAACGACCGCGCCGGCACCCCCGCGACCGCAGACGACCTCGTCGACATCGACGCGCTCGTCGCCGCCTACTACGACCGTGTGCCCGATGTCTCCGTCGCCGAGCAGCAGGTCGTGTTCGGCACCTCCGGCCACCGCGGCTCCTCGCTCGACTCCGCCTTCAACGACACCCACATCGCCGCGATCACGCAGGCGATCGTCGAGTACCGGCAGTCGCAGGGCACCGACGGCCCGCTGTTCATCGGGCGCGACACCCACGCCCTGTCCGGCCCCGCCGAGCGCACCGCACTCGAGGTCCTGGCCGCCAACGGCGTGCACGTCCTGGCCGACAGCGACAACGGCTACGTGCCGACCCCGGCGTTGAGCCACGCGATCATCCGCTACAACCGCGCCGGCAACCCCGACACGGCGGACGGCATCGTCATCACGCCGAGCCACAACCCGCCCCGCGACGGCGGCTTCAAGTACAACCCCCCGCACGGCGGCCCCGCCGACAGCGACGCCACGAGCTGGATCGCCAACCGGGCGAACGCGATCATCGAGGGTGGCAACGCCGAAGTGCAGCGCACCGAGCACGCCACCCCCGACCGCTACGACTTCCTGCACACCTACGTCGCCGACCTCGAGAACATCATCGACATCGCCGCGATCAAGCGTGCCGGGGTGAAGATCGGCGCCGACCCGCTCGGTGGTGCATCGCTGCCGTACTGGAACCTCATCCGCGACCACTACGGCCTCGACCTGACCGTCGTGAACCCGGACGTCGACCCGACCTGGTCGTTCATGACGCTCGACTGGGACGGCAAGATCCGGATGGACCCGTCGAGCCCCTCGGCGATGGCCTCGGTCCTGGCGCACAAGGACGAGTTCGACGTCCTGACGGGCAACGACGCCGACTCCGACCGGCACGGCATCGTCACGCCCGACGGCGGCCTGATGAACCCGAACCACTACCTCGCCGTCGCGATCGAGTACCTCTACGCACACCGTCCGGCCTGGCGCGACGACGCCGCGATCGGCAAGACCCTGGTGTCGTCGAGCATCATCGACCGCGTCGCAGAATCGCTCGGGCGCCGTCTCTGGGAGGTCCCGGTCGGCTTCAAGTGGTTCGTGCCCGGCCTGATCGACGGCTCCGTCGCGTTCGGTGGCGAAGAGTCCGCCGGGGCGTCGTTCCTGCGCACCGACGGCACGGCGTGGACCACCGACAAGGACGGCATCATCCTGGCGCTCCTGGCGTCCGAGATCGTCGCCGTCACCGGCAAGACCCCCTCGCAGCTGTACGTCGAGCTGACCGAGCGCTTCGGCGACCCGGTCTACCAGCGCGTCGACGCCGCGGCTTCGAAGGAGCAGAAGGCACGCCTGTCGAAGCTCGACGGCGACGCCATCACCGCCGAGACCCTTGCGGGCGACCCGATCACCGCGAAGCTGTCGAAGGCCCCCGGCAACGACGCGGCCGTCGGCGGCGTCAAGGTCGTCACCGACAAGGCCTGGTTCGCCGCACGACCGTCCGGCACCGAGGACGTCTACAAGATCTACGCCGAGAGCTTCGTCGGGCAGGAGCACCTGGAGCAGGTGCAGCGCGAGGCCAAGGAGATCGTGGACGCCGCACTCGGCGCCTAGTCGGTCACCCGCAGGACCCGCACTGGCGGCGGCCGAGGATCAGTCCTCGGCCGCCGCCAGTGCCAGTTCGCAGAACATCGCGTCGGCCCACGAGAACCACGGGCGCGAGAACTGCGTCGGGTCCTCGACGTCGAACGACTCGTGCATGTCGCCGGTCCCGCCGTCGGTCGCCACGAGCACGTCGAGCAGCTCCCGACGGCGCGCTGGCGACCCGGAAACCAGCCCATCGACCGCCAGGGCGATCGGCCACACCCGCTGCGGCAACGTGTGTGGGCTGCCGACACCGGCGGCCGCGGTGCCGCTGAACCAGTACGGGTTCGCCGGTGACAGCACGAAGTCCCGCGTCGCCGCCCACACCGAGTCGTCGAGCACCGACGGCGCCGACAACGGCAGGGACAGCAGCGACGGGGTGTTCGCGTCGTCCATGAGCAGCACGCCGCCCAGCCCGTCGACCTCGTAGGCGTAGACGTCCTCCCCCGCGGGCCCGGGCACGACGCCGTGCTGCCGGACGCCGTCCAGGATGCTCGCGCGCAGCACGTCGGCGTCGTCCGCCAGGCCGGTGTCGGACCAGACGTCCCGGGCGATGGCGGCGACGGCGAGCAGCGCCTCGGCGGCGAAGAGGTTCGCCGGAACGTTGTAGCCGTACGTGCAGGCGTCGTCCGACGGGCGGAACCCGCACCACGTCATGCCCGTCACCGCGACCGGGGTGCCACGGCCGTCGCGCATCAGGGTCTCGGTCGGGATCGCCCCGTCGCGCACGAACCGGTAGGCCGAGGCGTCGTGGTCCTGCTCGGCCCGCCACTGCGTCACGATCGTCCGGAACACCCGGTGCGCCCGTTCGTCGAGCACCGCGGTCGACCCGGTCGCCCGCCACAGCGCGTGCGCGAAGGTCACCGGGTAGGCCAGGCTGTCGACCTCGTACTTCTGCTCCCACACCAGCGGGTCGGCGTTGAGGTCGTCGGGGTCGTAGTGCGCGCCGTTCGGCTCGCGGTTGAACGAGTTCGCGTAGGGGTCGTGCTCGATCAGCCGGAACTGCCGCCGCACGACCGCCCAGAGCAGGTCCGCGAGCGCCGGGTCGTCCGCCACGAACCGCAGGTACGGCGTCATCTGCGTCGTCGAGTCGCGGAGCCACATCGCCGGGATGTCCCCCGTGATCACGAAGGCGCCGTCGTCGTCGAGCGAGATCGTGTCCCGCAGCGTGCGGACGAGCGCGCGCTCCACGCGGTCGCCGACCTCGGTGCCGACCGCGGCCCGGACCCGGTCGGCGGCCGCCACCAGCGTCGGCGTGATCTCCTCGAGCTGCGTCTGCGTCACGACACCCATCGCACTGACTCCTGTCCGTCGGTGACGCGGACGGTCCGCGTCGACCCGGGTGGATCGAGCACGTCGTCCGTCCAGCAGTCGAGTTCGAGCGGCCGTGCACCGAGCCGGAGACCAGCGTCCCACGTGCCGAGCGCATCGAGTCCGAGCGCGTACGCGGTGTCGACGGTCCCACCGGCGGGCACGTCGACCGTCACCAGGGCGAGCAGTCGTCGTCGCCGCGGACGGACACCGGGTTCACGCCGCCGCCCCCACAGGGGCACCGAGACCCGACGGGGTGCGTCCGACGTGTTGCGCACCGTCACCGGGACGGTCACCGTGCCCCCGGCCAGGAGGCGCACAGCAGTCACCGCGTCGCTCCCCTCCGCCAGGCGGACGTCCACCCCGCCACCCGGCCCGGGTGCACCGGTCACGGTCGAGCGGCTGGTCGCGTCGACGTAGCCGCGCGCCGTCTCGAGGCGTTCGTCGTGCGCCACGGGCAGGACGCCGTCGGCGCCGGGCCACGTCGCGGGGAGTCGCCCCTCGGCCGGGGCGCCGAACAGCACGTCCGCGACGGCTCGACCGCCGGAGGGCCCCGGGAACGGCACGACGAGCACGCTGTCGGCCAGGGCGAGCACCTCGGTCAGGACCCGTGGTCGACCGTCGACGACGACCGCGACGACCGGCAGACCGCTCTCGCGGGCGGCGCGGAGCACGTCGAGCTGCGCGTCGGGCACGGCGATCGAGGCCAGGTCGACCCCCTCGCCGTTCGTGGTGTCCGGTGCCGGACCGCTGACGGCGCCGTTGTCCTCGAAGCCGTCGTCGTACGCGCGACGACTCGAGCCGCCGAGCACCACCACCGCCACGTCGGCGCCGAGGAGCGCCGTGCGGACCGCGAGGAGCCCGTCGGGGCCCGGCAGGGGCTGTCGGAGCCCGCTGCCCCGGGCGGTGCGGATCCGGGCGGGGCCGAGCCGGGCCTCCAGGGCGGAGCGGACGGTGGACGCACCGGGGTCGACGGGCGGCCGCGGGGGTGAGTAGTCGCCGAGCAGGGCGTCGACGTCGTCGGCGTTCGGGCCGACCACGGCGACGACGGCGTCGGGTGCGATCGCGGGCAGTGCTCCGCCCAGGGCGACCACGGCGCGGTGAGCGGCGCGTTCAGCGAGCGCGATGGTCGCGCGTTCCGGTGGCTCGGCGTTCTCGGCTGGGCCGGGTGCTGGTGCAGGTGCAGGTGTCGCTGGTGGTGCTGGTGTCGGTGTCGCGAGCAGGCCGACGCGGCGCTTCAGGGCGAGCACGCGGTCCACCGCCTGGTCGAGGTCGTCGGTGCTGATCAGGCCCCGGTCCAGTGCCTCGTCGAGGTGCGTGTAGGACTCGTCCCACAGGCTCAGGTCGACCCCGGCACGGAGCGCGAGCGCAGCCGCCGAGGCCGGGTCGGGGGCGACGTCGCGCAGCCGGTCGATGGCGGTGCCGTCGGCCATCACGAGCCCGTCCCAGCCCCACGTGTCGCGGATCGTGGTGGTGAGCAGGTCGCGGTTGCCGCAGCACGGCACCCCGTCGACGTCGTTGTACGCCGCCATGAACCCGGCGACGTGTTCGCGTGCCGCGGCGAGCGCCGGCGGCAGGTGCACCTCGGCGAGCTCGCGGCGGCCGATCGGAGCACCGGAGCCGTTCCGCCCGCCGATGCCGGCGCCCTGCCCGGCCAGGTGCTTCGCGACGACCGCGACGTGCCGGTCGTCGATCGGGCCCGGACCGCCGCCCTGCATGCCCCGGACGGTGGCGGCGACCATGATCGTGACGAGCGCGGCGTCCTCCGACCAGCACTCCTCGCTCCGACCCCATCGGGGATCGCGCAGGACGTCGAGCCCGGAGACGAGGGCGACGTGGGTGCCGCGGGCGCGGACCTCGGCGGCGACCGCGGCCGCGAGGTCCTCGACGAGCTGCTCGTCCATCGCGGCGCCGAGGGCGAGGTTCACGGGCACCGTCGTGCCGCCGAGGGCCTGCAGCCCGTGCGGGACCTCTTCCACGAAGAGCGTCGGGACGCCGCCGTCACTGTGCGCGACGACGTGGTCCTGCACGGCGGCGTAGGCCTCGGCGGAGCGTTCGGGCGGGATGCCGTTGCCCCAGTGCACACCGGACCAGGGGTCGGCGCGGAGCACTCCGTAGACCGCGCCGATCCCGCCCCACCGGTCGACCTCGGCGCGCAGGACGTCGGTGATCCGAGGGCGGCCGTCGACCCAGCGGACGGCCTCCCAGCCCTTGAGGCGCTGGTTGAGCTGGCCGATGCGGGCGCGGACGTCGAGGCTCGTCGCGGTCGGGTGCTCGGTCGGGCGCGCGGTCGGGTGCTCGGTCGGGCGCGCGGTCGGGTGCTCGGTCATCCCTTGATCGCTCCGGAGACCAGGGCGCGCTGCATCTGGCGCTGCAGGATCGAGTACACGAGGTACACCGGCAGCAGCGTGAACAGCGTGCCGGCCATGAGCATCCCGTAGTCGGTGCCGGCATCGACCTTCAGCGTCGGGAGCGCCACCTGGATCGTCCGCTGCGCGGTGTCCGGACCGATGAGCACCAGGGCGTACAGGTACTCGTTCCAGAACGACAGGAAGTTCAGCAGCAGCACCGTGGCGATACCCGGGATGCAGATCGGCAGGTACACCTGGCGCATCACCTGCCACGCCGAGGCGCCGTCCATCGACGCAGCCTCCTCCAGCTCGCGCGGGATCGTCCGCATGAACTGCGTCAGGATCACGACGGCCAGGGGCATCGCGGTCGCCGGCAGCAGGAGCACGAGGAACGTCCGGGTGTGGAACAGCCCCATCCCGGCGGCGAGCAGGAACGTCGGGAACAGCGCCGCGAACGACGGGATGAGGAACCCGAGCGAGAAGAGTCCCTCGACGATCCGTCCGGCGCGGCCGGTGGCCCGGGCGAGGGCGAACGACGCCGGCAGCGCGAGGACGAGGGTCAGCACCAGGGCCGCCACCGTCGTGATCGCCGAGTTCGCGATGGCCGGTCCGAGCGAGGCCTGGCGGATCGCCTCGGTGAAGTTCGACAGGTCCCACGACGCGGGCAGCGCCAACGGGGACTCGAAGATGCCGTCGTTGTCCTTGAACGACGACACCACGAAGTAGTAGAAGGGCAGGATCAGCAGGGCGGCGTAGATCCACGCCACGGTGCCGCTCGTGATGGAACCGATCCGGTCACGCAGCCGGATGCCGGCGGTGGGTTTCGCCATGGTGGTCTCCCGGGGTCTGTCGGTCAGGGGCGGTCGGTCAGGGGTGTCACGGTCAGTGGGTCTTGCGCAGGACGCGGCGGATGACGAACATCCCGGCGAGTCCGAGCACGAACAGGACGACGCCGACGGCCTGGCTGTAGCCGAGGTCGGTGTCGACGAACGCCTTCTGGTACACGAGGTACGACAGCGTCGTGGTCGCGGTGCCCGGGCCGCCCTGGGTCAGCAGGAGCACGTTCTGCGCCGAGCTGAAGAGCATCGACAGGAACTGCAGCATCGCCACCACCCCGATGAAGTCGCGGGCGATCGGCCAGTACACACCCCACGCCAGCCGCCACGATCCGGCGCCGTCCATGCGGGCGGCCTGCACGACCTCGGTGTCGACGCCGTCGAGCCGGCTCGCGATGAGCACCGCCGAGTACCCGATGCCGGCCCACAGGTCGACGACGATGAGCGCGCCGAGGGCGGTCGCGGGGTCGGCCAGCCAGGCCTTGCCGCCGATGCCGAGCGTCGCGAGCACCCCGTTGACCAGGCCGTCGGGATTGAGCATCGCGTAGAACATCATCGCCGTGGCCGGTGCCGAGATGAGCGCCGGGATGAAGAGCAGGTAGCGGAGCACCTTGTGCCCGCGCGGCTTCTGCACGACGTGGAAGGCGAGCAGGAACGCCAGCACGATCATGATCGGCAGCCCCACCACGATCTGCACCGTGCTGTTCCGGACCGCGGCCCAGAACGTCTCGTCGGAGAACAGCACCCGGAAGTTGTCGAGCCCCGCGAACGTCGGTGAGACGAGCATGCCGGGCCAGCTCAGGAAGGCGATCACGATCATCGCGACGACCGGCCCGATCATGAACAGGCCGTACCAGACCAGCGCCGGGATCGCGAAGGTCGGGAAGCTGCCGCGGGTGCTGCCGACGGCGCGGGATCCGCGGCGGACAGGTCCGGGCGGGGTCGACGCCGACCGGACGGGTGGTTCCTCGACGAGCACTGCCATGGGGAGCTCCTTCTCGCAGGGTCGGGTGGGTCAGGCGGCCGTGTAGGCGCGCTCGAAGAGGTCGATGATGCGGTCGGCCGAGGTGCCCGAGCCGTACGCCAGGCTGGTCGCACGGATCATCGGCTCGTACGCCGAGTCGGGCACGAGCAGGTCGGGCAGCATCACCGGGGTGACCTGGTCGTCGGTGAGCTTCGACGCCTGGGCGACGAGCGGGAAGTCGCGGCTGACGGTGTCGGTGATCCGGCTCATGTCGCGGCCGGAGTCGAGGACGAACTCGGTCGTCACCGCCGACGAGTACAGGTACTGCACGAACGGCTTGATGAGGTCGAGCTTCGCCCGGCCGTTCTCGCTGATCCAGATGCCGTGCCCGTTGTAGCTCTTGATGACGCTCGGGTGCGCGATGGCCGCGTGCTGTGAGGGGACCGGCCAGCCGCCCACCGTGACCTCCTTCGCGCGTTCCTTCGACACCAGCGCCAGGGCGGAGGACATCGCGGGGACGATCGCGGCCTTGCGCGTGGTGAACTGCGTCAGTTCAGAGTCCGAGGTGAACCCTTGCACCGAGTCCACGAAGACCCCGGCGTCGCGGAGCTCGACGAAGTGCTCGACGCCGCGGACCGCACCGGCGCTCTCCGAGATCCTGCCCGTGGAGAAGACCTTCGCCGCTTCGTCCTGGGACACGAACCCCTGGATCACCTGCATGAGGAGCTTCTGCCCGCTCCAGTCCGACCCGCCGACGGTGACCGGCCCGATGCCGGCGGAGCGCAGGCGGTCGGCTGCGGCGATGAGCGCGTCCGAGGTCGTCGGGATCTCGCTGACACCGGCCTGTTCGAGCAGCGCCGTGTTGAACGACACCGGCCAGTTCGTCCGGGTGAACGGGAACGCCCGGAGCCGGCCCTGGTCGTCGGTCCACTCCTCGAGCGCCTCGGGGATGATCTTGTCGCGCAGGTCCCACTCGTCGAGGAACCGGGAGACGTCGATCGTGGCGTCCTCACCCGTCCAGGACAACGTCCGCCCGACCATGTTCACGATCGCGACGTCGGCTTCCTTGCCGGCGAGGGAACTCGTCTCGAAGACGATCGGCAGGTCGGACCCGTTCGACAGCAGGGCGACCTTGCGGTCCGTGCGGCGGCGGTAGGCGGCGACGACGTCCGTGAACGTCTGCGCACCCGCGACCGCGCCGCTGAGCTGGGTGTGCACGCTCAGCGTGCCGGGGCCGCTCGAGGCCGGGGTGAGCGCGCTGCACCCGGCCAGGATCGGCGCGAGGATGCCGGCGCCGAGCCCGGCCCCGATGAGGGTGCGCCTACTGATGCCGTCCGTCACGGTGCCTCCCTGGCAGTGGATGGTGGAGCGATCGCGATGCATTTGGTACAGCGGTGTACTTCAGGTGACGAGCAACGTATACCGCTTTACACGAGGTGGTCAAGCCTCTACGCTCGACGGCATGAGCGACACCACCGCCGGAGCCGTCGACCGACGCCGCGTGACCATCGCGCAGGTCGCCAAGCGCGCCGGCGTCTCGACCTCGGCGGTCTCGCACGTGTTCAACGGGCGGCCGAACGTGTCCGCCGCCACCGCGGCCCGGATCCGCAAGGCCGCCGACGACCTGAACTGGCGGCCGAACCTGGCGAGCCGCAAGCTCTCCGGCAACGCGGGTCGCAGCCTGGGACTGGTCCTCGCCCGCTCACGCGACACCTTCCAGCGCGACCCGTTCACGATGCGGCTGATCGCCGGGCTGACCGAACCCCTCGCCGCGATCGGGTGGTCGCTGTCCGTCACCCTCGTGCAGGCCGACGACGAAGCCGCCGTCTACCGGCAGTGGTGGACCGAGCAGCGGGTCGACGGCTTCCTGCTCGTCGACGTCCGCACCGACGACCCCCGCATCCCGATGCTGCAGCACCTGGCAGCCCCGGCCGTCATGCTCGGCGCACCGATCGCCGGCAGCACCGTCCCGGCGGTCACGGTGGGCGACGCCGACGCGACCGAGTCCCTGCTGGACCACCTCGGTTCGCTCGGGCACCGCCGGATCGCCCGCGTCGGGGACGGCCCGGCGCTCGCGCACACCGGCGCCCGCGACGCCCGCTTCACCGCCGCAGCCGCGCGCCGGGGCGTGGACGCGCTCGTGCTCGGGTGGCGAGCCGACGCCGAGGACCCGGTGGCCGACCTGCTCGCCCGACTGGACCGCGCCACGGCGATCGTCCTGGACGGCGAGGCGATCGCGGCCGAGGTGATCGCGCACGCCCCCGAGCTCGGTGTCCGCGTGCCCGAGGACCTGTCCGTCGTCGCGTGGGAGGACTCGTGGGTCTCGTCGATCGTGCGTCCGTCGCTGACCGCCCTCGACGCCCCCGTCGAGGAGTCCGCCCGCACCGCCGTCGCCCTGGTCGAACGACTCGTCCGGGGCGACGAGGTCACCGATGCCGAGGTCGGCGGGCGGGCCCTGCACGTCCGCGGCTCGACCGGCCCCGCCCCAGCCGCCGCCACCGTTCCCTGATCGAAGGAGACCGATGACCACCGCCACGCGCTTCGGCGTGAACTACGTGCCCTCGACCGACTGGATGTTCCAGTGGCAGTCGGTGGAGGAATCAGCGATCCGCCGCGACCTCGAGGCGATCGCCACCCTCGGCCTCGACCACGTCCGGCTGTTCCCGCTGTGGCCGACCCTGCAGCCGAACCGCACGCTCATCCGCCGACGCGCCCTCGACGACGTGGCCCTGGTGGTCGACATCGCCGCCGAGTTCGGGCTGGACGCCAGCGTCGACGTCGTCCAGGGGCACATGTCCGGCTTCGACTTCGTCCCCGCGTGGCTCGTGAACTGGCACGACGGCAACATGTTCACCGACCAGCCGGCGATCGACGCGCAGGCTGCCCTGGTCGCCGCCGTGTACGACGCGGTGCGCGACCGCCCGAACTTCACCGGGCTGACCCTGGGCAACGAGCTCAACCAGTTCCAGCCCCCGAACCCCGCCGCGATGCCCGCCGACACCGCGCAGGTGACGCACTGGCTCGAGTCCCTGCTCGGCGCACCCCGCGACAAGGACCCGCGGCACGTCGTCACGCACTCCGAGAACGACCACCTCTGGTACCGCGACGGCCACCCGTTCGTGCCGGCGCACGCCAGCCGGCTCGGAGACGTCACGACCGTGCACTCCTGGATCTTCAACGGGGTGGCCGGTCGGTACGGCGCACTCTCCGACGAGTCCGTCCGGCACGCCGAGTGGATGATCGAGCTCGCTCGCGCCTTCGCCACCGACCTCGAGCGGCCCGTCTGGCTGCAGGAGGTCGGGGCGCCCGACCGGCACCTCGCCGAGTCCGAGATGCCCGAGTTCCTCGAGCGCACGGTCGCCGCGGCCCTCACGACCGAGCGCCTGCACGCGGTCACGTGGTGGTGCTCCCACGACGTCTCCCGCGACCTGGGCGACTTCAAGGACCTGGAGTACTCGCTCGGTCTGCTCGACGTCGACAACCGCGTGAAGCCGCTCGGCCGGCGCTACGCCGAGGTCGTCGCCGACGCACGACGCTCCGCCCCGCTCCCGACCCCGCGGACGAGTGCCGTCGTGGTCGACGTCGACGAGGCCGACCTGCCGATCCGTCGGGCGGACCTGGCACCGGGCGGCACCGTCTTCGAGCGCTGGCACCGCCTGCGCGCCGCCGGCGAGGCAGTGGCCGTCGTGACGAGCCGGACCGCAGCCGAGCCCGCGGCGCTGGCGGCACGCGGTGTGACCCGGGTCGTGGAGACCGCAGCGGTCTGACGGGGCCGAGCCGGGCCTCCTGGCCGTGGACCGGGATCGTCACCGAGCCCGCGATCCGGGCGTACCGTGACTGCCGATCCACACAGGAAGCCGCTCCTGAGCAACCGAGCACTTGCGGCAGATGTAACTTTGCAGGCAGCGCAAAAATCGTTTCGCCAGCGCATCGGTACCGGGAGACCCTGCTCATGACCCAGACGGCGACCGCACCCGCGGCCCCCACCACGGCGTCCAACGTCGTGATGAACCACCGACAGATCCTGTTGGTGATCTACGGCCTGATGGCCGGGATGTTCCTCGGCGCCCTCGACCAGACGATCGTCGGCACCGCGATCCGCACGATCGGTGACGACCTGCACGGCCTCGACCAGCAGGCCTGGGTCACCACCGGGTACCTGATCGCCTCGACCGTGACGACGCCGATCTACGGCAAGCTCTCCGACATCTTCGGTCGGCGGCCGCTGTTCATCACGGCGATCGGCATCTTCATCGTCGGGTCGTTCCTCGCGTCGTTCTCGACCTCGATGCTCATGCTCGCCGGGTTCCGTGCGCTGCAGGGTCTCGGTGCCGGTGGCCTGATGTCCCTGCCGCTGGCGATCATGGGCGACATGCTCGCCCCCCGCGAGCGGGCGAAGTACCAGGGCTACTTCCTGGCGGTCTTCGGCATCTCGTCGGTGATCGGTCCGCTCGTCGGTGGCGTCTTCGCCGGCGCGAGCGAGCTGCTGTTCATCTCCGGCTGGCGCTGGGTGTTCCTGATCAACGTGCCGATCGGCGTCATCGCGCTGTTCATGGTGCTGACGTTCCTGCACCTGCCGAAGTTCGGCGACCGCGGCAAGCCCCGGATCGACTGGTGGGGTGCGACGCTCGTCATCGTCACCCTCGTGCCGTTGCTGCTCATCGCCGAGCAGGGTCGCGAGTGGGGCTGGAGCTCCCCCGGCGCCTTCGCCTGCTACGGCATCGGTGCAGCCGGCCTGATCGCGTTCATCATCGTCGAACGGGCGATGGGCAGCGACGCGATCCTGCCGATGAAGCTGTTCGGCTCGCGGGTGTTCTCGATGTCCGCGATCCTGTCCGTGCTCGTCGGCTTCGGCATGTTCGGCGCGATGCTGACCATCCCGCTGTACCTGCAGATCGTGAAGGGCGTCACCCCGACCGAGTCCGGGTTCGCGATGCTCCCGATGGTGCTCGGCCTGATGATCTCGTCGATCGCCTCGGGACAGATCATCTCGCGGACCGGCAACTACCAGGTCTTCCCGATCACGGGCACGGCGTTCACGGCCATCGGCTTCACGATCCTGACGTTCCTGACCGCCGACCGCCCCCTCTGGTTCCTGATGCTCGGCATGTTCGGCATCGGCCTCGGGCTCGGGCAGCTCATGCAGACGCTGACCCTCGCGGCGCAGAACTCGGTGTCCCCGCGGGACATCGGCGTCGCCACCAGCGCCGCGACGTTCTTCCGGCAGATCGGCGGCACCATGGGCACCGCCGTGCTGCTGTCCGTCCTGTTCACCCTGATGCCGACGAACATCACCGCGGCGATGCAGAACGAGACCGACCTGAAGAGCGCCCTCAACGCCGCGCTCACGCCCTCGGTCGCGAACGCCTCCGAGAACAAGGGCGTGATGGACCAGATCTGGACGAAGATCGTCGATCCCGTGCAGAAGAACGTGCAGGACGGCCTGAACAACGGCGCCGTACAGGCGAAGGAAGCCGCCGACGCTGCCGTCACGAAGCAGGTCACGGCCGCCGTGCAGCAGCAGGTCGCGGCCGGCAAGCTCCCCGCCGCCGCAGCCGACACCGTCATCGCCCAGCAGGTCGACGACGCCAAGCCGGCCGCCGAGCAGCAGGCCCTCGAGACGGCTGCGGCCAAGGCGAACGCGACCGTCGTCGACGGCACGCTGCAGGTCGACTACTCGGACAAGGCACAGCGCGAGAACGTCGTCGACGAGGTCGCCCCGACGCTCATCAAGCAGCTGAAGAGCGGCGACTCGAGTGCGAGCTCGTCCGGTTCCGCGGCGACGAGCGACACCTCGTTCCTGAACGGCGCGGACAAGCGACTCACCCGTCCGTTCCTGGTCGGTTTCAGCGACTCGGCCGTCCGCGTGTACTACGTCGGCCTCGCGGTGATCCTGCTCGCGTTCGTGCTGACCTGGTTCTTCCGGGTGCCGCCGCTGCGCAAGACCTCGGCGCTGCAGGAGCAGGCGGACGCCGCACGGACCGCTGACGCTGACGCTGCGGCTGCCGGTGCGGGCGCGGGTGCTGCCGGCGCCGGATCGGGTTCGGCCGCGATCGCGTCGTCGGACCCGGTGCCGACCTCGCCCGACGTACCCGCCCAGCCCCGGTCAGCACGCGCAGTGGGATCCTCGGACGTGTCGGTGCTGCCGAACGACGTGCTACCGAACGACGTCGCCACGGACGGCACTCGCGCGCCCCTGCCCGACGCCACAACGCACGGCGCGCACTCGGCGGCAGCGCCCGTGGACGAACCCCCGACGACGACCGGTGCCATCCGGACCCGGGCTGCGCACGCTGCCCCGGTGGTGGACGCCGGAGCCCCTGCGACCGGGGCCGACGCGGCGGAGGCGAGTCGGGCCTCCCGCCCGGACGACGCCGACGACGCGCACCCGCACGGGCGGCACTCGGCCGAGTAGGCGCTGGCGCAGGTCGGCCCTGCCGACTCGGAACGACGAGGTCGACGTCGCACGACGTCGACCTTGTCGTCTCTGCGCGCGTGCAACTGTTGCGGGCGCGCGGTTGCGTCGTCCTCGATGTCGTACGACGTCGAGGATGTCGCACTGCGCGCGCACACTCGGTGCATGTGCATGTTCCGACGAACCACGCGTCGATCACCTCGTGGATCGTCGCAGCATGCACCCGCATCGTGTGCGTGCGCATGTTCCGACAGGACACGCGTCGATCACCTCGTGGAACGTCGCACGATGCACCCGAATGTACCCACGCGCGGCCGCGCACCCGCACTCGCACCGCCGCCCGTCAGCCCGCCGGCACCTCGCCCGCGCGGCCACCCGGCCCCGCACCCGCCACCTCGAACGAGGCCGCCGGCAACCGCTTCCGCATCACGTCGATCGCCGCCGGGTTGTCGTCCACCAGCACGTACCGCCGCCCGAGCGCCGAGGCCACCGCGCCGGTCGTCCCGCTGCCGGCGAAGAAGTCGAGCACCCAGTCGCCCTCCCGCGACGAAGCCTGCACGATCCGCCGCAGCACTCCCTCGGGCTTCTGCGTCGGGTAGCCGGTCTTCTCCTTGCCGGTCGGCGACACGATCGTGTGCCACCAGACGTCGGTGGGGAGCTTGCCGCGCTCGCGCTTCTCGGGCGTGACGAGCCCCGGCGCCATGTACGCCTCGCGGTCGACCGCCGACGAGTCGAACCAGTACTGTGACGGGTCCTTCACGTAGACCAGGATCGTGTCGTGCTTGGTCGGCCACCGCGACTTGGACTTGGCGCCGTAGTCGTAGGCCCAGACGATCTCGTTCAGGAACGACTCGCGGCCGAACAGCGCGTCGAGCAGGACCTTCGCGTAGTGCGACTCGCGGTAGTCGAGGTGCAGGTACAGGGTGCCGTCGGTGGTGAGGAGTCGCCAGGCCTCGATCAGTCGGGGCTCGAGGAACGTCCAGTAGTCCTCGAACCGGTCGTCGAACCGCATCAGGTCACCGCGGACCCGCTCGTAGGTCCGTCCGTGGAACCCCATCACCGGCCCGTCGGCGCTCGGCACCGCGGACGAAGCATGCCGCCGCTGGTACCGCCCCGTGTTGAACGGCGGGTCGAGGTACACGATGGTGAACGTCCCGTCGGCGAGCGCCGGGGTCACGTCGAGGGCGTCGCCGAGGACGACGCGGTCCGGGCCTCGGTCGTCTCCCGTGTGCACGGGACCATTGTGGCGCACGGACCGCAGCCAGCGGCGACGCACGGGTCCCCGCCCAGAAGGCCCAGCCAGCGCAGCCAGCGGCGACTCGGCCTCGCGGCGTAGCCTCGGCGCATGGCAGCACCCGAGGTCCGCAACGACACCGACAAGCAGCAGTACTCCCTGGTCGAGGACGGCGAGGTCATCGGCTTCGCGGCGTACGAGGTCGACGGCGACGAGATCCGCTTCGTGCACACCGAGGTCGACCCGTCGCACCGCGGTGGCGGGCACGCGTCGATCCTCGTGCAGCACGCGCTCGACGACGTGCGCGACGGCAGCCTCCGGGTCGTGCCGCAGTGCAGCTACGTCCGCGCGTGGATCGAGCGGCACCCGGACTACCAGGAACTCACGACGCGCTAACGCGAGCGGCGAGCGGCGAGCGGCGAGCGACCGCCGGCGGTTCAGTACGACCGGTCGTGCGTCCCGACGCGCGCTTCGTGCCGACCGGCGCTCCGCACCGTCGGCACCTTGATGAGCACGCTGCCGCTGAGCAGGTCGTGGTCGTCGTCCGCCGGTGACGGTGCCTCCTTCGGGAGGCGCGACTGCCGTTCGTACTCGGCTTGCGTCTCGTGGCGGGTCGGCGCGAACACCTCGTCCAGCATCCCGCCGATTCCTCCGGATCCGCCGCTGCGTGTGGACTTGTTCGACAGGTCGATCCACCCCACGCGATCGGCGATCCACACCACGACGGCCACGGCGGCCACCGCCCCCAGGAAGATCAACCAGTTCACGCGAGCGACGCTACGTGGACGATCCGGCCACGACATCAGCCGCGCGGGGGATTCTCATGATCCGCACGTGTGGTTCATGGAGTCGGTCGTCACACTGGTCGAGCGGCGGCCGGAGCGTCCCCCCTCTGCTCCGGCCGCCCACCATCCGACCCACCAGCGGACACCGGGCCGTGCCAGGATGGCGACGTGTTCGACGACGCAGACCGGGACCTCATGCGGGCCTTCGCCCGCTACATCGACCACGCGAACGAACTCGCGCAGTCCGAGCAGAAGGCGGTCCTGACGCCGATCGGCGAGCGCGTCCGCGATCACCTCGGCGTCGACCCGCAGTCCGTCCCGGTGGTGACCGAAGAACTGCCCGACCACCGGCTGGTCGACGCGGACATCGCCCTCGAGGAGCTCGCGGGTGATGCGCCCGGCGCGCTGATCGGCATCGCAGGCGACGACTCCCGCTTCCACAGCTCGGTCAGCGAGTTCATCGCCAACCCGCACATGCGCTGGGCCCCCGGCCCTGTGAGCTACGCCGACCGGGCCACCGGTCCGGACGCGACACGTCGAGTGGTGTCCTTCGGGCTCCGGCTGCTGACGTTCGACGGCTCCCCGATCGCTGTCGTCCAGCGCTCGGCCAAGCCCGAGTACGGCCGGTCGAGCGCCACCCTCGAGCTCCTCGGCACCGACCAGGACGCGGCGGCTGCGTTCCTGCAGCGGCTGCGGGCGCTCATGATCGAGCGGAGTGTGCTCCGTGGCCAGGTGCTGTCGTTCGTCCGATCCGAGTACGGCTCCGATGCCGGTGCGACCTTCCTCCGCAGGCCCGACATCGCGGCGGACGACGTCGTGCTCGCGGACGGTGTGCTGGACGAGGTCGTCGACCACGTCGTGGGGATCGGAGAGCAGCGTGACGCCCTGCTGGCCGCGGGTCAGCACCTCAAGCGCGGAGTCCTGCTCTACGGGCCGCCCGGCACCGGCAAGACGCTGACCATCCGGCACCTGTTGACGCGGACTCCCGACGTGACGGCGATCCTGCTCACCGGGTCGAGCATCGCCGCGATCGGCTCGGCAGCCGAGATCGCTCGGACCTTCCAGCCGTCGATCGTCGTGCTCGAGGACATCGACCTCGTCGCGATGGAGCGGCACTCGTCACCGCAGCCGCTCTTGTTCGAAGTGCTCGATGCCCTGGACGGCCTCGACGGCGACGCCGACGTGGCGTTCGTGATGACGACGAACCGGGTGTCCGTCCTCGAGCGCGCCCTGGCAGACCGACCGGGCCGGGTCGACCTGGCGGTCGAGGTGCCGCTCCCCGCGCTGCCCGAGCGGGTGCGCTTGTTCCGTCGCTACGCCGGGTCGCTGCCGTTCTCCGACGACGCCCTTGCCGAGGCAGCCGAGCGCGCTGATGGCACGACGGGGTCGTTCGCGAAGGAGCTCATGCGGCGGAGCGTCCTCGGGGCGGCACTGCGTGGTGCGCAGCCGGCGGACGAGGACCTCCGTGCGGCGCTCGACTCCCTGCTGACCGAGCGGAGCGCGTTGACGCGGAAGCTGCTCGGCACACGCACCGGCGACGGTGCTGACGACGATGAGCCGGACGACGATGACGATGACGACGGCGAAGCCTTCGCCGCTGGCGAGGTGGGTTGGGTGGCCGTCGCTCCGCTGTCCCGCACCACGTTCCGTCCGGACGGGAGCATCGGAACGCTTGCGACCGGCATCCAGTACGTGGACGAGGAAGAGGACGAGGACGAGGACGAGGACGAGGACGACGGCGGTACGCCGAGGCCCTAGGTCGAGCAGTGCCCACTCACGGGCTGCGCCCGCTCACGGGCAGTGCCCAATCACGGGCAGTGCCCGCTCAGGGCACGCGCTCGAGCCACTCCTTCGTCGCGAACTTCGTGCGCACGAGCTCCTGCGCCTTCTCGCGCTCGGCATCGGTCACCGCGCCGGGAGTCGCCCCGTACAGCTTGGTGAACGTGCCGATCAGCCGGTCGATGACCTCGGCGCGGGACAGCCCGGTCTGCGAGCGCAGCGGGTCCACCCGCTTCGCGGCCGACGTCGTCCCCTTGTCGCTCATCTTCTCGCGCCCGATCCGCAGGACCTGGACCATCTTCTCGCCGTCCATGTCGTAGCTCATGGTGGCGTGGTGGAGCAGGGATCCGGTGCCGAGGCGCTTCTGCGCAGCGCCGCCGATCTTGCCCTTGGCCGAGGTGATGTCGTTGAGCGGCTGGTAGTACGCGTCGATGCCGAGGGACTTCAGCGCCTCGATCACCCACTCGTCCAGGTAGGCGTAGGAGTCCGCGAACGTCATGCCCTGCACCAGGTCGGCGGGGACGTAGAGCGAGTACGAGATGATGGCGCCGGCGTCCATGAACATTGCGCCGCCGCCGGAGATCCGCCGCACCACCTGCACGCCGAACTTCTCGGCACCGGCCGGGTCGACCTCGTTCTTCAGCGACTGGAACGACCCGATGACGACGGCGGGCTGGTCCCACTCCCAGATGCGCAGGGTCGGACCACGGCGACCGGCGCCGACTTCTTCGGTCAGCACCTGGTCGAGTGCGAGGTGCTCGTTCGGGCTGATCGGGCCTTCGTGGATGATCTGCCAGTCGTAGTCCTGCCACGACGATGCACGGGACAGCGCGCGGCGGACGGCGACCCCGACGGACTCGGGTGTGAAGCCGAGCAGCACGGCGTCGGCCGGGAGCGCCGCACGGACGGCCGCGGCGATGCCGGCGGCATCGGTCGTCGCCGGCAGCCCGTTGACGGCCGTGTCGATGAGCGGCAGCGCGTCATCGGGTTCGAGGAAGAAGTCGCCGGCGAGCCGGAACTCCTGGATGTCCCCGTCCACCACGTCGAGGTCGACGACGACCAGCTTTCCACCTGGGACCTTGTACTCACCGTGCACGCGTCGAGCCTACGCCCGCCACCTGTCGGACTGGAGGCGCGGGTCGGCGCCGCCACGGGCCTCCCGTCCGCCAGCCGGTACCGTCTCAGGACGCGGCGCGCGCCGTCACCCGGTCCAGCCACGCGACCAGGTCGGCCACGACCTCGTCGCGGTTCGTCTCGTTGTAGACCTCGTGCCGCGCGCCCTCGTACACCCGGACCGTGACGTCGGACAGTCCTCCGCGCCGCCGGTAGGCCTGTGCCAGCCGCTCGACCGACCTTGGCCCACCGAGGGCGTCGTCGGACCCGACCTGCAGCAGCATGGGCAGGTCGTGCGGGATCCCCCGCCGCGGGACCCCGAGCAGCCGGAGTGTGTCGGGCAGCCCGAACAGGCCGATGACGTCGGCCTCGACGGCGAGCGGGTCGACGGACATCGCGTCGATGACCTTCCGGTCGCGGGTGAGCCACTCGAACTTGGTCGGACCGGAGCCCGCGTGCCGTGCGTTGAGGTCGCCGCTGTTCATCCAGCCGGGCAGCCGGTAGGCGGTGGCGGAGAGCACGACCCCGTCCCACGACTCCGAGGAGCTGTTCACGATCCGCTGCGCCATGAGCGAGCCCCACGAGTGCCCGAGCAGCACCAGTGGCACGCCGGGGGTGTCCGCACGGGCGACCTCCCCCATCTGCTCGACGGCGGCGATCGCGGCGCGCAGTCCGCCGGGGCCGAGGCGTCCGAGCTTGGCGTGGTCGCCGTCCCACTGGCCGAGGCCGGTGCGCCCGTGCCCGCGGTGGTCGTTCGCGTGCACGGTGTACCCGGCACGCACGAGGTCCTGCGCCAACGGCTCGTACCGCAGCCCGTGCTCGCCGACGCCGTGCGCGATCTGCACGATGCCCTTGGGGCGCGCCGCTCGCCAGGTCGAGTAGACGATCTCGACGCCGTGGGCGTCGGTGAACGAGGCGTCGCCTCGCGCTGCGGAGAAGGTGGGCACACCCGCAGTTTCGCAGACGCTGCCGTCCTCGCAGACAGGCGCCCCCACGAACCTGTTCATCCGGCGTTCACGCAGGGGCTTCGGGGCGGGCCTACCGTCCCCGGCATGGACGTCCTCGTCATCGTCGTGCTCGTGATCGTGGTGGCCCTCGTGTTCGACTTCACGAACGGGTTCCACGACACCGCCAACGCCATGGCCACGTCGGTCGCCACCGGGGCGCTCAAGCCCCGGACCGCCGTGCTCATCTCCGCCGTCCTCAACGTGGTCGGCGCGTTCCTCTCCACCGAGGTCGCCAAGACCGTCTCGCAGGGCATCATCCGCGAGGGCCAGGACGGCGTCCACATCTCGCCCACGATGATCTTCGCCGGGCTGGTCGGTGCGGTCCTCTGGAACCTCGCCACGTGGTACCTCGGGCTGCCCTCGTCATCGACGCACGCGCTGTTCGGCGGGCTGATCGGCGCCTCGATCATCGGCGCCGGGCTGAACTCGGTCGACTGGGCGACGGTGGTGTCGAAGGTCGTGCTGCCGGCGCTGCTCTCCCCGGTCATCGCCGGGGTCATCGCCCTGGTGGCCACCTACCTGGCGTACGTGCTCACGAAGAACGCCACGACGCACGGTGCGGCGACGGGCTTCCGGCACGGCCAGACCGTCTCGGCATCGCTGGTGTCGCTCGCGCACGGCACCAACGACGCGCAGAAGACGATGGGTGTCATCACGCTCACGCTCATCGCCGCGAACTACCAGGACAGCGGCACGGGCCCGGCGCTCTGGGTGATCCTGGCCTGCGGACTCGCGATCGGCCTCGGCACCTACACGGGCGGCTGGCGGATCATGCAGACCGTCGGCAAGAAGATCTCCGACGTGCAGTCGCCGCAGGGCTTCGCGGCTGAGACGAGTTCCGCCGCGACGATCCTCATCTCGTCGCACCTCGGCTTCGCCCTGTCGACGACGCACGTCACCAGCGGTTCGGTGATCGGGTCCGGGCTCGGCAAGAAGCTCGCCGACGTGCACTGGTCGGTCGTCGGCCGCATCGTCGTCGCGTGGGTGATCACGCTGCCGGCGGCCGCGGTGGTCGGCGGGTTGGCGACCTGGCTCGCCTCGACCTCGGCGGTCGGCCTCGTGCTGGTGGCGGTGCTCGCCCTGGCCGGTGGGCTGACCTTCACCGTCCTGGCCAAGCGCAAGCCGATCTCGCACGACGACGTCGCCGCCGGATCGACCGAACCCACCGACCAGGCCGAGCCGCAGCCGGCCGGCGCGCAGAACTGAGGGGAACGACGATGGAGATCGACTTCACGAGCATCGGCCTGGTCGCGGGCGTCGGCTTCGTGGCCGCGGTGGGCATCGTGCTCGTCTACACGCTCGGCCTGCGGCTGCTCGGCACCGGGCAGCCGCTCGACACCGGGGGTGAACGCACCCAGTACTCCGAGGAGACCCCGCGGTCCGGGCACACGCCGCCGGCAGCACTGGCGGGTGCCGTCCTGTGCTTCGCGGTCTGTGCGGCAGCCGTGCTCGCGGGCATCTGGCTCACGATCCCCCAGTTCCACTAGCACGTTCCTTCCCATCGCCCCCGCGCTGGGAAGCGGAAACGGGCGTACCTGGTCGGAACTTCCGACCAGGTACGCCCGTTTCGACCAGGTACGCCCGACGTCAGTGGGCGCTGTAGCCGCCGTCGACCAGGTGGTAGCTGCCCGTGATGAACGAGGCCTTGTCGCTCAGCAGGAAGAGCACGAGCGCGGCGACCTCCTTGTCGGTGCCGAGACGCTTCGTGGCGTGCTCCTCCTCCAGCGCCGAGATGGCTTCCGGCGTCATGGCGTTGCGGAGCAGCGGGGTGTCGATGAACCCGGGGCCCACGGCGTTCGTGCGGACGCCCTGCGCCGAGTACTCGAGCGCGGCGACCTTGGTCAGGCCGGCCAGGGCGTGCTTCGACGCGACGTACGCGGCGTTCTGCGCGATGCCGACCGTGCCGAGCACCGACGCCATGTTGACGATCGAGCCACCGCCGGCGGCGACCATCGCGGGCAGCTCGTAGCGGAGGCCGTAGAAGACACCGTCGAGGTCGACCGCACGGACGCGGTCCCAGGCGGCGATGTCGTACTCGCCGATCTTCTGCGGGGCGGCGCCGATGCCGGCGTTGTTCACGGCGAGGTGCAGCGCGCCGTACGTGTCGACGGCGTACTGGACCATGCGCTCGTTGTCGGCGGCGACAGCGGAGTTGGCCTCGAACGCGCTGGCGGTGCCGCCGGCCTCCGTGATCTCGGACGCGACCCGCTGGGCAGCGTCGAGGTTGATGTCGGTGACGACGACCGTGGCGCCCGCCGCGGCGAGCTCCTTCGCGACGGACTCGCCGATGCCGCTGCCACCACCGGTGACGATGGCGACCTTGCCCTCGAACTCGGACATGATTCCTTCTCTCTGAACAACACCTGTTGTCCAGGATCACAGTACACCCGAAAACCAGTTCGTTCACTGAACTAATGAGCTAGGCTAACGACCTGTGACCGACGCCACCGACCTCCGCATCGCCGTGAACCGGCTGTCCCGGACGCTCCGCGCGCAGAAGACCGACACGACCGTCACCGACGCCCAGTTCGCGGCGCTCGCCCGGCTCCACCGCGACGGCGCGATGACCCTCGCCGACCTGAGCCGCCAGGACGGCGTCACCCCGCCCTCGATGACGAAGACCATCGCGGTGCTGGTCGAGCGTGGCCTGGTGTCCAAGGGCGGCCACGACGACGACCGGCGCAAGGTCGTCCTCTGCGCCACCCCGGCCGGAGCCGCGTTCGTCGAGGAGACCCGTCGCCGCCGTGACGGCTGGCTCACCCCGCGGCTCGCCGCACTCACCCCCGTCGAGCGCGCCACCCTCGCCGACGCCACCGAGATCATGAGGAGGCTGGCCCAGCAGTGACCGCCATGTTCCGCTCCCTCGCCGGACGCAACTACCGCATCTGGTTCGCCGGTGCCCTGGTGTCGAACGTCGGTACCTGGATGCAGCGCACCGCCCAGGACTGGATCGTCCTGACCCAGCTCTCCGACAACGACGCCGTCGCGGTGGGGATCACGATGGCGCTGCAGTTCGGCCCGCAGCTGCTGCTCCTCCCCCTGACCGGACTCGCCGCCGACCGCTTCGACCGTCGCAAGATGCTCATGCTCACCCAGGCGCTGATGGGCTTGCTCGGGCTGGGCCTCGGTGTCATGGTCCTCACGCACACCGCGACGCTGCTCGCGCTGTACGGCTTCGCCCTCGCGCTCGGCATCGTCGCCGCGTTCGACACCCCGATCCGCCAGGCGTTCGTCTCCGACGTCGTGCAGGGCGAGAACGTCGCGAACGCCGTCGCACTGAACTCCGCCTCGTTCAACGCCGCCCGCCTGATCGGCCCCGCGGTCGCCGGCGTGCTCATCGCCGCCATCGGCTCCGGCTGGGTGTTCGTCATCAACGCCGGCTCGTTCCTGGCGGTCCTCATCGCCCTGCGGTTCGTCGACCCCGCGCAGCTCGCCGAGCGGGTGCACGCCGGCCGCGGCAAGGGGCAGATCGTCGCCGGCTTCCGGTACGTGCGGACCCGGCCGGACATCATCGTCGTGCTCTGCATGATCTTCGTCGTCGGCACGTTCGGCGTGAACTTCCCGATCTTCACCTCGACCATGGCGCGCGTCGAGTTCCACCAGGGAGCCGGCGAGTTCGGCCTGCTCAACTCGGTGATGGCGATCGGATCGGTGTTCGGCGCCCTGATGTCCGCCCGCCGGGACAAGCCGCGGATGCGCACGCTGGTGCTCGCCGCCGGGGGCTTCGGCCTGGCGTGCACGGCTGCCGCCCTCGCTCCCACGTACTGGACGTTCGCGTTCGTCCTGGTGTTCGTCGGACTCGCGGCACTGACCTTCATGACCACCGCGAACGCCCTGGTGCAAACCACCACGAAGCCCGCGATGCGCGGCCGCGTGATGGCGCTCTACATGGCGATCTTCGCCGGCGGCACCCCGATCGGCGCCCCGATCGTCGGTGCCATCGCGGACGCGTGGGGTCCCCGCTGGGCCATCGCGGTCGGAGCAGCATCGGGCTTCGTCGCGCTCGCCATCGCGATCGTCTGGCTCGTCCGCTTCCAGCGCCTCCGGCTCCGGTACGACGCGGACACCCGCCTGCACCTCGCGGTCACGCACGCGATGCCGGTGGTCGGCACTCGCGCCTCGCGCGCTGCGCTCCGCCAGGAGCTCGAGCGCGAAGAGGCCGTCGCCGACCGCTCCAGCGCCGTCTGACGCTTTCGCGTGGCGGACGGGAGGCACGGGTCGGGCCCGCCACGGGCCTCCCGGCCGTCGCCGGTCCGGTCCAGGGCCGCGATCAGTGCGCGGGTTCGGTCACCGCGAAGACGCGCTCGTCGAGCGCCGCGGTGACGCGGTCCGCAGCGGCCGCGAGCCGGTCGCCGGCATCGCCGACGACGCCGAGGGCCGCGTCCGTCGGGACGGCCTCGAGCCGGTCGCGGGCGGCGGAGAACGCCGCGACCTCCTCCGCGACGCAGGACGGTGCCACGTCGGCCAGGCACTCGGCGGCCCGTCGGACGGTGAAGCGCAGCGACCGTGGACTGTGCTCGTCGAGGAGCAGGAACGCCGCGGCGTCGTCCGGCACCGGATGGTGGTCCCGGCCACGCAGGAACGCCTCGCCCGCACCGCAGGCCCGGAGCGCCGCCGTCCACGAGGTGACCGAGTCCGGTTCGAGCAGCCCCGAGGCGAGCAGCCGGGCGGTCGAGGCGACCCGGGTCAGGGAGCGGCCCAGGGTGAAGAACTCCCAGACCTCGTCGCGACTGGCGTCCCCTTCGACCACGCCGATCGCGAGGGCGCTGCGTTCCCGAGCCCAGCCGAGGAACTCGTGCGCGCGGCCCGGGGCGATCTTGCGCGGCATGCGCGAACGGGTGACGTCGAGGCAGTCCCAGAGTTCGCTCGAGACGACCTCGCGGGCTCGACGGGCGTGGTCCCGCGCGACGGCGACCGCAGCGGCGATGGACGCCGGCTCGTGGCGGTCCAGCGCCAGGGCGTCGATGGTCGCGGACCGGTCGGCGTCGTTCGCCGGTCCGGCGGTCCCCACGACCGAACGGAGCTCCGCCGCGACGGCCCGGTCGTCCTCGACGGTGCCGGGTTCGCGTCGGGCGACGTAGACGTCGAGCAGGCGTGCGACCACGTCGGTGCGCTCGACCGCGCTCCCCACGTGGAAGACGTTCCCCGCGAGTCGGCTCAGCACGGCTGCTCCTGCATCCCCAGAACCTAACCAGCGGGCGTTGCGGGAGTGTTTCGGAGCCGCGTCACGGGTGTTGCAGTGTCCGATGTCCGCGCACGGGTCTGGGTCTCCGCCGCGATACCGGCCCCTCGCTAGACAATCTAACTAGAGCGTCTAGCATTGCAGGATGACGTCCGAGGTCCTGACCAGCACCGCGGGGTTCTGGTACGAGGACTCCCCGGTCACCGCCGTCGACGTCCTGAACGCCCTGCGCCGGTACCGCACCGCCGAGAGTGCCGCGCAACGTCGGGCTCGCGAAGCCCTGGGCATCGGCGAGAACGCACTGCTCGCACTGCGGGTCCTCATCGACGCCGAGCACGACGGCCGGACCGTCAACGCGAAGGACCTGGCCGAGCGCCTCGAGATCACGGCGGCGTCGACCTCGGCACTCGTCGACCGGCTGGTCCGGAGCGGCCACGTCGAGCGGCACCAGGACCCGATCGACCGCCGCGGCGTGATCCTCACCGCCACGGGGACGTCGATGGGCCACGCCCTGCGCGTGATCGAGGAACTCGACGCCCGTGCCCTCGAGGTCACCGAGCACGTGCCGACCGACGAGATGGCCGTCGTCGTGGACTTCCTCGACGAGATGGTCCGCGTGGTCGACGACGTCGACGCAGGCGCCCGCACGCTCCGCCGCGCGTAACCTGCTGTCCATGGACCCTCGCGGCGCGCACGACCCCGAGGACGACATGCCGTTCGCCGAACTCGACTCCCGGGCCCGCGCCGACGCCGCACTCCGACGGATCCAGGGCGGGGCCGATCCGACGCGCGAGGCCTTCGACCTGGCGAACACCATGAACGACGAGGCCGTGGGCCGGCTCACGGCACGGCTGCGACGGTTCCTCCGCCGCGACTGACGCGTCGACGCGCGGGTCGACTCGCGCGTTGACTCGCGCGTCGACTCGCGCGTCGACTCAGAAGGCGGTGCCGACCGCCGCGATGTCGTCGCCGCCGTGCCCGGCCGCACTCGCGTCGGCGTAGACCCGCCCCAGGGCGTCGAGGAGCGTGGTGGACACGTCGTTCGCCCGCGCAGCCTCGGCGATGAGGCCGATGTCCTTCCGCAGCCCGTCGAGTGCGAACTGTGCCGGGAACTCCCCCGCGATGATAGCCGCGCCCTTGGTGTGCGCGTAGGCCGAGTCGCTCGCGCTGCCGTCGATCGCGTCGAGGAACAGCTGCGGATCGAGCCCGAGCGCCGCGGCGAGGGCGAGCGACTGCCCCGTGGCCGCGGTGATCGAGGCGATCCAGGCGTTGGCCGCGAGCTTGAGCGCGGTCCCGTCGCCGACCCGTTCGCCGGCGCGGATGGTCTTCGCGCCGATCGCGTCGAGCACGGGGACGACCCGGTCGACCTGGTCGGCGGGGCCGGCCGCGAGCATGGTGAGCTTCCCCTGCTCCGCCGGGGCCTTCGTGCCGAGCATCATCGCCTCGACCAGGGTGATGCCGTACTTCGCGGCGAGCTGCACGACGGTCTCGGTTCCGTCGACGCCGATCGTGGACGCCTGCACCCACACGGCGTCGGTCGGAGCGTCTCCGGCAGCCTGTTCGAGCACGTCGACCACGGCGTCGGTGTCGAAGAGGGTCAGGAGGACCACCTCGGCGTGCTCGACGGCGGCACCCGGGTCCGTGGCGACCGTTGCACCGTGCTCACCGAGCGGTGCGGCCTTGTCGGCACTCCGGTTCCAGACCGTGACCCGGTGACCCTCGCGCAGCAGTGATCCCGCCACGCCGGCACCCATCGCTCCGGTACCCAACACCGTCACTCGCACGTGCGTCTCCGTCCTGCCACGGCTCGGTGCCCCGGCGTTCCCGACGCTACGCGCTCGACCGTCGTCGCCGTCAGAGGAGCCCGCGGGCCTGCAGCCAGGTGGCCGGGTCGACCGGGACCCCGCCGACGATGACCTCGAAGTGCAGGTGCGCCCCGGTCGAGACGCCGGTGTTGCCGACCGCGCCGAGGCGTTGGCCGACAGACAGGACCTGACCGGGTCGGACGCCGATCGTCGACAGGTGGCCGTACCGGGTCTGGGTGCCGTCGGCGTGCTGGAGCAGGACCTGGTTACCGTACCCGCCGAGCACGCCGGCCGAGATGACGATTCCGGGCATCGCGGCCACGACGGTGGTGCCGATCGGCGCCGCGAAGTCGATGCCCTGGTGGTTCGTCGAGCAGGCGGAGCACCCGGTCACCCAGCGCGAGCCGAACCCACCGGCGGCCGGCACGTTCCCCGCTGTGGGGCGGGCCGCCGCGTCCGACGAGCCGACGGCGGTCGCACGTGCCTGGGCGGCAGCGGCTCTGCCGATCGAGAAGCCGTCGCGGTCGACGGAGAGCCGGGCGGAACCGTCGGCGACGAACTGCTGCACGCCGGGCACGGGACTGCTCGGCGACGGGGTCGATGCCATCGCGGTCTGCGGGGAGCCGACGGCGACGAAGAGACAGGTCACCGCGGCGGTCGCCGTCGCGGGCAAGGCGCGGCGGACGGAACTGCGGAAGGAGGAGGGGGAAGCCGGGGTGGCGGAAGGGGGAGCCACCACCCCGGCGGCTCTGGGGGCGTCCGGACGCGTGCCGTGCCCAGTACGGCGCCGCACGGACGCTTCGGGTCGGCGAGTACGGGAGCGGTTCGCGGCCCGCCGTTCGGCACCGCGCGGGCGCAGCGGGAGGCCTTCAGCGGGCGTCGTCATCGCTCGGGGACCGCCGGGCTCAGACGCGGACGACGCCGTCGCGGGCGATCCGGTCGAGTTCGGTCGCGACGGCGTCGACGACCGCTCGGGTGATGGCGTCGGCGACGGTCTCGACCAGGACGAGCTGCTCGGGCTGCACGCGGAGCTCGGTGACCACCGACGGGGTGACGCGGACCGTGATGTCGTCGATCGCGGCGACGAGGGCCGCGGGCACCAGGGTCGAGTCACCGGCTCGGACGGGGGCGGTCATCGGTGAGGTCGGGGCAGGCGCCGCGGCTGCTCGAGCCGGGGTCGGGATCGGGGTCGTGCTCGTGGCCGGCGGCTCGGGCTGGTCGCGTCGCTGGGCGATGGAGTCGAAGAGCGGGGTGGAGGACATGCTGCTGACCGTCCGATCTGAGTCGTGGTTGCGGGCCGTTGTCGGGCGACCCGTCGGGGATGCGTGCCGTGCGGCACGTCCCTCATTCAACCATCGATATTTCAGATGTGCAATAGTGCCCGACAGATCCCGGTCAGTCGGGGTCGACGGCAGCCGCGGTCGGGTCGTCGGGCTGCAGCGCCCGCTTGACCCGTTCGACGATCGTCGCCGGCGGGTTGTTGTAGGTGTTCGCCGGCTCCTGGCCGCTGAGCTCCTGGATCGCCGCCATCACCGCATCGGTCGCGTGTCGGCGTGCACGTCCGGACGAGGCCTCGCCGAACGCGGACAGGTCGATCGGCTTCCCGAACTCGATCGTCACCTTCGCGAGCTTCGGCAGCTTCGAGCCGACGGGCTGCACGTCCTGGGTCCCCGTCAGGGCCACGGGCACCACGGGCGCGCCGCTCGTCAGGGCCAGCCATGCCACACCCGTGCGGCCCTTGTAGATCCGGCCGTCCAGGGAGCGGGTGCCCTCCGGGTAGATCGCGAAGGCCTCGCCCTCGTTCAACCGCGCGAGCCCCAGGTCGAGCGCCTGCTGCGCCGCGGCGCCCGCACCACGTTCGACGCCGATCGCACCGATGCCGCCGAAGAACGCCCGCGACACCGCGCCACGGAACCCGGTGCCGGTGAAGTACTCCTGCTTCGCCAGGAAGGCGACCTTCCGCGGTGCCATCAACGTGATCGCCGGGGAGTCGATGAAGGAGCGGTGGTTGCTCGCGAGGATCACCGGCCCGCGCTTGGGAACGTTGCGGCGTCCGATGATCTTCGGTCGCCAGAGCATCCGCGCGAGCGGTGTCACCACTGCGCGGCTCAGCACGGTGGCGAACTTGGTCGAACCGGACACCGGGCCTCCTCGTCGTGACGGCGAACTCCCGAGTGTAATCACGCCTGCGAGCAGTACATGCCCACGGCGGCATGCACGTCCGACCGTGGGGTCAGTCGGCTTCGGACGCGACGACGTCGAGCACCGCGCGGCCGTACCGCTCGAGCTTCGCGGCACCGACCCCGGAGATCTCGGCGAGCTGGTCGACGTCGGACGGACGCACCGCCGCGATGCCGCGGAGCGTCGCGTCGTTGAACACCACGTACGCCGGCACACCCTGCTCGCGCGCCTGGGCTGCACGCCAGACCCGGAGCGCCTCGAACAGGCCGACCGCCTGCTGGGGCATGTCGGTGACGACGGTCCGGCGGGACGACCGGCTCGCCCGCGGGGCCTTCACTGGGTCGCGACGCATCCGCACCTGGACCTTGCCGGTCAGGACCTCGGCGCTCGTCGGGCTGAGGACGACCGTGCCGAACCCGTCGCCCGAGACCGCGGCGTAGCCCTGCGCGAGCAGCTGCCTGGCCACCGCGCGCCACTCGCCGTCGGACAGGTCGGAACCGATGCCGAAGGTCGCCAGGGACTCGTGCTGCAGTTCCTGCACCCGCGGCGACTGCTTGCCGACCAGGATGTCGACGAGGTGGGCGACGCCGTACCGCTGACCGCGCTCACGCTCGAGCCGGACGACCGTGGACAGCAGCTTCTGCGCGGGCACGGTGCCGTCCCACGACTCGGGCGGGGCGATGCACGTGTCGCAGTTGCCGCAGGCCGTGGACGGCTGCCCGAAGTAGGCCAGGAGCCGCACCCGGCGGCACTCGATCGTCTCGCACAGGCTCAGCATGGCGTCGAGGTGGGCGCTGAGCTGCCGACGGTGTGCGGCGTCGCCCTCGGACTGGTCGATCATCCGTCGCTGCTGCACGACGTCGTTCAGGCCGTACGCCAGCCACGCGGTCGAGGGCAGTCCGTCGCGCCCGGCACGACCGGTCTCCTGGTAGTACCCCTCGACCGACTTCGGCAGGTCGAGGTGCGCCACGAACCGGACGTCGGGCTTGTCGATGCCCATGCCGAAGGCGATCGTCGCGACCATGACGATGCCGTCCTCGCGCAGGAAGGTCGACTGGTTGCGCGCACGCACCCGGGCGTCGAGCCCTGCGTGGTACGGCAGCGCCTGGATGCCCTGTTCGGCCAGTGCGGTGGCGGTCCGCTCGACCGACTTGCGCGACAGGCAGTAGACGATGCCCGAGTCGCCGCTGTGCTCGGTGCGGATGAAGGTGAGGAGCTGCTGCAGCGCGCCGGTCTTCGGTTCGATGCGGTACTGGATGTTCGGGCGGTCGAAGTCGGCGACGAAGTGTGCGGCGTCGTCGAGGCCGAGCCGCGCCGAGATCTCCTGGTGGGTCTGCGGGGTCGCCGTGGCCGTGAGGGCGATCCGGGGCACGGTCGGCCAGCGCTCGTGCAGGACGCTCAGCTCGAGGTAGTCCGGCCGGAAGTCGTGGCCCCACTGGGCGACGCAGTGCGCTTCGTCGATGGCGAACAGCGACACCCGCGCCCGGTCGAGGAGCGCGCGCGTGGACTCGAGCCGGAGCCGCTCGGGCGCGAGGTAGAGCATGTCGACCTCGCCCTGGACGACCGCACGCTCGACCCGGGCACGCTCGTCGGGCCCCTGCGTCGAGTTGAGGAAGGCGGCACGCACCCCGTTCGCCGCGAGGGCGTCGACCTGGTCCTGCATGAGCGCGATGAGCGGCGACACCACGACCCCGACGCCGTCGCGCACGAGCGCGGGCACCTGGTAGCAGAGCGACTTGCCACCGCCGGTGGGCATGAGCACCAGGGCGTCACCACCGCCGACCACCTGGTCGATGATCGCCGCCTGCTCGCCACGGAAGTCGTCGTAGCCCCACACGCGGTGCAGGACGTCGAGCGCTGCGGCTCGCGAAGCAGACACGGCGGCGGGCGCGGGCGTGGTGCTCATGCCACGAGCCTACGGGCGACCGGCGACACCCACGGCACTGTCCACAGCGCCGCTGTCCACACCGGCACGGTCCACAACGGCTGCGTCGACATCGTCGGCGTTGGCCGGCGCGACGGCCCAACCCGTGCCAGCCGGGCCGAACCACCGCTTGCCACCCGCCCAGACCGGCGGCGTCCCGCGGAACCGCGGTGCCTCGTGTCCGGCGAAGGTGCGATCGAGCTTCCGCCACCACGCCAGGAGCTCGACCATGCCCCAGAACGCCAGAGACGTGCCGAGGGTGACGAGCCAGCCGATGGGCGTGCCGTTGGCGTCGGACGAGGTCAGGTCGATTCCCGTCCAGCCCGGCGCCTGCAGCACGAAGATCATGATGTTGTTGAAGGCGTGCTGCAGCACGGTGGCCTCGAGTCCGCCGGTGCGGAGCACGATGATCGCCGCGATCAGGCCGAACGAACCGACGTCGAGGATGCCCCAGACGTTGTAGCCGTTCGGGATGTGCAGCACCGCGAACACGACGGTCGACACCGCGACGGCGATGATCGTGCCGGTGCGTCGCGGGATCCACGATGCGATCGTCTGCATGAGGAAACCGCGGAAGATGAACTCCTCGGCTGCGCCCTGGAACGGGACGAGCAGGACGACCAGGACGATCGTGAGCGTGAGGGTGCCCAGGGACACCGTCGACTGCCCGATCGCGGCGTGGTCCCAGCCGAAGCCGCCGTCGAACGTGAACATCCCGCTGGTCTGCACGAGGAACATCACCACGGCGATGACGAGGGTCGGCAGCACGCACCACGCCGTCCACGCCCACCGCACCCGGAAGCGCGTCGACGTCAGGATCGCGCCGGGCCCGAGCCGTGCGACCTTGACCGCCAGCAGGATCCCCGGCAGCAGGACGACCAGCGACACGAGCGACAACGACAGGACGAGCGGATCGGTCGGGTCCAGCGCACCGCCCGCCAGGTCGTTCTGCAAGTCGATCAGCGCCTGCGGACCCTGGGTCACGCCGAGCGGGACGAAGTACGCCACCGCGATGACCACCTGGGATACGAGGTACCAGCCCGCCAGGAACGCGAGGGCGACCAGCGGGCGCCACCACCTCCATCGTGCGTCGACACGGGGCAGGCGGTGGTAGGGAACACTCACGCCCCGCAGGCTACCGGGCCGGGCAGGATGGGACCCGTGCTCACCGTGCTCTTCGGCCTGACCGGAGCCGTCGTCTACGGTTTCGCCGACTTCCTCGGCGGGCTCGCGTCGCGGCGCATCCGTCCGGTGGCGGTCACCGCCGTCGCCGCGGCGATCGGGATCGTGCCGCTGCTGATCGGTCTGGCCGTGCTCGGGGGGACGCCGTCGTGGGCGGGCACCCTCTGGGGCGCCGTCGCCGGACTGTCCGGCGCGGTCGGGGTCCTGCTGCTCTACGCCGCGTTGGCGATCGGCCCGATGAGCGTGCTGTCACCCCTGACCGCGGTGTTCGCCGCCGTCGTCCCGGTCCTGGTGGCCGTGGCCCGTGGGACCGTCCTGTCACCGCTGGCCGTCGCCGCGGTGGTCGTGGCCGTCGTCGCGGTGGTGCTGGTGGCGGCCGTGCGGGACACCTCGGGTGCACGACTCACCGTGCGTGGGGTCGTCGCGGCCGCGGTCGCCGGGTGCGGGTTCGGGTTCGGCGGGATCGTGCTGGCGTACGACGCGACCCCACCCGGCGCGGGCATCCACCCGCTCGTGGTCGCGCGGGTGCTGCAGACGGTGCTGCTGGGTGCGGCGGCGCTCGTGGTGACGGTGCGTGCCGGGCGCGGGGCGCGGTCTGGAGGCGCGGCAGACCCCGCAGCCTCGGTCGGCGTCGCGGGGTCTGCCGTGCCTCCAGGGCGCTGGTGGCCGCCGCGTCTGCTGCTGACGGTCGCGGCGTGCGGCGTCCTCGACGCCCTTGCGAACGTGTGCATCCAGGCGGGGCTGCACGCGAGCGACGACCCAGGCACCCTGCCCGTCGTGAGCGTGCTCAACGCGCTCTACCCGATCGGCACGGTCGTGCTGGCCGGGGTGGTGCTGCGGGAGCGGTTGACCGCGCCGCAGTGGGTCGGCATCGCGCTCGCGTTCATCGCGTCGGTGGGCCTGGCCCTGGCGTGACCGGACGACTCAGACGTCGGGGATGAGCCGCTTGCCGAGGGACACGGTGCGGTCGTCGGAGTACCCGAGGGACTCGTAGAACCCGAGCACCCGCTCGTTGCCAGCACGGATCTGCAGGTTCACCTTCGGGCAGCCGAGGTCGGTGAGCAGCCGCTCGAACTCGGCCATCAGCGTCCGGCCGAGACCGGAGCCCTGCAGGTCCGGCTGCACGGCGAGGTAGTTGACCCAGCCGCGGTGCCCGTCGAAACCGGCCATCCCCGCGGCGACGACCCCGCCGGCCTCCGACTCCGCCACCAGGAAGAGCTCGGGCTGGACCGTGGCCTTGCGCGCGATGTCGCGGCGCGGGTCGTTCCACGGGCGGACGAGACCGCACGATTCCCAGAGGGCGACGACCGCGTCGGTGTCGTCGGCGCGGAACGGGCGGATCCGGTACTCCATCCCCCCACGTTACGGGGTGTGGAGAACGTCGTCACCGGGCCGTCGTCGTGATCTGATAGACCTGTCCGACCGACCAGCCGATCAGGAGCCCCGTGACCGCACACGACACCATCCCGTCGCGCCGCAGCACGCGGGACGACGACGGCGGCAGACGGTCCGGGCGCCGCTCCCCCCGGCGACGGCAGACGGTCGGTGGCGCGATCGTGTCGCTCATCGCCGAACTGCTCATCATCGCGGGTGCCGGCACCGGGCTGTACGTGGTGTGGACCGCCTGGTGGACGGACGTCGTGGCGGTCAACGAGCAGTCGAAGCTCGTCGAGGGACTCGACCAGCTGAAGACCCCGGACGGGGCCGGCACCGAGCACCGTGGGACCGCACCCGTGCTGGCGGAGCCGCCGGATCTCTCCGACGTGTTCGGCACGATGCAGATCCCCCGCTTCGGCAAGGACTACAACCGGCCGATCGGCGAGGGCACCGACCGTGAGAAGGTCCTCAACACCATCGGGCTCGGGCACTACCAGGACACTGCGATGCCCGGGGCTCCCGGCAACTTCGCCGTCGCCGGGCACCGCGTGACGTACGGCAAGCCGCTCAACCAGATCGCCGAACTCAAGAAGGACGACTCCGTCGTCGTGCGGGTCACCGACGCGAAGACGAAGTTCGACGTCTGGTACGTCTACAAGGTCACCGACAGCCAGATCGTCACGCCCGACCACGTCGAGACGATCGCGCCGGTGCCGAACAAGCCCGGAGTCGACCCCTCGCCGTCGGACCGCTGGCTGACCCTGACCGCGTGCCATCCGATGTGGTCGGCGGCCGAACGGTTCGTCACGCACGCGAAGCTCGACTACTGGATGCCCGCGTCCGAGGGCACCCCGAAGGAACTCTCGGAGACGGCCAAGTGATCTTCCCCCTGGTCTGGCGGCTGCTGCCCGGCCCCACGTTCCTGAAGGTGCTCGAGCTGCTCGTGCTGCTCGCCGCGATCGTGTTCGTCCTGTTCCAGTGGGTGTTCCCGTGGATCGCGGCGGACATCCTGCCGCCGCCGGACGGCACCGTGGAGTCCACGCCGACCCCGTAGCGGTCGGCCACCCGGAACCAGGACCGGCGGCGGACGGCAGGCGGCGTCAGACCGTTGTCGTCACCTGCGAGCCGCCGGCTGCCGTCCGCCGCACGGCGATCCGCTCCGGGATCCGCTGCTTGAGTTCCTCGACGTGGCTGACGATGCCGACCTGCCGCCCACCGGCGGTCAGTCGCGACAACTGCCCGATGACGTCGTCGAGGGTCTCCGGGTCGAGCGTCCCGAACCCCTCGTCGACGAAGAGCGTGCCGAGCGAGACGCCACCGGCCTCGGCCTGCACGACGTCGGCCAGCCCGAGCGCCAGGCACAGCGACACGGTGAACGTCTCGCCGCCGGACAGGCTGCGGGGGTCCCGCACGGTGTCGGTGGTGTGGTCGTGCACGGCGAGTGCCAGGCCGGTCCGGCGTGCCCGTGACCCGGACTCCCGCTCGTCCGAGGTCTCGAGCGTGAACCGCCCCGCGAGCATCGCCCGGAGTCGGTCGTTGGCCGCGGCGACGACGTCCTCGAACCGGCGCATGAGCACGTAGGTGCCCAGGGTGATCCCGGTCGGGTTGGCCGCGGTGACCCCGTTCGCGATGTCGGCGAGTCGGACCACGGCACGGCTGCGTGCCGACGTCTCGTCGCGGGCACGGATCGCCCGGGTGACCTCGGTCGCGCACCGGTCGACCGCGTCGGCACGGTCGACCGCGGAGACGGCGACCGCGACGGCCTCGTCGAGTGCGGCGGCAGCGCGCTGGCGTCCGGCACGGGCACCGTCGAGGTCGAGGCGTTCCGCGGAGTCGTCCGCCGCGGCGACCACAGCGGGCTCGGCCAGGCCAGCGACGACGACGGCCCGCTCGGCCTCGGCCGCGCTGATCCGCGCACGCAGCCGGTCGGTGCTGTCAGGGTCGAGCCGTCCGGCCCGCGCTGCGGCGACGTCGGCGAAGTCCTGGTCGACGAGGACCCGGTCGACCTCGGCACGGCGGTCGTCGCGGGCACGGGTCGCCGCGGCCACCCGTTCGTCGGCCTGCGCGACCGCGCGGTACGCCTCGAGTCGCTCGTCGAGGAGCTCGACAGCCGTCCGGAGCGTCGCGGGACGCTCGTCGAGGAGTGCTCCGAGCCGCTCGCGCGCCGCGGTCACGGTGCCGAGGTCGGTGTCGAGCCGCTCGGCGTCGGCCAGCGTGGTCGAGACCAGGACGGTGCGCCGTGCGTCGAGGTCGTTCCGCTCGCGCTGGAGCCGACCGGTCGTCGTGTCGTGCTCCGCCCGCTGCCGCTCGTGCTGCAGGACGAGCGCGGCAGCGTCGTGCGCGGCCCGGACCCGTTCGTCGGCGGCCGCGGTCAGGGCGTCGAGCGCGGCGGTGTCGACCGTGCCGACGACGTCGACGAGCCGCTGGTGTTCGGCACGTTCGACAGCCAGGTCCGACGCGGCGTCGGCGAGGTGCTGGTCCGCGCGACGAGTGGCGTCGCCGGCGGCGTCGACGGCCGCGGTCGTGGGGTGGTCGTCCTGTGGCGTCGCCACCGACGGGTGCGCCGTCGACCCGCAGACCGGGCACGGGTCGCCGGTCGTGAGCGCCGCCCCGAGTTCTCCGGCGAGCCCGGCAATCCGGCGTTCGCGGAGTGCCCGCTCGGCGGCGAGGGCGTCGGTCGCCGACCGGCGCGCGATGGCGACGGACTGCTCGGCCGTGGCGACCCGCTGCGCCGCGCGGTCGCGCGCCACGAGGTCGGCTCGGAGGGACCGGATCCGGGTGACCTCGTGCGCGGCGGCGTCCGAGTCGGCTGCGGTACGGGCCGCGGTGCGTGCAGCCTCGACGATGCGGGCCCGCTCGGCGGGACGGGCGTCGAGTGCGGCGTCGCGTTCGAGCAGCTGCTCGGCGATCTGCTCAGCGTCCGCGGTGGCCTCGGCGATGGTGGACCGACGGGCAGCGGCGCCGTCCTCGACCGCGACGAGGTGCCGGACGGCCGACAGGTCGTCGGCCAGGGCGTCGCGTCGCAGCACGACGGCGTCGGCGTCGGCGGTGACCCCGTGGCGGTCACGCAGCGACCGGGCGGCCGCGGTGCTCTCGTCGGCGCGCAGGACCGCGGCGTCGAGTCCGTCGGCGACGGTAGCGACCCGTGCGGCGCGTTCGCCGAGGGCGAGGGCCGACCGGGCGGCGTCGACGGCGGGGGCGTCGTCGTCGAGCGTGGCCCGTCGCACGAGCAGTCCCGCGCGTCGTTCGAGGGCGGTCGCACGCGCCGTGACCGCCTGTTCGTGCTCGGCAGCGGTCGTCGCCGCCGCGGCTGCTGCAGCACGGACGGCGGCAGCGGCATCGGCGGCCGCACGGACCGACGCCACCGTCGACGGCACCACGGTCTCGTCGGCGTCGTCGAGACCGGCGGCCTGGGCGAAGCGGTTCAGGGCATCACGCACGCGGTCGTCGGCACCGTCGACCTCGGCCTGCACGGCACGGCGCCGCGCGGCGAGTTCGTCGGCCGTGCGGTCGTAGACCTGCGTGCCGAACAGGGACTGCAGGAGCTTGCGGCGCTCTTCGCCCGGGGACCGCAGGAACCGTGAGAACTCGCCCTGCGGCAGCACGACGGTCTGCAGGAACTGCGCGCGGTCGAGCCCGACGATGCGGCCGATCTCGACGCCGACCTCGGGGATGCGTGACGACATCGGTTCGCCGGCGACGTCGGACGAGTTCGCCAGACGGAACAGCTGCACGGACGCCTGCTGCTTGACGGTGCCGGTCCCCCGCTGCTTCGGGCGGTCGTACTGCGGGGTCCGGCGGACCCGGTAGGTCCCTGCGGTGGTCTCGAAGACGAGCTCGACGAACGGTTCCACCGCGGGGTCGGCGTGCTGGCTGTGCAGGCGGTCGGAGCTGGCGTCGGACCCGGCGAGCCCGCCGTACAGGGCGAACACGACGGCGTCGATGATGGTCGACTTGCCGGAGCCCGTCGGCCCCTCGAGTAGGAACACCCCGGAGGCCGCGAGCGCTGCGAAGTCGATGGACACCAGGTCGGGGTAGGGCCCGATGGCGCGGAGTTCGAGACGGTGCAGGTACATCAGCGGTCCCCCTGGCGCTGCAGCGCCAGCACCGCGGCCTCGTACGCCTCGGTCAGGACGGCGTGTTCGTCGTCGTCGGGGGCGGCACCGGTGGCGAAGGCCACGAAGTCGGCGGCGACCTCGACCGGGTCGGACGTCGCCGTGACCGCACGGGCCACCGAGGCCGGGCCGCGGTCGGCGGGTTCGTGCGTGATCGCCAGCGCGTGCGGGAAGTGGTCCTTCACCCGGGCGTACATGCGCTCGGGGTGCACCGTGTCGGTCACGGCCACCCGCACCCAGGCGTCGGCGTCGGCCCGGAAGACCCCGGACTCGATGTCGTCGATGCCCCCGCGGACGTCGACCAGGCGGCGCGGCACGGGAGCGGGCACGAGTTCGACCGAGACGGCACCGGCCGCGTCGAGCTCGGCGATGGTCACCGACTTCTGCTGGTGCCGCTCGCCGAACGAGAACGCCAGCGGTGAGCCGGCGTACCGGATCCGTCCGCCGTCGCCGACCCGCTGCGGGCCGTGCAGGTGCCCGAGGGCGACGTAGTCGAAGCCGTCGAAGACCGATTCGGCCACCCGGTCGACACCGCCGACGCGGATGTCCTGCTCGCTGTCGCTCGGGTCCGCCCCGCCGACGAAGGCGTGTGCGACGACGACGCTGCGGGTGCCGCCGCGCAGCGCGAGGTCGGACCGGATCCGCTCGGTGGCGGCCTGCACGACGGCGTGGTGCGACCGTGCGAGGGGCTCGTCCGGCACGTCGGCCAGTGCGTAGCGGGTGAGGTCGGGGTGCAGGTACGGGATGCCGTAGACCGCCACCGGGCCGTCGGCGTCGTCGACGAGCACCGGGTCGGCGATCCGGGCGGGTTCGGCGAGGATGCGGACGCGGCGGTCCATCACGCCGGCGCCGAAGCCCAGGCGTGCGGCGGAGTCGTGGTTGCCGGGCGTGAGCACCACGGTCGCCGTCTCGGCCAGGCGTTCGAGCACCCGGGACAGCATGCGGACCGCGTCGATCGGCGGGATCGCCCGGTCGTACACGTCACCGGCGATCACGACGAGGTCGACGGAGCGGTCCCGCACGAGGTCGACGAGCCAGTCGGTGAACGCCGCCTGGTGCTCGAGGAGGTCGGCACCGAGCAGCGTGCGGCCGAGGTGCCAGTCGCCGGTGTGCAGGATGCGCATGCGGACACGGTAACGCCGGCCGGGGACATCGCCGGACGGCCGCGCGCCGCCTGTGGAGAACTCAGGGCACGCAGCTCGCCGACGCCAGGCCGAGGACCGAGACGACCCGCACCTTGACGGTCGGCGTGCTGGTCGCGGTCCAGTTGTTGCCGAGGTTCGTGCGGAGGTTCAGCGTGTAGGTCGTGCCGAGGTCGAGCAGGCCCGCACCGCCGTAGACGAGCGAACGCTGTCCGGGGGTCGTGGCGGTCGCGAGCTGGGTCGTCCCGTTCATGAGGTCGAACGAGTTCGGCACGGTGGGGTCCGTGTAGGTCCAGGTGATCGTCACGGTGCTCGACGACGCGGCCGTGCAGGTCAGCGTGGGGACACCGGTGGCCGTGCCCGCCGTGAAGTTCGACACCGGGTTCACGGTCGTCCGCGACCACGGCACGGCCACCGCCTGCGCCGGCACGAGCACCCCGATGCTCCCCGCGATGACGAGGACCGCCGCCGCACCGCCGAAGCGGCGCAGCCGCTGCACGCGACGCTCGTGCACCCGGAGCGAGCGACGGGTGACGACGGTGGTCCCGCCGGACGGGAGGCGCGTGGCGGCGTCGTCCCGTGCCTCCCGGCCGGTGTCGGTACCGTCCGACGGCCCGTCACCCGACCCGTGGGCGGTGTCGCCCCCGTCCGAGCCGTCGGCGTCGTCGTCGTCGATCGCCGCGAGGCGGCAGAGCGACCCGTCGACCGTGCAGAGCGCGAGCAGCGCCGTCAGGCCGAGTGCGAGCACGACGACCTTGACCCACTCCCCCTGCCGGAGCCACAGGATCGGCGCCCCGACGAACGGGATGCGCAGGAAGGCGACCCCGTGCACGGCCGAGCGTTCGAGCGGTGTGGAGTCCTGCTGCGGGTTCGCGTCGCCCTTGGTGACCAGGGTGCCTCCCGGGCCGTCCTCGACGTAGCGGTGCATGCGGAGGTGACCCGGCTGGTCCGGGTCGTCCGCGAGCAGGATCTTGCCCGTCCGGACCTCACCGGACGCGACCGGGCGCGAGACGACGACGTCCCCGGGCGTGAGGCGCGGCTCCATCGACCCGGTCATCACCGTCGTCGGTTGCCAGCCGATCAGCGCGGGGGCTGCCGCCCACAGGGCGAGGCCGAGGAGGGTCGCGACCACACCGCGTGCAACGGTGCCGACGACGACGCGCCCCCAGTCGACGACGTCACGGAGCACGGCGTGCGGTGTGGGACCACCGTGCACTGCGATGCTGCTCATGACTGCCTTCGACCGGGGGCGCGTTCTCGGGGGTGGTGACCGGGGCTGGCTCGGGCTCAGCCCCGGTCACCGGGTGGGGAGGGCTCCCGGCTCAGCTGTTCTGGGCCTCCCAGGTGAGGCCGAGGGACGCGGTGCCGCCCTGCACCGTGTTCGGCGCGGTGCTCGAGACCGTGTAGGTGAAGCGGTAGACGCGCGACTCGGACGCGGACCCGGTCGGGGCCCAGGTGCCGAGGCCGGTGGCGAAGTTCGTCGAGCCGGTGCCGAACGCGGCGAGGGTGCCGTTGTAGAGCGTTCCGCTGGTCGCGGCCGGTGTGAATCCGGTGCAGGAGCCGAAGCCACCGCCGGTGCCCTGCTCGACCTGCAGGTTGATGTTGCCCGAGAGGTTGTTCGTGGTGGCCGGGTTCGTGCCGTACAGCTTCACGGTCGAGGCCAGCGAGCCGGTCGACGTGACCGTGATGCAGTTGGCGCCGGTCGAGCCGGGCTTCAGGCCCGTCGCGGTGAAGAGCGCGGTGTTGTTGTCGTCGTCGGTGAGGGCGACGCTGCCGGCGGTCCAGTTGCTGGTCGGGTTGACGGTGGTGGCCGAGAACGCCGAGTAGGACGCGGTCGAGACGACGACACCCGAGGCGACGAGGGCGGCGGGGATGGCGATCCAGGCCGCGAGACGGGCGGCGCGAGGGGTGACACGAGACATTGCGGGAGCTCCTGATCCGGAAACGGTGGCGCCGTGGTCGCGGTGGTTGGTCGCGTCGGTGCCGTGGTGTTTGCTACGACGATCAAGTTACTTTTCCGCCGAGCAACTCACAAGGGAAGGAACCACCCCCGTGCTGGGGGTATCTTGACGAGTGAGATACTTGTTGACTGAGTCTTCCCACCCCCTGCCGAGAAGAGCCGCCGATGACGGACACCACCCAGCCCGTCCTGCCCGACACCCTGCCGCCCGCGCCCGTGTCGCCGACCGTCTCCGTGCCGGAGCGCGTGGACTCGGACACCGACCTCGCGAAGCTCCTCACCGCCTTCCGCCTGCTCCAGACGCAGCACGCCCGCGTCCTGCACCACGAGAGCGTCGTGCGCGGGCTGAACGCCACCGACACCCGCTTCGTGTTCTTCCTGGCCGCGGCCGACGGCGAGGGGATCACGCCGAAGCAGGCCGGCGAGTACCTCGAGCTCACCACAGGCGCCATGACCTCACTCGTCGACCGGCTCGAGCAGCGCGGACACCTCGAGCGCCGCCCGAACCCGCAGGACCGTCGCAGCGTCCTGCTGCACCTCACCGCCTCGGGCGCCGAGGTGGCCCGGCAGATCGGCGCCGTGTACTCGGACGCCTTCCGCGAGGTCGTCGCCCCCGCCGACCGGGTCCGGCTCGCCGCCGCGTTCGCCGGGCTCGGCGACGCCCTCGACCGCCACTCGCGCGCGGAGACCGCAGCCCGCTCCGCGTGACCTCGTGTGTCGGGGCGCGCGCGTAGCGTGGTGCGCATGACACCGTCCGAAGTCCTGATCGAAGCGTTCTCCCGCGTCCCCGAGACCGTCGAGCGTGCCGTCGACGGCCTGTCCGAGGACCAACTCGCAGCGCGTCCGGCCGCCGGGGCGAACACTCTGGCATGGCTCGCGTGGCACACCGCCCGTGGGCAGGACGTCCAGATCGCCGACCTCGCCGGCACCGCGCAGGTGTGGACCGCCGACGGCTGGTACGACCGGTTCGGCCTGCCGTTCCCGGCCGAGGCCCTCGGCTACGGCATGTCCCGTGACGACGTCGGTCGCGTGCGTGCCTCGGCCGCGCTGCTCACCGGGTACCTGCGTGCCGTCCACGACCGCACCGTCGCGTACCTCGGCACGCTCGGCCCCGACGACCTCGACCCCGTGGTCGACGACGCGTGGGACCCGCCCGTCACCGCCGGTGCCCGGCTCGTGAGCATCCTCGACGACTGCACGCAGCACGCCGGCCAGGCCGGCTTCGTGCGCGGGTTGCTGTTCTTCAACCGCTGACGCGGTCGCGCGCGGGCGCGCAGCGCGCGGGCGCTTCGTGAGCAGAAATGGTCGGGTCCGAATTCGGGACCCGACCATTTCTGCTCACCATGTGACGGACGGGAGGCCCGTGGCGAGCTCGCCACGGGCCTCCCGTCGTGCGTGTGGTCGCGACTAGCGCGCGGCGAGCTCCGACACGATGCCGTCACCGGGGGCGGCCTGCACGAGGTCCGCCGCGATCTCCGCACGCTCGAGGATGCCCTCGATCTTGCGGATGCGACCACGCGGGACGAGGGTCACGACGGTGCCCTCCTTGCCGGCACGACCCGTCCGGCCGGAGCGGTGCATGTACGCCTTGTAGTCGTCCGGGGCATCCGCCTGCACGACGAGCGACACGTCGTCGACGTGGATGCCGCGGGCGGCGACGTCGGTGGCGACGAGCACGTTCACCCGGCCGCTCGTCAGGAGCTGCAGGTTCCGGGTCCGGCGCGACTGGTTCAGGTCGCCGTGGAGCGACGTGGCACGGATGCCGGCGTCCTCGAACTGGTCGGCGAGGCGCTCGGCGTAGGCACGGGTCCGGGCGAAGACGATCGTCTTGCCGTCACCGGCGACGAGCTCCTCGAGGACACGGTCCTTCTCGCGCTGCTCGACCACGAGGACACGGTGGTCGATGGTCGAGGACGCCTGGTCCTCACCCGCGACCTCGTGCACGCTCGGCTCGTGCAGGAACTGCTCGACGAGCGCCGCGACCTGGGTGTCGAGCGTCGCGCTGAACAGCAGCTTCTGTGCACGGTTGCCCTGCGGGGTGACCTCGGCGGTGGCGGAGAGGATCTCCTGCACCGGCTCGAGGAACCCGAGGTCGCACATGTGGTCGGCCTCGTCGAGCACGGAGATGACGACCTCGCTGAGGTCGAGCTTCCCCTTGTTCATGAGGTCCTGCACACGACCAGGGGTGCCGACGATGATGTCGACGCCACGCTCGAGCGCACCCTCCTGACGGCCGTACGGCACGCCGCCGTAGATCTGCGTCGTGAAGAGGCCCACCGAGCGGGCGATCGGCTGCACCGTGCGGTCGATCTGCAGGGCCAGCTCGCGGGTAGGCGCGAGGATGAGCGCACGCGGGGCGCGGCCCATCTTGCGCTTCGTGCCGCCGCCGTGCTCCATGAGCTTCTCGACGAGCGGGGCGCCGAACGCGATGGTCTTGCCGGAGCCCGTGCGGCCACGGCCGAGGACGTCCTTGCCGGCGATCACGTCGGGGATCGTCGCGGCCTGGATCGGGAACGGGCTGCTCGCGCCGAGCTCCTGCAGGGCGCGGGAGATGTTGCCGCCGATGCCGAGGTCGCCGAAGGTCACGCCCTCGACGTCGGACGCCACGGTGGACTCGGCCTGGAGCTTCGCGAGCTTGACGTCGTCGGCGGGGACGAACTTGCCGCGCTCGGGCTCGTCGAAGGAGCGGCGGGGAGCGCTGCGATCGTCGCGGTCGAACTTGCGCGGAGCGCTGGGCCCCTGCGAGCCGGTTCCGGCGCGACGCGGAGCTTGCGGAGCGTCGGGACGGCCGTGCGAGTAGGGAGCGTCGCGGTCGAAGCTGCGACGCGGGCGGTCGTCGTTGTCACGACGGGGCGCACGGTCATCGCGGTTGAAGCTGCGGGGAGCGCGGTCGTCGCGGTCGAAGCTGCGACGGGGACGGTCGTCGTTGTCACGACGGGGCGCACGGTCATCGCGGTTGAAGGTGCGCGGGGCGCGGTCGTCACGGTCGAACGAGCGACGGGGACGGTCGTCGTTGTCACGACGCGGAGCGCGGTCATCGCGGTCGAACGAACGACGCGGACGGTCGTCGTTGTCACGACGCGGGGCGCGGTCGTCACGGTCGAACGAGCGACGGGGACGGTCGTCGTTGTCACGACGGGGCGCACGGTCGTCGCGGTTGAAGCTGCGCGGTGCGCGGTCGTCACGATCGAAGCGACGCGGACGGTCGTCGTTGTCACGACGCGGCGCGCGGTCATCACGGTCGAAGCGACGCGGGGCGCGGTCGTCGCGATCGAAGCGACGGGGAGCACGGTCGTCACGGTTGAAGCCGCGACCACCGCGGTCGTCGCGCTCCGGGCGGCGCTGGCCACCGCTGTCGCGGGGCTCCCAGTTCGGGCGGGCGGGGCGCTCGCCCTGCGCCGAGCGGCCGCGACGCTCCTCGGCGTCCCAGCGCTGCTTCTGGCGCGGCGCGGTCGGCTCGGCGGCGCGGAACCCGCGGTGCTTGCTGCTGCGTGCGGCGGGGGTGCCGTTCGGGTGGCGGGGACGATCGGAGGCGCGGTTGTCCGCGCCCTTGTTGTACGGAGCCATGACTGCTTTCTCGGGTGCGCAACGAACCGCAGCGCCCGACAGCGACATCGGCGGGGGCTGCTTGCGGAGAGGGGGTTCATCCCGTCGCGATTCGACGTGATTCCAGCCCTCGAGCAACACACACCCAACAAAAAGCCCGTGATCACGATGTCACGGCGTCGAAGGCCGACCGAGCGAGTCTACGCGACCCCGCGCTCTGATGCCAGCCCCGTCGTCGACGGACGGCCGCGAGCCGGACCCGGCCCGTGCCTCCCGGCCGGCCCGTCGGTCAGGACTCGGCGAGCCGCTGTCGTTGCTCGGCCACGTCGAAGTCCGCCTTCGGCCACGAGAGCTGCATGTCCTCGAGGGCCCGGAGCAGGAGCTGCTGCACCGCCAAGCGGGCGTACCACTTGCGGTTCGCCGGCACGACGTACCAGGGCGCCTGCGGGGTCGAGGTCCGGTCGAACACGATCTGGTACGCGTCCTGGTAGCGGTCCCACAGCAGGCGCTCGTCGATGTCGCCCGGGTTGAACTTCCAGTGCTTGTCGGGGCGGTCGAGTCGCTCGCCGAGGCGTTCGCGCTGCTCGTCCTTCGAGATGTGCAGCATCACCTTGACGATCGTGGTGCCCTCGGCGGTGAGGCGGTCCTCGAACTCGGTGATCGCGCCGTAGCGTCGTTCGATCTCGTCCGGCGCCGCGAACGCCCGGATGCGCTGGATGAGGACGTCCTCGTAGTGCGAGCGGTCGAAGACGCCGAGCTGCCCGGCACTCGGGAGCTGACGCTCGATGCGCCAGAGGAAGTCGTGCTCGCGCTCCTCGGCCGTCGGGGCCTTGAAGCCCGCGTACCGCACGCCGTTGGGGTCGACCGCACCGACGACGTGCGAGACGATGCCGCCCTTGCCGGCGGTGTCCATCGCCTGCAGGACGAGCAGCACCCGGCGCTGGTCGCCGGCGGTCGACGCCGCGTACAGCCGCTCCTGCAGGGCGGCGAGGCGAGACGCCCCCGCGGCGAGCGCTTCGAGCCCGTCGATCTTGCGGCCGGGGAAGCCCGGCGTCGCATCGGGGTCGACCTGGTCGAGGCGGAAGCCCGGGTCGACGCGGAGCAGTGGTTCGGGATCGGCGTTCCAGGCCTTGCGACGGCTCACGGGTCCTCCTGCGGTCCTGGCGGCGGGTGCCCCCAGCTCTCATCCTGGCACTGTGGCGGTTCCGCCGTCGGGCTGCGCCGTCCGGTTCCGCCGTCGGGTTGCGCGGTCGGGTGCGCGGTCGGGGTTCCTCCGCTCGGGTGACGTGGCTGGCCTCGGGTGCGGCTACCGTGGAACCGATGAAGTCCGGCCGCCGCACAGTGCTCGCGCTCGTCGCCGCGGTCGTGGCGCTCGGCGCGGTCGCGTCCTGCAGTACGGACCCCGTCGGCGACGAGAACGCGACGGTCACCGCGGACAGCGTCATCTACCCGCTGTCCCTGCAGTACCACGGCATCGACGTGGTCGCGGATGTGCCGTACGGCACGGCTCCGCTGCAGCGACTCGACGTCTGCCTGCCGGCCGACAGCGCCCCGGAGACGACCGCGACCCCCACGGCGACGCCGTCCGCCACCCCGACGGCCGACCCCGCCGAGGCCGCAGCCAGCACCGGTCGGCCCGCGGTGCTGATGATCCACGGCGGCAGCTGGTCGCACGGCGACAAGGCCACGGCCGCCTACCGCTCGGTGTGCAAGTACCTGGCGTCCGAGGGCTTCGTCACGTTCAACGTCGACTACCGGCTCGCCCCCACCGACCCGTTCCCGGCCGGTCTCGACGACGTCCGACGGGCACTCGACTACGTGTTCCGCCCCACGACGCTCTCCACGTACGACGTCGACTCCCAGCGGGTCGGGGTGTTCGGCGGGAGCGCGGGCGGCAACCTGGCGGCGATGCTCGCGGTGACCGACCACGAGTCTGCCGCCTACGCCGAGGGCGACCGGATCCGTGCGGTCGTCGACCTGAGCGGCCCCACGAACCTGACGTCGCGCTCGACCCGGGCCGACGGGGTGTCCGCGTCCTTCCAGCGGAAGCAGCTGCTGTACCTCGGCTGCCGGACCTACGCGAAGTGTCCGGCGGCGACCCGGGCGTCGCCGGAGTACCACGTCACCTCGGACACGGCGCCGTTCTTCATCGGGCACTCGACGGACGAGTTCATCCCGCTGTGGGAGTCGCAGGAGTTCGCGGCGACGCTCCGGTCGCACGACGTGCCGGTCACGTTCGTGCAGGTCGAGGGGACGGCGCACTCGATCGCGCAGCTCGACGAGGCGATGAGCCGCCGCGTGGCGACGTTCTTCCGGACCCAGCTGGGCTGAGGCGCTGCGGGGGCGCCGCGCGCGGGTTCGGCCGCGGGCGGGTTCGGCCGCGGGCGGGTTCGGCCGCGGGCGGGTTGTGTGCCGCCGAAGCGACACTCCTCGCCGACGAGCGGCCGTCCGTGCCGCGAGAGCGACGTCGTGCCGCCGATGTTCGGCGGAGAAGTGTCGCTTTCGCGGAGCCGCACTGCCGCGTGCCCCGGGTGGGTGGCACCCGGAGTCGGGACTACTGCCGACAGCCACCACGTCGCAGACTTCCGGGGTGACCGACACCTCGACCCGCCCTGCACGCGCCGCCGCGACCCGCTGGGACCGTTCCGCGCTGCAGACCTCTGCGGAGTTGCTGCTCGGGCTGTCGTTCGCCGCCACCATGGCCTTCGGCGGGTACGCGGCTGCGACCGGGCACCTCGCTGTGTTCGCGCAGGGCGCCGGGGTCGTCTTCCTCGTCACGCTGACCTGCGTGCTCGTGTCGTGGTTCCGCGCCGTCGAGCGCGAGGAGCGTGCCGACCACCGGGTCACCGCGCTCGTCGTGCCGGGCACGGCCTCGGCCTCGGTGCCCCTCACGACCGCCGCCATCGCGGCCGTCGACGCCGAGTACCGCAGGTAGCGGGGCCCGGCGCCGACAACGCCGCCGCTAACCCGCCGCTAGCCCGCCGCGGCCGCCGCCACAGCCCGCCGATCAGCCCGCCGCTCCCGCGCCCGCTCGACCACGAAGTACAGCGCCGGCAGCACCACGAGCGTCAGCAGTGTCGACGACACCAGCCCGCCGATCACGACGAGCGCGAGCGGCTGCGAGATGAACCCGGACTTGCCGGTCAGCCCGATCGCCATCGGCACGAGCGCGAAGATCGTCGCCAGTGCGGTCATCAGGATGGGCCGGAGTCGTCGGGTGGCCCCTTCGACCAGGGCCTCGCGCACCCGCAGTCCGCGCCGCCGGTACTGGTTCACCAGGTCGATGAGGACGATCGCGTTCGTCACGACGATGCCGACGAGCATGAGCACGCCGATGAGCGACGCCACACCGAGTGGGATGCCCGACGCGATCTGCAGCAGGATCGCGCCCGTCGCCGCGAACGGCACCGAGACGAGCAGCAGCAGGGGCTGGAGCAGGCTCCGGAACGTCGCGACCATCACCACGTAGACGATCAGGATCGCGACCAGGGCGGCGAGCAGCAGCTGGCTGAACGCCGACGTCTGGCTCGAGGCGACGCCGCCGATCGACGCGGACGCACCCTTGGGCAGGTCGAGCTGGTCGACCGCCGTGGTCACCGACTGCACCGCCGCGCCGAGGTTCGACGCGTCGGGGGTCACGGTGATCGTCGCGGTGCGGACGGCGTCCGAGGTGGTGACGGTCGTCGGTCCCTCGGCACGTTCGACGGTGGCGACGTCGGACAGTGGCACCGGGCCGGTCGAGGTCGGGACCGACAGTGCGCGGAGTGCCGTGATGGTCCTCGGCGGCGAGGGTGCGGCGATGTAGACGTCGAGCGAGGCGTCGTCGATCTCGACCGTCCCGGTGTCGCGCGGCGACACCGAGGCTGCGACGATCCCGCCGACCTGGGTCTCGGTCAGTCCGAGCGCGGCGGCCTTCTCGCGGTCGACCCGGACGGCCAGGTACGGCTCGGCCGAGGACAGGTTGCTCGTCGCCCCCGTGGTGTCGTCGACCGTCCGCATCTCGCGCAGCACCTGCGACGCGGCGGTCCGGAGCTGCGCCTGGGTCGGCGCGCTGACGTCGACCTCGATGTCGCTGCTGCCGCCGAAGCCACCGCCCGACGACGCGACCGTGAGCTCGCCCTGGTCCTTGAGCCCGTCGAGTCGCTTCCGGGTGTCCGACTGCACCCGGGTCTGGTCGGCGCCCTCGTCGGTGGTCACCGAGTACTGCACCGATGCCGTGCCGCCGCCACCGAACGCGGCCTGGATCGACTCGCCGCTCGTGCCGATCGTGGTCTGGACGGTCTCGACGCCGTCGACCGCGCGGAGCTGGCGCTCGACGGTGCGCGCCGCGTCGGACTGCGACGCCAGGCTCGTGCCGGGCTCGAGGTCCTGCGTGACGGTGAAGGTGTTCTGCCCGGAGTCACCGAGGTAGTTCGTCTTGACGAAGGGCAGCGCCGCTGCGGTCCCTCCGAGCACGAGCACGGCGAGCACGAGGACCACCCACGGTGCGCGGAGCGCCCACCCGAGCACCGGCTGGTAGCCGCGGCGCAGCCGGTCGGGTGCGGACGCGTCGTGCAGGTCTGCCGCACTCGCGAGTGCACCGTCCGTCGCAGAGCTGACGGGAGGCACGGCCCCCGCCGCCCCGTCGGCGTCGGTCCCCGACACGGCCGGCTGCACCGCCCCGGCGTGCTTGTGCCCCTTCGGCGCGCGCAGGAACCAGTACGCCAGCACCGGCACGATGGTCAGGGAGACCAGCAGCGAGGCGACCAGCGCCATCGTCACGGTCAGGGCGAACGGCCGGAACAGCTCGCCGACGAGCTCGGCGACGAACGCGACGGGCAGGAACACGACCACGGTCGTCACGGTCGACGCGGTCACGGCGCCGGCGACCTCGCGGACGCCGTCGAGCACCGCCCGTTGCCGGTCGACGCCGGGTTGCAGGTGCCGCTTGATGTTCTCGATCACGACGATGGAGTCGTCGACCACACGGCCGATCGCGATGGTCAGGCCGGCGAGCGTGATGATGTTGAGCGTGTAGCCGGCGGCCAGCATGCCGATCGCGGCGAGGAGCACCGACGTCGGGATCGAGATCGCGGTGACGATCGTCGACCGGACCGAGAGCAGGAACAGCAGGATCACGAGGACGGCGAACGCCAGGCCGAGCAGTCCTTCCTCGGCCAGGGAGTCGATCGACTGCTGGATGAAGGGCGCCTGGTCGAACACGACGGTGAACCGGGGGTCGCCGTCGATCTTCGCCTCGATGCCGGGCAGGGCGTCACCGACGGTCTCCGAGACGTCGACGGTGTTCGCCTCCTGCGTCTTCGTGATCGCGATGGTGAGTGCCTGTTCGCCGTTCACGCGGCTGATCGAGGTGCGCGGTGACTCCTTGATGGCGACGGTGGCGACGTCGCCGAGGGTCGTCGCCGAGGTGCCGCCCGTCAGCGGCAGGTCCTCGATGTCGGCGACCGAGGCGATGCGTTCGCCGGTCTGCACGGAGAGCGTCGAACCGCTCTGCGTGATCGTGCCGCCGGGGATCAGGGTGCCGTTGTCGTCGAGCGCGTCCGAGATCGCCGTCTGGCTGAGGCCCCGGGCTGCCAGGTCGTCCTGGTCCGGGGTGATGACGACGCGGCGACCGGGGTTGCCGTAGACGTCGGCGGCCCGCACCCCGTCGAGCTTCTCGAGGTCGGGCACCGCGGTGGCGTTCAGCCGTTCGACGAGCTGTTCCTGGTCGCCCTTCGCCGACACCGCGAGCTGCAGGACGGGCAGGTCGTCGAACGACCCGGTCACGATCTGGGTCTGGACGGAGTCGGGCAACGAGAGTGCGTTGACGACGGTCTGGATCTTGTCCTCGGCGCTGGCCAGGTTGGAGCCGTAGTCGAACGAGGCCGACACGATGCTCTGCCCGGTGGACGAGGTCGCCGAGGTCGACTCGAGGTCCGGGACCGCCTGGATCCCCTGCTCGATCTTCGTCGAGACGTCGTTGGACACCACCTCGGGCGTGGCACCCGGGTACGCGCTCACGATCGCGACCTGCGGGAACTCGACGCTCGGGATCAGCTCCTGCTTGAGGTTCGACAGCGCGATGCCACCGAAGATCGCGACGACGATGGTGACGAGCGCGATGAGGGCCCGGTTGCGGAGGCTGAAGACCGAGAGGAGGTGCACGTCATCGATCCTCGCAGCCGCAGCCCGTGCGCGTCCGCATCAGGCCGTCGCATCAGCCACCGAGCAGCAGGTACGCGCCGAGCACGCCGACGGTGCCGAGCACGCCGCTGCCGAGGGCGATCACGCGGCCGACCGACGACCGGGCGGTGGCCACCCCGACGACGAGCACGAGGATGCCGACGACGATCTCGACCACCCAGGTCACCGGGCCGGTCGTCGCCACCACCTGCAGCAGCGCCCGCACCCCCTCGCCGATCAGGATCGCGGCGGTGACCCCGAACGCTCCGGCACGCCAGCGGGCGTCGCGGGAGCGGACGAACACGGCGACCGCACCGGCGAGCAGTCCGGCGGGGACGCCGAGCAGCACCCACAGGTTGGTGACGGACAGGAAGTCCGGGTAGCCGCGCAGGTTCGTCGTGGCCCAGTAGCCGACGTGCATGAGTTCGAGCAGCACGACGCCGAGCAGCATCGCGAGCGGCAGGGCGAACCGGCCGGCACGGGCCCCGGCGCCGATGCACAGCGCGACGGCGACCAGGAACCAGGGGCCGGCCGAGTTGGCGACCGACGACAGTGCGGGCACGGTCTGCCCGAACGAGGTCAGCACACCGGCGAGCAGCGCACCGCTCAGGGCCATCGTGACGCGCACCAGAGCCGGCACCGCGGGGCACGGCTCGGACGGCGACGCGGACGACGGGGACGCAGCAGCGGCCGGAGCACCGGCGGACAGGGTCGCGTTCATGGCATCAGCATCGCGTCGTCCGCCGCCGCGCACATCACCCCACGGAGCGAGAACGACCCCAGCCCATCACCCCAGAGGATGACCCCACGACTCCTCACACCACCGCGGCGAGCGACCCCCGCACCCCGGCGGACTCCCCACCGACCCGCGCCCATGCCCGTTCGAGCACGTCCACCAGACGACCGCGGTCCGCCGGCGCCATCGTGAACGGCACCCGCAGGAACCGTTCGAACCCGCCGTCCGGGCCGAACACCCCGCCGGACGCCAGCACCACGCCCTCGGACCGCGCGGCCAGCACCAGCGCACTCGACACCGGTCGCCCGAGGCCCACCCACGTCGTCAGCCCACCTGCGGGCGACGGGACGTCCCATTCCGGCAGTCGTGCCCTGAGCGCGCCCACGACGTCGTCGCGACCCTGTCGCAGGTACTCGCGCCGCGCCTCCAGGACGGCCGCCGTGCGCGGGACCAGCTCGCGCGCGACCAGCTGGTCGAGGACGGGGGTGCCGAGGTCGCCCGTCGGGCGGGCGGCGAGCAGCCGCTGCAGGAGCGCCGGCGCGGCGCGGATCCAGCCGATCCGCAGGCCGCCCCAGAAGACCTTGTCGGCCGACCCGATCATCACGACCGACGCCCCCGACGGGTCCGCTGCTGCCAGCGGCAGCGACGGCGCGCCGTCGATCCGCAGCTCGCCCATCGTCTCGTCGGCGACCACCGTCGTGCCGACCGACGCCGCGACCGACAGCAGCAGCTGGCGGGTCGACGCGGACATGGTCGCTCCGGTCGGGTTGTGCAGCTCGGGCATGACGTAGGCGACGGCCGGGGCGGTCCGGCGCAGGGTCGTCTCGAGCGCGGCGGCGTCCCACCCGGTCCGCGCGTCGACGGGCACGCCGACGAGTCGTCCGCCGGCCTCGCGGAACGCCTCGTGCGCGTGCGGGTAGGTCGGGGATTCGACGAGCACGGCGTCCCCGCGACGGACGAGCACCCGTGCGAGCAGCGCGATGGCGTGCTGCGCGCCGATCGTCACGATCACCTGGGACGGGTCGGTCGGCAGTCCGCGCTCGGTGTACCGGTCGGCGATGGCGGCACGGAGCCCGGGGTCGCCGACGGTGTCGTACCCGATGCCGGCGAGCGCCGCGGGCACGTGCCGCACCGCCCGCTCGACGGCCTCGGCCATCCCCGGTGCCGAGTGCAACGCGGCCTTCCGCAGGTCGAGCAGCTCGCCGTCGACCACCCCACCGAGCCGTTCCGGGTCGGGACGGCCGATCAGGGACGCGGGCAGGTGGACCACGCTGCCGGAGCCACGGACCGACACGACGAACCCGTCGGACCGCAGCCGGGCGTACGCGTTCGCCACGGTCGTGCGGGAGATGCCGAGCGCGGTCGCGAGTCCGCGCTCCGCCGGCAGTCGCACACCCTGCGCGACCCGGCCGTCGATGACGAGCACCCGGATGGCGTCGGACAGTGCCTCGTACGCCGGGGCGTCGGTGCCGTCGCGCCAGTCGGTGAGCAGCAGGGCAGCAGATCGGGCACTCAACAGCACGGGTGTCATGGGTCCACGGTAGCGCGATTGGCTCTCGACCAGCAGTCCAATCCGCATCGACGATGAACCCATGTCCCGCAGCACCGCCCTCACGTTCCGCTTCGTCCAGCTCTTCGTCGGCCTGTTCCTCTACGGCGCCTCCACCGCGCTGCAGGTCCGAGCGGTCGTCGGCGTCTCGTCGTGGACCGTCCTGACGCAGGGCCTCGAGAACGTGGTGCCGTGGTCGTTCGGCGTCATCACCGTGGTGTCGAGCGGCGTGATCCTGCTGTTCTGGATCCCCCTGCGCCAGAAACCGGGCATCGGCACGCTGCTGAACGCGCTGGCGATCGGGCCGAGCGCCGACCTGGTGCTCTGGCTCGTGCCGGAGCCGTCCGGTCTACTCGCCCGGATCGCCCTGTTCGTCGCGGGACTGGCGCTGCTCGCCGTCGCGACGGCGTTCTACATCGGCGCGGGGTTCGGCACCGGGGCCCGTGACGGCCTGATGGTCGGGCTGCACGAGCGCCTCGGCTGGCCGCTCTGGCTCGCGCGCACCCTGGTCGAGGTGTCCGTCGTCGTCGTCGGCTGGATCCTCGGCGGGAACGTCGGGGCCGGCACCGTCATCGCCGCCTTCGCGATCGGTCCGATGGTGCAGCCGCTCATGCCGTTCTTCCGCCGGTTCCCGTGGAGCCCCGAGCGCCGGATCGTCCGGGAGGCCCGCCCCACCTCCGTCGCGCACGCTTCGTGAGCAGGAATGGTCGGGTCGCAGGGCCCCACCCGACCATTTCTGCTCACCATCTGCCCGGCACCCTTGCGGCGTCGCGAGTCGCGATATAGCGTGACCTCCACAGACGCGATACATCGCGAGTTGGAGGAAGCAACATGACGCAGGAGAAGTGGCTCGTCGACGAGCCGAAGGTCATCGACACCGGCATCGTCCGCACACTCCGTGTCGGACTCGTCGGTGGTCAGGTGGACGTCGTGGCACACGACGAACCCACCGCACGGGTCGAGGTCCACAGCGTGTCCGGCAAGCAGCTGAAGATCGAGGTCGACGGCGACACGCTCACCGTCGACCACCCGCAGATCCGGTGGGACGACCCCATCGGGTTCCTCAAGTCGTTCCGCGGCAAGGCCCACGCGGACGTCAGCATCCTGGTCCCCCGCGACGCCTCGGTCACCCTGGGGGTCGTCTCGGCGGGTGCCCTGCTGTCCGGCACGAACCGCGGCGCGATGCTCAACACGGTGTCCGGCGACCTCGTGGTCGACGGTGTCGCCGGCGACGTCACGGTCAACGCCGTGTCGGGCGCGACGACGATCCGCGAGCTGGACGGCGCCCTGACGGTCCACACGGTCTCGGGTGACGTCGTGGCCACGGGCGAGATCCCGCGGTTCCAGGCGGACGGTGTCTCGGCCGACGTCGTGCTCGACCTGCACGGCGTGCCGGAGTCGGCGCGCGTCAACACGGTCTCGGGTGGCGTGAGCGTCCGGCTCGAGGACGGTGTCGCCTACCAGTGCACCGTCAGCACGGCCTCCGGCAAGCTCCAGTTCGACGACTCCGAGATCCGCGGTGTGCGCGGCTCGTACGTCAAGCAGGGTGGCGAGCTGGCCGGCCAGTGGCTGGACCTGCGCGTGAACTCGGTCTCCGGCGACATCGCGGTGCTGCACGCCCCGCCGGTCGCCGCCGAGCCGACCGCACCCCCGGCACCCCCGACGGTGCCCGTGCCCCCGACGGTCCCGACCAACGACGGCGAGGTGCCCGGCGGGGTTTCCGGTACTGCTCCCGTCACCGACACAACGCCGACCAACGACGGCGAGGTGCCCGCATGAGTCCCGTCTTCGCCCACGGCCACCTCCGCCTGTACCTGCTCGTGCTGCTGGCGGACCACCCGATGCACGGCTACGAGCTCATCCAGGCCCTCGGCGACCGGTTCGGCGGCACCTACGTGCCGAGCGCCGGCACCGTGTACCCGCGGCTCGCGAAGCTCGAGGAAGAGGGCCTCGTCTCGAAGACCGCCGACGGCCGCAAGACCGTCTACGCGATCACCGAGGCCGGCCGCACCGAACTCGCGGCCCGTGCCGACGAGATCGCCGCGGTCGAGTCCGGGGTCGCCGACTCGGTGAAGTCCCTGGCCGACGGCGTCCGCGCCTCGGTCGGCGAGGCGATGCGCTCCCTCCGTGCCGACCTCGCCGCCTCGGCGGAGAGCCCCGGCACCGGTTCCCACGAGGACCCCGTCTCGGTCCCGTCGGAGAGCGCCCGCGCCCTGCGCGAGCTCGAGATGGCGCTGTCGTCGTTCCGGCAGCAGGTCCGCGCGGACCTGCGCCGTCGTGCGACCCGCGGCACGCTCCGTGCGGACACCGTGACGCGCCTGCGTGACGGCCTGGAGGCCCTGCGCAAGTCGCTCTGACGGCCCGCGGCCGACTGGCGGTCGCGACCCGTGCCTCCCGGCCGCCCGTCGCACCGCCCCACCCCGCACCGCCCCACCCACGGAACCAGGTTCCGGACACAGCACCACGCCGATCCGTGGTGTCGTGACCGGAACCTGGTTCCGTCTGCGCACGACGGCCCCGCAGCCGGCGCGCTACAACCCGCGGTCCGCGAACGCGACCATCGCGTCGCGCAGCGCACGTGCCGCACCCGCTCCGGCCCAGTCGTAGGCGTGCGCGAACCGCTCGTCGTGCACGTACATCTCGGCGAGTGTCCGGAACCGCTCCGCAGTGAGGTCCGCCGGCGGCGTCGACTCGGCGAGCCACGCGAACTGCCGCCGCGCCAGTGCCTGCGCGGCCGGTGAGTCCGAGCCGTCGCCCGACGCGGCGAACGCTGCGGCGTCCTGGGCGATCGCGCGCAGCTCGTCCTGGAACGACTGCTTGCCTGCGGTGTCCTTCGCGTCCCACCAGGCGGTGCCGCGCTGCCAGGCGTCCGCTCCCCAGCGCTCCTCGACCTCGTGCTTGAAGCGGGTCTGGTCGAACCCGTCGAAGGTGTCCGTGGCGTTCATGCTGTCCCCGTTCTCGATCCTGGTGATGGTGGTGCGCACGGCGGCGAGCTGCCGGGCGAGGCGGTCCCGCTCGCGTTCGAGCCAGGCGACGTGTGCGGTGAGCGCGGTGACGTCGTCCTGCTCGCCGTCGAGGACCCGGCGGATGTCGGGCAGCCCGAGCCCGAGGCCGCGCAACAGCAGGATGCGCTGCAGCCGGACGAGCGCTCGGTCGTCGTAGCGGCGGAGTCCGCCGTCGCCGACGGCGGTGGCCGGCAGCAGCCCGATGGCGTCGTAGTGGCGGAGCGTGCGGCTCGACACCCCGGCGGATCGCGCCACGTCCGCGATGCCGTGGGGTGCTTTCGCAGCTGCGGTGGCGATGTCTGACGGATCCCTCATGCAGCCCACCGTAGAGGTTGACGCAACGTCAACCGCAAGGGGTGATCGGGGTGCGGAGTCGACGACACGCGACCGACCGGGAATGACCGCCCGGGGACCCGTGTTGACTCCCGCCCGGAACTGAGTAGGTTTGCCGCTCGTGACGAACGAGGTCCGGTCGCTGAAAGCGCGACTGATCGGGGATCCCCTCCCCTCCGAGAAGCTCGAAGGACAGCTCCTCCCGAAGCACCTGGCACTGCCGATCTTCGCGAGTGACCCGCTGTCCTCCGTCGCGTACGCACCGCAGGAACTCCTGATGATCCTGCTGCTCGGCGGGATGTCGTTCCTGACCTTCGCACCGTGGGTGGCCGCGCTCGTGGTGCTGCTGCTCGTGGTGGTCGTCGCGTCCTACCGGCAGCTCATCAAGGCGTACCCGTCCGGCGGCGGCGACTACGAGGTCGCACACCGGAACCTCGGCGAGAAGGCCGGGCTGGTCGTCGCGAGCGCGCTGCTCGTCGACTACGTCATGACGGTCGCCGTGTCGGTGGCCTCCGGCGTGGACAACATCATCTCGGCCCTGCCGATGCTGAACGACGTCCGCGTCGAACTCGCGCTCGTGTTCGTCGTGCTCCTCGCCGCCACGAACCTGCGCGGCGTGCGGGAGTCGAGCAAGGCGTTCGCCATCCCCACCTACCTGTTCGTGGCGTCGGTCTTCGTGATGGTCGTCACCGGCCTGGTCCGGGTGGCCGCCGGGCACGCCCCGGTCGCCGAGTCCGCCGGGTACACCGTCGACAACGTGGAGCACACGACGCAGGCGGCGTTCATCCTGCTGCTCCTCCGGGCGTTCGCCTCCGGCTGCTCGGCCCTGACCGGCGTCGAGGCCATCGCGAACGGCGTGCAGGCGTTCCGGCGCCCGAAGATCAAGAACGCGCAGGCGACCCTGGTGGCGATGGGCGGCATCGCGATCGTCCTGTTCATCGGGCTCATCACGCTCGCGCTCGTGTCCCGCGTGCACTACGCCGAACGCGCCTGCGACCTGCAGGGGTTCGCGGACTGCGCCACGACGCCGCAGCGCTCCCTCATCGCCCAGATCGCGGCGGCGACGTTCGGTGACAACTCGGTGCTGTTCTTCGTCATCCAGGCGACGACGGCCGCGGTCCTGCTCCTCGCCGCGAACACGGCGTTCAACGGGTTCCCGTTGCTCGGCTCGATCCTGGCCCGCGACTCGTACGCCCCCAAGGCCCTGTCGACCCGCGGCGACCGGCTCATCTACTCGAACGGCGTCATCGTCCTGGCGCTCGTCGCCGCGGCGCTGCTCGTGGTGTACCGGGCGAACGTCACGAGCCTCATCCAGCTCTACATCATCGGCGTCTTCGTGTCGTTCACGCTCGGCCAGACGGGCATGGTCGTGCACTGGACGCGCCTGCTGCGCGCGGACCGGGCCGGCACCGCCGACCCGTCCGTCAACCGCGCGCAGGTGGTGCGCTCCCGCACCATCAACGCGATCGGTGCCACGTTCACCCTGGTCGTCCTGGTCATCGTCACGATCACCAAGTTCACGCACGGCGCCTGGCTCGTGTTCCTGATCATGCCGATCCTGTACGTGCTCATGCTCGGCGTGAACCGCTACTACCGCGACGTCTCGCACGAGATCGAGGCCGACGTCGAGACCGAGTTCGGCGCCACCGGTGACCACGCCGTCGTGCTGGTGAACAAGCTGCAGAAGCCCGTGCTGAAGGCTCTCGACTACGCGATCGCCGCCGAGCACGCCAGCTGCGAGGCGGTCCACGTCGCGATCGACGACGCCGACGCCCAGCACCTGCGCGACCAGTGGGCCGAGTACGGCATCCGGATGCCGTTGACCATCGTGCCGAGTCCGTACCGCGACATCTCGATGCCGCTCATCAAGTACATCAAGGCGCACCGGCTCGAGCACGGCTCCGAGGTCGTCACCGTCTACACGCCGATCTTCATCGTCGGTCACTGGTGGGAGGGCCTGCTCCACAACCACCGCGGTCGTCGCATCCGCAAGAAGCTCCTGCTCGTGCACGGCGTCACCGTCGCGCTGGTGCCGTGGCTGCTCGACTCGTCCGAACTGCTGTACGGCCGCCGGTCGCGTCCGCTCCCCGGCCAGGAACGTCGCGGCGAGCCCGTGCGGCCCCCGCTCCGCCGGTCCCTCGCCGGCTCGGCCGGAGCGCCGGTCGACGGTGTCGTCGACGATCGCCTGGCCCGGTCCGCGCAGCGGAACAGCCTGCAGCCGCGTCGCGCGACCCGACCGGCCGGTCCCGCCGAGGGCGTCGACCCCGCACAGTGCACCGGTGAGCTGCACGCGCTCGTGCCGACCTCGCCGCGCCGGGGCGACGAGTCGTAGCATCTGACGTCATGACGATCACCGACCTGCGGACGTTCGCCACGTTCGACGGACACGGCGGCAAGGTGTCGAAGCGCGTCGAGGTGCTGGACCACGAGCCCGTCGCGGGCAGCCGCCACGAAGGACTCGTCGCGGTGCGCGGCGAGCACCCCCTGGGCGCGCTCGACGAGCGCGCCGCCGACGAGTCGGCAGCGCTGTCGCGCGGCGTCCCCAGCGTCGGCTGGGTCGACCCGTCGACGCTGCGCGACTGGTACCGCCCGGACCGCGTGGTCATCACCCGGCTCGAGGCACGGCAGTCCGGCATCGAGCCGGGTCTCTACGCCGATTCGCGCGGTCGCGGACGGGTCCGGATCGACGGCCTGGAGGCACGGCTCGCCCCCGACGGTCGGCCCGCCTTCCGCGCACTGGCCGGTTCCGAGGCGCCCTGGGTGGTCGACGTCCCCCTGCCGACGGACCAGGCGGTGCGGCTCGTGGCGGTCGCCGAGGTCGACGAGGGCTTCGAGGTCGTGACCGCTCCGGTGTCCCCGTTCCTGCAGCCCGGCGAGTACGCCGCGTACGACGACGACGTGCCCGGTCTGCCCCCGCGGCCGTCCAGTGGCCGGGTCGTGGTGTCCGCGACCGTGCTGCTCGACGGCTCGCTGCACGAGGTCGAGCGGATCGACGAGCAGGCCGCGACGATCTGGGTCCGGCGCGAGGGACGGACCGTGCCGATCGCGACGAGTGCGGTCGGCCCGGACCTGGTGCGGTACTCGGCCACGCCGGTCTGACGGGGGACACGCGCCTGCGGGGTGCGTCGGGGGTGCGGCGTAGCGTCCTCGGCATGAGTGATGCAGAAGAGACCCTCGGCGGCGCCCGTCCGGACCCGTCGACCGACGCGAGCAAGGACCCCGAGCAGTGGGTCACCGGTGACGAGCCGATGACCGGACCCCAGCGCAGCTACCTCGACACCCTGGCCCGCGAAGCCGGCGAGGAGCTCTCCGCCGACCTGACCAAGGCTGAGGCCTCGGAGCACATCGACCGCCTGCAGCAGCAGACCGGCCGCGGCACGGACACCACGGGTTCCTGAGAGCGGGTCCGCCCTTCGGCGGACCCCAGCCTGGGCATGTTCTGGTGAAGTCCGGGCAGACCCCCGGACGAGGGGGTTCGATGACGCGTCACCGGTTAGCTTCGTGGCCATGCGAACGACATCGACCTCCATCGGCCTGACCGCGCTCCGCATCGTCCTCGGGGTGGTGTTCATCGCCCACGGCGCGCAGAAGTTCGCCCAGGGCATCCCGAACGTCGCCCAGGGCTTCTCCGGCATGGGCGTCCCGCTCGCCGACGTCGCCGCGCCCCTGGTGGCGGGCCTCGAACTCGTCGGCGGCGTGCTGCTCGTGCTCGGCGTCGCGACCCGTGTCGTGGGCGTCCTGCTCGCCGTCGACATGGTCGTCGCGGGGCTGCTCGCGCATGCGTCGTCGGGCTTCTACTCGCAGGACGGCGGCTTCGAGTACGTGCTCGTCCTGGCGGTCGGGTCGCTCGTCGTGGCGCTGACCGGCCCGGGGCGGTTCTCGCTCGACGCCGTGTTCCTGGCGTCGTCCCGTCGCCGTCGTGGCGTGCAGGAGCCCCTGCCCGCCTGACCCGCCCTGCGCCGCCCTGCGCCCCTGGAGCGGCTCACGCGGCGGCGAGCACGTCCATCACCTGGCGGGCGATGAGCCGTCCGGCCCGGTTCGCCCCGATCGTCGACGCCTGCGGCCCGTAGCCCGCCAGGAACAACCGCGGCTCGTCGACCGAGCGCCCGTCCGCCACGACGACCCCGCCGGCCGCGGTCCGCAGGTGCAGCGGCGCGAGGTGCCGCAGGTCGGCCCGGAACCCGGTCGCCCAGAGCACCGCGTCGGCGTGCACGTGCGTGCCGTCGGCTGCCACCACGCCGGTCTCGTCCATCCGGGTGAACATCGGCTGGTCGCGCAGGACCCCGCGGTCGATGCCCGCCCGGATCCGCCGCGAGACCGGCACGCCCGTGCCGCTCACGATGCTCGGCAGCACCTCGCCGGCACGGGCGGCACGGTCCTGCTCGTCGACCGCTGCGACCGCCGACTCGAGGTCGAGCGACGACGAGTCCGCCCACACCATCGGCCGTCGGGTGAACCAGTGGGTCGACCGCGCGACACCGTCGAGTTCGAGCAGGAAACCGATGGCACTCGTCCCGCCGCCGACCACGACGACGTCCTGCCGGGCGAACTCCGCGGCGCTGCGGTACTCGGTCGTGTCGAGCTGTCGTCCGCGGAACGCGCCTCGACCCGGGTACCACGGCACGAACGGCGTGCCCCACGTGCCCGTTGCGTTCACCACGACGTCGGCGCGGATCCGGGTCTCGGTACCGTCGGCCGAGCGGGTCGTGACGCACAATCGGCCGTCCGCGGTGCGCGAGACCGACGGCACCGAGACCGGACGCCGGACCCGCAGGTCGTAGTGCTGCTCGAACCGCCGGTAGTACTCCCCCACGACGTCCCGGGCGGGTCGTGACCGATCGGCATCGTCGAACTGCAGCCCCATCGCCCGCATCCCCGGCAGGTCGTGCACGCGGTGCGCCGCGCCGAGCCGCAGGGCCTCCCACCGGAACTGCCAGGCGCCGCCCGTGCTCGGGGCACGATCGAGCAGCACCAGGTCGGTGCCGGGTACGAGCCCCAGGCGGCGCAGGTGGTATCCCACCGACAGTCCGGCCTGCCCCGCACCGATGACGACGACACGGGCGGACTGGTCGGCTGCGTTCTCGAGGGGTTCGGTCATCACTTCGATTCTCCTGTGCGCGGAGCCGTCGCGGCGACGTCCAGATCGAGGTACATGGTAGAGTGATCGGCAGATTTCAAACCACGAACCGTCTGGTTCCCCGAGTGATCTTCCGTCATTCGCCAGGACCGGACCAGAGCCGAACGAGGGGGTCACGCATGGGGCGCGGCCGTCAAAAGGCGAAGCACACCAAGGTCGCCCGTGAGCTGAAGTACTTCAGCCCGCAGACGAACTACGGTGCACTCGAGCAGGAGCTCTCCGCCGGACAACACTCCGATGACGATCTCGTCGACCGCTGGGCGGACCAGTACGGTCCCGAAGCGGCAGACGAATCCGACGAGTTCGAGACCGAAGCGGACCAGAACAAGTCCGCCTGACCGGCACAGCCGTCACGCCGCGCGCCTCCGGGCAGCGCGGCGTTTCTGCGTGCCCACGCGGATGACGCGGACCGGTCGCGACTCCCCACGCGGGGAACGCCGAGTGGTCACGAAGTGCCGCCCGCGGCCGGACCGAGCGGCACTTCGTGACCGCTCGGCGGACACCTGACGGCAGGTCGTGCGGCCTGGAGGCACGACGAACGCCCGCCACGCGGCCTGCGTGACGGGCGTGGCCGGCTCGGTCAGGCGGCGTAGCTCCCGACGAGCCGCACGGCACCACCGTCGACACCCTTGGCGCCCTGCTCGAAGCCGGTCAGGTCGCGGGCCGACGTGGCGATCGTGCCGACCGGCCACGCGGGCATCCCGGCGACGCCGAGCGACTCGATGACGTCCACTGCGGCGCTGGCGGACACCACGGCGAACATGCCGATGCCCAGGTTCCAGGTGCCCTCGGTGTCCTCGATCGGCGTGCCGGCCATGTCGGCGAGCACGCGGAAGACCGGAAGCGGCTGCCAGGTCGAGCGGTCGACCTCGATCCACGAGCCGACGGGCAGCACGCGCGCCAGGTTCGCCGCGATGCCACCTCCGGTCACGTGCGACAGGGAGTGCACGGCGCCCGGGTGCTGCTCGAGCAGCTCCAGCAGCGGCGTCGTGTACAGGCGGGTGGGCTCGAGCAGGGCTTCGCCGACCGAGACGCCGCCGAACTCGGCCAGCTGGTCGGTGTACCCGACCCCGCGCGACGCCAGGATGTGCCGGACGAGCGAGTACCCGTTCGAGTGCAGCCCCGACGACTCGATGGCGAGCACGACGTCACCGTCCTGCACCAGGTGGGCACCGAGCTGCGAACCAGCCTCGACGACACCGGTCGCGGCGCCGGCCACGTCGTAGTCGTCCGGGCCGAGCAGCCCGGGGTGCTCGGCGGTCTCGCCACCGACCAGAGCGGTACCCGTCGCCGAGCAGCCGCGGGCGATCCCGGCGACGATGTCGGCGATGCGGTTCGGCACGACGCGCCCGCAGGCGATGTAGTCGGTCATGAACAGCGGCTTCGCACCGACCACCACGATGTCGTCGACGACCATGCCGACCAGGTCCTGCCCGATGGTGTCGTGCTTGTCGATCGCCTGGGCGATGGCGACCTTGGTGCCGACGCCGTCGGTCGAGGTCGCGAGCAGCGGGTGTGAGAAGTCCTTCAGGAAGGACACGTCGTAGAGTCCGGCGAAGCCGCCCACGCCGCCCAGCACGTGGCTGTTGTGCGTCGCCGCGACTGCGGACTTCATGAGTTCGACGGCCAGGTCACCGGCAGCGGTGTCCACTCCGGCTTCGGCGTACGGGTTGGGCATGCGGAGTCCTTCGCGGTGACATGGCAGACTTGTTCGGTACCCCCCGATTCTACGGTCTGGAGCACACCCGCGAATGTGCGGTATCGTCGGCCTCGTTGCACAGGGCCCCGCCAACCAATCCATCTACGACGCACTGCTCCTCCTGCAGCACCGCGGGCAGGACTCGACGGGCATCGCCACGGTCGAGGGTCACGTGCACCACATGCACAAGACCCGCGGCCACGTGCGGGAGTCGTTCCGAACCCGTGACATGCGCGCCCTCCTCGGCACCATGGGCCTCGGCCACGTGCGCTACGCCACCAAGGGCGCGGCGAGCAACGAGGAAGAAGCGCAGCCGTTCTACGTGAACGCGCCCTACGGCATCGTCCTCGTCCACAACGGCAACCTCACCAACACGCGGGAACTGACGCGTGAACTGTTCGACATCGACCGTCGGCACCTCAACACCACGTCGGACACCGAGCTCCTGGTGAACGTGCTGGCGCACGAGCTGCAGGGACAGGTCCGCGGCACCGACCTCGATCCCGGGCAGGTCTTCGACGCCGTCGAGCGCGTGCACGAGCGGGTCGAGGGCTCGTACGCCACGATCGCCACGATCGCCGGCCACGGGCTCCTGGCCTTCCGCGACCCGTTCGGCATCCGGCCGCTCATCCTCGGCCACAAGTTCGACGAGGCCGGCCAGCCCGAGTGGGTCGTCGCGAGCGAGTCGCTGGTGCTCGAGTCCGGCGGCTACGAGATCGTGCGCGACGTCGCCCCGGGCGAGGCGATCTTCATCGAGATGAACGGGCAGATGCACGCCCGGCAGTGCGCGAAGAACCCGCGGCTCGTGCCGTGCTCGTTCGAGTACGTGTACCTCGCTCGTCCCGACTCGGTCATGAACGGCATCTCGGTCTACGACGCCCGCCTGCGCCTCGGCAACCGGCTGGCGGACACCATCGAGCAGTACGCGCCGACCGGTGACATCGACGTCGTGATGCCGATCCCGGACTCGTCCCGACCGGCCGCGATGCAGGTCGCGCGGAAGCTCGGCATCGAGTACCGCGAGGGCTTCTACAAGAACCGCTACGTCGGCCGGACGTTCATCATGCCGGGCCAGGCGGAGCGCAAGCGGTCCGTCCGGCAGAAGCTCAACGCGATGTCGTCGGAGTTCAAGGGCAAGAACATCCTCATCGTCGACGACTCGATCGTGCGCGGCACGACGAGCAAGGAGATCGTGGAGATGGCCCGCGCCGCCGGTGCGAACGAGGTCACCTTCACGAGCGCCGCTCCCCCGGTCCGGTTCCCGCACGTCTACGGCATCAACATGCCGACGCGCGACGAGCTCATCGCGCACGACCGGAAGATCCCGGAGATCAACCGCGTGCTCGGCAGCGATCACCTGATCTACCAGGAGATCGGCGACATGCGGGACGCCATCATCGAGGGCTCCGACGTGACCGACCTCGAGATGAGCTGCTTCACGGGCGAGTACGTCACGGGCACCGTGAGCCCGGAGTACCTGTCCTGGGTCGAGGCGAACCAGCTCAGCTAGGTCGCGTCCGAGACGCAACCGCAATACGGACGGGAGGCCCGTTGCCAGCTGGCAACGGGCCTCCCGTCTGGAAGCGGTCGCGGCTACGGCCGCTGGTCGCCGTGCTCGTCGATCTCGCCGTCGACCGTCTCGGGCGGCAGCTCGACCTCGACACGCTCCGCCGTCAGTCGGGCCGCGCGCCGGGCGAAGACCCGGTCGAACACGACGGCGACGACCGCGCCGACGAAGGCGCCGATCGTGACGCCCCACAGGCTGAAGTAGCCCACCAGGCTGCCGAAGCTCGACTCCTCCTGCTGGCCACCGAGGTTCATGGTGAGCGAGACGACGATCAGGGTCGCGATGAACCCGAGCACCGCACCGCCGACGATGAACACCCCGAACTTCGGGGCACGACGGATCGTGACCTCGTCAGAGGTGGAGACGGCGTTCGGCGCAGGGGCCGGGACCGGCTGGTCGTCGGGTCGATCGGTGTTGCTCACCCACCCATTGTCCCCCACTGTGGGACGTCTCCCGGCCTGTCCGCGCAGTCCGATCCAGGAGAGGATGATCCGTACGCGTTGGTATCCCAAGGGCTGGAGGTGACACGGATGCGAGAACGGACCGTACGGGGGCGAGGTCGCACCCCGAGCACCCCGGCGCGCGTGACCTGGCCCGTGATGCAACGCCACGAAGAGGACCGTGCCGTGTCCGTCGTCGCGGAGCACCAGTGGAGCGTCGCGCTCGTCGGCGCCCCGGGTCTCGGCAAGAGCACCGTCGCCGCCCGCGTGACCGACCGCGTCGCCGGACGGGACGCCACCGGGCGCACGGTCGTGGTGCCCATCACCGCCGTCGCCTCCGGGCGGTCGATGCCCTTCGGCGCGATCTCGGACCGCTTCGGCGAGCTGCCGGCGACCCTGTCGGAACTGTCCGACGACGCCGGGGCCGAGCAGCGCCTCCGGGCGATCGCCGACCTGGCGGACCGCGACGTCCTGCTGCGCGTCGACGACGCCGACCACCTCGACGCGATCTCCGCCCGGTACGTGGCGTGGCTCGTCCGGCACCAGGGTGCGCGGCTCGTCCTGACCTGCCGTGACTTCACCGCGCTGCCGGAGCCGCTCCGCGCCTTGTGGCAGGACGACCTGCTCGAGCGCATCGACCTCGAGCCGCTCACCCTGCGCGAGACGTCGGCCCTGGTGGCCGAGGCGCTCGGCTCGCAGCTCGAGAACGCCTCGGCCGAGCGGGTGCACCGTGCGACCGCCGGCAACCCGCTCTACCTGCGCGAGGTCGTCCGCGCCGCTCGCACCTCGGGTGCCCTCGAGCACACGGCGTCCGGGTGGTACTGGCGCGGCCGGGTGACGGCGTCGAACAGCCTCGCCGACATGTACCGGACGGAGCTCGGCTCGTTGCCGGAGGACCTGCGCGACGTCGTCGACATCGTGGCACTGGCCGACCCGATCCCGCTCGCGCGGCTGCTCGGCCTGGTCAGCGGCGGCGACGTCGACCGCGTGGTCGCGCTCGGGCTGGTCCGGATCGACTCGCTCGACGACGGCGCCGCGGTGGCCCGTCCGCAGCACCCGCTCGTCGGCGACGTGATCCGCGGCCTGGTACCGGTCGCCCGCCGCACGGCGCTCTTCGCCCGCGCGAACGCCTTCCGCACCGACAGTCCCGAGGGCGCCCCGCCTGCCGCACGCTTGCGGTCGGCGCTCTGGGCGCTCGACTGCGGTGTCGTGCCCCCGGTCGAGCAGCTGCTCGACGCGGCGCAGGTCGCGGTGCAGCTGCAGGAGCACGAGAGCGCGATCGCCCTCGCCTCCGCAGCGCTCCGGCGGACGCTGCACCCGAACGAGCAGGTCGCCGCGCGCTGCCTGCGGTCGCTGGCGTACTCGTACACCGACGGGCGCGAGGCCGGTCGCGCCGACGCCGAGGCTGCCTGGGCCGTCGCCCGCGCGGACCCTGGCACGGTGGACGACGCCCTCGTGGTCGAGGCCTGCGAGATCCTCGCCAACATCCGGCAGTTCCACGACGACGACGTGCTGGCAGCGGTCGCGCTCACCGACGTCGCCAGCCGGCTGGTGTCCGGCGACGCGGTCGAACGGCTCCGCCTGCTGCGACTCGCACACCTCGGGTGGGGCGGACGGTTCGACGAGGTGCGGGCCGAACTCGAGCGCAGCGGCATCGTGCACGCCCCGACCATCCCGTTCGCGTTCCTGTGCGTCGCCCCCTGCGCGATCATGGCGCTCGCCACGGCCGGCCGGCTCGACGACGCCTCGGCCCTCGGTCGCCGGGCACTGGCCACCGCGATCGAGCACCTCGAGGACGCACCGTGGAGCGTCGGCGAGATCTTTTCAGTGCTGCACCAGGTGCAGGTCTGGCGCGGCGACCTCGCCGACCTGCTCACCGAGGTGCCGGTCCGCCGGTCGAACCCGTACCTGAAGTACGACTTCACCCTCGAGCTCATCGGCGACGGCAACCTCGCCATCGGCCAACGGCGCTGGGACGACGCGATCGCGGCGTTCTCGGCTGCCTGCGAACGGTACGACGTCGCGGACCACGGCGGGTTCGCGGCCTACCCGTGGGCACGACTCGCGATGGCGTACGCGTACGCCGGTCGCACCGAGGACGCGACACGTGCACTCGACCGGGCGAGGGCCACCCCGCAGCGGGCGATGCGGATCACCGGCGAGCAGGTCGCGGTGACGATCGCCTGGACCGAGGCGGTGCTCGGCAACCCGGCCGGGCTCCGGCACGCCGACGACATCATCGACCGCGGCACGGCGAGCGGTGGGTGGACGCACGTCATGTACGCGCAGACGCTGCACTACGCGATGGACATGCTGAACGGACGCGAGACCGGTACCTCGCTCGGTCGCATGCGCGAGGCAGCGGCTCGGGTCGACGGTCCGCTCGCCGCGGCCATCGTCGAGTACGCCGACGCCCTGACCGCACGCGACCGGACGCGGGTGATCGCGGCGCAGGGGGTGCTCGCGTCGCACGGCATGGCGGTCACGGCCGGCCGGCCGAAACCACCGCTCACGAACCGCGAGTACCAGGTCGCCGAGCTCGCGGCACAGGGGTTGAGCAACCGCCTGATCGGCGAGGAGCTCGGGCTCTCGACGCGGACCATCGACGCGCACCTGTCGCGGGTGTTCGGCAAGTGGGACCTGCACGCCCGGTCGGAGCTCGCCGGACTCTTCTGAGTCCACTCGTGACGCAAGAACGTTGCGCATTGCAGCACGACGCGCCGCGGCGGTTGACACGTTGTGTGGAACATCGCGTACCTTGGTCCCTGTCGCCGGGTTCGGACCCGTTCGGGTCGGGTCCGAATCCCGGCGACTTCAAGCGTAGGTTCGCAGTGCATGCGCCCGCATCGGTAGGGACTACCTAATTCGGTTCGTCCGCCTAGGTAGTGCTGGACGCGACTAGAGCGCGACCCGCACCGGCAGGAACGCCGTCAGGTCCGCACGTGAGCCGGAAGCGCTGACGCGTGACTGCGCGACGGCTTCGTCCCAGGTCAGCTCAGCGGTCGCGAGCGCGAGCCACGTCGTGGCGTCCGTCTCGACCACGTTCGGCGGCGTGCCACGGGTGTGGCGCGGGCCGGGGACGGCCTGGACCGCGGCGAACGGCGGCACCCGGACCTCGACGCTGTTGCCCGGCACGTCGTCGGCGAGGCGCTGCAGGGTCCACCGGACGGCCGTCGCGACGGTCGCCCGTGCCGTGTCGCCCTGCTGCACCGCGGTCAGTGCGGCACGGCCGGCGGCGTCCTCGATCCTCCTGGGTGGCATCTCCACAGGCTAGCCGTCGCCTCGCGGCGGGAGTGTCCTGATCGGTAGGGTGATCGGGTGCGAATCCTCGTCCTCGGTTCCGGTGCCCGCGAGCACGCGATCATCACGGCCCTCCTCGCTGAACAGGCGGGCCACGTCATCACGGCTGCTCCCGGCAACGCCGGCATCGCCGCCGATGTCGAGACCGTCTCCCTCGACCCCACCAACGGCGCACTCGTCGCCGAGTACGCGATCGAGAACGGCGTCGAGCTGGTCGTCGTCGGACCCGAGGCGCCGCTCATCGCCGGTGTGGCCGACCCCGTCCGCACCCGGGGCATCCCGGTCTTCGGGCCGGGCAAGGCCGCCGCGCAGCTCGAGGGCTCGAAGGCCTTCGCCAAGCGCATCATGTCCGAAGCGAACGTACCCACCGGCCGCCCGGTGTACGCCGGCACGGCGGAAGAGGCCGTCGCCGCGATCGACGAGCTCGGCGCACCGTACGTCGTGAAGGCCGACGGGCTGGCCGCGGGCAAGGGCGTCCTCGTGACCGAGGACCGTCAGGCCGCGATCGACCACGCCACCTACTGGCTGCAGCACGGGCACGTCGTGGTCGAGGAGTTCCTCGACGGCGAAGAGGTCTCGTTGTTCTTCCTGAGCGACGGCCACGACGTCCGCCCGCTCAGCCCCGCGCAGGACTACAAGCGCCTGGCCGACGGCGACCTCGGGCCGAACACCGGCGGCATGGGCGCGTACTCGCCGCTGCCGTGGCTGGCCGATCGTTGGGCGTCCGAGCAGGCCTTCGTCGACGAGGTCACCGAGCTGGTCGCGCTGCCCACCGTCCGTCGCCTCGAGCACGAGGGCACCCCGTTCGTCGGGCTGCTCTACTGCGGGCTCATCGTCACCGAGCAGGGCGTCCGGGTCATCGAGTTCAACGCACGCTTCGGCGACCCGGAGACCCAGGTCGTCCTCCCCCGCCTGGCGACGCCGCTGAGCGGGCTGCTGCTCGCCGCCGCGACGGGCCAGCTCGGGGGCACCCCGGCACCGTCGTTCCGTCCGGATGCAGCCGTCACGGTCGTACTCGCGAGCGAGGGCTACCCGGAGAACCCGCAGACCGGCCGTCCGATCACCGGCATCGACGCCGCGAACGCCCGCGACGGCGTCTCCGTCGCACACGCCGCCACCGGGGTGCTCGACGACAGCCTCGTCGCCACCGGCGGCCGCGTGCTCAGCGTCGTCGCGACCGGGGCCGACTTCGCCCAGGCACGGGAGCGTGCCTACGCGGGCCTCGGTGACATCACACTGCAGGGCGCGCAGTACCGCACCGACATCGCCGCGAAGGTCACCCGATGAGCGCCGCGCCCGTGATCGAGGGCTGGGAGCACGTCTCGTCGGGCAAGGTCCGCGAGCTCTACGTGCCGACCGGCACCGCCGACATCCAGAGTGCGTCCGAGCTGCTGCTCGTGGCGTCCGACCGGGTCAGTGCCTACGACTTCGCCCTCGAGCCACCGATCCCCGGCAAGGGCGAACTGCTCACCCGCCTGTCGCGCTTCTGGTTCACGCAGCTGAGCGACGTGCCGAACCACATCATCGGCCCGTTGTCCGGCGGCACCCCCGTGCCGGCCGAGGTCGAGTCGCGGTCGATGCACGTCATGCCGCTCGAGATGTTCCCCGTCGAGTGCGTCGTGCGCGGGTACCTGGTCGGCAGCGGCTGGGCCGAGTACCAGCAGACCGGCAGCGTCTGCGGCGTCGCCCTGCCCCAGGGGCTGTCGAACGGCGACCGGTTGCCCGAGCCGATCTACACCCCGGCCTACAAGGCACCGCAGGGCGAGCACGACGAGAACATCTCGTACGAGCAGACCGTCGACCTGGTCGGCGCCGAGGTCGCGGCGACCCTGCGCGACCTGTCGCTGCACGTGTACACCGAGGCAGCCGCGATCGCCCTCGAGCGCGACGTCGTGATCGCGGACACCAAGTTCGAGTTCGGGCAGGACGCCGACGGCCGGATCCGGATCGCGGACGAGGTCCTGACCAGCGACTCGAGCCGGTACTGGGACGCCCGGGCCGACGGTCGGACGGACTCGTTCGACAAGCAGATCGTGCGCGACTGGCTCAGCGCCAACTGGGACCGCCAGGGCACGCCCCCGGTGCTGCCCGAGGCGATCGTGTCCCGCACCGCCGCGCGCTACGCCGAGCTCATCGAGCGCCTCGGCGCCTAGCTGATTCCTGCTGCGGGCCTGCTGCGCGGGCCCCGACCGGTCACGACACCCCGCTCACATCCGGCGACCGGTCACGAGCCGTCGTTCAGGCCCCCGGTACCCGACCGTTCGTGACCGTCCGGCGGCGCGCCGACGGCACGTCGTGACCAGTCGACGAGCGACCAGTCCCGGCCTGCCGACGACCTGCCGACGGCACGTCGTCAGAGGTCGCGCGCGACGACGACGACGGTCAGGTCGTCGCCCGGGTCGTGGTCGACCGCACGTGACCGCACCCGCTGCAGGAACGTCGTGATGTCCGGCGAGCCGCGGTAGAGCTCCCCGAGCTGCGACAGCGACGCGAGCGTGGAGTCCCACAGCTCGAGCGCGCCGTCGCTGACCACGATGACCACGTCACCCGGACGCATGACGAGCGAGCCGGAGGCACGTTCGATGCCCGCGGGGTGCAGCCCGATCGGCAGGTCCGACGACCGCAGGATGCGCTCGGCGCCGTCGTCGCGGAGCTGCAGGACGAGCCCGTGTCCGGCGTCGGTGAAGTCGATCCGGCCGGTCGAGGGGGTGAGGCGGCCGTGGAACATCGTCGCGAACGACTCGGCGCGGCTGAGGTCGGGTGCGACCTGTGCCTCGAGCTCGGCGACGGCGACGTCGGGTGCCAGGTCGCCGCGGGCGAGCAGTGCGCCGCGGATGTTCGCGGCGAGCAGCCCAGCCGACATGCCCTTGCCCATGACGTCCGCCACGGTCAGGTGCACGGCGTCGTCGCCGGAACGGTGCCAGTCGTGGAAGTCGCCGGAGACGACGCCGTGCGGCACCGACAGCCCCGCGATCCGGTAGCCGGGCACGTCGACCGTGCCGGGTTCGAGCCCCGCGAGCACGGACCGCAGGCGGTCCTCGTCGGCGCCGGCTGCCAGTTCCCGCTCGGCCCAGACACCGAGCTCCTGGAGCAGGGCGACCTCGTCGGCGTCGAGGGTCCGCGGTTCCGGGTCGATGAGGCAGAGCGTGCCGACCTTGACGTCGTCGTCGCCGAGCCGCAGCGGGACCCCGGCGTAGAAGCGCACGTTCGGGTCGCCGACGACCATCGGCATGTCGGAGTAGCGGGCGTCGATGCGCGCATCCGGCACGAGCACGGCGCCGCGCTCCCCCAGCGTGCGCCCGCAGAAGGTGTCCTGCAGCGGGATGACCGGTCCGAAGTAGCTGTCGCTCTGCTGGGACTTGATGGTCAGCGAGGTCTCGCCCGCCAGGTTCAGGAAGGAGCCGGAGACGCCGAGGGCTTCACGCGCGATGCGGGTGATCCGGTCGAAGCGTTCTTCGGCGCCACCCTCGACCACGTCGAGTGCGGCGAGCAGCGCTGCTCGGCGCACGGCGTCGGGCGCGCCGGTGACTGGGACGGTCGTCGCTGTCTCCGAGTGCATGCACCCACGCTAACGCGCCAACCGGACAGGTCCTGTCCCCACTACGGAGGACGCACCACCCCAGTCCGCGGGGCAGGCTCGCCGAGCGCTCGGCGGTCGACCCTGGATCGGCGCGACCCGGCGCGGCCCGGTGCCGGACTACCCTGGACGCGTGTCCCGCCGTGTCCTGCCCGCTGTCGCCCTCGCTGCGGCGGCTCTGGTGACGCTCGCGGGGTGCGGCGCCCATGACTCGACCGGCCAGGTCTCGGTCACCGTGTCGGACAACGCCGCCGACCACCCGTACGAGGTCAAGGTCTTCGCGTCGACGGGCAAGCTCTCCGAGCACCAGCGGGTGTTCCCCGGAGGCACCGCGGACTTCGCGGGCGTCCCGCTCGGCAAGGTGACGGTCCGCGCGGGCTCGCTGTGCCCGCAGACGACGACGGTGACGAACGACGCCGTCGCGACGGTCACGCTGACGACGACGGGCTGCTGAGCGCGGCTCGGTTCAGACCGCGCCGGGACCCCGCGCGATCGTCTCGTGCGGCTGCTCGCCGAAGCGTGCACGGTAGTGGGCGGCGAAGCGACCGAGGTGCGTGAACTGCCAGCGCCGGGCGACGTCGCTCACCAGCAGCCCGCCCGAACGCGATCGGCCGAGTTCGAGGTGGACCCGGTCGAGTCGGACCTCGCGCAGGTACTGCATCGGCGTCACCGCGAGCCGCCGGCGGAAGAGGTCCTGCACGCCGCGCTCGCTCAGGCCGCACGAGTCCGCGATGTCGGCCACCGAGAGCGGCTGGTCGGCCTGGTCGTGCACGAAGCGGATCGCACGACGCATCCGGTGCTCGACGTCGGACCGTGACGGCGAGAAGGTCGACAGCACGACCGTCGCGATGCGTCGGTTCAGGGCGGCTCGCTCGTCGACCGGCAGCGCGGGGTCGAGGACGCGACCGGAGACGTCGCGGAGCAGTGCTCGGAGGGGTTCGATCCGAGGGTCGGCGGCGTCCGGTTGCCGGAACTCGGCCGCTGGACCGCCGCCGCCCAGCAACGCCGGCGACAGGTGCAGCAGGGTCATCGCCGTGGCGTCGGTGTCGAAGCCGTACGCCACCGAGGCGGAGAGCATCATCGGGCGTTCGGCGCCGACGTCCCAGCTCGAGCCATCGTCCGCGGTCAGGCGGGCACGGCCGTCGGCGAGCCAGAAGACCACGTGGTCCGGTCGGGGGCCGATCGTGCCGGAGCGGTGTCCGTGCGTCCCGATGCGCCGGATCGACAGCTCCGCGTCACCCCCGGTCACGTAGTCCATGGGCGCAGCGTTGATGGGCACAGCATCGAAGGGCACAGCGTCCATCGGAACAGTGCCTCCGCTCACCCCGCTGCGGACGGTCCGGCACGGGAATCGGAACGCTACCGCACCGGACGACCGGGGCGGGCAACGACCGCCCCGGTCCGCCCCGGACCGCTCAGGACGGGTCCGGCACCTGGTCCCACTCGTCGGCGTACCGCGAGAGCACCGTCCACCGTGACACCGGCCACGTGGTGATGAACGCACGACCGACCACGTCGTCGACCGGCACCGTGCCGTGCACGCGGGAGTCCGCCGAGTTGTACCGGTTGTCGCCCATCACCCAGATGCGCCCCTTCGGCACGGTGATGTCGAAGTCGGTGCCGGAGACCCGGTCCGACCCGATCTCGGGCACCACGTAGGGTTCGTCGACCGGGTGGCCGTTCACCGACAGGTGTCCGCCGGTGCCGCAGCACGAGACGGTGTCGCCGGGCAGGCCGATCACGCGCTTGATCAGGTCGTCGCCCTGCCCGGTGCCGAGCCAGCCGCCCGGGTCCTGGAACACGACGACGTCACCACGCTGCAGCGGCACGGCGCCGGGGACGAGCTCGTTGACGAGCACGCGGTCGCCGATGAGCAGCGTGTTCTCCATCGACGCGGACGGGATGTAGAAGGACCGGACCAGGTAGGTCTTCACCAGGAACGACGCCAGCAGCGCCACGACGACGATGACGACGAGGTCGCGGAGGAACTTCCAGCCGGCCCGCTTCGGCTTCGGCTCGGACTCGGTGGCGCTCAATGCGTCAACACCACCTTCACGAGACCGATCACGAACGCCACGGCGGCCAGCACGATGCCGCCCCAGAGCCCGAGGAACGTGGGCCGCTTGCCGCTGAACCGCTGCATGAAGACGCCGACCATGCCGATGCGCACGACCAGGATGACCAGGGCGGCCGTCTGCGCCCACCCCGTCGGGATCCACCCGACCCACGCCACCGCGTACAGCACTGCAGGGATGAGCCCGGACGTCGCGATCGGGTTCGCGTTCCGCATGATCGTCAGGACCGATTCGCGCCGGGCGTCGTCCGTCTGGGAGTCGTCGCCGCCGAGGCCGTGCGCCACCAGGTGCGCGAGCACGTGCGCCAGGTAGGTCAGGACCGCGGTCGCCAGGACGGCCCAGATCGCCGACCCGTGGTGGATGGCGGCCGGGTCGACGGCGATCGCGGCAGCGAGCACCGTGATGTTGCCGTAGATGTAGGACGACATCCGGTCGCGGACGTGCTCGATCGGCAGGTCGCGCGGGTCCGGACGACCGCCGCGGGGTCCGCGTCCGCGTCCGAGCGGTGGTCGTGTGCGTGGCATCCGTCCATCTTGGCCCTCGCGTGCCGGTCCTCGCCGACAGGACACCGAGTGCGATGGCCACGCGCGTGGCCGGTTCCGGCAGACTGGGTGGCGATCGGTGCGACGGCGCACCGGACAGGAGGCCCGTATGACGTCCGCACGACCACTCGCCCTGGTGACCGGCGTGGGCCGCAGAGCCGGCATCGGCGCGGCGCTCGCCACCCGTCTGGCGACCGACGGCTGGGACCTGGCCATCTCGTGGTGGGGCCCGTACGACGACCGCGTGAGCGGTGGGGCGGATCCCGACGGGGTCGAGTCCGTCGTGCAGGAGTGCGAGTCGGTGGGTGCACGCGTGACGCGCCTCCCGGTCGACCTGGAGGACCCGGACCAGGCGGCCGCCCTGGTCGGCCGCGCCGAGACCGAGGCGGGCGCCCCCGTCACCGCGCTGGTGATGTCGCACTGCGAATCGGTCGACTCGGACGTCCGGACCACGACGGTCGAGTCGTGGGACCGGCACTTCGCGGTCAACGCCCGCGCGCCGTTCCTGCTCGTGCAGGCGTACGCGGCCGCACTCGAACGTGCTGGCGACGCCGCACCGCGGGACCGCCGGCGGATCATCGCGCTGACGAGCGACCACATCGCGTACAACCTGCCCTACGGGGCGTCGAAGGGGGCGCTCGACCGACTCGTGTTCGGTGCCGCGAAGGAGCTCGGCAACCTCGGCGTCAGCGCGAACGTCGTGAACCCCGGCCCGAACGACACCGGGTGGATGTCCGACGACGTCAAGCGCTGGGCGGTCGAGGGCACGCCGCTCGGCCGACTCGGACGACCGTCGGACACCGCTGCGCTCGTCGGGTTCCTCTGCTCGGAGCAGGGGCGCTGGGTGAACGGGCAGCTGCTGACGTCGGACGGCGGGATCTCGAACCGCGCGTGACCCGGGCGGCGGCAGCCGGACGGCCGGGCGGCCGGGCGGCCGGCAGTCGGCGGCCGACGGCCGGCGCCGAGTCTCGGGGTCAGCGACACATCTCGTGCTTGCGGGCGCGAGAAGTGTCGCGCAGCCCGAGTCTCGGCTGCCCTGCGGCGAACCGCGTCAGCCGCGACCGGGCGCGGTCACCTCGATGCGGTTCGCCCACGGGTCCTCGAACGCGACCGTCCGGCCGTCGTCGGCGGTCTGCACCCCGGTGTCGTGCATGCGTGCGACGAGGGCACCGAGGTCGTCCGACCCAGGCACTTCGATCCGCACGAGGCCCAGCCCGAGCGCGAGCTGGCGGCGCCCGGCCCCGCGGGAGTTCCAGGTGTTCATCGCCATGTGGTGGTGGTAGCCGCCAGCGCTGACGAACAGGGCCTCGCCCCACCCGGCCGTCGTCGCGAAGCCGAGCTTGTCGACGTAGAAGTCCTTCGCGCTGGCGACGTCGCCGACCGACAGGTGCACGTGGCCGACCCGACCCGGCGCGTTCGGCGCGGACTCCACCGCGTCGGCCGTCAGGTGCTCCTGCAGGAACGCGTTCGGGTCGACGTACTTCGTGTCCATGTCGACCATGCCGTGCGTCCACGACCACTCCGTGCGGTCGCGGTCCCAGTACAGCTCGACGCCGTTGCCCTCGGGATCGGTGAAGTAGAACGCGTTGCTCACCAGGTGATCGGCGCTGCCGGTGAAGGTCTGCGGGAACTTCGTCGCGACCGAGTAGAGCGCGGCAGCCAGGTCGGCCCTCGTGTCGAACAGGATCGCGGTGTGGAACAGGCCGGCGTCGTGCGGGCCGGCGTGCTGCATCGACGGCGCGTGCTCGAGGATCACGATCGGGACCGCCAGGCCACCGGCGCCCGGTCGCCCCAGCACGGCGACGCCGCCCTCGTTCGAGAGCAGCGCGAGCTGGACGCCATCGCGGTAGTAACCGATCATCCGGTCGAGGTTCGCGACGCGGAGGGTGACGGCACCCATCCCGGTGTCGGCGGCGAGGAGGTCCTGCGTGTGCATGGCACCAGTGTGCGCCCATTTGGTTGACGCGTCAACCAAATGGGTTCATCGGTGGTCGCGGCGAGTTTCGTGGTGGGCGACACTTCTCGCGTCCCGGCGCCCGAGATGTGTCGCTCAGCGCGAACTGAAGTGGCGCAGCACCCGGCTGCGGTCAGCGGGAGCGGAAGTAGCGGTGCAGCGCGCGCTCGCGGATCGCGGCCGCGGCGAGCGCCCCACCGAGCAGCGCACCCACGAGCCCGAGGGACGCGATCGCGATCGCCTCGCGCACGATCGGCAGTGCGTCGTCGACGTCGAGGCCACGCACCGACGCCACCGCGACGCTCGTCGCGACCAGGGCCCCGACCGATCCCCAGACCAGGTGCTGCAGGACGATCCCGAGGACCTGCGCGCTCCGCGGCACCCCGACGTGCCGGTCGGAGGCCAGGGCGAGCCGGCGCCGTGCGACCGCTGCCGCGCCGATCGTCAGCCCCACGAGGGCCGCTGCACCGAACGGGACGAGCACTGGCTGCCGCGCCCCGGGGGTGAAGACCGCGCCCAGCGTCGGGTTGAGCTGCCCGGCGGTGGGTCGGACTTCGCCCTCGGCCCCGCTCGCTGTCAGGACGGTGCGCCGGAGCATCGAGACCGTGTCGTCGCCCTGCGGCCACACCGTCGCCCAGCAGGCGTCGAACGGCGACCCGTCGTCCACCGTCGGCGCGAGGACCGCGTACTCCAGGTCGGGGTCTCGGCCGTCGTCGGGGTGGTCGTACACACCGGCGACTCCGGTGCCCGCGCCGCCCACCCTCACGAGGCGATCGCCGGCAGCAAGCCCCAGGGTCTCGTGCACCGTGGGCGAGATGATCACTCCCGCGGCCCCGTCGGCAGCGGAGCCGCCGAGCAGGCCACGCACCCCGGCGGTCACCTCGTAGGTCGGGATCGCCGAGCCCGGCAGCGCGGCGGGGACGACCCCGGCATCGAGGCGACGGAACGCGCCAGACGCGATGACCCCTTCGGTATCCGCGAGGGCATCGCACACGCGGCCGTCGATCCGGCCCTCGGCCCGCTGGACGGTCGTCGCCGCACCGCTCGCGACGAACACCGCAGCCGCCCGGACGTCATCGGCGACCGCACCTGCGCGCAGGCCCACGACACCGCTGAGCAGCACCGCGAGGACGACAGCGGTCACGGCTGCCCACGAGGCTCCGGAGGCGATGTCGCGCCACGCCTCCCGCCAGACCTCGGTCACCTGCATCCGGCGGGGGCTCATCGGTACCGCCCGAGGTCGAGCACTCCGTCGCAGGCGTCACGGGTCGCGTCGTCGTGCGTGGCGACGACGACGACCGTCCCCGACGCGGCGAGCGCACCGATCCCACGGTTCACCTCGATCGCGGTCGCCCGGTCGAGTTGCGCCGTCGGCTCGTCGACCAGCATCAGACCCGGCGCACTCGCGATGGCGCGCGCGAGCATCAGGCGTTGCGCCTCGCCACCGGACAGTTCGGCGAACCGCGCGTGCGCCCGCGAACCGAGCCCGAAGCGCTCGAGGACCTCGAGCGCCCGGACGTCCGCGGTCCGACGATCCGCACCCTGGGCGACGAACGGCAGCGCGACGTGGTCGAGCACGCGGCGGCGGGCCACCCCGTACGGGTTCTGGAAGACCCAGAGCGGCCGACAGCCCGGCGGACGGACGGCGGCACCGCGCGTCGGACGGAGCATCCCGGCGAGGATCGCGAGCAGCGTGGACTTACCGGAGCCACTCGGCCCGACGACCGCGGTCACGCTCCCCTCGGCGAAGGTGCGGTCGACGCGGTCGAACAGCACGGTGCCGTTCGGCCAGACGTGCCCGACGCCCTCGAGCGTCACCGACACGAGCTGGACCGGTCCGGCGCGGCACGGATCCGGTCGAGCGTTCGTCCGCCGGGCACCCGGACGAACGACTGCCCGAGTTCCGACCCGAGGACCTCGACCCGGAGCGGCCGCCCCGTCGTCGGTTGCACGCACGCCCGGTCGCCCTCGAGGTCCCAAAGAGCCGTCGGTGGCACCACCTGGACGGTCCGCGGGCGACTGAGCGTCCACGTCACGGCCACCGTCGGTACGCCGTCCGCCGAAGCGACCGTCGCCGCGTACTCCGGCAGGGCGGTGATCGCGGCGAGGGACGTCGGCGACGAGACCACCCCGGCGGCGTCGATCGGGACGTCGGCGTTCCCGATCCGCAGCACGCGCTCCCCCGGCGCCGGATCAACCGGGAGCGCCTCGATGCGCGCACCGCGGAGTTCGGCCGGGAGTTCGACGAGGACACCGTCGGCGTCGACCGCCGCCCCGACGACGGCCACGCACGCCAGGACGGCGTTCTCGGCGGCTGGCACCCATGCGAACGGGTCACGCGGCACGACGTCGTCGGGCAGGTCGTCGCGGTCGACACCTCGGTCGACCAGGAACTGGTGCGCAGCTCGGAGCGTGCCCGGGCCGAGGACGCCGTCGATGCTCAGTCCGGCACCGAGGCGCGTGAGCTCCCGCTGCAGCCCCGTGACGTCGGCCCCGCGGTCGCCGAGCTCGAGGTCGCGCCACAGCGGCTCGTCACTGGCGAGCGCGATCACCGGCCGCCCGTCGACCCGCGCGAGGACGTCCCCGCTCCGCACGGGTGCCCCGGTCGAGCACGTCGACGTCGTCACCGTGCCGGTCCGCGACGTCACGACCGCCCGTGGGGCACCGGTGTCGAGTGCGAGCTGCACCTGTCGTTCATCGGCATCGGTGCGCTCGGTCACCCGGACGGTGCTCGTGGGGGCCGCCGTCCGGAGTGCAGCCGGGACCTCGGCCGGCACAGCGACCACGATGGCGGCGGCCGTCGCCGCCGCGACCACCATCGCCCCGAGCGCCAGGAGCGCGGCAGACGGGAAGCGCATCACTGCCGCCAGAGCCCGAGCGGGTCCAGTCGACACTGTACGGCTGCGGGGTCCCACGGCGAGAAGGAGAAGTTCCCGTCGTCGTTCTGGGTGCGCCATTCACGTTCGGTGTACGTGTCGTCGACGAGTCTCACGGCACGGAGGCACGCGACGGTGATCTCTGCCTCGTCCTGCTTCTCCGGGTTCCGCCGGACTTCGTTGAAGAGGTACGTCACGTCGCTGTCGAAGTCCTTCGCGCACTTCGACTTCGAATCGTTGATGGCCGTTGCGTCTTCAGCCTTCCGCCCCGGGAGCGGTGACGCTTCGGACGTGCCGTCCTCTGCTGTCGTGTAGTCGTAGCCGAGATCCCGCATGCATGCGCTCATGCGGGACTGGGCATCTGCGACCTCCCGCGCCGAGATCGTTCCGTCCGAGAGGATCTGCCGCTGGTACGGGCTGGTGTCGGCGGCTGATTCCGCGAACTCATCCGCCCACGGCCCGGCCGCGGAGAAGCCTGACGGATCGACGACCCGGGGCGCAGCATCTGCGGAGGCGCAGCCAGCGAGTGCCGTGGCGCCGATCACCACGACGACCGTAGCTCCCCGAGCACGGTTCCGAACCACCGCGTCAGGCCCGGACCATGCCGTACTGGGCGATGTTGGTCCAGCAGGCAGCCTCGTAGGACCACTTGTTGCCACCGACCACGTTCCCCCACTTCATCGTCCCGCTCTTCAGCCGGTTGAAGTGCTGAGCGCGACCACACCCCGACTCGTTGAAGCCCATGCTCTGCGTCACCTTCCGCCAGCACTCGCCTCCGGCGCCGTCACGGTGTCGACTGCGATCCCGCCGCCCACGACGCTCCCCAGCACGACCGCACCCAGTACGACGTTCTTGATCGACATCGATCTCCCCTTTCATCGCGACATCGCCCTGATGTCACCGTTAACGTATTACCGGTCAGTACGAGAACGCAACGGCCACCAGCACATCCGTGCAGGATGGACGCGTGACTGATGACATCCGGTGGGAGGTGGTCGAGGAGAGCTCCCTCTCGCTCCCGGACCACGAAGCGATCGCAGCACTGCTCGCGCAGGCGTTCCCGGACTGGTCCCACTGGTACGTGGGCGGCCGCAGCTGGTCCGGCATGCAGCCCGAACGCCGGGTCCTCGCCCGCGACCAGGACGGCGTCGTCCTGGCGCACGTCGGGATCCGCCGCATGTTCATCACGGTCGGCGGGCGCGACGTCCTGGTCGGAGACACCGGCCTCGTCGCCGTGTCGCCACGGCTGCAGGGATCGGGCAAGGGCCGGGAACTCATGGAGCGCACGCACGCCGTGCTCGACGGGCTCGCGGTGCCGTACGGCTTCCTCGGCGCGGGCGAGAACCGCATCCCCTTCTACGCGAAGCTCGGCTGGCACGAGTTCCCCGAGGTCGTCGGCACCTTCTCGGCGTTCACCGCCGAGGGCGCTGGCATCACGAACACCGAGCAGGGCGGCTGGATGGTGCGGCCGGTGGCCGCAGCCCTGGAGGACTGGCCGGCCGGCCCGATCTGGCTGAACGGGCAAGAGGTCTAGAACGCAACGACAGACGGACGGGAGGCACGGTGCCAGCTGGCACCGTGCCTCCCGTCAGTCAGGTGGTGGACCGGGGCTCACGCCCCCGCGTCCACCGGACTACGCCTCGACCGCCACCGTCTCCGGGTCCTCGTTCGAACCCGGCGCGCTCGGCACGACCGCGGCGCGCACGCGCGCACCCAGGTCGGCGTCGACGTTCGTCCAGTACGCGAACACGCGCTCGCGCAGGTCGTCGCGCGTCACCTTCGAGACGTGCCCGGCGATGTTGCCGACCAGGCGCTCACGGGCGGCGTCGTCGAGGACCTCTCGGACCATCGTGCCGGCCTGGCCGAAGTCGTCGTCCTCCGGGTGCAGGGTCGCGGCGGAACGCTGCAGCGCGCCGTCCGACTCCCAGCCGGGCACGTCGTCGGTCGCGGTCGGGTCGGCGTGTGCACCACCGAGCGAGTTCGGCGCGTACACGGGCACCTCGGACTTCTGGAAGTCGAAACGCATCGCGCCGTCCTTCGAGTACGAGTGCACCTCGTTCTTCGGGGCGTTCACCGGCAGCTGCGCGTGGTTGGTGCCGACGCGGTAGCGGTGTGCGTCCGCGTAGCTGAAGATGCGCGCCAGGAGCATCTTGTCGGGGCTCGCCGCGATGCCGGGCACGAAGTTCGACGGGGCGAAGGTCGCCTGCTCGATCTCGGCGAAGTAGTTCGCCGGGTTGCGGTTGAGCTCCATCGTGCCGACCTCGATGAGCGGGTAGTCCGCGTGCGGCCACACCTTCGTCAGGTCGAACGGGTTGAAGCGGTAGGTCGCGGCGTCCTCGTAGGGCATGACCTGCACCTTGAGGGTCCAGCGTGGGAAGTCGCCACGCTCGATCGCGGCGCGCAGATCACGGATGTGGAAGTCCGCGTCTTCACCGGCGATGCGGTCGGCGTCCTCCTGCGTCAGGGTCTTGTGGCCCTGCTCGGTGATGAAGTGGTACTTCACCCAGAAGCGCTCGCCCTCGGCGTTGATCCACTGGTACGTGTGCGAGCCGAAGCCGTCCATCTCACGCCACGACGCGGGCAAGCCGCGGTCGCCCATCAGCCAGGTGACCTGGTGCGCGGACTCGGGCGACAGGGTCCAGAAGTCCCACTGCATGTCGTGGTCGCGCAGGTGCGAGCCGGGCAGGCGCTTCTGCGAGCGGATGAAGTCGGGGAACTTGATGCCGTCGCGGATGAAGAAGACGGGGGTGTTGTTGCCGACGAGGTCGTAGTTGCCCTCGGACGTGTAGAACTTCAGCGCGAAGCCGCGGGGGTCGCGCCACGTGTCGGGCGAACCCTGCTCACCGGCGACGGACGAGAAGCGCGTGAGCATCTCGGTCTGCTGGCCCGGCTGCAGGAATGCGGCGCGGGTGTACTTGCTGACGTCCTGCGTGACGGTGAAGGTACCGAAGGCGCCGCCGCCCTTCGCGTGGACGACGCGCTCCGGCACGCGCTCGCGGTTGAACTGGGCGAGCTTCTCGACCAGGTAGTGGTCGTGCAGCGCGAGGGGGCCGTCGGCCCCGACGCCCATCGAGTGCTCGTCGCTCGAGACGGGAGCGCCGGAGTTGGTGGTCGTCGTGGGGGTGCCGGCCGGCTGGCCGGGCGTCGTGTTCTGGTCGGACACGGTTCCTCCTTGGGTGGAACGGTTGGTTCGGTCAGGGGTGCTCGGGTGGTTCAGGGGACGCGCGGGGCGTCGGGCGCGGCTGCGTCGGGCACGTCTGCGCTTGCGCTTGCGCCTGCGCCTGCGTCGATTGCGCCTGCGCCTGCGTCGATTGCGCTTGCGCCTGCGTCGCTGGCTGCGTCATCGCCCGCGTCGTCGCGCTCGGCCGCGGCGCACCGCTCGCAGATGCCCCAGTAGGTGACCTCGGCGGTGGTGACGGCGAAGCCGTGCGCGTCCGACGGGGTCAGGCAGGGCGAGTGCCCGACAGCGCAGTCGACGTCTTCGATCGCGCCGCACAGCGTGCAGACGATGTGGTGGTGGTTGTCCCCGGTCCGTCGCTCGTACCGCGCGGGGCTGCCGGCCGGCTCGATGCGTCGAACGAGTCCGACGCCGGTCAGCGCCGCGAGCACGCCGTACACGGCCTGGTGACTGGTCGTCGGGAGCTCTGCCGTGAGCGCCGTGACGATGTCGTCGGCGGTGGCGTGCGGCATCGATTCGGTGGCCCGCAGCACCGCGAGGCGCGGCGTCGTGACCCGGAGGCCCGAGGTGCGGAGCAGATCGGCGTCGGCGTCCATGCTGAGCCTTTCTTTTGCAGGAATCAAGACAACACGTTCACTGTACACGAGCCGTCGTGGCGCGTACCCGTCGGAACACATTCCGCGACCGGTATGCGACGTGTCACGATCTGGCGGCGATCACCTGGAGGGACGCTGGAACGATCGGTCTGCACGCTAACGTCCCGACATGTCCACGAGCCACGGCCTGTCTGAACAGGCGAACAGCGCACCGGACGTCCGGGGGATCATCGCGAAGCGGGACCTGGTCGTCGACCTCATCCGGACGGCCTGCGTCGTCCTCGTCGTCATCGTGCACGTCACGATGGTCGGCGTCGCGTCCGACGACCAGGGAGTGCGGGTGACGAGCCCCCTGCAGGAACTCCCGTGGTACGTCGCCGCCACCTGGGTCGGGCAGGTGATGCCCCTCTTCTTCGTGGTCGGCGGCTTCGCGAGCGCAGTCGGCTGGCGCAGCACCGTCGCGCGCGGTGCGCCGAGCCCTGCTCGCGACTACCTGGCCACCCGCCTCGTGCGCCTGTTCCGGCCCGCGGTCCCGCTGTTCGTGTTCCTCGCGCTCGGGCTCGGTGTGGCCACGGCCGTCGGCACCCCGCCGGACCTCCTCGCCGAGGTCGCGTTCGGCATCGGCTCACCGCTCTGGTTCCTCGCCGCGTACGGCATCACGCAGTGCTGCGTGCCGCTGATGATGCACCTGCACGAGCGGGCACCATGGGCCGCCCTCGGCGTCCTGCTGCTGCTCGCCGGAGCGGTCGACGCGATCCGCCTGGCCACCGGGGTCGCCGAGGTCGGACTGCTCAACCTCGGGCCGGTGTGGCTCTTCGCGCAGCAGCTCGGGTTCCTCTGGGCCGACGGGTGGTTCGCACGGCGGTCGAAGGCGCTCCTGCTCGCGGTGGCGGTCGTCGCCTACGCCCTGCTCGTCCCGATGACCTCGATCGGCTTGTGGGCACCGGACATGCTGCAGGACCTCAACCCGCCGATGCTCCCGCTGGCGTTCCTCGCGATCGCGCAGGCCTGCCTGGTCCAGCTCGTGCACGCCCCGCTCAGTCGCCTGATGCGCACCAGGGCCGCGCTCGGAGCCGTGTTCGTGCTCGGTCGGGACGGCATGACCATCTACCTGTGGCACCTGCCGCTGTTCATCGCGCTGAACGGGGTCGCCCTGTTGGTCGGGGTGCCGTTCCCGTCGCCGGGCTCGGGTGGGTGGTGGGCGTCCCGGCTGATCGCGCTGGTCGCGGTGCTCGTCGTCGCGCTCGGGGTTGCTCGCGCGCTCCGTTGGTTCGACCGCCCGCTCCCCCGGCTGCTGCCCTCGGCGGACCGCCCGTCCTGGCCGGTCGTCGCTGTCGCTGCGCTCTGCACGATCGGTCCGGCGTTCCTGGTGATGCAGCTGCACCTGTCGTTCGGGATCGCGGTCATCGGCGCCGTGGCCGTGCCGATCGGGGTGTGGTTGCTCTCGCGGACCACGCCGGCCCGGGGCGTCACCCGGATCTGAAACGGTTCTCACCGTTCGGGGCCACTCCGACCTGCACCGCCACACGCGCCGGGCAGAGGATGGCGGCAGGCCGATCCCCTGGAGGCACCCGACGCCGTCGACACCCGAGTTCTGGAGCACCTGGCGGTTCGATCCCCTGTCCGCGGTGATGATCGCCATCGCCGCGGTCGCCTACGGCTGGTGGGTCGTCGCCGCCGCACGTCGCGGCGCACGCTGGCCCTGGTGGCGCACCCTCGCGTTCGTCGCCGCACTGGTGCTGTTCGGGATCCTGCAGTTCGGCATCGTCGGCGTGTACGACCAGCAGCTGCGGTGGGCGTTCGTGCTGCGGTCCGCCCTGCTCTTCTTCGCGGTCCCCACCTTCGCCGCGCTCGGTGCGCCCGTCTCGTTGCTCCGGACAGGAGGCCCGGATCACCTCGCGCACGCCGCCGACGCCGCCATGCGGTCGCGTCCAGTGCGCCTGCTCGGCAACGCGATCGTCGCGCCGCTCGTCGCCCTCGTCCTGTTCGGCCTGTTGCTGACACCGTTCGCGGCGACCCTGCGCGAATCGTCCGTCTGGGCCGTCGTGATCACGGTGACGGTCCCGATGCTCGGGTTCGGGTTGCTCGCTCCGCTGTCGGAACCCGGGGTGCTGCGGTCGTCGACGTTCGTCACCGCGGAGTTCCTGCTCGCCTTCGTGGAGCTGATGATCGACGCGGTACCGGGCATCGTGCTCCGGATCACGAACCACGTGCTCGACGGGTCGGTGGTGCAGGCCGTGGGGCAGCCGTGGTTCCCGTCCCCGCTGCGCGATCAGCACCTGGCGGGCGACCTGCTGTGGTTCATCGCCGAGGTGGCGGACATCCCCGTGCTCATCTCGCTGTTCATCCGGTGGCAGCGGACCGATCGCCGCGAGGCCCGCGCCGTCGACGCCCTGACCGACGAGCAGATCGACGAGTTGACGCGGGAGCACCTGCAGCGCCGGGGTTGAGCGCGCGGGCGGGGCGGGCGGGCGGCACATGGTGAGCAGAAATGGTCGGGTGCCCGCAGGCGACCCGACCATTTCTGCTCACGAACTGTGCGCGTTCCTACTTCGACGGGGCTCCGGCGGCCTCGGGCTGGGCGGTCACGCCGCCGGTCTGCTGCCAGGCGACGGTCTGCTTCGGCTTCGCCAGGAACAGCGCCGCCACGATCGCCGCGATGAGCACGATCGCCGGAAGGAACAGCGACTCACCCATGGCCCGCGAGAACGGCTCGAGCAGGAACCCGGGCAGCCCGCCGACCTGCTGCTCGGCACCACCGGCGGAGGTCCCACCGGTCGAGGCCGGGAAGTTCGCGGTGATCCGGGCCTCCATCAGCGCCGCGATGCCGGCCGAACCGAGCACGGCACCGATCTGGCGCGTGGTGTTGTAGACGCCCGAGCCGGCACCGGCCAGCTTCGGCGGCAGGTTGCGCGTCGCCGAGACGGACAGCGGACCCCACATGCAGGCGTTGGCGATGCCGAGGAGCGCGCTCGGCAGGAGCACCCATCCCCAGTCGGCACTCGACGACAGCAGGGCTCCGAACCAGAACAGCCCGGCCGAGAAGCACGCGAGACCGAACGCGGCGACCCAGCGCGGGTTCCACCGGTTGAGGTTCTTGCCGACGAGTGGGGCGAGGCCGGCGGACAGCACGGCCTGCGGCACGAGGAGCAGTGCAGCCTGGGTCGGCGAGAACCGCAGGACGTCCTGCGCCCAGAGCATGATCGGCAGCGCGAACGAGGCGATCGCGACACCGACGGCCGTGATGGCGACGTTGGCCAGGGTGAAGTTGCGGTCCTTGAACAGGCCGAGGGGCAGCAGCGGCTCACCCTTCTGTACGCCCTGCCAGACGACGAACCCGGCGAGCACCACGAGCCCGACGATGATGAGCGACCACACCGAGATCGGTCCGGCGATGACGCCCCAGTCGTAGGTCTCGCCTTCCTGGATGCCGAAGACGAGCAGGAACAGGCCGGCCGCCGACAGGAAGATGCCGAGGTAGTCGAAGCGGTGCCCGTGGCGGTCGAACGACGGCACGAAGCGCTGCGCGAGGACGAACGCCACGACACCGACGGGGACGTTCACGAAGAAGATCCACTCCCAGCCGAAGCCGTCGACGAGCAGACCGCCGACGATCGGGCCGACGAGCGAGGCGACACCGGCGACGGCGCCCCAGAGACCCATCGCGGCACCGCGGTTCTGCGGCGGGAAGATGCGCGTGATGACGGACATCGTCTGCGGGCTCATCATCGCGGCACCGAGGCCCTGCACGACGCGGGCCACGATGAGCATCTCGATCGAGCCGGCCAGACCGCACCAGAGGCTGGCGAGCGTGAAGACCACGAGGCCGATCTGGTACATGACCTTCGGGCCGAAGCGGTCACCGAGGCGGCCGGTGATGAGCAGCGGTACCGCGTAGGCGAGCAGGTACGCGCTCGTCACCCAGATCACGGAGTTGATGTCCGCGTCGAGCTTCTGGGCGATGGTGGGGGTGGCGACCGACACGATGGTCGAGTCGACGAGGATCATGAAGAAGCCGACGACGAGCGCCCAGAGGGCGGGCCACGGCTTCTTCTCGGTCGTCCGCGGAGGCGTGACGGTGGTCATCGAGTGGTGTCCTTGCTGTTCGTGGGGAAGTCAGTGTCTGTGGGGACGGCCGGGCCGTCCCAGGGGAGGTCGCCGCTGGCGATGCGGTCGACGGTGGTGCTGAGCCACTCGATCTGCGCGGCGAGCATCGCACGGACGTACGACACGTCGAGCCAGTACCGCTCGGTCAGCTGCTTGGCCTGCACGCGCTGGAGCGCCTGGTCGTAGTCGTCGCGCTCCTGTTCGAGTGCGACGATCCGGGCCCGGACGGCATCGACCGCCTCGGTGTGCGGCAGGTTCTCGAGCACGGAGAGGGCCAGGTGGAACTCCGGGTACTCGTCCGCGGGCTCCGCCACCATGCGGCGGAGGCCGTCCGCGAGTGCTGCGCGGCCGGCGTCGGTGATCGTGTAGGTGGTGCGTTCCGGCCGGTTGCCGTCGCGGTCGGTGCCCACGACCTCGGCGAACCCGAGCTCGGCGAGGCGGCCGACCTGGTGGTACAGGGTGCCCGGGCGGACCTTGACGTTCCGCTCCTCCTGCCGGTGGACCATCGTCTGGAACATCTCGTACGGGTGCATCGGTGCCTCGTTCAGCAGGTCGAGCGCGGCGAACGCGAGGGGCGTGAGCGACGCCATGCGGGCCTCCTGGCGGATCGACGCGGCAGTCTTCCGACTGGACTATTCGACTTCGAATATACGGAGTCGAACACAGGTGAGCAAACGCACAGCACGTTCTCCACAGGAGGCCCGGATCCGTCCCGGCGTGTCGCGCGCGCCCCGTAGACTGGTCGCGTCCCCCACCCCTGAAGCGCTGGAGAGAACACGTGCCAACGATCGTCGTCGAGGTCATGCCCAAGGCTGAGATCCTCGACCCCCAGGGCAAGGCGGTGGGCAACGCCCTCGCCCGTCTGGGCAAGGCCGACCTGACCAACGTCCGCATCGGCAAGCGCTTCGAGGTGACCGTCGACGGCCCCGTCGACGACGCCAAGCTGGCCGAGGTCCGCGACATCGCCGCCGACGTCTTCTCGAACGCGGTCATCGAGGACGTCGTCTCCGTGACCGTCGAAGGTCAGTGACCCGGATGCGCATCGGCGTCATCACCTTCCCCGGCTCCCTCGACGACCGTGACGCCCAGCGCGCGGTCCGTCTCGCCGGTGCCGACCCCGTCGCCCTCTGGCACGGCGACCACGACCTGCAGGGCGTCGACGCCATCGTGCTGCCCGGCGGGTTCTCGTACGGCGACTACCTGCGCGCCGGAGCGATCGCCGCGAAGGCGCCGATCATGGCCGAGGTCATCGACGCCGCCGGCAAGGGCATGCCCGTGCTCGGCATCTGCAACGGTTTCCAGATGCTGGCCGAGGCCCGCCTGGTCCCCGGGGCCCACACCCGCAACGCGCACCAGCAGTTCATCCGCCGCGACCAGAAGCTCCGCGTCGAGACCACCTCGACCGCCTGGACCTCCGGGTTCACCGCGCAGCAGGAGATCACGATCCCGCTCAAGAACGCCGACGGCCGGTTCGTCGCCGACGCCGACGAGATCAAGCGCATCGAGGACAACGGCCAGGTCGTGTTCCGCTACGTCGGCGTGAACCCGAACGGGTCGATCGACGACATCGCGGGCGTCTCGAACGAGCGCGGCAACGTCGTGGGCCTGATGCCGCACCCCGAGCACGCGACCGAGCCCGGCTTCGGCCCGGACACCGCCGCTGCCATGGCCTCCGGCACGGACGGCCTCACCTTCTTCACCTCCGTGATCGAGTCGACGCTCGTCAAGTGACGGCCGCGACTCCAGTGACAGGGAACGACAACACCGTGACGACTTACGTGCGCCCGAAGCCCGACACCGTGCAGGATGCCGCGGCGACTCCCGACAAGGACCAGCCGTACGACGCGCTCGGCCTGAAGCCGGACGAGTACGCCCGCATCAAGGAGATCCTCGGCCGCCGCCCCACCTCGGGCGAGCTGGCGATGTACTCCGTCATGTGGTCCGAGCACTGCTCCTACAAGTCCTCGAAGAACTACCTCCGTCAGTTCGGCAAGAAGGTCACGCCGGAGATGACGAAGAACCTGATGGTCGGCATGGGCGAGAACGCCGGTGTCGTCGACGTCGGCAACGGCTGGGCGGTGACCTTCAAGGTCGAGTCGCACAACCACCCGTCCTACGTCGAGCCGTACCAGGGCGCCGCGACCGGCGTCGGCGGCATCGTCCGCGACATCATCTCGATGGGTGCCCGCCCGGTCGCCGTGATGGACCAGCTCCGCTTCGGCGCGATCGACCACGAGGACACCGCACGCGTCGTGCACGGCGTCGTCGGTGGCATCTCGTTCTACGGCAACTGCCTCGGCCTGCCGAACATCGGCGGCGAGACCTACTTCGACCCGGTGTACCAGGGCAACCCGCTGGTCAACGCCCTGGCGGTCGGCGTCCTGCGGCACGAGGACCTGCACCTGGCGAACGCGTCCGGAGCCGGCAACAAGGTCGTGCTGTTCGGTGCCCGCACCGGTGGCGACGGCATCGGCGGCGCGTCGATCCTGGCATCCGACACCTTCACCGAGGGCGGCCCGACCAAGCGTCCCGCCGTCCAGGTCGGTGACCCCTTCGCCGAGAAGGTCCTGATCGAGTGCTGCCTCGAGCTGTTCCAGAAGGAACTGGTCGAGGGCATCCAGGACCTCGGCGCCGCGGGCATCTCCTGCGCCACGTCCGAGCTCGCGAGCAACGGCGACGGCGGCATGCACATCTCGCTCGACGACGTCCTGCTGCGCGACCCCACGCTCACGGCCGAAGAGATCCTGATGTCGGAGAGCCAGGAGCGCATGATGGCGGTCGTCCGCCCCGACAAGCTCGACGAGTTCCTCGCCGTGGTCGGCAAGTGGGAGGTCGAGACCAGCGTCCTGGGCGAGGTCACCGGCACCGGCCGTCTCGTCATCGACTGGCAGGGCCAGGAGATCGTCAACGTCGACCCGCGCACCGTCGCCGTCGATGGCCCGGTCTACGACCGCCCGGTCGCCTACCCGACCTGGATCGACGCGCTGCAGGCCGACACCGCCGCCTCGCTCGACCGTCCGGCCGACGGCCCCGCGCTCAAGGCGCAGTTCCTCAGCCTGCTCGGTTCGCCGAACCTGGCGTCGAAGAACTGGGTCACGAACCAGTACGACACCTACGTGCTCGGCAACACGGCCCTGTCCTTCCCCGACGACGGTGGCATGATCCGCGTCGACGAGGAAACGGGGCTCGGTGTCGCCATCGCCACCGACGCCAACGGCCGCTACTGCCAGCTCGACCCGAAGCAGGGCGCGCGTCTGGCCCTGGCCGAGGCGTACCGGAACGTCGCCGTCACCGGCGCCGTCCCAGCCGCGGTCACCGACTGCCTGAACTTCGGCTCCCCCGAGAACCCCGAGGTCATGTGGCAGTTCTCCGAGGCGGTCGAGGGACTGGCCGACGGCTGCATGGAGCTCGGTATCCCGGTCACCGGCGGCAACGTGTCGTTCTACAACCAGACCGGCTCGACCCCGATCCACCCGACCCCGGTCGTCGGTGTGCTCGGTGTCATCGACGACGTCGCCAAGCGCGTCCCGTCGGGCTGGCAGGACGACGGCCACAACATCTACCTGCTCGGCACCACGAGCCTCGAGCTCGACGGTTCGGCCTGGGCCGGCACGGTGCACGGACACCTCGGCGGTCGTCCGCCGGCGGTGGACCTCGGTCGCGAGAAGGAGCTCGCCGAGCTGCTCTTCGCAGCGAGTGGCGAGCAGCTGCTGACGAGTGCGCACGACCTGGCGGACGGTGGCCTCGGCCAGTCGCTCGCCGAGTCGGTGCTCCGCTTCGGCCTCGGCGCCCGCGTGGTCCTCGACGAGCTCGAGTCCCGCGACGGCGTCGACACGGCGACCGCGCTGTTCTCCGAGTCGACCGGTCGCGTCATCGTGACCGTCCGGCGCGAGGACGACGTCCGCTTCCAGGGCCTGTGCGACGGTCGGGGCTTCCCGGTCCTGCGCATCGGCGTGACCGACGCCACGTCGAACGCGCTCGAGGTCCAGGGTGCGTTCACTGCGACGCTCGACGAGCTCCGCGGCACGCACAACGCGACGCTGCCGGCCCGCTTCGGCGACGTGATCGTCGAGGACGTCACCGAGGGGTACGTCGGCCGTGGGCCGCTCGACTCCGACGGTGCGTTCTCGCCGCGCACGGACTCCTAGGCCCGGCGGACACCGCGTGCCCATCGTCACCCTGCCCTTCGCGGAGCTCGTCGACCGGTTCGGCCCCGTGCCGGACGGCATCGAGCTGGACGTGTGGGACGTCGAGGCGCCGTACGGCCGCCCGGACGACGTCGCCATCACGTTCCTGCCGTTCTACTTCGGTGGACGGCACCGCTGGCAGTTCGTGCACGACCTGCCGGCGCTCGAGCTCCTGCAGCTGCCGAGCGCCGGCTACGAGCACGCGGTGCCGCACGTGCCCGGTCATGCCCAGCTGGCGAACGGTCGGGGGATCCACGACGACGAGACCGCCGAGCTCGCCGTCGGCCTGGCGCTGACCTCGCTGCGCGAGCTCGGGGCGTTCCAGGCCGATCGCGCCAACGGTGTCTGGGACGCCCGGAAGACCCGTTCCCTGGCCGACCGCCGGGTCACGGTCGTCGGCTACGGCGCGATCGGGTCGGCGATCGCCACCCGGTTCGAGGCGTTCCGCACCGACGTCACCGTGGTGGCCCGTACGGCTCGCGACCAGGACGGTCGCCACGTGCACGCGTTCGGCGAGCTGCCGGAGCTGGCACCGACGACGGACGTCCTCGTGCTCATCGCGCCGCTGACGGACGAGACCGAGCGGCTGGTCGACGCCGAGCTGCTGGCCGCGCTGCCCGACGGCGCCCTGGTGGTGAACGTCGCCCGCGGCAAGGTCGTCGACACCGATGCACTGGTGGCGGAGCTACAGTCCGAGCGGCTGTTCGCGGCGCTCGACGTCACCGACCCCGAGCCTCTGCCCGACGGCCACCCGATGTGGACGACGCCGAACACGGTCCTCACGCCGCACGTCGGGGGCAACACCGACCTGAGCGTCCCGCGGTCGATCGAACTGATGCGTCGGCAGGTCGCCGCGCTGGCCGAGGGTCGCCCGTTCGAGAACCTGATCGAGCGCTAGCGACCAGTCGGAACACGCCGTCGTCTGCGCGCGACGGCGTCAGGCGCGCACCAGCAAAACGGTGGTCAGAGCGGGACGATGCATGTCGGGGTCCCGACGGCGATCTGCTCGACGGCCTCGCCCGGCACACCGTCGGCACCGATCGGCAGCACGGCGATGGCGTCCGACCGCTCGTTGGCGACGAGCACGTACCCCGGCACCCGGGCGAAGTGCCGCGGCCAGGCACCCCCGCACGACGCGGACCCGACGAGCGCGAGCCCACCGTCCGCAGCGTCGAGCACCACGATCAGGTCGCGGCCACGAACGGCGACGATCACACGTCCGGCGTCGTCGACCTCGATGTGGCTGAGGAGCGACTCCCCCACCGCACCCTCGAACGTCGGGGTCGAGGCGATCGTCACGAGCGAGCCGGACTCGTCGCGGCGGAGTCGGTGGACCGCGCCGTCGAGCTCACCGGCGACGAACAGGTCGCCTGCGTACCAGGCCAGGTGCCGCGGGCCGACGCCGGGCGCCACGTGGTGCACGCGCAGCGGCTCGAACGTGGGGACGCCGTCGGCCGACACGGTCACGCGGAACTCGTGCAGCGCGTCGCCACCGAGGTCGGCGACGAGCACCGTGCCGTCCGGCGTCGCGACGGACTGGTGCGCGTGCGGCGCATCCTGCCGGTCCTGCACCGGGCCGGTGGCGGCGGGCAGGGTCGCGACGGCGATGGCCGAGGCGGGGACGGCGAGCCGGTCGGTTCGGCCGTGCACGCCGTCTGCGGGCAGGACGACGCCGTCGCTCGCGAGCACCGAGGCAGAGAACGACTCGGCAGCCGCCAGGGAGACGGCGGTGACGGTGCCGGAGACGTAGTTGGTGACGATGAGCGCCCCGGACGGGTCGACCCGCAGGTGGCACGGGGCGTCACCGCCGGCGGAGGCGTCCCACAGGTGTTCGAGCGCGCCGTTCTGCATCCGGAAGGCGGAGACCCCGCCGTCGTTCGTCTCGGACACGGCGTAGACACGGTCGCCCGACACAGCGAGGAACGAGGGATCGTCGAGCACCGCGACGGTACGAGCGACCGCGACCGTACGAGCGCCCGCGCCCGCGCGGGCAGCCCCGCCGTCGACCAGGGAGATGCCGGTCGCGTTCCCGCCGCCGGTGGCGGTGTAGGAACCGACGAGCAGGGTCGGCAGGTCGACGCTCATTCGTCGCGTCCGGCGATGCGCTCGTGGTGGTGGATGACCTCGGCGACGATGAAGTTGAGGAACTTCTCGGCGAAGGCGGGGTCGAGGTGCGCCTCGGCGGCGAGGCTCCGGAGCCGTGCGACCTGGATCTGTTCGCGGTCCGGGTCGGCGGCGGGCATGCCCGATTCGGCCTTCAGGTGCCCCACTCGCTGGGTGTACTTGAAGCGCTCGGCGAGCATGTGGATGACGGCGGCGTCGATGTTGTCGATGCTCTGCCGGATGCTCCGGAGTTCGGCGACAGCCGTCGCTTCGGGCTCGGGCGGGGTGACGTCGTCGCTCATGCCCCGAGCCTACTGGCGGACGCGCAGCCGAACCCCGCCGACGCCTGCGAGAATGAGCACATGTCGGTCTTGCTCGTGATCTCGGGCGTGTGTGCGGTCCTCGCTGGCCTCGTCCACGTGTACATCTGGTTCCTCGAATCCATCATCTGGACGAGTCCACGCGCCCGCAAGGTGTTCGGCATCGCGACCGAGACCGAGGCCGACGCGACCCGCTCCCTCGCGTTCAACCAGGGGTTCTACAACCTGTTCCTGGCGATCGGCGCGATCCTCGGTGTCGTGCTGGTGCTGGCGGGCAACACCGCGACCGGCTGGACCCTCGTCGTGTTCTCGACCGCGAGCATGCTCGGCGCCGCGGTGATCCTGGTCGGCTCCGGCCGCAAGTACGTCAACTCCGCGTTCAAGCAGGGCACGCTCCCGCTGATCGCCCTGCTCTTCGCGCTGCTCGGCTCGAGCTTCCCCGTCTGAGCCGTCCCGACCACACCGTCAGCCCCGAACACCCCGCAAAAGCGACAGGGTGCCGCCGAACATCGGCGGCACCCTGTCGCTTTCGCGGGTGAAGACCGGCCAGGTCAGCCGAGCTTGTCCTCGAACTGGGCCGGCAGCTTGTCGAGCGCCCACTCGATCGCAGCGGTGGTGCCCATCGAGAACGCCGACGACACGTCCTTGTCGTCGAAGACGATGTAGTGGCCAGCCTCGACCGACGGCACCTTCTGGAACAGCGGGTCAGCCTCGGCCTTCGACGCGTCGACGTAGATCGGCAGGATCAGCGTCAGGTCGGCGTCGAGCAGGTCGAGGTTCTCGTCGGACAGCGTGACGGAGAACGCCTTGCCGGCTTCCTTGTCGATGGCCGACGGGATCGTGAACCCGAGGTTCTTCATGAACGACGAGCGACTGTCGGTGGAGGCGTACGCCCCGAAGCCCTCGGAGCTGTACGCACCGACGACGGCGGTCTTGCCCTCGAAGTCCGGGTGGGCCTTGCGCGCTTCGGCGTAGGCGTCGTCGAGGCCGGAGAGCAGCTTCTTGCCCTCGGACTCCTTGCCGAGCGCCTTCGCGATCATCGTGGTCTGCTGCTCGGTCGAGGCGAGGTAGTTCTCGCCGCCCTTCGGGATCGCGACGGTCGGCGCGATCGCGGACAGCTTGTCGTACCGGTCCTTGTCACCAGACGACTTCACGTCGAGGATCAGGTCGGGGTTGAGCTTGAGGATGTCCTCGTAGCTCGGCTCGAGCGTCTGGATGATCTTCGGCGACTTCGTGTAAGCGTCCTTGAGCCACGGTCCGACGCCGTCGCCACCGAAGGCGAGCCAGTCGCTCGCGCCGACCGGCTGCACGCCGAGCTCGAGCGCGGTCTCGGCGTCACCCCAGCCGAGTGCGACGACGCGCTTGGGCTGCGAGTCGATCGTCGTGGTGCCGAGGCCGGTCGTGATGGACACCGGGAAGGCGCCGTCGGACGAGCCGGACGAAGCCGTGTCGGTGGACGAGCCGGAGCCCGAGGCACAGCCGGCGAGGACGAGGGAGGCTGCGGCGACGGCACCCGCAGCGGCGAGGACACGTCGGAGACGAAGGGATGAGCGGATCACGAAGGGTAGCCTAACCTAACGGGGCGTACAGGAAATCAGCTGGATAGGCTGGGTGATCGTGGCCGTCCCAGATCCAGACCGCACGCGCCTCGCGGTGCTCGGCTCCCCCATCGCGCATTCGCTCTCCCCCACGCTCCACGAAGCGGCCTACGACGCGCTCGGGTTGGGGTGGTCGTACGGGAGGCACGAGGTCGCGTCCGGCGGGCTCGACGCGTTCGTCGCGGGGCTGGGTCCCGGATGGCGCGGGCTGAGTCTCACGATGCCGCTCAAGCGCGAGGTGCTGCCGCTCCTGGACCGCACGACCCCGTTGGTCGATGAGCTCGGGGTCGCCAACACGGTCGCGTTCCGCCACGAGGGCGACAGCATCGTCCGCGCGGGCGCCAACACCGACGTCCAGGGGCTCGTCCGACCGGTCGAGGCCCTCGGGCACCTGCCTGGGGAGGCCACGATCCTGGGCGGTGGCGCGACCGCGGCGAGCGCCCTGACCGCGGCCGTGCGGCTCGGGGCGTCGCTCGTGCGGGTGTTCCTGCGCGACACCGCGAAGGCCGGGCCGCTCGTGGAGCTGGCCGTGCGGCTCGGCGTCTCGCTCGAGGTCCTGCCACTCACCGACCTGCCCGGCACCCACCACGGGTTCGTCCTGTCGACGCTGCCCGGCGGCGCGGCCGACCCGCTCGAGCTGGTGCCGTCGGGGTCGGACGCCGTGCTGTTCGACGTCGCCTACGAACCGTGGCCGACCGCCGTCGCGTCACGTTGGGCCGGTGCGGGCGGCCGGGTGCTGAACGGCCTCGACATGCTCACCGAGCAGGCCATCGGCCAGATCCGCTTCTTCCTGACCGGCGACGAGGACGAGCTGCTGCCCGACGAGGCCGCCGTCCGTCGTGCGATGCGCGCGGCTGTCGGCCTGCCCGCCGTCATCAGCAGCTAGGCGACGACGACGACACCGGCGACCCGCGGTCAGCCGCGGGACCGCGCCTCGGCGTCGAGCAGGGCGACGGACACGTCCCACAACCGGTCGGCCTGGTCCGGATCGAGCGCCCAGGGCAGCACGCCGTGCAGGCCGTCCTCGATCCGCTCCACCACCGCGGCTTCGTGGCAGTCCTCGAAGTAGCGGCCCGTGACGCCGTCGAGTTCCGGTGCGGTGGCGAGCAGGACCGAGGTCGCGGCTCCCTGCTCCGGTGTCTTCACGGCGTCGGCGGCGGCGATCTTCGTGGCGGCGAGGACCTCCGGGTCCCAGTGCTTCTGCAGCCCGGTCCAGATCCCGCCGGGCATCAGGGCGTTCGCGGTGATGCCGTCGGCGGCCCACCGCCGGCCGGCAGCGACGGCGAACAGCACGTTGGCGGTCTTCGACTGGCCGTAGGCGAGGCCGGGCTCGTAGGGACGCCGGCGGAAGAACAGGTCGTCGAACACGACGGGCGAACCGCCGTGACCGCTCGACGACACCGAGACGATGCGGGCCGAACCCGAAGCGGCCAGGGCGTCGTGCAGCCCGAGCGCGAGGGCGAAGTGCCCGAGGTGGTTCGTCGCGAACTGCGACTCCCACCCGGCGGGCGTGTACGACTCGGGCGCGTCCATGATGCCGGCGTTGGCGACGAGCACGTCGAGCGGCCCAGACCACACTGCGGTGAACGCCTCGACGGAGCCCGGGCGGTCCAGGTGCAGTTCGACGACGGTCGGTGCGTCCGTCCCCGTCGACCGGGCGATGTCGTCCGCGACCCGGCGCCCGGCGTCGACGTCCCGCACGGCGAGCGTCACGCGTGCCCCGGCTCCGGCGAGTGCTCGGGCGGTCTCCACCCCGATGCCGGAGGCGGCACCGGTGACGATCGCCGTGCGTCCCGTCAGGTCGAGGCCGTCGACGACCTCAACGGCCGTGGTCCGGCCGCCGAAGCGGGTGAGGTCGCGTGCGGGCATGTCGACTCCTGTCAGCTGGCGCGGTGCGGACCCGTCAGGTGACGACCCCGTCCACGTAGAACCATCGTCCCTGCTCGCGGACGAACTCGCTCGTCTCCTCGAGCGTGCCGCGGTCGTCGTCGGAACGCCACCACGCGCAGAACGCGACCGTGCCCTGGGAGTCGAACGGGCCTCCCGAGGTCGTCGTCAGGACGTCCAACCGGGTCCAGCGCTGGGACGCGTCCAACTCGAGGGCTGCCGGACGGGTGCGCGGGTGCCAGGTGAGCAACAGGTACTCCGGCAGTCCCAGCGCGAACGCGCTGAAGCGTGAGCGCATCAGGCGCTCCGCGGTCGGCGCGGCCGCACCGCGGTGCAGGGGGCCGCAGCACTCGCCGTAGGGGTTGCCGCTCAGACAGGGGCAGCGCGTCTCGTCGATGACCACGCCGGAACGCTAGTCGACGATCGACAGCGCGACGGTGATGTTGCCGCGGGTGGCGTTCGAGTACGGGCAGATCTCGTGCGCGCGCTCGGCCAGGCGCTGGCGCTGCTCCTGCGGGGCGGCCGGTGCGTAGACGTCGAGCTCGACCGCCAGGCCGAAGGTGCCGTTGCCGGCGCCGCCGATGCCGACCTCGGCGGAGACCTCGGCGCCGGTGGTGTCGAGGTCGAGTTCCTTGCCCGCGGCGTGCAGTGCGCCGAGGAAGCACGCGGCGTACCCGGCGGCGAACAGCTGCTCGGGGTTGGTGCCCTCGCCGCTGCCGCCCATCTCCTTCGGCGGGCGGGTGTCCAGGTCGAGCCGGTCGTCCTCGCTGCGGACGTGCCCGTCGCGGCCGCCTCCGGTGGCGTGGGCGGCTGCGGTGTAGACGATGTCGAGACTCATGGAGCTGAGGTCATCGCGCCCACCTGGACGTGTGCTGCGCGTGCCCGGGGTGCCGGGGCCGGGCGCCCGCGCGTGCCCGGCCCGCCGGGCGTGTCCGCGGCGCGCGTGCCGCGGGGGCCCCCGCGGCGCACTTCGTGAACTTCGTGAGCAGAAATGGTCGGGCCTCACGAGCGCACTCGACCATTTCTGCTCACGAAGTACCGAGCGCCCGAGCGCCCGCGCCACAATGCCCCGCGCCCGGGTAGACATGACACGTGTTCAAGATCGGGTGGCAGGTGTACCGGGAGCGACTGCCCGCTCTCGTCAGCGTGCAGCGCCGCCGCCGCATCGTGGTCGTCGGCGTGATCGTGGCCGTCGTCGCGCTGGCGGGACTCGTCGTACTCGGACTGTTCTTCGACGACGGCTCCGTCCCCGTCGCCGCTGCGATCGTCGTGGCGGTGCTGTTCGCCTCCGGCATCGGACTCATCGGCACGTGCTTCGTACCGGTCGGGCCGAAGGGCTGGAACGTCCCGCCGATCCCTGGCATCGGCTGGCGTACCCAAGAGGCGATCGCCCGTTACTACCGCCGCAACCCTCCCGCGGTCGACCCGAAGCACCGTGACGCCGTCCTGCACGGCATGCCCGAGACCCGCGACCTGCTGGTCCGGGCAGCGTTCCGCGGGTACCTGCTGCTGGGAGGGTGGGGACTCGCGTTCCTCGCGACCGTGCTGCTCAACGTCTTCACGATCTCGACGAACGACGACATCGTCGGTCTCTCCGCGGTCTGGATCCTCATCCCGGCGACCGGTGCCGTCACCGCCATCGGGGGCATCCGCACCCTCGGCCGCCAGGAGCAGCTGCGCGTCGAGGCCGAGGCCCTCCCGCCCGTCCCGCCGGCGCCGCCCGCCCGCGGCCGGCCCGGCACCCCGAAGGGCAGCAAGCTCTCGCTGCCGGGCGACTGATCCGTGTTCGCACTCGGTTGGCGGATCTTCTTCCAGCACGTCGACGAGGTGTTGGACCCGCGTCGTGTCCGCCGCGCGGCAGCGTGGTCCGGCGGCGCGGCTGTGGTCGCGTTGGTCGGCATGCTCGTCCTGGAGGCCCTGCTCGGCTGGACGGCGCAGCCTCCGCTCCGCAGCGTGGCGGCCATCGTGCTGCTGGCGGCCGGCGTGGGTCTGCTCACGTTCGCGTGCTTCCCGACGCGGCGCCCGCCGGACCCTTCGGCGACGATCAACGGGCGGCAGGTGCGGGCCTCGTGGCAGAACTCGGTGCGGTGGTCGGTGCAGCCCTACCTGCTGCGACGGCCACGCCCCGTCCGTCCAGACGACCGCGAGGCGGTCCGCACCGACACGGTCCTGCTCCGCCGCGGCCTGATCGGCACGCTCGCCCGCGTCACCCCGCTGCTGGGGGCAGGGGTAGCCGCCGTCGGTGCTGGCCCGTTGCTCGACGTCGCGCCCTGGTGGCCCGTGGTGTCCGTCGCGCTCTACGTCCTCGTGCTGCCCGAGTACGTCGTCCGCCTCGGCCGCTCCGAACGCGCGCGGGTCGCCGCCGAGGCCGCCGAGCCGTTCGAGGTCCCGGCCGGCCCGACTTCGTGAGCAGAAATGGTCGGGTGGCGTGACGGGACCCGACCATTTCTGCTCACGAAGCGGGATACGGGGCACGGGAACGACCCCAGCCGCGCGACTGTCGGCGGCACGGGGCACACTGGGCGCATGTGTGGAAGGTTCGTCGTCTCCGACACCACGGCTGATCTGTTGCCCGAGCTCCTCGGTGAGCTCGCCGACCGGACCGAGCACGTCGACCAGGACACCGGCGTCGTGGGGACCGGCCTGGTGCCGAGCTGGAACGTCGCCCCGACCGATCCCGTGTCCGCGGTGCGCCAGCGGCACGGGGAGCGCGAGCTGCCGCAGATCAGCTGGGGCTTCGTGCCGAGTTGGGCGAAGGACTTCCTGAAGCAGCGCCCGAAGCCGATCAACGCCCGCATCGAGACGGTCGCGACGAGCGGCATGTTCAAGCGGGCCTTCGCGACGAACCGGTGCATCGTGCCGGCGCAGGGCTACTACGAGTGGGTGGTGCGCGAGGACGGCAAGGAGCCGCACTTCGTGCACGAGCCCGGCGGTGCCCTGGCGATGGCCGGGGTCGTGAGTGCCTGGCCGGACCCGACCAAGCCCGAGGGCGACCCGGACAAGTGGCGGCTGTCGCTGGCGATCATCACCCGCGACGCCCACGTTGCCCCGGGCGAGGTGCACGACCGGATGCCGGCGTTCTTGACGCCCGACGGCTACGACGACTGGCTGGGGGGCGAGTTGCCGACCGACGACCTGCTGGCCCTGCTCGACCACGAGTCGCTGACGGTCGCGGCCGGCCTGGAGCAGTACGAGGTCGCCCGCACCGTGAACAGCGTGAAGAACGACGGCCCGCAGCTCATCGAACCGGTGGCGTAGCCAGCGAGACGCCGCCCTACTCGACGCTCGGGCGCACCCACAGTTCGGCGATCTGGGAGTCCCGCGGGGCGTCGATCACGAACCGCACGGCCGAGGCGACGGTCGACGGGTCGCTCCGCACCACGTCGGGGTCGGCCGGACCGTACCGATCGCCGGTGTGCGCGAGCGGGGTGTCGGTCGGTCCCGGCGCGACGGTGCTCACCCGGATCCCGTCGGCGCTGACCTGCTGGCGGAGTCCGTCGGTGACGGCCTGCAGCGCGTGCTTCGACGCGGAGTACACGGTGCTGTTCGGCACGGCCCGTCGCGCGGCACCCGAGCTGATCACGACGACCGACCCGGCGGCCCGGCGCAGGTGTGGCAGGAACACCCGGCTGAGCTCGGCCGGCGCGATGACGTTGGTGGCGAAGGCGCGCTGCCAGTCCTCGGCGCGGGCGTCCTCGACACGCAGGCGTTCGACGATCGCTGCGTTGTGCACCAGGACGTCGAGCTCCGGTACCGAGTCGGCGAAGGCCGGGAACCCGGCGGCGTCGGTCAGGTCGAGCTGCACGGCGGTGACGTGGTCGAGCGCCCCGACCTCGTCGAGCCGCACGCGGTCACGCCCGACGGCGATCACTTCGTGGGTCCGGCGGAGCTCCTCGACGACGGCGCGTCCGATGCCGCTGGTCCCACCGGTCACGATCGCGGTGGGTCGGCCGGGTGCGGTGGGTCGGTCGCTCATCCTCCGAGGCTAGCGAGCGGCGGAGCCGCACCGCCCCGCGTGACGGCGTGCGTCGGACGCGACCACGGCAGGAAGACGGGAGGCCCGGGTCACGTGCGCCTGTCGGCTGACGTGATCCGGGCCTCCCGGTCGACCGCGGTGGTTACGGACGCGCGCTGCGTCGGATCCCCGGGGCGGCTGCGATGCCCGCCGCGATGCGGCGACGCGTCACGAGCAGCACGCCGGCCAGGAGCAGTGCGATCGCAGCGAGGCCGAGGCCGACGAGGCCGGTCGCACCGGTGAAGGCGAGCTCCGCGGTGTGGACCGCTGCCGCGATGCCGGTCGGGTAGGTGACCGTGATGGTCGCCGTCACCGTCTGGCCGTTGCTGTCCGTCACCGTGTACCCGATGAAGGTGGTGCCGGTGTGGCCCTTCGCCGGGGTGAAGACGACCTTGCCGTCGCGGACGGTCCAGGCGCCCTCGTGGCTGACGACGACGCGGTCGGACTGCTTGCCCGTCTCCGGGTCGATCAGGTGCAGGGTGCCCGTCTCGAAGGTGGCACCGCCCGAGGCGGAGTCGTTGTCGAGCGGGTCGATCGTGACCTGGTGCCCGACGGTCCCGGTGGCGGAGTCGTCCTTCGCGACCGCGGCGGCGACGACCGTCATCGTGGCGGTGGCGGTGGTGGTCTGCCCCGAGGCGTCCGTCACCGTGTAGGTGAAGGTGTCCGTGCCGGTGAAGCCGGCGGCCGGGGTGTAGACGTACGCGCCGGTGGGCTGGACCGTCACCGTGCCGTGGGCCGGCTTGCGGTCCAGCGCTGCGGTGAGGCGGGTGCCCTGGTCGTTGGTGAGCAGACCGTGGGCGGCGTCGCGGGAGATCGGGGTGCCGGCGATGGTGTGGCCGGCGTCCTTCGTCGCGTCGATGCCGACGGTGACGGTGACGGTGGCGTCGACCTGCTGACCCGAGCCGTCCTGTGCCCGGTAGGTCACGGTGTCGGTGCCGGAGAAGCCCTTCGCCGGGGTGTAGACGAACGTGCCGTCCGCGGCGATCGAGACCGTGCCGTGCCCCGCCTTGCCGGAGGTCACGACCGTCAGGTCACTGCCGTGGTCGTTGCCGAGCACGCCGGGGCCGGCGACGGTGATCGACTTGCCGGCCTTCGTGGCTGCCTTGTCGTTCGTCGCCGTCGGGGTGACGGTGATCGTCACGAGGCCGGTCGCGGTGTTGCCGTCGTGGTCGACCGCCGTGTAGGTGAAGGTGTCGATGCCGGACCAGTCGTGCTCCGGCGTGTAGACGTACGAGCCGTCCTTCGCCAGCGCCACGGAGCCGTGTGCCGGCTTGCGGTCGAGCTTCGCCCACAGGTCGGTGCCCTCGTCGTCGGCGAGGACGCCCGTGCCGACGGTCGCGGTCACGGTGCCGTTGGTGGCGGTGCGGCCGGTGTCGGGGGTCGCCATGGTGCCGACCAGGACGGTGACGGTCGCCGTCGTGGTCTGGCCGGAGCCGTCCGTGACGGTGTACGTGAACGTGTCCGTGCCGGAGAAGCCCTTCTTCGGCAGGTAGACGAGCGAGCCGGGCTCGGTGCCCTTGGTCACGGTGCCGTGCGCGGCGTCGCCGTGGCCGGTGACCGTGAGCGTCGTGCCGTGGTCGTTGGCGGTCAGCGTCGTGCCGGCGATGGCCAGCGCGGTGCCGGCGCTGGTGCGCACGGTGTCCGCGACGGCGACGGGCTTGACCGTCACCGTGACGGTCGCCTTCGCCATGCCGCCGGTCGGGTCGGTCACCGTGTAGGTGAACGTGTCCGTGCCGGAGAAGCCGTCGGCCGGCGTGTACGTGACGGTGCCGGTGCCGGTGTTGCCGGTTCCGGCTCCGCCTCCGGTGATCGCGGCCTCGCCGTGACCGGGCTTGGTGACCGCGGTGACGGTGAGCTTCGTGCCGGAGTCGTTGCCCGTGACCACGACGTCGACCGGGGTCGAGGCGGTGGTGGTCGCGGTGTCGGCGACGGCCTTCGGGGCGACGACGATCGTCACGGTGCCGGTGGTCGTGCCGCCGGAGCCGTCGGTGACGGTGTAGTCGAACGAGTCCGGGCCGGAGTAGCCGGGCTTCGGCGTGTAGGTGTACCCGCCGTCCTCGTCGACGACGACGTCACCGTGCGACGGGTCGGTGTTGTCCGTGACGTGCAGGTCGGTGCCGGTGGCGCCGTCGAGCACGCCCTTGTCGGCCGGCACGGTGATGGATCCGTCGGCGTCGGTGGACGTGGAGCCACCCGCCGTGACGGGGGTGACCCGGACGGAGACCGTGCCGGTGTTCGTGAGGCCGTTGCGGTCGGTGACCGTGTACGTGAACTCGTCGGTGCCGGAGAAGCCGGGCTTCGGCGTGTAGGTGACGGTGCCGTCGTCGTTCCGGACTGCGGTGCCGTTCGTGCCGCTCTTGCCGACGGGGATGTCGAGGACGGACAGGCCGGTGCCGTGGTCGTTGCCGGTCAGTTCGGCCGAGGTGACCGTCTTGCTGCCGCCTGCCTTGACCGTGATCTCGTCCGGCTCGGTGCCGGGCTCGACCGTGATGGTCACGACACCCGTGGCCGTCCCGCCGGAGGGGTCCTTCGCCGTGTAGGTGAAGGTGTCCGTGCCCGAGAAGCCGTCCTTCGGGGTGTACGTGTACGACCCGTCCTCCGCCAGCTCGAGGTCGCCGTTCGCGGGCTCGAGGTCGACCGTGGCGGTGAGCTTCGTGCCCTCGTCGTTCGCGAGCACGCCCGTGCGGTCGTCGCCGTCTCCGCCCACGCTCAGCGTGGTGCCGGCGGTGGCGGTCGCGGTGTCCGGGGTGGCCATCGGGCCGACGACGACGGTGATCGTGCCGGTCGTGGTCTGGCCGGAGTCGTCCCGCACCGTGTAGGTGACGGTGTCGGTGCCCGAGAAGCCGGGCTTCGGCGTGTACGTGATCACGCCGGTGGTCGGGTCGATCGTGACGTCGCCGTGCGTCGTGCCGTCGGCGTCCGGCACGGCGGCCGCGTCGGTGACGGTCAGCTTCGTTCCCTTGTCGTTGCCGGTGAGCGTCTCCGGCGCGATGGTCAGCGTCTCGCCGGACTTCGTCGACACGGTGTCGCCGTTCGCGACCGGCTGGACGGTGACGGTGACCGTCGCCGGGCTGGTGGTGACCTTCGAGCCGTCGGTCACGGTGTAGGTGAACGAGTCGGTGCCGGAGAAGTCACCCGTCGGCGTGTACTCGATGGTGCCGTCCTCGGCCACCACGGCGGTGCCGTTCGCCGGACCGGTGACGATCGTGGTGACCAGGTCCGAGCCGCGGTCGTTGTGCTGCACGTCGACGTTCACCGGGGTGCCGGCGCTCGTCGTCGTGGTGTCGTTCGCGATCGTCGGGTTGACCGTGATGGTCACCGTGGCGGTCGTCGGCGCACCGGCGGTGTCCGTCGCGGTGTACCGGAACGAGTCCGTGCCCGAGAAGCCGTCGGCCGGCGTGTAGGTGATCGCACCGGTCGCCTTGTCGAGGGTGAGCTCGCCGTGCGCGGGCTTCGTGTTCGACGAGATCGTCAGGCCGGTGCCGAGGTCGTTGCCCAGGACGCCGGTGGCGCGGGTGTCGGCGGTGTAGGTGGTGCCGGCGGCGACGCGGACGGTGTCGTCCTTCGCCAGCGGGGCGACGTTCACGGTCACGGTCACGGTGTCGGTCCCCCCGGTGCCGTCGGTGACGGTGTACGTGAAGGAGTCGGGGCCGGAGTAGCCGGTCGTGGGCGTGTAGGTGTAGCTGCCGTCCTTCGCGACGACGACGTCACCGTGAGCGGGCTTGGTGTTGCCGGTGACCGTCAGGTCCGAGCCGAGGTCGTTGGCGAGCAGGCCGGGGGCGGTGCCGGGGGTGCCGGTGCCGGGGGTGCCGGTGCCGGGGGTGCCGCTTCCGGGGGTGCCGCTTCCGCTGATCGGCGAGCCGGCCGTCGCCGTGACGGTGTCGGCGACCGCGGTCGGCAGCACCGTGATGGTGACCGTGCCGCTGATCGGCGCGCCGTCGCCGTCCTTCGCCGTGTAGGTGAAGGAGTCCGGGCCGGAGTAACCGGCGGTCGGGGTGTACGAGTACGAGCCGTCCTTCTCGACGGTCAGGTCACCGTGGGCGGGCTTCGTGTTGCCCGTGACCGTCAGGCCGGTGCCGTGGTCGTTCGCGAGCAGACCCGTCTTGGCGTCCGCAGTCGCGGTCTGGCCGGCGTGCACACTGAACGCGTCGTCGGTGCCCGCCGGGGCGACGGTGATCGTCACCGTGCTGGTCGACGTCTGGCCGGAGGAGTCCTTCGCCGTGTACTGGAAGGTGTCCGTGCCCGAGAAGCCGTCGGCCGGCGTGTACGTGTACGAGCCGTCGGAGGCCACGGTCGCGGTGCCGTGGGCGGGCGTGGTGTTCGACACGACGGACAGGCCGGTGCCGCTGTCGTTCGCCAAGACGCCCTTCGCGGGCACGGTGAGCTTCGTGCCGTTCGGCGTGTTGCCGGTGTCCGAGGTCGTGGTGACGTGCACGGCCTTGAGCGTGTTGGTGAACGTCACCATGACGTCGGTGCCGTCGGCGGTCGTGGCTGCGGGGAACGTGAAGGTGCCGGTGTTCCCGGCGCCCTTCGCGATGAACGCGCTGGTGGTCTGGTTGAGCGCCACCCACGACGTGTCGTAGTTCGCCAGGTCGGTGGTACCCGAGGCGGTCTGCGTGACCGTGTAGTCCTTGTTCGGCGTGCTCAGGACGGCGCCGGCGCGCTGCGACTGGGTGCCGGTGCTCTGGCCGGTCGTCGTGGCCGAGGTGCCGCTCTTGGTGGGGTCGATGCCGCCGCCGGTGATGGCGAGGCCGAACTGGTCGCCCGTGTTCCAGCGCTTGTCGACGCTCGACTCACCGGTGACGGTGTCGGCGTAGTTGCAGCTGGCCAGGTCGCTGGCGGCGTAGTTGCCGACGATCGGGAAGCTGCGGACCTGCGCACCCGAGGTGGGGTCGAGCTGGTAGATCGTGGTCGTCGAGACGCTGTTCGCGGTCACGGTGTTCGAGACGTACAGGTAGCCGTCGGACGAGAACGCGATGCCCGGGCTGCTGGTGCCTGCCGGCAGGGTCGCGATCGCGGACGTGGTCATGACCGTGCTGCCCGAGGTGCTCGGGACCTCGTCGGTGTTGACGCGGTAGACCGTGTCGGCCGCGACGACGAAGAACAGGCCGCGCGAGCTGAACGCGAAGTCACCGTTGCCGGCCTTCAGCCCGTTGATCTGTCCGACCTGACCGAGGTACGTCTTGGTCGCGGGGTCGTAGGCACCGAGCCAGCCGGTGTTGTCGCCGTAGTAGTAGATGCCGTTCTTCGGGTTGACCGCACCGCGGATCACGGTCCGTGTCTTGTCCGTGGCGATCGGATCCGACGCGGTCCCGGTCTTCGGGTCGTACTGCCGGAGCGTGGCGCTGACGTTGTTCGACGCGGCGAACATCGACAGGCCCTCACGCGAGATGCCGAGGCCGTTGTTCGCGCCGGTGCCGAGGTTCGTGACGTCGGCGGTCGTGCCCTTGGAGTCGCCCGTGGTGATGTCCACCGCGACGACCTTGCCCGTGCCGTCGATGGCGTAGAGCGTGTTCTGGTCGCACACCAGTGCACCGTTCGAGATCGCGGTGACGGCCGAGGCGGACTCAGCGGCGATGACCGCCGTGGTCGTCGAGAGACCGGCGCCGACGAGCAGCGCAGCGCCGAACATGGCGACGGTACGGACGCCGAAGCGGCGTCGAGGCACAGCGGTGCCCTGGTTTCCAGGCAGCATGATCACTTTCGGGTCGAGACGATGCGGGCGCTGATCAACGGCCGTCGGTTCAGGGAGAACGGTCGTTGGCGCCGGGTCGATACTGGCAGGTCTCGATACCGATGTGGGGACGGAACGGGTCCCCAATAGGGGGGACCACTCGTTGTGGGGGTAGGCGCGTCACAGGCCCACGTCACCCGCTCGGGGCACAGCAAAACCCCACCGGGATCCGGTGGGGTTTCAGGGGTTCGAGCGTGGTCCGGATCAGGCGGTGGCGCGGATCACGTCGGGCAGCAGCACGTGCAGCCGTTCGGCCAGACGCCCCTTGGCCTCGTCGAGGGAGCGGAAGTCCCCCACGTACTCGCCGAACGTGTCGGCGACGAAGAAGTGCGTGCCCTGCCGGTCGACGGTGCCGCCGTAGTACCCGCCGTAGTTGGCGACCCAGAGCCCGGTGTCGGGCTGCGCCCAGCTGATGCGGACGCGAGCCGGCGCGGTGTCGGCGACGACCTGTGCCTCGATCTCGGCAATGACCTCGATCGTCCGGGTGTCCAGCGTCACTTCGGTCTGCTGGTGGTGATCGGCGGTCATGCTCATGGTCGTGCTCCTTCGGGCTGTGCTGCGTACTGGTGCTGCGGGCGTCGCGGACGCCGATGGTGCGTGGTGGGACGGGCGCCGACGGCGCCGCTGGTGCCTACTCGACCGGTCGGATGACCGACGGGAGCATGACGTGGAGCTGGTCCTCGAGCTTGGTCTGCGCTTCTTCCAGCGATGCGAACTCACCGACGACCAGGCCGAAGGTGTCCGAGGCGACGAAGCGGCCGTCGCGCTTGTCGACGCTGCCACCGAAGTACCCGCCGTAGCCGGCGATCCACTCGCCCTGGTCTTCCTGCACCCAGGTGACCTTGGCGCGGGTCGGACGCGTCGAGGTCGCCGCGTCGGCTTCGAGGATCGCGATGGTGTCGACCGTGTCGGTGTCGAGGGTGACCTCGGCCTGCGTCGCGTTGTTGACGGTGATGCTCATGTCGCTCTCCTTCACGATCCGGGGTACATCTGCTGACACCAGAACGCTACGAGAACCGCGGCCCGAACCGCCAGCGATGCCCGTTGATTCACGGGTTCCGTCAATGCGACCCATCGGCGTCCCCCGGGTTTCCGGGGTGGTGTGACGTCTTTCCGGGGTACACGGGTCAGATCGGGGTACTCGTTTTCCGGACCTCCGAGATGCGTCACGGAATGACGGAGACACTCATCCGGGAGGCCCGACTCACTACCGTCGGTCGGGTGACCTCCGACAGTCCCCGCGATCCAGGGCGCGCCCCGGCCACCGGACGCAGCCGTCGGGTGGCGACGTGGCTCGCCGCCGCCTACGGCGTTGCGGTGGTGCTCGTCGGGTTCTGGGGTTCACCCGTCGACGCGGCGGCCGGTCCGACGCTCGACCGGGTGATCGAGGTCGCTCATCGCCACGGGGCCCCCGGCTGGTTCGGCTACGGCACGATCGAGTCGCTGTCGAACGTGGTCTTCTTCGTCCCGCTGGGCCTGCTCGTGGTCCTGCTCGCGGGCGCTCGGTGGTGGTGGGCGGCTGCGGCTGCGGGCGTGGTCGTCAGCGTCGGCATCGAGACCGGCCAGGCGCTCTTCCTGCCCGCGCGCACCGCGTCACTGGCCGATGTCCTGGCGAACGGCCTGGGTGCGGTCCTGGGCTCGCTGCTCGGGGTGCTGGTGCTGTCGTGGGCGGCGCACCGACGGCGTCGCTGACACCCGGACACGACGAAGCCCCCGGAGCGATGCGCTCCGGGGGCTTCGTTCAGTCGCTCGAGACTCAGACGGACTCGCGCTGACGACGGACCGAGGTGCGGACCAGCAGCAGGCCACCACCGAGGACGACGGCGCCGCCGGCGACCCAGATCGCGAGCATCGAGATCGTGGAACCGGTGAAGGCGAGCTCGCCGTTGCCGTTGGTGCCGGCAGCAGCGGCCGGGACGACGGCGGTGCCGTCGGCCGGGACGACCGTCAGGGCCGAGGTGGCCACGTTGCCCGAGGTGGCGCCGGTCGCGGTGAGCGAGTAGGTGCCCGACGCGCCCTGCGGCAGCGTGACGGAGACCGCAGCGGCACCGGTCGACGACGCCGTGTAGGTCTTGGAGACGGTGGTGATGGGCAGCGCGCCCAGCGTGACGGCGCCAGCACCGGTCACGGAGACGGAGACCGTCTCGTTGGCGACGAACGAACCGGCGGCGAAGCCGACGGTCGCGGTGCCACCGGAAACGGCTGAACCCGAGACGCTGACGTTCGACGCGGGCACGTAGCCGGCGGCGTTGGCAGCGGACGGAACGACAACGAACGCAGCAGCGGCCAGGACGACCGCAGCGATGATCTTCTTCATGGATGTGTCCCCTAGACCCTGATGGCTTCGCGCGGATGGAAGTGCGACCAGCCCCGAGTACTTGCAGGCGCGATTGCGAAGTCGGCTCAATCTACCGGGGATTCACAGCTGGTGGCCAGGGGCTTTGTAACCGACTGGTGAACACCGGGGGTCGACACCGCGTCGACCGGCGTTCGCCCCTGGTCCGGTCCACCGAGGTACTGAACCCGGATCGTCGTGCTTTTCCCTGGTGAGAGGGTGGTTTGGAACTGCGCGACGGGATGGTCGCCGTCCGTCGCCGTCTGCGGGGACGCGGTCTTGCCATCCTGAGTGGATGTGACGTACACCCCTGAAGAGGGGGCGTAGACGGCGACGTTTGTCCGAACTGCGCCGGGCGCTACGCCGAATGCTCCGGCCCCGGTGACGTACTCCGGCAGGCTCGTCGCCGCGTCCGCCGGGGCGGTGCTCGTCAACGTGACCTCGACCGTCCACGTCGGTCGACCGTCCTTCCGGCACACCTCGCTGCCGACCGAGACGGTCTTCTCGAGGTAGTAGTCCATCTTCGCGCCGGTGGCGTCGTTCAGGTAGACGCCGAACCGCTGCGAGCTCGCGTCGCTCGTCGGCAGTCCCCCTGCGATGGCCGTCCCGGTGAGCTCCGACTGCTCGCTCTTGTCGGCGCTCCAGAGCTTGACCCGTCCTTCGTCGACACCGGTCGTCAGCGCCGCGATGAACTCCTTCGGGTCGAAGCCGCCCTCGGACACCTTCGTGAACACCGCGCTTGCCGCGGACGCGAAGAACAGGTCCTGCACCGCCGGGTCCGGGTACTTGGCGTACGCATCGCTGAGCAGCAGCTGCACCGCGTTGTCCGACGTCAGCTCGTCACCGGTGGCGAGCTTCACCGGTCCGGTGGCCTTCAGGATGTAGCCGAGCGTCACGGGGTCGATCGACAGCACGCCGTCGACCCGCTGCCCGAACTGCCGCCTCCACATCTCCCGGGCGAGCTTCGCCGAGGTGTCGAACCGTGGCGTCAGAGTCACGTCCTGGATGAACTCCCCGGTGATCGAGCCGTACAGGCCCTGCGTCTCCGTGGTCAGCGGCAGCACTGGCTTGTCGGCCTGCGGGAAGTCCGACGTCGACGCTTGCTGCCCGAGCGAGATCGCGCCGTCCTTGACGTCCAGCAGCGCCACCGCTCCGGGGATCCCCCCGCCGGCACGCAGCTCCGCGTTGTTCTGGAAGAGCACGAGGTACTGCTTCGCGCCACCGTCGCCGAGCATCGCCGGCGCCAGCTGGACCACCTTGTCCGCGACGACCGCCTGTTCCGAAACAGACGCCAAGGAGGCCCGGAGCTGGTTCACGGCGTCCGTCACCGCCGACACGGTGTCACCGGTGTCGATCCGGTCGGCCGCGCTGGTCGCCCTGCTGAGCGCGGTGGTCGCCTTGGCGACCGCCGGCTGCGCCGCCACGAGCGGCTGCAGGTCGATCTTTCCGTCCTTGGGTTTGAACGCGTCGACGTCCACGTCGCCCAGGACCCCGGCGACCGGACGGACGGCGTCACTCGCCACGTCGTCCACGATCGCGGACACCTGGCGGACGGCGCGGAGATTGCCCCCGATGAACGGCGTGTGCTCGAAGACGGCCCACACCGGGTCACTCGTCTTCGCCCGGGCGTCGGCGGCACTCGACTCGAGCTGCACCGCCGTGCGCTGTGCAGCTGCAGTGTCGCCCTTGGCCAACTGCGACCGCAGGGTGTCGACGTGTGCGACGGACGACTCGAGGTCCTGCTTCGCCAGCGCCCCGCGGATCGTCACCCAGGCGACCGCGGCGATCACGAGCAGGACGATGAAGAGGACGCCCCACAGGAGCCAGCGACGTCGAGGCCCCCGGGTCCGAGCAGCACGTCGAGACTCGGGTGCGTCCGACATGGCCTCAGCTTAGGAGGCCGGGTCGACGTCCTCCGGAGACGTGGCCGCGTTCCGGGATATCAGCGCGCGTGAAAGCAAAGAGAGGTGCTCGCGTTTGCTATGTTCGACCCGCCGACTGCTCCGGAGAGCGACCGAGCGGACTTCGGTCGTGATGAGGGGCAAGTTGACTGGCACAGGTCTTCCATCGGTGGCGATCATCGGCACGCGTGGCTACCCCAGCTTCTACGGCGGCTTCGAGACCGCTGTTCGCCACATCGCGCCGCACCTCGCGGCCAGCGGTTGGGACGTCACCGTCTACGGCCGGCCTGGCACGACCGACGACGAGTTCGAGGCCGACCCCCGAGTCCGCTCGATCGTCACGCGAGGCCTGCAGAGCAAGTCCCTCAGCACCTTGACCTTCGGACTCACCTCCTCGCTGCACGCGTTGTGGACACGACCCGACGTCGCGCTCGTGATGAACGTCGCCAACGGGTTCTGGCTCCCCCTGCTCCGCGCCCGAGGGATCGCCACCGTCGTGAACGTCGACGGGATCGAGTGGGAACGGGCGAAGTGGGGACGTCTCGCGCGGACGATGTTCCGGACGGGCGCCCGGATGACTGCTCGTTGGGCGACCGAGATCATCGTCGACGCCAAGGCCATCGGCTCGCACTGGTCCGAGCACCTGGGTCGGCGCGGTCACTTCATCCCGTACGGCGGTGATCCGCACCCGACCGCGGCCGTCACACCGTTCGAGCAAGGGGCGTATGTCCTCGTCGTCGCCAGGTTCGTCCCGGAGAACACGATCGCTGAGTTCTTCGCGGCAGCGCCCGAGCTCGCCCGGACCCACGACGTCGTCATCGTCGGGTCGTCGGGGTTCGGCGGTGAACTCGACGAGCAGGCGGAGCGACTCGCGGGAGCGCACGAGCGGGTGCACTGGCTCGGTCACGTGAACGACGACGAGCTCTTGCACACGCTCTGGGCACAGTCCGGCGCATACTTCCACGGGCACAGCGTCGGCGGCACGAACCCGGCCCTGGTGCAGGCCATGGCGCTCGGCGCTCCGGTGGTTGCACGGGACACTGTCTACAACCGTGAGGTGCTCGGCGACAGCGGGGCGTTCACCGCACCCGAACCCGATGCGATCGTCTCCGCGCTGCGCACGGTCCTGCACGACTCGGTGCGACAGCGGGAGCTGTCGGAGCTCGGCCGGCAGCGCGCCGCCGATGTCTACTCCTGGGACAAGGTCTGCGCAGCCTACGAGGCGCTCCTGCGCCGGCAGCTTCCTTCCGGGGACTCGCCGTGAGGGTCCTGTTCGACGGCTACTGGTGGATGAACGGGCCGCCGTCCGGCCACATGGTGCTCCGCGAGGTCGTCGGGGCGTGGCGGCAGTCCTTCCCGGCGGACGAGTTGCACCTCGTCGTGCCCGCAGCGGAGCTCTCCCACGCTCGCGCAGAGTCGCCGGATCTCGTCTTCACCGGTACGTCGCTCAGATTCCATCCGTTCATCAACCGCGTGGCTCTCCGGCACACCGATCGGCGCCTCGGGCCGTTCGACGCGACGCTCGCGCAGAACTTCGCCGCCGGCACACGGAACAGCGGCGTCTTCGTGCACGACGTGCTGTTCCAGTCGAACCCGGAGTGGTTCACGAGAGCGGAGCGGATCTACCTCAGCTTGATCCCTCGGTTCGCTCGCCGAGCCGACATCGTCTTCACCTCCTCGCGCACCGAGGTGGAACGCATCAAGGCGTGGAACCCCGAACTGCAGCGCGTCGAGTCGACGGGCCTCGGCGTCCCGACTGCCATCACACGAGAGCACGCGAGCACGGAAGCGGACCCGGAGCTGCACCCTGGCCGCTTCCTCCTCACCGTCGGCCGGCTCAACGTCCGCAAGAACGTCGGGACCGTGATCGACGCAGTGGTGCGGGCAGGGCGCGTTTCGTCTGATCTCCCACTCGTGGTGGTGGGCAGTCCAGACGGACGCACCGAGACCCTCTCCGCCGCCGCGCGCACGGCGGTGGCGGACGGCTCCGTTCTGTTCACCGGGGCGGTGGACGACGCACGGCTCGCGTGGCTGTACCGCGAGTGCCGCATGATGCTGTTCATGTCGCTCGACGAGGGCTACGGGTTGCCACCGATCGAAGCGCTCGCGAGCGGTGCCCCGGTCATCGCATCCGACCGTCCTGTGCTGCACGAGGTCCTCGGCGACGCGGTGACCTACGTCGACCCGCGTGACACCGTGGCCATCGCCGACGCCGTCACCGCGGAGATCGACCGCCCGTGGCGTCGCGACGTCACCCAGGCGCCAGGAAACCGGCCGTGGGCCGACGTGGTCGCTGTGATCCGAGCCGGCTACCAGAGGGAGAACGCCCGCCGATGAGCATCTTGGACACCCTCTACGCACGACTCCGCGGTCGGCCCATGAGCGCCGACGTCCCGCCACGCGTCCTGCGCCAGTTCGCAGCCGTGAAGGGGCTCCAGGCAATCGGCGGCCTCACGCTGCCCCGACGGTTCGCCGACATCGGACCGCGCTTCCGAGCGCGTGGCGTCGTCATCCGCCACCCTCAGTACGTCCGGATCGGGCGAGGCACCTCACTCAACCGTGACGTCACGATCGACGGCTTCGCGAAGCGCGGCGTGTGGCTCGGCGAGAACGTCACCGTCGGCGCCGGTGCCGAGATCCGCGGCAGCGGTGTCGTCGCAGAGCCCGGAATCGGCGTACGCATCGGCGATCGGACATCGGTCGGACGCGGGAACGTCATCTGGGGGCAGGGCGGCATCACGATCGGCGAGGACTGCCTGCTCGGACCGAACGTGACCGTCGTCAGCGAGAACCACCGGTTCGACTCCCTCGTCGCCCCGATCCGTGAGCAGGGCCACGACCGCACTCCCGTCGTCATCGGCGATGATTGCTGGATCGGAGCCGGCGCGATCATCCTCAAGGGCGTCACCGTCGGTTCCGGGGCCGTCGTGGCCGCCGGCGCGGTGGTCACCCGGGATGTCCCCGCGTTCGCCGTCGTGGCAGGGGTCCCAGCGCAGGTGCGCACGAGCCGGAAGGACGACCGTGACGACTGATGACCGCGTCCAGTCGACCCTGTCGGTGGTCATCGTGACCTTCAACAGCGCCGGTGTCGTCCTCGACGCACTCGATGCACTGACCGGGATCGACGACCTCGAACTCGTGGTCATCGACAACGCATCGGCCGACGACACCGTCGACGTCGTCCGGAGCGCCTGGCCGTCGGCCACCGTGATCGAGAACCACGAGAACGTCGGATTCGCACGAGCGGTGAACGAGGGGGTCCGCCGATCGAACGGCGATCTCGTCATGCTGCTCAACCCCGACGCACAGATCGGGGCGCACGGCATCCGTGTTCTCCGTGACGCGCTGGGGTCCTACCCCGGCGATGTGGTCGCGCCGTTCGTCGAACAGCCCGCTCCGCAGCGGATCGTGTCCGCCGGCCGGATGCCGACCGTCTGGCGGATGTTCACGCACTACTTCGGGCTGTCCCGCCTGAGCGCGCGACTCCCGCTCCTTGAGGGGCACTACCTCCTGCCTCGCCAGGTCCACGGCACGATGCCCGTGGAGTGGGTGACCGGTGCGTGCTTCGTCGTCGCTCGACGCACGTGGGACGAAGTCGGTGGGCTCTCCGAGCGCTGGTTCATGTACGCCGAGGACATCGAGTTCTGCCACCGGGTCCGACGCGCGGGGCGCCGGGTCTGGTTGGCCCCGGAGGCGCGCGCCACGCACCTGGTCGGCCAGAGCGATTCGTCGGCGTCGACGACGGTCAATGCCGCCTGGGTCCTGAACCTGCGCGACTTCTACGCCACCCACCTCGCTCCCTCGAGCCGCTCCGTGGGGCTCTGGACCGCCGTCGTCGCTTCCGGCCTCGGTCTCCGCGGGCTCGTCGCCGCCGTGCGGCACGGAACGGGAAGCCCCGCGGCCCGTCGGTTCAGCGGGTACAGCAGGGCACTCGTCCGGAGCACGCGGTGAGTGCCGATCGCCCCGTGGTCGTCCTGACCGCATTCGCTTGCGATCCGCGGCTCCCCAGCGAACCGACGATCGGGTGGGAGTACGTGACGACCTGGCTCCAGATTGCCGAGGAGCGAGATCTGGACGTCGTCGCGGTGATGAACGAGCGCTCCCGGATCGCGACCGCCGATCGGTTGCGCGCCGATGGCGTCGACATCGCACGACTGCAGCTGATCAGCCCTCCGGAGCCGCTGTGGTCCCGGCCCCTCCGCCACCACCGGCTGACGCGTATCGAACACATCGTGTGGGGATGGCGGACTCCCACCGCCGTTCGCGGGGTCGTGGACGTCGATCGGATCGTCCTCGCGCGGCACGTCACGTTTGCCAGCGAGCTCCTCCCGGCCCCGATCACCTGGCTCCGCCGACGAGCCCACACCGTCTGGGGTCCCGTCGGCTCGACAGGTCGCGCCGACGCCTACCTGTACGAACCACGGCCGACGGACTGGCGCAGCCGGTACCTCGTGCAGCGGCTGCGCGACGTCCTGAGCGCGATCGCCGCCAGTCGCACGGGCCGTCGTGTCGGACTCACGCTCGTCACGTCTTCGGCTCTGGCCGACCGGCTGCGGTCGGTGGGAGCAGCAGCGCGCGTGTTCCCCAACACCCGCCCGCTCACCACCGAGCCGGACAACGCTGCCCTTGGCGATGGCCATCGCGACGGCATCCGAATCCTGTCGGTGGGGAACCTGGTTCCGCTCAAGCGCGTCGAGCTGAGCATCGCGGCCCTGGCGACGCCGGAGCTCTCGACGGCCAGCCTCCGAATCGCCGGCAAGCCGGCCCCCGGCCAGACGAACGAGCTTCCGGACCTCGCTCGTCGCCTCGGAGTCGAGTCCCGTGTCGAGTTCCTCGGCCAGATCCCCCGCGACGACGTCGTCCGTGAAATGCACGCAGCGGATGTGCTCGTGCACCTGTCCGCGCGTGAGGGCGGCTCCGGCGTCGTCGGCGAAGCCACATCGGTCGGCCTGCCCGTCGTGGCCTTCGCCGGAACCGGCGCCGCGGCCGTCCTCGACTACGCCGACGCCTCGGGCGTGGCCGTCCCCCGGTCGGCACCCCGCTCGATCGGGACGATCGCCGATGCCGTCCTGCGTGCTGCGTCCCTTCCTCGCCGTCCGAGCACCGTCTGGACGACGGACCGGCTGCTCGAAGCCGAACGGGGCCTCCTTCGTGAAGCCCTCGATCGGACGTCCTGACGATGACGACGCTCGCACGGATCCGGGCACTCCCGCAGCACCCCGTCGTCCTCCGGCTCGTCGACCAGGGTTCGTGGTCGGCCGCTTTCTTCCTCTTCACCATCACCGCGAGCGCGTCCCTCGGCACGCGGGATTTCGCCGCGCTCACCGTCGTGACGGCGATCGGCGTGATCGCTGCGGCCTGCGCTCGGTCGTTCGCGATGGACGGTCGGATCGTGGCAGGCTCGCGCGCGGGCCTGCCCGTCGACCAGGTGTTGTCCGGTCGAGCGGTTGCGCTCACGTCGGTGACCTTCGCACTGATCGCCACCGCGGCGAGCGCGGTGTGGATCGCGAGCGGTTCGACACCCGCTTCCCTGGCGCCGACAGTGCTCGCGGGGCTGATCGTCCTCGCTGACGGCCCGCACTACCTGCTCACACTGCAGCGCCGGTTCAGCGCGGCGATCGTGGGCGCCCTTCCCTACGCCGCCTTCGCCGTCGTCGCGGTGGTCTTGCTCCTGGTCGGCACCGACGTTCCCGTTCTCGTCTTGTGGTTGACCGGCCTCGCCGTGGCGTGCGGAGCATCGTGGCTCGCCGTCCTCCGCGCGCGCCCGCACTCTGCCCCGATCCCGGGGCTGCTCGGGACTGCATCGCGCATCTCCGCAGAGGCGCTCTACTCGGCGCTCGGATCACAGCTGGGCATCCTGATCATCTACCTCGTCGCGGTCCCCTCCGCGACCACCGGGATCCGGCTCGCCTACTCGGTCGTCTTCGCCCCGGTCTTCAGCCTGATCCAAGCCCTCACACCGCTGCTCCTCGTGCACATGAGCGATCTCGGCCAGAACGCCGGGGCAGCTCGTAGACGCGCAGGGATGAGGTGGCTCACCGCGGGGCTCGCCGGTGTCATCGTCTCCGGCCTCATCGGCTGGGCGGTCGCGGCGTCCGGTGTCGCGGGTGAGAACTACAGCCACACCGCTGCGTTCCTCGTGCCCGCGGGCGCGGCACTCGCGGGCAACCTCGTACTCGACACGGCGCTGCTCGTCGTCCGGTTCGGTGCGCGCCCGAGTGTCCCGCACAGGATCCGCTTGATCGTCGTCAGCATCGACCTGGCGACGCAGCTCGCCCTGACCCTCACGCTCGGTCTCGACGGACTCGTGATCGCCCTCGTCGGCATGGCCGTCCTCAAGGCCATCGCGGCGGCGGTTGCCGTTCGGCTCTGGAACAAGTCGACCCCCGATGCAGAACGGATCCACGCATGATCGGCCTCGTGTCCAGCCTCCGCCGTGAACTGCGCCGAGCAGCGCGGGATCTCGTCCTCAACACCGTGATCGCCAGCGCAGCAGTTGTTCCCCGTGCTCGCTGGCGGCTGCTCCGCGCCGTCGGTCTCGACGTGCACCGCTCCTACGTGCAGGCGCGGTGCTTCTTCGGCGCGCGGAATGTGTCGATCGGCGCAGGTACCTTCATCAACTACGACTGCTTCTTCGACGGCTCGGCACCGATCACGATCGGCCGGAGAGTCCGCATCGGAATGCGGTGCCTCTTCGTGACCGGTTCGCACGAGATCGGAACCCCCGACCAACGAGCCGGTGTCGAGACCGCTGCACCGATCATGATCGAGGACGGCGCGTGGATCGGTGCAGGAGCTACGATCCTGCCCGGCGTCACGATCGGCCGCGGAGCCGTCGTCGCCGCAGGTGCCGTCGTGACGAGCTCGGTGGAGCCCATGCAGACTGTGGCGGGTGTGCCCGCACGGCCGATCCGGTCGAGCTGAGGCATAGTGGACGCACGACTGGGGGTCAGCAGGAAATGAACAAGGCCATCGAGTCGAGCGGTGCGTCCACGCTGCAACGCTCCTTGCAGTACCTGGTGCTCTTCGTTGCAGTCGTGAAGATCCCCGGCTTGTCGTTGTTCCCCGCCCCAGGTCTCCTGCTCGGGCTTGTCCTCGCGCCGGTCGTCGCGCGCACACTGTTGAACGAGCGCATCGTCGCGGTCCTGTTCGCCGCAGCCACCGTGGCCGCAGCGAGTGGTCTGATCACCGGTGCCTACACTCCCGTGACTTCCGGCTCGCCAGGCGATCTGTTCGTCCAGGCCACCCTCATCGCGTGGATCTACTCGATCCCCGTCACCCTGGCGCTCGTGATCTGGGCCAGCACCGGCGTGAGCACGCGGACCGCACTGACGCTGGTGCTCGCGGGCGGACTGGTGAGTGCGCTCGTCAACGAGCCTCTGGCATGGAAGGGGAGCATCGGCATCTTCGCCACGATGCTCGCGCTCGCGCTCGCATGGGGACACTCGCTGCTCCTGGCTCGCACGATCCTGGTCGTCTCAGCGGCCCTCAGCGCGGTGGGCGACGCGCGCTTCATGACCCTGATCGCCCTGCTGGCAATGGCAGCGACGTTCATCGGCCCGAAGACCCGTGCACGATTCGCTCAGCACCCGGTCCGCTGGAGCGTCGCCATCATCGCCGCGGCGCTGATCGCTGCCCGCTTGGCGATCGTCGCGATGCAGTCCGGTCTGCTCGGAGCAGCTATCGCGCTGCGGACGCAGCACCAGTTCATCGCAGGCCGTTCGTGGGTCGAAGCGGCTCGGACCGAGTGGGCAGCCACGCTCCACCTGTTCTCGGTTCAACCGTGGGGCTTCGGGATCGGTGAGGTCACGAACGGTGGCATCGCGCGAGAGGCGATCGCGCGGGTCCAAGCGGTCGGCGGTGACTACACCTCCGACTACTTCCTCGTCGACGTGTTCGGGAGCCGGGTCGACCTCCACTCGATGACTGCCGACCTCTGGTACCACTTCGGGGTCGGGGGAATCGTGGTGGTCGCCATCATCGGCGCGTACCTGCTCTTCGCACTCCCCTCGGCGATCGGACTCACTCGCACGGGAGGCGTCCTCGCGACCTTCGGGTGCTTGGCCGGGGCCTGGGACCTGCTGTTCAGCCCGATGGGAAACGTGGATCGACTCATCGTCGCACTGGCGCTCGCTGCCTACGTCCTCCGCCGAGAACCGCATCCGGGTGTCAGCGGCGTCCTCCCTGCGCGGGAGACGGACAGGGTTCGGCGCAGTCGACTGGCCGCCTCCTAGAATCCGAGGGTGAAGCGCTCCAACCGACGAACGATCGTCATCGGAAGTGCCGTGGTCGCAGTTGCAGGGCTGGTTGCCGGAGCACAGAAGCTCCATGCGTCGTACGTCACTCACCAGGCGTGCGCGTCGGTCCGCGCGGACGGAAGGTCAGCCGGCACCGTGGACGTGATCGGTTCCGGCCCGCTCCGGATCGCCGTCATCGGCGACTCCTACGCCGCTGGTGACACCTTGGCCGACCGCACCGACGCGTGGGTCAACGGCTTCGCGGCCGAAACGGACGCGACGGTGACGGTCCTCGCCGAGGGCGGCACCGGGTTCACGAACCCTGGGTTCTGCGGAGACAACACGTTCGGGTCGAGGGTTGATCGGGTTGCCGAGACGAAGCCCGACCTCGTGATCATCGAAGGTGGGTTGAACGACACCGGAGCATCTGCCGATGACGAACAGACCGCAGTGCGCTCGGTGCTCCGCGGGCTCGGCGCTTTCGATGTCGTCATGGTCGGACCGGTGGCCGTCCCCGCGGTGACGGGCGAAGCGAAGGTCGATGCGTGGCTCGAGAAAGCCGCCGGCTCCGCTAACGTGCGCTACGTCTCGGCCCTGCGATGGGACATCGACCTCGGCCCAGACGACAAACACCCGTCCGCCGAGGGCCACGCAGAGTTCGCCAGACGGTTGAGCGCAGCGATCGCGGGCTGAAGACGCGGTCAGTACGCGCCTGCGGAACTCATCACAGCACGCGCAGTGCGCCAGAGGATGATGACGTCGCCGACGAGTGACCAGTTCTCCACGTAGTAGAGGTCGAGGCGCACGGAGTCCTCCCAGCCGAGATCAGATCGGCCGCTCACCTGCCAGAGCCCCGTGACACCCGGCTTCACGAGGAAGCGGCGGTGCACCCGCGCCTCGTAGCGCTCCACCTCCCGCTGCAAGGGAGGCCGCGGTCCGACGAGCGACATGCTGCCTGACAAGACGTTGAACAGCTGCGTCAGTTCATCGAGGCTGAATCGCCGCATGAATCGTCCGACCGGTGTCACTCGCGGGTCATCGCGCATCTTGAACAACACGTCATTGCCCGCAGCGCGATCGAGGTTGCTGAGCTCTTGGAGCCGGTCTTCCGCATCGATCGCCATGGACCGGAACTTGACCATGCGGAACGGTCGGCCGTTGAGTCCGACACGCTCCTGCAGGAAGAGCACCGGGCCCGCCGAACTGACCCGGACGGTGATCGCGAGGAGCGCCAGGACCGGCGACAACAAGACGATGAGCAGCAGCGACCCGACGATGTCGAACGCGCGCTTCGTCCACAGCTTCCGGCCCTCGTACGTCGGCGTCTCGACGTGGATCAGGGGCAGCCCCTGCACCGGCCGCGTGTGGATGCGCGGGCCACCGATGTCAGTCAGGCTCGGGGCAACGACGAGGTGCTGCTTGCCGGGTTCCAGGGACCAGCTGAGTTCGCGGACCCGTTCCGGGGGCAGGTCGTCGGCGCTCGTGATGACGACGGTGTCAGCGCCGCTCTGCTCGAGCGCCACAAGGATGTCGTCGAAGCCGCCGTAACTCTGCACGCCGGATCCGGGAAGAGCACCGACGTGTCCGCCCGACACCGTGGCACCCAGAACTCGGTAGCCGGCCTCGGGCGTGCGGGCGAGCTCCTGGGCGATGTGCTGCACGCTCGCCGGGGAACCGACCAGCAGGACCTTGGCGGAGTAGCGCCCGGACCGACGTTGCGCGACCAACCACTGTCGCCACATCCATCGCGAGAGCAGCAGGAACAGGATCCCGACGGGGAACGCGATGAGGACGTACCCGCGGGCGAGCTCGATGTGGAATAGGAACGCCGCGATGGCGAGGATCCCGAACACGCGGACGCTCGAGTCAGCCACGAGCCGGTACTCGGTGCTGCCGACCCCGAGCACACGAGCACCGCGTGTGTCGAACACGGCCAGAGCGCCGAGCCAGAGCAGGATCACGATGATCGAGATCCCCGTGTAGTTGAGGCGGAGGTCGTTCGCGTTCGTCGCCAGGTTCGAGTCGAATCCGAGCCAGGCGATCTGCACCCCGAACACCACCCAGATCAGGACGAGCAGGTCGGTGAAGAGCACGCGGCGCCCGTAGGCCCGGCTCCAGTCAGCAGTCGACGACTGCGCGGCGCGGGACGGCGCAGAGGTGCCCTGCGCGTCGCTCACCACGTGACCCCGTCGTCCGTCGACACCAGCGCATCACTCCCGGACCACAGCCACACGGCGTTCCCAGCCCGTGCGACGGCGAGCGCCCCGTCCGGGTCAGCCTCAGCCGCGCACCCGACGACGGTGGACTTCGTCGCCGGGGTCACACCGACGGCGGGCAGGGACCGGATCTCCGCACCGGCGCACGCGGCAGCACCGACGCGCGCGACGAGGTACGAGTCACCGTCGTCCGCCAGCGATCGAGCGCCGACGAGCGGCACACCGACCCAGTCTCCGTCGCCGGAGCGCCACTGCACCTCATCGGCGCAGACGACCGCGGTGGTGAACTCGCCCTCGTAGGCCTCGATGGGGTCCGCACACGGAGAGTCGACGGTGCCCGTCGACAGGATCAGCCCGTCGGGTCCGACGCCGGCTCCGGCTGCGCTGGCGGCGCCGTCTTTCCAGGACCGACCGTCGTCGACGGACGTCCGGACCGTCGGTTCGCAGTCGTCGCCCGTGCCGATGACGACCGCGACGCTGTCCGTGCCGGCGCGGAGCGCCAGCACGGCGCCTGCTCCGGCCCCGAGACCGACGGGAGTCCACGTCGTTCCGCCGTCCACGGTGTGTTCCAGGACCCCGTCGGTTCCGTCACACACCCCACTGGAGGCGCGCCATGCCTCCTGACCGTCGACTGCGGACAGCAGACGGCGGCCGGGCGCGACCATGCCTGCGGGATCCGCCGTGGCGGCGCCGGACGGCTCGGCGGTGCCGGTGCCCGGCGACCGGGGAGAACTCGAGAAGGTCGGCACCGGACCCGGGGAACCGTTCGACGAAGGCGCCGTGCGTGCCAGTGCGAGTGCGACGAGCACCACGTCGACGACCACCAGGACGACGACGATGACGGCGACCCAGACGAGCGTGCGGCGCGAGAAGACGCTGCCGAGGGTGCGGGACCCTCGGCGCGGACTCACGTGCGGACCGCCGTCATCGAGCGGCTCCGCGGGTGGCTGCGACACGGCCGCGCTTCGGGGGCTTCGGCATGGGGGTGTCCTCGTCCTGCAGGCCGTAGCCGTACGCGTAGCCGTAGCGGCCGTAGCCGTAGGCACCCGGTCCCTTGGTCGGCATCATCGTCATGACGAAGCCGGCGATCGGGGCACCGACGTTCTCGAGCGCACTGACCGCGCCGGCGAGCTGGCCCTTGTGGGTGCGGCCGGAGGCGACGGCGACGATCGCGCCGGAGGCCTTCTTCGACAGGATCGCGGCGTCCGTGACGGGCAGCAGGGGCGGGGCGTCGAACAGGACGTAGTCGAACTGCTGCTCCAGGCCGGCGATCAGGTCCTGCATCGCGCGGGAACCGAGCAGCTCGGACGGGTTCGGCGGGATCGGCCCGGCCGGGAGCACGACGAGGTTGCCGCGGCCCCACGGCACCGCGACGTCCTCGATCGTGGCGCGTCCGATGAGCACGTCGGTGAGCCCGGCGCCGCCCTCGAGGTCCATGTACGTCGCGATCTTCGGGCGGCGCAGGTCGGCGTCGATCAGGATCACGCGGAACCCGGCGCTGTCGAGCGCGATGGCGAGGTTCGCGACGGTGGTGCTCTTGCCCTCGGACTCGACCGACGACGTCATCACGAAGGTGCGCGAACCGGTGCCGAGGTCGAGGAACTGCAAGTTGGTGCGGAGCGTGCGGAACGACTCGGCGCGCGGGCTGCGCGGGTCGACCTGCACGATGAGCGGGCGCTCCGAGGCCTTGCTGTCGTAGGCGATCCCGCCGACGACCGGCTTCTCGCTGATCTTCTCGACGTCCGACTCGGTGCGGACACGGTTGTCGAGCGTCGAGCGCAGGACCGCGACGCCGACGCCGAGCGCGAGGCCGACGAGCAGACCCAGCACGACGTTGACCGGCACGTTCGGGCTGACCGGTGCGCTCGGCACCTGGGCTTCCTTGACTCGGGTGAGCTTGACCGTGCTCGTACCGTCGGCGTCGGTGGCCTCGATGTTCTGCACGACGTTCGTCAGACTCTCGGACGTCGCGTTGGCGATGTCGGCGGCCTGCTTGGCGCTCGTGTCGTTCACGGTGATGGAGATGAGCGTCGTGTTGAGCGGCGCGTCCGAAGTGACGAGCTCCGCGAGCTGGTCGGACGTCATGTCGAGCTTCAGGCTGGAGATCACCGGCAGGAGCACGATCGGCGTCTCGACGAGGTTCGAGTAGGTCAGCACACGCTGCTGCGTGAAGGTGTTGCCCTGTGCCAGGTCGCTCGCGCTGCCACTCGTCTGCGTCGAGACGAAGACCTGCGCCGAGGCGGAGTAGACCGGCTGCTTCAGCAGCGAGAAGCCCGCCGCGGCGGCGACGCCGACCAGTGCCAGCACCAGGATGAAGACCCACCCCTTGCGCAAGACCGCGATGTAGTCGCGTAGCTCCACGCGGCACCCTTCCCCGAATGTCGCCGCGTCCTGCAAGTCCCGTCACAGGTCGGCCAGGATCGTCCCAGCGTTCGGCAGGGAAATACTGCCACACCGATGAGACGCGCTCGGGGTCGTGCGACGTCGAGTCTCGTTCTGCGTCCCGTACGGTGGCGGCATGCAGCCCGAACCGGACGCGCCGACCGCCGCCCGCCCCTCCTCGGCGGTGCGGGACCTGCAGGTCATCGTAATCGCGCTCCTGGTCGCCGTGCTGCTGTCCCGCATCGTCGGTGGCGTCGCCCGGACTGGGGGTCTGCCTGCGCCGATCACGCAGGTGCTCGCTGCGGACCTGGCCGTGTGGGTGCCGCTCGTGCTCGGTGTCGGGTGGGTACTCCGGAAGTCCAGCCCGGCCGTCCTCGTGCGGCGGCTCGGACTCGGGTGGGCCGACGTCGTCGCGGCGATCGGCATCGTCGTCGTGTGCCGCGGGCTCGACGCCGTGCTGTCCGTCGCGTTCTTCGGCGCGACCGGGCTGACGCCGCAGCCGACCCTCGGCACCCCGGACGTGCTGCTGCTCGTGGTCTCGGCGATCGGGGTGTGCCTGGTCAGTCCGGTGCTCGAGGAGATCGTGTTCCGGGGTGTCATGCAGCGTCGGCTGTCGGCCGAGCTGACGCCACGCACGCGGTTCCTCGCGGTGTTGGTGACCGCGTTCGCGTTCGCGCTGATGCACCTGGCGATCAGCACGACCACGTCGTCGGTCGCGGGCTTCGAGGTCTTCGTGACGACGTTCGTGCTCGGTCTGCTGACGGGGACGCTCGTCGCCATGACCGGACGCATCGGCGGGGCGATCCTGGCGCACGTCCTGTTCAACACCGTGGCGGTCGTCCTCACCTGGCCGCGCTGACACCGACCGCACGATGAGCCGCCCCGACCGGTAACGTCCTTCTCGAATGTCTCGCCCAACCAGCATCCTCGAGAGCCCCCTCGCCCGGCAGGCTCCCCTGAGTGCGCTGTTGGCGCTCGGAGCCGTCCTGAGCATCACGGTGCCGTCGCTCCAGGTGACGGACGACGGCCTGTTCGTCGCGAGCCTCGCGGTCACCGGCGTCGCGACGGTCGTGGCTGCGGTGGCACTGGCGTTGCCGCACTCCGTCGGGCTCGTGCCGGCGTTGCTGGTGCTCGACTTCGTGGCGATCGCGCTGTTCCGGACCAGCACGGGCGCAAGTGCTTCCGTCTTCACCTCGCTCACCGTCCTGCCGGTCGTCTGGTGCGGGTCCCTGCGAGGGCGCCTGACCGTCGTGTACGCGGCGCTGGGCGTGACGCTCGTGATCATGGCGCCCTACTTCCTGACGCCGACGAACGTGCCCGGTGCGAGCGAGCTGGTCCGTCTCGGCGTCACCGTGATCGTGTTCGGGACGGTCGCGGCAGTCGTGCAGGAGCTCTCACGGCGAGCGCGGCGCAACGTGCGCGCTGCCCGGCTGGGCGAGGAACGCGTGCGCGCGGAGATCGAGCGGGCCGCCGCCGTCCAGCGGTCGCTGCTGCCGACGTCGACCGACCACCTGGGCGTTGACGTCGCGGTGGCGGGCGCCTGCTTGCCGGCGAAGTCGGTCGGTGGCGACTTCTTCGACTGGTACGAGACGAACACCGGGATCGCCGTCAGCCTCGGTGACGTGATGGGCAAGGGCGTGGGGGCGGGGCTCATCGCAGCGGCCGTGCGGGCCACGGTCCGCAGTGCCCGCACCGTCGACGACCCGTCCGAGGCGCTCCTGCGGGCGGCCGACGGACTCGCCGCCGAGGGCAGCGCGACCGACGTGACCTTCACCACGCTGTTCCACGCGCGCATCTCCACCGACGGGACCTTCCGTTGGGCGGACGCCGGCCACGGGTTGAGCCTGGTGCTCCGGTCGGACGGCGCCGTCGATCGGCTCCGGTCGAGCGACCTCCCGCTCGGGATGGGGCTCCGCGACGAGTGGGCGACGACCGAGGGGTTCCTCGACACCGGCGACCTGCTCATCTCGTTCAGTGACGGCGTGCTCGACCTGTTCGGCGGGCGCGAGGACACCGTCGACGCCGTGGCCGATCTCGCACGGGCCTACGGCTCCGAGCCCACGGCGCTGGTGGCGGCGCTGTCCGCGCGGGCGGACGAGGTCGCGCACGACGACGACGTGACCGTGATCGCGATCCGACGAGCACCGGTGGCGATCGGGGCCTCCGCACTGCCCGCGCAACCGGCGCGTCAGGAGCGCACGTGACGAGGTCAGTCGTCGGTCGGTGACGCCTGCTCGCGCCGGAACCGCTCGATCTCGGCATCGACCTGCCGCCGCGAGAACCGCTTCGCCACGACGATCCCCCACGTCACACCGACCGCGGTGAGCACGGCCCCGAGGACGATCCCCTCGATGCGAAGGTCACCGTCGCCCCGGTTCGGCACGATGGCACCGACCAGCAAGCCCACCCCGATGACCGTGATCGTCGACAGCACGAACGTGGCGACGGGGCTGCCCAGGCGCGGACGGCCAGTCGGCAGTGACCAGGCCGAGGTCGCGAGCACGAACCAGCCGACGAGGACCCCGGCGCTCACCGGGAACCACTGCCCCAGCAGGAGCAGCAGCCCGAGCGACAGCACGAACCCGCCGACGCACCAGAGCCACCACCGGTTCCGGTCCCGCCGCTGCTGCCCGGCCACGTCGTCGTTCCCCATGCCTCGACCGTAGCCCAGCCGCGCAGCTGCGTGGCCGCAGCGCCCAGCGGCCGCCCCTCAGAGCGCCCGCGAGAAGCAGACCGACTCGGGGTCCTCGCGGTACGGCCCGAACGGCTGGATCCGCACGAACCCGTTCCGGACGAGCAGTGCGGCCGCGTGGGGCTGCAGCACTCCCATCTCCGCCACGACCGCCGGTGCCTGCAGCTCTTCGGCCTGCGCGAGCAGTTCGAGCACGAGCAGGTCGCCGACGCCCTGCCCGCGGGAGTCCGGTCGGACGAACAGCCGGCGGATCTCGAAGACCCCGTCCCCCGCGGCGCTGAGCGACCCGGTCCCGAGCGCCAGGCCCGAGGGGTCGCGGGCGATGACGTGCACGGCGGCGGTCGCCCCGGTGAGCGGCCGTCCGGTGTCGGCGGACCGCCCGTAGATCCGGTCGACCTCGATCCGCGCCGCGGCGCGCAGCCGGACGGCGTCCTCGAGGTCGAAGGACTCGGCCGCGACCGAGATCGTCAGGTGCTGCATGTGCTGTTCGTTCCTCGCCGGCACGGCGTCGTCGCGGTGCCACGTGGGTGATCGGTGTGCGTGCCGCCGCTCGAACCCGAATCGAGCGGCGGCACGGTGGGTGCGCTTCCGCTCGAACCCGAATCGAGCGGTCTCGCATGCAGACGGCTGGCGTCTGCCCTCGGACGCCCTAGCGTCCGTGGTCTGTGGTGGGTCTGGGTCAGCCCACGAGGCCTGGGTCAGCCCACGGGGGTCCGGGTCAGCTCACCAGGTCGAGGTCCCAGACGGGCGCGACGTAGGTCCGCGACCATCCTTCGCGCAGGCGGGTCACGGCCCGGTCGAAGGACTCCAGCAGGTCCATCTCCGGCCGCACCATCGACTGCAGCTGCAGCCCCTCGTAGGTCGCGAGCAGCTGCTCGGAACCACGTGCGGGCTCCATGGTCCGCGGCTCCCGGCCGAGCAGGATGTCCCGCTCGAGGGAGTGCTGCACGAAGGCGTGGAAGCGCCGCCAGCGGGAGTGCAGCATCGGCGCCAGCGGGTGCTCCGGCGAGGCGGCGATGTTCAGGCTGGCGGTGAGGAACCGCATGAGCGACGGGTCGGCGATGTTGGCGGTGACGATCGCACGCAGGAACGGCACGGTGCCGTGCTGTTCGGCGAGCGGCATGAGCGGCGTGGTGCGCTGGTCGTTCCAGCGGTCGATCGTCGCCAGGAGCAGGCCGTCCCAGCTCGGGAACGTCTGGTCGACGACGTCGACCGACTCTCCGGCCTCGGCCGCGACGACGGCCGGGGTCACCTCGTGCAGCGGGCGGGCCCGGAGCGCGCGGATCATCCCCTCGACGACCGTCGAGCGGAGCGACGCCGGATCCGGCGTTTCGATGTGCATGCATTCACCACACCAGGCACACGCGTCCCGCCAAAGCCCCCGAACGGGTCCTGTTCGCTTATCGGACCAGCACGATCCGGTCACGGTGCTCCCGACGGAGCAACCTGCGAGCGATACTCATCCCATGGGTTGGGGACGGATCGTGCCGGTCGTGGTGGTGGCCGTGCTCGCGAGCGGCGTGCTGACGGGGTGCGGCGACGACGGCCGGATCCAGGGGATCGGGCCGGGGACCTCCGTGAGCTCCTGCATCGACTACGTCCCCCTGACGGCGGCCGAGCGCCTGGACGCCGCCGACCTGGTCGTCGACGCCCGGGTCACCACGACCGACCGCACGGTCGAGATCGGCGGCGTCTACGACGTCCACGACGCCGAGGTCACGAAGGTCGCCAAGGGCGACGACCCCGGCACCACCATCGAGGTCGTCAGCACGTCGGACAAGTGCACGACGAGCGGCGAACCCGTCGAGTACCTCGACGGCGACGTCCTCGCGGACGAGGGCCGCTTCCGCCTCTACCTGACGAAGGACGACCCCGACGACGACGACAGCGTCTGGCGACTCGTCGTCCCCGGCGCCGCCGACCCGCTCACCACCGGCTGACGCCGCCGGTACACCCCGGGCGTCATGCCCACGAGCGGCGTGAACTGGTCGATGAACTGACTCGTCGTCGCCCATCCGCACGCCGCCGCGACGTCGGTCACCGAGGCCCCGCCGGCCAGCAGGACGAGCGCTCGGTGCACCCGCAGCTGTAACCGCCACTGCCGGTACCCCATCCCGGTCTCCTGCCGGAACAGGCGGCTGAGCGTCCGCTCGCCCACGCCGACCTCGCGCGCCAGCTCGCCGAGTCCGCGCGGCCGGGTCAGGTCCCGTTCGACCTCGCGCACCACCTGCCGCAGCCGCGGATCCCGCGGCTGCGGCAGGTGCAGCGGCTGCTCCGGCGCGGACGCGAGCTCGTCCACGACGACCGCCCGCAGGTGCTCGATCGCCGTCTCGGAACGGCGAGCGTCCGTCGTCAACGCGAGCAGTGCCTCCCGGGCCAGCGCCGAGACGGCGAGCACCGCCGGACCGGACGGGAGGCCCGTGGCTGCGTCCGCCGACAGGAACACGACCCGCATGTCGGTCGCCCCGTGGGCCCGGTGCCGGTGCTCGGCACCGGCCGGCACCCACGCGACGCGGTTGGGCGGCGCGATCCACGCGCCGTCGTCGGTGATGAGCGACAGCACGCCGGAGGCGGCGTGCACCAGGTGGCCGAGCGGGTGCGTGTGCGTCGGGACGGTCTCGGCGTGCGCGAAGGCGAAGGCGGCCTCGGTGCGCAGGTCGACGGTCCGCGCGTCGACCGGCACCTGGCTGGAATCCGACATCGTGCGGCAGTCTACGTGTTCCGGGCCGGTGGCGAGCAGTGGTGGGATCGACCCATGACCACCGCCTCGATCCCCGTCACGACCACCAGCCCGCGGCTCCTCGCCGGCTGGTACGTCGGCGCGGGCCTGCTGCTCATCGCGATCAACCTGCGGATGGGTGTGGCCTCGGTCGGGCCGGTGCTCGGGGCGATCGAGCGGTCGTTGGGGCTGTCCCCGTCGGCGGCGAGCCTGCTCACGACGATCCCGGTGTTCGCGTTCGGGGCGTTCGCGTTCCTGACCCCGGTGCTCAGTCGGCGCATCGGCCTGCACCGGCTGCTCGGCCTGACGATGGCGGTGTTGGCGATCGGCATCGCACTCCGGCTCGAGCCGCACGGCTGGGCCCTCTACGGCGGCACGGTGCTGGCCGGAGCGGCGATCGCGGTGGCGAACGTCTGCATGCCGGCCGCGATCAAGAGCGACTTCGCGCACCGGGTCGGGTTGATGATGGGCCTGTACTCGACGGCGCTGTTCCTCAGTGCGGCGATCGCCTCGGCGGCCGTCGTCCCGCTGATGGCCGCCTTCGCCGGGTCGTGGCGCCCTGCACTGGCCTTCTGGGCGATCCCGGCGGCGATCGCGTTCGTGGTGTGGCTGCCGCGAGCGCTGCAGCGCCCGGACACCCCGACCCGTGCCACCGGCGCGGGTGCCGCCGACGAACCGACCTTCGCGCGGCTGCTCCGCGACCCCGTGGCGATCGCGGTGACCGGCTTCATGGGGCTGCAGAGCCTGTCGTACTACGCGTTCCTGACGTGGGTGCCGACCGTGCTGCAGGACGCCGGCGTCTCGGCACACACTGCCGGCCTGATGCTGGCCTACTCGAGCCTGCCGGGGATCCTGACCGGCATCACCGGGCCGGCGATCGCCCGACGCCTGCGCCCGACCTGGCTGCCGGTGCTCGTCGTCGTGGTGCTCTGCGCCGCGGGGTTCGCCGGACTCCTCGTCGCGCCGGCCGCGGGCGCCTGGGCGTGGATGACGCTGCTCGGCCTCGGGCAGGGCGGCGCGATCAGCCTGTCGCTGAGCTACATCGTGTGGCGCTCCCCCGATGCCCGGCACACCGCCCACGTGTCGACGATGGCGCAGGGCATCGGGTACCTGCTGGCGGGGCTCGGGCCGCTCGGACTCGGCCTGCTGCACACCGCGACCGGCGGCTGGACCGTGCCGATCGTGGTGCTGCTCGTCCTGCTCGTGCTGCAGTTCGTGGCCGGTGCCGCTGCGAGCCGCGACCGCCACGTGCTCCGCCGGTAGCGCAGCGCCCTACGGTTCGGGGACCGCCACGATCCGGTTCTGGTACGCCCACACCACGGCCTGCAACCGCGACCGCACACCGAGCTTCGGCAGCATCCGCGCCAGGTGCGACTTCACGGTCGAGACCTCGAGCACGAGTGCGACCGCGATCTCCTCGTTCGACATCCCCTGCGCGAGCAGCAGCAGGACCTCGCGTTCGCGGGCGGTGAGCACCCCGTCGGCCCGGTCCCCCGACACCGGCTGCAGGCTCCGCCGCGACACGAACTCGCGCAGCACCCGCCGGGTCAGGGCCTGGTCGAGCGTCCCGTTCCCCGCGGCGACCTGCCGCACGGCGTCGACGATGGTGTCCGGCTCGGCGTCCTTCAGCAGGAACCCGGAGGCACCGGCCTCGAGCGCACCGAACACGTAGTCGTCCAGGTCGAACGTCGTGAGCATCAGCACCGGGATCGCCGGGTCGGCGTCGGGAGCGCAGAACAGCCGCGCGAGCTCGATGCCGTTCATCACGGGCATCCGGATGTCCAGGCAAGCCACGTCGGGTCGCAACGAGCGTGCCAGCGCGAGCGCCTCGCCGCCGTCGGCGGCCACGCCGACCACCTCGATGTCGGCCTCCGCGCCGAGGAGCGCGGACACCCCCGCACGGACCAGCGGCTGGTCGTCCGCCACCAGCACGCGGATCACGCGACCACCCCGTCACCGTCGGCGGTCTGCGCGGGTGCGGCAGGTGCCTCCCGTCCGAGCGCCAGCTCCACCAGCCATCCGCCGGTGGCGGTGGGACCGGTCTGGAGGCTCGCCCCCACCAGGTCCGCCCGCTCGCGCATCCCCCGCAGGCCGTTGCCGCCCGACGGTGAGGTCAGCGCTGCCGGAGCGGCGGCCCGTGCGTTCTCCACCCGGATCACCACCCGGGTCGGGTCGCGGTCGTCGACGGTGACCGTGCACGGGGCGGACGGGGCGTGCAGGGCGGCGTTGGCCAACGCCTCCTGCACCGTCCGGTAGGCGGCGAGCTGCGCGAGCGGGCCGACGCCGTCGGCCAGCGCCTGCGCTCCGCGCTGGTGGTCGCCAGCGAGCACCTCGAGGCGCACGTCGCTGCGGAACCGGGCACGCTCGACCAGGTCGACGATGCCGGCGACCGTCTCGACCGCGCGTTCGGCGGGGACGTCCTCGCGCAGCAGCCCGACCAGGCGGCGCAGGTCGTCGAGGACGGCGGTGCTCTGCTCCCGCACCTGACGGGCACCCTCGTGCGCGCGCTCCGGGTCGCTGTCGATCTGCCGGTCGATCACGGCGGCCATCAGGGCGATGCCGGACAGGTGGTGGGCGGCGATGTCGTGGAGTTCGCGGGCCATGGCGGCCCGTTCACGGGAGACCGCGGCGTCGACCAGGGCGTCCTGTTCACGGAAGACCGCGCTCGCCTCGGCGGTGCGGGCGGCGCGGACCTCGCGGCGGGACCGCACCAGCAGGGTGACCAGGAGCGGGAGCCCGACGGCGCCGACGGCCTGGAGGACGCCCTGGCCGAGTGCGCCGGACAGGACCGCGCTGCCGGCTGCCACCAGCGCGCCGGCGACCAGCAGGGTCGGCCACAGGCGTGCGAGCGGGACACGGAGGGCGGCGAGGACCACGGCGACGACCACCGGCAGGACGGTGAGACCGAACAGGTCGAGCGACTGCGGAGCGAGCGCGGCGACCAGCACCGGCAGCGCGGACACCGCGACGAGCACGGTCCGTGGTGCACGACGGGCGGCGAGCAGGGCGGCGGACTGGGCCAGCAGGCCGAGCGCCAGGACGGTCCACGCGGCGGTGAACGGAGCCGGCACCCGCAGGGCCAGGGCGGGGCCGTCCGGCTCGAGGGCGTCGAGCGGCGGCAGGCCGAACAGCAGGCCGAGGGCCACGACGGCCGTGCCGAGCGCGACGAGCACGTCGACGCGGCGGTCGCGGGCGCGCGGGTCGCCGTCGCGCGGCGGACGGGTGCGCGGGTCGCCGTCGCGCGGCGTGCGCGTGCGCGGGTCAGCGGAGGCCATCGTGCGATCCTACGAGGCGGGTGCGGGCGGGGACCGGGGCGTCGATCGGCAGCGCACGGCGGACGGGGTCGTAGCCCAGGCGGCCGCGGGTCACGACGAGGAGCACCGCGGCGGCGACGGTCGAGGTGATGGTCAGGCCGATCATCAGCGTGCCGGCGGTCATGCTCGGGTACATCTCCGGGAAGAGCGTCGAGATCGTGTTGTTCACGCCGACGTGCAGCAGCAGGGCCAGGGGCAGGCTCTCGCCGGTCTTGTTGAACACCTGGATCATCACGACGTTGAACGTGATCGTGAACAGGGCGAAGACCACGGGCTCGCTCCAGTGTGCGTTCGGCCACCCGCCCCAGTCGCTCAGGTAGAGCGGCATGTGCCAGAGCGCCCAGATCGGACCGAGGATCGCAGCGGCTCCGAGCCCGCCGAAGCGGTGCTGCAGCCGGGGCAGGGCGAAGTCGCGCCAGCCGGGCTCCTCGCTCAGGCCGGTCGAGAACAGCTGGATGAGCAGGCCGGGCACCAGGGCCGCGAACGCCAGCGCCGAGGGGGCCCGCACGTCACCGCCGGCGAAGGGCAGCGCGGACGCGACGATCACGGCCGGCACGACGACGAGCGCCAGGGCGTACCAGTACCAGGCGACCCGCCAGCGGAACAGCCGCCCGACCCATCGACGCAGGCCAGGACGGCCGTCGGCGACCGCGGTGACGATGAACGCGCCGCCCAACGGGCCGAGCAGCGCTCCGGGCAGCACGCCGGTGAACTGCGCCGTGCCGAGGACCTCGGGGAAGTGCAGGTCCCACACGCCCAGGCCGTGCGGCGACAGGATGTAGGGCACCCACGCGAGCCAGCTCAGGCCGAGTGCCAGGGTGAAGAAGGACACGAGCGGGTGCCGGGCGATGACGCCGCTGGCTCCCCCACGCTCCTGCGGAGTGGTGCCGGCGGAGGGCCGGACTTCGGTGGTGTTCGTCATGCACACGACGCTAGGAACTGCGCCGTCGCGGGACGACCGGCGCAGGGATGCACCTGCCGGACTTGCATCGAAGGATGCAGGCGGTGGCGGCTGCGGCGGTGGCGCGGCTGCGGCGCACGGTGCGGTGTCCGCCGGCCCGTGCGAGGTTGACCGCTCCGTGCGCCGCTACAACCCCGCACCGAGCCACCAACCTCGCACCGGACGACAGAGCTCGCACCGTGCGAGTTCGGTCCGGCGGCGTCAGCGCAGCGCGGCCCGGAGGGCGTCGGCGATCAGCGCGAGCGCGGCGTCGATCTCGTCGGCGACCCGAGCGTGGGTCGCCTCGGACCGGCGGTAGGGGTCGTCGACGTCGTCGTCCGCGGGGTCGATCGGCGGCGGGACGGTGCCGCGCAGGCGTGCGACCCGTTCGACCAGGGCCTCGGGCGAGTGCACGTCGGCCAGGTCACCGGGCTCGAGCCCCGCGAGCACCCGCGCGAACTGCTTGATCGTGAACGCCCGCTTGGTGGCCCGGGGTGCGAGCGACACCACGGCCGCGCGGTGCGACCGTTCGGCCGTCAGCACCAGGTCGGCCTCCTCGACGATCGCGGCCGTCAGGTACCGCGAGCCGTGCCCCGACGGGTAACCGCCGAGCCGGACGGACTGTGCCGCGGCGGCGCCGTCCATCGCGGCACCGTCGTCGGCGATGGTGCCGGCGGACTCGACCACGAACGCCGCAGCGTCCGGGCCGAGTCGCGCCGTCAGGACCTGCGCGCCGAGCGGCGAACGACAGATGTTGCCGCTGCAGACGAACAGGACCCGCATCGTCAGGCGCCGGCGCCGAGCAGGTCGTGCCGGACGACGATGGCGTCGCGGCCCGGACCGACACCGATCGCGGAGATCCGCGCGCCGGACATCGCCTCGACCGCGAGCACGTAGTCCTGCGCGTTCTTCGGCAGGTCGTCGAACGAGCGGGCACCGGTGATGTCCTCGGTCCAGCCGGGGAACTCCTCGTAGACGGGCTTCGCGTGGTGGAAGTCCGACTGGTTCACGGGGACCTCGTCCACGCGGACGCCGTCCACCTCGTACGCGACGCAGACGGGGATCGTCTCGAGCCCGGTCAGCACGTCGAGCTTGGTGAGCACGAAGTCGGTCACGCCGTTGATGCGCGCGGTGTACCGGGCGATCGGGGCGTCGTACCAACCACAGCGGCGCGGACGGCCCGTCGTGGTGCCGAACTCGAAGCCGTTGGCGCGCAGGAACTCGCCGGACTCGTCGAACAGCTCGGTCGGGAACGGACCGGCACCGACGCGGGTCGTGTACGCCTTGACGATGCCGATGATGCGCTCGAGCTTGCCCGGGCCGATGCCGGAACCGGTCGCTGCGCCACCGGCGGTCGCCGACGACGACGTCACGAACGGGTAGGTGCCGTGGTCGACGTCGAGCATGGTCGCCTGACCGGCCTCGAACAGGACGGTGTCGCCGCGCTCCAGTGCCCGGTGGATCTCGAGGGCGGTGTCCGCGACCATCGGGCGCAGTCGCTCGGCGTAGGACAGCAGCGACTCGACCACTTCTTCGGCGTCGATCGCGCGGCGGTTGAAGACCTTGACGAGCAGGTGGTTCTTCTGGTCGAGGGCCGCTTCGACCTTCTGGCGCAGGATGTTCTCGTCGAAGATGTCCTGGACGCGGATGCCGACGCGGTTGATCTTGTCGGCGTAGGACGGACCGATGCCGCGACCGGTGGTGCCGATCTGGCGCTTGCCGAGGAACCGCTCCGTCACCTTGTCGATGGTGCGGTGGTAGTGCGTGATGAGGTGGGCGTTCGCCGACACGAGCAGCTTCGAGGTGTCGACGCCGCGGGCCTTCAGCGCGTCGAGCTCCTGGAACAGCACCTCGAGGTCGACGACGACGCCGTTGCCGATGATCGGCGTGACGCCGGGCGTGAGGATGCCGGAGGGCAGCAGGTGCAGCGCGTACTTCTCGCCGCCGACGACGACGGTGTGGCCGGCGTTGTTGCCGCCGTTGAACTTCACGACGTAGTCGATGCGGGAGCCGAGGAGGTCGGTGGCCTTCCCCTTGCCCTCGTCGCCCCACTGGGCTCCGATGATGACTGCTGCGGGCATCTGGTTCTCCTCACGTTGGCGGAGGACCTCACGCGACCAGGCGGGCCGGTGGTCCACCCGAGTCTATCGGCTGGTCACTCGCGCGCCACCCATCGGACACGGTCGCCCGCACCGTCGCCGCGTCGGTGAATTGTCCTCATTACGCGTCGGTGCGCACCGAACGTCCCCACAAGGGGGGACAAATAGTTCCAGGCCGGAACATCTCGGGAAGCGCGACGTATCGTGCACCGCGACGTCGGTTTCCCTGTCGGCGTCACGTCGGAGTCCAACCCACTCCGTTCAGCCAGCGCGAGATTCGCGTGAGCACCACCGGACGCTGCAGCGCGCCCGGATGCATCAGAACAGTCGTGCCCTCATGCAGCACGGAAAGAAGAGTTCAACGATGAACAAGGCTCTCTGGAGCAAGAAGGCGCTCGCTCTCCCGGCGTGCGCCGCGATCGTCGTCGGTGGCGTCACCTTCGCCGCCTCCCCTGCGATGGCCGACCCCGCCGACCTGTCCATCACCAGCCAGTCGGTCTCCGGCCGCGTGCTGACGGTGACCGGCACCGGCACCCCTGGTGAGAACATCCAGCTCGACGAGGACTTCCGCAACACCCGCCAGGAGATCCCGGCGAGCGGCACCTGGACGATCTCGTACACGATCCCCGGTACGGACACGACGACGCAGACCTACACGTTCGAGCAGCTCAAGGGCCTGAACCAGGACGGTTCGGTGACGGTCACCGCCGCCCCCGAGGCCACGGACAAGCCCTTCGCCGTCACGTCGCAGTCGGTCTCCGGCCGAACGCTGACCGTCTCGGGCACCGGCGCCGTCGGCAACACCGTCAACTTCGACGTGGGCTTCCCGGTGCAGCGCACCGCCATCAAGGACGACGGCACCTGGACGATCTCGTACGAGATCCCGGGCACCGACACCGACGAGCACACCTACACGATCAACGAGCAGCGCGCGAACCTGTCGACGGTCGACTCCGTCACCGTCACGGCTCGCGCCGAAGTAGCCGTCCTGCCCTTCGCCGTCACGTCGCAGTCGGTCTCCGGCCGCACGCTGACGGTCTCCGGTACCGGCGCCGTCGGCAACACGGTGAACTTCGACGTGGGCTACCCCGTCCGCCGCACCCCGATCGCCGACGACGGCACCTGGACGATCTCGTACGAGATCCCGGGCACCGACACCGACGAGCACACCTACACGATCAACGAGCAGCGCGCGAACCTGTCGACGGTCGACTCCGTCACCGTCACGGCTCGCGCCGAAGCCGCGGTTGCGGACTTCAACTTCTCGCTGACCAGCCCGACCGACGGCGACACCGTCGACTCGCGCACCGTGACCTTCACCGGGACCGGCGCCGTGGGCGACACCGTGAACGTGCTGGACGCCGATGGCAACCGCGCTGCTCCGCAGACGATCGTGGACGCCGACGGCAACTGGTCCACCACGGGCACCTTCTCGGACTCGGCTGCTGTCGAGCAGGACCTGAGCGTCAACCAGGTCGGTGGCGGCCAGGGCCAGGGCAACATCGAGTTCTCGATCACGCTGCCCGCCGTGGCAGCGGCCCCCGGTGACGGTGGCGACGAGGGCACAACCCCCGGCGACGGCGGCGACGAGGGCACCACCCCCGTCGACGGCGGCGACCAGGGCGCGACCCCCGGCACCGGCACCGGCACGGGTACCGAGACCGGCGCTGGCGCCGCTCCGACCGCCGGCCGCACCCCGGCCGTGGGTGCACTCCCGGTCGTCAGCGGCTGACACCGGAACCATCCACCGAGCGGGGGCGCGACGGATCGTCGCGTCCCCGTTCGCCGTCCCGACCCGGAATCCGCACATGCACGCAACTCGCTCAGCTCGCCTCGTCCTCGCCGTCGCCGCCGGAGTGCTGCTCTCGCTCGGCCTGGCGTCCTGCCACGCTGATCCCGCCCCGACCGCTGCGAGCAGCACGGGTACCGCCACGGCGGCCCCGACGGCGTCCGCCGAGCCCTACCGCGCACCGTCGACGAAGACGGTCGCAGCACTCCCCGAGGCCCAGTACGACGCGGTCATCGGCGGGCTCCTGCCCTCGTACGACCCTGACGTCCCGGAGGCCGCAGGACACGCGTACACGATCCAGCGCGACGCGCCGCTCTACGGCGACGACCGCACCGAGCCGGTCGCGAGACTCACAGCCGAGAACTTCCTCGGCGACCCCACCGTCGTCGTCCCGCTGCGGTTCCAGGGCGACTGGGCCCTCGTCATGACCCCGAGCCGACAGGCACTGCCGTCAGCTGCACCGGGCGGCGCTCCAGCCCAGACCGCCGGCTGGATGCGCCGCGGCCTGCTGCACCAGGGCGGCGCGCTCGACGACCACGTCGTCATCTCCGTCGGCGACCAGACCGTGTCGATCGTCGCTGCGAGCGGCAAGGTCGTGCACGAGTTCCCGGCCGGCGTCGGTGCCGGGGACACTCCGACCCCGACCGGTGTCGTCGGCTACATCCAGGCGAGGTACCTGGATCCCGCCCAGGACCAGACGGTGCACCAGATCAACCTGACGACGCTGCACTCCGCAGCGGCGGACGAGCCGTTCGGCGGTGACGACGGCGGGCTCATCGGCGTGCACTACGAATCCGTCGCCCGCGGAGCGGTGTCCCACGGGTGCGTCCGCCTCGACGGTGATGCCGTCGATGCGATCAACGCACTCCCGCTCGGCACCGTCGTGCAGATGGTCGCGTAGTCACCGGTACCGCGACCTCTCGTCCGGACCACACAGGCTGCGTGGACGCTCGGTGAGTCCGGAGCACCGTCGGACCCGTCAGATCCACCATCGGAAGGAGCACGACATGAGTGACCTCGGTGACAAGGCCAAGGACTTCGCGAACAGCGACAAGGGCGAGCAGGCGTCCGACGCCGACCTCGACAAGGCAGGCGACGCGGCCGACAAGGCGACCGGCGGCGGCCACGGCGACCAGATCGACAAGGCCCAGCAGGCGGCTGACGACAAGGTCGGCGAGTAACGCCCGGTACGCACCCTGGTGACGGACGGAAGGCCCGGTGCCAGCTGGCACCGGGCCTCCCGTCCGCATGTGACGTGCGTTCCGCGATCAGGCGCGGAAGAAGTCCTGGTACGACGGGTCGCCGACGGGCTGCGAGTAGCCGGGCTCGGCGAGACGCTGCTCGATCATCGCCTGGACGACGTCGGGCGGGGTGAGGCCCCGGCGGCGCCACTCGGTCGGGTTGGCCCGGAGCTGGCTCAGCGTGTTCTGCATGCTGCAACCCTGGCACCCAATAACTAGTTTGTCTAACTACCTGTCCCGATTCCGCGTTCACGGGGTCCCCGCCCCCGGCCCCGATCCGCTTCGTGAGCAGAAGATGTCGGGTCCGAACGCGGGACCCGACATCTTCTGCTCACCATGTGCGTCGCGCGGACGCGCTCGCGGCGACTACTTGCGCGACACCTTCGCGGTCGACTTGGACGTCGCGGTGCCGTCCTTGTAGCCCGAGGCGTGCGCGGTCACCTTGACGGAGAACTTGTGTCCCGCGTCCGAGGTGCCGAGCTTGTACGTCGCAGCGGTGGCCTTCTTCACGACCTTGCCGTCGCGGAGCCACTGGTACTTGTACGTCGCCTTCGTCGTGCTCCACTTGCCGTGGTTCGCCGACAGCTTCGAGCCGACCTTCGCCGTCCCGCTGACCGTCACCTTGCTGCCCGCGGCGAGCGCGAGCTTGGGCGCGGTCACCGAGATGGTCGACGTGCCGGCCTGCTTGCCCGACGCGTTGCCGAGGTGCAGGAGCAGCACGGTGGCCTTCGTGACACCCGAGGCCCGGGTGACCCGGAGGGCGCCGGAGTCGGCGAACAGGACGCCGGTGCTGCGGCCCTGCGCGAAGGACAGTGCCGGCTTCGACGGGTCGAACGAGGCGCTCTTCGTCTCGTCCACCACGGAGGAACCCGTGGTCGCGGCACCCGGGGCGTACGCCGACTCGGTCAGGACCGAGTAGGTGAACTTGCCCTTCGCGCCGATCAGCGCACCCGTGGTCGTGAGCACCTTCACCGAGCTGTCGAAGGTGTTGACGTCCTGGCCGGGTGCCCCGCCGTTCAGCGGCTGGACGTCGACGACCGGGTCGACGTCCGGGTCGTCCGACGCGGCCTTGGCCAGGTCGATCGTCGTCGCGAACGTCGCGTCCACCGCGGCGGACTTGGCGTTGTAGACCAGGTAGTCGGGCTCGCCGTCACGGTTCGTGTCGATGAGCACCTCGACGTTGGTCACGGCGCCGGGGTTGGCGTCGGGACCGGCCGTCTGGATGCCGAACGCGATCGTGTCCGAGGCCTTGTCGTAGCTCGCGCCGTAGGAGCGGATGTCCGCTGCCTGCAGCGAGCGCTTCGCCGAGCCCGCCGGGAACGACTCGACCGGGTCGGTCCCGCCGAGTACGAACGGTGCGACGGCGGCGTGGTAGCCGGTCGTCAGGCCGCCCTGGTCGACCGTGCGCCCCTTGAGCGTCAGGTCGGCCGACTTGCCCGGGCCGGTGAAGGCGACGGTGGAGCGACCCTGCACGGAGCTGACGGGCTTCGGTGCGAGGTACGCACCGACGCGCAGCGGCACCGCGGTCGTGTCGGTCGGCGTGAACGCCACGATGCCCGAGGCGGCGGTGACGAACTCGCGCTGGTAGCCCTGCTGCACCGACTCCTGGGTGGGGTCGATGACGCGGCGGAGCTTCGTCGGGTCGGCGATCGTGAAGGTGAGCTTCACCGTCGCGGTGCGGTTCGCCGGAACGGTGACACGCTTCGTGTTGAGCGCGAACGTCACGCCGGGCTGCGACACCTGCGGCTGGTAGGCCACGTCGTAGGTGTGCGCGACGCCGTCGGTGTTCGCGATCTGGAGGGTGCGGCTCTCGGTCGTCGCGCTCGAGACCTCGACGACACCGAACGAGGCGGTGACGAGCAGGTCGTTCTCCACGCTCCGCACGGTGGTGCCGGCGGTCACGGCCTGCAGGGCGTCGACGCGGCCGGTGCCCTGCCGGAGCAGAGTCGCCGATCGGGAGCCGTCCTTGACGTCGTGCGTCGCCGTGTTCATGAGCGCCGCCTTGACCTGCGGTGCGCTCCACTCCGGGTGCGCCTGGAAGGTCAGCGCCGCGATGCCCGCGACGTCCGGCGTGGCCATCGAGGTGCCGCTCATCGACATGCGGCCGTCACCGGTGCCGTTGGCCGCCGAGATCACGTTGACCCCGGGGCCGGCGATGTCCGGCTTGACGATGTCGTTGAACGACCCGTGCACGCCCCGGCTGGTGAACGCGGCGAGCGTGTTCACGGCCTCCGGGTCGGTGGCGAGTTCGAAGCCCTTGAGCTCGTCCGCGAGGCGCACGTGCAGGGTCCCCGCCTTGGCAGCTGCCTGGAGGCTCGTGGCGGCGTCCAGCGTCAGCTCGGCTCCGGGGATGGTCGCGTTTCCGGCGATGCCCGAGTCGAAGGTGTTGATCGTGCCCGCGAGCAGGACGCCGATGCCGCCGGCGGCCTGGACGTTGTTGAAGCGCACGCCGGAGCCGCACTCGAGCGCGCCGTCCGTCCACTTCAGCCAGACGACCTTGCCCGCGATCTTCGCGGCGTCGGCGGCGCTGAACGCGGCGCAGCCGTCGATGTTGCTGGTCGGGACGACGACGTCACCCTCGACCGGCAGCGTGCCCGTGAAGTTCTGCGAGTACTGCGACCGGTAGGTCTTCGCGACGTTCGCGGGGGCCGTGGCCTGCACGCCGTCGTACAGCGACTGACCGGTGGCGCTCGCGGCGACGGTGAGCGCACCCTCGGCGTTGCCCGGCGAGCCACCGATGTCGGTGAAGTCGTCGGCGTTGCCCGAGGCGATCACGGGCAGGACGCCGCGTGCGGTCAGTGCGTCGATCTTGGCGTTGTCGGGGTCGTCCGGTGCGCCGTAGTCGGAGCCGAGCGACAGGTTCAGGACGTTGATGTCCTTGCCCTCGGTGAGCGCCTGGCCCACCCAGTCGAGCGCGGCGCCCGTGACGTCGGTCGAACCGCCGCCGTCACCGAACACCTTCAGGGCGTAGAGGCCGGCCTCGGGCGCGGTGCCCGGACCGATCCACATGTCCTGCACCTGCTGCGTGGTGAGCTTGGTGTAGTCGCCGTCGAACTGCTGCTTGTCGGCGGTCAGGCCGTAGCCCGCGATCGAGCCGGACACGTGCGTGCCGTGGTCGCCGCCCTTGCCGTCGATGGGGTTGTCGTCCGGAGCCGGCACCGGGTCGTAGGCCGGGTCGGTCGGGTCGGCGTTGTAGGTCGCGCCGGCGAAGTCGTACCCGCCGAGGAACTTCGACGCGTCGTACAGGCCGGGGTCCGGGGCGCCGGAGCTCGCGTTCGCCAGGGCCTGCTGGTAGGCCGCGGTGGTGCCGGGGCCGCCGAAGTCCGCCTGTGTGTAGTCGAGGCCGGTGTCGAGGACGGCGACGTTGACGCCCTTGCCGGTGTGCCCGGTCTGCTGCCAGGCGTTGAGCGAGCGCGTGTAGACGTCGCTCGCGGCGTTCTTCGGCGAGACGCCGTCGGCGCCCGGCTTCACGAGGCTCGGGTCCACGCCGGACGGTGCGGCGCTCGCGTCGACGTTGACCGTCGGCTCGACGATCTTCTTCGGCGTGAGCGGGATGATGCTCTCGACGTCGGAGCGCTTCGCGATGTCCTGCAGCGCGGAGACGTCGGCGACGACCGCGACACCGGGGACGGTGTACTCGGTCGAGTAGAGCTCGGTCGAGTCGGCATCGGCGCGCTTCACGGCGGCGCGGACGGCCGCGGTCGTCGACTCGATCGCCTTGACGCGGCTCTTCGCAGCCGAGGACTGGGTCCGCGACTTGGTGAGGTCACCGCCCTTCGCGGCGGCGTCCACCTCGAGGGCACCCTGGCCGGTCGTGCGCACGAAGGCGGCGACGGTCTTGGTGGGCTTGGCGTCACGCAGCGGTGCGGAGAGCTTCAGGTCGGCCACCGACACCCCGGCCGGAGCTGCGGAGGCCGCGCCCCCGACTGCGAGGCCGCCGCACGTCAGGGCCACGGCGGCGATGCCGGCGGTCAGGACGCGTGCGATGCGATGGGAGTTCGGGGTCGGGTTCGGGTCGTGGTTCGGTGTTGCACGGTTCAAAGAGGGCACTCCAGGCTCAGTCCGTGGTTCGCATGAGATTGCTGTGAAGTTATGCGCTTACATTCAGAAAGGGCAGTCCGCACTTTGGGGGACACCCCCGTTCGAGGGCCGGTCTTCCTGTTAAGTTGCACACACGTGTGCACGTTATTACGATGGGGTTCGTGACCACTGCTCCCCACCCCGCACGCGCACCCCGCCGCGACGCGACCGAGAACCGGGCAGCCCTCCTCGACGCAGCACGGACCTGCTTGCAGCGCGATCCGGACGCCTCCATCGAGACGATCGCCGCGGCCGCCGGGCTCTCGCGCCGCGCGGTGTACGGACATTTCCCGTCACGTGACGACCTCGTGCGCGAGGTCGTGACCTCCGGCGCCGCTCGCATCGCCGCGGCCATGCCGACCACCTCGGACCTGCAGGAGCTGCCGCCGGCCGCCCGGCTCGCCGCGATCGCCGTGACCCTCTGGACCGAGGTCTCGCACGTCCGGTCCATGGCCCGGGTCGCCGTGCGCAGCCCGTTCGCCGAGCCCGTCGCCGAGGTGTTCGCACCCCTGCGCGCCCAGGTCCGCCAGGCGTGCGCCCTCGGGATCGCCGAGGGCGCCATGCGCGACGACGTCGACCCCGCCACCCTCGGGCGTCTGGTCGAGGGTGCGTGCATCGCCGTCCTCGACGAGGCGACCCGGTCCGGCACCCCGGACGAGGCCGGACGGCGCATGGTGGTGCTGTCGGCGCTCGGCATGGCCGGCATCGACTGGCGCACCGCACTGCTGTCCGAACCCGCGGCCCCGGCCACCGGCTCCGCTGTCTCCCCCGTGAAGGACCCCGCATGACGCTCGAACTCGACCACGTCGGCATCGGCGAAGAGCCCGGCGCGGCACTGCCCGTCGTCTCCGCCGTCGCCGCGCCCGGACACCCCGGGGTCGTCGCCGTCGAGACCGAGCAGGCCCCCGTGCTCGCCTCGCTCGTCGCCGGCGGCCGGATGCAGCCCGACACCGGGCGGCTGCTGCTCGACGGGCACGAGGACGCCGCCGCCGTGCGCCGCGCCTTCGCCCTCGTCGACACCCCGGGCGTCGCCGAGCCCTTCCCCGTGATGACCGTCAAGCAGATCGTGCGCGAGGAGCTCGCGTTCGCCGCCCAGCGCCCCTCGCGCGACCACGTCGACACCGTGCTCGAGGAACTCGGCCTGCGCCACTACGCCGACACCCCGGTCCAGCGGGTGCCGACCGCCGTGCGCGTCCGACTGCTCGTCGAGCTCGCCCTGCTCCGCGACGGCGTCACCGGCCTCGTCGTCACCGCGCCCGAGCGGCACGGCGGCGCCGTCGAGGAGTGGTTCGCGGTCCTCCGCGACGTCGCCCGACGCGGCGTGACCGTCGTGCTCGTCACCTCGAAGGCCGCAGCCGCGACCGTCGAGGCCCTGCTCGACACCGTCGACACGACCGAAACCATCCGGGCGACCGAAACCGTCCAGACGCACGACGGCGCCGCGGCGCAGGACGCGCCCCAGACCGAGGGTCCCGACGACGCGGCCCTGTCCGACGGAACCGAGCCGGGCCTCCCGTCCGGCCCTTCCGTCACCGCAGAATCCGCAACCGTCCCGACGGAGGCAACCCCGTGACCACCACCTCGCTCGTCCGCGCCGAACTGGCGCGACTCACCGCGACCCCGCTCGCACGACTGGCGTTCATCGCCCTGATGATCGTGCCGCTGCTGTACGGCGGCGCGTACCTGTGGGCGAACCGCGACCCGTACGCCAAGCTCGACCAGATCCCCGCGGCGATCGTGAACCTCGACGCCGGGGCCACCCTCGACGGCGACCAGGTCGACTACGGCACCGACGTCACGAAGGAGGCGATCGACGGCGCCGACTTCAAGTGGACGAAGACCAGCGCCGCCGACGCGCGCTCCGGCGTGCGGAACGGCACCTACGACTTCGTCGTCACGATCCCGCACGACTTCTCCGAGCACCTGGTGTCCGCGCAGTCCGACGACCCGACGCAGGCGAAGCTCGTCATGACGACGGCCGACACGAACTCGTACCTGGCCTCGACGATCGCGGAGCAGGCCGGCAAGACCATGCGCACCGCCGTCGCCGAGCGCGTCGGCAAGCAGGCGGCGAAGACCCTGCTCGTCGGGCTCGCCGACGTCCGCGACAGCCTCGGCGACGCCGTCGACGGGGCCGATGAGCTCGCGTCCGGCACCGCGAAGGCGGACTCGGGGGCCCGCAAGCTGGCGGACGGCACCGGCAAGCTGTCGTCCGGCGCAGCAGAACTCGCCTCCGGCACGGCGTCGTTGCCGTCCCAGACCAAGCAGCTGGACAGCGGGGCGCAGCAGGTGGCGTCGGGTGTTTCCACGCTCGCCTCAGGGCTGACGAGTGCGCAGCAGCAGACGGCGGCGCTGCCGTCGCAGACGCAGCAGTTGGACAGTGGGGCGCAGCAGCTGCAGACCGGACTGCACCAGCTCCGCGACCAGACGTCGACCCTGCCTACGGACTCGGCGACGCTCGCGTCCGGTGCGTCGCAGGTCGCCAGCGGCAACGCCGAGCTGGCCGACAAGGCCGCACCGTTCATCGCGGGCGTCCAGCAGCTCTCCGCGCAGTCGCCGGAACTCGTCGCATCGCTGAAGCCCGTCGTGCAGGCGTCGACGGTGCTCACCGCGGAGCAGAAGACCCAGCTGCTCGCCGGGCTCGACGACCTGCAGACCGGCAGTGCCGATCTCGGCACCGGTGCCGGAGCGCTGTCCGGCAACCTGCAGAAGCTCAAGACCGGCAGCGCGCAGGTGTCCGCCGGAGCGTCGCAGCTCGCCGAGAAGGCTCCGTCGCTGACGAGTGGCATCCAGCAGCTCTCGGACGGCTCCGACACGCTCGCCGCCGGGACGTCGAAGCTGGCCGCAGCGGCGCCGACGTTGACCTCGGGCATCTCGTCGGCGGCGGACGGTGCGTCGACGCTCGCAACGGGTGCCTCGAAGGTCGCAGACGGCACGTCTGCGCTCGCGTCCGCCGCACCCACGCTGTCGTCGGGTGCTTCGTCGCTCGCGACTGGCGCAGCGTCCGCCGACGAGGGTGCTTCGTCGCTCGTCTCCGGCTTGGACAAGCTCAAGACCGGGTCATCGAAGCTCGCCGCGTCGCTCGACGAGGGCCGCACGAAGATCCCCGCGTCGAACGCCTCGGAGCGCGAGTCGCAGGCCTCGGTCATCTCCGACCCGGTGAAGGTCGGGGACGACAACGTCGCCGCCGCGTCGAACTACGGCGCCGGCCTCGCGCCGTTCTTCATCTCGCTCGCGGCCTGGATCGGCATGTACGCGCTGTTCCTCATCCTCAAGCCGATCTCGAAGCGGGCGATCACCGCGGTGCGGAAGCCCCTCGCGGTGGTGTTCGGCGGCTGGCTGACCCCGGCGCTGCTCGGCCTGGTGCAGATGGTCGCGCTGTTCTTCATCGTGCGCTTCGCCCTCGACCTCAACGTGGTGCACGTCGGCGGCACGATCGGGATCATGGTGCTGGCCTCGGCGACGTTCGCGGCGGTCATCATGGCGCTCAACGTGCTGCTCGGGTCGGTGGGACAGTTCCTCGGCCTGGTGCTCATGCTCGTGCAGCTCGTCACCGCCGGCGGCACGTTCCCGTGGCAGACGCTGCCCGGACCGTTGGCGGCGCTGCACTTCGCGCTGCCGATGACGTACTCGGTCGACGCGATCCGGCAGACGATGTACGGCGGGAACCTCGGCGCCGCGTGGTCCGACGCGGGCGTGCTGCTCTGCTGGCTGCTCGGGGCGCTGCTCGTGTCCTTCGTGGTCACGGCGCGGCAGACCCGCTCCCGCACGCTGCGCGACCTGCGCCCGAGCCTGATCGGGTAGCGGGGGCGCGCGGCGCGGCAGCGTCGCGCGCCCCGCGTTCGCCGAGTGAGCAGAAGACGACGAGTGGCCCGAGGCGACCCGTCGTCTTCTGCTCACTCGGTGCGACCGGAGCGAGGAGCGAGACGAGTCCGATGCGCAAGCAGCTCCCTCAGGTGGTCGACGGCGCCGGACACGTGCACGCCCAGGTCCGACTTCGTCCACCGCACGACCGCCCAGCCGAGCCGCTCCATCTCGCGGTAGCGCCGCAGATCACGACCCCACTGCTCGGCGTCGGTCCGGTGCTGGTCCCCCTCGTACTCGATGACGATGCGCTGCTCCGGGTACGCCATGTCGACGCGCCCCACGAACCGCCCTGCCTCGTCGAGCACGTCGACCTGCAGCTCCGGCTCGGGCAATCCGGCGCGCACGATCGTCAGTCGCGCCCGGGTCTCCTGCGGTGAGCCAGCACCGACCCGCACGAGTTCGAGTGCCGTCCGCAGCTTGCGGACGCCACGGCGGGTGCCGGCTGCGGCGAGCGCGACGGCGAGGTCGCCCGGAGTCGTCGCACAGCGGCGCTCGGTGACGATCGCGTCGCCGAGCACGACCAGCTCGTCGGCGTCGAGCATCGCGCCGCACTCGACCCAGACCGCGTCAGGCGCGCTCGCCGGCATGCCGCGACGAAGTCGGACCGACGCGCGCTCTGCCGCGATGCGGTGCCCGACCACCCCGCTCCGACGGGCTTGGGTCTGCGGCAGCACGCTCGTGATGTGGACCGGATCGTCGTCAGAGCACATGATCGGGAGCCCCCACAGGACTGCGGCCGACAGGTGGCTGATGAACTGGCCAGGCAACAGGACCGGTCGCAGTGCCTGGATTCGCTGGACTTGGTCCGGCTGACGGTCACGCGCCCAGCGGATGGACCGCGTCGGGCAGACGAGGTCTCGGCGCTGGAGCCGTTCACGCGGAACACCCGCACGGTCAGCGGCTCCGACGTCGAACGCTCGCCCGCGGAGCGATGGCGGAAGTGCGCGTGGTTGCATGCGCACCACGCTCGCGCCCCGCGCCCCGCCTCCGCAGGCCGAACGTTTGTTCTGTGCACAACGCACACCGCGCCTCCCGTGTGGAGGACTCGCACCGCGCACCGAGTGAGCAGAAGAAGACGGGTGAGCATCCAGCACCCGTCGTCTTCTGCTCACTCGACGCACCGAACGGAACCCCGCCGCCCGCTACGATCGACGGACGAACCAACGGAGGTCGAAGCGCATCATGGGAGACGGCAAACCCGCGACCATCTACGACGTCGCCGCGCGCGCCGGGGTCTCGAAGTCCCTCGTCTCCCTGGTGCTGCAGCGCTCCCCCCGGGTCAGTGACCAGCGCCGGGCCGCCGTGCTCACGGCGATCCAGGAGCTCGACTACCGGCCCTCCACCGCCGCGGTGTCCCTCGCCGGCACCCGCAGCCGCACCGTCGGCGTGGTCCTCGACGACTTCCGGAACCAGTGGTTCGTCGACCTGCTCACAGGGCTGCGCGAGGCCCTGCAGGACCAGGGTCACCGTCTCGTCGTCGCGGACCGGTTCCTGAACACGGGGCTCGACGCCTCGCCGGTCGAGGGCTTCCTGTCCATGCGCGTCGAGGGCATCGTCATCGCCGGCGAACCCGACACCGACCTGGCGATCCCGGCCTCGATGCCGGTCGTCATCGCCGGCGGGCGCGTGTCGATCCCCCGCGCGGACACCGTGGCGAACGACGACCGGGCCGGCGGCGGGATGGCGGCGGAGCACCTGCTCGCGCTGGGCCACACGCGGCTCGGCTTCGTGGGGGCGAGCTCGGCGGCGTCGAAGGAACGCCGCGCAGGGTTCGAGGCAACCGTCGCGGCCAGTGCGGGTGCAAGTCCCGCCGTCGTGGTCCTGCCCGGCGAACCCACCGAAGAGGCCGGCTCCCGCGCCCTCGGCGCCCTGCTCGACGAGCACCCCGACGTCACCGCGGTGTTCGCCGCCAACGACGTGATGGCCCTCGGAGCACTGTCCGAACTCGCCGAACGCGGACTCCGGGTCCCCGAGGACGTCTCCGTCATCGGCTACGACGACACCCCCGTCGCCGCCACGCGCTACGTCGGCCTGACGAGCATCGACGACCGCAGCGTCGAGATCGGCCGCGGCGCCGGCGAGCGCCTGCTCGCCCGCATCGCCGACCCGGGGCTGGCCGCCACCGAGTCCCTGGTCGAGCCCCGCCTGGTCGCTCGCCGCACGACCGCCCCGCGCTGACGCGGCTGACGGGAGGCCCGTCCCGCGTCCGTCACGCCCGCCTCGTGAGCAGAAATGGTCGGGTCCAGGGCCCGTACCCGACCATTTCTGCTCACGAAGTCGCGTCGGCAGGCGCCGCGTGCTGCACGATCCAGCTGTGCATGACGATCGCAGCCGCCGCCGAGGCATTGATGCTCCGCGTCGACCCGAACTGCGTGATCTCCAGGTGCCCGGACGCACCGGCCACCGCGGCGTCGGTGAGCCCGGGGCCCTCCTGGCCGAACAGGAACACGCACCGCTCCGGGATCGCCGCGGTCTCGATGCGATCGGCGCCGGGGGTGTTGTCGATCGCGATCACCGGGCGCTGCTCCTCGGCCATCGCGGCCAGGAACGCCTGCACGTCGGGGTGGTACCGGACGTGCTGGTACCGGTCGGTCACCATCGCGCCGCGCTTGTTCCAGCGCCGCCGCCCGATGATGTGCACGGTGCCGGCCATGAACGCGTTGGCGCTCCGCACGATCGACCCGATGTTCAGGTCGTGCTGCCAGTTCTCGATCGCCACGTCGAACGCGTGCCGGCGGGTGTCGAGCTCGGCGACGATGGCGTCCATCGACCAGTACCGGAAGTGGTCGAGCACGTTCCGCGAGTCCCCCGCCGCCAGCAGCTCCGGGTCGAGCCGTGGGTCGTCCGGCCAGGGCTCCGGGTGCGGGCCGACGCCGTTCGTCGTCAGTTCGTGCGTCGGGGCGGGCTCGTCGGTCACGCCTCCAGGGTAGAGCCGCGGCGAACCGGGCCGGTCGGCGCGAGTCCGACGAACGTGGTCCAGCCGAACGCCCGCCGCGTCACGGTGTCACTGCGTACCCGGGCGGAGGAAGTCCTCCGGCACGGCACCGGCGTTCGTCGCCGCGAAGATGCGCTTCCGATCACTCGGACGGGTCGGGTCGAACACGACGACGACGGTCGCTCCGAGCACCGGGCCGGTTCCGTCGCCGAACCCCTCGGTCCGGTCGACCCAGCGCTGTTGTCCCTGGAGGTCCGTGAACGTGAAGGTCCAGCGCAGCAGCGTGAAGGAGGCGTCGTGGGCGGTCGAGCCGCTGACCGCGGTGACGATCCCGTCGACCCGGCGCCCCGCACGCAGCAGCTGTTCGAGCCGACCGCGTCGGCCGCCCTGCCCGCGGCGTGCAACCGTCCCGCCGATCAGGGCGACCAGCGCCAGCGCGGTGACCAGTGCGGGGATCCACCACGCAGCGGCGTACCAGATCCAGCCGCCGATGCCCCAGACTTCGTCGCGGCCGAACGCCGGGTCGACGGTGGTCCCGACGCGGTCGACGGGCGCCCACTGCGTCGCGGTCGTCCACCAGAGCCCGGCTGCGGCGCCGACGAGCCAGATGCTCACCGGTCCCACCCCGACGAACTCCGACGCCCGGCCTGCGAAGCGGTGGTTCCACTTCGAGTACATGCCCAGCGTGACGACCGACCCCGTGACCGCGACGGGCATCGCCCACCACGGGTACTCCGGGTCCGGCGTGTCCGAGAACACGCTGTTGACGGTCATGTCCCGGATGGTGCCGAGGACGGACCCGAGCGCGTACCCGACGACGACGCCGACGGCGAGCAGGAGCGCCGCCCACACGATCGTCATGACCAGTGCACGGGCGCTGCCCTGCTGCGCGGCGGCCTTCGCACGGAGGGCGGCGGCCGGATCGGTGGTGCTCATGATCGACGTGCGTGGTCGGTCAGTACGAGTACGTCGGATCGGGGGCGTTCGCCGCGAGGACCGCGATCGTCACGAACAGCCCGATGTACAGCAGCGTGACCACCCCACCGACGATGACCGCGGCGAGCGCGAGGCCGCGGCCCCCCTCGGATCGTCTGCGCGCCTGCGACATCGCGACGAGACCGAGGATGAACCCGATCAGCGGTGCGACGAACGCCGCGACGAGCGAGATGATCGCGAGGGTGTTCGTGCGGTGCGGGACGGAACCGTAGGGCTGCGGAACGGAAGACTGTGGGGATTGGTACTGAGTGGACATCGTGAAAGACGGTATCTCACATCTTTTTTTGTTGGGAAGCGTACCGAAATTCAGCGGACGCGCGATTCGATCCCGGCGATGAGGACGTCGAGCCCGAGCGCGAAGCGTGCGTCGTACGAGTGCTCCCCCAGGAGCTCCCCGACGAGCGCGTGCCGCTCGGGACGCCCGGCCTCGGCATCGCCCCGCCCGATCTCCACCGAGGTGTGCCCGACCACGAAGTCGTACACGACGAAGAACGCGTACATCGCCTCGGCATCGGGCAGCCCGGCAGAACGGAGCGCCCCGACGACCTTCGCCACGACGGCGTCGGACTCGGTGGACACCAGGGCCCCGCGCCGGCTGTGCGACTCGAGCACCAGGGGGTGGGTGCGCATCAGGTCGCGGAACGTCGTGGCGAAGGTGCGCACCACGGCGTGCCACTCGTCCGGCCAGACGAAGGTGGCGGTGAACTCGTCGACGGTGCGACGGACGAGTTCACCGTGCAGGTCGTCGAGGCCGCCGATGGTCCGGTGCACGGTCATCGGCGCGACGCCGAGCCGCACCCCGAGCGCACGGAACGACAGGCGGTCGAGGCCGTCCTCGTTCGCGATCGCCGTCGCGGCGTCGATCACCTGCTCGCGGCTCAGGACGTTGGGCCGGCCCCGTCGTCGTCGCGGTGTCGCCTCGACCAGATCGGGAGCCGCTTCCAGGTCCGGCACCGCAGCGGGGCGGGGCGTGGCGGTCGGGGATCCGGGTTCGACGAGCACGGCGGGTTCTCCTTGATTCGGTACGTGTCCCGAAAAGCCTAGGGCAAAGCCGAGTGGCGTTCGGTGACTCGACCATCTCGGGTCCGGAGGCGACGCGCAAGAGCCGATCCGCGCCTCCCGGCCCCTTCGAAGGAACCCGTCTGACGGGCCGGCCCGTCGGCCGTGCGCAGTAGGGTGAAGCCATGGCGACCCGCGACGACGTCGAGTGCTGGCTGACCGACATGGACGGCGTGCTCGTCCACGAGAACCAGGCCCTCCCCGGTGCCCCCGAGCTCATCCAGCAGTGGCTCGACGAGGGCACCGAGTTCCTCGTCCTGACGAACAACTCGATCTTCACGCCGCGTGACCTCAGCGCCCGGCTCCGGAGCTCGGGCCTGCACGTCCCCGAGGAGCGCATCTGGACGAGCGCCCTCGCCACGGCCGACTTCTGCAAGTCCCAGATGCCCGGCGGCTCCGCGTTCGTCATCGGCGAGGCCGGCATGACCACCGCCCTGCACGAAGCCGGGTTCATCATGACCGAGACCGCCCCCGACTACGTCGTCGTCGGCGAGACCCGCAACTACTCGTTCGAGGCGATCACCAAGGCCGTCCGCCTGATCCGCGACGGCGCCCGCTTCATCGTCACCAACCCCGACGCCACCGGCCCGTCAGCCGAGGGCGTCCTGCCCGCCACGGGCGCGATCGCCGCGATGATCGAGAAGGCGACCGGCAAGCAGCCGTACGTGGTCGGCAAGCCGAACCCGATGATGTTCCGCTCGGCGATGAACCGCATCGGCGCGCACTCCGAGAACACCGGCATGATCGGCGACCGGATGGACACCGACGTGCAGGCCGGCATCGAGGCGGGGCTGCACACCGTCCTCGTGATGACGGGCATCAGCGACCAGGCCGAGATCGACCGCTACCCGTTCCGTCCGAGCGAGGTCATCTCCGGCGTGCACGAACTCGTGCGCACCGCCCCCTTCGAGGTCGAGCTGTAGCGATGCGCTGGGACCCGTCGCGGTACGCCGCGTTCGCGGACGACCGCGGGCGTCCGTTCCACGACCTGGTCGCGCAGGTCGCGTGGCCAGCGGACGATGGACGGGAGGCCCCGCGTCGCGTCGTCGACCTGGGCTGCGGTCCCGGGTCCCTCACCGCCACGCTGGCAGCGCGGTGGCCTTCGTCGCCGGTGGTCGGGATCGACAGCTCGGCGGAGATGCTCGCGTCGGCTGCGGCCGACCCCGCTCTGGCGGGCCTGCCGAACCTGTCGTTCGAGCTCGGTGCGATCGAGGACTGGACGCCCGGGCCGACCGACGACGTGGTCGTGACGAACGCGGCGCTGCAGTGGGTGCCGTCGCACGTGGAGCTGCTGCCGCGGTGGCTCGACGCGATGCCGTCCGGATCGTGGTTCGCGATGCAGGTGCCGGGCAACTTCGGGTCCCCGTCGCACGCCTTGATGCGGTCTATCGGGGCCTCCGGTCCCTGGGCGTCAGCGCTCGACGGTGTCCTGCGCGAGGACCCGGTGCTCGACCCCGCCGGCTACCTCGGCATCATGCTCGACGCCGGGTTCGCGGCGCGCGCGTGGGAGACGACCTACGCGCAGCTGCTGCCGGGCGAGGACCCGGTGCTCGACTGGGTCCGCGGTACCGGGCTGCGACCGGCACTGGCTGCCCTCGACGCCGCCGACCCCTCCGGTGCGCTGACGGCGGAGTACGTCGAGCAGTACCGGGCGGCGCTGCGCGAGGCGTACCCGGCGAGCACCCACGGCACCGTGTACCCGTTCCGTCGGGTCTTCGCCGTCGGTCGCAAGCCCTGACGGACGGCTCCCCACCGGGCGCGGAAGCGCGCCGGGCGCCGCGCACAACCAAAGTGCATCCGCGCCGCGTTTCCGCGCGGTTCGGACGCACTTTGGTTGTGCCGCGCGGAAGCGCGCCGGGCTCTGCGCTGCGCGCGCCGGCGCGCGCCGGGCTCTGGAGCCGGGCGGCTACCGGGCCGGGGCCGGCGCTGCCAGGTCGCCACGGGCCTCCAGGGCGAAGGCCGCCATCGGCGGCACCGAACGCCACCGCTTCGCCAGGCGACGCGGCCGGTCGTCACGCCACGCGACCATGCCGCCCGCGACGATCCCGAACGCCAGGACGGCGAACGAGAACAGCCCGATCAGGCCGAGCACCACGACGCGACCCGTGTCCGATGGGTCAGCGGTCGCGGAGTACCCGATCGACCCGAAGTCCCAGAACGCGTGCAGCAGCACCGGGACGAGCAGCGAACCGGTCACTCGGCGAGCGACGTACAGCGTGGAACCGAACGACGCCGCGAACACGACCTGGATCATCGTCGGTCCGATCCCGGCCCCGGCGAGCGCGTTGAGCAGGTGCAGCAGCCCGAACAGCACGCACGACAGCGCCCACACCCCGAACTCGGGCACCCGGCGACGGAGGCCGACCAGGAGCATGCCCCGGGCCATCAGCTCCTCGAACACCCCGACGAACAGCACTCCGACGGTGAGCAGCAGGAAGTAGTGCGCGGGCAGCGCCGTCCAGTCGATCAGGGGCAGCCGCACCAGGCAGACCACGAGCACCAGCGCCGGTGCGAGCGCGGACCAGCGCAGCGGCGTCCGGGTGCGGTCGACGGTCGCGATCCGCCACCACCCGAGCCCGGTGACGACCACGGCGAGCGCGACGGCGGCGATGCCCTCGGGGATCACCAGGGCGCGGACGACGCTGTCGACCGTCTGGCCGAGCGTCGGGTAGTCGTCGCTCGGCCGTGACCGCCACGCGCTGATCGCCGCGAAGACCACGAGGGGCGCGAGGCCGATGAGCAGCGAGGGCGGGACCGGCCAGCGGCGACGACGGGGTTGGTGCACGTCCCGGTTGTACCAGTGCAGCCGTACGATTGGCGGTATGCGCCTGCCCTCGTTGTCGACCATGGCCGAGGACTACGTCAAGCTCATCTGGAAGGCCGGGGAGCGCGGCGGCGCCGGACTGGCCACGCGGGACATCGCGGCGACGCTGAAGGTGTCGGCCTCGACGGTGTCCGGCAACCTCAAGAAGCTCGACCGCGACGGCCTCATCGAGCACACCCCGTACTACGGCGTCGTGCTCACCCCGCTCGGGCAGCAGGTCGCGGTCGCGATGGTCCGGCGGCACCGGCTGATCGAGTCGTTCCTGGTGTCCCGCCTCGGCTACACGTGGGACGAGGTCCACACCGAGGCCGAGGCGCTCGAGCACGCGGTGTCGGAGCGGTTCCTCGACCGGGTCGACGCCGACCTCGGGCACCCGACCCACGACCCGCACGGCGACCCGATCCCTGCCGCGGACGGCACCGTGCCCGCCACGCTCGGCACGCTGCTCGGTGCGATCGAGCCCGGCGCGTGCGGCACCGTCGACCGGGTGTCCGACGACGACCCCTCGCTGCTGCGGTACTTCGACGAGCTCGGGGTCGGCCTCGGCACCCACCTGCGGGTCGAGCGGGTGCGGGACTACGCCGGCGTCATCGCGGTCTCCCGACGTGGGGCGGACGGCGCCGAGGCGCTCGTCGACCTGCCCGCCGCCGCCGCGACCGCGATCTGGCTCGCTCCCGACGCCGACTGAGCGGGCCCGCCCGCGCCACCCCGCTCACGTCCGCCGAGCGGTCACCATCTGTCGCCCGGCAGCCCCGCAACCGACGGTTCACGACCACTCGGCGCCCAGGGCACGGGGCGTCGCGACCGCACCGCGGCCCGCGAACGCGCGTGGTGTCGGACGGGAGGCCCGGTGCGCGGCCGCCACGCGCCTCCCGTCCGTCGCCCCCACTGGTCACGACACCCCGCTCACGTCCGCCGAGCGGCCAGGGACCGCCGCCCGACAGCCCCGCGACCGACGGTTCACGACCACTCGGCGCCCAGGGCACGGGGTTTCGTGACCGCGCGACGCGCCCGCCCCACCACCGCAACGCCGACGGTTCTCGACCACTCGACCCGCCCAGCCGGGCGCGCCCACCGGCCCTAGCCCTTGGCGGACCGGGTGCGGCCGAGCGCCACCTCGCGCCGAGCCCGTTCGAGGGCGAGCGCGGACGCAGCGTCCGGGTCGTGCAACAGCCGCTCCGTGTCGGCGACGTGGTCCCGCACGGCGTCGGAGCCCCGGGCTGCAGCCGCTGCGAGCACCGGCGCCACCGTCTCCTCGCCCAACCCGACCAGTGCCCGCGACAGGCTGAGCCGCCGTTCGCGCGGACCGACCCCGAGCTGCACCGCCAACGTCCGGGCCAGGTCGCCCCGCTCGTCGTCGGGCACGAGCGCGACGGCGGTCCGCCAGGCGGCGCGGAGCACGTCGTCGTCGTGGTCCGCCAGCAACGGGCGCACGGACGGCCAAGCCGACGGGTCGCCGACCTTCGACAGGGTGTGCAACGCCTGACTGCGGGCCTGCGGCTCGGAACGGGTGAGCGACGGGACCACCCGCGCGACGACGTCGGCCGACGGGTGCCGGGTCAGCGCCCAGGTGAGCATGTCGCGGACGAAGAAGTCCGGCTCGACGGCGCACTGCTCGACGAGCACGTCGAGGTCGGCCGCATCCGGGGTGGTCCCGGCGGCCATCACGGCCTGCAGCCGCACCGAGGAACGGGGGTCGGCGAGGGCATCGGTGAGTGCGGTCATGGGTCCATGCAACCCGCTGCCACCGGGGCCGTGTCAAGCCTCGGGGCATAGCGTCGGCCGAGGAGCGGTTCGCATCGAGGACCGCTCGCCCGACCACGAAAGGACCCCCGTATGCCCCGCATCGGCACCAGCGACCTCCACGTGTTCCCCCTCGCCCTCGGCGGCAACGTCTTCGGGTGGACGGCGGACGAGTCGACCTCCCACCAGGTCCTCGACGCCTACACCGCGGCGGGCGGCGACTTCATCGACACCGCCGACGTGTACTCCGCGTGGGCCCCCGGCAACGAGGGCGGCGAGTCCGAGCGGGTCATCGGTTCGTGGCTCGCGGCCTCGGGCAAGCGTGACGACGTCGTCATCGCCACGAAGGGCTCGCAGCACCCGCAGTTCCAGGGCCTCGGCGCGGACACCGTCGCCGCTGCCGCCCGTGCCAGCCTGCAGCGCCTCGGCACCGACCGGATCGACCTGTACTACGCGCACTTCGACGACCAGTCGACCCCGCTCGAGGAGACCGTCCGCGCCTTCGACCAGCTCGTCACGGACGGCATCGTCCGCTACACCGCGATCTCGAACTACTCGAAGGACCGCGCCGAGGAGTGGATCCGCATCGCGACCGAGAACGGCCTCGCGCAGCCGGTCGCGATCCAGCCGCACCACAACCTCGTCACCCGCGAGCCGTACGAGTCCGACATCGCACCGCTCGCCCACGCGCACGGCCTCGGCGTCGTGCCGTACTTCGCTCTCGCCGCCGGGTTCCTGACCGGCAAGTACCGCTCGAAGGAGGACTTCGCCGGTAAGGACCGCGAGGGCCAGGTCTCGGGCTACTTCAACGACGAGGGACTCGCCGTGGTCGACGCCCTGTCCACCATCGCCGAGGCCCGCGACACGGAGCTCGCGACCGTCGCCCTGGCGTGGCTGCAGGCGCAGCCGGACGTCGTCGCGCCGATCGCCAGCGCCCGCAACACCGAGCAGCTGCCGGCGCTGTTGGCCTCGGCGGAGCTCGAGCTCAGCGCCGACGAGCTGCAGACCCTGTCCGACGTGTCGGCGAAGGTCCCCGCGGCCGCCTGACCCGCGCCCGCCTCGACCCCGAACGACATCCTCGACGTCGCACGACGTCGGGGATGTCGTTCGTTGCACACGCGGGCATCACCGGCGGGCAACGGGCGACGACATCGATGTCGTACGACGTCGACGGTGTCGTTCCACGTCGACCGCCGCAGCCGCCGCCGCCGCCGCAGCAGCCGCCCTACGCCCCCGGCGCCAACGACGCCGTGAGCTCCTGCCCCGACGACCGGGTCACGAAGCACGAGATGAACCGGTCGCCCTGGTCCCACGTCGCCTGGTCCGGCGCGTACGACCCCTGCACCTGCACGTCCCCGACGGCCGCAGCCGCCGAGGCGTTCAGGGCCGCGTCCGACTGGCACTGGTCGGCCGCCTGCGTCGCGAGGGCCTCGGCCCCCGGGTAGGCGTCCCCGTCGACGGCGATCCGTGCGGTGAGCTGCCCGATGTGCGGCGTCGCGCAGTCGACGACCGTGAAGCTCTGCGCCCAGGCGTTGGTGAACGGCGACAGGCACTCCCCGCCGGCCAGGTCGGTCCAGGCGTGCTCGCCCGGCAGCGCGGGCGTGGTGGCGAACTGGAGCGTCGCAGCCGGAGCAGCGGCCTCGTCCGAGGGAGCGGCAGACGCCGCAGTCGAAGGAGTCGCCGGAGCCGATGACGCTGCCGCCGGGGACTTCGTCGGCGCGATCTCCTGGTCGGAGATGTTGTTCCCGAGGATCCACTTCGACAGCAGGAACACCAGGACGATGAGCACGACGATCAGGGCGATCGAGCCGTAGACGAGCAGCTGCTTGCCGCGCTTGCCCTCGCTCCGCAGGCGCGCCGCACCCTGGTTGATGAAGTTGTCGCGCTCGACCGGCGGGCTGGATGACACGGGCGCAGGCGACGACGCCCCGGCACCGGCACCGGCAGCAGCCGACGGCACCGCGGCCGCCGGCATCATCCGCGTCCCGGTGTCCTCCGGGTCGTACCCCGTGCCACCGAGCTGCCCGACGGCCTCGGTGCCGAACAAGTCCTTGATCGCACTCGTGTCGCTGGTCTCGCGGCCGTCCCACTCGGACTGGTCCAGCTCGTCCGGCGCCGCGGCCGGCAACGCCGTGGGCTGCGCCCCCGTGTCGTCCCGGCGCAGGCCGAGGACGGCGTCCAGGTCCTGGCCCACCGCGGGCGGCAGGTGCGCCGGGTACGCGGGCGACGCAGCGGGCTCGACGAGGGGCGGCGCAGCGGTCGGCGGCACGGTCGCGTCGGGTTCGGACCACCAGGGCGTCCCGGCGACCGGCAGTGCGGTGGTCGCGGCGTCCGGGAGGCCCGTGGCCGCGTCCGCCCCGTCACCCTCGGCAGCGGAGCGGGTCGCGTCCGGGGCCTCGGTCGGCTCCGCGGGAGCCAGCGGCCCGTCACCGGGAACCGCCGGCGGCACAGCAGCTGGCGGCACGGCAGCAGCCGGTGGCACAGCAGCAGGTGACACCGCAGCCGCCGCAGCAGCATTCGGCACGGCCGGGGGCACCGGGAACGTCCGAAGCGCCTGCGGCACCCCGTCGACCGGGGTGTCGACCTCGCCGGAGACGACCTCGGCATCGGCATCGGTCTCGTCCGCCAACGACCACGAACCGCCGCCACCGAACGCCGTCGTGTCGAACGAGTCGCCGGTCAGGGCCGTCGGGACCTCGCCGGTCTCGTCGTCGCGGATGGCCCAGTCGAACGGCCGGTCCGGTCCGGCGCCCTGCGTGGGCACGGACCCCGTGCCGGCGATCCGGAGCAGGTCGGTGAAGCTCGGCGGCTCCTCGGACGGGGGCAGCACGTTCTCGACGCCGAGCGGCTGGTGCACGACGGGCCCGGTGGGCGGGACGGGTGCGCCGGAACCAGTCGCACGGCCGAGCCAGTCGACGTCGGCACGGCCCTCGCCGAACGGGTCGACGCGGCGACGTTCGTCCTCGATGGCCTGCGACGCCGCGGCGCGCTCGTCGCGGTGGGTCTGCGCGGTCGGCAGCACGATCGACGAGGGGTGCGGCGCGGTGGGGTTCGGCGGCACGACGGCGGCCGGCGGGATGCGGTCGTGCAGGGTGGAGCGCTCGTGCTCGGCGGCGGCGTCCGGGCTCTCGGACGGCGCCGACAGCTGCTCGGGCATCGAGATGGCCTGCGTCGCGCCGTCGTCCAGCACCGGAGCAGCAGGTGCGGTGGGTGCCTCGGGGGCCGAGGCCTCAGGGGTCGCAGCCTCGAACGGCTCCGGCAACGGTGCGCCCGTCTCGCGCGCGGTGCGCTCGGCCTCGCGGCGCTCCCGTCGCGAGGGCCAGTCCTCCTCGCCCCGCGGGGCGCCGAAGATGTCCGCGGCGCTGCGGAGACCGTGGAACGGAGCGTCCGGGTCGGACGCGCGCCGGGCCTCCTGGCCGTCCACCCCGTCGGCACCGTCGGCCGCCGCTGCGGGGCCGGCCGTGTCCTCGGGGTCGCGCGCGTCGTCCGGACGCTCCCCGCTCACGCGGTCAGCCCCAGATCAGCCAACCCGATGGCTGCGAAGTAGGGGTACCCGGCTGCCTCGATGGTCTCCTTGGCGCCGGTGTCGCGGTCGACGACGACCGCGACGGCGGCGATGATCGCGCCCTCACGCTCGAGCGCTTCGGCCGCCTTGAGCGGCGAGCCGCCCGTGGTGGAGGTGTCCTCGAGCACGACGACGCGCTTGCCCTTCAGGTCCGGGCCCTCGACCTGCTTGCCGCGGCCGTGGTCCTTGGGCTCCTTGCGGACGACGAAGGCGTCGTAGGTCAGGCCCTGTGCGGCAGCCTGGTGCAGCACGGCGCTGGCGATGGGGTCGGCGCCCATGGTGAGTCCGCCGACGGCCGAGACGTCCGGCACCTGCTGCACGAGCTCGGTCATGACCTGACCGATCAGCGGCGCGACCCGGTGGTCCAGGCTGACCTTCCGCAGGTCGATGTAGTACGTCGCCTTCTTCCCGCTGGTCAGGGTGAAGTCGCCGTGGAACACCGCTTCGGAGGAGATGTACTGGATCAACTGTTCGCGCGCGTCGGTCACAGCGCACAAGGGTAGCCGGTCGGGCTCGCAGCGCGCTCCCCCGTCCTGTGGGGTCGTCCCGAGCAGCCCTCGGTACGCTCCGGGACATGCCCCGAGCACCGCGTCGCACCGCCGTGGCGCCGGCTCCGTCCGGCGGCCGTCGGTCCGGCGGCGTGGCCGGGGCGATCGGACGGGAGGCCCTGGGCGCCCTGGTCGCGCTGGCCCTGTCCGTCATCGCCCTCCGCCACGTCGTCGCCACGGAACGGGTCGCCCTGCTCTGGTACGACGGCGACTCGGTGCTGCTGCCCCTGGTGCACCGGTCGATGCAGCTCGGGCAACCGTTCGAGTGGGCGATGTCCCCGGCGCTGTTCTTCTTCCCCGAGTTGCCGGTCTACCTGCTCTGCGCCCTCGTCACGGGCACCCCGCAGCAGGCGCTGGCGCTGAACGGGGTGCTCGTCCTGCTGGCCGTGTACGCGCTGGTGCGGGCTGCCGCGAACGAGCTCATGCCGTCGGCCGGACGAGCGGCCCGCATCACGGTGTCGGCGGCGAGCGTGGCGTTCGTGACCCTGCTGGTGCTGACGGAGTCGTCGGGCACCGCGACGTCGCTCGAGCTGGCGTCCCTGCTGCTGACGACGACGTACTACTACGGCGTGGTGCTGGCGATGCTCGGCACCGCGGTGCTCGTGCTCCGCGCCGTGCGGGTCGGGCGGGCGTCGGTCGTCGTGCTCGTGGTGCTCGGGCTGGTGGCGTTGTGCACGACGGCGTCGAACCCGCTGTACGTGCCGTGGTCGGCTGCACCCGTGGTGGTCACGCTCGTGCTGCTGGCGGCGGTGCGCCGGGTGCCGTGGCGTCCCGCGCTGCTGCTGTCCGGCACCGTGACGGTCGGGTCGCTGCTCGGGTACCTGGTGCGGATCCCGCTGCAGCCCTTCGTGTCACTCGACCCGTCCACCTACGTCCGGCCGTCGCGCGCGGTGGAGACCCTGCAGTTCTTCGCGGCGCTGACCGACGTGCGAGCCGGCACGGCGGCGGGCGACGCCGGGCTGTTCCTGATGTTCGTCGGGGTGCTCGTCACCGTCGGCGGCACGGTGTGGGCCTGGCGGGTCCGGACCGCGCGCACCGTGCTCGTCGCGACCGCGTTGCCCCTGGTGACCGTCGTCGCGGCGTCGATCGGGGTCGTCCTCGTCGGGTCGGAGACGCCGCGGTACCTCGAGCCCGTCGTCACCGCACCGCTGCTGGCCCTCGTCGCGGTGGCCGAGCTCACGCGCACCGCGGTCCGCCGCACCCGCGTGCACCGGCCGTTCCGCGGGGTCCGCGCCACCGTCGCGATCGCCGCCGTCGCCGTCCTCGCCGCCGGGGTCGCCACCGCCCCGAGCACCGCGCACGCCGTCGCCACCGCCCGGTACACGCCGTCGTCCTGCCTGGACCGCTGGGCCGACGGACGATCGGTCACCGGGGTCGGCCAGTTCTGGACGGTGCGGCCGCTCGCCACGTACTCCGCGACGAACGTGCAGCTGCTGCAGGTCCGCGACACCTTCGCCACGTACCCGTGGCTCGTCGACCTCGGGGCCTACCGGGACGCCGACCCGACCTTCGTGGTGGTCGGGTCGCACGACCTGTGGACCACCGCGGTCGAGGACTCCCTCGGTGCCCCGGCGACGATCACGCACTGCACGGGGTTCGACGTCTACGACTACGCGGGGACCTCCGGCGCGGACGTCCTCCGACGCGACGTGGTCGGCAGTGCGGACGAGATCCGTCAGGAGCGCGGGTTCTAGGAGTTGTCCACAGCGGCGCGTCGGCGTCCGATCTTCTCTGTACGGATGTATAGGCTCGTGGTCGATGTCTCGCCCCACCAGCCACCGCACCCCTCGTGCCTCCGTGCGCCTCCGCCTCGCCGTCACCGGACTGGCACTCGCGGGCCTCGTCGGCACGGTCGTCGTCGATGCACCCACTGCCCAGGCGGTGACCTACCCCACGTGGGACGAGGTCAAGAACGCCCGCGGCAAGGAATCCGCGAAGCAGGGGCAGATCACCGAGATCAAGGGCATCATCAGCGACCTCGACGCCAAGGTCGAGGCCGCCCAGGCGAAGGCGAAGGAACTCGGCGACGTCTTCTACGAGGCCCAGAACGTCTCGCAGAAAAAGGCGGAAGAAGAGCAGAAGCTTCGCGCGAAGGCGGACGAACACGCGAAGGTCGCCGAGCAGAGCGCCGCGCAGGCCGGCCAGTTCGCCGCGCAGATGGCCCGCTCGGGCGGTGCCGACGTCACGACCTCGGTGCTCACCAAGGGTGACGACGCACGCGACCTGCTCTACGACCTCGGCGCGCTGAGCAAGCTGTCCGAACAGGCCGAACGTGTGCAGGCCGCCGCGGCCGTCGACGCCGGTGTCACCCGGTCGCTCGAGGCCCAAGCCGACCGCGCTGCAGGGGAGCTCGAGCGGCTCGCCGCGAAGGCCGAGGCCCGCATGCAAGAGGCACAGGCCGCCTCCGACGCCGTGCAGACCGCGTACGACGAACAGCAGTCGAACAAGGCCCGGCTCGACGCCCAGCTCGCAACCCTGGTCTCCGGCCGTGTCCGGACCGAGGCCGAGTTCGCCAAGGGTGAGCGCGTCCGCAAGGCAGCTGAGGCGAAGGCCGCGCGCGAGGCCGAAGCCCGTGCCGCCCGAGAACTGGCCGCGGCGGCAGCGGCAGCAGCGAACGCCGGCGGCGGATCGTCCGGCGGCGGTGGCGGCTCCGGCAGCAGCGGCTCGGGCAGTGGCGGCTCCGCCGGCTCGGGTGGCGGTCAGGGCTGGGTCCGCCCGGCCAGCGGCTACGTCATCAGCCCGTACGGCTACCGCGTGCACCCGATCTACGGCACCGTCATCAAGCACGACGGCACCGACCTGGCCAGCGGCTGCTCGACGCCCATCGTCGCCGCGTCGGCCGGCACCGTCGACTACGTCGGCTGGTACGGCGGCTACGGCAACTACGTCCGCATCAACCACGGCAACGGGGTCCAGACGGCCTACGGCCACATCGTCAACGGCGGCTTCCGGGTCGGCATCGGCCAGCAGGTCTCCGCGGGGCAGCTCATCGCGCTCGTCGGCTCGACCGGCCAGTCCACCGGGTGCCACAGCCACATCGAGGTACACATCAACGGCGCCACGACCGACCCGGTGCCGTTCATGTCCGCGCGGGGCGTCGCCTTCTAGCTCACTCGATCGCACACCGACCGCCGTCCGCTTCACGCGGGCGGCGGTTCGTCGTTCCCCACAGTCGCGTCGCTACAATTTCACACTGCACCGCTGAAATGCTACGTTTCCCCCATCGGCCAGTTCGAATGTGGGGGGACGATGGGGATCGAGTTCGACGACGCAGCGGCGTCGCGGTTGGTCGGCTGCGCGGTCGAGGTGGCACTGACGCTGCGGGCCAGCGCCGGACCGCGTCGGAGCACCGCAGAGGCCGCGCTGCTCGACTTCGACGGGGCGTACTCGCGACTGTTCGAGGCGGCCCGTGTGACGGAGTCCACCGACCGCGTCCGGCTGGCGAAGGAGCTCGAGGACTTGGCCGATCAGCTCCGCATCGTGCAACGGCAGGCGGACGAGGAACGGCAGCGATCGGCGGACCTGGCCGCGTGGCAGCGACGCGAAGCCGACCGTGAGCTCGTGCGCATCGCCGGTGGCGTGCCGATGCAACCTGTGCTCGACTGGGGCAGCGCGGTCTTCGACCCGAAGCCGTCCAGCACACCGAAGCGCCCGTCACCGGTGTCCGCCACCTTCAGCGCCCAGTCCCGCCAGCGCACCGGCAGTGGTCGCTCCGGCGGACGCAGCAGTGCTGATCCGACCAGGCTGCGGCAGTTCAGCGCGACCGTCCGAGCACAGGATTCCTCGACGGAACAGGACCTGGTCCGGGTGCGCAACGCCTGGACCGCGTTCACGAGCCGCTGCAGCTGGGTCCCCATCGACGGTGCCACGCTGCCGAGCGGGTTCGGCGACTACCTCGCCGAGAACGCTGAGGACGCGTCCTGGGTCGACCGGATCGCGGACGCCTTCAGTGCTGCCGGCGGGGGCTCCCTGGCGAACACCGCGCTCGACGCTGCCGCGGCCTCGACGCTCCCACCCGGGCTGCAGCGGCTGCTCGATCCCTCCCTGACACCGGCGGAGGTCGCAGCGATCTGGGCTGCACTCGGATTCACCGACGCCGACGTCCGCGCGCTGCCGCTCACCACGCAGCTGCAGTTCGCGGGGCTCGACGGGGTCCCGGCCGCGCAGCGCGACATCGCGTCCCGTGCGGTCCTCTCCGCAGCCGTGCGGGATCCGGAGCGGCTGTACCGGCTGATGGGGTTGGCGTACACGTACGGGGCGGTCAGCCTCGATGAGTTCACGGAGCAGGTCATCGCGCTCCGCGACGGACTCAACCGTGCTGATCAGCTCGCGGGTCGCCTGAAGGCACACTCGGCAGCGGTCGCACAGCTGGTCGGGTTCGGCGTCTCGAACGGGGCCCTCGTCGCTGCAGTCGTCCTCGGCGATCTGGACACGGCGTCCAACGTGACCGTGAACGTGCCGGGTGCGATGACCACGCTCGACAGCATGGGTGAGAAGGTCCGCGCCGCCAACGAGCTCCTCTTCGCGGCTGGGCAGAGAGGATCCGCGGAAGACTCCTTCGCGGTCGTGTCCTGGCTCGGGTACCGCGCCCCGGGTGTCATCGAGGTCCCGCGGCAGGACCGCGCGCACGCGGGCGGGGCGAACCTCGCGTCCTTCCTCGACGGCATCCACGACAGCCGCGGCACAGCACCGCGGTCCGTCACGGTCCTCGGGCACTCGTACGGCTCCACCACCGCGGCCGAGGCGCTCGCGCAGACCCGGCACCGCGTGGACTCGTTCGTCACGTACGGCTCAGTCGGGTTCACCGACACCACGCTGCCCGAGCACCTCAACGTGGGCCGTGTCTACGCCACCGAAGGCGCCAACGACCACACCGCGATCCTCGGCCGGATCGGGCGCAGCGATCCCCGCGATCTGCCCGACGTGGACACGTTCAGTGCGGAATCCGCCCGGGACACGAAAGCGGTCACCGGCCACGACATGTACCCGGAAGCCGGCGGTGTCGGCTACTTGTCCCCCGATGCGACTTCACAGCGGACGATCGCGAAGATCATCGCCACCGGGAAGCCATGATGAACACCATGCAATCGATGCTCCGCACCATCGCGACGGCAGCCCTGACCCTCGGGCTGTTGTCAGGGTGCGCAGCAGGAGGAGACCAGATGCCCACCGACGCAGCCGACCTGACACAGGACGACGTCGCGGAGATGTCGCTCCACCAAGAGTTCGACGCCTTCGGGGACCACTACGAACACATGCAACGGCTCCTCAAGGATGCCCAGCTCCAGGTCCACGACGGCGAGTGGGAGTGGGGCGGCGGCGACGACCTGCCGCTGATCGGAGGGGACGGCGTCGCCCCGCTGCCGGGCGCGGACACGAAGAACAGCTACTACATGCGCAGCGGACGGCTCTGGTCACCCCCCGGCGCCGCAGGCGAGCAACGCGACCTGAAACCAATGCTCGACTACTTCACCGATCAGGGGTGGACCATCGAGCAACGCGACATCACGGGCGACCACGAGCTCCGGGGGTACACCGGCGATGGCTGGCAACTCATCTACACCGCTCAAGAGAACGGCCGCTACACCCTCGAGGTCTACAGCGAACTGTTCTGGACCAACGACGGCAACGCGCTTTCGGATGCCATCTACGGACGCTCGACCGTCACGTTTCCCGACCGGTCCCGCCCGGGTGTGTACCCAGATTTCCCGGAGTGGGACGACCCCATCGTCAACAAGCCCAAGATCTGAGATGCTCCGCACCATCGCGACGGCAGTCCTGGCCCTGGGACTGCTGACCGAGTGCGCGGCAGGAGGAGACCAGAAGCCCACCGACGCAGCCGGACTGACCCAGGACGACGTCGCGGAGATGTCGCTCCACCAAGAGTTCGACGCCTTGCGCGACCACTACGACCACATGCAACGGCTCCTCAAGGATGCGCAGCTCCAGGTCCACGACGGCGAATGGGAGTGGGGCGGCGGCGACGATCTGCCCGGGATAGGGGGTGATGGTGTCGCGCCCTTGCCGGGCTCGGACACCAGGAACAGCTACGACATGAGCAGCACCCGGCTCTGGTCCCCACCCGGCGCGATCGACCAGGAACGCGACCTGCAACCGATGATCGACTCCTTCACCGAACAGGGCTGGACCATCGAACGCCGCACCATCACCGGCGACGAAGAAGTCTGGGCCACCACCACCGGCGACGGCTGGCAGATCCAGTACACCGCCCAGGAGAACGGCGACAACCCCATCACCGTCTACAGCGAGCCGTTCTGGACCAACGACGGCAACGCCCTTTCGGATGCCATCTACGGACGCTCGACCGTCACGTTCCCCGACCGGTCCCGCCCCGGCGTTTTCCCGGACTTCCCCGACTGGGGCGACCCCATCGTCAACAAGCCCAAGATCTGACCCCGCCGACACAGCACGCCCCTGGGCACTCAGACGTCATCAACATCGACGTTCCACAACGCCCGGTACCACGCCGTCCGCTCCGGATCGTCGGGAAGCCCGTACGCCTCGTGGAACAGCGGCTCCCACCCGGGCCCGTAGTTCCACCCGAGCGCCATCGTCGCCACCGCCAGGTCCGCCCAGCGGTCCGCGACACCCGTGGCGTCCAGGTCGACGTGCCCGCTCCACCGACCGTCGGCACCGATGAGCGTGTTCGGCGTGCACGGGTCTCCGTGACACACCACGACGCGGTCACCGGGCGGCTCCGGGCCCAGGCGATCCGTGTCGGCACCCGCCGCACGAGCACGGTCGAGCCGCGCCGCCGTCGACCACGCGAAGGGGCAGTCGTCCACCGGCAGGGTGTCGTGGAACGCGCGGAGCCCCTCGCCGACCGCGACCACCGCGGTCCGGGGTTCGTCGTGCCACCGCGGGTCGACGGCACTCCACCCGGGGACGGCACGGGTGTGCAGCCACACGCCGTCGTCGTCCGCACCGTGGTCGAGCACCTCGGGCACCCGCACGTACCGTGACGCCCACTCCAGTCGCGCGGCCTCGTTGCCGATCCACCGGCCGTAGGCGTGCGGCAGGACCTTGACGAACTCGTCGGCGTGCTCGTCCGGTCCGATCCGGAAGGTCGTGCCGCCGATCTCGTTGTGCCAGACCAGGGCGACCTCGCGGCCCCGGGCGGCCTCCACGACCACCCGCGGCACGGGGACGACGGAGTCCGACCCCGGCAGCCCGCCGATCGACCGCACCACGACGGCCCTAGTGCACGCGGTCCGGGCGCGAGGACCCGGCCCCACCGCGTGCGATCTCGAGCAGGACGGGCAGCCGTTCGCCGAGCAGGGCGTCCAGGTCGGCCACGACGGCCTCCACTCGTTCGGTGACCTCGCGCGGTGACGCGCCTCGGCGTGGACGCACCCGGACCCGGATCGCCCGGCCGCCGCGGACGCGGTAGACGTCGACCGCGAGCGAGGCCACCTGTGGCAGCTCCCCGATCGCCGAGGACAGCGCGTGCTGCACGGCCGTGGACTCGACGCGCACCGAACCGGCGACGCCGTCAGCTGATCCGTCGCTCTCGACGACGGTGCCCGCACGGCCACCGCCGAGCGTGGTCAGCACCACGATCGCCAGGATGCCGACGACGACCCCGCCGCCGAGCACCCACGTCCACGACAGCAGGGAGTCATCGCGCGACGTGTCCGTGCCGAGGCCCGCGAGTGCGTCGCCGGCCGTGCGCCACCAGGACGCCACGAGCGGCAGGCCCTGGGCCGTCTGCACCAGGATCGCACCGACCCCGGCGACGAACAGGACGAGCCCGACGACGACGAGAGCCGTCCGGCCGAGCCCACGGTTGGTCGCGTTCATCCGTCCACCCGTCCGGTCGGCTGGACGCGCACCCGCGCAGCGAGGGCGGGCAGCGCGTCGATCCCCGCGAACTCGTGCTCGACGGCCTCGGTCGCGGCCACGGCGGGCACGTCGACGCCGGCGGCAGGACGCAGCACCACCTCGACGGTCCGGCGGCCCACGGTGCCGACGGCGGCGTCCGGCCCGAGCCGCGTGACGGAACGGGCGGCGCGTGCCGCGGCGGAGGCGAGCACCTCGTCGTCGACCACGACGGCGAGCCGGTCGGATGCCATCGCGTGGCGCGGACGCCGCTGCGGCAGGAGCCCCTGCAGCAGGAACACCAGGCCGACGAGGGCGACGATCGCGGCGATCCCGACGACGAGCGTGGTGTCGAGGCCGTCCGGCGCGGCGAGGGCGGCGTCCACCACGGCGCGCGGGTCGACGCCGAGGACGTTCTGGTCGAGCAGCACGAGGGCACCGGCGAAGACGGCAGCGGCTGCGAGCACGACGGTGATGAGCATCGCGATGACGACGGCACCCGACCGGGACACGTGGGTCTCGCGGCGGAGCAGACGGCGGTACGTGGCGGCGTGCTCGGTGGACGGTGCAGGGCCGGCGTCGGGAACCGGTACAGTCCGGCCGTCCACGGCGGTCACCGGACCCTCCGCGGGACGTCGACGACCGACGACGCGAACGTCACGGTCACCCGGGACACCTGTCGGCCGGTGATGGTCCGGAGCCGCTCGGCGATCGTGCCGCGGGCCCGGTGCGCGCTCGTGACGACGGGTTCGTCGGGGACCGCGTGGCTCCCCAGCACGGGCAGGGTGAGCGGGGCGGTGATCTCGACCGCCAGCGCGCCGCGGCCGTCGTCGGAGACCCGGGCACGGACCTCCCGGAAGGCCACGCGCAGCGCTTCGGCGGCGACCGCCTGGGCGGTGTGCACGAGCGCCGACGTGCCGATGCGGTCGGAGCCGCGGAGCCGGACGCCGCTGTCGCCGACCGTGGCGACGGCGGCGTCGGTCACGACGAGCTCCGGCGTCCGCGCAGCACGTCGACCAGGCGACGCACGTCGACGTCACCGGCGACGATGCGGGCGACCAGCCCGCCGACGGCCATGCAGACGGCGACGACCACGAACGCCCAGAACCCGAGGGTCACCGCGACGATCGCGAGGAGGGCGCCGACGCCCATCCCGACGACGGTGGCGTTCACCGGACCCGGCCCTCGCGGACGTCGCCGTCGAGGTCGTCGGCGGTGCCGTTCAGTGCCGGGATGTTCACGTCGTTGATCGCGATGTTAACCTCGGTGACCTCGAGCCCGACGAGCTCGGTGACGGCGCTCGTGACGGCGGCGCGCACCGCGGTGGCGACGTCCATCATGGGCGTCGGGTAGTCCACGACGATCGTCAGGTCGACGGCGACCTGGGTCTCGCCGACCTCGACACGGACGCCCTGGCCGAGCGCGCTCGAGCCGATCGCGTCGCGGATGGCGCCGAAGGCCCGCGAGGCGTTCCCGCCGAGGGCGTAGACGCCGGGGACGTCGCGCGCGGCGATGCCCGCGACCTTGGCGACGACGGTGTCGTCGATGATCGTCTTGCCCTTGGCCGTGACCTGCGTGGTGGTGGTACCGGTCGTGGTGCCGGTCGTCACGGTCCCGTCGACGCGGTTCGTCGTCGATGCCATCAGTGCCTCCTGCGCTCGCTTGCTGGACTTCCAGCGAACACCATCGTGCCGCGCTGCGCCCGAGAGCGGCAGGCGGCGCGCTGCACGGCGGGGTCGGTCGTCCCCGGTAGGTTCGATGCCATGCGCGTGGCGACCTGGAACGTGAACTCCGTCCGCACCCGAGTGGGGCGGGTCGTCGACTGGCTGGTGCGCGAGGACGTCGACGTCCTCGGCATGCAGGAGATCAAGTGCAAGCCGGAGCAGTTCCCGGTGCAGGCGTTCGAGGACGCCGGCTACCACGTCGAGGCGCACGGCCTGAACCAGTGGAACGGCGTCGCGTTCGCCAGCCGGCTGCCGATGGAGGACGTGACCCGCGACTTCCCCGGCCAGCCGGGCTTCCTCAAGGGGCACGAGGGGCCGGACCTGCCCGTCGAGGCCCGGGCCATCGGCGTCACTGTCGACGGCGTGCGGCTCTGGAGCCTCTACGTGCCGAACGGGCGCGAGGTCGGCGACCCGCACTACACGTACAAGCTCGACTGGCTCGCGCAGCTGGCCGACCGCACCGCCGAGTGGATCGCCGCGTCGCCGGAGACCCCGCTCGCGCTGATGGGCGACTGGAACGTCGCACCGCTCGACACGGACGTGTGGGACGTCCGCGTGTTCGAGGGCCACACCCACGTCAGCGAACCCGAGCGCGCCGCGTTCCGGGCGTTCGAGGCGGCGGGGCTGCAGGACGTCGTCCGGCCGATCGTCCCCGACGGCTACACCTACTGGGACTACAAGCAGCTGCGGTTCCCGCGCAACGAGGGCATGCGCATCGACTTCGTGATGGGCTCGCAGGCCTTCGCCGACGTCGTCACCGATGCCTCCATCCACCGCAACGAGCGGAAGGGCGACGCCCCGAGCGACCACGTCCCCGTGGTGGTCGACCTCGACCTGGACACGTCGCTCGACGACGACCGCCCGATGATCTTCTGAGCGGTCACGCGGTCGTGACCCGTTCTGTTACGCCCGGCGTCCGCCCTCGTTGAGCAGGTGACGGCGCCGACGTAGATTTCCTGCACCGAACCCCTTCGAGAGCAGGTGAAGCCATGTCCCGCACGACGATCCTTCCCATCCAGCGCGTCATGGCGAACGCGGCCCCCGGCGCCTGGCGCGACGGCATCGTCGTCGAGACCCGTCCCGCCGACGCCGTCGTGGTGTTCCTGGACGGCGGCGTGACCCAGCTCCGGGTGGCGGACGCCGACGGCTTCCTGTCGGTCGGCGATCCGGTCGCCCACCACCCGGTGGCGGAGATCCTCAGCGCCGGCGGTCGTCAGACCACGGCACGCATCGCGTAGCGCAGACGGTCGGCCTGGTTCAGGCTGACATCGAGGCGAGCATGGCCTCGCACTTCGCGACCATCTCGTCGCAGGCCATGGCGCAGTAGCGGCACGACTCGTCCATGTCCATGTGCTTCCGGCACTCGGCGGCGCACATCGTGCCCATCGTCATCACGGCCATGAGCATCGCCTGCATGCTCGGCAGGTCCATGCCGGCCGGACGCATCATCATCCGCATGCCGGTGTCGGCCATCATCGCCGTGTTGGAGCACATCGCGGCGCACGTGGCCATCTCGCCGCCCATGCGCATGTCGCTCGCGGAGCACATCGTGGCGGCCATCGACGCGGCGTTCATCGCCATCATCGTGTCCTGCATCACGTCCATGTCCATCGCTGCGGGCATGTCCGTCATCGACATGTTCTTCATCATCGCCATCGTGTCCATCGGAGGTCTCCGTCCGTCGTGGTCCCGAGGCGGGTCCGCCCCGTGGGTGTCAGCGTACGCGCGCCCCCGATGCGCTTCGTGAGCAGCAATGGTCGGGTCCGTGACCGCGACCCGACCATTCCTGCTCACCATCCGCGGTGCACGCGACCCCACGGCGGACGGGAGGCACGGCGCGGCCCCGCCATGGGCCTCCCGTCCGCCTCGCGGTGCGCCCAGGGCGCGCTACGGGTGCAGCAGGGCCGCGATCGCGACCAGGACGGGGACCGAGCCGATCGTCGAGATGAGCACCACGTCGCGGGCGACCGGGACCGCCGCATCGTAGCGCTGCGCGTAGTTGAACACGTTCTGTGCCGCCGGCAACGCCGCCAGGGTGGTGAGCACGAACACGTCCTGGTCGCCGAGCCCGAACACGAACCGTGCGAACACGTACGCGACCGCCGGCATCACCACGAGCTTGATCGACGACGCTACGATCACGTCCGTCCGGATCGCCGGGTCCCGCAGCGGCGCTGCACCGTGCAGGCTCATCCCGAACGACAGCAGGACGACGGGCACGGCTGCCGCGCCGACCAGCGAGAACGGCTCGAGCACCGGGTCGGGCAGCGTGATGCCGGTCGCCGAGAACACCAGGCCGACCAGCGAGGCGATGATGATCGGGTTCCGGAACGGCCCGGAGATCCGGCGTCCCCAGCCGCCGGCGCCCGAGGTCGCGGCGTCGAGGATCGTCAACGCGACCGGCGCGATGACGATGAGCTGCAGCAGGATCACCGGCACGACCGCGGTCGCCTGCCCGAGCACGTACACGGCGACCGGCAGGCCGATGTTGTTCGCGTTGACGTAGCTCGCGGCCAGAGCCCCGACCGTCGTGGTGGTGACCGGACGCCGCAGCACGAACCGGAAGACGGCCGCCGCTCCGAGTGCGACCACGGCCGCGCTCAGCAGCGAGACCCAGAGCATCGGGGACAACAGCGACTCGATGTCGGCCGAGGCGATGGTGTGGAAGAGCAGGCAGGGCATGAGCACGAAGAACGCGAGGCGACTCATCACGAACTGTGCGTGCGGGCCGAGCAGTCCGATGCGCCCGACGACGTACCCACCGGCGATGATCGCGCCGATGATCGCGAAGCCGGTCAACACGCCACCCATCGCGTCCATCCTTGCACCATGTGACGTCGCTCAGGTCGGAAATGCGTTCGCATCGAATACCGTTGCAGGCACCATGACCTCGACGAACGCCGACACCCTCACCCGGTCCACCGACTCCAGCCAGCCCCTCGTACCCCTGCTCGAAGAGCGCTGGAGCCCCCGTTCCTACGACGAGACCGCGACGATCTCGGACGAGCAGTTCGACGCCGTCCTCGAGGCCGCCCGCTGGGCCGCGTCGGCCATGAACTTCCAGCCCCGCCGCTTCATCGCGGGCCGTCGTGGCACCGAGACGTTCCGGAAGATCAACGAGAACCTGCTCGGCTTCAACGCCGCCTGGGCGTTCCGCGCCAGCGGCCTCGTCGTCGGCGTGCTCGAGACCGTGACCGAGGACGGCGACGAGCGTCCCTTCGCGCAGTACGACCTCGGCCAGTCGCTTGCCGCACTCACCGTCCAGGCGCACGCCGAGGGCCTGCACGTGCACCAGATGGCGGGCATCGACGCCGCGGGCCTGCGCGCCGCGTTCGACCTGCCGGAGCGCTTCCTGCCCTTCACCGTGACCGCCATCGGCACCGTCGCGCACCCGTCGCAGCTCGACGAGAAGGCGGCCGAACGCGAGGTCGCACCGCGCACCCGCCTGCCCCTCGACGAGGTCGTGCTCGTCAAGGAGTAGTCATCGGTACCAGCACGCGGCCGCGTCCCCGCCGGGGCGCGGCCGCTGCTGTACCCGCCGCCGCGTAGTATGTCGTGACATGCAGCCCGAGATGAACTTCTACACCCGCAAGTGGGTCCGCCCCGAGGACCTCAACGCCAACGGCACCCTGTTCGGCGGCAGCCTGCTCCGCTGGATCGACGAAGAGGCCGCGGTCTACGCGATCATCCAGCTCGGCAACGGCAAGGTCGTCACCAAGTACATGTCGGAGATCGAGTTCGTGTCCTCGGCGAAGGAGGGCGACATCGTCGAGATCGGCCTCGTCGCCACCCGCTTCGGCCGCAGCTCGCTCACGATGCGGGCCGAGGCACGCAACCTCTTCACGCACCGCAGCATCCTCACCATCGACGAGGTCGTGTTCGTGAACCTCGACGACGACGGCAACCCGGCGCCGCACGGCTACACGGACATCACGTACGACCGCGACCGGGTCCCCGCGACGCACCGCGCCTGACCCGTGTGACCGCGCGTGACCCCGCAGACATCGCGCACGTGCCGGGCGCTGTGAGCACGGCACCCGGCACGTGATCGGTGGCCTCTGGCAGGATCGGGGCATGACCACGCCCCGCCTCGTCGCCTTCGACCTGGACGACACCCTCGCCCCGTCGAAGTCCTCCCTCGACCCCCGCATGCTCGAGACCTTCGCGTCCCTGCTCGAGGTCGTGCCGGTCGCGGTCATCTCCGGCGGCAACTTCACGCAGTTCGAGCAGCAGCTCGTCACCCCGCTCCGCCACCGCGACGGCCTGACCCTCGACGACCTGCACCTCCTGCCGACGTGCGGCACGCGGTACTACCGCTGGGCCGACGACGACTGGGCCCTGCAGTACGCCGAGGACCTCACCGACGACCAGAAGGCACGCGCCCTCGCAGCGGTCGAGTCCGTCGCGAAGGACGCCGGCTACTGGGAGTCCGAGACCTGGGGTGACATCCTCGAGGACCGCGGGTCGCAGATCACGTTCTCCGCGCTCGGCCAGGCCGCTCCGGTCGACGTCAAGAAGCAGTGGGACCCGACCGGCGCGAAGAAGGACGACCTCCGTCGACGCGTGCAGGCGGAGCTCCCCGACCTCGAGGTGCGATCCGGCGGCTCGACCAGCGTCGACATCACCCGCAAGGGCATCGACAAGGCGTACGGCATGCAGCGTCTCGCCGAGATCACCGGCATCGCGCTCGACGACATGCTCTTCGTCGGCGACCGGCTCGACCCCGAGGGCAACGACTACCCGGTGAAGGCCCTCGGTGTGCCGTGCCACGCGGTCGAGGGCTGGGAGGACACCGACGCCTTCCTGACCGAGCTCATCCCGACCCTGCGCTGACCGCGCGTCAGCCCAGGCTGCGGACGGCCTCGACGAAGGCGCGGATCTTGGCCGGGTCCTTCACGCCGCGCTCCGACTCGACGCCGCTCGACACGTCGACGCCATCGGGGTCGAGCGCCTCGACCGCGGCGACGACGTTCGCGGGGGTCAGGCCGCCCGCGAGGATCCAGGCCTCGTCGATCCCGCCCTCGATCACGGCGGGGTCGATCAGCCGACCGCTGCCCGGCACGGCGGCGTCGAGCAGCAGCAGGTCGTGGTCGTACGAGGCGCGCTGCTCGGCGGTCTCGCGCAGGTAGTCCTCGGCCGCGAGGGCCCGGATGGTGAAGAAGCCGGCGTCGCGGGCTCGGGCGAAGTCGGTCGCGGACTCACCACCGTGCAGCTGCAGGGTGGTGAGCCCGACCTCGGACGCGATGCCGACGATCTCGTCGATCTTCTGGTCGCGGAAGACCCCCACGGCGTCGATGCCGTCCGGCAGCCGTTCGACGAGTTCCTTCGCCAGGTCGGCCGTCACGGTGCGGGGGCTGTTCGCGGCGAAGACGAACCCGACCGCGTCGGCGCCCGCGTCGACGGCGGCGTCCACGGTGTCGGGCGTCGACAGGCCGCAGATCTTGATCCAGCGCTGGTCGGTCATGCTGTCCATCCTGCCAGGGACCACGGACGAACGGGACGAGCTCGCGACGTCAGTGCAGCATGCCGGCGACGTAGGCGGAGCCGCACGCGACCAGCACGCCGAACGCCGCGAACGAGCCGACGAGCACGTTCCGCCGACGCCAGCGGCGGACGGCCGAGAAGGTCCCGCGCTTCGCGTGCCGGTGGGCCGCCCGGTGCATCCGGTGATCGCGCTGGTGCTTGACCCGCTCGGGTCCGAGCGGCACCGGGCCGGTGACCTGCGTGGAGCCGCCCCGCAGGGCGTTCGCGATCGCGACCGCGGTCGGACGACGCTCCGGGTCGCGGGCGGTCATCCGGCTGAGCAGTTCGCGCCACTCCGAGGCGACGTCGTCGGGGATCTCGGGGTCGTGCCGCAGGCGGGCCAGTGCCGCCTCGATCAGGGTGCCGGAGTACTCCTGCTTGCCGGTCAAGGACTCGAGTAGCACCAGTCCGAGCGAGTACACGTCGGTGGCGAAGCTGATCGGCTCACCGGCGACCTGCTCGGGGCTCAGGTACGCCGCCGTGCCGATGATCGTGCCGTCGTTCGTCAGGCGCGAGCCGTCGACGAAGTGCGCGACGCCGAAGTCGGTGAGCTTCACGGTCCGGGCGAAGCCGGACGAGCCCTCGTCGCTGATCAGGATGTTGGCGGGCTTGACGTCCCGGTGCACGATGCCGCGCGAGTGCACGTAGGCCAGGGCGTCGGCGAGCTGGGCGCCGAGGTCGGCCACCTCGTAGTTGTGCAGGGCCCCCTCGGACAGTCGGCGGAGCAGCGTCGTGTCGGCGATGAGCTCCATCACGATGAACCGGTGCGGGCCGTCGGGGAAGTCGTGCGTGCCGGCGTCGTAGAGCGGGATGAGCCCGGGGTGGGACAGCATGCTGAGGAGCCGGATCTCGCGCTCCTGCCGGACGCGGTCGGCCGTCGTCATCTTGTCCGGCGTCGCGAAGAGCTTCACGGCGACGGCGCGGTAGGTGTGCTCGTCGCGGGCTTCGTAGACGGTCCCCATGCCACCCGTGCCGATGAGCTTCACCAGTCGGTACCGGCCCGACAGGACCGTCTCCGTCCGCAAGCCGTCGAGCAGGGTCATGGTGTCCGTCGTTCCGTCGGGAGCCGCAGGTTCCGCGGCTGCTGCCGGCGTGTTGGCTCACGAGAAACGGTACGCGTCCGACTCCCGTTTTGGGCGGGTGTTATGACATCGTGATCGGCGTACTTCCCTGTGTTCATGCGGATGCATCAGGGTACCGTTCGACCTCCGACCAGGGTGAGCGATCACGCAAGGAGGACAGCGATGGCACTGACGAAGGGTGACGAGGTGCACTGGAACACCTCGCAAGGGAAGACGACCGGGAAACTCGTGCGGAAGCGCACGAGCGACTTCGAGTTCGACGGTCAGACGTTCAAGCCGACCGACGACGATCCGTACTGGATCGTCGAGTCGGAGAAGAGCGGCAAGCAGGCCGCGCACAAGGAGTCGGCGCTGACCAAGGCCTGACGACCGGCGGCTCAGTCGCGGGCGGGCTCGGCGCGACGACGACCTCGTGCGCCCCCGCTCGCGGCACCGTCACCGTTGCCGCCTCCGTCCGCACGACGGTCTGCCCGCCACCGTCGCACCCGCCGGACCACGAACGTCACCACGACGACCGCGATCGCGACGTAGAGCACCCGGTCGACCCACTCGGTGTACTGCTCGACGCGGTCGTACTGCGAGCCGAACGCGGCACCGAGCAGCACGAGGGCGCTGTTCCAGATGCCGCTCGCGATGATCGTGAACACCGAGAACGTGCCGAGGTGCATGCGGTCAGCGCCCGCGGGCAGGGAGATGAGGCTGCGCACGATCGGGACGAAACGGCCGAAGAACACGGCGCTCTTGCCGTGCCGGTGGAACCACGCGGCGGCCTTGCGGAAGTCGTCCTCGTCGACCAGGGGGAGCTTGCCGAACCACCGCGTGGTGCGCTCGAACCCGATCTTCGCGCCGAGCCAGTAGAGCACCAGCGCACCGAGGTAGGACCCGAGCGTCGCCAGCACGAGGACGAGCACGAGGTTCATCTGCCCGGCGCCCGCCAGGAACCCGGCCAGCGGCAGGATGAGCTCGGACGGGATCGGCGGGAACACCGTCTCGATGAAGAGCATGAGCGCGACGCCCCACTCCCCCAGGGCGTCGATGATCTGGAGCACGAGGCCGGAGAGTCCGCCGAGGTCCGAGGGAGCGGTGGAGTCGCCGGTGGCGACGGTCATGGCACGGGCGGTCACGGCAGTCGTCATGCCCCCAGCATCCCTGAGCGCCCTGTCAGGACCCGGCGCGGTACCTGAACGTCAGCCGAGTCCCATGTGCGAGGTCCGCACGTGCGTCAACGACCGCGCGAGGGCACCGCGGGCGACGGCGTCACGACCGACCGTCGACGGGACGATCTCGACGGGGTGCCGGAGCTGGGGTGTGACGACCGCGGCGAGCGCCTCGGCGAACACCGGTGCCGCCGGCAGGACCTCGCCCCCGACGACCACGACCTCGGGGTCGATCGTCGTGACGAGCTGCACGACGCCCGGTGCCACGTCGTCCGCGAAGGCGCGGACGACGTGGACCGCCGCCGGATCCGGAACGCCATCGCCGACGTGACCCGGCACTGCGCCCCCGCGCCCGGCCGCGGCGAAGACCGACTCGAGGTCCGTGTCGGACGCGATCCGGGCCTCCAGGCGGGCCGGCGCACCGGGCCACCCGGTCGAGGCCAGGCCGCCCATCTCGCCAGCCGCACCGCGCGCCCCGCGCGCCAACGCCCCGTCGATGACGTAGGCCGCACCGATCTGCCGACCCATCACCAGGTACAGGCCGTCCTGGACGCCTCGGAAGCGCCCCCACATCGCCTCGGCGGTGGCGGCGAGCTTGGCGTCGTTGTCGAAGAACGTCGCGATGCCGGGGAAGAGGTCCTGGATCCGGCCGGGCACGCGGCGCTCGACCCACTCGGGCACCGCGACCGTGTAGTCGATCTCGCCGGCGCGGTCGACGACGGCGGGGACGCCGAACGTGGCGGCGAGGACCGGGGACGCCTCCGAGTCGGCCGTCAGGCGGCGGACGACGTCCTGCACGCTCGTCCAGGCCTGCTCCGCGTCGGCGAGGTCGGCGTAGCGCTCCTCGACCCGGGTGAGGGTGTTCCCGCGCAGGTCGGCGCGGATGCCGACGATGCCGTGCAGTCCGAGGTCGACGCCGAGCACGGAACCGGCGGTGGCGTCCGCGGCGAAGCGCTTGGCCCGGCGGCCGGCCTTGTTCGGGGTGGCGATCGCCTCGGCCTCGGTCACCCAGCCCTCGTCGACCAGGTCCGCCAGCGCCGCCTCGACCGTGGGGCGGGAGAGCCCGACGGTGCGGCTGAGCTCGGTCACGGTGCGCGACGCGTCGTCGCGCAGGAGCTCGTCGAGGATGGCCCGGGAGTTCATGAGTCGGAGCACACCCGGCGTCGTCCCCACGACACTCGGGATCGTTGACACGGTCTCGTCCACGGCCATAGCCTCCACATTACGAAAGATCATTGAGGAATGGTGGACTCCGACATGCTCATCCCACGACCGCGCCGCGCCGTCCCCGGTACCGGCGCCTTCGAGATCACCCCGTCGACCCGCATCGCAGCGGACGCAGCGAGCGGATCGGTCCGACTGTACCTGCAGCAGACCCTCCGGGCGTCGACCGGCCAGCCGGTCCGCGACGCAGCGGAGGACGCGGCGGTCGACGGGGCGGCCTCCGCCGACGGGTCGGTCCGGACGGGCGTCATCTCGCTGCGCGTCACCGACGATCCCTCCCTGCCCACCGGGCCGCCGTCGCCCGAGGGCGAGCGCGCCGAGTCCTTCCGCCTGACCGTCACACCCGACGGTGTGGACGTCGCGGGCGGCTCGGCCGCCGGCGTGTTCTACGGCGTCCAGGCGCTCCTCCAGCTGCTGCCCGCCGACGTGTACCGCAGCGGCCGCGTCGGCACCGGGCCGTGGTCCGTCCCGTCGACCATCGTCGAGGACGCGCCCGCCTTCGCCTGGCGCGGCGTCATGCTCGACGTCGCCCGGCACTTCCGCACCAAGCACGAGGTCATGCGCGTCGTCGACCAGCTCGCGGCGCACCGGATCAACCGGCTGCACTTCCACCTGACGGAGGACCAGGGCTGGCGCATCGAGATCCGGAAGCACCCACGCCTGACCGAGATCGGGTCCTGGCGTCGCGAGTCCCAGGTGGGCGCGCACGTCCCCGACGCCGACGGCGTGCTGCACCCCGCAGCGTTCGACGGCCGCCCGCACGGCGGCTACTACACGCAGGACGACATCCGCGAGATCGTCGCTTACGCGGCGGACCGGTTCGTCACCGTCGTCCCCGAGATCGAGACGCCCGGACACGTCCGTGCCGCCTTGGCCGCCTACCCGTCGCTCGGCGTGCACCCCGAGACGCCGGTGGAGGTCTGGACCGAGTGGGGCATCGCCGACGACGTCCTGAACGCCGACGACAGCACCGTCGACTTCTTCAAGGACGTCCTCGACGAGGTCATCGCGCTCTTCCCCTCGCGCTACATCGGCATCGGCGGCGACGAGTGCCCGAAGGTGCAGTGGGTCGAGGACCCCCGCACGCAGGAGCGCATGCGTTCACTCGGGCTCGAGGATGAAGAGCAGCTGCAGGCCTGGATCATCGGGCAGCTCGCGGCGCACGTCGCCTCGCACGGGCGGCAGGCGTTCGGCTGGGACGAGATCCTCGAGGGCGGCACGCTCGACCCCTCGGCGACCATCGTGTCGTGGCGTGGTCTGACCGGCGCCCGGACGGCGGCGAAGCGCGGGCACGACGTCATCTCGTCGCCCGACGACCAGGCCTACCTCGACTACCGCCAGAGCGACCTGGCGACCGAGCCGATCCCGGTGTCCATCGTGCTGACGGTCGACGACGTCTTCGGCTTCGACCCGGTGCCGTCCGGCCTGACCGAGTCCGAGCGCGCCCACGTCATCGGCGGCCAGGGCAACATGTGGACGGAGCACGTCGACACCGCCCGGAAGCTCGACTACCAGCTGTTCCCGCGGGTGGCCGCCCTGGCCGAGGCGCTCTGGTCGGCGGACGTCACCGGTCCGCGCGACGTCGCCGAGTTCCGCGGGCGGCTGGCCGAGCACACCGCGCGGCTCGAGGCGATGGGGATCGAGTACCGGCACGAGGCCGGGCCGTTCCCGTGGGAGCAGCGTCCGGGTGTCCCGGGGCGGCCGCACTCGCGCGAGGACCGCGCCGCCTACATCGACGCGATCACCGCGAACATCGCGGAATGACGTATTGACATTTCACATGCTCAGGGTTCACACTGTGGGGAGAATTCCCGGAGGAGACCCCCATGCCAACGCGCCACATCCCCGGCCTCGAAGGCCTCGACATCGCCGAACTCATCGGGGGTCGCCAGCCGGCGGCTGAACTCGAGGTCGCCGTCGACTTCATCCGCGGGCGGTCCGTGTTGATCACGGGCGCCGGCGGTTCGATCGGCAGTGAGCTCTGCCGGCAGCTCGTCCGGTTCGAGCCGGTGGAGATCATCATGCTCGACCGCGACGAGACCGCGTTGCAGCAGGTGCAGGTCTCGGTGGACGGGCACGGTCTGCTCGACACGAAGAACGTCGTCCTCGCCGACATCCGCGACGCCGACGCCATCCGGGACATCATGATGGACCGCCGTCCCGACGTCGTCTTCCACGCAGCGGCGCTGAAGCACCTGCCGATGCTCGAGCAGTACCCGGACGAAGGCTGGAAGACGAACGTCCTCGGCACGCTGAACGTCCTGCGCGCCGCCGCGGCAGCCGGGGTGCAAACGCTCGTGAACATCTCGACGGACAAGGCTGCGAACCCGACGAGCGTGCTCGGCTCCACCAAGCGGATCGCCGAGCGGTTGACCGCCTGGACCGCTGCCGACACCGGCCGCGACTACGTGTCCGTCCGGTTCGGCAACGTCCTCGGCAGCCGTGGTTCGATGCTCCCGCTCTTCGCGGAGTTGATCCGCGCCGGACGGCCCCTGACCGTCACCCACCCGGACGCCACCCGGTACTTCATGTCCATCCCGGAAGCGTGCCACCTCGTGATCCAGTCCGCGGCGATCGCCCATCCCGGCGAGGTCCTGGTCCTCGACATGGGTGCCCCGGTACGGATCCTCGACATCGCACGCCGCATGCTCGCCGCGACGGGGAGTCCGTCCGACATCGTGTTCACGGGCCTGCGATCGGGCGAGAAGCTGCACGAGGACCTCATCGGACGGGGTGAGACCGAACGTCGCCCGGTGCACCCGAAGATCACCCACACCTCGGTTGCGCCGATCGCGCCGTGCGACGTCGACGACCGTGTCGCCGGCACCGTCGACCCGTCGGCGCTCGCGATGGCCGCCTGACGCTGCTGCCTGCCTGCCTTGCTGGCTGGCTGGCTGGCTGCCTGCTGTCTGTCTGCCTGGCGCGCCGAGGTTCCACGACTCGCCGCTCACTTCCGCCGAGGTTCCACGCACGGCCCCGCACGCCCCCGAGGTTCCGAGATCTCGGAACCCCGCGGGGTGGGCGCGACCACGGACGGACGGGAGGCCCGGTGCCAGCTGGCACCCCTCCCTCGCAAGCTCGGTCGGCGCGCCCCGCGCAACGCTTCGCGTTGCCGCTGAGCGGGGCGCGCCCGTCCGTCACGCGGTGACGTCGACTACACGGCGACGGCCACGCGGTCGTCTGCCGTCTCGGACACGGCGGCGTCCGCCGCCGGGGCCCGACGCACGAACTTCTTCAGCCCGACGAGCACCAGCGCGGACACCACGGTGCCGGCCAGGATCGCGAGCACCCAGACCACGAACGAGTCGATCGCGAAGAACACGAACACCCCGCCGTGCGGCGCCCGCGAGGTCACACCGGCCGCCATCGAGATCGCACCCGTGACCGCAGCACCGACCATCGACGCCGGGATGACGCGCAGCGGGTCGGCTGCGGCGAACGGGATCGCGCCCTCGGAGATGAAGGACGCCCCGAGCAGCCAGGCGGCCTTGCCGTTCTCGCGCTCGGGCTTCGTGAAGCCCTTGCGGTACAGGACGGTGGAGGCGAGCGCGAGGGCGAGCGGGGGCACCATGCCGGCGCCCATGACCGCGGCCATGATCTCGAACGGCACGACGTTCGTGGCGGTGCCGGCGCCGAGGCCCGCGACGGCGAACGCGTACGCCACCTTGTTCACCGGGCCGCCGAGGTCGAACGCCATCATCAGGCCGAGGATGATGCCGAGCAGGATCACCGAGGTGCCGTTGAGCGAGTTGAGCCAGTTCGTGAGCTGCGTCATCAGCCAGGCGATCGGGCCGCCGAGCACGAGCAACATGAGGCCGGAGGCGATGATCGAGGCGAGCAGCGGGATGATCACGACCGGCATCAGGCCGCGCAGCCAGCGCCAGGTCGGGATGCGACCGATCCAGTACGCCGCGGCACCGGCGATGAGGCCACCGATCAGGCCGCCGAGGAACCCGGCGTTCATGAAGACGGCGATGGAACCGGCGACGAAGCCGGGCGCAATGCCGGGTCGGTCGGCCATGGCGTAGGCGATGTACCCGGCGAGCGCTGCGACGAGGAAGCCGAGCGACACGGAGCCGATCTGGAACGCGGCGGCACCGAGGTAGTAGCGCAGCCCCTCCGGCGGCAGGTCGACCAGGTTGTAGTGCTGGAGCGCGAATACCGCGTTGTTCACGCCGTCGTCACCGTGGGTGAGCGCGATGCCGTACCCGGCGAGCAGGAAGCCGAGCGCGATGAGCAGCCCGCCGCCCGCGACGAACGGGATCATGTAGCTGACGCCGGTGAGCAGCCAGCGCTTGAGCGCCTGGCCGAAGTGCTCGTTCTTGGCGGTGGACGCACCGTCGACGGCTGCACCGCCCTGGACGCGTGCGGCGTTCGGGTCGTCCGAGGCACGGATGGCCTCGGCGATCATCTTGTCGGGCTCGTCGACGCCGCGCTTGACGGGTCCGGAGACGAGCGGCTTGCCGGCGAAGCGACCGCGGTCGCGGACGTCGACGTCGACCGCGAACACGACGGCGTCGGCACGGGCGATGAGGGCGGGGTCGAGGGGCTCGACCTGCGAGGACCCCTGGGTCTCGACGTGCATCTCGGCACCGGCGCGCTGCGCCGCGGCGACGAGGGCGTCGGCCGCCATGTAGGTGTGCGCGATGCCGGTCGGGCAGGCGGTGACGCCGACGAAGACCTTGCGGCCCGGCGCGGGTGCGGCGGTCGGACTGGAGGCGCTGCTCGCCTTCCCGACGCCGGCTTCGGACACCTCGCCGCTCACCTCGCGGTCGACGAGCTGGACGATCTCGTCCGGGGTGGCTGCGGCGCGCAGGGCGGCGGTGAAGTCGTCACGGATGAGCGCGCGGGCCAGGGTCGAGAGGACCGTCAGGTGGTCCTTGTCGGCCCCTTCGGGCACGGCGATCATGAACACGATGTCGGCGTCGCCGTCCGGGGCGCCGAACGACACCTTCCGGGCGAGACGCGCGAACGCCAGGGTCGGCTCGGACACCGACGCCGAACGGGCGTGCGGGATCGCGATGCCGCCGGGCACGCCGGTGCCGACGCTGGCCTCGCGCTTGATGGCGTCCTCGGCCAGGACCCGGCCGTCGGCGGCGCGGCCGGTCGCGGCGACGCGGTCGGCGAGGACGCGGATGACGTCGGCCGAGGTGGCACCGAGGTCCTCGTCGAGGCCGACGAGCTGGGCGCTGATGAGGCGCGGACTCGAGTCTGCGGACATGTGCTTGCTCCTTCGCAATGGCGCTGATCGCGCGGGTCGTGCAGGTGTTCGGGGAGTGGGGTGTTCGTGGAGTGGGGGTGTTCGGGGGGGGTCAGGCGGGCTCGGGTGCCGGGTGCGTCGTGAGCACCCGGACCGAGATCGCCGTCGGGTCGGTGTGGTCGAGAGCGGGCACGTCGCTGCCGGGCAGGGCTGCTGCGGCGGCTCCGGTCGCGACGGCCTGGGCGAGGCGCTGCTCGGGCGACGCTCCGGCCACCTCGGCGAGCAGGTAGCCCGCGAGCGAGGAGTCCCCCGCGCCGACGGTGGAGCGGGCGACGATCCGCGGTGCTGCGGCGGCGAAGGCGCCCTCGTCCGACACCAGTACGGCGCCGGCGCTGCCGAGGGTCAGCAGGACCGAGCCGACGTTCCGGTCGCGTAACCGCTCGGCAGCGGCCACGGCGGCGTCGAGGTCCTGCTCGTAGGTGTCGGGGTCGCCGCCGACGACCTCGGCGAGCTCCTCGGCGTTCGGCTTGACCAGGTCGATCCGCTCACCGGACTGCAGCAGTGCGGTGAACGGGACGCCGGACGAGTCGACCGCGATCCGGACGTCCTCACCATGGCGTGCACGGACGGCGCGGACGAGCACGGCGAGCGCGTCGTCGGGGAGTCCGGGCGGGAGCGATCCGGCGAAGACCACCCAGCGGGCGACGGGTCCGGTGGCGGTCGCCGCGGCCGTGTCGGCGACCAGGTCGGCCAGGTCGTCCAGCCGGCCGGCGAGCGAGGGACCGGGCTCGTTGAGCTTCGTGGTGGTGCCGGTCGGCTCGGTCACGGTGACGTTCGAGCGGAGCGGCGCACCGATCGGCAGGGCGGCGGTCGGGATGCCGCGCGTGGCGAGCCCGAGCAGCACAGGGTCGAGCTCGTCGCCGGGCAGCACGGCGATGGTGTCCCCACCGCTCGCGACGACGACGCGGGACACGTTGACGCCCTTGCCGCCGGGCTCCGCGGTGGAGCGGATGGCGCGCTGGACGGCGCCGCGCTGCAGTTCGCCGGAGAGCTCGATGGTGCGGTCGAGGCTCGGGTTCGGCGTGACGGTGACGATGCGGCGGCTCATGCGACGACGACCTCGACGTCGGCGTCGGTCAGGGCGCCGGCGAGGTCGGCCGGCGGCTCCTGGTCGGTGACCACGGTGTCGATCTCGTCGAGCCGGGCGAAGCGCATCAGGGCCTCGACCCCGTGCTTCGCGGCGTCGGCGAGCACGACGGCTCGGCGGGCGGCGAGGACGTAGGCGCCCTTGACCGCGGCCTCGTACTCGTCCGGGGTACTCAGCCCGAAGCCGGCGGACAGGCCGTTCGTGCCGACGAAGGCGATGTCGGGCCGCAGGGCGCTGATCTGCTCGACGGTGGCGGTCCCGACGGCGGCGCTCGTGACCCCGCGCACCCGGCCACCGAGCAGGTGCAGCTCGACGTGCTCGCTGTGTTGCAGGGTCGCGGCGATCGGGACGGAGTTCGTGATGACGGTGAGGGTCGCGCCAGCGGTGGCGGGTTCCCACCGTGCGAGTTCGGCGGCGACGGCGGCGCAGGTGGTGCCGGCGTCGATCGCGATCGAGCCCGTGAACGTCGAGGGCACCAGGCGCATCGCGGCGCGGGCGATGTCGGACTTCGCGGAACCGTGCTGCCCTTCGCGCTCGGCGACGGAGAGTTCGACGACGCTCGAGCGACCGATCGGCACCGCTCCCCCGTGCACGCGGCGTAGGACCCCGGCGGACTCGAGGGTGTCGAGGTCACGGCGCACGGTCTCGGTGGTGACGTCGAAGTGCTCGGCCAGATCGGCGACGGAGACCCGGCCGGCGTCCTGCAGCGCTGCTGCGATCGCGTCGTGCCGCTCGGTTGCGTACATGCCCGAACTCCTTCGTTCCCGTGGGTTTCAGGAACCATAAGCCACAAACCCACACAAACACAACCACCCGCACTCGTCCCGCTCCCCGCTCCGTCCCCGCCCCCTCCCCCGAGGTTCCGAAATCTCGGCATCTCGCGCGAACCACAGCCTTTCCGTGGAACCTCGGCGTCCAGCACGCGGCATGTCGTGGAACCTCGACGGACGGCACACGCACGAACACCCCACACGCACGAACACCCCGCCGCGTGTGCGACGGGGTGTTCGGTCGAGCGCGTCAGCCCTTGACGGCTCCCGCGGTCATACCGCTGACCAGCCGACGCTGCACGATGAGGAAGAAGACCACGACGGGGATCGAGAACAGCACACTCGCCGCCATCAGCCCGCCGAAGTCCGTGCCCTTGTTCGTCGAGAAGCCCGCGAGCCAGACCGGCAGCGTGTACATCCCCTGGTCCTTGAGCATCACGTACGCGATCAGGTAGTCGTTCCACGCCGCGATGAACGCGAACACGCTCGTGGCGATGACTCCCGGCATCACGAGCGGGAACAGCACGCTCCACAGGATCCGGAAGGTGCCAGCCCCGTCGACCTTCGCGGCCTCCTCGATCTCGACGGGTACAGCTACGAAGAACCCGCGCATCACCCAGATCGAGAACGGCAGCACGCTCGCGACGTACGCCAGGATCAGCCCGACGTAGCTGTTGAGCAGACCGAGCGTCTGGAACGACAGGAACAGCGGGATGAGCAGCGCGCCCGACGGGATCATCTGCACGAACAGGATGCCGACCAGGATCGCCCGCCGCCCGCGGAACCGGAACCGCGACAGCGCCGCCGACGCCAGGAACCCGACCACGATCGACAGCAGCACGGCGGCCACCACGACGATGGTCGAGTTCCGCAGGTAGGCCAGGAAGCCCTCTTGCGTGAGCGCGCGGGTGAAGTTGTCGAGCGTGGGGTGCAGTGGTGCCCAGATCGGGGTCATGGTGGTGACCTCGTCCGCTGGCTTGAAGGCGGTGTTCACCATCCAGTAGATCGGGAACACCCACACCAGGCAGAACACCACCGCGATGGTGTTCGCCACCACGCGCGGCTTCCGCTTCCGCTTCCGCACGGGCGCGGAAGCGGGCGCGGGCGCCGGCGCAGGCGCGGAACCAGCAACTGGTGCGACACCCGCGCCAGGTGCTGCGTTCGAGACGGTCACAGGTCCTCCTCCCCGCTGCGGACGAGCCGGCGGATGTAGTAGCTGGTGAGCGCGCCGAGGATCACGGTCGAGATGACGGCGATCGCGGCGCCCTGGCCGTACGCGTTGGAGACGAACGACTTCACGAACGTCCAGATGCCGAGCGTCAGGGTGGCCTCTTCCGGACCACCCCTCGTGAGCAACCAGATCTGGTTGAAGACGTTGAAGTCCCAGATCACCGACAAGATCGACACGAGCAGCAGCGTCGGGGCGAGTGCCGGCAGCGTGATCGCGCGGTACATCGTCCACGTCGAGGCACCGTCGAGCGCCCCGGCCTCGTAGTACTCCGGCGCGATCTGGGACTGTGCGGCGTAGAGCGTCAGGGCGACGAACGGCACGGCCTGCCAGATCACGAGCGTGAGCACGATCGTGTACGCCTGCCCGGGGTGCGACGCCCAGTTGTCCTGCGTGTGGTCGCCGAACACCCGCAGCTGCGTGATGAGCCAGTTGAGGACCCCGTAGAAGGGCTGGAACAGCCACTGCCACACCAGGCTCGAGGCGACGTTCGGCATCGCCCAGGCCAGCACGAGCACGACGCTGACCACGGTGCGCATCGCGACGCCCAACCGGGTGAGCAGCTGCGCGACGCCCATCCCGATGACGATCGTGCCGAGCACCATCGCCCCGGTGACCAGGACGGTGCGCAGGATGACCGGCCAGAACGACGCGTCGGTCAGGACGTTCGTGTAGTTCGAGACCCCCGCGAACCCGGCTTCCCCGGTGAAGATCGCCCGGAGCCCGTAGTCCTGGAACGAGATGACGACGAGCCGGACGAGCGGGTAGACGACGAGCGCGAGCAGCAGGATCGCCGCGGGCGCCAGCAGGACGAGCGGTGCGCGCGACGCGACCGCCGACCGACGACGCGCGCCGCGGCCGGGACGAACCGGCCGCCCCGACCCGGCACCGCCGCTGCCCCCGGTGCCCGCGCCCCCGGTCCCCCCGCCGCCGGCGACCGGCTCGGACTGCTCCGAACCGGTCGCCTGCTCTGCAGTGGAGGTCATCGACTACTGCTGCGCGTTCAGCGCGGTCGTGAGGTGCTTCGAGAAGCCCTCGGCGGCCTGCTCCGGCGACTTCCGCCCGGTGGCGATGTCCGCGAACATCGACTGGAACGACGCGTCGCCCTCGATGGTCGCCCAGCCCGGCGTCGCCGGGGTCGGACGACTCGTGCCCGCTGCCGCGAAGTACGGCTTGTGCAGGGTGTCGACGTCGTCGGCCACGGCGTCGAGCAGCTCGGTCGAGTTCGGCTCCCAGCCGTCCACACCGAACACCTGGTCCTGCTGGAACTCCTTCGAGGTCAGGATCTTCACGTAGTACAGCGCGAGGTCCTGGTTGGCGGCCTTCGCCGGGATCCCGAGGTCGGAGCCGCCGAGGAACACCGGCTGCGTCTTGCCGTCCGTCTGCGAGGGCATCGGGAACGTGCCGATCTGGTCGGCGAGCGCCGGCTTCGCGGTGGTGATCGAACCGATCTCCCACGCCGAGCCGAGGAACGCCGAGGTGTTGCCCTGCGCGAAGACGTCGCTCTGCGAGGGCTTGTCGGTGTTGATGTCCTGCGTCGACTTCGCGGAGTAGTCGTTCTGGAACTCCTTCCACGCCGTCAGGCCCTTGACCGCATCGGCCGAGTCGAGCTTCCCGGTCCACTTGCCGTCCTTGTCGGAGGCGATCTCGCCGCCGGCGTCCCAGACCCACTGCAGCCCGCCGTACCAGTACTGGCCGGGCATGTGGAAGGCGGAGAAGTCGCTCGCCGTGTTGGCGGCCTTGACCTTGTCCAGGTCGGCGGTGAGCTCGTCGTAGGTGGTCGGCACGTCGGTGACGCCGGCGTCCTTCCAGACCTTCTTGTTGTAGACGACGGCACGGTTGCCGGCGAACAACGGAGCACCGTAGAGCTTGTCGTCCACCGTGGCCGGCCCCTCGAGCCCGGTGAGCCACGTCTGGCCGTCCTTGAGTTCGTCGCGGTACGGCGTGAGGTCGATGAGACCGCCGGCCGCTGCGTAGACCGGCACCTGGGTGTTGCCGAGGTCGACCACGTCCGGGGCGTCGTCCTGGGCGAGCGCCGTGGTGAGCTTCGTGGTGATCCCGTCCCACTGCTGGGTCTGGATCTTCACCTTCGCCCCGGTGTCCTTCGTGAACTGCTCCTGGGCTGCGTCGAGGACCTTGTCGCTCAGGTCGCCGTTCATCATCCAGACGGTGATGGTCTTGCCCTTGCCATCGGGTGTGCCGATGGCCTTCGTGCCACCGTCGGAAGCTCCGTTGCTTCCGGCGGAGCACCCGGTGAGGGCGAGCGCGGCCGCCAGGCCGAGCGCACCGAGTGCGGCGAAACGCGTGCGTGTCACGTTGACTCCCTTGGTCCGGCCTTTATGAAAGGTCGTTGCGTATTCGCAATAGAAGACCTTCCGAGAGCCCTTGTCAACCGTTGGATCGGTCCCTGTGAGCGGGTTCGATCCGCGTGTTTCCGGGGGATCACGGATGGCGAACAGATCGTCGCCAATGCTTGACACGACTGGTCATGACCAGCCATGATCTGCGCCTCGCGTCGACGGGGTGGACGGAACGACCGGGAGGCCCGGTGCCGGTCCCGCAGACCGGCACCGGGCCTCCCGGATCACCACCACGGCCTCAGACGGCCGCCAGGGCGGACGTCGGTGGGATGCGCGCTGCGCGCGCTGCCGGGTACCACCCGGACACACCGCCGATGACGACGGTCGCGCCGAGTCCGCCGCCGACGGCCCACAGCGGGATCGCCACCGGCCACCCCTGCGCCAGGGCGAAGGCGACCGTCACCCCGACCCCGATCACCACACCGGCCACCCCGCCCAGGAACGACAGCAGCAGCGACTCGACGAGAACTGGTCGCGGATGTTCCGCCGCCGCGCTCCGAGGGCTCGCCGCACCCCGACCTCGGCACGACGTTCCAGCACGGTGATCACCATCGTGTTCGCGACGCCGATGCCGCCGACGAGCAGGGCCACGCCGCCGATGCCGACGAGCAACCCGGTGAACGAGTCGTCGGTGGCGTCCTTCGCGGCGAGCGCGTCGGACGGTCGGGTCACGCCGACGTCCTGCGGCGCTCCGGGGCGGATCGCGTTCGCCAGGACGTCGCGAGCCGGTGCCACGCGCGTCGGGTCGACCCGGGTGTAGACGGCGGTCGGCGCCCCGTCGGAGCCGAGCTGCCGGCCGAGCTCCTCGGGGACGAAGACCTGGCTGTCCAGGTCGTCGGCGAGCGCGATCGGCTCCAGGATCCCGACCACCTGCACCCACTGCCCGCCGATCCAGACGCGGCTGTCGGCACGGACCCGGTCGATGCCGAGTGCCGCTGCGGCGTCCGCTCCCAGCACCATCTGGGGTGGTGCGTCCGCGGCGGGGTCCAGCCAGCGGCCGTCGGCGAGTCCGGCACCGAGCACCTCCGGCACGTCGCCCCACGCGGTCATCACCCCGATGCCCTTGCTCTCCGCGGCCGGGATGTACGGGCTGCGGTACACGGCGGCCTCGGGGACCGCGCCCACGGCAGCCGCCGCCTCGACGTCGTCCTGACGACGCGCGGAGTCGAGCGCCGTCGACGGGAGCGGCGGCACGTCGCCGATGCCGTCGGCCTGCGTGATCGTCAGGACGTTGGTGCCGAGCGCGTCGAGCACCCGGTCGAGCTCCGCCTTGCTCGACGACGAGATCCCGACGACGGCGATCATCGCGGCGATGCCGATCGCGATGCCGAGCGCCGACAGGACCACGCGCGTCGGCCGGGTCCGGAGCCCGAAGAGCCCGAGCCGCAGCAGCTCGCCCGTGGTGACCGCGGACCGGAGGCGCCGCCGGGCGTTCACGCAGCGCCCCGCATCGCGGAGGCGAGCGCGGCGGCGGGGACGGTGCCGCCGTCCGTCCCGGAGTCGTGCTGCACCTGGCCGTCGCGCATCCGCACCCGGCGGGGCAGCGACGCGGCGAGCTCGAGGTCGTGGGTGATGACGACCACCGTCGTCCCGCCGGCGTTGAGTTCACGCAGCAGCGCGAGGATCGCCGCCCCGGACGCCGTGTCGAGGGCACCGGTCGGCTCGTCCGCGAGCAGGATCGTCGGCTCCCCGACCAGTGCCCGGGCGATCGCCACCCGTTGCTTCTCGCCGCCCGACAGCTGGTTCGGCCGGTGGTCCAGACGATGGCCCAGCCCGACACGACGGAGGGCGTCGACCGCGCGTCGGTGCCGCTCCCGTCGGCTCGTCCCCGCGTAGAGCAGGCCGTCCGCGACGTTCTCGGTGGCGGTCGCCCCGTCCTGCAGGTGGAAGTGCTGGAACACGAACCCGATGTGGTCGGCCCGGAGCAGGGACAGTTCGTCGTCGGTCATGGTGTCCACGTCGTTGCCGGCGATCGTCACGGTGCCGGACGTGGGGCGGTCCAGGGTGCCGATGACGTTGAGCATCGTCGACTTGCCGGAACCCGACGGCCCGACGACCGCGACGAGTTCGCCCGCTCCGATGTCGAGCGAGACCCCGCGGAGGGCGCCGACGTCGCCGTAGGCCTTCACGACGTCCCGGAGGGCGAGCACCCGGCCGTCGGTGGGCTGCGCGCTCATCCCGGCACCACCACACGGTCGCCCTCGGTCACGTTGCCCGTGACGGCGACCCGGCCGGCCGCGGTGAAGCCGGGCGTGACGGGTACGCGCTTCGTCGTGCCGTCCTTCCGGACCACCTCGACGGCGTACTTCCCACCGGCCCCGGCGACCAGGGCAGCCACCGGCACCGACAGCACACCCCGTTCGGTCGCTCCCTTCGCGTCGACCTGTGCCGAGGCGGCGGCGGGGAGCTTCCGGTCGCCCGACTCGAACGCGACGGACACGTCGACCTTCGTGCTGCCCTCGTCGCTCGTGTCCGGTGCGACGTCGGTGACCTCACCCGCCATCGGGGCGCCGGCGCCGTTCACCCGCACCGCGACCTCCGTCCCGACCGCGAGCCGTTCGGCGTCGGCCTGCGACACCGTGGCGACCACGATGCGCTTCGTGCTCGTCACGTGCAGGACGTCGCCGCCCTCCCCGGCCGCCGGCTGCCCGAGCTGGCCGTCGACGGACGCCACCCGGACGTCACCGTCGACGAACACGACGTCGTCGGCCGTCAGCACCCCGGTCACCCGGTGGCCCCGGTCGCGCTGCCACTGTTCGACCCCACGCTGGGTCCTCGGTCCGAAGGTGTCGTCCTGGGCGACGTCGTACCCGAGCGCCGCCAGGTTGTCGTTGAGCTGCTGCACGTCGGTGCCGCGCAGCCCGCGTGCGAGCGACCGCCAGAGTGGCACCGTGCCGTGCATCGAGCGGACCCCGCGCTCGTCGACCGCGTACACGAAGTCGTCTCGGCGCAGGACCTGCCCGGGCTTCGGCAGCCAGGTCAGCGTCCCCTCCGCCGCCCCGGGCACGCCGGTGGCCGACCCGTAGCCGAGGGTGCCCGCGAACACCTTCGAGTCGGTCAGGTCGCCGCGTTCGACGGTGACGGTCGTCCGGGCCTTCGTCGGAGCGTCGGCGGCGGATGCACTGGTCGCACCGGACGTCACGTCCACGATCGCCCAGGTGCCGATGCCCGCGGCGAGGACGGCCACGAGGACGACGCCGACGATCACCGCCCGCCGTGGTCGGGACCGGGTCACTTGCCGGCCTCGGCGCCCAGCCCGTCGAACGCCGTGCGCTCGCACTCCTGCGCCACCTCGGCGAACGCGTCGGGATCCGACGGCTCGTACGCCGACTGGTCGTCGTCGGGGTAGTCCGCGAACCCGTGCTCGCGGATGCACTTCGCCGCCTTCCGCGCGGCTTCGGCGCCGCCGGGGATCGACTCGGCCGACCCGACAGCGTCGCCCGCCGTGCCGGAACCCTTCGCGCAGGCCGCCAGGTCGCTCTGCCACTGGTCGGGGTCCACGCCCTCGGGGACGCCGACCGAGCTCGTCGTGTCGGCTCCGGCGGGATCGGGCATGTCGTAGCCCTTCTCGCGCATGCACGCGGCCAGCGAGACCGCCTTGTCCTTGCCGCCGGCCGCCGTCGTGGCGTCGTCCTTCGGCGTCCCCGAGCACGCGGTGAGCAGTGCGGGCAGCAGCAGGGCCGCTGCGGCGACGGCGATGAACGCGCGCGGGCGGCGGACCGAGGTGGTGGTGGTCGTCATGGTGGTCTCCTTCGTGGCGTGGACGGAGCGAGACCGGTGGTCCGCTCCGTGTTCGTGCCACCAGGACACCAAGCGCGGTGTTTCGCGCCGGGTACGCCGACGGTTACGTCGGCGAAACGTCGACCCGCACCCGCAGCCCACCGCCGTCGCGCGCCGCGATCGAGAGCCGCCATCCGTGCGCCTGCGCGACGGCTGCGACGATCGACAGCCCGAGGCCGCTGTGCCGGTACGCGGCGGCGCTGTCCGGGCACCGTCGGAACGGCTCGACCAGACCCGGCGCGACGCTGTCGGGGACCACCGGCCCGGAGTTCTCGACGGTGAACCCGCCCACGTCGGTGGTCACGCGCACGAACCCACCGGGCACGTTGTACTCGACGGCGTTCCCGACCAGGTTGACGAGGAGCTGGCGGACGAGCGTCGGCTCGCCGCGCACCCCGACGGGAGGCCCGTGGCGGCGTGCACGGGTGAGGGTCACGCCCGCCTCGTGGACGGCGTCCGCCACCCCGCTCACCACGTCGTCGACCGTGCCGTCCAGGTCGACGGGCTCGGTCGCGCCCGCCAGGCCACGGTCGGCCTCGGCGAGCAGGAGCAACGACCCCACCAATCGCTCGGTCCGGCGGTTCTGCTCGAGCAGCTCGTCGCGGGTACGGCGGACGTCGTCGGGGCCGGCGTCGTCGGGCAGCCCGATCTGCATCGCGGCACGTTGGACGGCCAGCGGGGTCCGGAGTTCGTGCGAGGCGTGGGCCACGAAGCGTCGCTGGCTCTCGAACGCGGTCTCCAGGCGGCCGAGCAGGTCGTCGACGGTCCGGGACAGGCGTCGGAGTTCGTCGTCGGGGCCGCCCAACCCGATGCGTTCGTGCAGGTTCGACGCCGAGATCCGCTGCGTCGTCGCGGTGATCCGGTCGATCGGCCGGAGCATGCGCCGGCTGACGAACCACCCGACACCGCCGGCGAGCACACCGGCGCCCGCGATGCCGACCGCCGACCACTGCCACTGCTGCGTCGCCACGACGGCGACGAGCATCGTGCTCTGCGCCTGCGCGGTGGACGACGGATCCGGCTCGCTCGGGCTGTGCGGGGACACCGGTGCCGGCAGCGCCTGTCCGGTCGAAGTGTCCGACCCCGGCATCCGTGTCGAGATGGAGCTGATCGACGTCACGTTGACGAACACGAGCACCGCAGCGGTCAGTGCCATCGACGCGAGCGCGAACACCAGGGCGGTGCGCGCCCGGATGCTCCAGGTCCGCCGGAGCCGTCTCACAGCGCGTAGCCCTCGCCCGGGACCGTCCGGATCGGGTCGGGGCGGCCGAGCTTCTTGCGGAGCTTCGACATCGTCACCCGTACGGCAGCGGTGAACGGGTCGATGTTCATGTCCCAGACCTTCTCGAGCAGTTCCTCGGCGGAGACGATGCGACCATCGGCTCGCAGGAGCGCCTCGAGCACCCCGAGTTCCTTCGAGGTCAGGTCGAGCGGTCGGCCGTCACGGGTGGCCATCCGGCGGTTCGTGTCGAGGACGATCCCGGCGCGTTCGAGCACGGGCGCGACCGGGGCGACGCTGCGGCGGCCGAGCGCCCGGACGCGGGCGACGAGCTCGGGGTACTCGAACGGCTTGGCCAGGTAGTCGTCGGCGCCGAGCTCGAGGCCGTGCACGCGGTCCGTCAGGGTCGTCGCCGCGGTGAGCATGAGGATGCGGGTCAGGCTGCCGCGCGACGCCAGCCGACGTGCGACCTCGTCGCCGTGCACCCCCGGGACGTCACGGTCGAGCACCACGACGTCGTAGTCGTTCACCGCCAGCAGTTCGTCGGCGTGGTCGCCGCGGTAGGCGACGTCGACGGCCATGTCCTGCCGCGACAGGCCCTTCGCGACGAGGTCGGCGAGGGCTGCTTCGTCATCCACCACGAGTACACGCATCCGGACATTACATGCGATATACCTCGGCATCCGCTGGGTCGAGGTGGACGACCCCGGTCTGCTCGTCGATGCGGACCCGGAACCCGCCCGTCGGGGCGCCGGGAACGGCGGTGAGCGGCAGGCTGTCGGTGGTGAGGTGCTCCATGCCCCCAGCCTGTGACGTCGTCTGTTTCGTCGCCGTAACGCGCGTGCCAGCCGTGACCGTCAGTGCGACGCGTCGAACGGCACCTCGCCGTGGTCGCTCACACCGGCGCGCTGCCGGTAGGCCAGGTGTCCGCCGAGGTACCCGCCCACCCCCACGACACCGAGCGCGGCGAACCCGAGCAGCTTGCCGGCGCCGTGGTTGCCGTTCTTGCGCTGCCACCACGACAAGCCGTACAGCGAGATGCCGACCCAGTTGACGGCTTGGTGCACCCACCCCGTGCGCAGCTGTTCGCGGTCGAGTTCGGACCAGTCCACGTACCCGGCGAGGCTCGCACTGCCAGACGACACCAGGCCGACGCCGACGAGGGTCTTCGCGGCCCTCGCGTTGCCCTTCCCGCCGAACACGTCGAGCACGGCGGCCGAGATCCAGGCCCCGAGCGGCACCTGCACCATGAGTGGGTGCAGCGGGTGCCCGAACGGCACACCGTGCAGCAACTGCCGCAGGGCCTTCGGCCGGGCGAGGGCGTTCACGACCGAACGGTCGATGTCGACGGCCTTGTCGAGCACGCTCGCGTGCTCGACGGTGTCGGTGAGGCGACGGATCGCGCGGATCTCAGGCATGCCCTGCAGCCAACCCGGGAGGCCCGTGCCGGGTCCCAGGAACCGGCCCGGGCCTCCCGTCGGTCACCCCACCCACCCCGGAACCAGGTTCCGGACACAGCACCACGCCGTTCCGCGGTGTCGTGTCCGGAACCTGGTTCCGCGCGGCTGTCGCCTACTCCTCGACGACCTCCGCCAACTGGAACGGCTCGACGGTCAGGCCGTCGCCGTCCTCGGCGACGTCCACCCGGACGGTGTCGCCGTCGCGGACGTCACCGGACAGGATCGCCCGCGCCAGCTTGTCGTCGATCTGCCGCTGCATGAGGCGGCGGAGCGGCCGCGCACCGTAGAGCGGGTCGTACCCGCGTTCGGCGAGCCAGCCGCGCGCCTCGGGCGTGACCGCGAGCTCGAGTCGGCGGTCGGTCAGGCGACGGGCGAGCCGGTCGACGTAGAGCGACACGATCTGGCCGAGGTCGTCGGCCGTCAGGGCCTGGAACACCACGATGTCGTCGAGCCGGTTGATGAACTCCGGCCGGAACGCCTGCTGCACGAGCTCGCGCACGGCGTCCTCGCGCTGCTCGTCCGTCAGCGTCAGGTCGGTCATGAACTGCGAGCCGAGGTTCGACGTCAGTACGAGGATCGTGTTCCGGAAGTCGACCGTGCGACCCTGCCCGTCCGTCAGCCGGCCGTCGTCGAGCACCTGGAGCAGCACGTCGAACACCTCGGGGTGCGCCTTCTCGATCTCGTCGAGCAGGATGACGGAGTACGGGCGACGCCGGACGGCCTCGGTGAGCTGCCCGCCGGACTCGTAGCCGACGTACCCGGGCGGGGCGCCGATCAGCCGCGAGACCGAGTGCTTCTCGCCGTACTCGCTCATGTCGATGCGGACGAGGGCCTTCTCGTCGTCGAACAGGAACTCCGCGAGCGCCTTGGCCAGCTCGGTCTTGCCGACGCCGGTCGGTCCGAGGAACAGGAACGATCCGGTCGGACGGTCCGGGTCGGAGATGCCGGCGCGGGTGCGGCGGACGGCCTCGGACACGGTGTTCACGGCGGTGCGCTGTCCGATGATCCGGCGGCCGAGCTCGTTCTCCAGGTGCAGGAGCTTCTCGGTCTCGCCCTGCAGCAACCGGCCGAGCGGGATGCCCGTCCACTGCGCGATGACGGCGGCGATGTCCTCGTCGGTGACGCTGTCGTTCACCATGCGGTCGGCGGACTCGGCCTGCTCAGCAGCGGCGAGCTCCGCTTCGATCCGGGGCTTCTCGGCGTACTCCAGGCGCGACACCGTCGCGTAGTCGGCTTCGCGCTGGGCACGCTGGCTGCGCATGTTCAGGTCGTCGAGCTGCTGCTTCAGCTCACCGATCCGGTTCAGGCTCGCCCGCTCGGCCTGCCAGCGCTGCTCGAGCTCGCCCAGTCGTTCCTCGCGCGTGCGCAGCTCGTTCCGCAGGGTCTCGAGCCGCGCCTTCGAGGCGTCGTCCTTCTCCTGCTTGAGCGCGAACTCCTCGACACGCAGCCGGTCGACGTTCCGCTTCAGTTCGTCGATCTCGACCGGGCTGGAGTCGATCTCCATGCGGAGCCGACTGGCGGCCTCGTCGATCAGGTCGATCGCCTTGTCGGGCAGCTGCCGACCGGAGATGTACCGGTTCGACAGGCTGGCCGCTGCGACGAGTGCGGAGTCGTTGATCGTGACCTTGTGGTGTGCCTCGTAGCGCTCCTTGAGCCCGCGGAGGATCGCCACGGCGTCCTCGACGCTGGGCTCCCCCACGTAGACCTGCTGGAAGCGTCGCTCGAGGGCGGCGTCCTTCTCGATGTACTCGCGGTACTCGTCGAGCGTCGTCGCCCCGATGAGCCGCAGTTCGCCGCGCGCGAGCATCGGCTTGAGCATGTTCGAGGCCGCGACGGACCCTTCGCCGCCACCGGCGCCCATCAGGGTGTGCAACTCGTCGATGAACGTGATGACCTGGCCGTCGGAGTCGTTGATCTCCTTGAGCACGGCCTTGAGGCGCTCCTCGAACTCGCCGCGGTACTTCGCACCGGCGATGAGCGAGGAGATGTCGAGCGAGACGAGCCGCTTGTCCTTCAGTGAGTCGGCGACGTCACCGGCGACGATGCGCTGCGCGAGCCCCTCGACGACGGCGGTCTTGCCGACGCCGGGCTCGCCGATGAGCACGGGGTTGTTCTTGGTGCGGCGGGTGAGCACCTGGCTGACGCGTCGGATCTCGGAGTCGCGTCCGATGACCGGGTCGAGCTTGCCGCTGCGAGCGATCGCCGTCAGGTCGACGCCGTACTGCTCGAGGGCGGTCTTCTGTCGCTCTTGCGAGTCAGGAGCACCCTGGAGGTTCGCCATGCGTTCCGTCCTTTCGTTGCGGTGGTGTTGTACTTGAGTCTACTGCACTCAACTTACGTCGGCGCGGGAAGATTCCGGATGCCGACGGCGCTGACGACCGCGCCGGCCAGCAGGAGGACCGCCATGACGACGACCGCCCGGTGCAGGCCGGCGACGCTCATCTCGCCGCCGAGGACCACGCCCGCGAGCGCCACCATCACCAGGCCGGCGATCCGCGCGATCGCGTTGTTCACGGCCGACCCGACGCCCGCCTCGGACTGCGGAACGGATCCGAGCACGGCGCTGGTCAGCGGTGTCACCATGAGCGCGATCCCGAGCCCGATGAGCACGAGCCCGGGGAACACCGCGATCCAGTACCCGTTCGGCTGCGCACCGACCAGCAGCATCAGGAGCGCACCGACCGCCGCCACCGCCGGGCCCGCGGCCATGAACCAGCGCGGCCCGAACCGTCCCGCCAGCCCGCCCACGGCCGAGGACACCAACAGCAGGACCACCGTCGGGGGCAGCGTGGCCAGACCGGCGAGCCAGGCGGGGAACCCCCAGACCTCCTGCAGGAACAGGGTGACCACGAAGAAGACCATGCTCAGGGCGCCGTAGATCGACAGGGTGGCGAGGTTGCCCACCGCGAAGTTGCGTGCACGGAACAACGCGAGCGGCACGAGCGGCGAACCGGTCGTCCGGGTCACGTGGAGTTCCCACGGCACGAACGCCCCGAGTGCCAGGGCACCGAGCACGAGCGCGGTGACCACCACCGGGGCACCCCACCCGAGCCGCTCCTGCTCGATGAGCCCGAGCACCGCCCCACCGACCCCGACGACCGCCAACACGGCGCCGACCACGTCGATGCGCGGTCGGACCGCTGGGTGCACGTCACCGGTGATCCGCAGCACGAGCGGGATCGTCACCGCGATCGGGACAGCGGTCAGCACGAAGATCCACCGCCAGCCGATGCTGTCGACCACCAGCCCGCCGACCACGGGTCCGAGGATCGTCGACGCGCTCGACCAGGCCGTCCACGTGCCGATCGCCTTCGACTGCGCGGCCCCACGGAACGCCGCCACGATGAGGGCGAGCGCGCTCGGGGTCACCAGGGCGCCGCCGACACCCTGGAACGCCCGCGAGACGATCAGGAACTCCCCCGTCGGGGCGATCGCACACGCGACCGAGGCGATCCCGAACACGACGAGCCCCCACGTGATGATCCGCACCCGGCCGAACACGTCCGACAGCGATCCGGCGACGAGGATGAGCGAGCCGAGCGTCACCAGGTACGCGTCCACGGTCCACTGTTGCACGACGAGTCCGCCGCCGAGCTCCTGCCGGATCGCGGGGAGCGCCACGTTCACCACGCTCGAGTCCAGCCCGACGACGAACGACGACAGGATCGCCACCACGAGCACGGTGCGCCGGTCGTCCCGGAGCGGCGCGGTCGCGCGGGGTGCAGCAGTGGTCATGTGCTCATCCTGCGCCCCCTCGGACCGCTGCGCGCCCCGCACGACGAAGCCCCCGCGACCGGAGTGGTCGCGGGGGCTGCCGACAGGACGGGGCTGGGTGTCCTGAGCTGGTGTTCTAGCGCCGGGAGTCGGTGTTCGGCTGCGCGCTCGGGCCGGGGTTCAGGATCGGACCGGCAGCGGGCTCGGCGGGAGCGTTCGGCACGGTGCTGGTCGGAGCCGCGGTGTTCTGCACCGTGGTGTCGCCTGCCTGAGCCTTCTTCTCGTCGTCGGTCATCTCCTTCTTGAAGATGTTGATCGACTGCCCGAGGCCCTTGGCGAGCGCCGGGAGCTTCGTCGCGCCGAACAGCAGGATGACGATCCCGAGGATGATCAGCAGGTGTACGCCGCCGAGGTTTCCGAGCATCATGACTCCTTGATCTGGAACTGGTCGCCGTCCGCAGGTCTTCTTCGACCCACGCGGCGGAAGTCCGTGTTCCCCCCATCGTAACTCTCCCGATCCCCGATGCCCAGGCCGGGGACCGGAACGGACACCGTTCGCACAGGGAAGCGCACCCGCTCGAGCGGGCTGATCGCCGCTAGTCGGTCGCCAGCGCCCGGTCCAGGCTCCACAGGACGGGTTCGGCACGGAGCGCCGGGATGTCGGCCTCGGTCACCCCGGTGAGCCGGAAGGTCACCCGCTCCCCGGGCAGCAGGGTCATGAACCCGCGGTCCACCACACCGGCCGCGGTCACCCGGTCGGGCTGCACGAGCAGGTCGCGGACGAGCGTCTCGGCCTCGACGGTCAGGTCGAGCCCACCGTCGACGGGCGTGAACGAGGTGCGGTACCGCGCGGGTTCCCACCGCACGTCGACGTCGGGGCCCGGTGTCCAGACCGCCCGACGCCAGTCCATGTCCGCCACGATGAGCTCCCGCGCGGGGTCGTCGACCACGCCGACGGACTCGGGCAGGGCGACGACGGCGACCCCGGCGGACGACAACCGGACGGGCAACGACGCCTCGGCCAGGATCGTGCCGGCCGTGGTGACCCGTCGCACGCGCACCACGCTGTCGTGGCCGCCCCTCGTGGACCGGACGGCGACCTCGACGGGCGAGGACCCGAACGCGCCGGGCGAGACGCCGAGCGAGAGCGTGTCCGCGACGTCGCCCAGATCAGCCGTCTCGCCGGCGGAGGCCGAGTGACCGGGGTGGTCCGGGCCTCCCGTCCGATCCGCACCGGACGCGACGGGCGAGGCGGGCGCGACCGCTCCGGAGACCGGTGAGACGGGCGACGACGCCGGCGACGCAGCCGGCCCGGAGACGGCGGACGGCGCGACCGCCACCCGCGACACCGGGCGGATCGTCAGCAGGACGTCGTCGTACAACCGACGCAGCTCGTGCGCGAGCGGCTTCAGCCGCCCCGCCGAGTCGATCGCCGACCACGACGACACCGGCCACAGGTCGTTGAGCTGCCACATCACCACGCCCGTGTTGCGCGGCCAGTGGGTGCGCCAGTGCTCGACGCCCGTCGCGATCGCCCGCGCCTGCTGCAGCTGCGTCAGGTAGTGCCACGCATCGAACGAGAAGGGGCCCGTGCCGAACCGGGGCTCGATGCCGCGGGCCAGCTTGCCCATCCCGTCGGCAGCCTTCTGGTGGTGCACGACCCCGGGTGCGTCCTGCGACAGCACCTCGTCGGCGACCCCGTCCCGCAGCGTCCGCCACGCGGGCGGCGCCTGCCAGCCGAACTCGGACACGAACCGTGGCACGGATCCGCGGTAGGCGGTGTCGGGCAGGCGGTTCCAGGCGTCCCACGAGTGGTGGGTCTCGTGGTCGACGTCGTTCGCGGGCAGCGACTCGGCGCCCGACCACGGCGACGCCACGGTGTAGAAGCGCGACGGGTCGACCGCGTCGACGATCGTCGGCAGCAGGTCGAGGTAGTAGTCGAGGCCCCAGCCGCGGTCGCCGAGCGAGTCCGCCCAGCCGTCCACGTCGTGCAGCCAGATGTTCTCGTTGTTGCCGTTCCACAGCACCAGCGAGGGGTGCCGGGCGAGGCGGGCGACGTTGTCGCGGGCCTCGGCGATGACCTCGCTGCGGATCGGTTCGACCTCGGGGTACGCCGAGCACGCGAACGGGAAGTCCTGCCAGACGAGCAGGCCGAGTTCGTCGCAGACCTCGTAGAAGTCGCGCGACTCGTACACACCGCCGCCCCACACGCGCACGAGGTTCGTACCGAGCGAGGCCGCCGCGGTCAGACGGGACTGCAGGCGCGCGCGGTCGACGCGCGAGATGATCACGTCGTCGGGGATCCAGTTCACCCCGCGCACGTCGATCAGCGTCCCGTTGACGTGGATGCCGAAGGGGCGCCCCATGTCGTCGACCTGCGTGTCGATCCGCGTCGACCGGAAGCCCGTGCGGAACGTGTCGCGGTCGAGCACCTCGCCGTCGACCGTCTGCAGCTCCACGACCACGTCGTACTGCGCCTGCGCACCGTAGCCGCGGGGCCACCAGCGCAGCGCCTCGGGCACGCGCACCGTGACGACGGTCTCGTCGTCCTTCGGCGTCAGCTGCGCCCGCGACCGCTGCCGCGTCGGCGTGCCGTCCTCCTTGAGACCACTCACGGTCACGACGAGCACCAGGTCGTCGTCCTCGCCGTCCTGGTCCAGGTCGTTGAGGCCGGAGCGCTCGACGGTGATGTGGGCGTCGAGCACGCCCTCGCCGGCCTCGACGTCGACGAGCGGGCGGACCTCGCGCAGCCGCGCGGTCGACCACCGCTCGATCGCGACCGGTCGCCAGGGACCGCTCGTGACGGCGGTGAGCCCCCAGTCCCAGCCGAAGTTCGAGGCGTTCTTGCGGATGTACGGGAAGGGCTCGTCGTACGGGCCCGGCATGCTGCCGGCCTTCGCGGCGACACGGCCGGCCTCGCGGTACGGCGACTCGAACAGGATCTCGAGGTCCTTCGTCGTCGCGCCGGACCCGGTCTGCACGCGCGCGTCGAAGCGGTAGCGGCGGTGCATGTTCCGGGTCGTGCCCACGACGACGCCGTCCAGGCTCAGTTCGGACACCGTGTCCAGGCCGTCGCAGACCAGGTCGACACGCTCGTGGCCGCGCGGGTCGACGTCGACCGCGGTGCGGTAGGCCCAGTCGGCCCGGCCGACCCACTTCGCCGCCTGCTCGTTCAGGTGGAAGGTCGGGTCCGGCAGCAGGCCCTCCCGCTCCAGGTCGGTGTGCACCTGCCCCGGCACCGTCGCCGGGATGCTGCGTCCCGCGACGCCGTCCGGCGCGCCGGTTCCTCCGGCCATGGTCACGGTCCAGCCGTCGCGGAGTTCCTCGCGTTCGAGGGTCATGCGGGTCCTTCTCTTCGGCGGACGGGGTGTCCGTCGCCTCGGTCGGGACGCCGGCCGGCGGCCCGCCCCGTGGCCGGTTGGTCGGCCTGGAGGCGCGGCACCGGTTGCCCGGGCGTCGTCACGTCGCGCGCGCGATCGGGTGGCGCTCGCGCGTGGGGGTGCTCGGCGATGCTAGTACGGGATGCTTTCGGCAACCTACGTGGTGACAGCGCGACTTCGTGGTGACAGCGCGGTCTCGCGCGTGCAGGGTGGGGAGGTGATCACCGTTGCACTCGCCAGGACCCTCCGCGACGCCGGCCTGCGCTGGCACCCCGAGACGGGCGACCGGTTCGTCATCGACAAGCCCGAGGTGGACGAGGACGTCTACACCGTGTCCGAGATGACCGTCGAACGACACGACTCCCCCACCGGCACGATCCTCGGCTTCAACGGGACGACCGAGTGGGCGCTCGACTCCGTGACCGCGTCGGAGTCGCTGTGGCTGCCGCGTGAGGACCAGTTGCGTGAGCTCCTCGGGCCGTCGTTCATCGGGTTGACCCGGGTGTCGGTGAACGGCCGGATCGTCTACACGGTCACCGCGACGATCGGCGGTGCTGACCGCAGCTTCGCGTCCGAGGTCCCCGCGATCGCCTACGGCCAGGCCCTGGAGGCGTACATCGCCGCTGCGCTGTCCTGAGGGGCACGCCCGGGGTCGCTGATCCTGGGCGTTGCCGGAATGGCTGCTGGGGGTCGTTTGGTTGCATGACACCATGACCGTTCCGAACATCACCCTGAACGACGGCAAGACCATCCCGCAGCTCGGCTTCGGCGTCTTCCAGATCGACCCCTCGTCGACCAAGGAAGCGACGCTCACGGCGCTCGAGGTCGGCTACCGCCACATCGACACCGCCGAGATGTACGGCAACGAGAAGGAGGTCGGCGAGGCCATCGCGTCGTCCGGCATCCCGCGTGACGAGATCTTCGTCACCTCGAAGCTCAACAACGGCTTCCACGACCCTTCGGCAGCTGCCGAGAACGGCAAGAAGTCGGCCGACCTGCTCGGCGGCTACACCGACTTGTTCCTCATCCACTGGCCGCTGCCCACCGTCTCGGACTTCGTGCCGACGTGGAAGGCGCTCGAGGAGCTCTACGCCGCCGGCACCTCCCGCTCGATCGGCGTCAGCAACTTCCAGGCGCACCACCTGCGCCGCCTGCGTGCCGAGACGGACGTCCCGCCGGCCGTGAACCAGATCGAGGTGCACCCGTACCTGGCCCAGGACGAGCTCCGCGCCGTGAACAGCGAGCTCGGCATCGCGACCGAGGCGTGGTCCCCGATCGCCCAGGGCCTCGTGCTCGACGACGAGACCATCACCCGCATCGCCGGCGCCACGGGCAAGAGCCCGGCGCAGGTCGTGCTCCGCTGGCACATCCAGCGCGGCGACATCGTGTTCCCGAAGTCGGTCACGCGTGCCCGTGTCGAGGAGAACTTCGCGATCTTCGACTTCGAGCTCTCCGACGAGGACATGACGGACATCACGACCCTCGACAAGGGCCACCGAACGGGTCCGGACCCCGACACGTTCGACTACGTCCCGGAGTAGTCAGCAGTTCCCACGAAGGGCGGTCGCGCGGTGCGCGGCCGCCCTTCGTCCGTCGGTGGCGCGGCGTGTGCGCGGCGTGTGCGCGGCGGCGCTCAGCCTGCGTGTGGCGTGTGCGCGGCGGCGCTCAGCCTGCGTGCCGCGTCACTCGGCGTTGCCGGTCGCGAGGATGCCGAGCGCCGAGTCGCCGGGCCGGGCGTCTGCCGGTGTGCTGATCACCGGCGACCACCGCAACAGAGCACCCGGCTCCTGCCGGAACCCGGAACCCGTCGCCAGTCCGTACGTCATCGTCGTGCCGTCGGCACTCCGCACGCCGCCACGCAGCACCAGGTTCGCGCTGGACGTCCACGTGCCGCCGGGAGCCCGGTAGGAGCCGGGGAGTGTCGTCTGGCCAGCGGCGAACGTCGTCCCCTCGGGCGCCGTCACGGTCACGGTTCCCGAGATGCGGGTGATCCGGGCGTGGACCGAGAGCGTCGTCGGCACCGCAGTGTCCGCACCTCGGTTCAGATCCGTCGCCGGCGACTCGGCCGGCCGGATGGGCTGCCAACCCGGGACGTCCTCGCGGTCGATCGGCTCGAGTCGGCCGTCCACGAGCCGGAAGGCCTGCGGGACGCCGCCGTCCTGGACTGATGCGCTGTCACGGTACGCCGCGAGCAACGCCGGTTCCTGGTGCGCGACGAGCAGGAACTGCCCGTCTCGGTAGGGGCGGTCCCCGAAGACGTCGTTGAGCACCGCACCGGTCTGATCGCCTCGGACCGAAGCAGCGGCGATCTCGGAGCCGTCCGTGTCCAGGTGCGCGATCGTCAGGTAGTCCCGCTCCGCCCACGACGTGTGCGACTTGTACGAGGTGACCGCCCGCCAGCGCAACCGCTCCTCCGCACCGTCGACGGCCAGGGACCCGACCACCCGGTTCCCCTGCCCCCGTGCAAGGACCGCGTTCCCGCCGACGGAGTCCGCCCGGACGACGATCGCGTCCTCGCTGCCGCTCGAGCTCCGGAGCACCACGGCCAGCTGCGCGGCTCCGGCTCCGACCGTGTCCGCGATGCCGATGGCCCCCGCAGCGGTCGCCGTGCCCCGCCCGCTGACGGTCCCGAGCCCGCCGACCGCGGGTGCCGGCAGGTTCCAGCGACCGAGCGGCACGTCCGGTACGGAGTCGCTCACCACCCCGACGGGTGGGTCGTAGGCCGGGATCTCGTGCTCGATGACCCGTTCCCGGGAGTCGACGTTGTCCCAGATGCGCTGGTCGAGATCGGGGTACACCGCGATGGTCGACCGGGTGGCGTCCGACATGGGGAACCCGAGGGCGTCGTAGAACGGCTCCAGGTTCCGGTCCGCGACGCGCGATGCCGTCCGGACGAAGAGCGCGTGCTTGTCCTCGGTGGTGAGGACGTTGAGGTTCGTCAACGCCGCCTCGACCCGCAGCGCCTGGAAGAAACGAGGCATGTAGCCGTCGCCGAACGCTCGTCGGAGCTGCTCCCATGCGAGCAGTCGGATCCGATCGTGCGCGGTGAGCCAGTCGCGATCGTCCGACGCGAAGTACGCCTCGAAGTCCCGGACGCTCTCGTCCCACCGGCTCCCGAAGCCCAGACCGTCCTGGACGGCGAGGGAGGACAGGTTGGTGACGGTCTCCGACGTCCCCGGGAACAGGTTGATCGGCGCTTCATAGGTGTGGCCGATCTCGTGCCACAGGGCCCACTGCGCGGCAGGTGCCTCGGCGAACAGCTCCCTGGCGGCACCGGTGTCGACCTGGAACATGATGCGGGTGCTCGTCGCGTTGGCGAAGCCTGCGCCCGTGTCGGGCGAGACGATGTGGATCCGGTGCGGGTGCTTCCGGGACGTGCCGACCGCTCCGTCGACCAATCCGTACGTGGCGTTCGTCAGCTCCACGACCCGATCCCAGTTCGCCGTGCGCGCCTCGAGGTCATCGGCTGCGATCGCGGCCCCGGTCTTCGGCTTCTGGAAGTCGCCGAACATCCGCTCCGCGACGACCTCGACGAACGGCGCGTCGCCGAACCGACGCATCTGCTCCGCGAACGACGCGTTCGTGGATTCGCCGCGGACGAAGACGGGGACGGCGGTGCCGCCGGTGAGCGTGGCCGTCACGTGCCCAGCAGCAGCGGTGCTGACCAGCGAGACCATGCCGTCGTGGGGTGCGGTGACGACGTTCGTCCCCGCCGAGAGCGCCGTGCGGTGGTACCCGACCTCGCGACCGTCGTTGTGCGCGGCGTACGGACCCATCAGCCCGATGGCGACCTCCATCGCCGGGGCACCCGCGGGCACGTCGACGCTGATGTCCTGGCCGCGCGCGACGAACCGCGCGGCCGGCTGCAGGTCGCTGTGGGTGTACTTCCTGCCCTCGAGCTCGGCGGCTGCGGCCGCCGTGCCGATCCCGTGCACCAGGACGCGCGTCGAGGAGCCGTCGTCCGAGTGCTGGATCGAGGTCTCGTGCGGATCGCCCACGGCGGATGCAGTGGGTGCGTTCACGGCGTACGTGATGCCGAGCAGGGAGACGGCGGTGACCGCGAGTGCGATCTTGAGTCGGGACATATTCGGTATTTTACATGTCTCCGACCGACGAATCCCGAACGGCGACTACCAGTCCTGGGCCGGGCGCTCCACGCGGGGCGGCAAGGTCGAGGTCGTCGGCATCACCGTCACGCTCGATCGCTCCGACGCGACGCGGTGACCGTGAACCGGTCGGTGCGCGTGATCTGCCGGGTCGGCCCGACGACACGTTCCAGCACCGACCGGTACCGCAGGTGCGAGTTCCAGACACACCACAGTTCACCGCCGGACTGGAGGATCGTGGCCGCGTTCCGGAACATCGCTTCGGCCGCGTCGGTGGTCACCGTGGTGTCCGCGTGGAACGGCGGGTTGCAGAGCACCAGCTGGGCGGACCCGGCTGCGAGCTCGTCGCCGGCGTCGGTGCGCAGTGCCGTCACCCGGTCCGCGACGCCGTTCGCCTCAGCCGTGGCCCGCGTCGAGGCCACCGCGATCCGGGACACGTCGGTCGCGACGACCTGGACGTTCGGTCGACGCAGCGCGATCGCCGCTGCGATGACGCCGTTGCCGGAGCCGAGGTCGACGACGGTCCGCGCGGTCGGCACGGCGCCGTCCATCGCTTCGAGCAGTACCCGGGTGCCCTGGTCGAGCGAAGCACCGGCGAACACCCCACCGTGTGCGACGAGGGTCATCCCGAGGTCGTCGACGTGCACCGACCGGGGCCACGGGTTGGTCGCGGCCGCACGGTTGGCCTGGGCGCGCAGCGGGTCCTGCGCGATGAGCAGCCGCGATTTCCCCCGCCCCCGCGACGCCGTGACCTCGCCGAACGAGCGGCGCAGCACGTCGTTCTGCGACACGTGCATGTACTTCACGTTGCCGCCGCACAGCAGCACGACGTCGGGAGCGGCGAACCGAGCAACTGCTCGGGCGATCTCGTCGAGCCGGTCGTGCGACTTCGACAGCCGCAGCACCACGAGCCGGACGTCGCGGAAGGCATCTTCGAGCGAGTCGGGGTGGTGGAAGCCGCGCAGCCCGAACGTGCCGGCGTTCGCTTCGAGGGCCCGCTCCCCCACGAGCGAGTCCTGCACGACCCGGATGTCCGAAGCGCCGTACTGGGTGATGAGTCCGAGCGCCAGGACCCCGAGCCGATCGTCGACGACGGCGACCTCACCGGGCTGTCGCAGTGCGTCGCCGTGCACGTTCGGCGCCTCGTCGATGAGGAACCGGTCGGTGCCGTCGATCGCGATGAGATCCGGGGCGGAGTTGTCGCGGCGGCGGAAGAGGTCGGCGAAGTCTGGCACCGCGTCAGCGTACCGACCCGACATCCGTTTTCCTGTCGCTCGACATACCTGCAGGTTGATATACAACATATGGATATCCTGACAACTCCCCACCATCAGGAGTCCTCATGGCACCCTCCCCCTTCCGCGCGACTGCGCTCACCTGCACGGTCCTCGTCGCCACCCTCGGCGCCGGTCTCGCCGTTCCCCTCGCCGCGACCGCCGCTCCGACCACGCCGCCCTCGACTTCGTCCGCGGTCACCGCCTCGCCCGTCGACGACATCCCGGTCGACGCCGCACTCGCTGCACCACGCGTCCTCTCGATCACGAACACGACGGTCGGGTCGTCGTCGGTGATGGGCACCGCGGGCGGCGACGACGTCTACCTGCTCGTCGGCGGCGAGGTCGTCGACCGATCGATCGGCGACGGCGGCCTGTTCCAACTGTTCGCGCAGGACCGCCACAAGGACGCACAGCTCGACCTGGTGCGCGTCCACCGCGCTCCCGACGGCCGATCGTCCAGGACCGAGCGCATCGCGATGCCGCGCACGCTGCAGGTCGACGGTCTCCGCGAATCGAACCGGTTCACACCGGGAACCAACCGTTTCACCGGCTCGGCGACGGCCGGCGCGACGATCACCGCGACCGACGCCTCGGGTGCCGTGCTGTTCACCACCTCGGCCGGTCCGGCACGCGGAGCGCTCGGTTCGTGGACGGCGAGCACTGCTCTCGCGCCGGACACCACCTACGACATCACCTTCCGCCAGACGACGACGGACGGTCGCACGACGTCGATCGACCACGTCGCCTTCGAGTCGTCCGCTGCGCCCGCCCCGGTCCTGCGCGCCCTCGACCGTCGGCTGAGCGGTGAGTACCTGCTCCGCGGCTCCGTCCACACACGCGCGACGGCAGTCGAGGTGCAGACCGAGGACGGCACTCCGATCGCGTCGACCACACCGGCCAACGGGAGCTTCAGCATCCTGGTCCCCGCGAACCGCGTCGGCGAGACCGTGCTGCTCGTCGCGAAGTCCGGCAACGTCCCGTCGGCGACGACCGCGGTCGACCTCGGCCCGCTCGGTGAAGACCGCACCACCCCGCCGCCGGTCGTCCGCGACGTGCACGTGCACCCGGACGGCCGGGTCCAGGTGATCGGCGAGCGTCAGAAGACGAACGGCATCTGGGTGCTCGACGGCGACCGCGTCGTCGCGAGCTACCCGGGCGACAACGGCGGGTGGTCCTTCACCATCGGCAAGGAGTCCACCGGCAAGCAGCTCGACCTGGTCACGCTCGCGTTCAACGGCCAGCAGTACAGCGGCGTCTCCGAGCGCGTGGCCCTCCCGCGCCTGCTCGAGGTCGACGGCGTTCAGGACACGAACACCTACGTGCCCGGTCAGCGTGCGTTCTCGGGCACGGCCGAGGCGGGCGCGACCATCACAGCGGCCGACCAGGACGGCAAGCCGCTGTTCACCACCACGGCGAAGGCTGCCCGATCGGGCATCGCCACCTGGCGGGCCACTGCCGACCTCTCCGCCCACGACGGCTACACCCTCGCCTTCACGCAGACGACCGCCGACGGCCGCACCTCCGCCATGCGGGACATCGCGTTCACCGCCGAGGTGCAGGAGACCGTTCCGGTCACGGTGACGACGAAGACCGTCGTCCCCGGCATCTCGAACCACATCACGGGCACCGCGACCCCCGGCGCCACGTTCCGCGTCCTGAACCCCAGCGGCACGCAGATCGTCCCGGGTACGCACCCGGTCGCCGACGACGGCACCTGGTCCTTCGACCGCGTCGTGTCCAAGGGCGCCACCAAGCTCGACATCGTGATCGAACAGACCGTCAACGGCACCGCGACGAAGTCCGGCACCTTCTCCCTCGCCGCCGCCACCGATCGCGAGGTCACGGTGACGACGAAGACCGTGACCCCCGGCATCTCGAACCACATCACGGGCACCGCGACCCCCGGCGCCACGTTCCGCGTCCTGAACCCCAGCGGCACGCAGATCGTCCCGGGTACGCACCCGGTCGCCGACGACGGCACCTGGTCCTTCGACCGCGTCGTGTCCAAGGGCGCCACCAAGCTCGACATCGTGATCGAACAGACCGTCAACGGCACCGCGAAGAAGTCCGGCACCTTCTCCCTCGCCGCGAGCTGAGCACACCACGCACCACGCACCACGCACCACGCACCACGCACCACGACGACAGCACCACGACGACAGCACCCCCGAGGCCCAGCAGCCTCGGGGGTGCTGCGGCGTCCGGGCCCCGTACGTCGGCGCCCTGACCCCGCACCTCGGCGTCAGCCCGTCGTCACCCTCGCCCCGCCACTCGCGATCCGGACCCGTGCCGTCCCCCAGGTGTTGCCCCGGACGGCGAAGTGGTTGTCAGCGCTCCCGAAGCGGACCGCGACGACGAGCGCACGCCGCGCGGAGTCGAAGTGGTTCCCCGTGATCGCCCCGTCGTTCGCGCCGGCAGGCACGTTCACCCCGACCCCGGCCCCACCGACACCGACCACCCGGTTCCCACGGATCGTGACGGCCGCGTTCGAGTGGGCGAGACAGACGCCGTTGTCGACGCTCGCCTCGATCCGGTTCCCGTCGATGGTCATGCCTCGGGTCAGCTTCAGGAGGATGCCACCCTCGCCCGGAGCACCACCGCCACCCGTCAGGACGTTGTCCGACACGGTCCCCGTCGCGCGCGGCCGGGTGGAGCCGACCGTCGTCCCCGCCCCGCTCACGACGATCGCGGAACCCGGTGCGAGGTCGGACGACCTGGTCACGGTGTTGCCCGCGATCACGATGCCGATCGGAGCGACGCTCGTCTGTTCGCGGTCGTGCGGGTCCTTCGACGGCACGGCGGCGATGCCGACCCGGCACCCCGACACGACGTTGCCACGGATCTGGATGTCCTCACCCGCGTGGGTGTCGATGCCCTCCCACTCGGGGACGTCGGTGATGCGGTTGCCCGTCACGCGGACCCGCGCCGATCGCCGAGCGTGCGCGGGGTCCCACCGCGCGTCACGCGTGAGGGTGATGCCGTAGGAGTTCACCCGGTCGCCGGGTTGTCGGACGTCCCGAACTGCGTTGCCGTCGATCAGGCCGTCGACGACTCCGACACCGACGATGCCGGCGTACCCCAACCGTTCCATGGTCGTGCCGGTGACCCGGAACCGGTCGCAGTACTCGAGGTGCACGCCGTCGTGCGGGATGTCGTGGAAGCGGCCGCGACGCACCGTGATGCCGCGCAAGGGCGCCCCTCGACTCCCCACGACCGGCGATGCCGTGTCCGGCGCCGCCGGGGTCGGCACCGGTCCCCGTGACCACGGCGTCGACGATCTCGACGTCGGACGCCTCGATCACGATCGCGGTCGCGTCCGTCACCATCGTGATCGCTCCGGTACCGGTGAACCGCATCCGGAGCGGCCGCCGGAGCACGAGGCTCCGCGAGCGTCTCCAGGCGCGGTCCACGACGAAGTCCCCTCCGGAGGGCACGGCATCGACCGAAGCCTGCAGGGCATCGGTGCCGACGTCGTCAGCTGCCTCGGTCGCAGCAGGACGCCGCAGTGCGACCACCGCGGTCAGTCCGACGCCACCGGCCGCCGCCGCGAACAGTGTCCGGCGACGGAGCCGTCCGGCCGGGCCCCTCTGGTCATCCACCACGTTCACTCCCTCGGCGGGGCGGTCACTCACCCCTGCAGGCGCGACCCTACGGCGCTCCCCGCACACTGTCCACTCGTTGGTATTCCAGCATACGAGGCACATTCTGTATCTCGCGTTGCCGGATAGGCGATGGGTTTTCACGCCTGATATGTTGCGTGCCATCCGGACCCTCCGGACACCGACGGGCCTGCCCGTCCGCCCTCAGAGACGAGAGAGACACATCGATGAAGAGACACCCCCGCAGGAGCGTGGCACTCACCGCCACCGGCCTGACCGCCCTGACGATCGCTGCGACCGCCGGGCTCTCCCCGGCGAACGCGGCGGCAGCGGACGAGTCGGGCCGAACCCTGGTCGGCCCCCTCGTGACCGAGACCTCGGCCTTCGCCGGTGACGCGTCGATCCCGACGTTCAGTGCACCGTCGGCGGCGCCGGCCGGCGCGGAGATCCCGGCGAACCGGGCGAACACCCTCGCCGCGGCGCGGGCTGCCGCCGTCCGGTGGAGCATCCCCGCCCCCGGGGCGGTCACCACCGTCCGGCCGCTCTCCGATCCGGACCTGTGCCTCACGGCGGCGACGGCCTCGATCACGAGCTACTCGCCGGTCACGCTCGAGACCTGCGTCGACGGTGAGGCGAAGCAGCGGTTCCGCACCGCGGCGAACACCGGCTCGAACAACCCGATCGGCACCGGTCTGCAGTCGACCTACAACCGTGGCTTCCTCGGCCTGTTCAACACCGACCGCGTCATGCGCCTGCAGTCCCAGAACGTCGCCGACCGGCTGCCGAACACCGAGGACTTCACGCCGAACTTCAGCGCCCGCGTCGACTCGACCGACGTCTCGACGCGGAGCGCCCAGATCTCCGGCACGGGGACGCCGGACGCGACGGTCCTCATCGACGGCCGGAACCCGCAGCCGGTCGACGAGCTCGGGCGTTGGACGGCACGCGTCACGAACCTCCCGCTCGGGACGAGCACCATCGCACTCGAGCAGTACGAGGGCACGGAGCGGACCGGGTCGACCGAACTCCAGGTCACGCTGACCACGGCGCCGCTGACGTTCGAGGCGGCGTTCACCCCCGGCGACCTGACGGCACCGGTGACGGCGAGCGGCACGGCGCAGGCCGGTGCTGAGGTCCGGCTGTACGACGCCGCGGGGAAGCAGCTGGGCGAGTCGGTCACGGCCAGCCGCAGCGGCGACTGGGAGACCACCATCCCGGCACCTGACGCCGGCGGTGTGATCGCAGTCACGGCTGCGCAGTTCATCGACGGGGCCCGCGACACCGAGCACGAGGTGACGCGCGAGGTCGACTACGGCACCGCGGTCAGCCTCACCGCCCCAGGGGACGGCGACGCACACAGCGGCGGCTCGGTCGCGATGTCCGGCAGTGGCGAAGCAGGGTCGGCCATCCACGTGGTCGAGGTGACCGCGGACGGCGAGCGCGTCGTCGGTCGCAGCGCCGAGGGCGTCCTGCCCACCGGCCGCTGGTTCGTCGACACGGAGGACCTCGACCGCGCTGAGCACGTCCTGCGGGTCGTCCAGGGTTCGAAGGGCGCCAACACCACCACGGCAGAGGTCACGATCAACCCCGGCGAGACCGGCCGTCTGACCGCGGTGCGGCTCTCGGGTCCGCAGACCGTCACCCCCGGGGTGTCAAACCACATCTCCGGCACCGGTGAACCCGGCGCGACCTTCCGCGTCCTGAACGCCTCGGGCACGCAGATCGTCCCCGGCGAGCACCAGGTCGACGACGCGGGCAACTGGTCGTTCGACCGGGTCGTGACCAACGGTGCGACGAGCTTCGAGTTCATCATCGAGCAGACCAAGGGCGACCAGGGGCCGGAGCCGTCCGAGCTGTTCAGCATCGCCGCCAACCAGGGCTTCGCGCCCATCGAGACCAGCACCCGGGCCGTCGACCCGGGCGAGGTGAACACCTTCGAGGGCACCGGTCCCGCCGGGGCGACGCTCCTCGTGCTCAACGCCTCGGGCAACCAGATCGTGGCGGACCCGGTGACGGTCAGCGACGACGGCACCTGGAGCTTCGAACGGGCCGTCTCGCGCGGTGCCAAGAAGTTCGACTTCAAGTTCGCGGTGTCGGTCTCCGGATCGGAGTTCACGACGTCGCTGTTCACCGTCCACGCGAACACCCGGTGACGTCCCGCTGACACGACGATGCCCCGGACCGATCGGTCCGGGGCATCGTCGCACGCCGAGGGTCAGCGCGGCCCGCGGTACAGCACGATCTGCGTGTTCCGCTGCGGCCGCGCACCGGCCCGCAGCGACACCGCGGCCCCGGTGGTCGTCGCCGCGAACACCCGCGCGCCGGGCCGGTTGATGAGCTGGTCCGCCAACGCGGTCTCGAGCTCGCGCACTCGGTCGCGTAGGTCCTTGTTCTCGTTCTCCAGGTCGAGCACTCGCCGGATTCCCTCCAGCGACACCCCCTCGGAGCCGAGGCGCGCGATCTCGCGCAACTGCGCGACATCGCGCATCGAGTAGCGGCGGGAACCGCCGCGGGTCCGCCCGGGCACGACCAGACCGAGCCGGTCGTACTGCCGCAGCGTCTGCGGGTGCATCTCGGACAGCTCCGCGGCGACCGCGATCGCGAAGACGGGCGAGTTCTCGTCCATGTCGGTCATGGCGTGTTCCTTCCGTCGTTCGCGTGGGGTGAAAACCAGCCTGGAGGCTCGGTGCGGCTTCCTGACGGAGCCGCGCCGTTCCTCCAGGCCGGTCTACTGCTGTGGTTGCGTGACGCTAGTCGCGCGCCTTGGCGAGGATGTCCTCGCGCGGGTTCTCGTCGGGCAGGGTCGCCGCGAGTGCCTCGACGGCCTCGCGCTGCTTGTCCGACAGGTGCGACGGCACCGCGACCTGGACGGTCGCGAGCAGGTCGCCCGTGCCGTTCTTCGTCGCGACGCCACGGCCCTTGACGCGCAGGACGCGACCCGACGGCGTGCCGGGAGCGACCTTCAGCTTGACGGGCGAACCGCCGAGCGTCGGGACCTCGATCGTCGCGCCGAGGGCTGCCTCGACGAACGTCACGGGGACGTCCACCCGCAGGTTCAGACCATCGCGCTCGAAGACCGGGTGCTTGCGGACCGAGACGGCGACCACCAGGTCACCAGCCTCGCCGCCGTCGGGCGAGGGTTCGCCCCGACCGCGGAGCCGGATCTTCTGGCCGTCCGCGACCCCCGCGGGGATGCGGACGTTCACCGGTCGACCGTTGCCCTGCGACAGCTTGACGGTGTCGCCGGCGATCGCCGTGGTGAAGTCGAGCGTCGTCGACGCCGTGACGTCGCGACCCTTCGTCGGTCCACCGAAGCCGCGGTAGCCGCCGGAGGTCTGCCCGAAGCCACCACCGCCGCCGAACATCCCGCCGAGGATGTCCTCGAAGCCGCCCGCACCGCCCGGGCCGCCCTGGCCGAAGCGGACGCGCTGTCCGCCCCCGCCCTGCTGCTGCCCGAACATCCCGCCGAAGACGTCCTCGAAGCCGCCGCCCTGGCCCCCGCCGCCCGCTGTGAAGCGGGCGCCGGAGCCCATGGCGCGGACCTGGTCGTACTCCTGGCGCTGCTCCTTGTCGGAGAGCACCGAGTAGGCCTCGCTGATCTCCTTGAAGCGGTTCTCCGCCGCGGCGTCACCCGGGTTGGAGTCCGGGTGGAACTGCCGCGCGAGCTTCCGGTAGGTCTTCTTCAGCTCGGCCTCCGACGCGTCCTTCGACACTCCGAGGACCTTGTAGAAGTCCTTGTCGAACCAGTCCTGACTGGCCACTGGTACCTACCTTCCGTTCCGGCTCAGGCCGGGACCGCCACCGCGACCTTGGCCGCACGCAGGACGCGCTCGCCGAGCTTGTAGCCCGGCTCGACGACGTCCGCCACGGTCTGGCCGGTGGCACCCGGGGTCGGGAGCTGGACGATCGCCTCGTGGATGTTCGGGTCGAAGGCTTCACCCTTCTCGCCGATCTGCACGAGCTTGAACTTGTCGAAGCCCCCGCGGATCTTCTGGCCGATGACCTGCATCGGACCCTCGGCGAGGTCACCGTGGGCCTCGGCCCGGGTGAGGTCGTCGAGCGCCGGCAGCAGGGCCCGCACCACCTCGGCGATGGCGACCTCGCGGTTCGCCTCACGGTCACGCTCGACACGCTTCCGGAAGTTCACCAGCTCGGCCTGTGCACGGAGCATGTCCGCACGCATCTCGGCGACGAGGTCGCGGTCCGTGTCGGACAGCTTGTCCTCCTGGATACCGCGGGCTGCGTCATCGAGCAGGGCCTGGTCCTCCGGGGAGAGGTCGTTCGCCGCGTCCGTTGCCGGGCCGCCGGCGGCGGGGCCGTCGGTCGGTACTTCGACGTCGGGCCCCTCGGCCTCGATGAGGTCCTCGGGCTCGGCCGCGTTCGTGGCGTCGCCCTCGACCTGAGGGTCTTCCTCGTTCGGCACGTTGTCCTTGGGATCCGTCATCGTTACTTCTTGTCCTTGTCGTCCTCGTCGTCCACGACCTCGGCGTCGACGATGTCCTCGTCGTCGGCCGGCTGCTCACCCGCGGGCTGCTCGCCACCGGCTGCACCGGCTGCTGCGTCCTGCTGGCTGTAGATGGCCTGTCCGAGCTTGCCCTGCGACTCGTTGAGCTTGTCGAAGGCCGTCTTCACGGCGTCCTCGTCCTCGCCCGCGAGCGCCGACTTGAGCGCGTCGACGTCGGCCTGCACCTCGGACTTGACGTCCTCGGGGAGCTTGTCGTCGTTCTCCTTGATGAGCTTCTCGATCGAGTAGACGAGCTGCTCGGCCTGGTTGCGACGCTCGTTGGCCTCACGACGGGCCTTGTCCTCGGCCGCGTGCTCCTCGGCTTCGCGGACCATGCGCTCGATGTCCTCCTTCGGCAGCGACGAGCCACCGGAGATGACCATCGACTGCTCCTTGCCGGTGCCCTTGTCCTTCGCGGACACGTGCACGATGCCGTTGGCGTCGATGTCGAAGGTGACCTCGACCTGCGGGACGCCACGGGGAGCCGGCGCGATGCCGGTGAGCTCGAACGTGCCGAGCGGCTTGTTGTCGCGGGTGAACTCGCGCTCGCCCTGGAAGACCTGGATCGCGACCGACGGCTGGTTGTCGTCAGCGGTCGTGAAGGTCTCGCTCCGCTTGGTCGGGATCGCGGTGTTGCGGTCGATGAGCTTCGTCATCAGGCCGCCCTTGGTCTCGATGCCGAGCGACAGCGGCGTGACGTCGATGAGCAGGACGTCCTTGCGCTCGCCCTTCAGCACACCGGCCTGCAGTGCGGCGCCGACGGCGACGACCTCGTCCGGGTTGACGCCCTGGTTCGGGGACTTGCCACCGGTGAGCTGCTTGACGACCTCGGCCACGGCGGGCATGCGGGTCGAGCCACCGACGAGCACCACGTGCGCGATGTCGTTGACCGAGACACCGGCTTCCTTGATCACGTCGTTGAACGGCTTCTTGGTGCGGTCGAGCAGGTCGGAGGTCATCTGCTCGAACTGTGCGCGCGAGATGGTCTCGTCGAGGTTGAGCGGGCCCTCGGCCGTGAGCGTCAGGTACGGCAGCTGGATGTTCGCCGACATCTGCGACGACAGCTCCTTCTTGGCCTGCTCAGCGGCTTCCTTCAGGCGCTGCTTGGCGATCTTGTCCGTGGACAGGTCGACGCCGTGCTCGTCCTTGAACTTCTTGATCAGGTAGTCGACGATGCGCTGGTCCCAGTCGTCGCCACCGAGGCGGTTGTCACCGGAGGTCGCGCGGACCTGGATCGTCGAGAAGTCGTCGTCCTTGCCCACCTCGAGCAGGGAGACGTCGAACGTACCGCCACCGAGGTCGAAGACCAGGATGAGCTCGTCTTCCTTGCCCTTGTCGAGGCCGTAGGCCAGAGCGGCCGCGGTCGGCTCGTTGATGATGCGGAGGACGTTGAGGCCGGCGATCTCACCGGCGTCCTTCGTGGCCTGGCGTTCGGCGTCGTTGAAGTACGCCGGCACGGTGATGACCGCGTCGGTGACGTCTTCACCGAGGTACTGCTCGGCGTCGCGCTTGAGCTTGCCGAGGGTGCGGGCCGAGATCTCCTGCGGCGTGTACTTCTTGCCGTCGATCTCGGTGGTCCAGTCGGTGCCGACGTGACGCTTGACCGACGCGATGGTGCGGTCGACGTTCGTCACGGCCTGGCGCTTGGCGGTCTCGCCGACCAGGACCTCGCCGTCCTTGGTGAAGGCGACGATCGACGGCGTGGTGCGGAGGCCCTCGGCGTTCGCGATGACGGTGGGCTCGCCACCCTCGAGAACGCTGACGACCGAGTTGGTGGTTCCGAGGTCGATGCCTACTGCACGTCCCATGTGTGGTGCTCCTTCTTGCTCGAGGTAAGTCGTTGGACTTGCGTCCGATGGACTCAACTCTACTCAGGACTCGGTTGACGTCAACTCCGGGAGGCCGAAGTTGCGTCGATCCCACTCAACTCCCAGGTCGCGCTTACCAGCAGGCTGGGTCGTTTTGTGAATATTTCACATGCTAGTATTGGCACATCATGTGCGGCACGAGCCGCTGCATGGACATCCTCCCGAGCGCCGCGTGAGCGGCCCGTCCTGAAAGATGCACATGTCAAGCAAGAAGAGGGCGGCCACCGCCCTGAAGTCCTTCGGCGCAGCGGGTCTCGCTGTCGCCACCATCGTGAGCGGGTTGTCCTTCGGTCCCGCCGCCGCTTCCGCGGCCGCCACCGAAACGAGTCCAACGGTCCGCGGCAAACTGGTCATGTATTCAACGCAATACAGCGTATGGGCGTCATACGGAAACCCGAACAGTACCGAGAGGATCCCGGTAAACAGGGGTACGAAAGCCTCGGTCACGACCAACTCAGGCGAATGGATCCTGCCCGCATTCGGTACCACCGGACCAATCAGGCCTGCCGCGGATCCAGACCGCTGCGTATGGGCCACTGGCCCTGGCTCTCGCCTCCGGCTCGGGAGCTGTGGCGGATCGCCCAGCGAGCAGTTTCGTTGGGCAAATGGAAACAAGGCCCTTCAATGGCAAGGCTCAAGCGCTGCCAATCAGTTCGCGGGCTGGGCCAGCGATGGGAACGCACATCTGACGAGCGCACCTGAGATCGACACATCACTGTTGACCGCCACACAGGATCTCGTTGCGCGTGTCGCGAGCACCGACAACATCGCGAAGAGCGCGGTCGTGTCCGGCACCGCAACCCCCGGCGCGAAGGTGACCATCGGGAGCCAGGAAACCACCGCGGACAGCTCCGACGGCTCCTGGTCCATCACCGTCACGGGCCTGAAGAACGGCGCGAACGAGCTCACCGCCATCCAGAAGGTCAACGGCACCGAGATCGACCGCAAGACCGTCACCGCGACCATCGTCGAAGGCGGCACCCTCGTCCCCGGCACCACCGACCCCGTCAACCTCCAGCGCGGAGCGACCACGGACGTCCCCTTCACGGTCAAGAACAACGAGACCCGCTCCGACATGGTCGGCCCCGTCGAGCTCACCGCCCCCACCGGCACCACGTTCGACGCCACCCAGACCACCGTCGCCGCGAAGTACCGCACCGGCGACACCGGCTCGTGGAACTCCTACGCCAAGCTCGACCTGAAGAACGCCGTCTTCAGCGACAACAACACCAGGGCCCGCTTCACCGTCGACACCGACGGCGGCAACATGGTCTCCGGCGAGCAGTACCGCTACACCCTCAAGGTCATCACCCCCGCCAACGCACAGTCCGGCGACTCGACCCTGAACTACACCTACGCCGGCACCAGCAACAAGGGCGCCTACCGCGCCCAGGGCTCCACCTCCACCAAGGTCAACACCGCAGCACTCACCGCGAAGGTCGACTCCGTCGACAACATCGCCAAGACCGCCACCGTGTCCGGTAAGGCAACCCCCGGCGCGAAGGTCTCGATCGGAAGCCAGGAAACCACCGCGAGCAGCTCCGACGGCTCCTGGTCCATCACGGTCACCGGTCTGAAGAACGGCGCGAACTCCCTCACCGCCATCCAGAAGGTCGGCAGCACCGAGATCGACCGCCAAACCGTCACCGCAACGATCACCCTCACTGCGATCACCGGCGCGGTGCCCAGCACCTACGCCGGCGGTACCACCGGCTGGGGCCGCATGGACGTCCAGCACGCGGGTATCGCCGGTCCCCTCACGATCAAGGCACCGATCGGGATGACGTTCGCGGACGTCGACGCCCGACACGTGCGCGACGACGGCAGCCAGACGAACTACCGCATCTCGTACAACGCCGACCGGACCTCCGCGACCGTGGACGGCCCGACCAGCTCCCAGGCGTACTGGGGAACCTCCAACCAGTACGTCGCGTTCCGACTCGCAGTCGCAGCTGGGACGAACAACGGCACGCACCGTGGAACTGTGACCGTCGCAGGTCCTGATGGCGCCGCCGTGGCCGAGGGCGCCTACACGGTCGCCGTCGCCCCGAGCTCGATCTCCCCGATGCCGCAGTCGACCGTCGACCTGAAGCGCGGCAGCGACACCGATGTCTCGTACTTCGTCCAGAGCAACAACACGCAGACGAACCTCGAAGGCACCGTCGAGGTCGTCGCTCCCACCGGCACCACCTTCGCCCCGAACCAGACCAGAGTGGCCGGCCAGTGGCGGACGAACTGGAACGGCGACTGGGCTCCCTCGGCCAGCCTCGACCTGAAGAACGGCCGCGTCAGCGACAACGGCAAGAAGATGACGTTCGACCTGGGGCCGACGACCGGTAGCCAGAGCGCCGGCCAGCAGTTCCGCTGGAACTTCGCAATCAGCACGCCGCAGAACGCTGAGGTCAGTACGAGCGGGCTCACCTACAAGATGTCTGGCACCAGCAGCTTCGGCGGCTGGGAGGCGACCGGTAGTGCCCCGACCCGCATCGCAACGGCAGCGCTCACGGCGAAGGTCGACTCCGTCGACAACATCGCCAAGACCGCCACCGTGTCCGGCAAGGCGACCCCCGGCGCGAAGGTCTCCATCGGAAGCCAGGAAACCACCGCGAACGCTTCGACCGGCGCATGGACCCTCACGGTCACCGGCCTGAAGAACGGCGCGAACTCCCTCACCGCCATCCAGAAGGTCGGCAACACCGAGATCGACCGCACGACCGTCACCGCAACGATCGTCGAAGGCGGCACCCTCGTCCCGATCGCGCAGGGTCCGATCGACCTCACCCGGGACGGAACCACGAAGGTCCCCTTCGTCGTGCAGAACAACGAGACGCGCACGGGCACCAAGGGCACGGTCGTCCTCACCGCCCCTGCAGGCACCACCTTCCCGGCGCAGGCCACCGCGGGCGGCGAATGGCGAGTGGTCGGGGCCAGCGGCTGGTCGTCCTCACGGGCGATTCCGCTGACGAACGGTCGACTCTCCAACGACAACAAGACGCTGACGTTCGACGTCGACTGGCCCGCCAGCCACGCTGAACGCGAGCAGTACCGGTTCATGATCGACGTCACCACCCCCGCGAACGCTGCCGGTGGCGACAGCTCCATGGGCTTCGTCTTCGCCGGCACCAGTAACAAGGGCGCTCACCGTGCCGAGGGTTCCACGTCGACCAAGCTGAGCACCGCGCTCACGGCGAAGGTCGACTCCGTCGACAACATCGCCAAGACCGCCACCGTCTCCGGCAAGGCGACCCCCGGCGCGAAGGTCTCCATCGGAAGCCAGGAAACCACCGCGAACGCTTCGACCGGCGCATGGACCCTCACGGTCACCGGCCTGAAGAACGGCGCGAACTCCCTCACCGCCATCCAGAAGGTCGGCAACACCGAGATCGACCGCACGACCGTCACCGCAACCATCGTCGAGAACGGCGGGCTGAGCGCCGGGACGTCCCCGTCGACGACGCTCAAGCGCGGAGCGACGACCGGTGTCCCGTTCCAGATGCACACCGACGCAGCGATCGGCACCTACAACGGCGGCAAGATCGTCTTCACCGCACCCGAGGGCACCACCTTCCCGGCGCAGACCACGGCGCCGGCGCAGTACCGCATGGGTGCCAGCGACGGGTGGAAGGGCGACAGCCGCTTCGCACTCACGAACGGCGTCGTCAGCAACGACGGCAAGACCCTCACGTTCGACTGGCCCGCCGGCACCGGCGAGCCCGTCGGCCTCGACCGCAAGTGGACCGTGCAGGTCGCAGCACCCGCCGACATCGCGATCGGCTCCGCCGCCCTCGGCGCACACATGACCGGCAGCACGAACCTCGGTTCCATCGACCTCACCGGCTCCTCGCCGACCATGGTGTACGCCGTTGCCCTCACCGCAACGGCCGGACCGGTCGACCACGGGGCGAAGAGCGTCGTGGTGTCCGGCACGGCAACCCCTGGCGCGTCGGTCTCGATCGGCGACCAGTCCGTGACCGCCGACCGGACCTCGGGCACCTGGTCGCTCACCGTCGGTGGCCTCGAGGTCGGCGACAACGAACTCGTCGTGATCCAGAAGATCAACGACCGCGAGATCGGCCGGGTGACCGTCACCGCGACGGTCGAGGGCAGTGCTGAACTGGCACCGATCACCCTCTCCGGTCCGGCCTCGGTGACCCCGGGCCGCTCGAACACCTTCACCGGCAAGGCCGAGCCGGGCGCGACCTACCGGGTGCTCAACGTCTCCGGTAACCAGATCGTCCCCGGAATCCGCGACGTCGACGACCAGGGCAACTGGACGTTCGACCGCGTCGTCTCCAACGGCGCATCGAACTTCCGCTTCGTGATCGAGCAGACGAAGAACGGCCAGGTCGCCACGTCCGAGCTGTTCACGATCAACGCCACGGCACTCGCCCCGGTGACGGTCCTCACGCCGGAACGGGTCACCCCGGGCCGCTCGAACACCTTCACGGGCAAGGCGGAGCCGGGCGCTACCTACCGCGTCCTGAACTACTCGGGCAACCAGATCGTCCCCGGCATCCACGACGTCGACAACGACGGCAACTGGACGTTCAACCGCGTCGTCTCCAACGGCGCACCGAACTTCCGGTTCGTGATCGAGCAGACCAAGAACGGTCAGGTCGAGAAGTCCGAGCTGTTCACCATCGACGCGGCTGCGCTCACCCCGGTGACGGTCCTCACGCCGGAACGGGTCACCCCGGGCCGCTCGAACACCTTCACGGGCACCGGTGAGCCCGGCGCCACGTACCGCGTGCTCAACATCTCCGGCACGCAGATCGTCCCCGGCACCCACGAGGTCGGCGACGACGGCAACTGGACGTTCAACCGCGTCGTCTCCAACGGCGCACCGAACTTCCGGTTCGTGATCGAGCAGACCAAGAACGGTCAGATCGAGAAGTCCGAGCTGTTCACCATCGACGCGGCGGACTTCGCTCCGGTGACCGTCCGCAACCGTGCGGTCACGCCCGGCGTGGTGAACACCTTCACCGGCACCGGTGAACCCGGCGCCACCTACCGCGTGCTGAACATCACCGGTACGCAGATCGTCCCCGGCACCTTCGAGGTCGACTCAGAGGGCGAGTGGCGCTTCGACCGCGCCGTCTCGCGCGGTGCGACCGAGTTCCGGTTCGCCCTGGAGCAGACCAAGAACGGCAAGACGGAGCTCAGCGAGCTCTTCACCCTGCCGGCCGACACCAAGTAGCACCCTCCGGCGGCCCCTCCTCTCGCAGTGCGCGAGAGGAGGGGCCGCCCCCACGCTCACCAGAGAGGAAACCCGATGAACACCACGATCTCCCGCGGTCTCGCGGCCGCATCCATCGCCCTCGTCGCCGCACTCGGCATGACGGCGTGCAGCCCCTCCGATGCCAAGGACCCCGCGCCGACGGCTTCCAGCACCGCGAAGGCCGCCCAGACCACCTACAACGAGTGCATCGACGGCGCCGTGCAGCTCTGGGACGACAACGCCGACTCGAAGAAGACGATCACGACGGACGACTGCGCCGCAGCGAACCTCATCAGCTCGGACCGCACGTACGAACTCGGCACGATCGGCACCATCACCGTCGAGGCGAGCAACGCCACGATCTCGGTCGCCTCGACGAAGAAGGTCTTCTTCAGCGGGTCGAACAACACCATCACCTACACGGGCGAAGCACCGAAGGTCGACGACCAGGGCAAGAAGAACACCATCAAGGCAGCCGACTGACACCAGCCCACCCTGCAGGGCCCCATCACCACCGTGACCTCCGAGAGGCCGAGGGCCGATCGGCCTCGGCCTCTCGGACTCGCGACGCAGCGAGACCTTGGGATCGGTGGAACCAGCACCTCCCGCGAAAGAGAGTCACATCTCCATGCCCAGAACCAAGTGCACCTTCACCACAGTGGGTGCAACGACGCTCACAGCGGCGGTCGTCCTCGCCGGCCTCGGCTTCGGCCCGGCCACAGCCGTCGCCGCACCGTCCGAGGAGGCCCAGTCGTCGGCTTCCTCCGCGTCCGAGGTGCCGACGACCGATGCCACCACGATCCCGGGGTCCGCCGGCGCCGAGGTCGTCACGTCCGACCTCCCTGCTCCGGTCGTCACGAACCCGCTCCGCCACGCCGATGGCGGCGGCGTCCGGTTCCAGTACACGGTCGCCGGCACGCCCGGCGCCGAGGTCTGGATCGAGGACCGCACCCCCGGTTTCGCCAAGGTCGGGACCATCGGCGCGAGCGGCACCGTGGTGATCGACACCCAACGCGGCCACGAAGGGGCAACCCTCCAGCTGCGCATCGGCTCGCGGGTCTCCGGGAACACTCGCGTCGAGACCGCGGACATCCCAGCGACACTTCCAGCCCCCAAGGTGAGCAGCGCGTACCGGTACACCGACGCGTTCCGTGACACGAAGTTCGTGTACACGATCTCCGGGACCGCCGGCGCGGAGGTCTGGCTCAACGACCGGGACCCCGACGACGCCCACGTGGGCACGATCGGCGAGGACGGAACCGCCGTCATCACGACCGATCGTGGGCACGGAGGCGCAACCGTGCTGCTCCGGCTCGCGGCACAGCAGTCCGAACGCGTGTCGATCGCGGTCGAGGACATCAAGAACCAGCTCCCCGCTCCGACCGTCACCGGGGCGACCCGGTACATCGACTCGAACGGCGACACGAAGTACGCATACACGATCACCGGCATCACGGGCGCGACGGCGCAGTACCGCACCCAGGCCGGCGACTTCACCAGGCTCGGCACCATCGTCGCCAACGGCGCCACCACCTTCACCGGTGCCGACGGCAAGACCGACGGCGAGATCGAGTTCCGCCAGCAGCTCAGCAGCAACGGGGACTCCCCGATCGTGGCGTTCCGAGCCAGCGACATCGTGGGCACGCTGGCGCCGGTGACGGTGACGACGAAGACGTACAACGCCGGCACCACGAACACGTTCGAGGGCACCGCGCATCCCGGCGCGCAGCTGCAGATCGTCAACAACTCCGGAACGGTCCTGGTCGACGGCATCTCCGTCGGCGCCGACCGCAAGTGGTCCTTCAGCCGTGCCATGTCGGCGAGCGCCACCGGCTTCGAGTTCAAGGTCGTCCAGGCGATGGACGGGAAGACCGCGACCTCGGAGCTCTTCCGCGTCGAGGCCGTGAAGGACTGGAAGCCCGGCACGGTCGACAACCAGTACGTGTCCTCGGGCGTGGTGAACACCTTCACCGGTACCGCGACGTCCGGTGCGACGATCCGCGTCCTGAACGTGTCGAACACCCAGATCGTGAACAACACCATCCGCGCGGACCAGAACGGCCGGTGGGCGTTCACCCGGGGCATCAGCAACGACGCCGCGAACTTCCGCATGAAGATCGAGCAGCGGCTCGGTGACGACGTCCGCACGAGTGCAGTGTTCACGATCGATGCTGCCCCGATCACGCAGGCGCGGATCACCGGTCCGTCGCGCCTGGTTCCGGGGGTCGCAAACACGTTCACCGGCACCGTCGACCCGGATGCCACGATCCGGATCCTGAACGGCTCCGGAACCCGGATCGTCGCACCGGACGACATCACCGTCGACGCGAACGGCACCATGACCTTCGACCGCGTGGTCTCCCGCACCGCGACCGAGTTCCGCTTCAAGGTCGAGCAGACCAAGGACGGGTACATCCGCACGTCGAACGTCTTCACGGTCCGGCCGTAGCTCCGCCACTGGCGGGTGATGAAGGGGACGGGGGCTGACCCCGTCCCCTTCTGCGCGCCGTATTGTTCTTTCACATGTGATGTTTTAGACTGGCGCTGCAACCCGACCGGAGGCCCTCCTTGAACTACCTTGCCGTCATCCGCGCCCTGCTCTCGGGCTGGTGGATCATCGCCGGCGCCACGCTCATCGGGGCCGGCGCTTCCCTCGTCGTCACCACCATCACGCCGCCGACGTACCAGTCGTCGACCTCGTACTACGTGTCCGTCGCCGGGGTCACCTCGGCGACAGCCGGTGAGATCGCGCAGGGGTCGACGGCCGCGCAGCAGAAGATCAAGTCCTACATGCAGCTCGCAGCCTCCCCCCGCGTCCTGCAGGGCGTGATCGACGAGCTCGACCTGGACACCACGCCAGCGGCCCTCGCGTCCCAGGTCACCACGTCGGTCGACACCGGCAGCGTCATCATCAAGATCGCCGTCCAGGACGACTCCGCGAAGGCGTCGGCCACCATCGCCGAACGGATCGGGAAGAGCCTCGCCACCGTGGTGCAGCAGATCGAGCCGACCGGCGCCGACCGGAAGCCGTCCGTCACGCTCGAAGAGGTCACACCGGCCTCCGTGCCGACGAGCCCCATCGCGCCGCGGAAGGCCGCGGACATCGCACTCGGCCTGTTCGGCGGCCTCGCTGTCGGTGCGGCACTCGCCCTGCTCCGCGCCGCCGTCGACACGCGGATCCGCTCCGGCGAGGACCTCGACGTCGACGTGCCCGTGGTCGGCGACATCGCGTTCGACACCGACGCTGCCCGTCAGCCACTGATCATCCGCGACGAGGTCAACTCCGCACGGTCCGAGGCCTTCCGCAGCCTCCGCACCAACATCCAGTTCCTGCGGACGAGCGGCGCCCCGACCATCGCCCTGACGAGCGCTCGCCCGTCCGAAGGCAAGACGACCACCACCGCCAACCTCGGGATCGCGTTGAGCAAGAGCGGCATCCGGACGGTCGTCATCGACGCCGACCTCCGTCGACCGAACGTGGCCGCCCTGATGAACATCGAGGGTGCCGCCGGACTGACCGACCTGCTCGTCGGTCGTGTCGAGCTCGAGGACGTCCTGCAGGACTGGGGCGTCGACGGTCTCGCTGTCCTGCCCGCCGGCACGGTCCCGCCGAACCCCAGCGAGCTCATCGGGTCCGAGGCGATGGCCCGGGTCCTCGCCGAGCTGGCGTCGCGCTTCGACGTCGTGCTGGTCGACACGCCCCCGGTGCTCGCCGTCACCGACTCGGCGCTCGTCAGCACCCTCGTGTCGACGACCCTGCTGGTCACCGCCGCGAACCAGACGAAGACGTCCGACGTGCGTCTGGCGATCGAGGCGCTGTCGCGCGTCGGTCAGCAGGTCGCCGGCGTCGTCCTCACCAAGACGAAGCACAAGGCGTCCCGCAGCGCCTACTACCGCTCGGAGTACACGAGCGCCCGTACCGCCTGACCGATGACAAGGACCCGATCGATGCTCCGCCCACGACCCCTCCGCCCACGCACCCTCCGTCCACGCACCCTCCGCACGAAGCGCCTCCTCGACGTCGTCGGCGCCGCCGTCGCACTCGTCGCACTCGCTCCGGTGCTCGCCGCTGTCGCCGCCCTGGTCGCCGCGAAGCTCGGCCGCCCGGTGCTGTTCCGCCAGCGCCGCCCCGGACTCCACAGTGAGCCGTTCACGATCCTGAAGTTCCGCACGATGCTCGAACCCGATCCGGGACGCGGCCGCGTCTCGGACGCCGACCGGCTCACCCCGTTCGGCGAGTTCCTGCGGTCCACGAGCCTCGACGAGCTGCCCAGTCTCTGGAACATCCTGCGCGGCGACATGAGCTTCGTCGGTCCCCGCCCGACCCTCTGCCGGTACCTCGACCTCTACACCGCCGAGGAGGCCCGCCGACACGACGTCCTGCCCGGCCTGACCGGTCTGGCCCAGGTCCGCGGGCGCAACGCGCTGCCGTGGCCCGAGCGGCTCCGGTCGGACGTCGAGTACGTCGACACCCTGACCCTCGGCCTCGACCTGCGCATCCTGCTCCGCACGGTGGGCATCGTGCTCCGTCGAGAGGGCATCGCAGCGCCGGGCCACGTCAGTTCCGACGTCTTCGAGGGCACGGCCGCGATGACGGGTGGCTCCCGGTGAAGACCGCCTGGATCGTCAACCACTACGCGCACCACCACGAGCGCGACGGGCGCGCGACCCGGCACCAGCACCTGGCCGACGGCCTCCGCGAGCACGGGTGGCACACGGTGGTCATCGCCGCCGGCACGGACCACCCGTCCGGCCGCTCGCACCTCCGCGGCACGACGCTGCGCGAGCGCTGGTCCGGCGACGGCTACGAGTTCTGCTGGCTCCGCGGAGTCGACCACCGCGGGTCCGGCGTACGCCGCGCGATCCGCCGCGTCGCCGACATCGGCCTGTTCACCGCGCTGCTCCTGGCTCCGCGCACGCTCCGGGGCCTCCCCCGCCCGGACGTCGTGATCGGTGGGTCGTTCCACCCACTGGCGGCGTGGGCGGCTTCGATACTCGCTCGACGGCTGGACGTGCCGTTCGTCTTCGAGCCGCGCGACCTCTGGCCGGAGTCGGCACTCGGGCTCGCGGGGATGACCGAGCGGCACCCGGTGATCCGCGTCCTCCGACGACTGGAGCGGGCCGTCGTCCGTCGGGCAGCGCACATCGTCTCCCCACTCGAGGGCGTCGGGCGGTACTACGCCGACCGCGGTCAGCCCACCCCCTTCACGTGGATCCCGAACGGCGTGGCGATCGACGAGCAGACGGACCAGCCAGACACCACGGCCGCCGAAACGACGAGCACCGCCACCGACACCGACACCGACACCGACCGCTTCACGGTCACCTACATCGGTTCGATGGGCCCGGCCAACGCCCTCGAGGCCGTGCTCGACGGCTTCGCGCTCGCCAGCCGTCGGTCCGCCGCTCGCGGCGGACCGCACCTGGTGCTCCGCATGGTCGGGGACGGATCGGACGTCACCGCGCTCCGGGAACGCGCGTCGCGCCTCCCGGCCGGTACCGCCGTGATCTGGGACGGACGCGTGCCGCAGGACCACGCGCGTCGCATCGGCCGACAGGCCGACTGCCTGGTCGTCAACATGCACGACCTGCCGCTGTACCGACACGGCGTCTCGATGAACAAGCAGTACGAGTACATGCTGCTCGGCCGCCCGTTGCTCGTCGGCGCACCCGTCACGCTCGAACCGGTGGCCGCGTCCGGCTCGGGCATCCACGTCCGACCCGACGACCCCGAGGCGATCGCCGAGGGCATCGAGACCCTCGCGGCGATGCCGGCTGACGAACGCGCCGCGATGGGCGCCCGAGGCCGCGACCACGTCATCCGCGAGCACGACTACCGCCGGCTCGCCGGCGTCCTGGCGGGCGTCCTCGACGACACCGTCGCCTCCCGCTGACCTCCCCACGACCACCGCGCACCACCCGAGGAAACCCGAGCATGAACCCCGACATCGTCCACGTCTCCAGCGCCCACCCCTGGGTCGACAACCGCGTCCACCTGCGCGAGGCCGCCGCAGCGGCCGCCGCCGGCTACCGCGTCCGGCTCATCGCCGTCGCGTCCGACCTCAGCGCGCCAACGACGGCCGTCGAGGTGGTGCGGATCCCGCGGCGAGCGCGCGTCCGACGCATGGTCGTGTCGACGACACAGGCACTCGTCCTCGCGCTGCGCTCGCGCGCACAGGTGGTGCACCTGCACGATCCCGAGCTGATCTGGACGGTCCCGGTGCTCCGGCTCGCCGGTCGCACCGTCGTCTACGACGCCCACGAGGACCTGCCCGACCAGGTCTGGGGCAAGGACTACCTGACGCACCGGCAGCGCGCCGTGTTCGCGTGGCTGTCGCACGGCCTGCTGCGGGTCGCCGGGACGGCGCACCGCGTCGTCACGGCGACCGAGTGGACGGGGCGCCGGTTCCCGGCATCGCGCCGCATCGCGATCCACAACTTCCCCTTCGCGCGTCCGGAGGACGACGCCCAGCTCGGACTGGAGGCCCGCCCCGCCCTGGTCGCGCACGTCGGGGTCCTGAGTCGCGACCGTGGGATCGACGTGCTCGCGTCCGTGGTCGAGGAACCGTCGTTCCCGGCGGACTGGCGGATCGAGATGGTCGGTTCGATTGACCGGGCGACGTCGACGGATCGGCTGCGAGCCGCCGAGGCGACCGGCTCGGCCGTGCACGGCGGTGTCGTCGGTCCGATGGAGGCACGCGACCTGCTCCTCCGCGCCCGCATCGGGGTCGTCCCGTTCCGACGGACCCCCGTCACCGACCAGATCTTCCCGACGAAGCTGTTCGAGTACCTGGCAGCCGGGCTCGCCGTCATCGCCACCGACATCCCGTTGTGGCGACACCTGCTGCGCGGCGTCGAGTGCGTGACGTTCGTCCCCGCCGACGACCCGGCGGCCATCGCCGAGGCGATCCGCCGGTACGCCGACGACCCTGCCCTGCTCCGTCGGCACGGTGCCGAGGCCCGGCGCGCCGCAGCACGCTTCACGTGGGCCCCGGAGGCCGAGCGGCTCGTCGCGATGTACGACGAGCTCCTGCCCGGCGTCCGCACTGCGCGCCTGAGCGCGACGGCCACCCGGTGACGCAGGCGACGATCGACCGGGCCGCCCTCGCCCGGCCGGTGGGGCGTGCGGCCGGGGTGTTCGCCGCGGTCGGGCTCCTCGGCCTGACGATGAACTGGATCTCGGCGAACCTCGTCGCGCCGCTGTTCTCGTACCTCGGGTACGGCTTCGTGCCCGCCTCGTGGCAGGCGGTGCTCGTCGTGATCACGCTCACGGCCACCGTGGCGCTGACGCTGCCGCGGGTGCTCGTCCGGCCGTCGCACGTCGTGCTCTGGACCATCTTCGTCGTCTGCGTCAGCCCGACGATGATCATGAGCGTCTCGACCGGGTACGTGTCCACCGCCACCGCGATCGGGTTGAGTGCAGCCGTCGGCACGGCGTTCTCGCTGGTCAGTCTGGCCACCCCGCGCAGCGCGACGGCGCCGGCGGCGCAGCTCGACCCAGCGGACGACGTGCTCGTCGTCGGTCCGCGCAGGATCGACCGCGGCATGCTCACGTGGACGGTGTGCTGGGTGTACTCGCTCGTCACGTACGGGCTGATGGCGGCCACGGTCGGCATCCACATCCGGTTCCTGGCGCTCGACGACATCTACGAGGTGCGCGCCGACTACTCGTCGGACGTCGGCAGTGGCGGTGCCCTCGGCTACCTGCTGACCGGTCAGGCGTACGTGATCAACCCGCTCCTCCTCGCACGGGGCATCTTCCGTCGGCGTCCGTCGCTGGTGGTCCTCGCCCTGGTCGGGCAGTTCCTGCTGTACTCGAGCACCGGCTTCAAGGCAGTCCTGTTCTCGTTCGTCGCCGTCCTCGGCATGGCGGTGCTGTTCCGGGGGACGAAGCCGGCGCGGTCGCTCGCCTTCCTCGGTGCCCCGCTCGCGATCATGGTGGTCTCCGCCTTCGCTGACGAGGTGCAGGGGGGCATCACGTGGACGTCGGTGTTCACGCGCCGCTTCATGCTGACGCCGGGGCTGCTGTCCTCGGTGTACGTCGACTACTTCTCCGACAACCCCGTCGCGAAGTACGGCTACTCGTTCCTCAGTACCTGGGTCGACTACCCCTACGACCTGCCGCCACCCAAACGGATCTCCGACTACCTGGTGCCCGGCTCGGTGGGCTACGCGAACGCCAACCTGTTCGCCGACGGGTTCGCGAACCTCGGGTGGATCGGGATCTTCGTCGCTGCGGCTGCGCTGTTCGTCTGGCTGCGGTTCCTCGACGGTGCGAGCCGGGGGCTCCCGATGCGCGTCGCGGCGATGGCGGTGGTGATGCCGAGCATCATGCTGTCGAACACGTCGATCTTCACGGCGATGCTCTCGCACGGGCTGCTGATGGGGACGCTGATCCTGCTGATCGCACCCCGCAGTGGCTGGGAGCGGGCGCCGCGGAACGGTTCCGACCGCCGCGCAGCTCAGCCTTCGCGGACGCGGACCACCGCTCCGGCAACGGCCACGACCGCAGTCGTCGTCGCGCCCCAGTCGTTGTCCACGAGCACCAGGTCGTTCGCCGTCTGCCGACACAGCACCCCGTAGACGGCGCCCTGCTCGACACTGCCGTCGTAGCGGTTGCCCATCAGGTGCCCGCGGTTCTCCGTGGCGCGGACGTCGAGCGCGACCGACGTCGCGCTTCCCTGCTTCCGCAGCCCGGCGATGCGGTTGCCGACGAGGGCGATCGCGTCGTTCGAGTGGTACAGCGAGAGGCCGCGCCGGACCCCGCTCGGCAGGTGGTTGTGTGCGACCAGCAGGTCCCTGGTGAGGTACACGAGGACCGCGCCGTCACGGTCGCCGTCCCCGTACCCCGTCACGGTGTTGCCCCGGACGATGCCGTTCGCCCGTTCGGCATCGTCGCCGACGGTCTCCCCGGCACCCCGGACGACGATGCCGGAACCCGGTCCTGGGGTCGTCCGCCGGACGACGTTGTCGATGACGGAACAGTCGAGCGGCGCGTACTTCGTAGCACTCGCGTCCGACTCGTCCTTCGAGGGGACGACGGCGATGCCCACCCGGCAGTCCTCGACCAGGTTGCGCAAGATCGCGATGGACTGCCCGCCGTGCGTGTCGATGCCCTCCCAGGCGGGGACGTCGGACACGTGGTTGTCGGCGATGACGACACGAGCGGACCGCGGCGCCTCGACGAGCCCGGTGGTCGTGGCCCGCACGGCCTCGATCCCGTAGGAGTTCGGGTAGGGCGCCGGCTGGGTGATCCGAGCGATCCGGTTGCGCAGCACGGAGCCGTCCGTGCACGAGAACATGAGGACCCCGGCGTACCCGATGTCCGCGATCACGCTGTCGGCGACGCTGAAGACCCCGCAGTGCTCGAGCAACACCCCGTCGTGCGGGAAGTCACGGATGTCCGCGCCCTGGACGTGCACGTCCCGCAGCGGTCGCGCCGACGTCCCGGCGATGTGCACCCCGCGGCCGAGGCCGGCGTGGTCCGACCCCGATCCGCGGAGGACGGCGTCGACGATGGTCACACCCGAGGCCGTGACGACCACCAGATCGATGTCGCGCGAGGTGGAGAGCGACCCGCCCACGAAGCGGATCGTCAGTGGCCGGTCGACCACCACGGGCGCTGAGAGCACCCAGTGCCGGGTCACGACGAGGACGCCGTCCGGGTCTGCGGCGGCAACGGCGTCCTGCAGCCGTGCGACGCCGATGTCGGACCGCGGCTGCGGCTGCGACTGCGGCTGCGGCTGCGACGCCTGCGCGCGCCCGGCGGGGGCGAGCAGCGCGACCGGGATCGCGCTGGCCGCACCGAGCAGTGCGTCACGACGACTGATGTGCGGACGCGACGACGTGCCGCGGGTCACCGTCCGGTCGCTTCCGGCATCGGTGCCACACCGGACAACGACCGGTACAGGTCGAGGAGCACCTGTTCCTCGCGGTCCCAGCGGAAGCGCTCGCGTACCAGGGCTCGCCCGGAAGTCGCGTGACGCAGGAGGAGCTCGGGGTCCTCGTCGTACCGGCGGATCGCGGCGACCACGGCCTCTGGGTCGCCCGGCGGGACCCACGTCGCGCAGTCGGCGCCGGCGAGGAGTTCCCGCCAGAGGGGGACGTCCGTCGCGACGACCGCGAGGCCTGCTTCCAAGTACTCGAACAGCTTGGTCGGGATCGAGGCTGCGTACGCCGGAGTGGGGAAGAGCGGGAGGAGCCCGATGCGCGCGGACACCAGCAGGTCGCGGGCGGCGTTCGGGAGCAGGACGCCACGGTGGTCGATCCGGCGCGCGCGGACGAGGTCGTCGAAGGCTCGGCGGTCGACCGCTCCGTCGATGGGTCCGGCCGTCCGCACACGCCAGCCGTCGGGGAGCTTCCGGGACGACGCGACACCGGTCAGCACGTCGAGGCCCCGGTCGCGGCTCATCGACCCGATGTAGACGACGGTCTTGTCGCGGTCGATCACCGACTGCACCGCCGTGTCCTCGGCTCGCAGCTGCGGGACGTTCCGGACCAGCACCGTGCGGTCGACGGGGAACCGGCGCGCGATGGTCGGGGTCGCCGCCACCACCGTCCGTGCTCGCCGCGCGACGACGAGCACCGCGTGCGCTGCGACCGTGCTGACACGGCGGGCGACCGGGCCCAGGTACTCCTTGCCCCGCACCTGTGCCGGCAGGTCTTCGTGCGCGTCGTAGACGACCGTCCGGTGGAAGCCGCGGAGCACGGGGACGGCCCACACGAGCTCGGGGTCGTGCAGGTGCACGATCGGGGCCCGCGAAGACAGTGCCGCGCGGACGGCCTGGACGGACGACACCAGGACGCGTCGCCCGCGGCGTCGTGCCGGGAGCCTGCGGACGTACACCCCGGTCTCGGGGTCGGGCTGGTCCCAATCGCGATCGGCACCGACGCCCGCGGCTGCGACGGCGATCAGGGCGGTGCGGTACCCGGCCTTCGCCGCGCTCCCTGCAGCGCGGAGGTGCACGCGGTTGTCGGTCCACGGGTGTGCACTCGAGACGTGCACGATGTCGAACGGGCGGGGACGAAGGGGCATGCCCCGAAGCTAGGGGTCTCCTCGCCCACGAAGCGAGTTATCTACATGTCGCATTTCACGGATCGGTTGTCCAGAGCGGCGTGTGCGGTTCGGTCGTGGATCCGGGCGGCCCGGAGGACGAGGAGGAGCACCGCCGCGTACGAGATCGCCATCGCGGAGGCGAGCGACACGAGCGCGACGGGCATCGGCGCACCGAGTAGCGACGGCACGAGCACTGCCGAGGCGGACAGCGCGAGCCGTGCTCCGTCCCAGACCAGTTGCGCTCCCTGCCGCTGCAGCATCGAGAGCAACTGCGTGACCGGCGACACCGCGACCTGGATCGCGAAGGCCGGGACGAGCACCTGCGCGTACGTCCCCGAGACGGCCCACTCCGGGCCGAACACCGTCGAGAACACCGCCGGGCCGAGGAGCACGACCACCAACGCGGCCACCGCCCCGGCGAGCGCCAACCGCACGACGAGGCGGACCAGCAGCCCGCGGACCGGATCGGCCGAGCGGATGCGGAGGCCGAACGCCCCGGCGGCGTACTGCGCGGTGGCGTCGGCGACCATGCCGACCGGAGCGCCGAGCACCCGCATCGTGAGGGCGACGAAGCCCGCGGCGACGCTGCCGTGCAGGGCGGCGATGAGCAGCGACGGTGCCTGCTGCCCGACGACGTTGAGCATGGAGGACCACGGCGTGATGAGGAGGAACCGCCGGTGGTCCCGAGCGGCGGCCGAGAGCGTCCGCGGGGTGGTCCGCGCGGCGTCGCCCCGCCGGAACCGGACCATCCCGAGCAGGGCTGCGATCCGTCCCACGGCGAGGCCGCCCACCAGACCGATCGGACCGGCGACGGCCATCGTCAGGTTCCAGACGGACTGACCGACGCCCTGACAGGCGTTGCGCACGGCGATCGAACGATGTCGTTGCTGACGCGCGAGCACGGCCGAGGCGATCCGTTGCGCTCCCACGGCGACGACGGTCACCGGGACGACCCACCACAGTTCTGCGAGGGCCGGGGCGGCGAACCACCGCGCCGCATCGTGCCGGAGGACCCAGGACGCCCAGGTCGTCCCGGCGCCGACGGTCAGTGTCGAGAGGAGCCCCAGGACGACCAGCGCCCGTGCCGTCGCCGTGTCGTGCGCGACGACCAGGGCGCGGTCGGTGCCGAGTGTCGCGCCGGCACCGAGGATGCTCGCGACCGCCGTGACCACTGCGAGGGTGCCGAAGTCGGCTGGCGTGTACAGCCGGGTGAGGAGCGGCGAGATCGCCACGACGAGCCCCTGCCCGAGGACGGTGCCGAGGAGGATCGTGGCGATCGCCGGGAGACGCTGTCGGGGCGTGGAGCGCACTGCGTCAGGCCGACGGGGCGACGGCAGGAGCGCCGATCGCCGTCACGGTGGTCGATGCCCACCGAGCGACGTCCAGCACGCGCCGGCCGTCGACGACGGTCCGGACACCGGGCAGACGGGACTCGTCCCACGTCGCGTACTCGGCGTGGTCGGCCTGCACGACCGCGGCGTCGACGGGCTCGCCGTCGGTGTGGGGCTCGAAGCCGAGACGGCGGAGTTCGTCGGCGGAGTACAGCGGGTCGGAGACCGTCACGAGCGCGCCGTGTGCCCGGAGTGCGTCGACCGTGCCGAACACTCCGGAGAAGGCGGTCTCCTTCACCCCGCCGCGGTACGCCGCGCCGAGGACGACGACGCGCTGGTCACGCAGGTCGCCGTGCAGGCGCTCGAGGAGGTCGACCGCGTGCGACGGCATCGCGGCGTTCCGGGCACGCGCAGCACGGACCACCGTCGCCTCCGGGTCGTTCCAGAGGTACAGCCGGGGGTAGACCGGGATGCAGTGCCCGCCGACGGCGATCCCGGGCCGGTGGATGTGGCTGTACGGCTGGGAGTTGCACGCCTCGATGACGGCGGCGATGTCGATGGCCTGTCGTTCGGCGAACCGTGCGAACTCGTTCGCCAGGGCGATGTTGACGTCGCGGTAGGTGGTCTCGGCGAGCTTCGCGAGCTCGGCGGACTCGGCGGTGCGGAGGTCCCAGACGCCGTTCGGGCGGTCGAGGTCGTCGCGCTCGTCGAACTGCAGGACGGCTTCGTAGAAGGCGCGTCCGCGTGCGGAACCCTGGTCGGACAGCCCGCCGACGAGCTTCGGGTAGCGGCGGAGATCCGCGAACACCCGCCCCGTCAGCACGCGCTCGGGCGAGAACACGACGTGGAAGTCCCGCCCCTCGACGAGTCCGGACCGCTGCTCGAGCCGAGGCGCCCAGCGGCCACGGGTGGTCCCGACCGGGAGCGTGGTCTCGTAGGCGACCAGGGTGCCGGGTCGCAGGTGGTGCCCGATCGTGTCGGTGGCGGCGTCCATCCAGCCGAAGTCCGGGATGCCGTCCGAGTCGACGAACAACGGGACGACGACCACGACGACGTCGGCCTCGGGGATCGCGGTGGCGGCGTCCGTGGTCGCCCGGAGCCGACCTGCGGACACGACCTCGCGCATCCCCTCGGCGAGCCCGTGCTCGCCGGGGAAGGGTTCGATGGCCGCGTTCACCGCATCGACCACCCCGCTCGCCACGTCGAGGCCCGTGACGCGGGCACCGGACCGGGCGTACTGCACGGCGAGCGGGAGTCCGATCTTGCCGAGACCGACGACGACGATGTTCATGCTGCTGCTCCTTCGGGCTCCGTGCCGAGCTGCACGGTCTGCTGGATCCGCGAGGACTCGAGGACTGCCTCGGCGACCAGCACCGTGCGCAGCCCGTCGCGGAGGGTGACGATGTCGGACGGGCGCCCGAGCACGGCGTCGCGGAACGCCTCGTGCTCGACGAGCAGGGGCTCGCGCTTGGTGATGGCGAACCGGGTGCTCGCCCCCTCGGACACACCCCGGAAGGCAGCCACCTGGTCCCACTCGGTCCGGACGGTGCCGTTCTCGTGGAAGGTCAGGTCGGCGGTGAGCGTGTCCGCGACGAAGGTGCCGCGTTCGCCGGTGACGATCATCAGTCGTTCCTTGAACGGCGTCAGCCAGTTCACGAGGTGGGACGTCAGTGTGCCGTCGGCCAGGCGACCGGTGACGGTCACCAGGTCTTCGTGCGGCCGCCCGCTCTTCGTCCCCGCGAGCGCCCCGACGTGGACGAACGGCGACCGGGTGATCCACGAGGTCGAGTCGATGTCGTGGGTGGCGAGGTCCTTCACCACGCCGACGTCGGCGATCCGGGCGGGGAAGGGCCCCTGGCGACGCGTGACGATCTGGTAGACGTCGCCCAGTTCTCCGGCGTCGAGTCGCTGCCGCAGCGCCTGCAGTGCGGGGTTGTACCGCTCGATGTGTCCGACCGCACCGACGAGTCCGGCGTCGTCGAAGGCCGCCACGAGCCGCGCGGCAGCAGGACCGTCGACCGCGACGGGCTTCTCGATCAGGGCGTGCACCCCCGCCTCGGCGAGCTCCACGCCGACGGCTTCGTGCAGTGCGGTGGGGACTGCGACGACCGCCGTGTCGATGCCGATGGCGAGGAGCTCGCTGACGGAACGGACGACCGGCACCCCCTGAGCGACGTCGTGCCGGTCGCCGAGCGCATCGGCGACACCGACCAGTTCGACCCCGTCGATCGAGCGCAGGACCCGGGCGTGGTGCCGCCCCATCATCCCGAGGCCGATCACGCCGGCCCGCAGCACGCGGCTCATCGGCCGGCCCCGGCGAGGGTGTTGACGGCCTCGACGACGCGGTCGAGCTGGGACAGGGTCAGGGTCGGGTACACCGGCAGCGCGAGGACCTCGGTGGCTGCGCGCTCGGTCTCGGGCAGGTCGGCCTCGTGGCCGAACGACGGCAGCCGGTGCACGGGCGTCGGGTAGTAGACCCCCGTGCCGATGCCGAACTCGGACCGCAGGGCGGCCGCGAAGCCATCGCGGTCGGACGGCACCCGGACGACGTACTGGTGGAAGACGTGCTCGGCTCGCGGGTCGGTCGTCGGGGTGACGACGCCGTCGAGTTCACGGGTGAAGTAGGCGGCGTTCGCTTGGCGTTGCGCGGTCCACCCGAGCACCTTGCGGAGCTGGACCCGTCCGATCGCCGCGTGGATGTCGGACATCCGCGCGTTGAAGCCGACGACCTCGTTCGCGTAGCGCTGCTCCATGCCCTGGTTGCGGAGGAGCCGGAGCATGCGGTCGACGTCCGGGGTCCGGGTGGAGACCATGCCCCCTTCGCCCGCCGTCATGTTCTTGGTCGGGTAGAGGCTGAACGCGGCGGCGTCGGACCCGCTGCCGACGCGCGCACCCGCCCACCGGGCACCGTGTGCCTGCGCCGCGTCCTCGATGACCAGCAGGTCGTGCTCTCGGGCGATCTCGGCGATCTCGGTCATGTCGGCCGGGTGCCCGTAGAGGTGGACCGGCATGACCGCGCGGGTGGCCGGTGTGACGGCGGCGCGCACGGCAGCGGGATCGACGCAGTACGTCAGGGGGTCGATGTCGACGAACACGGGGGCGGCGCCGACGAGTCGAACGGCGTTCGCGGTGGCGGCGAAGGTGAACGAGGGGACGATGACCTCGTCGCCCGGGCCGACGCCGAGGGCGACCAGTGCGAGGTGCAGCGCCGCCGTGCCGCTGTTCACCGCGGTGACCGCTGCGCCCTCGACGAGGACCGCACCGAACTCGCGCTCGAAGGCAGCGACTTCCGGACCCTGCGCGAGGCCGCCGCCTTCGAGGACGGCGTCGACGGCGCGGCGTTCCTCGATGCCGATGAGCGGCTTCGCCGCCGGGATGAGTTCGAGTGTGGTGGTCATCGGATGGCCTCGATCGTGTCGGTGGTCTCGGAAAGGCGGAAGCGGTCACCGGTCTCGGTGCAGACCAGGGTTCGGTCGTCGACCTGCGCGAGGCGTCGGCCGGTGCGGCTCACCCAGCCGATGCGGCGGGCGGGAACCCCGGCGACGAGGGCGTGGTCCGGGACGTCGTGGACGACGACGGCACCGGCAGCGACCAGCGCCCACCGGCCTATGCGCACCGGCGCCACGCAGAGGGCTCCGGCGCCGAGGGAGGCGCCGTGCTCGACCACGACGGCGGTCGGTCGCCAGTCGTCGGCGTCCTGCAGGGTGCCGTCCGGGTTGATCGCCCGGGGCGTGTTGTCGTTGGTCAGGACGACGCCGGGGCCGACGAAGACGCCGTCGCCGATGACGGCCGGCCCGTAGACGAGTGCCCCGTTCTGGATCTTGCAGCGGGCGCCGACCTGGACGCCGGCCCCGACGGTGACACCGCGGCCGAGCAGTGTCTCGCTGCCGACGGACGCTCCGGCTTCGACGTGGGAGTCGTCCCAGACGCGGACGCCGCGCGCGATCACCGCCGAGGGCGACACGACGGCGGTCGGGGCGACGAACGCGTTCGGGAGGATGGTGCTCGGGCTCATGGGTGCGCTTCCTGATCAGGCGCGGCGGTCCCTCCGCTGCATGCCCAGCGTACGATATACCGGTACGACATATCAAGTGTCATCATTGCAGCCGTGATGCATTCGTGCGACGACCGCCGCGGACCGGTTCCCGGAGGCCGCCGGGTAGTGTCGACCCGTGCGATGGAGTCGAGTGAACTGGCCGTCCGTGGGCTACGTCTCCCTCGAGGACTTCGACGGGCAGCGGGAGCACGTCGCCCGCGTGCTCGAGGACGCTCCCCCGGCCGTCGCCGCACTCCTGACCGTCAAGTGGACGGACTCCCGCATCGCACGGTGGGACGTCGAGCACCCGGATCTCGCGCACCCGGACCCCGCCCACCCGGACGACGAGGACGACGACGACACCGGGACGGCGGTCGACCTGCCGGGCCACGGCGTCCCCGACCCGGTCGTCGTGCACACCGAGGTCATCGTCCGCAACGACGAGGTGCTCGACACCCCCGACGGCCTGTGGCGCCGGTGGAACCACGCCAGGGTCACGCTCCGACTCCGCGACGCGGTGGTGGACCCACCCCACACCGACCCCGCAGCACTGCTCGCCGGGGACGCCCACGTCGTGCGCGGTGAGCTCGAGTACCTGCACGAGCTCGACCAGTGGGAGCTCCGCCTGCTCGTCTCCCCCGTCGGCGAGGTGGCGATCCGCTTCCGGGGCGTCCGGGTCGCGATCCGCAGCGTGCCCGAGTCCGTCTACACGGAGCTCGACGCACGGCCAGCGCGCGGCTGGCACGGTCCGGTGCCGGACGGCTGGGTCGAGTACGCCACCGAGGTGGTGCGTGCCGCCGCGTACGGCGACCTGGGCGGACTGCACCTGGCCGACGACGCGAGTGACGTCGACGACGTCGACCCGCGCTGGGGCGTCGCCCCGCTGCACGCCGCCGCGTGGTTCGACCGGCCCGAGATGCTCGAGGAGCTCCTGCGCCGCGGCGCGTCGCTGCAACTCACCGACACCGAGGGGCGGACGCCGCTGACGCTGGCGATCGACCGCGATGCACGTCGGGCGATCGACGTGCTCGTGGCTGCGGGCGCCGACCTGGAGGCCCGGGACACCGACGGCAACACCCCGATCGTCCGCGCCGCCTGGGGTGGCCACGGTGCGATCGTGCGGTCGCTCGCCGCCGCGGGTGCGGACACCAGGGCGCTCGGCTCACGGGGCGCGTCCCTGCTGATCGCCGCGGTCGACTCCGGTGACCTGGACACGGTGCGGTCCGTGCTCGCCCTGGACGTCGACGTGAACGCCGAGGACGACGAGGGCTCGACCGCCACCGCTCGCGCAGAACTGCTCCGCGACCGAGCGGTCGCGGAGCAGTTGGCGCACTACTACTCGGGGAGCTGATCGAGCCGGCGGGCTACTCCGCCGTCTCGATGGCGTTCGCCTGGGCGACCTTCCCGTACCAGTGCGCGGACGGCTTCGGGGTGCGCTCGAAGGTCTCCGGGTCCCACGACACCAGGCCGAAGGTCGGACGGAAGCCGGACGCCCACTCGTAGTTGTCCAGGAGCGACCAGTGCTGGTAGCCGAGGACCTCGATGCCGTCGTCGATGCAGCGGTGGATGCCCTCGAGCGCGCCCTGCGTGTAGGCCTGGCGACGGGTGTCGTCGGCGGTGGCGATGCCGTTCTCGGTGATCATCAGCGGGACACCGCCGGACAGCTCCCACGCGCTGCGCAGCCCGTCGGCCGAGGCCTCCGGGTAGAACTCCCAGCCGGTCAGGGTCGTCTCGACGTCGTCCGCCACGGGCAACGGACCGGAAGCGCCGATGAACGTCCGGGTGTACGCCTGCACGCCGAGGAAGTCGTCGCCGGCGGCGTTCTCGAGGTACCAGTCGTCGCGCGGGTACCCGTACTCGCGGAGCATCGCGTCCGCGCCGGGCTCACCGTTGGACTTGAACGCCTGCGTCGCGACGGTCCAGCCGCTCTGGATGCCATCCACCTGGGAGAGCACCTCCCGCGAACGCTTGTGGGACTCGAGCAGGGCGTCGGCGACGCCCAGGTCCGGGTTCGGCAGGCCGTACGCCACGAGGTTCGACGCGTCCTCGCCGCCGGCGAGCATCGCGGCGATGTTCGGCTCGTTGATCGTGCAGACGTACCGGACCCCGTCGGACACCACGGGCAGCGCGGCTTCGGTGTAGCGGGCGAACAGGTCGGCCGCGTCGGGTGCGCGCCAGAAGCCGTCGCGTTCGAACCAGCGGGGCACCGTGAAGTGCATGAGCGTGACGATCGGCTCGATGCCGAACTCGTGGCAGGCGTCGACCATGCGGCGGTAGTGGTCGATCTCGGCGCGGCTGACGAACCCGCGTTCCGGCTCGATGCGCGCCCACTCGATGCTGAACCGGTACGAGTTCAGGCCGAGCTCGGCGGCGATCCGGATGTCGTCGCGGTACCGGTGGTAGCTGTCCGCGGCGTCGCCGGACGGCTCGACGATGGTGGTGTCCGGCTCGTGCTCGTGCACCCACCAGTTCGAGTTGACGTTGTTGCCCTCGATCTGGTGCGCGGCGGTGGCGGCGCCCCAGAGGAAGCCCTTCGGGAAGTCGAGCGTGCTGATGACGGGGTCCTTTCAGTGGGCGTTCATGAACGCATCGAAGACGGCGACCGTGCCGAGCGGGTTCTCGATCTGGGGGCCGTGGTAGCTCTCGGCGATCACCTCGTACGACGCACCGAGACGCGAGGCCATGTCCGCCTGCCACGGGATCGGCCAGGCGCCGTCCCAGACGCCGTGCGCGACGAGGACCGACAGTCCGGTCGCGCGGAGTTCCTCGGTGGTGTCGGTGCGGTCCTCGAGGATCGCCGCGCCACCGAGCACGCTGAGCACGCTCGTGTGGTCGAAGCGCTCGCGGACCATCCGGGCGTCGTCGGGGAGTTCGGCGTCGGGGCGGCCGGCCCAGAGCGGGTTCTGCGCGTCGAACAGCGCACGGTTGGAGCACGTGTCGGCGACGATCGTCTTCTCGGCGGCCTTGCGGTACGACCAGCCGTGCGGGCCGGAGCAGAACATCGTCACGTCGCGGAACGACGTCGGCGAGGCGATCGCTGCGGCGCGGACGATCACGCCGCCGAGCGAGTGGCCGATGAGGTGCACCGGAGCGCCGTCGTCGAGCAGTCCGGCGACGCGGACGACGTCGGCGGCCTCCTGCTCGAGCGTGTACGCCGTGCGGTCGTCGGGCGAGACCGAGTCGGCCTGTCCACGACGGCTGATCGCCACCGCCGACCACCCGGCGTCGCGGAGGAGCGGCAGGAACGTGCGCCAGTCCTCCTTGGAGCCGGTGTAGCCCGGGACGATGAGCACGACACCCTTCGACACCCCGGACGGCACGATCCGGTACGCCGTGAGGCGGCCGATCGGCAGGTCGATCCCGACGACGTCGACCCCGTCCGGCGTCGGCAGGTGGCCGAACGCCGGCACCGCCGGGAAGTCGTGCAGCGTGGTCACAGCCGGCCCTCCGCGAGGGCGCGGCGGGGGTTCGGCACGGCGTCGAGCAGGGCGATCGTGTACGGGTCCTGCGGGTTCTGCAGCACCTCGGCCGTCCGTCCCCGCTCGACCACGGCACCCTCGTGGAGCACCATGATGTCGTCGGTGATGAGCCGCGCGCTGAGCAGGTCGTGCGTGATGTAGAGGAGCGAGACGCCCCACTGCTCGCGCAGGTCCTCGAGCAGGGCGAGCACGCCGGCGCGCAACGTCACGTCGAGCATCGAGACCGGCTCGTCGGCGATGATCACCTGCGGGTCGGACGCGAGTGCCCGGGCGATGACGACGCGCTGCCGCTGCCCACCGGAGAGCTGGTGCGGGAGCTTCTGCGCGAACTGCTCGACCGGGGTCAGGCCCACGGTCTCGAGGAGCTCGAGCACGCGGCGCCGGGCGTCCTGCCCCGTCAGGTCCGTGTAGTTCGCGATCGGGCGGGACAGCGTGTACTCCACGGTGTGCAGCGGGTTGAGCGCCGCGTACGGGTCCTGGAACACCATCTGCACCTCGGAGCGGAGGTCCCGCAGGCCGCGCTTGCCCAGGCGTGCGACGTCGAGGTCGCCGAACCGGACGGTGCCGGTCGTCGGCTTCTCGACCCCGGTCAGGAGCTTCGCGATGGTCGACTTGCCCGAACCGGACTGACCGACCAGGGCGAGCGACTGCCCCGGCTCGAGGGTGAACGACACGTCGCGCACCGCCTGCACGGGCTGCTCGCCGCGGCGCGGAGCCGGGTAGGTCTTCACGATGTTCGAGACGACGATCGGGTTCTTCGCCGCCGAGCGCTCACGCGACCCGACGGTGCTGAACGACGACGTGGCCTCCTGCCGCTTCTCGCCGGACGTCGCACGCTGCGACCGGTCCGGGAAACCGGGCAGGGACACGATCTCGGCCCGCGGGTCGGCGTAGTGCGACAGCAGCATCTGCGTGTACTCGTCCTGCGGGTTGCGCAGGAGCTCCTTCGAGCCGCCGTCCTCGACGATGCGGCCCTCGTGCATGACGAGCACGCGCTCGGTGGCCTCGAGCACGATGCCGAGGTCGTGGCTGATCAGGATCGCCGTGAAGCCCTCGGCCTGCTGCAGCTCGATGATCGTGTCCATGACGGCGTGCTGCACGAGCACGTCGAGTGCCGTGGTCGGCTCGTCGAACACCATGAGCTGCGGTTCGAGCGACAGGGCCAGGGCGATCGAGACACGCTGCCGCATGCCGCCGGAGAGCTCCCCGGGGAACCGGGCGAGCATCGACGTCGGCAGCTTCACCTTCTCGATGAGCTCCTTCATCCGGGCGTCCCACCGGTCGCGCGACACGTGGCCGTGCGCCTTGAAGATGTCGATGAAGTGGTTCCGCACGGTGCGCACCGGGTTGAGCGCGTTCATGCCGGACTGCAGCACCATCGCGAAGCCGCCCTGGCGTTGCTGCCGGAGCGCTTCCTCGTCGAGGTCGCGGATGTCGTGGCCGTTGAAGACGATGCTGCCGCCGTTCGTGCGCGCCGGCGGCTTCTGCAGACGCGTCAGCGCGTAGCCGAGCGTCGACTTGCCCGAACCGGACTCACCGACCAGGCCGACGAACTCGCCCTTCCGCAAGCTGAACGACACGTGGTCGACCGCCTGGACGGCCGTCTGGCCGGCCGATTCGTACACGACCGACAGGTCGCGGACGTCCAGCAGGACGCCCTGGGCGTCACCACCGTCGGACGGGAGGCCCGTGGCGGCGCCGTCCCGCGCCTCCAGGCCGTCTGCTGGTTGCGTCGTACGCGAGCCGCTCATGCGGTCGCCTCCTTGCGCTTCGGGCGCGCGCCTTCGCGCAGCCGCGGGTTGGACACGGCGTCGACGCCGAAGTTGATCAGGGTGAGGCTCATCGCGAGCAGCGCGATGCAGAGGCCGGGGGCGAAGAGCAGGATCCACTGGCCGGTGAGCAGCGCGTTGGAGTTCTGCGCCCAGTAGAGGATCGTGCCCCAGCTGACGATCGACGAGTCGCCGAGCCCGAGGAACTCGAGGCCCGCCTCGGCCAGGATCGCGCTCGTGGCCGCTCCGAAGAAGGAGCCGACGATGAGCGAGGTCATGTTCGGCAGGATCTCGCGGAACACGATGCGGGTCGCACCGTCACCGGAGAACTGCGCCGCCGTCACGAAGTCGCGACCGCGCAGGGACTGCGTCTGGCTGCGCAGGACGCGAGCGCCCCAGGCCCAGCCGGTCACGACGATCACCGCGATGATGACCGCGATGCCGCCGTTCTGCAGGTACGCCGCGATGACGATCATCAGGGGCAGGCCCGGGATGACCAGGAACAGGTTCACGATGAAGCCGATGACCTCGCCGATCCACCCGCGGACGTAGCCCCAGCTGAGGCCGATCGCGACGGCGACGAGCGTCGACAGGATGCCGGCGACGGCACCCACCATCACGGAGATCCGTGCGCCGTAGATGATCTGGGACAGCACGTCCTCGCCGGCGGCGGTGGTGCCCATCCAGTGGTCGGCGGTCGCGTCGGCGGACCGGGCGAAGCCGTTCTGGCTGGCACCGTACGGGGCCAGGAGCGGCGCGAAGATCGCGACCAGCACGAACACCGCGAGGATGATGATGCCGATCCGGGCCTTCGAGTTCGACCAGACGACGCCGAACTGGCGGGCGATGCTCTTCCACTTGGAAGGAGCCTGTTGTTCGTCGGTGTCCTGGGTCCGGACAGCGACAGTGGCGTTGTTGGTCATCGGCGCGTCCTCGGGTCCAGGACGCCGTACATGACGTCCACGATGAAGTTGGCGATGAGCACCGACACGGTGATCATCAGGAAGAGGGCCTGCATCAGCGGGTAGTCCTGCCCGATGACGGCGTTGAACAGCAGGTAGCCGATGCCGGGGTAGCCGAAGACCTGCTCGACCAGCACCGAACCGCCGACCACGCCACCGAGTGCCAGACCGAAGCCGGTCAGGTTCGGCAGGATCGCGTTCCGCGCCGCGTACCGGACGGCCACGGTGCGGCCGCGCAGACCGTTCGCCTCGGCGAAGGTCACGTAGTCGTCACCGAGCGTGTTGATCATCGCGTTGCGCATGCCGATGATCCAGCCGCCGAGGCTCGTCACGAGGATCGTCACCGCGGGCAGCACCGCGTGCTGCAGGGCATCGGCCGCGAACGCTCCGTTGAGCCCCGGGGTGGTGGTCGCCGAGTAGGCGCCCGTGGTCGGGAACCAGTGCAGCACGTAGCCGAGGAAGAACAGCAGGAGCAGGGCGGTCCAGAAGTACGGGAACGTCGACATGAACGACCCCGACAGCGTCGGGAGCGAGTCCAGCCAGGTGCCGCGCTTCCACGCCGCCGCGACGCCGATCAGGGTGCCGAGGACGAACGCGAGGATCGTCACGACGCCGACCAGGATGAGCGTGTACGGCAGGGCCTTCGACACGAGGTCGCCGACCGGCTGCGGGTAGAACGTGTAGCTCACCCCGAAGTCGAGCGTGACGACCTGGTGCAGGTAGTTGACGTACTGGTCCCACAGGTTGCCCGTGGGGACGCCGAGCTGGGCCTCGATGGCCTTCTTGGTGGCTTCGGTGACGGGGCCGTTCTGGCTGAGCTTCGCCAGCGCGGCGTCCGACGGGCTGCCCGGCATGAGGCGCGGGAGCACGAAGTTCAGCGTGACCGCGGCCCAGAGGGTCAGGACGAAGAGGACGAGTTTCTGGAGGATGTACTTCACTTCTGGTCCTCTTGCTGCTTCAGGATCTCCTGGCCGGCTGCGCTGTCCCGGAGCCGGAGCTTCGAGAAGATGAGCAGCGGTGCGGAGTCGTAGTTCTGCGGGGCCATGTACGGGTCCTCGGCGCTGGGCCAACCGACGAACTTGCCGGTGTTGAACAGCCCCCAGAGCCCGCCGTAGTACATGCCGATCACGGGCAGTTCGTCGTACACGATCTCCTGCAGCTGGTTCAGGATCTCCTGCTGCTTCGCCGTGTCCGTCGTCGCCTTGTACTCGTCGAGGAGCTTCTGGGTGTCGGCGTTCTTGTAGCGCTCGTAGTTGTTCACCGTCGACTTGCCGACCGGCTGGTAGAAGTCGCTGCTGAGCAGGGAGTTGAACGCCTGGTAGACGTCACCGTTGCCCATGCCGCCCATCGCCATGTCGAACGTGCCGTTGTTGATGTTCTGCTGGTAGCCGGCGGGCTGCGGTGCCTGGATCGTCACCTTCACGCCGATGGCCGTCAGGTCGCGACGGACCTCCTGCGCGGCACGGAGCCAGTCCGAGTAGCCGTTCGCGGTCATGATGGTGATGGACAGCTGCTTGCCGTCCTTCATGATCTTCCCGCCCTGCTCGGTCCAGCCGGACTTCGCGAACGCGGCCTTCGCAGCGTCGACGTCCTGCGTGACCATGCCCTTGTCCGGGATGTCCGGGTTGAGGTACTTCTCCTGGTTCGGCAGGATCAGGCCGGTCTGGCCCGCTGCCGCCAGGTTGCCCTCGGACGCGGTCTCGGCGATGTCGTCACGGTTCAGCGCGAGCGAGATGCCCTTGCGGACGTTGACGTCGTTGTACGGGGCCTTCGTCAGGTTCGGGATGAGGCCGATCACGCCACCGGCCGGGAACCACCACTGGTTCGTCTTCGACGCGGCACCCCAGGTGCCCTTGACGTCCGAGATGAACGAGTACGCCCAGTCGTAGCCGCGGGTGACGGTGTCGAGCTGCGTGTTCGTCGCCGGCAGGATGAGGTGCTTGATGGCGATCTTGTCGGCCTGCCAGTACGTCGGGTTCTTGTCCATCGAGTACTGCTGGTCGGTGTAGTTGCCGAGCACGAACGGACCGGTGCCGACCGGGTTCGGGTCGCGGAACGTCGTGGGGTCCTTCACGCCGCCCCAGTGCTGCTCCCCGAGGATGTACGTCGCGCCGATGATGTTCAGGCTGGGCACGTCGTCGCTCTTGAGGTGGAAGACGACGTGGTCGCCGTCCACCTCGATGCTCTTGATGTGCTGCCAGGCGCCCTTGACGTCCATCGCCGGGAACTTCTTCAGCAGGTCGAACGTGAAGACGACGTCCTTCGCCGAGAACGGCGAGCCGTCGGACCACTCGACGCCCTGGCGGATCGTCATGTCGATCGTGCTGGCGTCCGGCTGGCTCCACTTGCTGGCGAGCCACGGGGTGCCCTTGCCGTCGAGGGGGTTGATCTCGATGAGCGGCTCGTACATCCACTTGGAGGCCGTGCGGGCGTTCGCGATGTACGGGTTGAAGTTGCGGTCGAACAGCGGGTTGCCGTGGTCCGCGTTGATGAGCATCGTGTCCTTGCCGATCGTGGGATCGGGTTCGGACCGGACCTGGATGCTGCAGCCGGTGGCCATGAGGGCCACTGCTGCGAGCCCGGCGATCGCCGCGACGAGGCGTCCGCGTCGTCGGGTGCTGCCGGGGCGCGTTCCGGGAGCGCGGGTCCCGGGGTCGCGCTTGCCGCGCGTGCGCTGTGGGGGAAGCGTCATTGCTCGGTCGACCTCCGTGTCGAATCGGTACTGGGTCAATGTATGCGCTTACATCGCGTCGCGCAACACCGGGGTTCCGTGCCGGGGTGGTACGCAGTGGCGGGCGGCGGCAGCGAGGGTCGGAGTGAGGGTCGGAGTGAGGGTCGCTGCGAGGGTCGCTGCGCACGGTGCGCGTTCCGTTGCCGGGTGCGAGGCTGCCCGCTCCGTGCGCGGTTGCAGGCCCGCACCGGGCGGTCAACGTCGCACGGGATGAGCAAAGCCGCACGGTGCGGACGCATCGCCGCGCCGCTCGCCGCCTCGCTCGCCGCGCCGCTCGCCGCGCCGCTCGCCGCGCCGCTCGTCACAACGCCGGCGGGCAGCTTTCGCGCAGCAGCACCTCGACCGGCAGCCGGACGGCGCGCGGCGGTCCCTCGCGACGGTCCAGCCGGTCGACGATCGCCCGCACCGCTGCACGCCCGAGTTCCCCCATCGGCTGGTGCACCGTGGTGAGCCGCGGCGACGAGAACCGCCCGGCGTCGATGCCGTCGAACCCGGTGACGACGACGTCCTCGGGCACGCGCAGGCCCCGGGCGGTGGCGGCGTCGAGCACCCCGAGCGCCGACTGGTCGTTCGAGCACACGATGGCCCGGGGCACCTCGTCCGCCAGCAGCGTCGCCGCCAGCTCGCGCGCCCGCGCCCGGCCGAAGTCACCGTGCACGACCCGGACCGACGACGCCGGCACCCCGTGGTCCGCCAACGCCGACCGGAAGCCCGTCGAGCGCTCCATGTCGTCCGGCGAGTCGATCGGGCCTGCGACGTACGCGAGCGACCGGATGCCGAGCCGCCCGATCACGTGCGATGCGAGCGTCCGCATGCCGGCGCTGTTGTCCACGCTCACGGAGTCGAACCCGTGCGACCGCCGGTCGTCGGCGAGCACCACGACCGGGATCCGACGGGCGACGTGCTCGAGCAGGTCGTCCGGCACGGTCTGCGCGAGCACGGCGAGGCCGTCCACCCGGCCGGCGACGTCGTTGACGATCACGTCGCGCGAGGACCCCCGACCGGCGGCGACCATCAGCGCGAGTCCGCGCTGCCAGGCCTCGGTCTCGGCGCCGCGCAGGACCTCGTCGAAGTACAGGTTCGAGGAGAACGGCTGGGTCACGTGGCGGCGGTCGTCGACCACGCGGACGCCGCCGTCGGTGACCAGGTCCGGCCGTTCGTCGGGCACCACGTCGAACCCGGGCAGCAGCAGTCCGACGACGCCGGTGCGCTTGCCGGCGAGGGCTCGGGCGTTGCCGGAGGGGACGTAGCCGAGGCTGCGGATCGCCGCCTGGACGCGATCCCGGGTGCCCTCGCGGACGGCGTCCGGCGTGCGGAGCACGCGCGAGACGGTCGCGATCGAGACGTTCGCGGCACTGGCGACGTCGTAGACCGTGGGAGGTGCGGTACGTGGTGCAGCCAAGCCGTGCCTCCCGTCCGACGTCCGCTGGTGCGCACCGGGGCGGCGCGGCCGCACCATCCTAGGCACGGTCCGTGATGGCACTTCTCCACATGTGACGAAAGCCCTTGCGGCGGCCGGAGCGACCGCGCGACACTGTCACGACCTCAGTACGTCCCGTGAGGAAGCGCACCGGCGGGCAGGATGCCCGCGCACACCACGATGCCCACACGCAGGGGAAGGACACCGACATGTCACAGGCGACACGATCCGGAAGCAAGCTGGCGAACCGCGCGAGCCACGACGAGGCCGAGGTGCGCGACGCGCTGCTCGAGCGCACCGACGGCGGCGGTTCGACGTTCGACCAGCTCGACGCGACGGAGGAGCGCGCGGACCGCCCGTAGCGGGTCACGTCCGGCGTCGACCGGGCGACGGCCAGGAGGCGCGGACCGGCACCTGCTGTCGGGTCGCGTCTCCGGGGCGGTCGCGTCCAGTGCCCTGCTCGCGTCACGGCGGACCGCGTCACGCGCCGCGCGTCACGCGCCGCGCGTCATGCCGGGCCCCGGGGTTCGTGCTCCGTCAGGTCACGCGGTTCGCGTCAGCGCTCGGTGGCCCCGACGATCGTCATGCCCGCGCCGCGCAGTCGGCGGCGCTCCTGTGCGATCCAACCGAGCAACCGGTCGTTCGTCCCGGCGACGTGCGCTGCGACGAGCCCGGCCGCACGGTCGGCGTCGCCGTCGCGCACGGCGTCGATGATGGCGCTGTGCTCGTCCCACGCGGCGTCGCGGGCCTCGGGCGTGCGGACCTCGATCCACCGGGTGCGCTCGAGACGGGTCAGGGCATCGGCGATCGCGTCGGTGATGAACCGGTTGCCGCCGAGCGCCGCCAGGTCGAGGTGGAACGTCGAGCCCATCCGGATGCCGGCTTGCTGGTCGGGCGTCGGGCGCAGGGCGTCGAGGTGCCCGCGGACCTCGGCGAGCTGTTCGGCGCTCGCCCGCTCGACCGCGAGTCGGGTGGCGGCGGGTTCGAGCACGCCCCGGAGTTCGGCGAGCGAGGCGATCTCGTCGAGGTCGATCGGGGTGACCGTCCACGAGCGCCCCTCGTGCAGGATGAGGCCCTCGCGCTCGAGCCGCGACAGTGCGGCACGGACGGGGGTCCGCGAGGCGTGGAACCGCGCTTCGAGACCGCGCTCCGAGATGCGCTCACCCGGCGCGATGTCGAGCGTCAGGATCGCGGCACGCAGGTTGTCGTAGAGCTGGGCCGTCTGCGACACCGGGGTTGCATCGGTCGTGTCGGTCACGGCGAACAACTCTAGCGGGGACACCGTCGGAATGGTATACCGTTGTGGTATACCAATTGCTTCCGACATGAAACGATGCGAGCCACCACGATGACCGCGACCGCCGCACCCCCGACGCCCACCACGATCGGCCGCCGAGCGTGGACGATGCTCGCGCTCGGGGTCGCCGCGCAGGCCGCCGGGACCCTCGTGGTGACGGCTCCCGCTCTGCTCATCCCGTACCTGCACGCGAACGGCACGTCCCTGACCGTGGCGGGCGTGCTCGCCGCTGCACCGACGTTCGGCATGGTCCTGACGCTCATCGCCTGGGGCGCGATCACCGACCGGATCGGCGAACGGATCGTGATCGCCGGCGGACTCGTGCTGACGACCCTCGCGGTGGTCGGGGCATGGCTCACCGCGGGCGACCCGGTCCTGCTCGGGCTGGCCTTCCTGCTGGGCGGCATGACGAGCGCATCGACGAACGCCGCGAGCGGCCGGGTCGTCGTCGGGTGGTTCCCGAAGGAGCGGCGCGGGCTCGCGATGGGCATCCGGCAGATGTCGCAGCCGCTCGGGGTGACACTCGCGGCCGTCACGGTGCCGCAGCTCGCCGAGGGGTCCGGGATCCGCGCGGCCCTCGTCCTGCCGATCGTCCTCTGCGCCGTGCTCGCGGTGCTCTGCGCCGTCGGCATCCAGAACCCGCCACGACCGGCCCGGCACACGGCACCGGCCGACGCGACGGCGAACCCGTACCGGGCGAGCGGGTTCCTGTGGCGGATCCACGCGGTGTCGATCCTGCTCGTGGTGCCGCAGTTCACCCTGTCGACCTACGGGCTGGTGTGGCTCGTCGGGCTGGGCTGGTCGACGGCCGCGGCAGGGCTGCTCGTCGGGGCGTCGCAGTTCGTCGGGGCGATCGGGCGGATCCTGGTCGGCGTGTGGAGCGACCGGGCCGGCTCACGCGTCGGACCGCTGCGGATCGTGGTCGTGAGTGCCGCCGTCGTGATGGGGCTGCTCGCGCTCGTCGACGTCACGCACCTGGCCGCCGGCGCCGTGTTCTTGGTGATCGCGACGAGCGTCACCGTGGCGGACAACGGGCTGGCCTACACGTCGGTCGCCGAGGCGGCCGGGCCGTTCTGGTCCGGTCGCGCCCTCGGCACGCAGAACACCGGGCAGTTCATCGCGGCGAGCGCCGTCGGCCCGGGCATCGGCGCGTTGGTGACGGCGCTCGGGTTCGCGGCGTCGTTCGGCATCGTGGCCGTGCTGCCGCTGCTGGCGCTGCCGCTGGTCCCGCGCGCGGACCGGTCGCACGACTGACCCGCGCGGAGTGGGGCCGCCGAGGTTCCACGACTGACCCGCGCGGCGTGGGGGCCGCCGAGGTTCCACGACTGACCCGCGCGGTGTCGGGCCGCCGAGGTTCCACGACTCGCCGCACGCGGTTCGCGGAGGTTCCAGAGAACCGCGGCGCGAGCCCCGAGATGCCGAGATTTCGGAACCTCGGGGCGCGCGCAGGACGCTCGCGGCTCGCTAGGCGGGGACGACCGGACCCACGGGCCAGCGGAGCAGTGCGGCGGCGGGAGCGCCACCGGGCAGCGACGCGGCGTTGACGAGCACGAGCTCGGCGTCGGTCAGCACCGCGGCCCGCACGAGCGCGCACACCGCCGGCACCGCCCCGATGACCGGCGTCCCCGCGGCCTGCTCCGGTGCGGTGGCGACCCACGGCGCCCCGGCGAGCGCGAGCAGCGTCCGGTCGCCGATGGCGACGGCGTCGAGGGCGACGGTCGCGCCCTGGGCCTGCTGCAGCGCCTCGACGACGGGTCCGAGGCCGGTGACGACCTGGTTGTCGCCACGGCCGACGTGCGTGCGGAGCGAGTCCTCGAGGTCGTGACGGCGGGTGGCGACGACGCGGGCGAGTGCGGTCTCGACGTGCTCGACGAACGCCTGCTTCGAACCGGCGTCGGCTCGCGGGTCGCCCGGGAACACCGAGACGAGTGCACGGGTCTCGGACGAGAGTGCCTTCACCAGCAGCTCGCGGGCGGTGACGTCGCCGGCGACGACGACGAGTCCGGGGCGGATCGTCCGAACGGCCTCGTCGACGGCGGCAGCGGTCTCCGACGAGTTCTGCTTCCAGATCTCCTCGGTGTGCTGCTGCCAGTGCGGCTGCTTCCACCCGGTGCCGGCCTTGGCGTAGTGCAGGGTGTCGTTCCGTCCAGCCACCTGCTGCTCGGACGCGTCGGCCGCGACCGGGGCGTGGCCGAGGCGGTAGGCGCGGAAGGCCCCGCCCTCCTTGCCGGCGTGGACCATCAGGAACGGCAGGTCGACGGGACGGTGGGCGACGAGCGGCACCAGGTCCGGCACGGCTCCGACGCCGACGGACTCCGATCCGTGCAGGGGGCCGGGCAGGACCTCGCTCAGCACGACCTCGCCGTCGTGCACGAGCACGTACCGGGTGACGGGCGAGGGGACGCCGGGCTCCTGCTCGAACTCGGTGGCGACGGCGTCGACGACCTCGTCGGACGCACCCTGTGCCCGGAGCCCCTCCTCGACACCGCGGAGCTTGAGCGCCGCCTGTCGTCGGGGATCCTCGACGTTGCCGGAGACGTCGGCGTAGGCCCAGGCCCAGGTGCCGCCGCCCTCCAGTCGCTCTCCCAGGATCCGGTGCAGTTCGCTCGTCGCGTTGGTCGACGTCATGGCAGCTCCTCTCGGACGGTTGCCGGAGCCGATGAGCTCCGGCGCTCTCACGTGCGACCACACTCCACCTCGCCGCCACCGGGCGTCCACAGTCGGGAGCGAACACCCAGGCGCGAATCTGCAACGACGCTCGGTTTTGTGGTTGGCTGACCTGGACCCCGAATCGACGACGAACCGGAGTGCGGCAATGACGCCACGACCACGACCCATCTCCAGACGACAACTCCTGGGCTTCGGCATCGGCACGGCGGCGGCAGGGCTGCTCGCCGGCTGCGCCGTCCCCGGTTCCACCAACGTGAACAAGGCCGCCCTCGTGCCGGCCGCCGCGTCGGGCGAGACCGTCCAGCTCACCTACTGGGCCTGGTTGAAGGACCTGCAGAAGGTCTGCGACGTCTGGAACAAGACGCACCCGAACATCCAGGTGTCGGCGAACTGGATCCCCGGTGGCAACAGCGGCGGGTACCAGAAGATGTACTCCGCGCTGGCGGCCGGCGGCGGTCCGGACATCGGTCAGGTCGAGCTCCGGCAGATCCCCGAGTTCATGCTCGCCAACGGTCTCGTCGACCTCGCCCGCTACGGCGCGAAGGACTTCGAGTCGAAGTACGACGAGGCGGCGTGGGCGCAGGTGTCGTTCGTCGACGGCATCTACGGCATCCCGCAGGACACCGGCCCCATGGGCTTCTACTACCAGACCGCCCTGCTCGAGCAGGCCGGCGGCGAACCCCCGACGACGTGGGACGAGTGGCGGGACCTGGCCGAGAAGGTCCGGAAGACGGGCAAGCAGAACTACCTCGAGGTGTTCCCGGTCTCGGACGCGTCACCGTTCGCCGCGTACGCGCAGCAGGCCGGCGCCCGCTGGTTCAAGGTCGACGGTGACGAGTGGGTCGTCGACATGACCGACGACAAGACCCTGATGGTCGCGGACTTCTTCGACGGGGTCATCGACGACAAGCTCGTCGACACGAGCGCCGGTGCGTACTCCCCCGGCTGGTACGCCTCGGCCGCGAGCGGCAAGATCGCCGCGGTCACGAGCGCGAGTTGGGGCGACGCCCTGATCGAGTCCGTGCAGGGCGGCGAGGGCAAGTGGAAGGTCGCCCCGATGCAGAAGTGGGGCGCCGACGGCTTCGGCTCGAGCGCCATCGGCGGTTCGACGGCGGCGGTCCTGGCGAACGCGAAGCACCCGAGGGAAGCGCTCGAGTTCATCACGTGGATGACCACCTCGAAGGAGGGCATCGACGCGATGATCAAGCACTGCGGCATCGGCTGGTCGCCCGCGGTCGACTACATCGGCAAGCAGCGTGAGCAGCCGTCGAAGTGGTTCTCCGGCCAGAACTACAACGAGGACGTCTTCGTGCCGGCCTCGAAGGAGCAGAACATCGACTGGTCCTGGTCCCCCGTGACCCAGTCGGCGTTCACGAGCCTGCAGAACCAGTTCCGCCGGAAGCTCACCTCCGGCCTCAAGCTCTCCGACGCGGTGGAACTCGCGCAGCGGGAGATCGTCCAGTCCTTCAAGGACAAGGGCCTCAGCGTCAGGACGGCACGATGAGCCAGCAGACCAGCACGCGACCCGCCTTCCGCACGAGCACGAAGGCCACGAGTGCGCAGAAGCGTGCCCCGTGGATCCTGCTCGCGCCGTTCCTGGCCCTGTTCCTGCTGACGTTCATCATCCCGATCATCAGCGCCCTGTTCCAGTCGTTCACGACCGTCGACCGCGAGGGCTTGTTCGGCGAGGACGGCGTCGTCGGCAAGTTCGCCGGCTTCGACAACTACGCGATCGCCCTGCAGGACTCCGGTTTCGTCGCCTCGATCGGCCGCATGCTGCTCTTCGGCATCGTGCAGGTCCCGGTGATGATCATCGCCTGCACGATCCTCGCGCTGCTGCTCGAGTCGGCGAGCGCCCGCTGGCCGGGCTTCTTCCGCGCGATCTACTTCATGCCGTACGGCGTCCCCGGCGTCATCGCGACGATCCTGTGGTCGTTCCTGTACGTGCCCGGCCTGTCGCCGATCGTGTCCCTGCTGCAGTCGATGGGGCTGCAGCCGGACTTCCTCGGTGCCAACAGCGTGCTCTGGTCGATCGCGAACATCGTCACGTGGACCTACACGGGCTACAACATGCTCATCATCGTGGCCCAGCTGAAGTCGATCCCCGGCGAGGTCTACGAGGCCGCCAAGATGGACGGCGCCGGCCCGTTCCAGGTCGCGTGGCGGATCCAGATCCCGCTCATCGCGCCGGCCCTGGTGCTCACCACGGTGTTCTCGATCATCGGCACGCTGCAGCTCTTCGCGGAGCCGCAGATCCTGTCCACGGTCGCCCCGGCGATCGACACCGAGTACACGCCGAACTACGCCGCGTACACGAACGCGTTCGCGTTCAACGAGTACGGCGTCGCGAGTGCGCAGGCGGTCATCATCGCGCTGGCCGCGTTCATCCTGTCGTTCGCGTTCCTCGCGTTGACGAACCGCGCGCCGAAGGACGAACGCGACCGGCGCAAGCGCGCCAAGCGTGACGGCCTGGAGGCCCGCACCGCGCTCCAGACGCGCGCTGCGGCGGGCAGCACCGGTACTTCCCAAGCCGCACCGGGCCTCCAGCCCAGGTCCGGTCTGCAGAACGGAACGAAGGGGGCGGACGCATGACCAGCGAAGCCATCGAAGCGCCGGCCACGGCGAAGACCGCCGTCCCCGTGGACACCACGTCGATCTCGGCGCACCAGCGCCGGAAGCTCGACCGGTCTCCCCGCTCGCAGATCGTCGTGACGGGCATCCTCGTCATCGTCGCGCTGTACTTCCTCGTCCCGCTGTACTGGGTTGTCATCGCCGCGACGAAGACGACCGGCGCGCTGTTCTCGACGAACGGGTTCTGGTTCGGTGGCGAGTTCGCGCTCTGGAGCAACCTGCAGCAGGTGTTCACCTACGACGGCGGCATCTTCGTCCGGTGGATCGCGAACAGCATCCTGTACTCCGGCGTCGGTGCGGTCCTGGCGACCTACTTCGCCGCGGCCGGCGGGTACGCGCTGGCGAAGTACGACTTCAAGGGTCGGCAGTTCGTGTTCGGCACGATCCTCGGTGGCGTGCTCGTGCCCGGGACCGCGACGGCGCTGCCGCTGTTCCTGCTGTTCTCGACGCTGGGCCTGACCGACACGTACTGGAGCGTGCTCATCCCGAGCCTCGTCTCCCCGTTCGGCCTGTTCCTGTGCCGGGTGTACGCCGCCGCGTCGGTGGACACCACGCTGCTCGAACAGGCACGCATCGACGGTGCCAGCGAGCTCCGGATCTTCCACACCGTGGTGCTCCGGCAGATGACCCCGGCCCTGGTGACCGTGTTCCTGTTCCAGGTCGTCGGCATCTGGAACAACTTCTTCCTGCCGCTCATCATGCTGGCAGACCAGAAGCTGTACCCGATCACACTGGGGTTGAACAACTGGCGCTCGCAGGTCGACCGCCTGCCGGAGTTCTACCAGCTCACCACCGGCGGGGTGCTCGTCTCGGTCATCCCGCTCGTCATCGCCATCATCGTCCTGCAGCGCTTCTGGCGCGGGGGCCTCACGGAAGGATCGGTCAAGGGTTGACCAACTCCGCACTCGACGACCTCCACTCGACCTCGCCGGGTTCGGCATCACGGCTCCCTCCGCGGGCCGCGCTCCACACCGACGCACCGTCGCTCTCGCTGAACGGCGATTGGCGCTTCCGGTGGTCGCCGGTCGCGTCGGTGTCCGACGCGTTCGCCACCGACGCCGCCGTGGAGGACGATCCCGCGTGGGGCGAGCTCCCGGTGCCGTCGCACTGGGTGCTGCACGGGCACGGGTCGCCGAGCTACACGAACCTGCAGTACCCGTTCCCGATCGACCCGCCGCACCCGCCGGACGAGAACCCCACCGGTGACCACCGGCGGACGTTCGAGCTGCCGGCGTCGTTCGCGGCCGCCGGTCGGGTGCTGCTGCGGTTCGACGGGGTCGAGTCGCACTTCCGGGTGTGGCTCAACGGCACGCTCGTGGGCTGGTCGACCGGGTCCCGCCTGGCGACCGAGTTCGACGTCACGCAGCTGCTCCGTCCGGGGTCGAACGACCTGGCCGTGCGGGTGCACCAGTGGTCGGCGGCCTCGTACCTCGAGGACCAGGACCAGTGGTGGCTGCCGGGGATCTTCCGCGACGTCACGCTGCTCGCCCGTCCGACGGCGCCGATCGACGACGTGTTCGTCCGGGCGTCGTGGGCTCTAACCCTGGGCAGTGCCGCGACGGCCGGGACCGCTGCGTCCGGACGCCCGGCGACCGGCAGCGGGACCATCACGTTCCCGACGCTGGACGCTGGATTCCCGGTGCGGTTCGCGGTGCCCGACCTCGGCGTCGACGTGACGTGGGCGACGGCCGACGAGGTCACGCCGATCGAGGTCGAGGGCGTCGAGCCGTGGAGCGCGGAGCTGCCGAAGCTGTACGACGCGACGGTGTCGACCGGCCCGGACGCCGGCGGTGCCGCCGGTGGCGAGACCGTCTCGTTGCGGCTCGGCTTCCGCACCGTGTCGATCGAGGGCGACCGGTTCCTGGTGAACGGCGAGCGCGTGGTGTTCCACGGCGTGAACCGGCACGAGACCCACCCCGTCCGCGGCCGCGTCTTCGACGAGGAGCACGCCCGCGCGGACATGGCGCTCATGAAGCGCAACAACGTCAACGCGATCCGCACCTCGCACTACCCGCCGCACCCCCGCGTGCTGGACCTCGCCGACGAGCTCGGCTTCTGGGTGATCCTCGAGACCGACCTCGAGACCCACGGGTTCATCTTCACCGGCTGGGTCGGCAACCCGTCGGACGACCCGGCCTGGGCGGACGCCTACCTCGACCGCGTCGCACGGACCGTCGAGCGGGACAAGAACCACCCGTCCATCGTGATGTGGTCGCTCGGCAACGAGTCCGGCACCGGCCGGAACCTGGCGGCGATGTCGCAGTGGGTGCACGACCGCGACGCCGAGCGGCCCGTGCACTACGAGGGCGACTACACGGGCGAGTACACCGACGTGTACTCGCGGATGTACCCGTCGCTGCAGGAGACCGAGTCCATCGGAGGCGGCACCCCGACGCCCCTGCTCGGCTGCGGCCCGGCCGAGGCCGCACGGCAACGCTCGAAGCCGTTCATCCACTGCGAGTACGTCCACGCGATGGGCAACGGCCCCGGCCAGATCGCCGAGTACGAGGCCCTGGTCGACCGGTACCCGCGCCTGCACGGCGGGTTCGTGTGGGAGTGGCGCGACCACGGGCTCCTGGCGCAGACGGCGTCCGGCCAGGACTACTACGCCTACGGCGGCGACTTCCACGAGGTCGTGCACGACGGCAACTTCGTGATGGACGGCCTGGTGCTGCCCGACGACTCCCCGACGCCCGGGCTCGCCGAGTTCGCGGCCGTCGTCGCGCCGATCCGCCTGGCGGTGTCGGAGACCACGATCCTGGTCGAGAACCGGTACCACTCGGCCTCGACCGCCGGGCTGCGGTTCTGCTGGACCCTGTCGCGGAACGGCGTCGTCGAGGCCTCCGGTCGGTTCGCCGCCGGTGTGGTGGCCGCCCGCGAGTCGGCGACCGTCCCGGTGCCGTCCGAGGTGCTCGACGCGGCCACCGCCGAACTCGCACCCGGCGACGAACTCTGGCTCGACCTGACCGCCGAACTGGCGGGCCCGACCGCGTGGGCGGACACCGGCCACGTCGTCGCACGCACCCAGCGGCTCGTCGCGAGCCGTGTGGCGGACGCACCACGGGCCTCCCGGCAGGGGTGGGACGGCGACCGTCTCGGCGACGGGACGTTCTCGGACCGCGGCGACCTGGTGTCCTGGAAGGGACACGAGGTCGCAGGACCCCGCCTGGAGCTCTGGCGCGCCCCGACCGACAACGACCGCTTGGCGTCGCAGGGCGGCTACGAGACGGCGGACCCGGTGCTGACGCACGGTGTCGGTGACCCGGACGCTCCCCCGTCGGCCTCGCGCTGGCGGGACCGTGGACTGGACCGGCTGACCCACCGCCTGGTGTCGGTGGCACGGACCGACTCCGGCCTGGAACAGCGGGTGCGGGTGGCGGCGGCGAACAGCGGGTGGGGCCTCGAGGTCACGCACCGCTGGACCCTGACGTCCGACGGGCTGGTGCTGCAGACCGACGCGGTGCCGTTCGGGGCGTGGGACGTCACCTGGCCGCGGATCGGGGTGCGGTTCGACCTGCCGGCCGGGTTGGCCGACGAGACGGCCACGTGGTTCGGCACCGGACCGCTCGAGTCGTACGCCGACTCGTCGCACGCTGCCCGGGTCGGTCGGTTCACCGCTCCGGTGCGGTCGCTCGGGGTCGAGTACTCGCGGCCGCAGGAGACCGGGCACCGGCCTGCTCTGCGCTCGTTGTCCGTCGGGCCGTTCACGGTGTCGACCGTGGGGTCGCACCGTGCGGGCTTCACCCTGTCACCGTGGACCGCGCAGCAGATCGACCGCGCCGAGCACCCGTACGAGCTGCCGGCGTCGGACCACCTGTACCTGTACCTCGACGCGGCGCAGCACGGGCTCGGCAGCCGGGCGTGCGGCCTCGACGTGCTGCCGGAGCACCAGCTCTGGCCGCAGGCGTTCAGTTGGAGCGTGGCGCTGGCGTAGGGCGGGGCGGGCTGCACAACCAAAGTCACCCCGAACCACGGATCGCCGCGGTTCGGGGTGACTTTGGTTGTGCGGCGTCCGGCTGCCTACGCGTCGGCGGACAGGGCGCGCAGGGCGTCGGGGTCGCTCGCGTTCAGGAAGTCGGTCAGGCGCTCGGGCTCCCCGGGCTCGTCGATCGCCTCGGCCGCACGGCGCAGCGCGAACAGCGCGCGGAGCACGCCCCGGTTCGGCTCGTGCGCCCACGGCACCGGACCGGCACCGCGCCAGCCGGCCTTGCGCAGGGCGTCGAGCCCGCGGTGGTACCCGACGCGGGCGTAGGCGTACGACTCGAGCGCCGCGCCACGCTCCCAGGCCTCGTCGGCGAGCAGAGCCCACGCCAGGCTCGACGACGGGTGCGACACCACCACGCTGGCGACGGGGGCGTCGGCGGCGAGTGCCGCGGTCACCTCGGGTTCGGCGGGGAGCAGGGTCTCGGGGTTCGTCGACGGGTTCGGCAACAGGTTCTCCGGCATGCCCCCAGCCTGTCATCCCTTGCGCGTCCCCGTGGCCGGGATTACCGTGGGAGGCACCTCGTCGTCATCACGAGGCCCCCGGGGCGGGAGACCGACCGGCGGCACGGATGGCGGACACGGGGGTCCCCGACGGAAGAAGACGGATTGCTGTCGATCACCGGTTCTGCTCAGCCCACGCGCTGACACCGTGATCGCGCGCCCCCGTCGGGCGCTCCACCGCACAGCGGTGGGTTCGGTGTCGTGCGCCCAGCATCGACACCGGGAGGCATTCCCATGCCCAGCAGTCCATCCGTCGTCCTGCACGACGTCACCTTCGCCTGGCCCGACGGCACCGTCGCGCTCGACCACCTCACCGCCGCCTTCGGGCGTGGCCGGACCGGCCTGGTCGGGAGGAACGGGGCCGGCAAGTCCACGCTGGTCCGGCTCGCCACCGGCCGGCTCCACCCCACGTCGGGCACCATCTCGACGTCCGGCCCCGTCGACCACCTGCCGCAACGCCTGGCAACCGGGACCGACGACGCCGTCGCCGACCTGCTCGGCATCCGGTCGACGCTCACCGCACTCCGGGCCGTCCTGTCCGGTGACGCGTCCCCCGAGCACTTCGAGGCGGTCGGCGACGACTGGGACCTCGAGGAACGCGCTGCCGCAGCGATCGCGAGCGTCGGGCTCGACGGCGCCGACCTGGAACGTCCGGTGTCGACGCTGTCGGGCGGGCAGTCCGTGCTCGTCGCCGTCGCCGGGGTGCGGTTGCGCAGCCGTCCGATCGCGTTCCTCGACGAGCCGACGAACAACCTCGACCGTCGGGCACGAGGGCTCCTGCTCGACCTGGTCGACGACTGGCGCGGCACCCTCGTGGTGGTCAGTCACGACCGGGAGCTCCTCGAGCACGTCGACGAGACGTGCGAGCTCCGCGCCGGTGCGATGACCGTGTTCGGCGGGACGTTCAGTGCGTTCGAGGAGCACGTGGCCGTGCAGCAGGCGGCCGTCGAACGGGAGGTCCGGGTCGCCGAACAGCGACACCGCACCGAGAAGCGGCAGCGCATCGAGGCCGAGACGAAGATCGCCCGGCGAGCGCGCGCCGGGGTGAAAGCCGTCGAGAACATGCCGAAGGGCTACGCGAACGAGCTGCGGAAGAAGGGCGAGCAGACCGCCGGCCGGCTGCGCGTCGGGTACGCGGACGACGAGGCCGCTGCCCTCGAGACGAAGCGGGAGGCACAGCTCCGGCTCCGCGACGACGAGTCCATCCACGTGACCCTGCCCGACCCGGACGTCCCGGCGTCACGGCAGATCGCGACCGTCACGGTGCGCGGGCGGGACGTCATCGTGCAGGGGCCGGAGCGGATCGCGGTCACCGGGGACAACGGCGTCGGCAAGTCCACCCTGCTCGAACAGCTCGTCGGTTCGCCGGAGGCCCGGGAGCACCCGCTCCCCGACACCGGAGCCGTCGCCCACGTCGAGCGGATCGCGTACCTGCCGCAGCGGAAGGACACCCTCGACGACACCGCCACGGTGCTCGACAACGTGCGACGGGACGCCCCGCACGTCGCCGTCGCCGAGGTCCGGAACCGCCTCGCGAAGTTCCTGGTGCGCGGCGACACCGTCGACCGGCTCGCGGGGGCGCTGTCCGGCGGGGAGCGCTTCCGGGTGGCGTTGGCGAGCCTGGTGCTGGCCGACCCGCCGCCGCAGCTCCTGGTGCTCGACGAACCGACGAACGACCTCGACCTGACGAGTGTCGACCAGCTCGTCGACGCGTTGCGGGCCTACCGCGGCGCGCTCGTCGTGGTCAGCCACGACGAGACGTTCCTCGACCGACTCGCGCTCGACGCGCGCATCGAGCTGTCGTAGCCCGCTGTCAGCGCCGTCGGGTCGGTCGGATCGCGAGCGACTCGACGGTGCCGCGATCGGGCAGGTCGACGACCGTCCGGACGGCGGCGGCCACGTCCTCCGGCGCCAGGTAGTACGCGGTGTCGTAGTCCTCGCCGAGCTTCTCGGTCAGCGCCCGCTGCATGTCCGAGTCCGTCCGGCCCGGGTGCACGCTCGAGACCCGGACGCCGTTCGCCCGCTCTTCTTCGCGCAGGGCATCGGCGAAGGCCCGCAGTGCGAACTTCGACGCCGCGTACACACCACCGCCGGGGCCGGAGTGGAACCCCGAGCCGCTGTTGATCGGCACGACGATGCCCCGAGCCGCCCGGAGTGCCGGCAGCGCCACCCGGGTGAGCTCGGCGACCGCGAACAGGTTCGTGGCGAAGACCTGCTCCCACACGGCACGCGCGGTGTCGGCGATGGTCGTGCCCTGCTCGACACCGGCCGAGTGCACGAGCACGTCGAGCCGGTCGGGCAGCGCCGGCAGGTCCCCCGCGCCGAGGTCGCCGACGAACGGCACGGCGCTCGGCAGCTCGGCGACGAGGGCGTCCACTGCCTCGGCGTTCCGCCCGCCCACGAACACGTGGTGGGTGCGACCGAGGTCGGTCGCGATCGCGCGGCCGATGCCGCGGGTGGCACCGGTCACCAGGGCGACCGGACGGTTCTGGAGCTGTTCTGTCGTCACGTGGGCCAGCCTACGGAAGCCGGGCCGGGCCTCCTGTCCGGTTCCGCGATCTGTGGAGAACCGTCACCGCGACGACCATCGCGACCACCAGGACGGCCACCGCCGCGATGCCCCAGGGCGAGCCGGCCAGCGCGGCGACGACCGCCCAGAACACCGCGAGCCCGACGGTGGCGTAGAGGAAGGCCCACGCGACGCACCCCGGCACCATCGCGATCGTGTACCGCCACCACGCCACACGGGCGAGCCCCGCGGCCGCGTTCATCACCGTCTGCAGCCCGACCACCACGAAGCTCACCGTCACCACCGGCAGGCCCCATCGTTCGAGGAGCACTGAGCCGCGGCGGACCGCCGGCGAGTGCAACCAGCGACCCCAGCGGGAGCGCGAGGCACCCGTCACCGCGAGACGCGCGACCCAGTACGTGGCCTGCGCACGGCAGAACACGATCACGAAGAGCGCGAGGACGAGCTGCCAGAACGGCAGCCCCTCGAGGAAGTCGGGCACGGTCGCACCGTAGCGCCTCCGTCCGGAGGAACGCCGCGGGTGTCAGTCGCCGTCGGCGCCCTGCCGGATCCTGATCCCCTCGAGCACGTCCTGCGCCCGCTTCTCGTCCTGCTTCTCGATCTGGCGGGTGTCGCGCTCAGGGAGCTGGATGTCCTCCTCCGCCCGGATGCCCGCCTGCAGCTGCCGGCCGCGCTCGAGCTCGGCGTCGAACTCGGCACCGAACAGCAGCGCGTTGTTCGTGATCCAGAGCCACAGCAGGAACACGATGACCCCACCGAGGGAGCCGTACGTGGCGTTGTAGTTCGAGAAGTTGGCGACGTAGAACCCGAAGCCGACGCTCGCGATGATCAGGATGAGGATCGCCAGGATCGACCCACCGCTCACCCACCGGAACTTCGGCTGCTTGACGTTCGGCGCCCAGTAGTAGAGCACTGCGACGACGATGATCGCGACGACGAGCAGGATCGGCCACTGCACGATCAGCAGGACCGTCGCGGCCGCGTCGCCGAGTCCGATGACGTCACCGAAGCTCCGGGCGAGCGGGCCCGAGACGAGCACGAGCAGGCCGACGACGAGCATGACGACGGTGAACACTGTCACGCCGAGCATGGTCGGGCGGAGCTTCCAGATCGGTCGGCCCTCGCGGACGTTGTAGATCCGGTTCATCGCCCGGCCGAAGGCGCCGACGTACCCGGATGCCGACCAGATCGCGCCGACGATGCCGACGACGAAGGTGATGCCCGCTGCGGGCGACCGGACGAGACCCTCGATCGGGTCCCTCAGCAGGTCGACGACGCTCTGCGACCCGACGTTGCCGATGATCGTCAGCAGGGAGTCGATGGTCTTCTGCGGGTCGGACACGAGGCCCAGGATCGAGACGATCGCCAACAGTCCGGGGAAGAGCGCGAGCACCGTGTAGTAGGTCAGGCTCGCCGCGAGGTCGGTGCACTGGTCGCCGGTGAACTCGCGCAGCGTCTTCTTGAGCGTGTAGACGAGCGTGGGCTTGGTGAGGTCGGTGGGGCTGTCCGGCTTCCGGGAGTCGTCCGGGTCCGGCTTCTGCTGCTCCTGCGCCATCGGACTACCCCCGCGCCTTCAGGGCCTGCTTCGACCGCTTCACGGCGGCCTTGCGGTTCTTGTTCGCCCGTCGCTGCACCGCGGCGATGCCGGTCTGCTGCTTCACGCGGGCCTTGTGGGCCGGGTCACGGTCCAGCGCCTGCTCGGCGGCCTTCGCCCGGGCCTTCCGACCCTTGCGGCCGGACTGTGCCTGCTCCTTGGCCGAGGGGCCGTCGCCGCGCGCGCCGAACGGCAGCAACGCGGTGAAGGCCGAACTCGCCGGAGGCGTCGCCAGGTGGCCGGCGGGGCGGTTGCGGATCGCGATGCCGGTGATGATCGCCGCGATCCCGGTGAGACCGGTGATGCCCATCGCCACGAGGGGCGTGGGGTCACGGTGCCAGCGCTGGCGGGTCTTCGCGGCTGCGAGCCGTGCCCGCGCCGGGAGGTTCGCACGGCGCTTGAGCTCGGTGACGGTGTCGGTCATGCGCTCACGCGTGCGGACGTTCGCGAGTTCGAGCTCGGGGAGACTGTCCTTGGCCATTCCCCAGTTTCTACACGGTGGGGCCGGGGGCGCGCCCAGATGGCCGCGGTGAGGCCTCCTGCTCGGTGTCGCTCCTGCGGCAGTGGGCGTGGCCCCAGGGCGGACGGGAGGCCCGTGGCGGGCCCGCCACGGGCCTCCCGTCCGTCGGTCACGGCGTTCAGGACGGGACGACGACGTCCTCGGGCTGGCCGCTGGCAGCCGAACGACCGGCTGCCTCCATGAGTGCGAGGCTGCGCAGGTTGTCGCGGCCGCTCGTCGCCGGTGCCGGACCGCCCTCGACCGAACGGGCGAAGGCCTGCAGCCCGCCCTGGCGGTCGGTGTGCTCGAGCACGGGCAGCTCGACGGGCTCGGCCTCGTCGTCCTGGGTGCGGCGGAGGGTGGCCACGTCGCCGTCGACCGCGTTCGGTGCTCCGTCGCGGCTGGTGAACCAAAGTTCGCCGTCCTCGCCCTGGATGCTCCACTCGCCGGCCCACGCCGTGCGGGGGCCGCGGCTCAGCCAGCTGCCGCGGTAGCTGACGACCAGCCCACCGTCGAGCTCGATGAGCATCGAGGCGATGGCTTCGTCCTGGTACTTGCTGTAGGACGGGAAGGTCGCCTTGGCGAAGACCCGGACGGCCTCCTGCCCGGTGACCATCCGCAGCAGGTCGAAGTGGTGGATGGCCATGTCGTTGATCATGGCGTGGGGGAACTTGTAGTGCGGGTGTTCCTCGAACGCCAGGTCGTTGTCCCACTGCCGGAAGTCGACGTTGATCGCGGAGAGCTCGCCCACGGTGTTCGCAGCGAGCAGGTCCTGCACGGCGCGCGGTGCCGGGTACCAGCGGTAGTTCTGGCTGACCTGCAGCACGAGGCCGAGCTCCTCGGCACGGCGCACGGCGGTGACGGCCTCGTCCGTGGTGTTGGCGAACGGCTTCTCGACCAGGACGTGCTTGCCGGCGTCGAGGGCCTCGAGCGCGAGCGGCACGTGGGTGACGGCGGGGGCGGTGATGACGACGGCGTCGGCCTCGACCCCGGCGAGCGCCTCGGTCAGGGACGCGAACGCAGCGGACGCGGGCAGCCCGAGGTCCTGCTGCACGGCGGTCAGCGTCGCCGGCACCGGGTCGACGATCCCGACCACCTCCACTTCGGAGACCTCTGGGATGGCGGTGCGGGCCCAGTTGCCGCCCCACCCTCCGAGACCGACGTGGATGATCCGGACCGTCATGCGTGCACTCCTTCGTGGCTGCCGCGTCACGACTCCCGTGACGCGTCCGTCCAGTCTGTCAGTGCTGCGGGCGGTGGGCGCCGAGGTTCGGGCGCCGAGGTTCCACGACATGCCGCGTGCGCGGCGCCGAGGTTCCACGGATCGCGCCGGGCGACGTCGAGATGCCGAGATTTCGGAACCTCGACGGGACGACCGACGGGACCGGCGCGACCAGCGCGACCCGGGCGCTCAGTGCGTGAAGGCGTAGGCGATGAGCGCCATCGTCACGATGAACCCCGCCAGGTAGTTGATCCAGAGGAACCGCTTCCACCCGGCGTTCGCGGCCTCGGCGCCCTGGTCCGTGATGTTCCACCACGGCAGCACGTTGAGCGCGTACGGGATCACGACGACGGCGGCGATCGGCCCCGGGAACGCCGAGAACAGCAGCGCGACACCTGCGACCACGTACGCGACGAACGCGAGTCGCACGGTCGCCCGCGCACCGATCACGGTCGCGACGGACCCGATGCCGCCGGCCCGGTCGGCCAGGACGTCCTGCACGGCGCCGAACGCGTGCGAGGCGACCCCCCACAGGAAGAACGCGATGCAGACGGCGACGAGCTCACCGGTCCAGTGCGGGCCGGCGAGGGCGAGGCCGTAGATCGCGGGCGAGACGAAGTGGGTCGACGAGGTCAGGGAGTCGAGGAACGGCTTCTCCTTGAACCGCAGCCCCGGCGCCGAGTACGCGATGACGGCGAACACGCTGATCGCGAGGACGAGCCACGACCACGGCCCGTTCCCGCTCACCGCCCCGAGCACGACGAGCGCGACCAGGAACGGCACGTTCGTGACGACGACGGCCCAGAGCGTGGTGCGGTGGACGCTCTTGTCGAGCAGCGCCCCCTCGACGCCGCCCTTGCGCGGGTTGCGCAGGTCGGACTCGTAGTCGAAGACGTCGTTGATGCCGTACATCGCCAGGTTGTAGGGCACCAGGAAGTACACGACGCCGACCAGGAACGCGACGAGCGAGAACCCACCGCCGCCGCTGCTGTCGTCAACGCTGACGCCGACCCCGCTGCCGAGCAGGTACGCGGCACCGAACGGGTAGGCGGTGTTCACCCAGCTGATCGGGCGCGACGAGACGAACAGTGCTCGCAGGGTCGACGGCCTGGAGGCGGTGCTGGCGTTCACGGGGTGTCCTCCGGTGGTGCGGTGGTCGGGTCGGGCGCGGGGCGCGCGGCGGCCGGGTCGCGCGGGCCCGTCCGGTCGAACAGGACCCACAGGCTCGGCAGCAGCACGATCGCCGCCATCGCGTACGCGAGGTCCTCGACCGGGATCGCCCCGATCTTCGCGCCGCTGATGAGCGAGGGGTCGTAGGCGACGATGCGCAGGGTCACGATGACGTTGTCGAACACGATCGTCATCACGAGCAGCGCGATCCCGGCGACGAGCGACGTGACCAGTGCGACCCGACGCCCGGGCCCCGGTGCGCGTCCCGCCGCTCGTGCACGGCGCGCGGCCACGATGCCGGCGACGACCGCCACCACCGCCACGACGGCGAAGAACGGCAGGGCCAGGAGGGCGTACGCGCCGGAGCCGGTCACGGACGCCGCCGTCCGAGCGACCGCTGCACGACGGGCCGGACGAAGCCGACCAGGTCCATCGTCGAGTAGCAGAGCAGCAGCAGGAAGAAGAGCTCCTCGAGCGGGACCTCGGGGGCGAGGAGCACCCCGGTCAGCAGGTGCTGCGGGCCGATGAAGAAGATGCCGTACCCGACCCCGGCGACGTCCCACACCATGAAGAACGCGACACCGACGACCATCACCGCAGCCGCACGCCACGGTGCGCGCCAGAAGAACAGCCGGAAGCGGGCGTCGAGCACGGTCATGCCGATCAGCGACACGACCAGGCCGGCGAGGTACAGCCCCGGCATCAGACGGTGCCGGCCTGGTTCCGCGGGGTGCCGAGCGGCGTCGGCAGCGGTTCGGTGCTCGTGTCGCCGTGGATCCGCTTGAGCAGGACCTCGGCGCTGATCAGGCACATCGGCAGACCGATGCCCGGGATCGTGGACGCCCCGGCGTAGTACAGGCCCTCGACCTTGGCCGACGCGTTCTTCTCGCGGAAGAACGCACTCTGCTTGAGCGTGTGCGCGGGGCCGAGCATCGACCCGTTCCACGCGTTGAGGTCGTCGGCGAAGTCGCGCGGTCCGATCGTCCGGCGGACCCGGATGCGGTCCCGCAGGTCGGGGACGCCCGAACGCTCGGCGACGACGTCGATGGCGCGGTCGGCGATCTGCTCGACCTCCCAGTCGCCGGCACCGTCGATCCCGCCCTTGCCGATGGACAGGTCGGCGGGCAGCGGCACCAGGATGAAGAGGTTGCTCGAGCCGCGGGGCGCGACGGACGGATCGGTCTCGGACGGCGCGCAGACGTAGATCGACGCGGGGTCGGGGACGTGCCGGTCCTTGCCGAAGATCGCGCCGAAGTTCGCCTTCCAGTCCTCGGTGAACACCAGGGTGTGGTGCAGCAGGCCGGGCGTCGGTCCGTCGATACCGAGGTAGACGAGCACCGCGCTCGGTCCGGGGTCGCGGGTCTTCCAGTGCTCGGCGCCGTGGGTGCGGTGCTCGCGGTCGAGCAGCTGCATCTCGGTGTGCTGCAGGTCGGCGGCGCTCACGACCAGGTCGGCCGGGGCGGTGTGCTGCACGCCGTCGCGGTCGCGGTGCACGACCCCGGTGGCGACGCCGTCCTCGACGACGATCCGTTCGACCTTCGCGCCGGCGATGATCTTCGCGCCCTCGGCACGGGCAACCCGCTCGACCGCGGCGATCACCTCGGTGATGCCGCCCTTCGGGTAAAGCACCCCGTCGGCGAGGTCGAGGTGGCTCATCAGGTGGTACATGCTCGGCGCGGCGTACGGGCTCGTGCCCAGGAAGACGGCCGGGTAGCCCAGGATCTGCCAGAGTCGCCGGTCCTTGACCGCCGAGGCAGCGCGGGACGACAGCGGCTGCAGCAGGAGCCGGGCGAGCTTCGGCAGGCGACGGAGCACGTCGGGGGCGGCGAGCTTCGTGAGGTCCTGGAACGTCGTGTACAGGAACCGGCGGATCGCCATCGCGTAGGTGTCCTGCGCCGAGGCGAGGTACTTCCGGATCCGCTTGCCGGCTCCGGGCTCGACGGACTCGAACAGCGCGATGTTCGCCTCGGCGTCGGCGCGCAGGTCGATCGGCTCGTCGTTGCCCTCGCTGTAGACGCGGTACCCGGGGTCGAGCTTCACGAGGTCGAGTTCGGCGTCGGCCGAGGTGCCGAGCAGCTGGAAGAAGTGGTCGAACACCTCGGGCATGAGGTACCACGACGGCCCGGTGTCGAACCGGAAGCCGTCGCGCTCCCACGAACCGGCACGGCCGCCGAGCTGCGACCGCTGCTCGAGCACGGTCACGGCGAAGCCGTCCCGCGCGAGCAGCGCCGCGGACGCCAGTCCGCTGATGCCGCCGCCGATCACGACGGCGCGTCGGGCGGGCACCTTGCGCCGGGTGGTGGCGGCGACGGCCGTCGGACGGGAGGCGCGGGGCGGGGTCATGACGTGCCTCCTGGCCGACGTGTGGCCACCTTCGACCGCACGGGGGCGCGTCCGGCGAGCACCTGTGCGGCCAGGCGTGCCTTCACCGGGTTCGGGACGCGCACGCGCGTCGTCACCAGGCGCGTCGCCGGTGTGCGGGCGATGCGGTCGTTGAGTTCCTGGAACAGGGCGTGCGCGAGCCCGACGGCGTTCCGGGCGTCGGCCGGCAGCAGCCGGATCGTCCGGGCCGCGTGGTCGAGGTCGGCCTGCACGTCGGCGACCAGGCGGTCCTTGGTGGCTTCGTCGAACGACCGGATGTCGACGCCCGGGAAGTACGAGCGACCGAGCACCTCGAAGTCGGCGTGCAGGTCGCGCAGGAAGTTCACCTTCTGGAACGCGGCGCCGAGCGCACGCGCCCCGGCGACGAGCTCGGCCTGGTCGAACGTCGGCTTGCCCGCGCGGTACACGAACGCGCGGAGGCACATCAGGCCGACGACCTCGGCGGAGCCGTACACGTACGCGTCGAACGAGGCGTCGTCGTGCTCGGTGCGCTCCAGGTCCATCCGCATCGACGCGAAGAACGGCTTGGTGAGCTCCGCGCCGAAGCCCGTGACCCGTGCACTCCGGGCGAACGCGTGCACGACGGGGTTCACCGAGAAACCGAGGGCGATCGCGCGCTCGGTGTCGGCCTCGAGCTCGTCGAGGACCGTCCGTGCCAGGTCGGGGTCGAGCCCCGCCTCGGTCGCGGGACCGTCGACGACCTCGTCGGCGACGCGCACCAGCGCGTAGACGTTGCGGATGTGCTCGCGGGTGTCCTTGGCGAGCAACCGGCTCGCCAGGCCGAACGACGTCGAGTAGCGGTCGATGACGACGCTCGACGCTGCCTCGGCCGTGGCGTCGTACAGGGGGAGCCGACCGGACGGCGCACTGCCGGTCCGGGTGGTGTCGGTCGTCACCGGGCGCGCTCCACGAGTTCGGTCACGAGGCCCTCCAGGCGGTCGGCGAGGTCGTACGGCAGTCCGGAGAGCTCGGCACGGGCGAGTGCGACGTGGTCGGCGATCCGGGACTCGGCTGCGGCACGGGCACCGCAGGTGACCAGGGTCGCACGGAGTTCGGCCGCGCGGTCCTCGGTCAGGTCCGGGTCACCCAGGTAGGGAGCGATGTCCGGCCAGCAGTCCGTCGTGGCCGCGTAGGCGATGAGCATGGTCCGCTTGCCCTCGCGCAGGTCCCCCAGCACGCTCTTGCCGGTGGTCGTCTCGTCGCCGAACACCCCGAGCAGGTCGTCGACGATCTGGTAGGCGATGCCGATCTCGCGGCCGAAGGCGCCGAGCGCGGTGACGACGGTCTCGGGCGCGCCGGCGAGCACGGCACCGGACTGCAGCGGTGCCTCGAACGAGTACACGCTCGTCTTCGCCCGTTCCATCGCCAGGACCTCGTCCACCGTCGGCATCACGCCCAGGGCCAGGTCGACGTCGGTCATCTCACCGGCGGCGCTGGCGAACACGGCTTCGTCGAGCAGTTCGAGCAGACGCCCACGACGCTCGCCCGTCACGCCGGAGGACTCGATGAACCGAGGGGCGCCGGAGAGTGCGAGGTCGCCCGCGATCACGGCGGCGCTCATCCCGCGGTGCTCGGCGGTCGGCAGCGGCAGCCCACCGGTGGTGCCGGCGTCGCGGTAGGAGCCCGCGACGTTCGGCTGGCCGCGGCGCGCCCAGTCACGGTCGATCACGTCGTCGTGCACCACCAGCGCGGTGTGCAGGAGTTCGTAGGCCGCGGCGACGTGCGCGGCAGCGTGCACGTCGTCCCCGCCGAGGCCGAGGTACGCGGTCAGGACCATGCGCGGTCGGAAGCGCTTGCCGCCCAGGCTCGCCTTGCGGAGCACCCGCCAGAGTTCCTCGGACGGACGGCCGTAGCGCGCGGCACGAGCCGAGGACACGACGAAGAAGCGCTCGAGACAGTCGTCGACGAGCGCGAGGTCGATGTGCGCCACGGTGGCCGCTTCCTCGCTCATTGGCCTAACCTATCGGTGCAGATGAGCGCTTTCCCGGAAACCGTGGTCCTGCTGGCCGACGACCGTACCCCGATCGGCACAGCGGACAAGTTCACGGTGCACACAGACCACACGCCCCTCCACCTGGCCTTCTCGTGCCACGTCCGCAACACCGACGGGGACGTCCTGGTGACCCGTCGCGCCCTGTCGAAGAAGACGTGGCCCGGTGTCTGGACGAACACGTTCTGCGGGCACCCCGGCCCCGACGAGTCGTTCGAGGACGCCATCGCCCGCCGGGCATCGCGCGAACTCGGCATCACCGTGCGCGACGTCGAGCTCGTGCTGCCGGACTTCCGGTACCGCGCGGTCGACGCCTCGGGGATCGTCGAGAACGAGGTCTGCCCGGTGTTCCGCGCCGTCACCGACGACCTGCCCGCCCCCGCGGACGACGAGGTCGCCGAGTACGCCTGGGTCGCCGAGGACTCGCTGCGGGCCGCCGTCGCCGGTGCGCCGTTCGGCTGGAGCCCCTGGCTGGGCTGGCAGCTGACCGAGCTCGAGGCCGCGGGCCTGCACATCACCCGCTGACCCTGGCGGCCGCCTGGGCCGAGACTCGCGCTCCGCGACACTCCTCGTGCCGGCGAGCACGAGAACCGTCGCCCAGGCCGAGTCGCGGACGAGCGCGGCCGAGCGCTTGGCTCCCTCGTGCGTCCGGAGTAGGGTCGGACGTCGGCCACGGTTGTGGCCACGAGGCTGCGCACCGCGGCCGCACGACCAGGAGAAGGGCAGGTGAGGCGCGATGTCGGGTGACCATCCTCGCGCGGGCCGGCAGCCCCTCCCCCTCGCCGCCGCGCCCGTGTCCTAGATCTCCTCCGCCCGCTGCGGCCCGCCCGCGGCATCGCGCCTGCCTGCTCCCGACCACGAGGAGCACGCGCATGGCAATGATCGACAACGCGATCTACGTCGAAGGACGTCGCATCGATTCTCCGTCGACCCTGTCGCTCGGCGCACGCCACGAGGTCGCACGGTGCGACCTGGCGTGGATCGGACTCCTCCGCCCGGACCCGAAGGAACTCGACGCCGTCGCGACCGAGTTCGACCTGCACGAGAACGCGGTGGAGGACGCCCGCAAGGGGCACCAGCGCGCGAAGCTCGAGCGGTACGGCGACACGCTCTTCCTGGTGCTCCGTCCGGCCTGGTTCGACCGCGCCGAGGGCACGGTCGAGTTCGGCGAGGTGCACCTGTTCGTCGGCGACCGGTTCGTGGTGAGCGTCCGGCACGCCGAGCGCCCCGACCTCGCGGCGCTCCGCGCCCAGGTCGAGGCCGACCCCGAGTTCCTGGCGCTGGGTTCGGAGGCCGTGACCGCCGCGGTGCTGGACGAGGTCGTGGACGGCTACGCCCCGGTGGTCGAGGTGCTGCAGGACGGCATCGACGCCATCGAGGACCAGCTCTTCGCCGGGCAGGTCGACCCCGGTGTCTCGAAGCGCATCTACCAGCTGCTCAGCGAGGTGCTGTCCTTCCAGCGCGCCACGAAGCCGGTGCCCGCGATGGTGAAGGGCCTGCTCCGCGGGGCCGACAAGTACGGCGTCGACGACGAGGTGCAGCACCGACTGCGCAACGTGCTCGACCACGCCCTGCGCGTGACCGAGCGGGTGGACTCGTTCCGGTCCCTGCTCGAGAACGCTCTGACACTGCACGCGACCCTGGTGTCGCAGGAGCAGAACGAGGCGATGCGGCGGATGACCAGTGCGAGCCTGGCGCAGGGCGAGGAGAGCCGGCAGCTCGCCCGCGCCGCGCACCGTCAGGGCGAGGAGGTCAAGAAGATCTCGTCGTGGGCGGCGATCCTGTTCGCCCCCGGGCTGATCGCCGGCGTCTACGGCATGAACTTCGACCACATGCCCGAGCTGCACTGGCGGTACGGCTACCCGGTCGCGATCCTCGGCATGCTCGCCCTGATGGGCGTGCTCTGGGCGATCTTCCGCAAGCGCAACTGGCTCTGACGCGCCGCGAGGGCGCAGCGAGGCTGCGGCCCGGCACGCCGCCGGGCCGCAGCCTCGAGGACGTTCAGGTGGCGTCGATCCGCCGGACGTGCATAATGATCTGGCCCGGAATGTGAACGTGCACATCGACGTGCCACGGCCCCGGGCGGAAACGAGCAGCAATGGCGTCATCGCGGGCACAGCAACCGCGTTCGCCCAGCATCCGTGACGTCGCACGGATCGCGGGCGTCTCCCACCAGACCGTCTCGCGGGTGCTGAACAACTCCGACGCCATCCGCGACGCCACGCGCGACAAGGTGCTGGCGGCGATGGAGCAGCTGCAGTACCGGCCGAACCGTGCGGCGCGGGCCCTCGTCACGAGCCGGACCCACACGATCGGCGTCCTGACGGCCCGGCGCGCCCACTACGGCCCGGCGGTCGCACTGCAGGCGATCGAGGACGCGGCGATGCTGCGCGGGTACTCGGTGACGACGGCGAACATCGCCGAGGCGACCGACACCGCCGTGCGCGAGGGGCTCGGGCACCTGCTCGACCTGGACGTCGAGGGCATCGTCGTCATCGCGCCCCAGCAACGGGTGTTCGACCTGATCGAGGAACTCGGCATCCGCACGCCCTACGTCACGATGCGGGCCAGTGTCGGCGAGGACCCGACCGCCCTCTGGGTCGACCAGATGGAGGGCGCGCGGCTCGCTACCGAGCACCTGCTCGACCTGGGCCACGAGTACATCCGGCACATCGCCGGCCCGCAGGACTGGATCGAGGCGGACGCCCGCATGCAGGGCTTCCTGCGCGCCATGTCGGACCGCGACATGTCCGTCGTCCCGCCGATCCTGGGCGACTGGACGGCGGACTTCGGCTACCACGCTGGCCGCGAACTCCTGCGGTGGCGGGACTGCACGGCGGTGTTCTGCTCGAACGACCAGATGGCCCTGGGCGTCATGCACGCGGCCCGCTCGTACGGGCTCGACGTGCCGGGCGACCTGTCGGTGGTCGGCTACGACGACATCCCCGAGGCGAAGCACTTCTGGCCACCGCTCACCACGGTGCAGGTCGACTTCGCCGAGCTCGGCCGCCGCTGCGTCGACCTGCTCCTGCCCGGCGAGGACGAGCTGCTCCGCCCGATCGACATCGTCCCGCAGCTCGTCGTGCGGGCGTCCACGGGAGCCCCGCGCGGTCGTTGACGCGACCACCGTCGATCCGCAGGACGCGGGTCGGGCCGGCACCGTGCCTCCCGTCCGGGGGACGTTCGTGCGGGATCACGCAGGCCGTTACGAAAACGCGACCAATCCGAATTGACAGCCGCACCGGGGCTGTGCGTAAATTACCTCCGTCCAGCCGATGTGACCGTTCACATGAGCGTCACACCAGCGGGGCACCGGACGCGACAACGAAGTCCACGCAGGCCACCTGCGCCCTTTCGCTGCCGCAGCAGAACCACCCGAACAACTGCCGCATCGCAGCGGCAGAAGGAGATGCACTGTGGCGTCAACCCCGATCGACACCGGCCTCGAGACCCGGTCGATCACCGCACCCGAGACCATCCTCGAGATGCGCTCGATCACCAAGGAGTTCCCTGGTGTCAAGGCGCTCTCCGAGGTCTCCCTCAACGTCCGCGCCGGTGAGATCCACGCGATCTGCGGTGAGAACGGCGCCGGCAAGTCGACCCTGATGAAGGTCCTGTCGGGCGTCTACCCCTACGGCACCTACGACGGCGAGATCGTCTACGAGGGCGAAGAGGTCCGCTTCAAGGACATCAAGCAGTCCGAGCAGGCCGGCATCGTGATCATCCACCAGGAGCTCGCGCTGATCCCGGAGCTCTCGATCACCGAGAACCTGTTCCTCGGCAACGAGCCCGGCAAGTTCGGCGTGATCGACTGGACGAGCGCCCAGCTCCGCGCGCAGGACCTGCTCGCCCGCGTCGGCCTGGCCGACGACCCGGACACCCAGATCAAGAACATCGGTGTCGGCAAGCAGCAGCTGGTCGAGATCGCGAAGGCCCTGCACAAGGACGTCAAGCTCCTCATCCTCGACGAGCCGACCGCGGCCCTGAACGAGAACGACTCGCAGCACCTGCTCGACCTGATCGTCGGGCTGAAGGCCAAGGGCATCTCGAGCATCATCATCAGCCACAAGCTCAACGAGATCGAGCAGATCGCCGACGAGATCACGATCATCCGTGACGGCAAGACCATCGAGACGCTGAACGTCAAGGGCGACGGCGTCAACGAGGACCGCATCATCCGCGGCATGGTCGGCCGGTCGCTCGAGAGCCGGTTCCCGGACCGCACCCCGAAGATCGGCGAGACCTTCTTCGAGGTCCGCGACTGGACCGTGCAGCACCCGCTCGACGCCAGCCGGCTGGTCTGCAAGGGCTCGAACTTCCACGTCAAGCGTGGCGAGATCGTCGGCTTCGCGGGTCTGATGGGCGCCGGCCGCACCGAGCTCGCGATGAGCCTGTTCGGTCGCTCCTACGGCACCTGGCTCGGCGGCGAGATCATCAAGGACGGCCACGAGATCAAGGTCACGAACGTCCAGCAGGCGATCCAGAACGGCATGGGCTACGTCTCCGAGGACCGCAAGGCCCTCGGCCTCAACCTGCTCGACACCGTCAAGCGGTCCACCGTCTCCGCCGATCTGCAGAAGATCTCGAAGGGCGGCGTCGTCGACTCCATCGAGGAGTACGACGTCGCCGAGAAGTACCGGAAGATGCTCCGCACCAAGGTGCCGAGCGTCGAGGAGAACGTCGGGAAGCTCTCCGGCGGGAACCAGCAGAAGGTCGTCCTGTCCAAGTGGATGTTCACCGACCCGGACATCCTGATCCTCGACGAACCGACCCGTGGCATCGACGTGGGCGCGAAGTTCGAGATCTACGGCATCATCCAGCAGCTCGCAGCACAGGGGAAGGGCATCATCCTGATCTCCTCCGAGCTCCCCGAACTCCTCGGCCTCTCCGATCGCATCTACACGATCTTCGAGGGCCAGATCACGGCCGACGTCCCCGCGGACCAGGCCGATCCAGAAACGCTCATGCGCAGCATGACCTCCGCGCGGAAGGGCGCTCCCGTCTCATGAACAACCTGAAACTGCTCTTCGGCAAGGGCAACTCGATCGGCCAGTACGGCATGATCATCGCCCTCGTCGCGATCGTCATCTTCTTCTGGTTCACCACGGACGGGCTCATCCTCGAGCCCACCAACGTGATCAACCTGTTCCTGCAGTACTCCTACATCCTCATCCTCGCGCTGGGGATGGTCATGGTGATCATCGCGGGCCACATCGACCTGTCCGTCGGATCGGTGGCGGCGTTCGTCGGCATCATCGTCGCCCAGTCGATGTCCGTCTGGCACTTCCCGGTCTGGCTGGCGATCGTGCTCGGCCTGGTCGTCGGTGCGCTCGTCGGTGCCTGGCAGGGGTTCTGGGTGGCGTTCGTGAAGGTCCCGGCCTTCATCGTGACCCTGGCCGGCCAGCTCATCTTCCGCGGTGCGAACCAGATCATCGGTGCGTCCACCTCGGTCCCGACGCCGGACGGCTACAACACCATCGGCTCCGGCTTCCTCGGTGACTTCGGCCCCGACTTCGGGTTCTCGAACGGCACGCTGCTGATCGGCGCCGTGACCATCGCCGTCCTGATCATCGTCGAGGTCCGCGGTCGTGCCCGTCGCCGCAAGATGCAGGCCGAGGTCCCGCCGCTGTGGGTCTCCGTCGTCCGCACCGGCATCCTGGTCGCCGTCACCCTCGTCGCCACGTACCTGTTCGGCGCCGGCCCGGTCGGCACGTCGATCCCGATCGTCGCGATCATCCTCGGTGTCCTGACCATCGTCTACGGCTTCATCACGAAGAACACCATCTTCGGTCGCCAGGTCTACGCGGTCGGTGGCAACTCCAGCGCCGCCGTCCTGTCCGGCGTCAGCGCCCGCAAGGTGAACTTCTTCGTCATGGCGAACATGTCGGTCCTCGCCGCGATCGCCGGCATGGTGTTCGTCGGCTACTCGAACGCCTCGGGCCCCGCGGACGGCACCGGCTGGGAGCTCGACGCGATCGCCGCCGTCTTCGTCGGTGGCGCAGCGGTCGCCGGTGGCATCGGCACCATCTCCGGCTCCATCATCGGTGGCCTCGTGATGGCGCTGCTGTCGAACGGTCTGCAGCTGATGGGCATCGAGTCCAACAAGGTCCAGATCATCCGCGGTCTCGTCCTGCTCATCGCCGTCGCCTTCGACGTCTACTCGAAGTCGCAGGGCCGCCCGTCGCTCATCGGCGGCATGATGCGGCAGTTCCAGCGCAAGGACGCAGCCGAGGTCCCCGCTGCCCAGCAGCAGCCGCGCTCGATCGAGGACCAGCCCGACAAGATCACCCTCCCCTAGTCCAACCCTTCCCCTCACAGCACCACCACCTCAACGAAGAGAAAGCACTCTCATGCGCAAGAAGCTCATCGCCGGCATCGGTCTGGCACTCGTCGCGGGCCTGGCCCTCAGCGGCTGCTCGGCTCGTGGCACCTCCGACTCGGGCGACGGCTCCGGCTCGTCCATCAAGAAGGGCGACCTCATCGGCGTCGCCCTGCCGGCCAAGACCTCGCAGAACTGGGTGCTCGCGGGCGCCGCGTTCAAGAAGTCCATCGAGGACGCCGGCTTCAAGGCCGACATCCAGTACGCCAACGCCGGCAACCCGGTCCCCGACCAGCAGTCGCAGATCTCGGGCATGGTCACCAAGGGCGCGAAGGCGATCATCATCGGTGCCGCCGACGGTTCGCAGCTCGGCTCGCAGGTCAAGGCCGCCAAGGCCCAGGGCACGACCGTCATCGCCTGGGACCGCAACATCCTGAACACGAAGAACGTCGACTACTACGTCGCGTTCAACAACTTCAAGGTCGGCCAGCTGCAGGCCCAGGCACTGCTCAAGGGCCTCGAGGAGAAGAAGGGCGACGGACCGTACAACGTCGAGCTCTTCGCCGGTTCGCCGGACGACGCCAACGCCACCGTGTTCTTCAACGGTGCGATGGACGTCCTGCAGCCGAAGATCGACGACGGCACGCTCAAGGTCGTCTCGGGTCAGACCACGTTCGCCAAGGTGAACACGCAGGGCTGGCTCGCGCAGAAGGCCCAGTCGCGCATGACCGACCTGCTGGCCCAGTACTACACGGGTGACACCAAGCTCGACGGCGTCCTGTCGCCGAACGACACCCTCGCCCGTGCGATCCTCACCGCGACCAAGGCCGCCGGCAAGGACAACCCCGTCGTGACCGGGCAGGACTCGGAGACCGCTTCGATCCCGCTCATCATGAAGGGCACGCAGTACTCGACGATCTACAAGAACACCACGGAAGAGGCCCAGGCGGCCATCGACCTGGTGTCCGACCTCGCCGACGGCAAGACCCCGAAGACGACCAAGGACAAGAACAACGACAACGGTTCGAAGGTCGTCCCGGCCGTCGAGCTGACGCCGATCCTGGTCACGAAGGACAACGCGGTCGAGGCCTACAAGGGCAACGACACCCTCGAGGAGCTCGCCAAGAAGGGCTGATCTCCCCCGCTCACACGGACGGCCCCGTCTCGCCTCGGCGAGACGGGGCCGTCCTGCGTCGTCGTGGGGCCGGCCACGGTCGGACGGGAGGCCCGGGGCACGTCGTGATCCGTGCCTCCCGTCCGCCGTGCACGCACGTCCGGTGCCCGCGCGACCCGCCGGGTCAGGGCCGGGTCGCGCGCAACCGCCGCGCTGCGTCGGCCAGGTGCGGCACGTCCGTGTGGGCCGTGCCGAACACCACCGCGCGAGTGGTGTCGAAGTAGCGCCGGGTCAGCCGGTCGCCGAGGTCGGACACCCGCGACCACGGGATGTCCGGCTCGCTCGCGGTGACGGTGCTCGGCAGGACACGGACCGCCTCGCCGATCTCGACCAGCCGCATCCGGACGGCGTCGTGCACCAGGTCCTCGGGCAGCCGCTCGTCGCCGACGTACCGGCCGATGGCCTCGCACGCGCCGATGACGTCGTCGAGTCGGTCGCCGACCAGCCGGGGCGTCACCGGTTCCTGGCTCACAGCGGCACCGCGCGTCGGACGACCTCGGGACTCATGCCGGCGGCGTCCACGACGTCGACGCGCACGCCGAGCAGTCGCTCGGCGCCGTCCTGGATGCGCATGAGCGCGAAGATGCCGAGCCCGGCGTCGACGTCGATCATCAGGTCGACGTCGCTGCCCGGGCCGTCGTCCCCACGGGCGACGCTGCCGAACAACCGGGGGTTCCGGCCACCGAACCGCTCGACGACGGCGATCAGGTCCTGCCGCGCGGCGGCGACGCGTTCACGCAGCGGCGGTGGGTCCTCGACCGGCAGCAGGTCGATCGACGTGGTGAAGCCCGCGGCCCGGAGCATGCGCTGGAGTGCGGCGAGCGAGGGTTCGCGTCGGCCGTTCTCGTACGTGCTGATGACGCTCTGCGTGACGCCGGCGCGGCGGGCGAGCTGGACCTGCGTCAGTTCGGCGCGGTCACGGGCGTCACGGATGAGCGCGGCCGCCGACACCGTCGGCATCGGACGTGGAGGGACTGCGGACATGCTGCAACGATACACAGCATGCGACATTTCGTCCGCTGGATGACGCGCGGTGTCGACCCGGAACGACGTCATCGATGTCGCACGACGTCGATGACGTCGCTCCGGGTCGGACGGACCGCGGTCAGGGGCGCGCTGAGACGTCCGCGCGGTGGAAGTTCTGCGCCGAGCGCGACGGGGTCGGCCCACGCTGGCCCTGGTAGCGCGACTGGTACTCGGCCGAGCCGTACGGCTTCTCGGCAGGGCTGGACAGCTGGAAGAAGCACAGCTGCCCGATCTTCATGCCGGGCCAGAGCTTGATCGGCAGCGTCGCGACGTTCGACAGCTCGAGCGTCACGTGGCCGGAGAACCCGGGGTCGATGAACCCCGCGGTCGAGTGGGTCAGCAGGCCGAGGCGTCCGAGCGAGCTCTTGCCCTCGAGCCGCGCGGCGATGTCGTCGGGCAACGTGACGACCTCGTACGTCGAGCCGAGCACGAACTCGCCGGGGTGCAGCACGAACGCCTCGTCCGGGTCGGTCTCGACCAGCCGGGTCAGGTCGGGCTGGTCGACCGCCGGGTCGATGTGCGGGTACTTGTGGTTGTCGAACAGCCGGAAGAACTTGTCGAGCCGGACGTCGATGCTCGACGGCTGGACGAGCGAGGCGTCGTGGGGGTCGAGACCGATCCGGCCCTCGGCGAGCTGGGCGGTGATGTCGCGATCGGAGAGCAGCACGCCGTGCAGCCTAGCGGCAGCGGACCCTCGCCGATATGCTGCGAGGCTGTCCGGAGCCGGGCGGCGTCGCACCGCCGGGAGGAACCGACATGACCGCGTACACCGTCCACGAACTCGTGGTCCCCGCCACGATGGACGACGACCCGGGGACCGTGCGGGCGTTCCGCGAGTGGGTCGACGTGCAGAACCGCGCCGAGGTGTCGATCACCGGACTGCCGGAACTGCTCTGGACGCCCGAGGAACAACTGCCGTACCTGATCGACCCCGACGCGCCCAGCCGACTGTTCCTGGTCCGTGACGACGAGGGGGCCGCGGTGGGGGCCGGCTCGTACGAATCGAAGGCGGTCGCGGACGCCCCGAACTGCTGGATGGCGGTCAGCGTGGCGCCCGAGCACCGGCGCCGTGGCATCGGCACGCTCCTGGCCGAGCACGTCGAAGCGGTCGCGAGGCAGCAGGGCCGCACGCAGTGGAAGACGTACGCCGTGTCACGGCAGGTCGGCGCGGCAGCAGGCCCCGGGTACCTCCGTGCACCGACCGGGTTCGGCGCCGTGCCCGAGGACGATCCCGGAGCCCGGTTCCTGACGGGCCGGGGGTGGCGGTTCGGCCAAGTGAACCGGATCAGCCGTCTGGAGCTCCCAGCCGACCCCGATGCACTCTCCGGTATCCGCGCGGCAGCGACGCGGGCGGCGGCCGACCGGTACCGCGTGCACACCTGGGCCGGACCGACTCCGCCCCGGTGGCAGACGGACGTCGCACTCCTCCTGACCCGGATGAGCACCGATGCCCCGGCCGGCGACATGGCCGAGCCCGAGGACGCCTGGACGATCGACCGGCTCCGGACGCACGAGCAGCACCTCGACGACGGCCCGCGCACCATGCGCACCGTCGCCGTGGAGGACGTGTCGTCCGGCGGACTCGTCGGCTTCACCCAGCTCGCCGTCCCCGGGCCCGTGGTCCAGCCGGTGATGCAGGGCGACACCCTCGTACTGCGCGAGCACCGCGGCCACCGGCTCGGGTGGCTGCTCAAGGTCGTCGGGATCGAGACGATCGAGCGCGACCACCCGGGGCACCCGTCGATCATCACGTTCAACGCCGAGGAGAACCGCCCGATGCTCGACGTGAACGAGGCCGTCGGGTTCGTGGGCGTCGGCAGCGAGGGGATCTGGGAACACCGCCCGGCGTAGAGTTCCCCCATGGCGCGCTCACGGGGGATGGACGATCTGGTCAGCGACGGGGTCTTCCTGGCCTGGGAGGCGCAGCTGCAGCTCGCCGACCTGTACGACGACCACGAACGCTGGAACGTCGACCTCGCCGCCGGCACCCTGCAGTTCGTCGGGCCGCACCCGGGCGAGTTCCGGATCCAGCTCCTGGGGTCGGCCGCACCGGGGCCGCGCAGCTGGCTCTGGGGCTGGGCGAACCCGTCGCAGTACCCCGCGTCGGTGCTCGCCGCCGCGAACGCCACCCGCGCGCTGGGCGAACGGCTCGGCATCCCGGAACTCGTGCAGGGCGAGGTCCCGTTCGGCGAGCACCGGCAGGCCGACGCCGCAGACGCCGGGTACGAGTTCGCGTGGGACATGTCGATCGCGGCACGGCTGGCGACCGGTTCGTGGTTCGGCTTCGGCGGGCACGTCGGCGGAGGTTCCCGCCTGTGGGTGCTGTTCGAGGGTCTGCTGTTCGCGCCACCGACGGTCCCCCGGATGGTCCGGGTCTTCGGTGAGGGCCTGCAGACGACCGAGGTGCACGACCACCGCCGCGCCGTGGGGAGCTGGGCGTCGCTCCGCGGTGTCCCCTGGGACGGGCGCACGCTGACGTTGGCAGACGGGACCATCACGGTCGACTTCGACGAGCTGGGCCGGATCCGCGACCTGCAGGGGTCGTCGGCGCGACCCTGAGGCGGGCCGCAGCGCGCGCTGCGGACTGACACCGCGCCTCCAGACCGACCCGCCTACCATGGAGGGTCCGCGGTCTCGCGGACGCACGCGTCCCTGGAACAAGGTTGATGACCGTCACGTCCCCCGCAACCCAGCCTGGAGGCCCGGCGCCGGAATCCGCGCCCGTCACCGCGCGCACGTCCACCGTCGCGACCGTGCTGGTCGTCGCCATCCCGCTCGCGGTCGCGTGCTCGATACTCGGCCTGACGATCACCGGAGCGTTCACCGCGAACCAGCAGCTGGTGTCCGCCGGCGACGTGGTCGAGTACGGCCTGCCGATCGCCCGCGTGGTGCACGACACCATGGCGGCGCTGACCGTCGGCCTGCTCATCGTCGCCGCGTTCGCGCTGCCGGCACAGAAGAAGGACCACCGGGCACTGTCGAGCGTGCAGCACCGCGCCACGCGCTGGGCGGCGGCGACCGGATCGATCTGGTTCCTCGCCGCGGCCGTCACCGTCGTGCTGACCGGCGCCAACACCCTCGGCGTCCCGCTCACCAGTCCGGTGTTCGCCCGCAACTTCATGCTGTTCGCGTTCCAGGTCGAGATCGGCCAGGCGCTCGTGGTCTCCGCGGCGGCGATCCTCATCGCGACCGTGCTCGCCGCGTTCGCCACCCGGGTCACGACGCTCGCCGTCGCCACCGTGTTCGGCCTCTTCGCCCTGCTCCCCCTGGCACTGTCCGGCCACGCCGCCGGCTCGCTCGAGCACGCCAACGCCGTGAACTCCCTCGCGATCCACCTGATCGGGGTGTGCGTCTGGGCCGGCGGGCTCGTCGCCGTCGTGCTGCTGCGCACCCGCACGAAGGGCGCGACCGGTCGGGTGGTCTCCCGCTACTCCACGCTGGCCGGGTGGTCGTTCGGCGCCGTCGCGTTCTCCGGCATCGTCAACGCCTCGCTGCGGCTGACCGGTCCGCTCGACCTCGTCACCACCCCGTACGGCGCGCTCATCACGGTCAAGGCCGTCATCCTGGTGGTGCTCGGGGTCGCCGGCGTCGTGCAGCGCCGCAAGCTGGTGCCCGGGCTGCTCCGCGCGCCGCTCGACCGCCGTCGGTTCACCCGGTTCGCGCTCGCCGAGATCGTGTTCATGGCCGTGGCGATCGGCGTCTCGGTGGCCGTGTCCCGCTCGCAGCCGCCGATCCCGCAGACGCCCGAGACCGGTGAGGACACCCGCTCCGGTCTGATCGGGTTCCCGTTCCCGCCGGCCCAGACGATGCACACGTACCTGACGCAGTGGCACATCGACTGGGTGTGGCTCGGGCTCGCCGTCGTCGGTGCGGTCTGGTACCTGCTCGCCGTGCGGAAGCTCCGGAAGCGCGGCGACAAGTGGCCCGTCGGGCGCACCATCGCCTGGGTCATCGGCTGCGCCCTGTTCATCTGGACCACGTCGGCCGGACCGGCCGTGTACGGCATGATCCACTTCTCGTCGCACATGGTCCAGCACATGCTGCTCATGATGTTCGTGCCGCTGCCGCTCGTGCTCGGCGGCCCGGTGCTGCTCGCCATGCGCACCCTGCCGGTCCGCAACGACGGTTCCCGCGGGGCCCGCGAGTGGCTCATGCTCTTCGTGCACTCCCGGTACATGCAGTTCATGGGGAAGCCCGCCGTCGCCGGTGTGATCTTCGCCGGGTCGCTCGTGGTGTTCTACTTCACGCCGGCGTACCAGGCGGCGATGCAGTCGCACGAGTGGCACGTCGCGATGGTCGTCCACTTCGTGCTGAGCGGCTACCTGTTCTTCTGGGTGTTCGTCGGCGTCGACCCGGGGCCGAAGCGTCCGCCGTACCCGATCCTGATCATCGCGCTGCTCGCGACGCTGGCCTTCCACGCGTTCTTCGGCGTTGCCGTGATGACCTCGCAGTCGGTGTTCGCGATCGACTGGTTCCACGCGCTCGGCCAGACGAACGACGCCGCACTGCTCGACGACCAGCACACCGGCGGCGGCATCGCCTGGGGCGCCTCCGAGCTGCCGATGGTCTTCGTCGCGCTGCTCGTGGTGCGGAACTGGATCCGCACGGACAAGCGCGACGCGAAGCGGCTCGACCGCAAGGCCGAGCGCGACGGTGACGCCGACCTGAAGGCGTACAACGAACGTCTGGCGGCGATCAACGCGTCCGACACCGCGCGCCGCGACTGACGGACACCAGGCGCACGAACAGGACGGCGCCCCGGGCATCTGCCCGGGGCGCCGTCCTCGTCCGTGCGGTCGGTCACTCCGCGGTGGTGTCGGCGACCGTGCCGCGAGCAGCTCGGGTGCGACGGACCATCAGGAGCACCAGGCCCGCGATGAGCAGCGCTGCCGCCAGTGCCATGGCGGTGCCCACGGCCACGGGCGAACCCGTGAACGCGAGCGCACCGGTGGTGGTCGGCGCAGGCGTGGCGGACGCCGTGGCCGACGCCGACGGGGCGATCGGTGCGGCCGTCGCCGAGGGGTCGGCGGAGTCCGACGGTCCCGGGGCAGGCGCCGAGGTCTCCGGCGCGGTCGGCTCGTCGGTCGGCTCCGGCGTCGGCTCGACGGCGGGGAGCGCCGCGACGACGACCTCGAGCGTGCTGCTCGACGCGGCGAACGACGCGTCACCGCTGTAGGCAGCCGTGACCGTGTTCGTGCCGACCGGCAGGGCGTCGGTCTCGCAGGTCGTCTCGGGCAGCGTGACGGTGCACAGGACGGAGCCGTCCGCTGCCGTGAAGGTCACGGTGCCGGTCGCGCCGGCGGGCAGGCCGGATGCGGTCAGGCGGACCTTCGAGCCGACGACCGGGGCCGTCGCGTCGGTGCTCGCCACGAGGGCTGTCGACTGCGCGGTCACGACCAGCTCGAACGGCGCACCGTCGGCGGCCTCGTAGTTGTCGTCGCCGCTGTAGTGGGCGTGCACGGTGTACTTGCCACCCGGCAGGTCGGACGGGATCGCGCACGTGGTGTCGGGCAGCGTCGCGGTGCACAGGACGGTGCCGTCGTCGGTGACGTACTCGATGGTGCCGGTGGCGTCCTCGGGCACGTTCGGGGTGTCGAGCGTGGTGGTCTCGCCGTGCGTGACCGTCACCGTGGTGTCGGGTGCGGTCGGCTCGCCGCCGTCGCTCGGGTCACCGCCGTCGCTCGGGTCACCACCACCGGTACCGGGCTGGGTGCCGATGGTCGTCGAGGCCTTCCGGACCGTCAAATCCACTGCGACCGAGGTCGAGCCGGCGTGCAGCGCGTCGCCGGAGTAGACGGCGGTCACCGTGTGCGTGCCGGCACCGAGGCCCTCGGCCACGCAGCTCGTGTCGGGGAGCGTCGCCGTGCACAGGACGGTGGAGCCCTCGCGGTACTCGACCGTGCCGGTCGGCGCGGCGACCGTCTCCGAGCCGGAGCCCAGGCCGGTGACGTCGAGCGTGATCTGCTCGCCGTACGCAGCGGACGTCGGGGTCGACTCGACCGCGACGGCCGTCGGCACCTTGGTCGCGGTGAGCGCACCCGTGCCGGACGCAGCGGTGTGGTCCGCGTCACCCTCGTAGGTCGCGGTGATCCCGCTGGTGCCGACCGTCGACGTCGTCGTGTCGCACGAGGCCGCACCGTCGACGATCGTCGCCGTGCAGAGCACCGCGCCGGTCTCGGTGTCGGTGAACGTGACGGTGCCGGTCGGCGCGGTCGCACCGGTCTTCGCAGACGACGCGACCTGGGCGGTCAGCGTGACCGTGTCGCCCACGGTCGCGGTGGCGTCGGCGACCGTGAGCGTCGTGCCCTGCGGCTCGACGGTCAGGCCGCGGGTGACGGTGACCGCCTCGGCGTCGGTCGACGCCAGGACGGTGGAGATCGTCGCGGTGCGCGCTGCGCCCGTGACCGAGTACGGGATGGAGAGGGTGGGCAGCTCGGTGCCCGGGGCGAGGGGCGATGCGGCGTCGACGGCCTGGTCGCACGTGACGACCTGCCCGACGGGCGGCTGGCAGGTCCAGCCCGCACCGGTCACACCGGAGACGTCGGGCGTGACGCCCGCCGGGAACGTGGTGGTCGTCCGCACGAGCTGCGACTCGGAGCCACCGTCAGCGGAGACGGTGGGGGTGATCGTGTACGCGCCGGAACCGGCGTGCGCGACGGTGGCCGTGCCTCCCGTGCTGGCGGTCAGCACCGGCACCGGACCGGCGGCCGTCGTGGTGCGGAGGTAGTTGACCTCGTGGATGTCGTTCTGCCCGCCGGTGCCCGCGACCCACCCGTAGGTGAGCTTGTAGGGGTAGCCGGTGGCGGGGTCGACCCACGACGGGTCGACGTTCGCGGCGTTGCCGGTGGTGAGCTTCGGCAGGGCGCCACGGACGACCTGCTGCGAGCCGCCGATGGACGTGAAGACGACCGCGTACTGACCGGCGGGAACGGACACCGCGGTGTTCTCCTGCGCGGCGAGCGCCGACGACGTCGGGTTGATCACGATCTCGACGGGCACCTTGGCCTGCGCACGGTCGGTGACGCCGGTCTTGTTGAGCGACCCGTTGACCACGGTGCGGGACTGCACGCAGTAGCCGGTGCCGCCGTCGCCGGGGCCTCGGACGGTCACGGCGTTCGCCGTGAGGCTGCCGTTGGTCGCTTGGTCGGACTCGCACCCGGTGCCACCGAACTGGCGGTTGCCGAAGTTGCCGTAGCGGTCGAGGCCGATGCCGAGGTACGCGTGGGACAGACCCTGCGCGTTGTTCGTCGTGCTCGCGCTGTAGCCGAGCGAACCGCCCAGGTAGCCGATCTTCGCCGGCACGGTCGGGTTGTACGGGTCGGTCGCGGCGAGGTAGAAGACGATGCCGTCGGCCGAGGAGCCGTTGTACTGGTAGCTGTCGAAGACCGCGTCGATGCCCTTCGTGATCGGCACGGACTGCTTCGCACCGAGGCCACCGGCCTGGTTGTTCACCGCACCGGTCAGGCGGAGCGCGCCGCTGCCGTCGGCGTCCGTGGCGCCCGCACAGGTCGGGATCGAGCCGGTGTTCGCCGAACCTGCTGCGGGCTTCGCCGTGAGGCACGCGACGTTCGCGGCACCGGACTGCGTCGACGGCAGGATGTAGGCGTCGCCGGCGCTCGCGCCGGTGAACCCCTCGTTCACGAAGGTGGTCTGCGCGGGTGCCGCGGCGGACGCGGTGGTCGCTCCGACCCCGACGAGCGCGACGCCCGCGAGACCGGCGACGACCACGCCGGTGAGGATCTTGCGAGCGCGCGCGACGGCGCGCCCCTGGTGGTGTGTACGCACTGGAGCCCTGTTCAGTGAGAAGGGTGCCGACGAGGAGCGTGCTCGCCCGGCTCGTCGGCTCGGGTCCTCACACCGTAGAGCGGCTCTGGGTACTCACGGGTCTCGAAACGTGAGTTCTCACCACAACTGGGGGCAGACCGTGGCCGATCCGCGCGACGAGCCGCTCCGGCAGGCGTGGCGTCCGGCAGTCGTCGCGTCCGGCGGACGTCGCCGGCCGGCCGCGCCGGCTCCGTCAGTCGCCGTGGACGATGCAGACCGCGTCGAGGTCGAGCGCGGCCTCGAGCGCCGCCGAGATCCCGGACTCGCCGTCGGCCCCCGCCGGGGTGACGGTGTCGACCCACCACAGCGGCGTCGCGATCGTGGGAGCGTCCGGCAGGATCCGCTCGACCTCGTCGAACGAGTCCACCCGCCGCACCCCGAGCACGGTGATCACCGGGTGCGTGGCGTCGCGGCAGACCTGCAGCATCGGGCCGTCGTCGAGTGCTCGGACACCCCAGGACTCGTCGTGCAGGAGCAGTGCCTCGGCGACCTCCCGCGGCTCGACCGGCTGGCGGCAGAGGATGGTGACGTCACGCGGCACCGTGACCGCCTGCCACCCGGGCGTCCCGCACGTGTCCGTCGAGCGTGCCCTCGTCGTGGGCCGGGTCGAGGGGCGCTCCGCCGACGAGCTGCAGGAAGCGGTCCTCGTCGATGCGGTCGAGGAAGGACTCGAGGGCTTCCCAGCCGTCCTCGAAGCGGACGATCATGCCGCCGTCGACGATGTCGCTGTCAGCGGTGCCGGTGTCGCCTGCTCCGGACGGGTCGCCTGCGCCGGACCGGTCGCCTGCCCCGGACCGGGTGCCGAACGTCGCCGTCGTGGTGCGCGGTGGCGGCCAGACCCCGTCGCGGTCCAGGAACTCGGAGGCTTCGGGTCCGACGACGACGGCGAGCGGCGACGGCTCGCCGTGCGACACCGCGCGGATCAGGTGGTCGGCGTCCCCCCGGCGCTGCATCACCACACCGAAGACGGGCACGACCTGGTCGGCGACCTGCTGCACGGCGTCGAACAGGCGGTTCGCGAGCTCCGGGTCGGTGTTCTCCTCGGGCACGGTCAAGACGGCGGACATCGTCTCGACGACGACGCCACCGACCAGGTGGGCGGTCATCGTGGCAGAGAAGCCCTCGCCGACGGCGTACGAGGTCGACACCCCGGGTGCCTCGTGCTTGGCGTACTGCGTGACGACCCATCGGTCCCACGGAACGGTGAGCGGTTCGGCGGTGCCCCAGCGGGTGGGGCAGGTGCCGACGGTGTGGCACAGGGCCTCGATCGCGGACCCCATGTCCACGGCACGCTCGGCGTGGTGGCGGAGCGTCAGGTCGATGCTGATCTGGCGGACGGAGTCGGCTGCGACCGGGTGCTCGGGAGACGGTGTGCCGACGAGTTCGGGGCCGCGGTGCACGAAGTCCTCGATGCCCGAGGCTGCCGCACCCGTCCGGCCGTCGCGCAGTGTCCCGTCGAAGTCGGCGACGGCCCACGCGGCACCGTAGGCACCGAGCGCGTGCCGCAGGGCGGGGGTGATCGCGGATTCGCGCCCGGTCCGCAGCACGACCATGCGGCCGGCGTCCGCCGACCGGCGGAGCAGTGAGGCGAGCGCGTCCGTCAGCCACACGACCGGCGAGGCGGACTCGACCACGATGGCGGGACCGACCACGTCGTCGATGAGGGGATGCCTGACCATCCGGTCCTCCTCGGGTTCTTCGGCGCTGGAACTCCCTGGACGGTACACACGAGGACGACACCTGTCCGTCAGGCTGGCGTGCTCACAGCGGAGACTCGGGAGGCACGACACACGCCCGACAGGAGGCGTACGGTGCGCGGTCGGCTGGCTTCCAGGCGAGAATCCGCTAGGCTTGTGGAGTCCCGTTCTGCGGGGCGCGCGAGTGTAGTTCAATGGTAGAACTCCAGCTTCCCAAGCTGGTAGCGCGGGTTCGATTCCCGTCACTCGCTCCAACTAGCATCGTGCTGTGGAGTCCAAGCCGGCATCTGTCCTCAAGGCGATCAGGGCCGAGATCATCGCCGGCACGCTCGCACGTGGCTCCCGGCTGAAGGAAGACGCCCTCGCCGAACGCTTCGGCGTCTCGCGGGTCCCCGTGCGCGAAGCACTCCGGCAGCTCGAGACCGAGGGGTTCGTCGAGTCCGAGAAGTTCAAGGGCGTCCGGGTCGCCGACTCCTCGACCGAGGTGGTCATCGAGCTCATGCAGATCCGCCGAGGACTCGAGGTCCTGGCCGCCGAGCTCGCCGCCCGTCGCCAGGGTGGCGAGTGCGCCGACCTGCTCCGTGCCGTCGGTCGCGAACAACGGTCCGACCAAGAGGTCGAGGCCGCGCAGTCACCGCGGTTCGCGTTCCACGGGCTGGTGGCACGAGCCTCGGGGAACAGCCGGCTCGAGACGATGATCGACCACCTCATCCACCAGACGGCGTGGGCGTTCGAGCGGGTCACGCAGGACGAGGTGGCATCGAGCAGCGATGACCACACCGCCGTCGCCGGCGCGATCCTGCGCGGCGCCTCGGTGCAGGCAGGGCTGCTGATGGACGAGCACCTGCGCCGCGACGAAGCGATCTACCGGGCCCTGAACCCGTAAGAACGTATACAAAACAGCCCGCGAGCTTGGCGTGGCCCCGTCTGGATGCTTGAATATCCAGGTGATTCAGGCAGCCGTAACGAACCGTCTCGTGTTCGAAACCAGCCCGAAACAGCTTTTCGTATACAAAAGAGTGACCGCACGGTGCATCCACCTCACTCTTCCCCCGCTGGAGTTACGAATGACTGCTGTAACCCGCTCCACCGCACCAACCCGAACCGCTTCCGCTGCCCGAACCGAAGGCGGCATCGGATCCGCCCTCGACTCGATCGGCTTCACCCGGGCCCAGTTCTGGGTCCTCATGCTCATCCTCGCCGGGGAGTTCTTCGACACGCTCGAGCAGAACTCCGTCGGCGCCATGGCCACCAACATCAAGGCCTCGCTCGCCATCGGCGACGTCCAGCTCTCCACGATCAACACCGCCACCGTCCTGGGTGGGCTGGTCGGCCGGTTCCTGGCCGGCTGGCTCGCCGACAAGTACGGTCGGCGGTTCTCACTCGGGCTCAACCTGCTCGTCTACACGCTCGGCGGCCTCCTCAGCGCCGTCTCCTTCAACTTCGACATGCTGCTCGTCAGCCGGTTCATCGTCGGGATCGGCGTCGGCGGCGAGTTCATGATCGGCATCGCGATGCTGTCCGAGATGGTGGCCACCAAGTACCGCGGCGGCCTCATCGCGACCATCAACGTCGGCGCCGGCGGCATCGGCAACTTCATCTCCTACGGCCTGTTCCTGCTGCTGCTCGGCCCGCTGGCCGCCCCGCTCGGTGGTGATGACCACGTCTGGCGCTGGACGTTCGTGATCCTCGCCATCCCCGCCCTGTTCGTCGTCCTGTACCGCCGCAAGCTGCCCGAGACGCCTCGCTGGCTGCTGTCGAAGGGCCGGGTCGACGAAGCGAACCGTTCGCTCGCGGTCCTCGCCTCGAACACGCTCACCCCGCCCGCCGACGCCGCTCCCCCGGTGCGCCTGACGCCGGCCGACCTGCCCCCGGTCGCTCTGCACTCGTCGCCCGCAGCGGTGTTCCACAAGCTGGTGCTCCGCCGGACGATCGCCATCGGCGTCGCCTCGTGGATGGCCTTCGGTGTGCAGGTCACGCTGAACTTCCTGATGCCGACCCTGCTCGTCGAGCGTGGCTACACCGTGTCGCAGAGCCTGCTCTACACGATGATCATGAACATCGGATCCCTCCTCGGGTGCACGGCAGCGGCGCTCCTCGCCAACCGCGTCGGACGACGGCCCCTCATCGCCGTCGCGGGCATCCTCGGCTGCCTCACCGCCCTGGCGTTCGCGGCCTTCGGCAACGACACCGCCGCGATCCTGGTGCTCGGCGCCCTGTTCCAGTTCTTCACGATGTTGACGAACACCACCCTCGCGGCGTGGACCGCCGAGGTCTACCCGACCGCGATCCGTGCCTCCGGCGCCTCGATCGTCAACGGCATCGGCAACATCGCCGGAGCGGTCATGCCGTTCGCCGCGATCGCGCTCTACGGCTCGTGGGCCTTCGCCGGCGTCTTCGGACTCGCCGCCGTCATGTACGCGGTCCTCGTGGTCGCGTCACGCTTCGCCCCGGAGACCCGCGGCCGGTCGCTCGAGGACGTCAACGAGAACGCCCTCACGACCACCACCGCCTGACCCACCTGACCACCCGCACCAACCGCACCACCCCGGTGGGCCGGACACCCCGGCCCACCACCCCACGATCGGAGAACACCATGGACACCCTGAAGATCTCGGCGACCGCGAACGGCCTCAACTACCTGCCCGAGTACGTCGCCGACGTGGGCGGTCTGTTCGCCGAGCGCGGCCTGTCCGTCACCGCGAAGGCCTGCGACCCGTGGACCGGCGTCCTCGACGACATCGACTCGCACGAGGCCGACCTCGCCCTCGGCGGTCTCTGGGTCCCCGCGATGTACGCCGGGACCCCGCGGAAGCTCTCCGTCGTGGGCCAGCTCAACCACGGGTTCCCGATGACCATCGTCGCCCGCGACGAGACGACCCCGATCACGCTGGACTGGCTCGCCGGCAAGGTCGTCCTGGCGCCCGGCGCCGGCGGCAGCGCCCCGTACGAGTTCACGGCCGGACTCGTCCGCGAGGCCGGGTTCGACGTCGCGGCGACCCGTTTCGTCCGCGACCTGTCGACCGCGATGCTCATCGAGCTGTACCAGGGCGGGCTCGGTGACGCGATCATCCTCGACCTCGTCTCCGCCCAGGAACTCGTCGCCGCCGGTGGGGGCACGATCGTCTTCCGGCACCTCGACGCCGGTGGCGTGATGCCGAACAGCGTCTACTACACGCGCACGGACCGCATCGACGAACTCGGCGACCGGGTCGACCGGTTCATGGACGGCATCGCCGCCGCGATGGCCAAGATCACCGCGGGCGACGCCGACACCGAGATCGCGGCCGTGCTCGCCGCCCGGTGGCCCGAGAAGGACGCCGCCCTGCTGCGACGGGCCGCCGACGAGATGGCTGCCGGGGGCGTCTGGGACTCCGCGGTCGTCGACCGCGAGGCCTCCGACCGCTGGATGCGCATCCTGTTCGACGGTGGCCTCACGACCCACACCCCGTCGCTCGAGGAGCTGCTCGGCGCCTCGACCGTCGTCACCGCGTCGTGACCGTCGTCCTCGGCGCCGCCGACGTCGCCGGTCTCATCGACGCCGTCGACGTCGTCGGGGCCGTGGAGGCCGTCCATGCCGACCTCGGGACCGGCGCGATGCAGCAGCCGGCTCCGGTCGCCCTGACCGGCGCCGACGACGCGCTCTTCCTGCCGATGGCCGTGCGCTCGGACCGGCTCGGGCTCGTCGCCGTCAAGCTGATGGCCGACATCCCCGACAACGGTGCGCGGGGGCTGCCGTCGCAGCGCTCCACGATCCTGGTGTCCTCGTCGGTCACCGGCGAGTGCGTCGCCGTGCTCGACGGCATGACGATCACCCGGGCACGGACCGCGGCGACCACCGTGGTCGCGACGAAGCACCTCGCCCGCTCGGGCAGCCGGACCCTCGGGATCCTCGGCGCGGGCAACCTCGCCGTCGAGCACGTCCGTGCCTTCGAGGCGACGCGACCGTTCGAGCGGATCGTCCTGTGGTCACGGTCGTCGGGGACGGTCACCCGGTTCCTCGAGGCCGTCGGACCGGACGTGGCCCGGCGGTGCGTGGTCGCGCCGGAGGTCCGTCGCGTGGTCGAGGAGGCCGACGTGCTCTGCACCCTGACGCCCTCGGTCGACCCGATCGTCCGCGGCGCCTGGTTGCACGCCGGCCAGCACGTGAACGCGGTCGGGGCCCGTCCCCGCCCGACGCACCGGGAGCTCGACGGTGCGGCGATGGCACGCGGCACACTCTTCGTCGACAGCCGGGCCACCGCCTGGACGAAGTCGGGTGACCTGCTCGAGGCCGTGGTCGAGGGGGCGGTCCCGCATGACCTCCACCCGGCGGAACTCGGCGAGGTCGTCGCCGGACGCGCACCCGGCCGGACCGGGGACGACGAGATCACCGTGTTCGACTCGGTCGGGCTCGGCGCGCAGGACCTCGCCGTCGCCGCCCGGCTGATCGATCTCGCACACGAGCGGGGCGTCGGGACGCAGGTCTCCGTCGCCCGGGTCGGGGTGCCGGTTCCCGGCGTGTGACCAGGGTCGAGCGGCAGGGTGCTCCCATGCGCCGTGCTCTCCCCCTGGTCGTCGGCGGCACCGTCGCCGTACTCGTCCTCGCCGGGTGCTCCGGTGGCGGCTCCGGTGGACCGACCGCGTCGGCCACGTCGTCCGCACCGTCCACGAGCACACCGACGAGCACCCCTGCGACGAGGACGCCGCCGCCGCCGAGGACGGACGCCGCGACCACCGCCACGGTCCGCCGAGCACTCGCAGGCCTCGAACGCGAGTACGACGCGACGGTCGGCGTCGTCGCGACCGACACCGTCACGGGTGAGACGGTCGCCTACAACGGCGACCGACGCTTCGGCTACGCCTCGACCATCAAGGCGTTCGCCGCGGCACAGTTCCTGCGCTCGGTACCCGCGGACGCCCGGAACGAGGTCGTGCGCTGGACGGCCGCGGACGTCGCCGCTGCCGGGTACTCCCCCGTGACGGAACAGCACGTGGCCGACGGGCTGTCGTACGAGCAGCTGGCCGAGGCAGCCGTCCGGATGAGCGACAACACGGCCTTGAACCTCGTGCTCACGCGCATCGGCGGTCCGAGCGGCCTGGACGCCGCGTTGACCGAGCTCGGCGACACCACCACCGAGGTGGTCCACGGCGAGCCGGACCTCAACACCATCGAGCCGGGCAGCACCGAGGACACCACGACCCCGGCGGCGTTCACCGCAGCCCTGGCGACCGTGCTCGACGGCAGCACCCTGGACCGCGCCGACACCGCGCTGCTGGTCGACTGGATGGGCGGCAACGCGACCGGCGACGCACTCATCCGGGCCGGCGCACCCGACGGCTGGGTCGTGGTCGACAAGTCCGGGGGCGCCGGACCGATCCGGAACGACGTGGCGCGGGTGACCCCGCCCGGCGGCGACCCGCTCGTGCTCTCGGTCCTGACCACGCGGAACGACCCCGACGCCGCCTACGACGACGCCCTGGTGGCACGGTCGGCATCGGCGGTGCTCGGCGCGTTCGACCGCTGATCGACCGCTGATCGACCGGGGCGGCGATCGCCGTTCTGCACCGCGTCACACGGCGTCATGAACGACACCTGTCGGGGACCCCGGGACACTACGCTCGCTCCATGTCCTCCTCCGGATCCCCCGTGGTCGTCGTCGGCGCCGGCATCATCGGACTGAGCGCCGCGTGGCACCTCGTCGGGCTCGGGCAGCGGGTCCTGCTCCTCGACAGCGGGACGGTCGCCGGGGGCACGACCACGGCGGGTGCCGGGTTCGTCGGCCAGTGGGCAGCCGGGTACGCCTGGTACTGGAACGAGTCCGAACGCGACGTCGAGCAGTACGGCATCGACTTCTACCGCGACCTCGCCGGCGCCGGCCACGGCCCGACCGGGTACCGGCAGAACGGCAACGTCTGGCTGACCGTCACCGAGCAGGGCCAGGCCGACCACCTGCCGCCGTTCGAGCAGCACCCGCTCCGGCCGGCCGGGGCGCGGACGCTCACCCCGGCCGAGGCGGCCGACCTCGTGCCCGGGCTCGACCCGACCGCGGTCACCGCGGGCTTCCTCCATCCGGACGGCATCCAGATCAGTGCGCCGGACACGGCCGCAGCGCTGGTGCACGCGGTCCGTGCGCGGGGCGTCGAGATCCGCGAGCACACGCCGGTCGCCGGTCTGGAGGGCCGTGGGGGCTCCGTCACGGGCGTCCGGACCGCGAACGGCGAGGTCATCGACGCCGCGAAGGTCGTGCTCGCCGCCGGCAGCTGGACGAACGCCCTCCTCGCCCCCTTCGGGCGCGAGCTGCCGACGGTCCGGGTCATCGCCAGCCGGCTCGTGACGACACCGTTCGGTCTGCCGGGCACCCTGCCGACCCTGATGCTGCCGGAGCTGCACGGCCTGTGGATCCGTGAGCACCGCGGCGGCCTGACGTACGGTGCCGGGCCCGGGTACGAGCCGCTGCACGTCGGCGGTGCGGACCGGAGCGACGAACCCGACCGCCGACCGGTTCGCACGGACCTGCTCGACGCCATGCGGACGTACCTGCACCCGATCGTCGCCCGGCTGCTCCCCGCCGCCGCGAGCGCGCTCGGGGTCGACGAGACCCCCACGCAGGGCATCGTCTCGATGACCGCCGACCGGAACTTCATCGTCGGCGCGATCCCCGAGCTGGACGGACTCGTGGTGGCCGGTGGCGACAACGAGTCCGGCGTCACGCACGGCCCGGGTCTCGGGCGGATCGCGGCGGAACTGAGCGTCACGGGCACGACCACCCTCGGCGACGCGAGCCGCTACGCCCCGGCACGGTTCCCGGCGGCGGCCCCGACCGAGGCCGAGGTGGTGGCGATGATGCCAGCGCGGCGCGAGGCCGACGCCCGACGAGCCGGAGCCGTGGCATGAGCGACGTGCTGAGCGACCGGGCCCCGACGCACGTCGTGATCGGCGGCGGGGTCGTCGGCGCCGCCACCGCATACGCCCTCACACTCCGCGGCGAGCGCGTCCTGCTCGTCGAGCAGCACGAACGCGGGCACCACAACGGCTCGTCCCACGGCGCGACCCGGATCTTCCGGCAGGGCTACGCCGACCCCGAGTACGTCGCCCTGACCTCCCGCGCGCTGGCGCTGTGGGAAGCGCTCGAGGGCGCTGCGGACGAGGAGCTCATCGTCCGCACCGGGGCCGTCGACCACGGCCGCGCCGAGGTCGTCGACGCCATCGCCGCCGCACTGACGGACGCCGGCATCCCGCACGAGACCCTCAGCCCGGACGCCGCGGCCGCACGCTGGCCGGGGATCGCGTTCGAGGGGCACGTGCTCGCACACGCCACGGCCGGTCGCATCCGGTCCGACCGCGCCATCGAGGTGTTCCTCACCCTGGCGGAACGGACGGGGCTCGCCGAGCTGCGCTTCGACACGGGGGTGACGGGGCTCGACGACCACGGCGACGACGTGACCGTGACGCTGTCCGACGGGTCCACCCACCGCAGCTCGTCCGTGGTGGCGGCCGTGGGGTCGTGGGCACCCGCGCTGGTCGGCGACCTGCTCGCCGGACGCGGGGCGGGCCTCCCGGCCATCCGCGTCACCCAGGAGCAGCCCGCGCACTTCCCCAGCCGTCTGCCGGACCAGGCGTGGCCGAGCTTCGTGCACTGGGCGGCCGACGACGACGTGTACGGCCTGCTCACCCCGGGCGAGGGCGTCAAGGTCGGGTTCCACGGCACCGGCCCCGTCGTCGATCCGGACCACCGCGACTTCACGCCCGTGCCGGCCGAGGCCGAGCGGCTGCAGGCCTACGTCGCGCGGTACGTGCCCGGTGTCGACGCGACGAAGCCGACCTTCATCAGCTGCCTGTACGACAGCTCCCCCGACGAGGACTTCGTGATCGACCGACGTGGTCCCGTCACCGTCGCGACCGGGTTCTCCGGCCACGGCTTCAAGTTCGCACCGCTGCTCGGCGACATGATCGCCGACCTCGCGACCGGCGGGGCCGCACATCCCCGTTTCTCCCTCTCGAAACCATCCCACTCAGGAACCCCGTGACGACCCGACTCCTCTCCGCGCTCGCGCTCTCCGCTGCCGTCGCCGCCGTGCTCACCGGCTGCGCCTCGACCGGGGCGTCCACCGACGTCTCCGACGGCCTGGTGATCGGGACGACCGATCCCGTCACGTCCCTCGACCCGGCCGGCGCCTGGGACCGCGGCAGCTACACGGTGCAGACGCAGCTGTACCAGCACCTGCTCACCTACCCGGCCGGCAAGACCACGACGAGTCCCGAGGTCGCCGAGTCGTGCGACTTCACCGACGGCACCCACTACGTGTGCCGGATCCGCGACGGGCTCACGTTCTCGAACGGTGACGCCCTGACGGCGAAGGACGTCGTGTTCTCGTTCGAGCGCCAGGTCGGCATCGGCTCCGAGAACGGTCCGGGGTCGCTGCTCGCCAACATGGCGTCCGTGGCGGCCGACGGCGACGAGGTCACGTTCACCCTGAAGCAGGCGAACGACCAGACGTTCCCGTACGTCCTGGCGAGCATGGCCGGGGCGATCGTCGACAGCAGTGTGTTCTCGGGGACGAAGGTCCACGCGGACGACGGGGTCGTCGGGTCCGGTCCGTACGCGCTGCAGCAGTCCGCCGACGGCGGGGCGACCATCGCGTTGACGGCGAACAAGGAGTACGACGGCACCGCGCCGGAGTCGTCGAGCGTGACGATCAAGCAGTACACGAAGTCCGCCGACCTCAAGCTCGCGGTGCAGGAGGGCGACGCCGATGTGGCGTACCGCCAGCTCACGCCGACCGAGGTCACCTCGTTGTCCGAGGACGACGGCCTGCAGCGGGTCCAGGGCTCGTCGGGCGAGGTCCGGTTCCTCGGCTTCAACCTCGACACGATGCCCGGTGACGACACCGCGCAGAAGACCGCGATCCGCCAGGCCGTCGCCGCGACCGTCGACCGCGCGGCGATCGCGAAGGACGTCTACCAGGGCACCTACGCTCCGGCGTACTCGATCGTGCCGTCCGACTTCACCGGCGCGACCGATGCGTTCCAGACGGAGTACGACGGCGCCGACCCCGCGGCCATCCTCGAGAAGGCCGGCGTGCGCACGCCCGTCACGCTGCCGATCGAGTACACGACCGACCACTACGGCTCCGGGTCGGACGACGAGTACGCACTGATCAAGCAGCAGCTCGAGGACACCGGCCTGTTCACGGTCGACCTGCAGTCGGCGAGCTGGGACACCTACGTCGGGAACGTCGGCAAGGGCGAGTACCCGGTCTTCCAGCTCGGGTTCTTCCAGGACTACCCCGACGCCTCCTCGTACCTGACGCCGGCCTACGGTTCCGAGGACGTCAACCTGCTCGCAAACCACTTCGACGACCGGGCCGTGCAGCAACTGGTCGCCGCGCAGGCGGTCGAGGCCGACGCGACCGAGCGGACGAAGCAGATCGAGGAGATCCAGCAGGACACCGCCGAGTCCGTGCCGCTCATCCCGTTGCTCGCCGGGCAGGAGAACGTCATCGGGCAGAAGTCGCTCACCGGGCTGACGAAGTCGGTCGACGCCTCTGGTGAGTTCCGCATCTGGGAGATCGGGCGCTCGTGAGCACCGGCGACGCAGCGCTGCGCGACGCGGTCCGCGCCGGGATGCCCGCGGGGCTCGACGAGCTCGCGGCGCTCGTCGCCATCCCGTCGGTCCACGACCCGGCCGTGCAGTCGCTCGACGACTGCCGCCGCGTCGCCGAGCGCGTGCGGGGTGCGTTCGACGGCCTCGGCCTGACCTCGCGCCTCGTCACGACGTCGGACGGCTCGCAGGCGGTCCTCGCGACCCACCCCGCGCCGCCCGGCACTCCGACGGTCCTGCTCTACGCCCACCACGACGTCCAGCCCGCGGGCGACCTCGCAGCGTGGACGAGCGACCCGTGGACCCTGACCGAGCGCCAGGGTCGCCTGTACGGTCGCGGCGCTGCTGACTGCAAGGGCGGGGTCGTCACCCACCTCGTGGCGCTGCGGGCCTTGCTCGACGTGCACGGATCGTTCCCGGTCGGACTCGTCGTGGTCGTCGAGGGGTCCGAGGAGCAGGGCACCGACGGTCTCGAGCAGTACGTGTCCGCCCACGCAGCGGACTTCGCCGACGTCGACACAGCCGTCGTGATGGACGCCGGCAACGCCGCCGTCGGGGTCCCCGCGCTCGTGACCACCCTGCGCGGCACGGCGTTCGTCGAGCTGCGCGTCCGTGCGCTGCACGGCAACGTGCACTCGGGGATGTTCGGTGGTGCCGCACCCGATGCCGTCGCGACCCTGGTGGCCCTGCTCGCCACGCTGCGCGACGACGCCGGGGACACCACCGTCGACGGGCTCGAGGCCTCGCAGACCTGGGACGGCCTGCCCTACGACGCCGACCGGTTCGCCGCCGACGCCGGGCTGCTCGACGGCGCGGTGCCGATCGGGTCCGGGGACCCGGCATCCCAGGTCTGGGCACGGCCGGCGCTGACCGTCGTCGGCATCGATGCGCCGGCGGTCGCCGGATCGTCGCCGTCCGTACAGGCGACCGCCGGTGCCGCGCTGAACCTCCGAGTCTCGCCGGGTGCCGACCCCGCTGCCGCTGGCGAACTACTCGTGGCGCACCTGCTGCGGCGAGCGCCCGCCGGGGTCGAGGTCACCGCGCGGGTCACGGGCACGGGCGACGGGTTCCGGGCGACGGCGGGGCAGTACTCGTCGGCGTTCCGGAGCGCATTGGCGTCGTCGTACCGGGTGTCGTCGGTGGGCTCCCTCGGCGGCGGCGGATCGATCCCGCTCTGCGCGACACTCGAGCGGGCGATCCCGGGGGTCGAGGTCATCCTGGCCGGGGTGTCCGAGCCGGCTGCGAACGTGCACGCGCCGGACGAGAGCGTCGATCCGTCCGAGATCGAGCACATGGCCCTGGCCGAGGCGACCTTCCTCGCAGGGCTCGGAGCGGCCGGAAGCTGACCCGCCGGGCGCCTGGGCCAGGCGCTGGCGCCGTCACACGACGCCAGCGCTCGGGCGTCAGGCGGCGGCAGGTGCCGATGGCTTCCGCCGCGTCCGAACCTGCAGCACTCCCGTCAGCAGCAGCACGACCAGGCCGATCGCGAGCACCACGAGCCCGCCGAGGAACCCGATCACCACGAGCAGCAGGGTCTCGGTGGTCATCCCACCGTCCGCGCCGTCGTCTGCCGCCGCCGTGACGGTCCCGGCTCCGGAGTCGGCCGACTGGGCAACCGCTCCGACGCCGTCGGTCACCGAGAACGGCACCGCGACGACCGTTCCCTGGTCACCGACGAGCACGACGTGGTGGTCGCCGACCTCCAGGCCCGTGGTGTCGACCGTGGCGGTGGCCGTGGCGTCCTCGACGGTGAAGTCGTCGCCCTGCACCGGTTCGGAGTAGGTCCACACGCTCCCGCCCTCGTCGTCGCCCGTCCACGGCAGGCGGAGCTCGAGCTGATCACCGGCGGTGACCTCGTCGCGGATCCCGGCGTCGGCGGCCGCGACGGTCGTGATGTCGCCGGCGTCGATCTTGCGTTCCAGCTCGTCGGAGTCCGCGGCGGGGGCCGTGGGTGGCTCGGCGGCCGAGGGGGCCTTCGCGCTGTTCCGGGGCTGGGCGGCGGTGTTCCGCGGCGCAGCGGTCGGCGCGGCCGTCGGCGCCGTGTCCGAGGCGTTCGTGATGGTCGGTGCTGTGGCGGCCGGCGGCAGCTGCACGACGGGCGGCTGGATCACCGTGCCGCCGTTGCCGCCGGTACCACCACCCGTGGTCGGACCGGTCGGCAGGGTGCCGGGGACCGTCTGTCCGGCGAAGTACACCGGCGTGAAGGTCTCGAGCGCGGCGTCGGCGGCGCCGTGCGCACCGATGGTCAGGACCCCGCACTGCACGGCCCCGGACAGGCAGTCGACACGCTTCGTCGACTGGGCGGTGAAGGTGGAGCGCGCGATGACGCCGCCCTGCGTGAAGCCGGCGTTCTTGGTGCCGCTGAACTTCGCGGTCGCTGCGGCGCCGGTGCCGGTGTTGTCGGGCCAGGCGACGAAGCCCTGGCCGTCCTGCCCGGTGCCGCCGGACCCGGGGACGTAGTCGTAGCCCGCACCGGCGGCTCCCCCGGCGCTCGGGTGCTTCGTGACGTACCCGAACAGCACGTACAGCCCGGAGCCGTTGGTGTTCTTCGTGAAGCCGGTGCCCGTCACGGTGAGCTTCGTGCCCGCCGCGGCGGTCGAGAGGCCGGTGGCCGGCCGCACGTTCGTCGAGGCACCCCGGGCGTTCTCCGCCCCGGTGATCGACCCGTCCGCACCGACCACGGTCGACCCGCCGCCGGTGCCGCCGCCGCCCGTTCCCCCGCCGCCGTTCCCGCCGCCCGGGTTCGTCGGCGCCTGCACGGTGACGCGCAGGGTCGCGGTGTCCGAGGCGACCCGACCGACGACGGTCGCACCGAGGACGTTCGTGGCGACCGCGCGGTACCGGTCGCCGTCCAGCCCCTCGGTGGCCGTGATGCGGAGTGTGCTGGTCGTCGCGCCGGCGACCGAGGGGCCGTCCTGCAGGTCGGCCCAACCGGACGGGGTGTGCTGCTGCCACTGCACGGTGGGCGTCGGGGTCCCGGTCGTGGTGACCGCGAAGGACACCTGCTGCGGCGTGGCAGGGGTCGTGCTGCCGTCGGTTCCGGTGGTCGCGCCGGTCAGCGTCACGGCGACGTCGGCCGGCTGCGCCGTGATGGTCGGGGTGGTCACGACCGTGAACGTGCGGAGCCCCTGGTCGGCGGCGTCGGTCGCGGCGTTCACGACGCCGACCACCGCGCGGCCGTCGGCGGCGACCACGATCGGGTCGCCGGTGTAGGTGGTGCCGGGCTGGTACTCGGCACCGAGCGTGGGCGCGGTGCTGCCGTCGATCGCGTAGGCGCGGACGACGTTGCCGGTGTCGGTGCTGCCGGCGGCCGACACCCAGAGGCGCTTCGCGGACTCGTCGACGGCCAGGTACGCGGCACCGCCGACCCGGTCGATCGAGGTCGTCACGGCCGGGGTCCCGCGCAACGAGACGGCTCGGAGCGTGGCGTCGCCGTCGTTGCTCCACCACGCCCGGCCTCGGGAGTCGACGACGGTCCCGCCGGTGGCCCCGGACGTCGCGGTGGCGCCGATCGACACGTCGGCGACCAAGGCTCCGGTGTCGAGGGCGACGACGCGGGCGAGGGCGGCGGCCTGGTCGAAGACGACGGCGCGCTTGCCGGTCCAGTCGACGCCGACCGACGAGATCGTCCCGGTGACCGAGCCGATCAGGGTTGCCGTGCGGGTGACGGCGCGGACGGTCCCGCCAGCGGGGCTGGTGCCGACCTCGGTCACCGCACCCGACCCGGATCGGGCTCCCGCACCGACCGCGGCCACCCGCAGCAGCCCCGCGGATCCGCCGTTCGCGGCCGGGGCGACCTGCGCGACGATCGAGCCGTCGGCGGGGTCGATCGTGAACGCCTTCGCGGCGGGCACCGCGACGGACGGCTTCACGTGCACGACGTCCCGGTAGGCGGCGTCCGTGCCGCGCACGACGACGACCCAGCCCTGGACGTTCGCGCCGGTGCCGCCGAACTCCGCGGCGGGCAACGACGCGGTCGCGACGATGTTCCCGGTGAACGGGTCGACGCTCGGCTTCGAGGTCGCGACACCGGGGTCGATCGGCCCGGCGACGCGCTTGCCGTCGTCGTCCACGACCAAGTAACTCGCCTTGGCGGTTCCGGCAGCCGGTACCTGCACGACGTTCAGGGCGCGCGCGGCGTCCCGCACCACCGTGGTGACCCGGCCGATCGTGCTGTCACCGACCGTGGTCTGCACGCCGGTGCTCACGAGTCCCTGGACGCCGGGGTCGCTGAACCCCTGGTCACCGTCGGCGCCGCCTTCACCGTCCGTGCCCTCGGCGGCCCAGTCGCCCGTCACGGCGACCGAGAGCGGGTCCAGCGCGGTGCCCGCGGCGTAGAACTGGGTCGGGTTGCCGCCGCCGGTGACGTCGGCTGCGAAGGCCGCTGCACCCGCCGCGGTGATCGTGGTGGGCAGACCGGTCCACGAGTACGCCCCGTCGGTGACCGATCGGGTGCCCTTGGTGACGTCGATCGTCGCGAACGCGATGCGCTTCGTCCCCGGGTCGGACGTCGTGGCACCGGTCGTCGGGTCCACCAGCCGCACGTCGACCCCGGCGGTCAGGGTGCCGGTGGTCGGCGTGAGCTCGATCGCAGGGTCGCGCAGCGAGATGACGAACGTGTGCGCCCGGTAGTCGAACACCGCGGCGCCGGAACCCGTGACGGTGAGCTTCCGCGTGCCGGGGTCGTAGCTGCCGCCCGACGCGGCGAACCGGAACGTGCCGTCGGCGTTCTTCGACGCACCGCCGGACACCGACTGCCCTGCGGCCGGCACGTAGTTCCGGAACGACTGCTTGAACCCCCAGTCGAGCGTGCCGCCCGTGACGGACGTGCTCGGACCCGAGGCCGCGGTGGCGGCGGTCGCCGCGGTGGGCACGGTGCCGGCGACGGCCGCGGTCAGGCCGATGATCGCGGCGACGGTGGCGCTGAGCGCGCGGAGGCGACGGGCCGGTCTGGTCTGGGTGTGCATCGGTTCCTCGGGTCGGGTGGTGCGCGTGTGGGGAGGCGGTGCCCCGGGCGGACCCGGGGCACCGCGTGGGTCACCAGGTGACGGGGACCTGGACCTCGTCGAGGTCGACCGGGTCGTTCGCGACGCCGTGCGCCGAGAACGTCTGGACGAAGCACTCGTACTGCCCGAGGGCAGCGTTGGCGGTCGCGGTCTTCGTGGCGTCGTAGTCGCAGCTGACGGTCGCGGCCGCGTCGCCGGTGTGGTGCGGGTCCGCGGTGTAGGACTTCGCGACGTCGATCGTCGTGGTGAAGCCGCCGCCGGCCGTGAACGCGCTCTTCGACACCCACTGGGCGGAGCCGAACCAGCCGGAGTTGGTGGCGTAGTCCGCCTGCTTGGGCCCGTAGACGACGTAGACGCCGAAGCCGCGCCCCTGCGCGTCCCCGTCGAAGCCGCTGCCGGTGACCGTGACGCTGCCGTCCGAGACGCCGTGGAGCGCCCCCGGGCCGTCGGTGACGACCGAGGCCGGACCGCTGACGGACAGGCTGGCGCCGTAGTCGTTCGTGACCGCGGTGGCCGCGGACGCGCTGACCGCGGGCAGGACGGCGATCCCGACCGCGGCGACCCCTGCCGCCAGCGTGATCCCGAACGAGCGTGCGATTCGTGTCATGTTCGTGTTTCCCTCTCGATGTGGGCGCCCCCTGTGAGCACCCGGGTCCGGTGGTCCTACGGCGCGACGTCGGTCGCGGTGCGTCGTGCGGTGCGGCGGGAGTGCACGATCGCGAAGACGACGAGCGCCGCGACGGCCACGACGAGCGCGGACAGGCCGCCGAGGACGATCCGCAGCACGCCCGGGTCGATCCCGCCCGAGGAGCCATCGGCAGCCGCGGCCGACGAGGGAGTCGCCCCGGTCGGCGTGGTAGGGGTCGCCGACGCGGTCGGCTCCGCGGTGGCGCTCGGCTTCGTCGTCGACCGCGCGGACGGCTTCGTGGCCGCGCGGGTGTCGGCGCTCGCCTCGGACGTCGGCTCGGCGGACGGACGGGAGGCACTGCCCGCGTCCGTCGTGTCGGCCGGCGCCTGCCCGGTGGTCGCCCTGGTGCCGCCACCGGCCAGCGTGCCGCCGCTGCCGTACAGGTTCTGCACGGAGACGGGCGTGAACGACTCGTTGTTCGCGTTCGCGACGCCGTGCGCACCGATCGTGATGATCCCGCACTGCACGACCGTGCAGTCGACGGTCTTCGCGGCACCGTTCCGGTCGAGCGCCTGGAACGTCGAACCGGGGACCTTGAGGGTCGCGGACCAGGTGCCCGTGGCGGAGTCGACCGTGCCGCCGTTCGCCGCCGACGCGGTGGTGCTGCCCTCGAAGGCCACGAAGTCGAGGTACCCGGTGGGGTTCGACTCGTCGTCGGGCACGTAGCTGTAGTCCGCGCCCGTCGCCCCGCCCTTGCTCGGCTGCCAGGTGCCGTTCACGGTGCCGAACGCCACGTAGATGCCGCCGTACCCGTTCTTGACGCCCTGGAACCCGGAACCGCGCAGGCGCAGCGTCGTCAGGTACGTCGAGTCGACCTGGTTCGTGACCTCGGGGTGCCCCTCGATCGCGACGCTGACACGGCCGGCTGCCGCTGCGGGGGCGACGCCCACCAGGGCGGCTCCCCCGGCACTGAGCGCGACGAGCAGTCCGGCGAGCGCGAGCCGCAGCGGGCGGGTGCGGGTGGTCACGAGGAGGCCTCCTGGAGGGTTCGGGACGGCACGACGACGGGCGTGCCGGTGTTCGGGTCGGGCACGACGGTGACCGGGTGTCGGTAGACGGTGCCGATGCGGTCGGCGGTCAGGACGTCGGTGGGGGTGCCATCGGCGACGATCCGGCCGCCGGCGAGCATGGCGACGCGGTCGGCGTACGCCCCGGCGAGGCTCAGGTCGTGGAGCACCACGACGACGGCGCCGCCGGCCCGGGCGTGTGCGCGGGCGACGGCCAGCACGGCCTCCTGGTGCCGCAGGTCGAGGGCGGCGGTCGGTTCGTCGAGCAGGAGCACCGGGGTCGACTGCGCCAGGACCCGGGCGAACGAGGCCCGGGCTCGCTCCCCGCCCGACAACGAGGGGAACGCCTGGTCGATCCGGTCGGCGAGTTCGACCTGGTCGAGCACCCGCGCGACCACGGTGTCGTCGTCGACCGCTCGCGGGGTTCCCCGCCACGGAGCACGGCCCATCCGGACGACCTCACCGACCCGGAACCCGAAGGCCACCGCGGTGTCCTGCTCGAGCACGGCACGCCGACGAGCGGTCGCGAGCGGTGCTTCGCCGCCGGTGCGCACGCCGTCGATCGCGACCGTGCCGCTGTGGGCGAGGTCACCGGCGATCGCCCGGAGCAGGGTCGACTTGCCGGCACCGTTCGGACCGACGAGCGCCAGGACCTCGCCCGCGCGCACGGTCAGGTCGACGTCGGCGAGCAGCGGTCGTCCGTCGACGACGACGCCGATCCCGGAGACGACCACGGCGCCGACAGCACTCGTCTCGTTCATGCCCAGCCTCCCGACCGTCGGCGGGCACGGCGCAGGAGCCAGAAGAAGAAGGGTCCGCCGACGAGCGAGGTCAGCATGCCGATCGGCAGGTCCGCGTACGGCACCAGGGTGCGCGCGAGCAGGTCGGCGATCGTCAGGAGCAGGGCGCCGCCGAGCGTCGAGACGAGCAGCAGCGGGCCGTGCGCCGGGCCGATGACCATCCGCATCAGGTGCGGGACGACGAGCCCGACGAACGCGATGATGCCGGCGAACGCGACCGCTGCGCCGACGAGCAGGGCGACCACGACGATCGCGACGACCCGGACGGCCTCGACCCGCACCCCGACGTGCCGCGCGGCCCGGTCGCCGAGGGCGAGCAGGTCGAGCGAGCGCGTCAGCACGACGGCGCCGACGAGGCCCGCACCGATGACGGGGGAGATCGCTGCGGCCTGGTCCCACATCGAGCCGTTCAGGGACCCGAGCTGCCAGAACACGATCTGCTCGCGCGCCTGCTGGTCGCCGAGGAACGTCAGGAAGGCGAGCCCCGCGCCGGTGAACGCGTTCACGGCGATGCCGGTGAGCAGGAGCGTGACGACCTCGGTCCGGCCGCCGGCACGGGACAGCCCGTAGACGAGCAGCGTCGCGACCAGCCCAGCAGCGAAGGCCATCAGCGGCGTCGTCCAGTACCCGGCGAACTGCAGCCCGAACACGATCGAGGCGCAGGCCCCGAACGCCGCGCCGCCGGACACCCCGACGACGCCGGGGTCGGCCAGGGGGTTCGCGAACACGGCCTGCATGAGCACACCGGCTGCGGCGAGCGCGGCACCGATCAGCAGCGCCATCACCACGCGCGGGAACCGGATCGTCCACAGCGCCTGGGTGACGAGGTCGTCGGCGGGACCGTCCACGGGCAGCCCGAGCGACCGGCCCACGGTCCGGAGTACCTCGGCGGGCGAGATCCCGAGCTGCCCGACGCTCGCCGACACCAGCGTCGCGACGACGAGCGCCACCACGAGCCCGATGGTGAGGAGCGCGATGCGGCCGGCCCGCGACCTGGACGTGACCGCCGGTGCGGCGGGGACGTGCGTGGCGGGCGCGATCCGTTCCTCCCGGACGGTCACGAGGCGTCGGCCGGACCGTAGATCGCCGCGGCCAACGCGGCCACGATCTCGGGCGTGCGCGGCCCGAAGCTCATCACCGTCGTGTCCGCCATGTCCACGATGCGGCGGTGCTCGCCCGCGGGCGTCTTCGCGATCGCGGGGACCCGCTGGAGCAGTCCGTCGACGCCGTCGACGGACTCGAGGCCCTTGGTCATCATGATGACCAGGTCCGGCTGCATCGCGACGAGCGCCTCGGCGTTGACGGGGCGCATGCCCGTCCAGTCCTGTTCCGTCGCGACGTCCCGCCCGCCGACGGCGTCGATGAGCGAGTCGGCGCCGGATTCGCTGCCGAACAGGTAGTAGATCCCGGCGTTCCCCCGCACGTACAGGAACACCATCTTCAGCTTGTCGGCGCGAGCCGACGGCGCGATCCGGGCCACCTGCGCGGCGACGGCCTGCTCCTGCGCGTGCACCTCGGCGGCCAGGCGGTCGCCGGTCGCCGGGACGCCGAGCGCGGTCGCGACCTGCTCGATGATCGCGTCGGTGTTCGTGGTGTCCCGGTGCGGGTCCAGGACGACGACGGGGACGCCGGCCTTCCGGATCTGCAGGACGACGTCCCACGGTCCGAGTGAGGTGTCGGTCAGCAGCACGGTCGGGCTGAGCGCGAGGATCGCCTCGGCGGAGAGCTCGTGGCCGTTCTGGGTGACGAGCGGCAGGTCCTCGGTGCCGGAGAAGCCGGTCGAGACGTCCCGTCCGACCAGGTGGTCGCCCAGGCCGAGGCCGTACACGGTGGACGACAGCGTGCCGGAGATATCGAGCGCGAGGATCCGGTCCGCGCTCGTGACGGTCACCTCGGTGTCCTGGTTGTCGGTGACGGTGACGGGCAGCTCGGGCTCGTCCACCGTGCTCGCCGTCGGCGGCAGGTCCGTCGCCAGGGTCGCGGTGCGCTCGCCGGTCACGTCCTTCGCGTCGGTCACCGGGGCGATTGCCTGGAGGCTCGCGGCCGGGTCCGTCGCGCTCGTCTCGCGACCCGCCGCCTGCGTCGCACCCGCGGTGCCGGTGCCGCCGCCGGTGCAGCCGGTCGCCACGGCGAGGACGACGAGGGCGGACGCTGCGGCCGTGAGGGCGCGACGGAGTGACGACATGGAGATGATCCCGAGTGCTGGTTCGTGAAGTTAGGTGAGCCTCACCTAACCGTTAACTTAGGTGAGCCTTGCCTACCTTGTCCAGCACGTGTCGCCGTCTCCCCGCTACGGTGGTCCCGTGCGCATCGTGGTGGCTCCGGACTCGTTCAAGGGCACCGCGACCGCGGCGTCCGTCGCCCAGGCGGTCCGCGACGGCTGGCTGACCGAACGCCCCGACGACGACGTGGTGCTCGTGCCGATGGCCGACGGCGGCGAGGGCACCCTCGATGCCTTCGCGACCGCCGTCCCCGGTGCGGTCCGGGTCCCCGTCACCGTGACCGGGCCCGCCGGCACCCCCGTCGAGACGTGGTGGCTCACGCTGCCCGACGGCCGTGCGGTGGTGGAGCTCGCGGCGACGAGCGGTCTGCCGCTGCTCGACGAACTCCTGCCGGACACCGCGACGAGCCGGGGGTTCGGCGAGGCGATCGCCGCCGCGCTCGACGCCGGCGCCACGGGGCTCGTGCTCGGCATCGGCGGCAGCGCCTCGACCGACGGCGGTCGGCCCGTGCTCGAGGCGCTCGGCTACGACGGTGACCGCGGCACGCTGCGTGCCCTGCCACCGCTCGGCGTCACCGTCCTGACCGACGTGACCTCTCCCCTGCTCGGCCCGACCGGCGCCGCCGCGGTCTTCGGACCCCAGAAGGGGATCGAGCCCTCGCGGGTCGCATTCTTCGACGAGCTGCTGGCCGCCTGGGCCGCCCGCTTCCCTTCGGTGGACCCCGCGAGCCCCGGCGCCGGCGCCGCGGGTGGCGTCGGCTTCGGCCTGCTCGTCTGGGGTGCGACCCTGGCCCGCGGCGCGGACGGCGTCGCCGACGTGCTCGGGCTGGCCGACCGACTCACCGGCGCCGACGTCGTGATCAGCGGCGAGGGCCGGTACGACGGGCAGTCCGCCGCCGGCAAGGTCCCCTCGGTGGTGCGGTCACTCACGGCGACGCACGCCCCCGGCGCCCGGTCGATGCTCGTCGCCGGCGCGATCGAGGCCTCGCTCGACGACTACGCCGCCGCTGCCTCGCTCACCGTCCTCGCCACGCAGACCACCGGGGAACCGGACGACGCCCTGGCCGACCCGCTGCGCTTCGCCACGATCGCGGGCCAGCGCCTCGCACGGCTGGCGTGACCACTCCGATTCCCGCACTGGGGAGCCCCATTGGAACCTCCCACGCTGTGGCGCGCTCCATCAGACTGGGTGCGGGCCGGAACCGGCCCGCAACGCACCCCCACGAGGAGATCATTGCGCACCGTCAACGCGTACGCGGCACCGTCAGCGACCGAGCCGCTCGTCAAGACCACCATCACCCGTCGTGACGTCGGAGCGAACGACGTCGAGATCGACATCGCCTACGCCGGCATCTGCCACTCGGACATCCACACCGTCCGCGGTGAGTGGGGCCAGATCCAGTACCCGCAGGTCGTCGGCCACGAGATCGTCGGCCATGTCTCCGCCGTCGGCGAGAACGTCACCAAGCACAAGGTCGGCGACCGCGTCGGCGTCGGTTGCATGGTCAACTCCTGCGGCGAGTGCGAGAACTGCGTCGCCGGCGAGGAGCAGTACTGCCTCAAGGGCAACATCGGCACGTACACGAGCGTCGACCCGGCCGACGGCTCGATCACCCAGGGCGGCTACTCGCAGGCGATCGTCGTGAACGAGGACTTCGTCCTCCGCGTCCCTGAGTCGCTCGACATCGAGAAGGTCGCGCCGCTGCTCTGCGCCGGCATCACCACCTACTCGCCGCTGCACCACTGGAAGGCCGGCCCCGGCACGAAGGTCGCCGTCATCGGCATGGGTGGCCTCGGCCACATGGCCGTCAAGATCGCCGTCGCCCTCGGCGCCGAGGTCACCGTCCTGTCGCAGACCACGTCGAAGGAAGCCGACTCGCTCCGCTACGGCGCGAAGGCCCACTACGCGACGAAGGACCCGGAGACGTTCGAGAAGCTCGCGAACTCCTTCGAGCTCATCATCAACACCGTGTCGGCGAAGATCCCGATGGGCTCGTACCTCGGCCTGCTCAAGGTCGACGGCACGCTCGTCAACGTCGGCGCTCCGTCCGAGCCGCTCGAGGTCCCGGCGTTCGCCCTGATCCCGCGCCGGCTCAGCTGGGCCGGGTCCGCCATCGGCGGCATCCGCGAGACCCAGGAGATGCTGGACTTCTGCGCCGAGCACGACATCCTGCCGGAGACCGAGCTCATCAGCGCCGACCAGATCAACGAGGCCTACGAGCGCGTCCTGTCCTCGGACGTCCGCTACCGCTTCGTGATCGACGCGGCCACGCTGGCGTAGTCGGCACCACTTGCGAGACGGGAGGCCCGTTGCCAGCCGGCAACGGGCCTCCCGTCTGTCCGCCTGTCCGTCGGGCCGTCAGCCGACCTCGTCGCCGGACGGCAGCGCGCCGCACCAGTCGACGGAACCCGCGTCGATGCTCGCCTCGAGCGCACCGGAGGTCGCGTCGACGATGCTCACCAGCTCGTCGGTCGCCGACTTCGTCGCAACCGCGACGAACTGACCGTTCGGAGACGGGCAGACCGCCGTGACGCTCGCGTCGTCGGGGATGGTCACCGGCAGCCGGGAGGCCCGCCCACCGTCCACGCGCACGATCCGTGCCGAGACGGTCCCGTCCGACCGCACGTCCCCCAGCACGCGCAGGTACGTGTCGTCCGTCAGCGGGGCGATCCTGCCGAGCACCGCCGCGTCGGTGCTCGCGGCCGGCGCCCGCAGCGCCGTCTTCGCGCCGTCGGTCAGGTCGAGGCGCTCGATGCCCGTGCCGGTCTCGACGACGGCCGTGGTGCCCGAGCCGACGAAGCCATGCAGGTACCTGGCGCTGCCGAGCCGGACGGGGTCGGCGCGGCCGCTCATGTCGACGAGCACCAGGTCGTCGCTTCCCGTCCGCACCAGGGCGCTCTCGGTCCGGGGCACGTAGGCCCACTGCCCGACCGTCATCGGCACGGCGCCCGTCTGCGGCTTCCCGTCCTCGGCGATCGCGGTGGGCAGGTGCGTGCCCGTCATGTCGACCACGTACAGACCGGTGTTCCGCGACTGCCCGGTGGACGTGTCGGCGTACTCGAACCCGAACGAGGCCGCGTCGTCGGCGACGTGCAGCGCGGTGACCCGACCCTGCGAGGACGGCAGGGTGAGGTGCTCGACGGGGGCGTCCGGGTCCTGCACCCCGCCGGACAGCGCGACCACGTCGACCGAGGAGCTCGCGTCGCTGCCGCTGACCACCACCAGGGACCGTCCGAGCCGGGCGTACTCCGAGATGTCCGTGCCCTGGTACACCGTCGTCGCACCGCCGGCGTCGAGGGAGCGGCGCACGATGCGGTCCTTCGCACCGTCGGCTCCCGGCACGAGGGCGAGGACGTCGGTACTGCCGGTGCGGATCGCGGCGGTCAGGTCCGCGGTGGCACGCTGCCCCGGAGCCCGGACGTTCGCGACCGTCACCGTGTAGTCGCGGTCGTAGGCCAGGGGTCCGGCGAACTCGACCGCGATCGTGTTGCCGCTCGAGGTCACGGTGTGCGCGGCCGCGGGGCTGACCCGGACGTCGGCGGCGGACACCTGCTGCAGCGCCTGGTTCGCCGTCAGGATCACCCGCTGCGCCGGGCGCGACACCAGACCGGTGGCGTCGTACGACACGTCGCGCAGGCGCGGCCCCTGCTGCGACCCGACGACGGCGGCGAGCGCGGCGACGACCGCCAGGACGAGCACGACGGCGAGGTACCGGCGGTGGAACCGGCGCGTGACCGGGCGGCGGTCGGTGCGCTCAGTACTCGTGCCCGTCTCAGTACTCGTGCCCGTCTCAGTACTCATACGGGTCCTTCGGCTGCGCGATCTCGGTGACCTTCGCGGCCTTGATGACGATGCGGGCGTCGGCGGACTGGTCCGGGTTCGCCGCGAGTGCGCCGGTCACCGTGACCCACTGCCCCTCGTCGGGCTCCGCCTCGGTACGGTCGCCGCCCTCGGTCACCACGCCGAGGCCGACTGGCTGGGCGTCCACGGCGCAGCAGCTGATCACGAACCGGGTCAGGGTGAACGAGCCGTCCTGGCCGGGCACGACGAAGCCGGACAGCCGTACCTGCTTGCCGACCAGGGCCGTGGTGTCGGTGGTCTGCCGGATCAGCGCCGCCCAGTCCTTGACGCCGTACTCCGAGGTGTCGACGCCCTCGCTGCCGAGCAGGGAGACCGCCGCCTCGGAGCCCGTCGCGTTCGACAGGGTCGCCGAGTCCACGCTCCGCTGCTGCGCGGTGCGGGCGGACAGCGTCGTCGGGGGCAGGACCAGCATCGACACGGTGACCCCGACCGTGACGATCGCGGCCGCTCCGCCGAGGGCAAGGCGGACGGCGCGACCACGGCCGGGCCCGCGCCGCCCGTGGTCGTGGTCCTGGTCCGGCTCGTGCTCGTGCTCGTGCTCGTCCGCGTCGTCACCGTGCGTGTGGCCGTGGCCGCGTGCGATGACCACCAGGCCCGCGATCGAGGCGGGTACCGCGACGGCGGCGAGCACGATCGTGAACACCGAGTACCGCGGGTTGATGTACAGGTCGAGGTGGCCCACCAGTGCGAGCCAGAGCGTGCACAGGGCGACCGCCAGCACGGACCCGAGCCCGAGGTAGGCCGGAGCGTTGCTGCTGCGTGCGTCAGACGAGGACATTCATCACCAATCCCACGGCGCCGGCGAACAGGACGCACACGACGGCGAGCAGCACCAGGAACCGGACCCGGAACGTCGTGCGGAGCAGGGCGATCATCTTGACGTCGATGATCGGCCCGATGATCAGGAAGGCCGTGATCGACCCGGGCAGGAACGTCGAGGCGAACGACAGTGCGAAGAACGCGTCGACGTTCGAGCAGAGCGACACCGTCATCGCGAGCAGCATCATCGCCGCGACGGACAGCACCGGGTTCGAGCCGATCGCGACGAGCGTGGAGCGGGGCACGGCGACCTGGATCGCCGCAGCCAGGCCGGCGCCGACGAACAGGGCCGGCATCATGGTTGCGGTCTCGCCGCCGAACTGCGCGGCGCTCTCCCGCCAGCGGTTCCGGCTCCGTGGTGCGCCGATCGCAGCGCGGCAGCGGGCCTCGAACGCGGGCAGCAGCAGGTCGGCCGGGCGGCGGTGCGCGGCGACGATCCAGCCGACCAGGTTCGCGATCACGAAGCCGCCGACGATCCGGACCGGCAGGATCCAGCCGGACCAGCCGAACGCCTGCGCGGTGCTGATGATCACGAGCGGGTTGAGGATGGGGGCGGCGACCAGGAACGTGACGGCCTCGGCAGGGGTGAACCCGCGCATCATCAGGCCGCGGGCGAGCGGCACGTTCCCGCACTCGCACACCGGGAACAGCATGCCGATCAGCGAGATCACGGCGCGGCGGCCGAAGGCGTTCTGCGGCAGGACCTTCTCGAGCGCGCCGACGGGCACCCACACCTCGACGACGATCGACAGCACGATGCCGAGCACCACGAACGGCAGCGACTCGACCACCACGCTGATCGCCAGCGTCAGGAAGTCCTGCACGACGTCCGGCAGGCCGGCGATCCCGATGCTCGGGGACAGCAGCCGGATCCCCAGGAGCACGACGACGGCGAGCAGCACGAGGCCCGGGCCCGTCAGGGAACGGGAGCGGGAGCGCTGCTGCGGCGGCGTGGTCGTCGTCACCCGGAAAGGATAGGCGACGCGTGCTGCGTGGCGGTCCGCGCGCGGCCGCCTGCGCACCGTGCGAGTTCGTTCACCCCGTGCAGGGTTGCTCGCTCGGTGCAGGCCTGGAGCGCCGCACGGAGCCACCAACAACGCACGGGTTCGCGAACCCAGCACCGTGCCGCAGTCAGACCCGGGCGATGCCCGCCACGTGCCGGTCGAGCGTGTCGATCGCCCACGAGGCGTCACCCCCGGGATCGACCCGCACGATGTGCATCGCGAGCCCGTCCACCAGGGCGTGCAGCCGCCGGGTCTCGTAGGGCACGTCGGCGTCCGGCACCCCGAGTGCCCCCAGGATCCGCCCGCACCACTCCCGCATCTCGTCGACGACCCGGTCGTGGAACGGCCGCAGCTCGGTGTCGGTCAGCGCCGCCGTGCCGAGGCCCAGGTAGACGTCGAGCTCGATGCGTCGCTCCTCGTCGAGGGGCAGGAGCTCGAGCAGGACCGCGTGCGCGTACGCCGTGCCCCGCAGGTCCGCGGGCACGGCGTCGATCCGGGCCGCGGTCGCGTCGAACACGAGCTCGAGCGCGTGCGACCGGACGCTCGCCTGGGTCGGGAAGGTGTAGCGGACGGTGCTCGGCGGCAGTCCGGCCTCCGCCGCGACGTTCCGGACGCTGAGCGCCCCGAGTCCGTCGCGGGCGAGCACCCGGCACGCCGCTTCGGACACGGTGCGGCGCCGCTGCTCGACGTCCATGCTCCTGGCCACGACGCCATACTCGCACAGTCGTACGAACTCGTGCTACCGTCGGGGTCGTTGTCGCACAGTCGTGCGACTATGCGACCGAACGAAGGGAACATCGTCATGGCATGGGTCATCCTCGTGCTGAGCGGCGTGCTCGAGGCCGTCTGGGCCACCGCACTGAGCGCCTCGAACGGCTTCAAGAAGGTCGTGCCGACGATCGTGTTCATCGCCGGCATGGCGCTGAGCATGGTGGGGCTCGCGTTCGCGATGAAGTCGATCCCGGTGGGCACCGCCTACGCCGTCTGGGTCGGCATCGGCGCCTCGCTGACGGTCGTCGTGTCGATCCTGCGCCGGCAGGAAGCCGCGTCGCTCGCACGCCTCGGCCTCGTGTTCGGCCTGGTCGCCTGCGTCGTCGGCCTCAAGGTGGTGAGCTGAGGTGGCCTGGATCGTCCTGTTCCTCAGCGCCACGCTCGAGACCGTGTGGGCGACCGCCCTCGGCGAGAGCGACGGCTTCACCCGACCCGGCCCGACCGTCGTGTTCGCGATCACGATCGTGATCAGCCTCGTCGCGTTCGGCTACGTCCTCAAGCACATCCCGATCAGCACCGCGTACGCCGTGTGGACTGGCACCGGTGCAGCCCTCACGGTGCTGTGGGGCATGGCCACCGGCGCCGAGCCCGTCACCCTGCTGCGCGTGCTGTTCATCGCCGGGATCGTCGGCTGCGTCGTCGGCCTGAAGCTCGTGCCGGCCCGTCCGGTCACCGAGCCCGCCGCCCCCGCCGAGCTCTCGCGCTGAGCGACAGCTCACGCGCCGCCGGCCCCGTGATCTGTCGCTGAACCCGAAAGCCGGCTCGCGCCGTGGACGCGCGCCGGGGCGGACGGGAGGCCCGGTGCCAGCTGGCGCCGGGCCTCCCGTCCGCAGGTGGTCGCGCCCACCCCGCATGGTGAGCAGAAAAGGTCGGGTCACCTCGCGGGACCCGACCATTCCTGCTCACGAACCGAGCGCTGGGAGCGTCAGACGGAGGCGCCCGTCCACTCGTCCTCGGCGGCGACGTGGTCGCTGCCGACCGTGCCGGCGGCGAGCGCCGCGGCGGCGCGTTCCGTGTGGCTCGGCGGGTTCGACGGCACGTCGGACGGACGGCCCTCGTCGTTCAGCTTGCGCAGCTCGGGGACGATGTCCGTGGCCAGGATGTCGATCTGCTCGAGCACGGTCTTGAGCGGCAGCCCGGCGTGGTCGACCAGGAACAGCTGGCGCTGGTAGTGGCCGACGTGGTCCTTCATGGCCGCGTACCGGTCGATGACCTGCTGCGGCGAACCGACCGTGAGCGGGGTCTGGGCGGCGAAGTCCTCCATCGAGGGGCCGTGCCCGTAGACCGGGGCGTTGTCGAAGTAGGGCCGGAACTCGTTGACCGCGTCCTGCGAGTTCTTCCGGGCGAAGAACTGCCCGCCCAGACCGACGATGGCCTGGTCCGCGCGGCCGTGGCCGTAGTGCTCGAAGCGCTGGCGGTACAGCCCGACCATCTGCTCGGTGTGCTGGATCGGCCAGAAGATGTTGTTGTGGAAGAAGCCGTCACCGTAGTACGCGGCCTGTTCCGCGATCTCGGGCGTGCGGATCGAGCCGTGCCAGACGAACGGCGGCACGCCGTCGAGGGGGCGCGGCGTCGAGGTGAAGCCCTGCAGTGGCGTGCGGAACTTGCCCTGCCAGTTGACGACGTCGTTCTCCCAGAGCTGGCGGACGAGCGCGTAGTTCTCGATGGCCAGGTTGACGCCCTGGCGGATGTCCTGCCCGAACCACGGGTAGACCGGGCCGGTGTTGCCGCGACCCATCATGAGGTCCATGCGGCCGTCGGAGATCACCTGGAGCATCGCGTACTCCTCGGCGATGCGCACCGGGTCGTTCGTGGTGATGAGCGTGGTGCTCGTCGAGAGCGTGATGTCCTTCGTCTTCGCCGCGAGGTAGGCCAGCAACGTGGTCGGCGACGAGGCGACGAACGGCGGGTTGTGGTGCTCGCCGGTGGCGAAGACGTCGAGTCCGGCCTGGTCGGCGTGCTGCGCGATCGTGAGGATGTCGCGGACGCGCTGGGTGTCGTCCGGCGTGGTGCCGGTCGTGGGGTCGGTCGTGACGTCACTGACCGTGAAGATGCCGAACTGCATGATGCGCCGCCTTTCGCGATATCGATGCGTTTGCATCGACTTGCTGGGTACAACGTAGCGTACGCCGGTGCATTCCCACCAGGCGTCAGCGAGCTGCGGACAGCGCTGCGGGGTCGGTCCGGGCCGCGTGGTGCATGCCGTCGAGGAACCACACCGCGGTCACCACCGCCAGGACGCTCGCGCTCGAGGCCAGTCGTCCGGCCATCAGGATCGCGGCGTGGTCGTGAGCGCCGTCCCCCGTCAGGCCGACGACGAGCGCGGCGACGCCGACGGCCAGCGTGACCCCGGTGGCGACGAGCAGGACGACGCTGACCACCCGGCGCGGACCCCGACGGCCGTCCCGGTCACCTCGGAGCCCTCGGTCGACCCTCGGACCGAACGCCCGGACGAGGCCGAGCCAGAACATCGCGATCGCGCACGCCCCGATGATGTCGCTCACCCGGTGCCAGCCGTAGACGACCGTCTGGTTGGCGACGAAGACCGCGTAGGCGGCACCGAGCAGCGTGACGATCGGCCGGAAGCGACGGGGCGTGACCATCAGGACGGCGAACAGTGCGGCCAGAGCGATGGTCGCGTGGCCCGAGGGGAACGAGTTCGGCGTCGTCGACTGGGCGATCTCCGGGCGCTCGGCGATACGCTTGACGAGCGTCGAGGTGGCCGCCGACGCGAGCACCACTGCACCCGCGCCGAGCCCCACCGAGAGCCGTCGCCTGGCGAACGCCACCGCGACGATCACGACAACGAGCAACAGGATCACCGGCACCGAGATGACGTTGAGCGCAGTGTCCGAGCTGAACAGGTCGGACTCACGGACCCCGCCGAGCGCGGCGTCCTCCATGCGCTGCCCCACCGGCGTCAGCACCGCGGCCGCGTAGACGGAAGGCACGATCACGAACCCCAGAGCCGCCAGCACACCCCACCGCAACCGCCGCGAGACGCTCGGTCCACGCGACTCCGGTGCATTGCGCTCGGGTGTCAAGGTCACCGGGCTGGTCCTCCTCGGAGTGGTCGTCGTCGGTCTCGTCGCACGCCTGGTGACGGCGCTGCGATTCGGACGGTCGGGGTCGGACACGATACCGTTGGCTCACCGGCCGGAGGCTGGGAACCGCGCGGCCGTCACCCGCGGATCCCGCGCTGTGCCGCTCAGTGCCGCGCCGCTCAGTCCGGCGGGCACCGCCGGACTGACGCACGTCGCGTCGGCAGTGTACGAGGAGGAGACCGAAGTGGCCATCAAGGAACCGGGCATCACCGCCTCACCGAACCGCGGGCTCGCGCTCACGGTCGGTGGCGTCCTCGCACTCTGGGGCATCCTGGGCTTCTTCTTCGCCGCCGACGGCGACCCCGGCTTCTTCAGCCGCCAGGGCGGGATGCTCTGGAACGCCTTCGGGGTGAACCCGCCGCTCGCCCTCATCTGGGTGCTGCTCGCCGCGGTCCTGCTCATCACCGGGCTCGGCACCACCATCGGTTCGCGGAACGGCAACCTGGTCGTCGGCGCCGTGCTCGTGGTGCTGGCCGTCTACGGCTTCGTCTTCGTGAACACCTCGGCGAACATCTTCGCGCTGAACACCACCGACAACGTGTTCCACGCGATCGTCGGGGTCGTCCTGCTGCTGACGGCGCTCGGTGCCGACAAGGAGAACCTCCGCGCGCTGCGTGCGGCGGCTCGCGCCTGACGCACCGACACGCTCCCCGACGCCCGTCTGCCGCTCCGGCAGGCGGGCGTCGTCGTGTGTGCGTCAGGCGTCGTCGTCGGAGTCGTCGTCCGGCTCCGGCTTCCGGGCTTCGAGTGCCGTCGCGACGATGCGTGGCGCCTCGGACATGAAGCGTCGAACGTCCGTGTCGACGATGATGTCCTGCGGCCGCAGTGGCCGGGTCAGGTACAGCCCCTCGAGCGACGTCAGCCGTGACAACGCGACGTACGTCTGTCCGGCGCTGAACACCCGGTTGCCCAGGTCGACCACCGCGCGGTCGTAGGTGCTGCCCTGCGACTTGTGGATCGTCACCGCCCAGGCGAGCCGCAACGGGAACTGCTGGAACTCACCGACGGTGTCCTTCTTGAGCTCCTTCTTGTCGGCGTCGTAGGAGTACTTGAACTTCTCCCACACCGACGGCTGGACCTCGAACGACTCTCCGTCGACGTCGACCCAGACCGTGTCGCGGATCGCCGTGACGATGCCGAGCGTCCCGTTCACCCATCGCTGGTCGGCGTCGTTGCGCAGGAACATCACGTGCGCGCCGGGCTTGAGCTCGAGGGCTTCGTCGGCCGGGAAGTTCCGCCCGCCGAAGTCGCCGTTGACGTCGGCCTTCGCGGTCTTCACCTTGCCGGGCAACCGTTCGAGCGCCGCCTTGTTGATGCGCGCGACGGTGTCGTTCCGGGTGGCGAGGGTGATGGCGTCGTCGGGCGAGGGCCGTGCGCCCGCGGTGTTCAGCTGGTCGGCGATCTCGGCGGTCACCCGGCCGTGCCGCACCGCCGTGAGCATGGCGGCGAAGGCGTCGTCGCGCTGGCGGTGCACGGTGGCGAGCTCGATGATGTTCAGCTTCGCCTCGAGCCACACCTTGGCGTCGAAGAACCACATCGACCGGTAGTGGTCGGTGAAGTAGGCGCGTTCGTCGGCACCGCCCGGGACCGGCGGCAACTGGTACGGGTCGCCGAACATGACCACCTGCACTCCGCCGAACGCCTCGAACTGCCGCCCGCGGGCCTTGCGGAGCGAGCGGTCCATCCCGTCGAGCAGGTCGGCGTTCACCATCGAGACCTCGTCGATGACCAGGGTGTCGATGGTGTTCAGGAGCTTGCGGGTGTCCGGTCCCTGGCGCAGCTCGGCATCGGCGATGAGGCCGATCGGCAGGCGGAACAACGAGTGGATCGTCTGGCCACCGACGTTCAGGGCTGCAACCCCGGTCGGTGCGCAGATCACGACCTGCTTCTCGGTGTTCCACGAAAGGTGGTTGAGCAGGGTCGACTTGCCCGTGCCGGCACGACCGGTGATGAAGACGTGGTCGCGGGTGTGCTCGATGTACTCGAAGACGGCCCGCTGCTCGTCGCTGAGCTCGACGCTCATCGTGCGTCCTGCTCGAGGGTCTGCGCGTCCGCTCCGAGCGTGCGCGCCGCCGATCCAGCGCGCCGCAGCTGCACGAGCACCACCACGACGACCGCCACCAGGAGCAGCACCCCGGCGACCACGAGCACGAGCCCGCCACGGGCCTGGTCGACGAGCGGATCGGGGCCCCACGTCCGCCCCATCGCCCCGAACCACGACGCCTGCAGCAGTCCGAGCGGCCCGCGCATCGCGACGCCGAGCGACACCGCTCCGGCGGCGACGACCGCGGCCCCGACGATCCGCACGACCGCCGCTCCGCGGGTCGGGTACTGCTGGCCGACCGCGATCGGTGTGAAGAGCGTCGGCATCGCCAGGAGTCCGACGAGCAGGAAGCCCACGTCGATGACCGTGCGCCCCGTGGAGTCGCTCACCGACCAGCGGACGGCATCGGTGGCGAAGTACGCCCACCACACCGCCGCGGCGAGCAGGAACGCCGGGAAGGGCTGCACCAGGTAGCGGACCGCGGCGTTGTCGACCAGCACACCGGTCCACTCGCGCACGCCGGTGCTGTCGTCGTCGCGCGGGTGCACCGCGGCCCGGATGAGCACGACGGGAGCCGCCGCCCACACCAGCGCCGGCACCACCAGGCCGAGCAGCACGTGCGCGCCGACGTTCGCCGACACCAGGAACCGGTCGTACTGGTGCAGCGAACCGGACGTCGCGACCACGAGCGAGATGATCGCGAGGGCCGCCGCCACCGACCGGCGCACCGGCCAGTGGACCCCGGCGCGGCGCAGGCGCACGACACCGGCCGCGTAGGTCGCAGCGAGCAGCACGGCGGCCATCAGCCAGAACAGGTCGATGTTCCACTGCGTCAGCCAGCCCCAGGCCCCGGGCGCGTGCGGCAGCAGGTCGTCGGTGAGCAGCTCGGCGGGGCTCGGGTCGGTCGTCTTGCTCAGCGCGATCTGGTCGACCGGCGTGGCCGTGCGTCCGAGCGCCGCGGCGAAGCCCGATGCGACGCCCATCACGGCGAGCTCGACCACGATCAGGGTCCAGAACGGGCGGTGCCGTGCCGGCGCCTCGGTCAGGGAGCGGATCGCACGCTGACGTTGCACGGCACCGAGGACCCCGATGGCGACGATCGCGCCGATCTTGACCAGCACGAGGGTGCCGTACGGCGTGAACAGGTTCGACAGGGCACCCACGCGGATCTGTGCCGAGGCGACACCCGACACCGCCACGAGCACGAAGCACCCGAGCGCGATGCTCGAGTACCGCGCGACGACCACGGCCAGGCGGTCACCGGGCAGCACGCCGCGCAGGAGCACGAGCATGGTCAGGCCACCGACCCAGAGCGCGGCGCCGACCAGGTGCAGTCCGAGGGCGGTCACGGCGGCGTCGTGGCTCGCGGTGCCGGCGGCGTGGCCCTGCTGCGCGAGCGGGATGAGGCCGATCATCGAGACACCGGCGGTCAGGGCGACCATGCCCCGGGAACGGACGGCGAAGCAGAGCACCGTGACGGCAGCGGCGACGAGCACCGTCACGAGCCAGGCGAGCCCGAGGTCCGTGCCGGTGAGGAACACGCCCATCGACTGGCCGAATTGCTCATCGATGCTGATCTTCGAGCCGGCGACGCTCAGGAACGTGAAGAAGGTGGTGACCGCGGACGACACCGTCCAGAGCCCGCTGGCGGCGGCCGCGACGTCGATGGCGCGGTTCCACTCCGGGCCGGAGCGCGAGACTCCGACGGTGGCCAACGCGAGGCCGCCGATCGTCGCAGCGGCGGACAGGTCCACGACCAACCGGGAGATCGGCAGACCGAAACGGACCAGGGCACCGGGGTCGGCGATCAGCGCTGCGTTCGCACCACCGCCGATGACGAGTGCCGTGAGCAGCGCCACGAACCCGACGAGCAGGAGCACGGCGGGACCGGCGATGCGCGCGATCCGATTCACCCGTCAAGCCTAGGCGGTGCCCACCCGGCCACCGAACCGGCCGGGCCGACCTGTGGGAACCGGCACGGGCCTCCCGGTCGACGCAGCGCGACGAACGCGACCCGACACGACGAACGCGACCCGACGAACGCGACCCGACGCACCGAACGCACCCTGGAAACGACGAAAGGGACGGCCGAAGCCGTCCCTCCCGATGCGCGGAACAGTCTTACTTGACCGCAGCCTTGAGCTTCGAGCCGGCGCTGACCTTGACCGAGTCGCTCGCGGCGATCTCGATGGCCTCACCCGTCTGCGGGTTGCGGCCGGTGCGGGCGGCGCGGTGCGTCTTCTCGAAGGCGATCCAACCGGGGATCGTGACCTTCGTGCCGTCCGCGACGGACGACGAGACGACGCTGAAGAGCGCGTCGACGACGCCGTTGACGGTGGCCTGGCTCTGGCCGGACTCGGCGGCGACGGCAGCGACGAGCTCGGTGCGGTTCAGTGACTTGTCAGCCATGGATGTCCTCCTCGGACTTCTTGCAGTATCGGTCGGACGGACGTGCCGTCCGGCGCCCGGAGCGGTTGCCCCGTGCCACGGTGCCAGTGGGCCGAGGGCCCGGCGGAACCGGAGTTGAACCTACCAGCCACATCGGACGTTTTCAGCCGACTCGCCCGGATTTCCGGGCTTGTCGCGGGTCCAACGGGGCAGATGTGACCCCTGAGGCGCCCTTGTACCCCGGACACAGCGAACGCCCCGCCACCAGGAGGTGACGGGGCGTCGGGTACTGCGAGTGCTTACCAGGAGCTCTTCGTGATGCCGGGGAGCTCTCCACGGTGGGCCATGTCGCGGAAGCGGACACGGCTGATGCCGAACTCACCCAGGTGGCCACGGGGGCGGCCGTCGATCGCGTCGCGGTTGCGGTAGCGGATCGGGGATGCGTCGCGGGGCAGCTTCTGCAGGCCCACGCGAGCGGCCTCACGCGACTCGTCGGAGCCGTTCGGGTCCACGAGGGCCTTCTTCAGCTCGAGACGACGCTCGGCGTAGCGCGCGATGATGACGGCACGCTGGTTGTTCTTCGCGATCTTGCTCTTCTTCGCCATGCTTAGCGCTCCTCACGGAAGTCGACGTGCTTGCGGATCACCGGGTCGTACTTCTTCAGCACGAGACGGTCGGGGTTGTTCCGACGGTTCTTCTTGGTCACGTACGTGAACCCGGTGCCCGCCGTCGAGCGGAGCTTGATGATCGGACGGATGTCCTGACCCTTTTTCGCCATCAGATCTTCTCCCCACGGGCGAGGACGTCCTTGACGACGGACTCGATGCCCCGCGCGTCGATGACCTTGATGCCCTTAGCGCTGACGTTGAGCGTCACGTTGCGACGCAGCGACGGCACGTAGTACGTCTTCTTCTGCACGTTCGGGTCGAAGCGGCGCTTCGTCCGGCGGTGCGAGTGCGAGATGTTGTGACCGAAGCCGGGAACGGCGCCGGTCACCTGGCACACTGCTGCCATGGTTTCCTCCTGAGGTACCGTGCGACCGGACGGCCGCACCCAAGTTCACTTGCCTGGTGCGCACGCGCAGGACCACCGAGGTGGTGCATGCGAGGGGGTTGTGCACACCGCCCAGGCCCGCAGCCCCTGTCGAAGGGGGAACGGACACCACGCGACCGCGGCGTTCGCGACGGTCGGAGGGCTTGGAACAACGGGTCCACCACGCGGACGTGGAGGACCAAGGGAAGAGCTTACGCGAGCTCCGGGCGTGTCGCAAGCGCACGCACCATGAGCTCGCCGAGTTCGCGCGGCGCCGTGAACATCGGCCAGTGTCCGGTCTCGAGTCCGACGATGCTGAGTTCCTCGGTCTCGACGAGTTCCGCGGCCCAGGTCTGGTGGTCGGCCACCATCGTCGCGAGCTCGGTCGCCGGGATCTCGCAGGTAATCACCGTCGCGGGGATCGTGTGCCGGGCGGCGTCGGCGTAGTGGAACCGGTCGGACGGCACGGCGGCCGGCTCCGGGATCGCGCGGTGCTCGAAGGACTCCCGCAACGCCGGCGTCATCCCGCGCACCGTGGCCGGCTCCCAGACGTCCCACGAGGGCAGCGGCACCACACCGTCGACCACGGGCAGCTCGTCGTTCACGCAGCCGCCGGCGGGACCGGGGAACGTGTCGACGTAGAGCAGGTGCGCGACGAGCGAGGGCCGCTGGTCGGCGGCCATGTACGCGATCGGTCCGGCGCCGGAGTGTCCGGCGAGCACGACGGGCTCGTCCGGGCTGGCGACGTCGTCCAGGCGCTCCACGAGCGCCGCGACCTGCTCGTCGAGCGTGTCGCCGTCGCGGGTGATCGCCTCGACCGTGTGGCCCGCCTGCAGCAGCACCGGGGCGACGTCGTCCCACGCGCTCGCATCGAGCCAGAACCCGGGGACCAGGATGACGTGCATGGCGCGGACGCTACTCGCCGTCGGCGTCGCCGGTCCGCGGTCCGGCTGCAGCGGCAGATGCCGTGCACACCGCGCACTCGCCGAAGATGTCGACGACGTGGCTGGCGTTCGTGAACCCGTTGGCGGCGGCGACGTCCTGCGCCCACTGCTCGACGGGGTCCGCCTCGATCTCGACGGTCCGGCCGCAGTTCCGGCAGATCAGGTGGTGGTGGTGCGCGTCCGTCGTGCACGCCCGGTACAGCGATTCGCCGTCCTGCTGCAACGAGTCGGCGTCACCCTCGGTCGCCAGGTCGGCGAGCGCCCGGTAGACGGTGGCGAGGCCGATGGTCGAGCCCTCGTCCCGCAGGTGCTGGTGCAGCGCCTGCGCGCTGACGAACCCCTCGGTGGAGTCGAGGGCACCGCGCACCGCTTCGCGCTGCCACGTGTTCCGCTTGACCTTCTGCACGGCGTTCATGCTGGTGCACCCACCTTCGTTTCGGCTGACGTTCCGGAACCGGTTCCGGCTCCGGCTCCGTTCGTTCCGGACGGGAGGCCCGGTGTGCCCCCGCCACGCTGGTCGCGGCGGACGACCCGATCGCGTCCACGGCGGTCGCGCCGGGCCCCGACGATCCGGCAGACCACCCAGATCGCGAACGAGATGGTCGTCACGTAGGGACTGATCGGCAGGCCGCCGCCGAGTGCCAGCAGGATGCCACCGACGACCGACACCACGGCGAACACCGTGGAGAGCACCGGCACGACGACCGGGTGCGAGCTGAGCCGCAGGGCCGCGGCGGCCGGGGTGACGAGCAGCGACAGCACGAGCAGCGCGCCGACGATCTGCACCGACACCGCGGTGGCCAGGCCGAGGACGAGCATGAACACGATCGCGAGCGTCCGCACCGGGATGCCGGCGGCTGCGGCCACGTCGGGGTCGACCGACGCGAACATCAGCGGCCGCCAGATGACGAGCAGGGTCGCGACCACGATGGCGGCGATGACGATGAGGAACGTCAGCTGCGGGTTGTCCACCGACACGATCTGGCCGGTGAGCAGCCCGAACTTGTTGGCCGCACGTCCCTTGTAGAGCGCCAGGCACAGGATGCCGAGCCCGAGACCGAACGGCATGAGCACGGCGATGATCGAGTTGCGGTCACGCGCCCTCGAGCCGAGCACCCCGATGAGCAGCGCCGCGATCACCGACCCGACGAGCGAGCCCGTGACGACGTTGACACCGAGCAGCAGGGACGCGCTCGCGCCGGCGAAGGACAGCTCCGAGATGCCGTGCACCGCGAAGGGCATGTTCCGGGCGACGACGAACGGGCCGATGAGCCCGCCGACGATGCCGAGCACCGCGCCGGCCCAGATCGAGTTCTGCACGAGGGCCACGAGCTCGCCGTAGTCCTGGAACGAGAACACCGTCGACAGGACGTCCATCAGATCCGCCCTTCGTCCGACGCCGGGGCGTGCGGGTCGACCTCGCCGTGGTGGTGGTCGTGCGCGTCGTTCGCGCCGACGATGACGATGCGGCCCATCGTGCGGACGACGTCGACGGGGGTGCCGTACAGGTCGCTCAGGACATCGGCGCGCAGGACCTCGTCCGGGGAACCGATCCGGAACCGGCCACCGGCGATGTACAGGACACGGTCGACGACGTCGAGGATCGGGTTCACGTCGTGCGTCACGAAGAGCACGGCTGCATCGTGCTGCCGACGCTGCCGGTCGATGAGCTCGGTGACGCCGCGCTGGTGCCGCAGGTCGAGCGAGATGAGGGGCTCGTCGCACAGCAGCAGTGCCGGGTCGGCGGCGATGGCCTGACCGACGCGGGTGCGCTGCTGCTCGCCGCCGGACAGCTCGGCCACCGGGGCGTCCGCGAACGCGGTGGCGCCGACCTCGTCGAGGATGCGGTCGATGCGGGCGCGGTCGGCCTTCGACGTCGGCAGGACGCCCCACCGGTGCCCCGTCACGCCCTGCGCGATCATGTCCCGCGCGCGCAGGGGGGTGCCGGCCTCCATGAGTCGCTGCTGCGGGATGTAGCCGATCTTCCGGTGCCCACGACGGACGGGCTGGCCGAGGAACGACATCGTGCCGCTCGTCAGGCGCTGCTGCCCGAGCACCGTGCGCAGGAGCGAGGTCTTCCCGGCGCCGTTCGGGCCGAGGACCGCGACGAACTCCCCCGGCGCGATGTCCAGGTCCAGGTGTCCCCAGAGCTTCCGTTCGCCGAAGGACAGCCCGGCGTCGCGCAGGGCCAGGACCGGACGGGCCGCAGCCCGGTCGTCCACCGAGGTGGTCGCCGGGCTGTCGGTCGTCGCTGCTGCGGTCGAGGTCGTCACTTCTGGAGCGCCGCCTGCACCGCGTCGATGTTCGCCTGCTGCCACGAGACGTAATCCTGCCCCTTGGGGAGCGTCTCCGTGACACCGACCACCGGGACGTCGTTCTGGTCGGCGGCCTTCTTGACCTGTTCGGTCTCGGCACTCGAGGTCTGGTCGTTGTAGGCGAGCAGCTCCACGCTCTTGCCACTGAACAGCGCGAGGGTGTCCTTGAGGGCTGCCGGCGGGACGTCGTCGCCCTCCTCGATCGCCTCGGAGAACGCTTCGGGGGTGACGTTGTCGAGACCGATCGCGTCGAAGAGGTAGCCCGGCACCGGCTCGGTGTACGCCACCTTCTCGCCGTCGTACGTCTTCTTCAAGTCGGCGGTCTGGGACTCGAGGCCCTCGAGTTTCGTCGTGAGTGCATCGGCGTTCTTCTCGAACGTGGTCTTGTCGCCCGCGTCGAGCGCGGACAGGCGCTTCGTGACGTCGCCGACCAGCTTCACCATCGTCGGGTAGCTGTAGAACACGTGCTCGTTGAACTCGGCGTCGCCACCCTTGTCCAAGCCGGAGAGCTTCACGACATTGATGGTGTCGGCCTTGGTGTCCGAGGCGTCGGCGAGCGTGGTCATGAAGTCGTCGTACCCGCCGCCGTTCTCGATGAGCAGGTCGGCCTTCGACACCGCGAGTTGGGTGCGGGCGCTCGACTCGAACGAGTGCGGGTCCTGCGAGGGGTCGTTCAGGATGCTCGTGACCGACACCTGGTCGCCGCCGATCGACTGGACGATCGAGCCGTAGACGTTGGTCGAGGCGACGACGGCGATCTTCCCGTCGCTACTGGCGTTGCCCGAGGCCGAGGAGGTCGCGCAGCCCGTCAGAGCGAGCGCGGCGGCGCCGGCGACGAGCGGGAGGGCGAGGAGGCGGTTGTGCATGCTCCGACGGTAGCGCTTGCTGATAACGATTGTCAAAACCGGTACCAGCGCTCTGGTGGTGACGACAGACGGCCAGGAGGCGCGGTGCCAGCTGGCACCGCCTCCCTCGCAGGCTCGGTCGGCGCGCCCCGCGCAACGCCTCGCGTTGCCGCTGAGCGGGGCGCGCCTGTCCGTCACGTGGTGACGTCTACGGCTTGGTGGCCGCGTCGATCGTGTTCTCGGCGATCGTGTCCTCTTCACGCCCGGGCGTGCGGAGGTTCCACTTCTTGATCACGAAACTGAACAGGAAGTAGTACACGACCGCGTAGCCGAGGCCGATCGGGATGAGCCAGATCGCTCCGTCCGCCTTGCCGAAGTTCAGCACGTAGTCGATCGCACCGGCCGAGAACGAGAACCCGTCGTGGATCCCGAGGGCGTTGACCAGCGCCAGCGAGGTCCCGGTGAGCACCGCGTGGATGATGTACAGCGGGAACGCCACGAACATGAACGAGTACTCGAGCGGCTCGGTGATGCCGGTCACGAACGAGGTGAGCGCGGCCGAGATCATGATGCCGCCGACGAGCTTGCGGTTCTGCGGCTTGGCGTTGCGCCAGATCGCGAGCGCACCGGCCGGCAGCGCGAACATCATGATCGGGAAGAAGCCGGTCTGGAAGATGCCAGCGGTCGGGTCGCCGGCGAGGAAGCGCGGGATGTCGCCGTGCACGATGTCGCCGGCCGCGTTCGTGAAGCTGCCGAGCTGGAACCACGGGAAGAAGTTGAGCAGCTGGTGCAGGCCGATCGGGATGAGCATGCGGTTCGCGAACCCGAAGATGCCGCCACCGATGACGGCGTTGTCCGCAACGGCGGTACCGGCTGCCGTGAGCGCGATGTCGAAGTAGCGGTAGACGAATGCCATGAGCACGGCGATGACGAGACCAGCCGCAGCGGTCAGGATCGGGACGAGGCGACGACCGGAGAAGAAGCCCAGGAAGTCGGGCATCTTCGTGCGGTGGAACTTCTCCCACATGACCGCCGAGACGAGCCCCATCACGATGCCGCCGAGGACACCGAAGTTGATGGTCGCCTGGTCACCGTTCGCGTCCTTGACCCCCGCGAGCACAACCGGCGACATGACTGCGAACACCTGGTACATGACCATGTACCCGACGACGGCGGCCAGAGCGGTCGTGCCGTCCGACTTCTTCGCCCACCCGATCGCGATGCCGACCGCGAAGAGGAGCGGCAGCCAGGTGAAGATGGCCTGTCCGGCAGCCGAGATGACTCCCGCTCCCGTCTCGAAGCCGGGGATCGCGCCGAGCAGGTCGGGCTGCCCGATGCGGTTCAGGATGCCCGCGGCGGGCATGACCGCGATCGGCAGGAGCAGGCTCCGTCCGAGGCGCTGGGCGTTGGCGAAGAGCCGGGACTGCTTCTTCGGCTTCTTCTTCTCCGGCACGTCCGTGGCAGTGGTGGCGCTCATCGGAGGTCCTCTCGTCATTGGGTGGAGCTGTCGGGGTGAGTTGAGTCGTGCAGCCAGCGCAGGTAACCTCGGCGGTGTCGCCAGGTCCGGTCCTGTCCGGTCATGACCAGTTCCGTAGTCTGAACCGAGACCGGTCCCGTGTCAACCTGGTACGAAAACCCTTAACGAGGAGGAAACGATGGCCGACATCAAGGCAGCCGACATCATCGCCGCGCTCGGCGGTGCCGACAACATCGAAGAGGTCGAGGGCTGCATCACGCGCCTCCGTGTCGAGGTCGAGGACGGCGACCTCGTCGACAAGGCCGCGCTGCAGGCTGCGGGCGCCCAGGCCGTCGTCGGCGGCGGCACCGGCTGGCAGGTCATCGTCGGCACGGTCGCCGACAACCTCGCGCAGGACATCCAGGACGAACTGTGACGGCGGTCCGCACGCCGTTCGCCGGCCCGGTCGTCGCCCTCGCTGACGTGCCGGACCCGGTGTTCGCCGGCCAGCTCGTCGGCGCCGGTGTCGCCGTCGACCCGACGGGCGTCGAGGGCGCGGTCACCGCGGTGGCCCCGGTCGACGGCACCATCGTGAAGCTGCACCCGCACGCGTTCGCCCTGCAGGGCTCGGCGGGCACGGACGTCCTCGTGCACGTCGGCATCGACACCGTGAAGCTGTCGGGCGAGGGCTTCGAGCTCCTCGCCACCGAGGGCTCGACGGTCACGGCCGGCGACCCCGTCGTCCGGTTCACCCCGTCGGTGATCTCGGCCGCTGGCTACTCGCCGATCTGCCCCGTCGTGGTGCTCGGCTCCGCGCCGGACACCGTCGACCAGGGCACGGTGGGCACCACGGTGCTCGACGGCGACACCCTGTTCGAGGTCTGACCCGGGCACACCCTGGTCCTTCCCCGGTCCTTCCCCGGTTCTTCCCGCCGAAGCGACTGTGTACCGCGAACTGTTCGCGGTACACAGTCGCTTTCGCGTTCGTGCCGGACTACGCGACCGCCGGGGTCGCGGTGACCTCCATCTGCACGCGGTAGCGGTCCGAGCGGTACCAACTGCGGGTGTGCTCCACGGGGCGCTCCCCCGCGTACGACACCCGGTCGAACTCGAGCACCGGAGCACCGGTCTTCGTGCCGAGCAGGGTCGCGACGTCGTCGGCGGCCGGGTTCGCGGCCACCGTCTGCTGTGCCCGGTCGATCGGGGTGCCGTACTCGTTCGCGATGATCGAGTACACCGACCCGGACAGGTCGTGGTCGAGCAGGCCCGGGAACGCATCGGCCACGAGCCAGGCGTCGTCGATCGACACCGGAGCGCCGTCCGCCATCCGGAGTCGCTTCACGTGGAAGGCCGACACCTCGGCGTCGAGCCGCAGCGCCGCCACGGTGTCACTCGGCGGCACACGTTCCTCGCGCACCAGCACAACCGTGGTCGGGACGTGGCCCATCGCCCGCATCTCCTCGGTGAACGACGCCAGGTGCAGCGTCGACTGCACGGGTCGGTGCGCCACGAACGTGCCCTTGCCGCGCACACGCTCGAGGTAGCCCTCGTTGACGAGCTGCCCGAGTGCTTCGCGCACGGTGATCCGTGAGACGCCGTACTCGGCGATGAGCTGGCGTTCGGACGGGATCGCGGCGCCGGGGGCCAGACGGGCGGTAGCGAGGTCGAGCAGGATGCGCCGCAGCTGCTGGTGCTTCGGTTCGGCACCCTCGGTGATGCGGCTCGTCATGCGTCCCTCGTGCTCCGTTGCTGGTCCTGGGTGGTGGTCATGCGCGGACATGACCAGTTCCCATCACAGTAGCGAGTCGACCTCGGAACGCCAACGTGCGTGACGTTCCGCGTGGACCGGCGGGAGGGTTCAGGCGTTGCGGACGAGCCAGGCGAACTGTTCGTCGGAGAGCAGCCGGTCGGTCCAGACCTGCCCCTCGACCCCCGCGGCGGACGACGTCTGCACCCCGGGAGCCCCCTGCCACACGAGTGACAGCCCGGCACGACGGAGCACCGCAGCCGACGCCGGGTTGTTCGTGAGCACGCGACCCGTCACGGGGACGTCCGGCGCGGTCTCGGCGGCGGCTCGCACGGCAGCGAGGGCGATCTCGGACGCGAAGCCCTGCCCCCAGGCCGCGGGAGCCAACCGGTACCCGAGGTTCCAGACCCCGCCGGCGGTCATGTCGACCCCGCCGACCCCGACGAACGCGTGGTCTGCAGCCGTGCGGACGGCCCACGAACCGAGTCCGTGTCGGGCCCGACCACCGATCTTCCGCTGCACCAGGTCCACGCTCGAACTCCGGGCGACGTGCCGTCCGCTCGGCAGGTGCTGCCAGGTGCGGGCGTCGGCGAACACCGCGTGCACGTCGTCGATGTCGGCCGGCGTGAGCGGGGTGAGCAGGAGGCGATCCGTTCGGATCTCCTGCGAGGGGGTCAGGAGCTGGTGGACCATGCCCCGATCATCCCCCGCACCACCGACATCCGTGTGAACACCACGCGACGTTTGCGGAAGGCCGCACGCACTCAGTCGAGCAGGAGCGCCGGCTCCTCGAGCACCGAGGCCACGTCGTGCACGAACCGCGATGCAACGTCGCCGTCGACGACGCGGTGGTCGAACGAGGCGCCGATGGTCGTCACCATGCGCGACCGGACCTCGCCGTCGACGACCCACGGCTTCGGCTTGATCGTGCCCATGGCGACGATCGCGACCTCGCCCGGGTTGAGGATCGGGGTCCCGGTGTCCATGCCGAACACGCCGATGTTCGTGATCGAGACGGTGCCGTTCGCCATCTGCTTCGGCGTCGTCTTGCCGTCACGGGCGGTGAGGGTGAGTTCCTCGAGCGCCTGCGCCAGCTCGAGCAGCGACATGTCCTGCGCGTCCTTGATGTTCGGCACGATGAGCCCACGAGGGGTCGCCGCGGCGATGCCGAGGTTCACGAAGTGGTGGACGATGATCTCGCGATCGGTCCAGGTGGAGTTCACCGAACGGTTGCGGCGGACGGCCCAGATGACGGCCTTCGCCACGATCAGCAGTGGCGAGACCTTGACGCCGGCGAACGTCGGCGACGCCTTCAGCCGCTTGACGAACTCCATCGTGTGGGTCGCGTCGACGTCGACGAACAGCGACACGTGCGGTGCGGTGAACGCCGAGGTGGTCATCGCGGTCGCGATGGCCTTGCGGACGCCCTTGACCGGGATCGTCTCGCTGCGCACCTCGCCCCACTCGGGCGTCTCGATGTTGCGGAAGACGCTGGCCTGCTTCGCGTGCCGGATGACGTCGTCGCGGGTGACCTCGCCGGCGAACCCGGTCGCGACGATCTCGGTCAGCTCGACACCGAGGTCCTTCGCGAGCTTCCGGATCGGCGGCTTCGCGAGCACGTTGGTCGCGAGGGTCTGCTTGCGCGCGGGCGCGGAGGCCAGACCGGCGATCGCCTCGGCGGTGGTGTCCTCACCGGGATCGCTGGCCGCTTCGGCCGCTGCTTGCGCATCCACACTGGAGGAACGGCTCGCCTCGGCCGCGAGGGCTGCGGCCCGGCGGGCGCCCGGCTTGCGACGCGACGGCGACGAGGTCGCCGAGCCGTAGCCGACGAGGACGGCGCCGGAGGACTCGTCCGTCCCGACGACGGAGGCGCCGTCGGCGACGGGCTGCACCGGTGCTGCCGGTGCAGCCGTGGGCGCGGCAGCGACGACGGGAGCAGGTGCAGCAGCAGGTGCCGGGGCCGCCGCGGGGGCGGGCTGGGTCTGCGCGACCGGAGCCACCGGGGCGGGCGCTGCCGGCGGGGTCGGGGCGACCACGGGCGAGGTCGGGACGCTGTCGGCGACCGGTGCCGGGCCTCCCGGCCGAACCGCCGGCGCGGCCGGAGCGGCGACTGGTGCACCGGACGCGACCGACGCGTCGGACTCGACACGGATGATCGGCTTGCCGACCTCGACCGTGTCACCCTCGGACACGAGCAGCCCCGTGACGGTGCCGGCGAACGGCGACGGCAGCTCGACGAGCGACTTCGCGGTCTCGATCTCGACCAGGACCTGGTCGACGGTGATCTCGTCCCCGATCGCGACGCGCCACTGCACGATCTCGGCCTCGGTGAGGCCTTCGCCCACGTCGGGCAGGGGGAATTCGGCGACGGCCACTTACGGCTCCTTCGGCGTTCGGACGAGTTGGGTCAGTCGAGCTGGATCAGTACGCGAGGGCGCGGTCGACGGCCTCGAGGACGCGGTCGGCGTCCGGCAGATGCAGGTGCTCCAGCTTCGAGACCGGGAACGGGATGTCGAACCCGGACACCCGCAGCGGCGGCGCCTGCATCGTGTAGAACGCCTTCTCGGCGACGGTGGCGGCGATCTCGCTGCCGACACTGACGAAGCCGGACGCCTCTTGCGCGATGACGAGGCGACCGGTCTTGCGGACCGAGGTGAGGATCGGGTCCCAGTCGATGGGCGAGATCGAGCGGAGGTCGATGACCTCGCAGCTCGTGCCCTCGGACTCGGCGAGCTCGGCGGCCTGCATGAGGGTCGCGACCATCGCACCGTGGCCGACGAGGGTGACCTCAGTGCCGGTGCGTGCCACACGCGTGGTGTGCATCGGGACGTGCCCGTCGACGAGGTCGACCTGGCCCTTGGGCCAGTAGCGCGACTTCGGCTCGAGGAAGACGACCGGGTCCTTCGAGGCGATGGCCTCTTGGATCATCCAGTAGGCGTCGTTCGGGGTGCTCGGGCTGACCACGCGCAGACCGGGGGTGTGCGCGAAGTACGCCTCGGGCGACTCCTGGTGGTGCTCCACGGCGCCGATGTGGCCGCCGTAGGGGATGCGGATGACGACGGGCAGCGACATGTGCGCCGGCAGCCGGTTCGCCATCTTCGCGAGCTGCGAGGTGATCTGGTCGAAGCCGGGCCACACGAAGCCGTCGAACTGGATCTCGACGACCGGGCGGTAGCCGCGCAGGGCGAGGCCGATCGCGGTGCCGATGATGCCGGCCTCGGCGAGCGGGGTGTCCCGCACGCGCTCGGGGCCGAACCGGTCCTGCAGGCCCTCGGTGATGCGGAAGACGCCGCCGAGCTGGCCGATGTCCTCGCCCATCAGCAGGACCTTGTCGTCGGCCTGCATCGCCGCAGCGAGCCCGGCGTTGAGGGCCTTCGCCATCGGCAGGGTCGGGGTGGGGTCGCTCGGGACCTCGCCGGCGCCCGGGTGGGAGCGCAGCGTGTAGTCGAAGAGCTGCTCGGTGGTGCTCATGCGTGGGCGCCCCCTTCGAAGCCGGCCTCGTACTGTTCGAGCCAGGCCTTCTGCTCGGCGACCAGCGGGTGCGGCTCGCGGTAGACGTTGTCGAACATGACGTCGACGGACGGCGGGGTCAGCGCCACGGTGCGGCGGCGGACGTCGGCGGCGATGTCCTCGCCCTCTTCGTCGAACGCGGCGAACTGCTCGTCGGTCGCGCCCTTCGAGCGCAGGTACGCCTCGGAGCGGACGATCGGGTCGCGTCGGACCCAGTCCTCGAGCTCGCCGTCGGCGCGGTACCGGCTCGGGTCGTCCGAGCTGGTGTGCGCGCCGATGCGGTAGGTGTCGGCCTCGATGAAGGCCGGACCCTGGCCGCTGCGGGCGTGGTCGGTGGCGACGACCGAGGCCGTGTACGAGGCGAGGATGTCGTTGCCGTCGATCAGGACGCTCGGGATCCCGAAGCCGCGGGGACGGTCGACGAGCGGCGTCGGGGACTGCACCGACACCGGCACCGAGATGGCCCAGTGGTTGTTCTGCAGGAAGAAGACGACGGGCGCCTTCGTCGACGCCGAGAACACGTACGCCTCGTTCACGTCGCCCTGGCTCGTCGCGCCGTCGCCGAAGTAGACGATGGAGCACGCGTCACGGTCGGGGTCGCCCGTGCCGACGTCGCCGTCGAGCTTCTGGCCGAGCGCGTAGCCCGTGGCGTGCAGGGTCTGCGAGCCGATCACCAGGGTGGAGATGTGCGTGTTGCCGCGCTGGTCCGGGTCCCATCCACCGTGGGTCTGCCCGCGGTACATCGCGATGATCTCCATCGGCTCGACACCGCGCTGCATCGTGACGGCGTGCTCGCGGTACGAGGGGAAGACGTGGTCCTGGGCGCGCAGGGCGAAGGCGGAACCGGTCTGCGCCGCTTCCTGCCCGTGACTCGGCACCCAGAGGCCGAGCTGGCCGGTGCGCTGCAGGTTGTGGCCGGCGTGGTCGAACCGTCGGGTGAGGACCATGCGGCGGTGCATCGCCAGCAGGGTCTCGTCGGGGATCGCCCGCGCGGCGGCGGCGAACTCGGCGTTCTCGTCGGACTCCACGAACCGACCCTCGGGGTCGAGGAGCCGGACGGTGGTCGTCGCGGGAGCCGCGGCGCGGAATGACATGCGGGCCAGCGTAGCGGCAGGCATCAGTCGGCCACCTGGAGGTCCCCCACAAGCGAGCGGGCCGTTTCGAGGAGCGTTTCCACAGCCTCGTGCTCGCCGATCGAGATGCGGATGCCCTCCGGTGGGAAGGCCCGCACGATGATGCCGGCCTCCTCGAAGGCGGCGGCCGCGGCGACCGTGCGGTCCCCCGTCGGCAGCCAGACGAAGTTGCCCTGGGCGTCCGGCACGGCCCACCCCTGCTCGCGCAGCTCGGTGACGATGCGGTCCCGCAGCGCGGCGATCTCGGAGACCCGCTCGAGCAGTTCACCCTCGCGTTCCAGGCTGGCCAGTGCGGCCGCCTGCCCCTGGGCCGTGACGGAGAGGGGGATCGCGCACGCGCGGACCGCCTCGAGCACGTACACCGGGCCGAGGGCGTAGCCGACGCGCAGCCCGGCGAGACCGTACGCCTTCGAGAATGTCCGGAGGACGACCAGGTTCGGGTAGCGGGCCAGCAACGGGTGCCCGTGCACGGCGGCCTCGTCGGTGGCGAACTCGGCGTATGCCTCGTCGAGCACGACCAGCACGGACTGCGGCACCGCGGCCATGAAGGACGCGAACTCGGACTCGGTCACGATCGGGCCGGTCGGGTTGTTCGGCGTGCACACGATCACCATGCGGGTGCGGTCGGTGACGGCGGCGGCCATCGCGTCGAGGTCGTGGCCGCCGTCCGGCCGGTTCGGCACCTGCACGCTCGTGGCACCCGCGACGGTGACGACGCCGGGGTAGGCCTCGAACGACCGCCAGGCGTAGACGATCTCGTCGCCCGGGCCGGAGGTCGCGCGGGCGAGCTCGTGCAGGATCGCGACGCTGCCGGGTGCGACGTGCACCTCGTCGGCGGTCAGTCCGAAGCGGTTCGCGAGCGCGGCACGGACGGCCAGGGCGGTGGCGTCCGGGTAGCGGTTGAACGCGGTCTGCGCCTGCACGGCCTGGACCACCCCGGGGAGCGGGGGGAACGGGTTCTCGTTGCTCGACAGCTTGAAGGCGTCGTCGGCGGCCTGGCGTCCCTGCTTGTAGGCGGGGAGGACGGCGATCTCGGGCCGGATGTGCACACGCTGCTCACTCACCTGCACAGGCTACCCGCGGCCGTGCGGGCGGTGTTGGTGACTGCGCGGGTGTCGGAGGGCATCATGGGTGCATGCGATTCCTCGTCCGCCTCGTCGTCAACGCCGTGGCCCTCTGGCTCACCACGCTCATCGTCAGCGGCGTCTCCGTCACCGCGTTCGGCGACGGCGGGACCACGGCGACCGTGCTCACCTACCTGCTCGTGGCCTTCGTGTTCGGGCTCGTCAACGCCGTGATCGGCACGCTGATCCGGATCGTGGCGTTCCCGATCTACATCCTGACCCTCGGGCTGATCTCCTTCATCGTGAACGCGGTCCTGCTGCTCATCGTCGCGGGCATCTCGGACGCGTTCGGCTTCGGGCTCGAGGTCGAGTCGTTCGGCTGGGGCATCGTCGGGGCCTTCGTGCTCGCCGTCTTCGCCTGGCTGATCGGGCTGTTCGTCCGTCCGGTGCTGAACCGCCAGCGGGCGTGACGCGGACGGACCTCGCGGAGGACACCTCCCTGCGTCATGATGTGACCATGGCCCCGGACGTCGACGCCCCGTTCCGCGTCTCGTTCGTCTGCAGTGGCAACATCTGCCGGTCCCCGATGGCCGGCGTCGTCTTCGCACAGATCGCCGCGGACGCCGGGCTCGCCGACCGCTTCCACGTCGAGTCGGCCGGCACCGGTGACTGGCACGTCGGCGAACCGGCCGACGAGCGCACGATCGCAGCCCTCGCGGCACGCGGATACGATGGCAGCAGGCATCGCGCCCGTCAGTTCGACCCGGACCGGTTCCCGGACCTCGATCTGGTGGTCGCACTCGACCGCTCCCACGAACGCGTCCTGCGATCGTGGGCACCGACCATGGACGACTCCGCAAAGGTGACGCTCCTGCTGCGGTACGACGACGCCTGGCCCCAGCAGACCGACGTGCCGGACCCGTACTACGCGGACCGGCACGAGTTCGACCGAGTGCTCTCGACCGTCGAACGGGCCTGCCGGGCACTCTTCCACCAGCTCGAGCCGGCCGTCCGTCAGGGAGCCCCATGACCCCCCTTCCCCCGCAGCCGATCAGCCCGCTCGACGGGCGCTACTACCCGATCGTGCACACGGTGGGCGAGCACCTCTCCGAGGCCGGGCTCAACCGTGCGCGCATCGTGGTCGAGGTCGAGTGGCTGGTCTTCCTGACCGACCACGCGATGTTCACCACCTCGCCGCTCAGCGTCGACGACAAGGCCGCGCTCCGGCGCATCGTGGAGACCTTCGGCCACGACCAGATCGCCGAACTCGCCGAGATCGAGGCGACGACCCGCCACGACGTCAAGGCCGTCGAGTACTTCGTCCGCCGCCGGCTCTCGGAGCTCGGGCTGGACGCGATCGCCGAGCTGACCCACTTCGCCGCCACGAGCGAGGACGTCAACAACCTGTCGTACGCCCTGACCGTGCGCGACACCGTCGACCAGGTCTGGCTGCCGGCGTACCGTGCCGTGCTCGAGAAGCTGCGGACCCTCGCGGTCGAGTTGCGCGCCGTCCCGATGCTCTCCCACACGCACGGGCAGCCCGCGACCCCGTCGACGCTCGGCAAGGAGCTCGCGGTCGTCGTCTACCGGCTCGAGCGCGTCCTGGCCCAGATCGAGGGCGGCGAGTACCTCGGCAAGTTCTCCGGCGCGACCGGCACCTTCTCGGCCCACCTCGCCGCGGACCCCGAGGCCGACTGGCCGACGCTGTCGCGCGAGTTCGTCGAGGGCCTGGGACTCACCTGGAACCCGCTCACCACGCAGATCGAGTCGCACGACTGGCAGGCCGAGCTGTACGACCGGATCCGGCACGCCAACCGCATCCTGCACAACCTGGCGACCGACGTGTGGACCTACATCTCGATGGGGTACTTCACGCAGATCCCGGTCGCCGGTGCCACCGGGTCGTCGACGATGCCGCACAAGATCAACCCGATCAAGTTCGAGAACGCCGAGGCGAACCTCGAGATCTCGTCGGCGCTGTTCTCCACCCTGTCCGAGACCCTGGTGACGAGCCGTCTGCAGCGCGACCTGACCGACTCGACCACGCAGCGGAACATCGGCGTCGCGTTCGGGCACTCGCTGCTCGCGCTCGACAACCTGCGCCGCGGCCTGGGCGAGATCTCGGTGAACGAGGCCAAGCTCGCCGACGACCTCGACCACAACTGGGAGGTCCTCGCCGAGGCGATCCAGACGGTCATCCGTGCCGAGGTCACCGCCGGGCAGTCGAACATCGAGGACCCCTACGCGATGCTCAAGGACCTCACCCGCGGCAAGCGGGTGACCCAGCAGGACCTCATCGTGTTCGTGAACGGTCTGGACATCTCGGACGGTGCGAAGGCCCGGCTGACGAACCTGACGCCGGCGACGTACACGGGCCTGGCGGACGAGCTGGTCGACCACCTCGACGTCTGACGCTGTTCACCTGCACGATGTGAACACTGTGCCCCAAAGGGGTGCGGAATCCTCATGAAGTCGGTAGGTTCGTTCCGCTGAGCATCGTCTCAGCACGGGGGCGTCACAGAGGACGACCCCTGTCCTCTGACCGGATGGATCTCCACACCGTGCTTCGTTCCCGCATCACCGCGGCCGCCGTCGGCGCCACCGTGCTCGGCGTCACCGCTGCGCTCGTCCCCACCGTCTCCACCGCGAACCAGACGACCACCGCCGCGTCGGCGATCGTGACCTGGACCGACTCGGCCGCCGACTTCACTGCGGCACCCGAGGGCACCGTCCCGCTGAACGACAAGTGGTACTGGGCGGCGCTGTCCGACCCGACCGCCGGCGGGAAGATCACCGACTTCGCGACGCTCGACGAGGACGGCCTGTCGGTCTCCGACGGCGAGGCCGTCGGCCTGGTCCGCGGCCTGACGAAGCCGGTGCCCGGCGGCGAGGTCGGGGCGCTCGCCTCCGGCCTCAGCACCACCACGACCGGGGCGACGAGCTTCGGCCTCGCGATCCAGGAGGGCGGCGACACCAGCGCCCAGACCGTCGTCTTCGCCACCGACGCCCGCAACACCGACGGTGTCAGCGACGGCCTCACCCGGTGGATCGACCCCGCCACCGGCGAGGTCGAGTCGACCTCGAAGCTCGCCACCGACCTGAAGGCAGCAGACGCCGAGGTCGTCGGCTACGTCGTCTACGTCGGCATCGACATCACCGCCGAGGTTCCCGCACCGCCCGCGACCGACGAGCCGACCGAGACGCCCGCTCCGACCGAGACGCCGGCCCCGACCGAGACGCCCGCCCCGACCGAGACCCCCGCGCCCACCGAGACGCCGACGACCGCCCCGACGCCGCCGACCACCGAGGCTCCTGACGCGACCACCGCCCCCGGCGGCGAGCTGAAGAGCCTCGCCTCGCCGCTCGAGTCCGACGCCCAGGCCCTCGCCGCCGACGCCAGCGGTTCGATCTCGGCCCTGCGCATCGACGACACCACGACGTACTTCACGCCGCAGCCCACCGCGGCAGCACGTCTGCTCACCACCTCCGCCACGCTGACCGAGGCCACCACCACCGGTGTCCGCGTGCAGGGCTCGGGCTTCGCCCCGAACGAGGTCGTCACCGCTGCCGTCGGCGACGCAGCCGACGCCGTCGCGATCCCCGGCGTCCAGTTCCGCGCCGACGCTGACGGCAACGTCTCCGGGACCATCGTCCTGCCCGCCGACCTCGTCGACTCGGCCGGCACCTACGTGCTCGGTCTCGTCGGCCTGTCGTCGGGGCAGACGGCCGCGACGACGCTCACCGTGACGGCTGACGCGGCCACGGCGCCGGTCGCCGTGCCGGTGCCCGGAACGGCGACCTTCACGGGCTGATCTTGCCCGTCCTGCCGACCGAGCCACGGCGGCGCGCGACACTGATCGCCGCCGCCGTGGCCGTCGTCTGCGCCGGGGCGGTGGCGTTCGTCGCCTTCGGCCCCCTGTCGGCGGCCCCCGCGCCGACCCCGACACGGTCCGTCGCCGCGAGCGCGACGCCGACCCCCACGGCGACACCGGGCCCGACGCGCTCCGCAGGCCCCACCGATGCGGTCGACGCGCCCGCGAGCACGACCGTCGCGGCCGTCCGCGGTGACAGCGTGCCGGTCAGCCGTACGCCCGGCGGCGCGGCCACGACCACCCTGTCGAACCCGCAGCAGTCCGGCGCACCACTCGTCTTCCGTGTGGTCGACCAGCGGGACGGCTGGGCGCAGGTACAGCTCGCACAGCGTCCGAACGGCAGCACCGGGTGGGTCCCGACGAGCGCGGTCACCCTCACCGAGGACCCGTACGCCATCGTGGTCACCCGCGCGGAGAACACGCTCGACCTGTACAAGGACGGCAAGGTCGTCGACAGCTACCCCGTCGCGACCGGCACCGGCGGCACCCCGTCGCCGACCGGCCGCTTCGCCCTGACCGAGCTGCTCGCCCCGACGAACAGCGGCTACGGCCCGTACGCGTACGGCACGACGGCGTTCTCGGACGTCCTCAACTCGTTCGGCGGCGGCCCGGGCCAGATCGGTCTGCACGGCACCGACGACAGCTCGAGCATCGGGACCGCTGCCTCGCACGGCTGCATCCGCATGCACAACGCCGACATCAGCGCCCTGGCCGAGCTCCTGCCGCTCGGCACACCGTTCCAGGTGCGCTGAGCGCGTTTCCGCGCACGAAGCGGGTCTGCCGTGGCGCACACCCGGACTGGAGGCACGGCGTGCGCCCGGCAGTGGGCGCGGCCGTCTCAGGTGGTGACGTCCAGGGCCTCGGCGACCAGCGCCTCCAGGACGGTGCGCACCACGGGGCGGACCGCACGGTCGGGGCGGACCAGCGCCTCGATCCGGCGCCCCGCACGCACGTCGGCCAGCTCGGCCAGGTGGAACCGGCCGGACGCCCGGGTGCCCGACGTGTACCGCGGCACGAGCGCGACCCCGTGGCCCGCTGCGACCAGGTTCTCGATGACGGGCAGGTGGATCGTCCGGAAGGCGACGCTCGGCGGGGCGTCCGACGCCGCCGCCATCGCCTGCAGGACCCGGTCGATCGGGTAGCCCTCGGGCACGCCGATCCAGGTCTCGCCGACGACCTCGTCGATCCCGACCCGCTCACGACCGGCGAGCCGGTGTCCCGGTGGCACCGCGACGTCGAGCGGTTCGCGCAGGAGCGGCACGGTCTCGACCGATCCCTGGTCCGCCGGCCGCACCCCGTCCGACCGGTGTCCGACGACGATGTCGTGGTCGGCGGCCAGGGGTGCGAACTCCCCCTCGCTGACGTCCACGTCGACGAGGGCGAGCTCGATACCGGGGTGCGCGCGCATCCGGGTGAGGACTCCGGGCAGCAGCAGTTCGGCCGCCGACGGGAAGATCGCGAGGTCGACGCGGCCCGTCGCGCCGCCCAGGTGCTCCTGCCACGCGGCGTCGACCCGGGCGATCGCCGTGGCGACGCCGGCGGACAGGCCGGCCAGCACCTCGCCGTGGGCGGTGAGCCGGACGCCGCGTCCGATGCGCTCGACGAGCGGAACGCCCACCTGCCGCTGCAGCGTCTGCAGTTGCTGCGACACCGCGCTGGGCGTGCGGTGCGTGGCCTCGGCGACGGCGGTGACGCTGCCGCGCTCGGCGAGTTCGCGGAGGACGGCGAGCAGGTGCACGTCGAAGTCGACCATGCAGGGAGGCTACAACGTCGGTTGCGAACAATTCGCTGGTCCTACACCTTCGGAGCCACCACGATCGGAGCATGACCAACCGTGACCGCCTCCTCGCCCTGGTCGTCGCCGTCGTCTGGGGCCTGAACTTCCCCGCGACCGCGCTCGCCCTCGAGCACTTCCCGCCGTTCCTGCTCGCGGCCCTGCGGTTCACGATCCTGGCGGTCCCCACGCTGCTGTTCGTGCCGCGGCCGAAGATCCCGTTCGGGCGGCTGCTGCTCGTCGGGTTCGGGCTCGGGGTGCTGCAGTTCTCGTTCCTGTACCTGAGCATGGCGTCGGGGATGCCGTCCGGGCTCGCCTCGCTCGTGCTGCAGGCCTCGGCGCCGTTCACCGTGGTGCTCGCCGGGGTGTTCCTGCGCGAACGGCTCACCGGGCGACAGGTCATCGGCGTGACGATCGCAGTCGCCGCCCTCGGCCTGATCGCCCTGCACCGCTCGCAGACGGCGGCCCTGCTGCCGGTGGTGCTGGCGCTGTGCGGCGCGCTCGGGTGGGCGATCGGCAACGTCGCGACCCGACGAGCAGGAGCCGCGAACCCGCTGCACCTGACGCTCTGGTGGTCGGTCGTGCCGCCGATCCCGATGGCCGTGCTGTCGTTCGTGGTCGAGGGGCCGGACCGCATCGGCGCCGCACTCGGCACGGCCTTCACCATCGAGGCCCTGCCGGCGGACCTCGGCCTGCTCTACATCGTGCTCGTCGCGACCCTGGTCGGCTACGGGATCTGGTCGCGACTGATGGCGACCTACCCGTCGAGCACGGTCGCGCCGTTCTCGATGCTCGTTCCGGTCGTCGGTGTGCTCGCGTCGTGGGCGGCCTTCGGCGAGGTGCCCGACCTGGTCGAGGTGCCCGCCGGCGCCGTCGTGGTCGGGGCGGTGCTGTGGTCGTCGCGACCGGCGCGGCTGTCAGACGAGCCGGTCCCCACGCCGGTCGACGGGGTCCCGGTGCCGGCGCCGATCGACGGGGTCCCGGTGCCGGTGCTCAGCCCCGGTGCTGGCGACGCTCCGCGATGATCCCGGCGAGCGCACCGCGCAGGTGCGGGTACCGGAACTCGTAACCCGCCTGGGTCAACCGGGTCGGCACCACCCACCGGCTCTTGAGCACCAGTTCGGTCTCGGTGCGGATGGCGAAGGACCCGACCTCGAGCATCCACCGCGGCGTCGGCAGTCCGAACCGGCGGCCCACGGCGTCGCGGATCGTCGCCATCACGGTCCGGTTGTCGGACGGGTTCGGGCTCGACACGTTCACCGGCCCCTCGAGCTCCGGGTGGTCGCGGACGAACCGGATCGAGCCGAGGACGTCGGCGATGTGCACCCAGCTGAACCGCTGTCGGCCGCGGGTCGGCCGGTGGTGGTGGTACGTCCCCGCCCGCAGTCGGGAACGCGTCGGCACCCAGGCGCCGTCGTACTGCGGCCCGCCGAGGCCCGTCTGCGCCAGTCGGAGGAGCGGCACGAGTGCGCTGCCGTCGCCGAACACGATCGCCATCCGGAGTGCCACCCGACGGGTCGACGGCAGGTCGGCGCCGAAGAACGCGTCCTCCCACGCGCGCGCCACGGAGACCGAGAAGCCCTCGCCGAGCTCGCCGGTCAGTTCGTCCTGGGGGCGGTCGTCGGCGTGCCGGTAGATCGTCGCCGTCGAGGCGTTCAGCCACAGCGGTGGCGGCTGCTCGGCGGTGCGGATGGCCTCGGCGAGCTCGAGCGTGGTGTCCACCCGCGAGCGCGTGATCTCGGCGCGGTTCTGGCGGCCGTACCGGCAGTTGACGCTCTTGCCCGCCATGTTCACGACGAGGGCCGCACCGTCGACGAGCTCGCGGATGCGCAGGGTGTTGCCCCACACCGCATCACCGGTCCGGCCCACCGTGACGACCTCGTAGCCCTCTTCGGTGAAGGCATCGCGCAGGTACTGCCCCACGAACCCGCTCGCTCCCGCGATCACGACGCGGCCCTTCTGGTCGCTCATCTCATCCCCGTCCTGTGTCCGGCGCGATCTCGTACCGGAACGCCCCCTCGTACCGGTACAGCGTGCCGAGCACCGGCGCCGAGAGCACCAGGGACACGCGCTGGAGGTCCGCTTCGTCATCGAATCGTTCCATCAGCGTCACACGTGGTGCGATGAGGGCCGGGAGGCGCACCTCGCGTCCCATCGCACGGAACGTCACGCGCGTGGAGACCAGGCGCAGGGCGCCCGCGTCCGGCCCGTGCGCGTCGACCTCCGCCCGGAGCCGGGCGCTGACGCGCCCGTGGCGACCGAGGTGGTCGACCAGGCCGTCCGGTTCGGCGGTGATGGCGTCCACCATCGTGCGGCTGCCGGAGCGGAACCGGAAGGTGCGGTGCGCGCGGACCGCGGGGCGGGCCTCCCGTCCGGCACGACCACGACGGACGCGAGCCGGGTGGTTCTCGACCGTGAAGGGGACGTCCCGTTCCCAGACCGGGAACATGACGGAATCGCGGGCGAACCAGGCGAGGAGGGGCCAGAGCCACCGGCGCGGTGTGCCGACGACGTCGAACACCCCTTCACCGCGGCCGACGTGACCGGGCGGGATCGCGCCGAAGTACGCCGAGATCCGCGGGTGCAACCGGGCCAGCACGTCGGATGGTGTGGACAGCTCGTAGGGCGACCGGGTCACGTCCCGATCCTGGCATGTCGTCGGTGCCGATCCCTACGATGTGGCACATGGGTCACGACCACGGAGCAGGGCACTCGCACGGGCACGCGTCCGAGCGCGCACTGCTCATCGCGTTCTGCATCTCGGCGACGATCCTGCTGGCCGAGGTCGTCGGTGCCGTCGTCACGGGTTCCCTCGCGCTGCTGGTCGACGCCGGGCACATGGTCGTCGACACCGGTGGGCTCGGCATCGGACTCGTCGCGACGCGGCTCGCTCGCCGCAGCCCGACGACGCAGCGCACGTGGGGCTTCCAACGTGCCGAGGTGCTCGGCGCCACGGCGCAGGCGGCGATCCTGCTCGCGGTCGGCGTCTTCGTGATCATCTCCGCGATCCAACGGCTGTTCGTGCCCGCCGAGATCCACTCCGGACCGCTCCTCGTCTTCGGCATCATCGGACTCGTCGGCAACCTGGTGGCCTACGGCGTGCTGCTGCGGGCCTCCGGCGAGGGCTTCACCTCGCGCGCCGCCCGGCTCGAGGTCCTCAACGACACCCTCGGCTCCGTCGCCGTCATCGCCGCCGCGATCGTGCTCATGCTGACCGGGTGGGAGCGTGCCGACTCGGTCGCCGCGATCCTGATCGGCCTGCTCATCCTGCCGCGGGCGATCCGGCTGCTGCGCGAGACCGCGAACGTGCTGCTCGAGTCCACGCCGCCGGGGCTCGACCTCGACGACGTGCGGGGCCACATCCTCGAGCTCGAGCACGTCATCGCCGTGCACGACCTGCACGCGACCCTGGTGGCGACGGGGGTCCCGAACCTGACCGCGCACGTGGTGGTGGATGACGAGTGCTTCTCGACGGCGCACGCTCCGCGGATCCTCGACGAGCTGCAGCAGTGCGTGGCGGAGCACTTCGACGTGCCCGTGGAGCACTCGACCTTCCAGCTGGAGCCCGCGTCGCACCGGCGGCACGAGCACGAGGTGCACGCGTAGCGGTGCTGGCGGGCGTTGTGCGTGTCGACGCGGAACGACTTCGTCGACGTCGTACGACATCGGCTTCGTCGTTCGTTGCACGCGCGCACTGTTGCCGGTGCCCGGAGACGACATCCTCGACGTCGTACGACATCGAGAGTGTCGTTCGGGGTCGGCGTTCGCCCCGCCCGCGTCAGCAGTCGTCGGTGCGCGTCGGGTACGCCGTGATGACGCGGTCGGTGGTGGCGGAGACGATGACCTTCACGAACGGGTCCGCATCCGGGCGCGACCCGTCGTCGAACCGCACCGGCGCCGCGTAGCAGACCTTGCCGTCGCCGGCGTCGACCGGGAACCCTGCTCGCGGTGCGACCAGCGCCGTCTGCACGGCCGTGAGCATCGCGTCGTCCCAGTCGCGGGAACCGTGGCCCGCGACGACTCCCTGCCAGTCGGCGGTGTGCCGCTGCCGGATGTGCTCGTAGCCCTGTGCCGAGGTGCCGCACTGCAGGGTGACCCGCCCGAGCGCCGCGGTGTCGTACTGGGCGACGGCCGCCTGGGTCGTGGAGTCGCACCGCGCCAGGGTGGTGTCGCCGGGCAGGTCCGGCCCGGTGCGGGTGATCGTGACGGTGCCGTCGCCGGAGGCGGTCGCAGCGTCGCTCGGCGTCCCGGAGCTCGATCCGGCGCCGATGGTCGGGTCGTCCGCGCCTTGCCTCGCCGTCAGGAACAGCCCGCCGGCGAGGAGACCGGCGGCCACCACGGCCGCGATCCCCGTGATCACGGGACGGTTGCGGTTCTGGGGCACGCGCCCAGTATGCCGGGAGTGCGACCCTGACGACGGAACCAGGTTCCGGACACGACACCGCGCGATCGCGTGGTTCGGTGTCCGGGACCTGGTTCCGGGATGCGACGGGCGGACGGGAGGCCCGCCCCGCGTCAGGCGCGCGCGGCCAGTCGGGTGCCGGCGATGACGGCCAGGACGGCGACGAGCACCACGTACCCGATCAGGACGGGCAGGGTCGGGATCACCAGGAGCGCCGCCCCGACGGCCACGACCGGCACCGTCAGCCCGGCGTACGCGATGAGGAACGTGGCCGCGAGCACCCCGCCCCGACGCTCGGGACCGACCAGGGCTCCGGCACTCGCGATGCTGGCCCGGAAGAGCAGCCCGACCCCGGCGCCCGCCACGACGCCACCGCCGATGAAGCCGGCGACCTGCAGCAGGACCGCGGCGACGGCGAGCACCGCCAGGCCGCCGACCAGGAGCACCATGCCGAGTCGGATCTGCGTGCGCTGCGTGAGTCGGGCGAACACGATCTGCGAGACGGCGCTCGCGGCGAACACCCCGAAGGTCGTCGCACCGGCCGCCAGTCGGTCGGTGACGTGGAAGGTGGTGCCGAGGAACCCCGGGGCGACCGATGTGAAGAGCCCCTGGACCGCGAGGGCCGCGAACGCTGCGGCACCGGCCGCCCAGAACGCGGCGGCCTTGCCCTCCGGCGCCTGCATGCGCTGCGGGCGGTAGGGCACACGGGTCTCGGGGCGGGCGACGGTCTCCGGCACGACGAGGACGAGCACGAAGGCCACGGTCAGCGCGACGACGAACACGACGTACGGCACCATGAGCGGCGCTCCGACGAACTCGGCGAGCGCACCCCCGACGAGGGCACCGAGCGACAGCCCGCCGAGGTTCACGGCACCGGCGGCGACGCTCGCGCCCTTCGCCGAGTCGGACGAACCGGTCGCACGGACACGCAGCTCACCGAGGTGGGCGGTCGCCGTGGCGGTGAGCGTGCCGACGCCGAGGCCGGTCACGAGCCGCGCGACGATGAGGCCGGTGACGTCGTTCCAGACCAGGAACAGCACGGCGGCGACGAGCTCGAGCGCGATCGACACGAGGATGAGCGGCTTCCGCCCGTGCACGTCGCTGAGGTGCCCGGCCAGGTACAGGGACCCGACGACCCCGACGCCGTACGCGGCGAAGATGATCGTGGTGGTGAACGTCGGGAAGCCGTCCCGTGCCTGGTAGATGACGTACAGCGGTGCGGGGACGGTCGCGAAGGCCATCACCGACAGGAACGCGAAGGCGACGGCCCAGAAGCCGAAGCCGTGGCGCCGACGGGTGTGCGCACGACGACCGCGCGGGGCCGGGACGCGGTCGCTCGCGGGAGCGCTTGCGGTGGCGGGGAGAGCGCCCGTCCGGGTGTCGGTCACGGTTGACATGCTCCGATGATCGCGCGCGCCGAGCATCGAGTCCAACGGATGCTCTTGATGCCGTCCATCGATCGGATCGATGATGGGGTGATGGAGACCCGCCTGCTCGAACAGTTCGTGACCGTCGCCGCCGAGGGCAGCGTGACCCGGGCGGCCGAGCGCCTCTGGGCGGCGCAGTCCACGGTGTCGGCCGGGATCGCCTCGCTCGAGCGGACCTTCGGCGTGCGGCTGTTCGACCGCACCGGACGGCACCTCGTCCTCACGACCGCCGGCGAGGACCTGCTCCCACACGCCCGCGCCGTGCTGGAGTCGCTCGACCGGATGCGCGACCTGGCGACCGTGGACGACGCCGACCTGCGCGGACGGGTGCGGCTCGGCATCTTCACGAGCATGGACATCGTCGACCTGACCGGCGTGCTGCAGCGGTTCCGGCGGCGGCACCCACTCGTCACCGTGGAGCTCATGACCTCGCCGTCCGGCACGACCGGGCTCGTGCAGGACCTCGTCGCCGGGCGCCTCGACCTCGCGTACACGGGGCTGCCGACGGTGCCGGCCGGTGTGGTGGTCGAACCATTGCGCGAGATGCCGTTCCGGGTCTTCACGGCGTCGGACCACCCGTTGGCGGGGCGCGCCTCGGTGTCGCTCGCCGAGCTCGCGGACGAGCCCTTCGTCGACACCGCGCACGGGTTCGGCAACCGGATCATCCTGGACGGCGCACTCGAACGGCTCGGGATCCGGCGGCGGATCGTCGCCGAGATGAACGACATGCCCGCGGTGATCCGGTTCGCTTCGGCGGGGCTGGGGGTCGGGGTCGTGCCGGACTCCGGGGTGCGGCACGACGGCGCGGTCTTCGAGCTCGAGGACGCGGTCGAACCGCTCCGCATCGGCCTGGCGATCCGCACGAGTCCGGAGCCGAACCGTGCCGTCCGGACGCTCGCGCGCGACCTCGTCGCCGCGCGCGTCGTGTGACGCGGCGCCGGTTGGTGGGTCCCACCGACGGACGGGAGGCGCGGGGCGGGTCCGCCACGGGCCTCCCGGCCGTCAGTCCCCCCAGATCGTCGCGATGAGAGCGGGCAGGAGCCCGTCGGTCGGGACGTTGGTCTGCTCGATGGTGATCCAGGTGTCACCTCGGGCGAAGTACGTGTACGCCTTCTCCACGCCGTAGGGCTCCACGATCCCGCGGGACTGGCAGAACGTCCCGCCGTCGCGCTCGGTGCACGTCCCCCCGCCGTCGTGCGCCGGGAACTCGTCGATCTCCTGCTGGATGGCGGCCTCGGTGGCGGTCCCGACCCGGACCTCGATCCCCGAGACGTCCGCGCGCGGGTCACGCCACGTGCAGGAGACCTTCGACTCGACGCCTGCCGGGTCCTGGCCGTCGGGGACCCGATCGGTTCCCGACGGCGGATCGGCCTGCGTCAACGGAGTGTCCCCGAAGAAGCGGTCGTAGTCCGCTGCCGAGACGAGCGCGCGACAGTCCGTCGGTATCGTCGCCACGTCCACCGGGGCGCTCGGGGTCGACGTCGGGGTCGGTGCGCCGGTGATCGGCGCGGAGCTCGGGGTCGTCGCGGTGGGCGAGGGCTCGGGCGCCTGCGTCTGGGTGGGCGCGGCGACCGGGGTGTCCTGCTGGGAGAGCGTCAGGGCGACGGCTCCGGTCGCGGTGCCCACGGCCAGGAGCGCCACGACACCGATGACGATGCCGGATCGGCCACGACCCCGCCTCGCCCGCGGGGTGGCGCGCTCGAGGACGTTCTGCTTCATCGAGACGAGCATGCGCTGCAGGTCGTCTCCCTCGGGAGGTTCAGTGTTCATCGTGCGTCACCACCTTCTTGAGTCGGCGTCGGCTGCGGGAGACCCGCTGCGTGACCGCTCCGACACTGAGTCCGAGCATCTCGGCGGCCTCGGCGTACGAGTACCCCTCGAGCAGGCAGAGCTCGCAGATGCGGCGGTCGATGGCGGGGAGTGCGGCGATCTCGTCGCGGACCCAGCGCAGGAGGTCACGGGCCTCGTCCTGGTCGGTGGGAGCGGCCAGGTGTTCGGGCAGCTCGTCAGCGCGCCGACGCGCCTGCTTCCGGCCGGTGTTGAAGGCGTGGTTCCGGCAGACGACGAGCAGCCACGGCAGCACGGTGTCCGCCGGGAGCTCGAGCGTCACCGCCCGCTGCCAGAGGGTCAGGAACGAGTCCTGCACGATCTCCTCGACGTCGGACCGGTCGTCGACGAGTGCCCAGGCGTACCGGGTGAGCGTGGCGGCGTAGCGGTCGAACACCCGTGCGAGCGCACCGGTGTCCCCCTGCGCGATCGCACGGACGAGTCCTTCGTCCGTGTCGGTGCCGGTCGTCACGTCCACATCCCACCTCCTTCACCCAGAGGTGTCGGCAGGACCCGCGATCCTGACAGGACCGTGGCGGAAACGTGATCCCGGGCGTGTCCGGGCCGCGGTGCGATCGACCGCGCCCGATGCGGATCAGTGGAAGTCGTCGCCCTCGCCCTCGCCGGGCGCTTTGTGCCCGCCGAGCATGTCGTTGTCGTCCTGGTCGCTGGTCGACGCGAGCTGGAGCATCGCGAGCACGACGACCACCACGATGAACGCGACGCCGAGGAAGATCACGGCCAGCTGCAGTTCCCGCGTCGAGAACAGCACGACGAGCCCGGTGAACACCGCGATGATCGCGGAGATCCCGAGGAGCTCGACCGGGCGCAGACGGTCACGACGGCTGGGGGTGGTCATGCGTGTGGTGCTCCGTCCGGGGCGACGGCCGGCGTGGCCGTGCCCCACTTGTGCGAGAGGCCGGCGATCACGTGGAAGACCGCCGTGATGGCGAGGTAGGCGCCGAGCAGGCCGACCAGGACGATCGAGGCGTCCAGCGTGCCGGTGACCTGCTCCACCCCACCGAGCTGCTGCGAGTAGTCCGGCGGGGTGATGAGGAACGCGATCGCGAGCAGCAGGGTGAGTGCGCCGATCGTGGTCCAGTCCCGCGCGAAGGGGGAACGACGACGAGCCCGCAGCCCTTGTGCCAGCTCGAGGGCCCCGGTGAGCACCGCGAAGGCGACGATGACCGAGATGAACGCCGGCAGCCCGAGACCGTTGCCGGCGAACCCGGCGACGGCGGCGAGCAGGGTGATGACGGCCTGCAGCAACGTGGTGCGGCGGGACCGACCGTCGAGCGGGAGCCGCGCGACGCCCGCCCACAGGAGCACGAGTCCTTCGACCAACGCGAAGCCGGCGAACAGCAGCAGGCCGTAGCCGGCGGCGTGGTTCGTCGAGAAGGTGATGACGAGCGCGACGACCGCGGCGGGCACGGCCCGGAGGATCGGGATCGGCCAGTACCGCGCGCGTTGGGTCGCCTCGTTCACGGTGGTGGAGTCGTCCACGGTGTCGGACACGGGACCTCTTTCAGGCATGCGGATCGTGAGATCGATCCTACCGCCGCGGTGGCAGCCGACCGACCGCCGGGGGTTCCGCAGCACTGAGGATGCTCGAATGCCCGGTGGGGTGGCGCCGCCCGAGCGACGCCACCCCGGTCGCTGGATCAGGACCGCTGCTGGTCGTCCGGCACCACCGACCGCCGTGCACGCCGACGAGCGAGCCACCAGCAGGTCGAACCGGCCGCGACCACCACCGCGGCGAGCGCGGCGAGCAGCCCGAGGTCGTCGACGCCGGTGTAGGCGAGGGCGCTGCGTGCGGCCTGCGGTCCCGCGTCGGCGACCGCGCCACGGGGATCCCGGTCGCCGTCGTCGTCGCCGTCGTCACCGCTGGGCGCATCGGGCACCGATGCCTCGTCGTCGGGTCCGGGCGCCGGGGACGGGGACGGGCTCGGCGCGGGCCCGTCGTCGTCCTGCTCGACGACGATCGCGACCTCGGTCGACGGGTCGCCACCGTCCGGGTCCGTGGGGGAGGTCGCCGTGGCCACGTTCACCACGTCGGAGCCGTCCCCCTGGTACTCCGGGTCGAGGACGGCACGGAGCCGGAAGTCGTGGGTCTCCCCCACGGCGAGCGCCACGTCGGACCGGCAGGTCACCCGCTGCCCCTCGGCCGTGCAGCCGTCGTCGGACCCGACGAAGCGCATCGCCTCGGGCAGGTCGTCCACCGCGCCGACCTGCTGGGCGACCGACGGTCCGCGGTTGCGTGCGGTCACGGTGTACTCCACCTCGTCGCCGGGTTCGACGGTGGACGGCGACACCGTCTTGTCCGTCTCGACGTGGGCGACGACCGGCGGCAGGGCGACGGTCGTGGTCGCCCGCGAGGTGTTGTCGGACTCGTTCGTGTCGGACAGCGACGTGGGTGGTGCGATGGTGGCGACGCTCTCGAGCGGCCCCTCGACTCCGTCGGCGATCCGCCCCTCGACCGTCACCACCGCCGAACCACCGCGGGGCAGGTCGAGGTCGGTCGCCACGTCGCCCTGCCCGGACGGGGTGGCGCAGCCGGAACCCGTCACCGCCTCGCACGTCCACGTGGCGTCCTGGACACCGTCGGGGACGTCCACCTGCAGCGGGCTGGGGTCGGCGGCGTTCGGTCCGGGGTTGCGCGCCGTGACGGTGTACCGGACGGGTTCCCCGGCGACGGCGGTGGCGGGCAGGTCGTGCTCGACGGACAGGTCGGCGGGCTTCCACACCCTGAGGGCGTCGACCTCGTGGTTGTTCACGTGGCTGCCGGTGGCGCCGGCGAACCCGAGGCGGAGGGTGCTCGGCAGCGGTGCCTGGTCGTCCCCGTGCAGGGGGACCGCGTCGAGCACGGTGCGCATCGTCGAGCCGACCTGCAGCCGGACGGTCATCGAGAGCTCGCCGGCGTCCCCCGGCATCAGGGTGATGCGCACCGTGCGCGGCGTCGACCCGTTGGTCACCGTGCCGCCGGGAGCGGGAGCCCCGGCGACGTACCGGTAGCCCTCGAGGCCGTTGCCGGAGCCGCGGACGACGACGTGGTCCTGCTGGGCTCCCGGTCCGGAGGCGTTGATGCGCGACGAGAAGTTGCCGTAGTGGTCGATCGCGATCCCGGCGAAGCCACCGGGCACCCCCGGCAGGTCGCACAGCCGCCCGCCGCCCTCGGTTGCCTCCTTGCGGCAGGCGTACCCGAGCCCGGCGCCGAACGACCCCACGCCCTGCGCCGCTGCACCGTCGGCGAGGTACAGCAGCAGGCCGTCGGCCCCGGGGTCGTCCTTCGCGGTGTGCATCGCGTAGGTGAACTCGATCTCGAGCCCGGTGTCCGAGGGGAACGTGTCGTTCGTCGACCAGGCGCCGGCCTGGTTGCGGACGTCCGCGGTCAGCCGGAGTCGCCCGCCGGAGACCGCGGCGTCACCGTGCAGGGCGCCGCCGGACGCACTGGAGAACTGGTTGACGTAGGGGAAGTCGAGCGTCGCCGCACTCGACCCCGTGGGCAGGATCGTCGGTGCCGCGAGCACGGCGAGCGCGGTCAGCGCGGTGCACGCCGCTGCGAGGCGACGGGCCACCCGCGACCGGGCCGGACGTGGGACGGATGCTGGAGCAGTGGGTTCTGTCATGCCCCGATCGTCGCGATCCGGGCGTCACCGGACGGCGGGCCGGAACCGATCTGTGGAACGCGGCCGCGGGCCTCCTGGCTGTGGAGGAGAACGGACGGAGCTGGTCCGCTCAGGCCAACCAGACCGTCGTCTCGCCGGGGAGGACACCCGGCAGCACGCCGGCCGCGTCACCGAGCGGCCCGGACGCGACCACGACGTCACCCGACGGCAGCGGAACGGGCGTCGTGCCGAAGTTCGTGACCGACCGCCACCCGTCGTGCCGGGCGAAGGCCACGACGCCGTCGTCGGAGTCCAACCAGGTGAGCTCCTCGCCCTGCTGCAACCGGCGACGCGCGTCGAGCGCTGCCCGGTACAGCGTCAGGGTGGACGTGGGGTCGCCGTCCTCCGCCTGCACCGACGACGCCCCGAAGTCAGCGGGCTGCGGCAGCAGCGGCGCGACGTCACCGAAGCCGAACGACGGCCCGGAGGTCGTCCACGGGATCGGCACACGGCACCCGTCACGGCCCTTGACGGTGTGTCCGGAGCGGAGCCACTTCGGGTCCTGCAGCTGGTCACGCGGGATCGCGGCGGCTTCGTGCAGGCCGAGTTCCTCGCCCTGGTAGACGTACGACGACCCGGGCAGCGCGAGCATCAGCAGGGTCGCGGCGCGGGCTCGGCGCAGGCCCCGCTCCCGGTCGAGCTCGGGCGTGGTGCCGTCCGTCAGCAGCCAGGCGTCGGTGTCGGTGTCGTCCGGCAGGCCGTACCGACTGGGGTGCCGCACGACGTCGTGGTTCGACAGCACCCAGGTGCTCGACGCACCGGACTGCTCGGACGCCGCCAGGTTCCGCTCGATGATGCTCCGGAACGCAGCGGATTCGAACGGCGCCTCGAGCAGGTCGAAGTTGAACGCCTGCCCGAGTTCGGTGGGCCGGGCGTACAGGACGCGTCGCGGGGCCGGTGCCCAGGCCTCGGCGACGGCGGCCCGGGGCGGGTCGTACTCGTCGAGCACGGTGCGCCAGGACGCGAAGACCTCGTGCACCTCGTCGCGGTCGTACAGCGGGTCGGAGCCGTCGAGCGGCAGCGCGTGCTCGTTCGATGCGCGGTACGGCGTCGACAGGTCCTTCGCCAGGCCGTGTGCGACGTCGACCCGGAAGCCGTCGACCCCGCGGTCTGACCAGAAGCGCAGCGTGTCCTCGAAGTCCGCACGGACCTCAGGGTTGGACCAGTCCAGGTCGGGCTGCTCGGGTGCGAAGAGGTGCAGGTACCACTGACCGTCCGCGACCCTGGTCCAGGCGCTCCCGCCGAAGTTCGACACCCAGTCGCTCGGCGGCAGTTCCCCGGACACACCCGCCCCGTCGCGGAAGACGTAGCGCGCCCGTTCCGGCGAGCCGGGCGCGGACGCGAGTGCCGCCCGGAACCACTCGTGCTCGTCCGAGGTGTGGTTCGGCACGATGTCCACGATCACCCGCAGGTCGTGCTCGTGCGCGGACCGGAGCAGGGCGTCCAGGTCCTCGAGCGAACCGAGTCGTGGGTCGACCGCCCGGTAGTCGGCCACGTCGTACCCGCCGTCGGCGAGGGGCGACGGGAAGAACGGTGAGAGCCAGAGGGCGTCGACGCCGAGCGCCGCCAGGTAGGGCACGCGGCTGGTGATGCCCGCGACGTCACCCAGGCCGTCGGCGTTCGAGTCCGCGAAGCTGCGTGGGTAGACCTGGTAGACGACGGCGTCGCGCCACCAGTCCGGGTTCGACGTGCGGGGTGTGCTGGCCGGCGTCCGAAGCGTGCTCACGTCGCCACCGTACCCATCGCGACCGTACCCAGCGGTCTGGGAATAGCACGCCGTACGCTCGGATTGGTTGTCGCAGACACCTTTCCGTCCCAGAACAACGTCTCGAACCAGAAGGATCACCATGACGAACGTCCTCGCACTCGTCGGCAGCCTCCGCGCCGACTCCATCAACCGCAAGCTCGCCGAGGCCGCGGCGCACCACGCGCCGGAGGGCATCGAGGTCACCACGTTCGACGGCATCGTCGACCTGCCGTTCTACAACGAGGACATCGACGGCGACACCCCGCCGGCCGCAGCGGTCGCCTTCCGCGACGCGATCGCCGCCGCGGACGCCGTCCTGCTCGTCACCCCCGAGTACAACGGCACGATCCCGGCCGTGCTGAAGAACGCCCTCGACTGGGCATCGCGTCCGTTCGGCGCCTCGCCGCTGTCCGGCAAGCCGCTCGCCGCCATCGGTTCCGCGTTCGGGCAGTACGGCGGCGTGTGGGCCCACGACGACGCCCGCAAGGTCGCCGGCATCGCCGGCGCGAAGGTCCTCGAGGACGTCAAGGTCGCGATCCCGCAGTCGGTCGTCCGCTTCGCGGAGACCCACCCGCGCGAGGACGCCGAGGTCACCTCGCTCGTCCAGGGCGCGCTGAACGCACTCGCCGACGCCTCGACCGAGCAGGCCGCCGCGTAGAGCGACCGGGTGCGGTCGACCGCACCACAGGACGGACGGGAGGCCCGTGGCGACCCCGCCACGGGCCTCCCGTCCTGCATGCGGGAACGAAGCAGGCACACCCACAGGAAGTCGCTAGACGGCCTCCATACGAGACGGACTAGCCTGTGCCAATGGCAACGCAGGAGATCACCGAGGCGTCCGGGTACTGGTTCCCCGACGACGACGCGACCCAGCGCGGGGTCGCCGTGCTCAACGCCCTGCGTCGCTACCGGGCCGCCGAGACCGCGATGCGCCGCCGCACCCGCGACTCGATGGGCATGGGCGAGACCGACCTGCTCGCCGTGCGCTTCCTGCTGCAGTCGCAGCGCTCGGGCCGCAGCGTCAGCCCGAAGGACCTCGCCGCCTACCTGAAGATCTCGTCGGCGTCGACCACGATCCTGATCGACCGCCTGGTGAAGTCGAACCACGTGCGCCGCGACCCGCACCCCACCGACCGTCGAGCGCTCGTGATCACCCCGACGACCGAGACCGATGACGAGGTCCGCGCGACCCTCGGCATCATGCACCGCCGGATGATGTCGATCGCCGAGGGACTGCCCGCGTCCGAGGCACGCATCGTCGCGTCGTTCCTCGAGCAGATGCGCGGCGCCGTCGACCAGGTCGACCCGGCCCCCGCGCACTGAGCGTCGCCCCGCCACCACCCCGGGGGACAGTGCGGTTCCGTGCGCACTGAGAGTGGTCACGGCCGCACCGCGTAGACCGGAAGGGTCACCGACGCGAAAGGAGCCACCACCATGCACGCTTCGGACAAGATGGCCAAGAACCTCCAGGCGGTCCTCGTGGACCTCATCGACCTGCACCTCCAGGGCAAGCAGGCCCACTGGAACATCCTCGGCACGAACTTCCGCGACCTGCACCTGCAGCTCGACGAGATCGTCGACGCCGCACGCGAGTTCGCCGACGACACGGCAGAGCGCATGCGCGCCCTGTACGCCGTGCCGGACGGACGCTCGAGCACGGTCGCGGCGTCGAGCCACCTCGACCAGTTCCCCGACGGCGAGATCACGACCCACGACGCCATCGACCAGGTGACGCTCCGCCTCTACCAGGCGACCGGCACCATGCGCGACGTGCACGACGAGGTCGACGAGGAGGACCCGACGACCGCGGACCTGCTCCACGGCTTCATCGAGCGCCTCGAGCAGCTCGCGTGGATGGTCTCGGCCGAGAACCGCGCACCGAGCACGCCGCTGGCCTCCGCCACGACGCCCGCAGTCGCCGACGCTTCGGCGCACGCCTAGGGGACCGAGTGGACCTCGGCATCCAGGGCAAGACCGCGCTCGTCTTCGGTGCCGACTCCGGCATCGGCTGGAACACGGCTCGCATCCTCCTGGCGGAGGGTGCGACCGTGGTCGTGAGTGACCTCGACCAGGCGCAGCTCGACAACAGCGCCGACCAGCTCGAGGCGCCGCTCGGCAGACTGCACGCGTTCGCCGCGGACGTCACGAGCGCGGCGAGCCTGGCGGACCTGCACGGCAAGGTGCGGGACGCCGTCGGCGCGATCGACATCCTGGTGCAGTCCTCGGGCGTCACCGGCGCCCAGGGACTGTTCCACGAGATCGACGAGCAGGGTTGGGCCGACACCATCGACGTCGACCTGATGGGTCCTGTCCGCATCACGCGCGAGTTCATCGGCGACCTGCGGCAGGGCGGTTGGGGCCGGATCGTGTACCTCGTGTCCGAGGACGCCTCGCAGCCGTACGACAACGAACTGCCCTACTGCGCCGCGAAGGCCGGGGTCCTGTCGTTCGCGAAGGGCCTGTCGCGCACCTACGCGCAGGAGGGCGTCCTCGTGAACACCGTCAGCCCCGCGTTCATCCACACGCCCATGACGGACGCGATGATGAACAAGCGGGCGAAGGAGACGAACCAGAGCTTCGACGACGCGATCACGAGTTTCCTCGACGAGGAACGTCCCTACATGGAGCTGAAGCGCCGCGGTGAGCCGGAAGAGGTCGCGAACGTCATCGCGTTCCTCTGCTCCGACCTCGCGAGCTTCGTCAACGGCTCCAACTACCGGGTCGACTCCGGCTCGGTCGCCACGATCTGACGCCGGGAGGCACCGTGACCGACTACCGATACCTCATCATCGGCGGCGGGATGGTCGCCGACGCCGCTGCCCGCGGTGTCCGCGAGCTCGACGCCGACGGCACGATCGGCATCCTCAGCGAGGACGTCGACCGGCCCTACGCCCGGCCGGCCCTGTCGAAGAAGCTGTGGACCGACCCGGACTTCAGCTGGGACGAGAAGGTCGACCTGCACACCGAGGAGACCGGGGCGTCGTTCGTCCTCGGCACCGCGGTGACGGGGATCGACCGTGCATCGAAGACCGTGACCACGGCCGACGGCCGGACCCACGGCTACGAGCGGCTGCTCATCGCGACCGGCGGCAAGCCCCGCGGGTTGCCGGGCCTGGAGCCCTCGGACCGCGTGCTCGACTACCGCAGCGCCGACGACTACCGGAAGCTCCGCGAGCTCGCCGACGCCGGGGCGCACGTGGTCGTCGTCGGTGGCGGCTACATCGGCCAGGAGATCACCGCGGGGGTCGTGCAGAACGGCGCCCGCGTCACCCTGGTCGACCCCGACGACATCGTGGGCGGCCGGATGTTCCCGGACGACCTCGCGCGTGCCTTCCAACAGCGCTTCGTCGACGCCGGCGTGGACCTCCGACTCGGACGTCGGGTCGAGTCCGGCACGCAGACGGCCGACGGGGTCACGCTCACGCTCGACGACGGCTCCGTGCTCGAGGCAGACGCCGTGGTCGCCGGACTCGGCATCGAGCCCGCCACCCAGCTCGCCGCCGACGCCGGTCTGACCGTGCGCGACGGCATCGTGGTCTCGTCGACGCTGCTCACCGACGACGACTCGGTCTTCGCGGCCGGCGACGTCGCCGAGTACCCGGACCGGATCCTCGGGACCCGTCGGGTCGAGCACGTCGACAACGCGCAGCAGCAGGGACGACAGGCCGGCCGGAACCTCGCCGATGCCGACGAGACCTACGACCACACGCCGATGTTCTACTCCGACGTCTTCGACATGGGGTACGAAGCGGTGGGGCAGGTCTCCACGAAGCTCCGCACCGTCGAGGACTGGCAGGACCCGACCGTCACCGGCGTCGTCTACTACCTGGACGACGACGACACGGTGCGCGGCGTGCTGCTCTGGAACGTGTGGGACAAGACCGACGAGGCCCGCAAGGTCCTCGCCGAGGCGAACTCCCTGACGTCGGACATGCTGCCGGGCCGCATCACGGCCTGACCGGCACGCTGGTCGCCCTGGACGCGACCGACGGGAGGCCCGGTGCCGGTTCCGAGAACCCGCACCGGGCCTCCTGTCCGTCGCGTGCAGTGCCCGGTGTCAGCGGTTCGGGTCGGCTTCGGGTGCGACGGCGTCGACGACCGCCTTGCGGTCGGCGGGGTCGACCGGCAGGTCGTCCCCGTCGGCCATCGCGACCGCGTGGGCGGACTTCGCCGCCTCGAGCGTCTCGTCGTCGTTCTTCGCCATGCCGACCAGTTCGACGAAGCGCGACTTCACGAGCATCCACGCCTCACTCGGACTCAGACGCGACAGGTCGGACGCCGTCGAGTCGTCGCGCACCCGCTGCAGCGAACCGACCCCGCGGTCCGGCAGCCGGTGGTCGACGTGCGCGACCGCCAGCTGCGCGACCGCGTCGGCCTGGGCGTGCATCACGGAGTGGGCGCCGTCGACGACCTCGCGCAGCACCGCGTAGGGGAACACCCGCGCGAGCCGTCGGATCCAGTCCCGCGGGACCATCGCGTCGTGCTCGCCGCGGACGATGAGGGTGCGCGCCTGCACGTGGGCCGCACGCTCCTCGATCGGGAACGCGATCATCCGGGGCAGCACCTTCGAGAACCAGTGCCATCCGCACAGCGCGTACGCCGTGATGCCGTGCCACCGGACCGCCGAGGGCTCGTGCAGGGTCGACCGCAGGAACCGGAACGCGGACTGGCGGACCGTGCGCGCGTGCGAGTCGACGACCGGGCTGATGAGCACGAGGTCCGAGATCTCCGGGTGACGCGCCGCGACCTCGGTCACGACCTGGGTGCCCATCGAGTGGCCGACCAGGACCGGGTCGACCAGGCCGAGGTCGTCGATGACCTTCTCGACGGCGTCGGCGTAGCGCTCGATCGAGACCTTCCCGCGGAACCGGGGAACGCCCGCGAAGCCGGGCAGGTCGAGGGCGTGCACCGGGCCGTTCTCGTTGAGGTGCGGGGCAAGCCGCTCGTAGTAGGTGGCCGCGATGCCGAGGCCGGCGACGAGCAGGAAGGCACGCTCCCCCGGCTCGCCGATCGAACTCACGCGGACGTACGTGCCGTCGACCGCGACCCGGTCCACCTCGACGGTGACGTCGGCGTTCTCGGCCTCCGCGAGTTCGCTGGCCGGGTCCGGGGTGGCTGCCGTGCGCTCGTCGTTCACGTGGGTCTCCTCGGGTCGGGCGAGCGCCCACGATACCCGCGGACACCGCCGCAGCGTGCGCTCCCGCCCGGTCAGCCGCTGAAGGTGTTCGCGGGGAACCCGTGCACCCGCGTCGGCACCGCCAGGATCGCCCCCGAGGACGGGTGCTGCTCCAGCTGATCCTCGGTGAGGTTCTCCCGTGCCGAGGCGACGAACAGCGTCGACATGTCGGGGCCGCCGAAGGCCACCGACGTCACGTTCGGGGTGGGCAGCTCCACGGTCTCGAGGTGCGACCCGTCGGGGCCGTACCGCTCCACCCGGCCGCCGCCGTAGACCGCACTCCACGAGCAGCCCTCGTCGTCGCGGACCAGACCGTCGTGGGCGTGGCCGACGACGAACGGTTCGAGCTCGCCGAGTTCGCCGTCCGGACCGTACGACCCACGGTAGATCGTCGACACACTCGTGTCGGTGACGTACATCACGGTGCCGTCGTCCGACCACTCGAAGCCGTTCGTCACGCCGAAGCCGCCGCGGAGCACGCGCGTCGCACCGTCCGCCTCGACCGAGTACAGCGCACCGTCCGGCTCGCCCGTCGTCAGGTTCATGCTGCCGACCAGGAACCGGCCGAACGGGTCGCACTTGCCCTCGTTGAACCGGAGCCCGGCCGTGGCGTGCTCGACGCGGGTGAGTTCACGCTCGACCACCCCGTGCTCGTCCGTCACGACGACGGTGTCCCCGAGCGCCGCGACGAAGCCACCGGAGGCCCGCGGCTGGAAGCTCGCGAGCGGCGGCGGGAGCGGGACCGTCGACACCACGGTGCCGTCGGACTGCGCGGTGACGAGGGTGCCGAGGGTGATGTCGGTCCAGCGGAGGAGCTGCGCCGACGGGTCCCACACGATGCTCTCGGCGAGGACCGCCCGGGCGTCGGAGAAGACGGTCACGGGCCCGGTCGTCGCGCTGGTGCTCATCGGACCGGTCTACCGGCGCCGGCTCCGTGCTCCCTCAGCCGGGCGCGCTGCCTACCAGTTCACGCGCTGGGCGACACCTCACGGGACCGCGGGCGCGTGGTGTGTCGCCTGGCACGAAAGTCCGCAGGCCCCGCTTCGATCAGAGGCGGGCGTACCGCGCGCGGAAGAAGCTGTAGACGCCGAAGGCGAGGAACCCGATGCCGATCGCGACCAGGACGAACACGCCACCGGGCATCGAGCGCACGGCATCGAACGCCGCGTCGAGGCCCGTCGCCTGGTCCGGGTCGCTCCGCAGTCCGGCCACACCGATGAGCACACCGACGATGACCACGGCGATGCCCTTGCCGACATAGCCCACGACCCCGAGCACCGTGACCACCCGGTCGAGCGTCCCGGACGGTCGGGTGATCTGCTTCCGGAACGTCCGCCGACACCCGATGACCACGAGCCCGATGCCGACCGCGACCGCGATCGCGCCGGCGAGGAGCAGCACGAACACCCCGCCGGGCGTCGCGAGGGTCTTCGCTGCGGCACTCTGCGACGAGCTGCTGGAACTCGACCCGGCGCCGAGGGCGTACGACGCCGACGAGTACGCGATGATGCCGTGGACCACGGCCTTCGCGACGTCCTTCGCCCGGGCGAGCCACCCACGCGTGCTGTCCGACCGGCCGCCGACGACGGCCTCGACGATCAGCCGCACGGTGAGTGCTGCCGTGCCGATCGCGATCAGCCAGAGCAGGAAGACCCCGCCCGGCACGGCAGCGATCTGCTGCAGTGCTCCGGACTGGTCGGTCTCACCGCCGGAGGACGCGTTGCCGATGCCGAGCAGGATCGCGAGGTACCCGATCAGCAGATGGACGATGCCGCTGCCGACGAAGCCGGCGCGAGCGGTCAGCTCGAACCAGCGGCTGTCCGCCGCTCGTCGGACCTGTCGTCCGGTCTCCCGTGCTGCGTGCTCTGCTGTGTCGCTCATCCGGTCAAGCGTGCCCGACGCGGGCCGGTCTGTCCGGGCCGCGCCGGGCAGTGGGGCTGCCACGGTGCCGGACGGGAGGCGCAGGGCGGGCTGCACCCGCGCCTCCCGTCAGTCCCCCTTCACGTTGACGACCTGCCGCAGCGTGTGCCGGATCGACACGAGGTCCGACGCATCCGCCATGACCTGGTCGATCGGCTTGTACGCGCCCGGGATCTCGTCGAGGAACGCGTCGGTGTCGCGGTACTCGATGCCGACCATCGCCTCCCGCAGCTGGTCGTGGGTGAAGGTCCGCCGTGCCGCGCTCCGCGAGAACAGCCGGCCGGCTCCGTGCGGCGACGACTCGAGCGACGGCTTGTTGCCGAGGCCCTCGACGACGTACGACGCCGTGCCCATGGACCCGGGGATCAGGCCGGCCTGACCTGCCGTCGCCTGGATCGCGCCCTTGCGGGACACCCACACGGACTTCCCCCAGTGCGTCTCGCGCTGCGTGAAGTTGTGGTGGCAGTTGATCCGCTCCTGCTCGTCGACGAGGGTACCGACGACCTCGGACAGCTGTCGCACGACGCGGTCCATCATCTCCTCGCGGTTGAGCAGGGCGAAGTGCTGTGCCCACCGCAGCTCGGCGATGTACCGGTCGAACTCCGGCGTGCCCTCGACCAGGTAGGCGAGGTCGGGGTCCGTCAGCTGGATCCACCAGCGCTCCATCAGCCGCTTGGCGACCGTGATGTGCCGCTGTGCGATCTTGTTGCCGACGCCCCGCGATCCGGAGTGCAGGAAGAGCCAGACCCGGTCCTGCTCGTCGAGGGAGACCTCGATGAAGTGGTTCCCGGAGCCGAGCGTGCCGAGCTGGTTGCGCCAGCCGCCGTGCGCCTGTGCGGGGTCGAACCCGGCGGCGTCGGCCATCGCCTCGAGCTCGGCGATCCGCGGCGCGGCGGTCGCGACGATCTTGCGGTTCGACGCGCCGGCCGACAGCGGGATCGCGCGCTCGATCTGCTCGCGCAGCTCCTGCAGGTCGTCGGGCAGGTCGGCCTCGGTGAACTGGGTCCGGACCGCGATCATGCCGCAGCCGATGTCGACGCCGACGGCAGCCGGCATGACCGCGCCGAGGGTCGGGATGACGGAACCGACGGTGGCGCCGAGGCCGAGGTGGGCGTCCGGCATCAGGGCCAGGTGCGGGAACACGAACGGCATGCGTGCGGTCGTGCGGGCCTGCTGCTCGGTGTTGTCCTCGAGCATCGAGGCCCAACTCAGCAGCCGGTCGTTGATCTTCTTCATTGCTTCGTCTCGCTTTCAGGATGGCCGTCTGGACGGTCGTCTGGACGGTCTTCGATGACGGTCCGGGACGGTGTCCGGCCTGCGCTCCGGGCGACGTCGAGCGCGACGTGGCGAGGATGAGCAGGACGACGAACGCCCCGGGCCGGGTGGGCACGGGGCGTCGTGGGACGTTCCGTGCCTACGCGGGATAGCGGAGGGACCACTGCTGCTGCGGTTCGGGCAGCACGGCGGTCGCGTCGAGCTGGAGCTCGACGCGTTCCTCGTTGTGCTGCACGGCGCGCATGCGCGGTCCTTCCGGTGTGCCCGGGACGGGCGTTCCTGCCGGCGGCGTTGGTGCCGCTGGCGTTCCTGCCGGCGGCGTTGGTGCCGCTGGCGTTCCTGCCGTTGGGCAGGAGAGCGACAGTAGTGCGACACGCCCGGGATGCGCAACTCACCCGGGCGTGTCGCGGTCGTCCACAGCCGGGAGGTCCGTCCCGCGTCCTCCACAGCGGGGTACGTCCGCCTGATGGTCGCGCCTCGGGCGCGGGCAGTCTGGGTGCATGACGGAGCGCACCGAAGACACCCTCGACGCGGTCGACACCCACGCACGCACCGACGGCTACGCCCCGCTCCGCACCTACGGAGCGATCGGCGATGGTCGGACCGTCGCGCTCATCGCCCGCGACGGACAGATCGACTGGCTGCCGATCCCCTCGATGGACTCGCCGCCCGTGTTCGCGGAGATCCTCGACGCCGAACACGGCGGCCACGTGGCGCTCCGCCCGGTGGACCGATCGGCCGAGGTCACCCGCGAGTACCTGCCCGGCACCAACGTGCTCGTCACCACGTGGACGACACCGTCCGGGCGGGCGACGGTGACGGACGCGATGGTCACCGGGGTCGCCGGTCGCCTGCCGTGGGCCGAGGTCGCGCGCTGCGTCCAGGGGGTCAACGGGTCCGTGGAGTTCGAGTGGGCCGTCGTGCCCGGCACCCTGCTGGGGACCGCTGAGCCGAAGCGCCTCGACACCGCGAACGGCGCCGTCATCGGCATCGACGGCATCACGATCGCGATCGTCGAGCAGGGGTTCGACCCGGTGGACGACGACCGCCCGCGCTTCTCCGGCCGGTTCACCACCGGCGACGGATCGAAGCACATCCTGACCATCGTGGGCACGCACGACGAGCCGATCTTCATGCCGCGGCCGGAGAGTGCACTCGCCGCGATGGACCGGACGATCGACAACTGGGCGACCTGGTCGGAGGAGTTCTCCTACGACGGCCCCTGGGCCGAGGCAGTGCAGCGCAGCGCCCTCGCCCTCAAGCTGCTCATCTTCTCGCCGACCGGAGCGATCGCGGCGGCGCCGACCACGAGCCTGCCCGAGGACCGGACCGGCGGCAAGAACTGGGACTACCGGTTCGCCTGGGTGCGCGACCTGTCGTACACCGTGCACGCCCTGACCCGGTTCGGCCTGCGCGAAGAGACCCACGCGGCGGTGTCGTGGGTGATGCGCACCATCGCCGAGCACGACGAGGACATGCCCATCTTCTACGAGCTCGACGGCACGAAGAGCGACGACGTCGAGGAGCGCGACGTCCCCGGGTGGAACGGCATCGGCCCGGTCACGGTGGGCAACCGAGCCGGCGACCAGCTGCAGCTCGGGGTCTGGGGTGACGTCTTCGAGATCCTGCGCCAGTACGTGAACGCCGGCAACGTCCTGGACCGGAAGACCGCGGCCGTCCTGCAGCAACTCGCCGACGACGCCTGCCACCGGTGGGAGGAACCGGACTCGGGCATGTGGGAGCTCGAGGACACCCAGCACTACGTCACGAGCAAGATCGGCTGCTGGCAGGCCCTCGACGCCGCGGTGGACCTCCACGATGCCGGCATGATCGACGGGCCGCGCGCCAAGTGGGTCGAGAACCGCGAACTGATCACGCAGTGGGTCGCGGAACACGGCTGGGACGAGGAACGCGGTCACTACGTGATGTACCCGGGTTCGGACGCGCTCGACACGTCGATCCTGCTGCACGCGATGAGCTCCTTCGACCGCGGCCCACGCATGGCGTCGACCATCCGGGCGATCGAGGAGCAGCTGCAGCGCGGACCGCTGGTGTACCGCTACTCGGGCATCGAGGACGAGGAGTCGCCCTTCGTCGCGTGCTCGTTCTGGCTCGCTGCCGCGATGGCCTGCACGGGCCGGATCGACGACGCTCGGACCCTGATGGACGAGATGGTCGGCCAGGCGAACGACGTCGGGCTGTTCAGCGAGATGATCAGCGAGGACGGCTCGTTCATGGGCAACCTCCCCCAGGGGCTGTCGCACCTGGCGCTCATCCAGGCAGCGCTGACCATCGAGGAACTGACTGGCGAGGACGACCGCTCGGAGTGATCATGGAGGGGTCATGAACGACGTCGATGCACGGATGGACCGGCTCCGCAGGGCCGCTCGCTACCGTTACCAGCAGCTGGTCGACAGTGAGATCGAGCGGGGGTCGCTCGATCCGGACGAGGTGCGTGAGGAACGCCGGCTGCTCAAGGCGGCCGATGTCGCCGCGCATGCTCGGGCGCAGATCGAGGAGGCGGAGCGCCGCGGCGTCTTCGAGGGCAATCCGTACCACGGCAAGCCCCTGCCCGGGAACGACGGGCAGCACGACCCGGACTGGTGGATCCGCTCGAAGATCGAACGCGAGGACATCCGCGGCATCGCTCCTCCCGCTCTCGCACTCCGCACCGAGGACGCGGAACTCGACGATGCCCTCGACGCACTGTCGACGGAGGCCGACGTGCGCGATGTCCTGGTGGACTTCAACGCCCGGGTGAAGGAAGCCCGACGTCAGCTGCTCGGTGGGCCGCCGGTCGTGACGCCGCTGCGGGATGTCGACGACGAGGTCACCGCGTGGCGTGACCGCCGGGAGGCCCGTCTCGCCGCGGCCGCAGCGGCTGCGGCTGCATTGGCGGCCGGGTCTGACGACCGTCGCCGCCGGTGGTGGCGCCGGCGTCACTGAACGTGGTGAAGGGCCGTCCCGGTTGCCCGGGGCGGCCCTTCACGTGTGGTGCGGTGGTGCGTGTGGTGCGGGGTGTTACTTGATCTGTGCGGTGATGGTGGCGGTGCCGACGAGGAGGCCGC
>NZ_JABMLA010000006.1:0-250996 GCF_013204965.1 Curtobacterium sp. VKM Ac-2861
ACGCGGCACCGCCGAGCACGAGGGCGCCGGTCGTGGCGAGGGTGATGGAGGTCTTCAGGCTCTTGCGCATGGTGATCGTTTCCTTTGCTGAGGTGTCGCGCTCGGCGCGGCTGCTGTGTGCGCGCCGAACACACCCTGGTGCAGGGTGGAGAACCAGCAATGTGCGGCTGGTGAGCGCTCCGGGTGATTCCCGGTCTGTGCAAGCTATTCGGCGCCCTCCGACGAGGAGATTGGAACCCCGTACCCCGTTACCGCATCGTAATATTTGTTGTGGGAAATGTAACCTGTTCGAGGGTCGTGTATTTTGTCGGAGCCCGTCTCGATTGAGGATGGCTCAGTGATCACGAAGCACCTGCGACGGGAAGGTCCGGAGTCCTCAGACCACGAGAACTCGAGGCGGCTGACTCGGGCTCTACCGGGCGCGACCCCAGTCGACTTCAGTCGAGCCGGATGCGGACGACCCAGCCGACGATCGTCCCATCGTGCGGGATTCGCGGGGTCAACGTTCGCGCCGCGTGCTGCATCGCAGAGCCTGGGATTGGTTCCTGCCCCGAGCCGTTCGCGGACGGCCCGTACCGGACCGACACCTGGTCGATTCGAGTGACGATGCCGGCGATTGGGCGCTCTGGCCCGGCACCAAGCTGCTCAGCATCGGTGTTGCGTTCCTCGGTCACCGTGCGTCGGCCTCCGAAGTGGCCGAGACGAATCGGGTCCGCGTCGACGACGTCCCATCTAACTTGCTCGCCGACGGCGACGTCGAAAGCGTCCTCCGCGACCTGCCATTCGATGAGCCAGACGTCGCGCTCCCCGTCTCCCAGAGGCGGCACGATGCTCTCCGACGGGACGACGCAGGGTTGTCGCCGTTCAGCTGCCGGGTCAACGAAGCTAGGGGCACCGGCGAACAAAGCGTGCGCTGTCGCGGGGAAAACTACGTGTTTCGACGGACGTTGTTCGGGCGGCATGTCCCGAAGGCTATCCGCCTAGAGAGGGCGCCAGCCCTCGACATCTCGGCGGAAGTGACCGCTAACCGATCGGCTAACCGACATTGGCCACGTCAGATGACGACGAGGTTGAACCATTAGGCGGGGCGGGTATCGGCCGTGATTGCACGTGCGCTCCTTTGCGGCCTTGATCGGTGATGTCGGTGTGGACCGCTACGGTAGGCACCGCTTGAGGAGGTCCAAGATGCCCGCACTGATGCCGCCCGTAACGATCCTGGATGCGCTGGATAACGCCGTGGGCCAGCGGGTTCGGGACGGAGCCCTGCACCGGCTGAGTACGAGCGAGCTGGACGAAATTCGCGATACATTGACCGAGTTTTGGAACGCGCAACCGGATCTCGACGGCACACCCAGCGACGATCAGCCGCGCGCCTCGTTCCTCGGCGGGTTCCTCGGTTCATTCTGGAGTGAGCAACTGCTGCGGCAGGAACTCAGCGACGCGTTGCTTTACTACCCGAGACTGCTGGTACTTGATCCGCTCGCGGACTTCTTCTCGGACGGCCGTGGGCTTCCTCCGCTGTGGGCAACGCGGTACCGACGACCAGACGGGCAGGCAGACACAGTCGCTACTGGTCCCGAGATGTGGCTCGACCCGTTCCGCTACGACCGAATACGCGCCGACGCTGCCGCGGCCGCAAAGCGCTTCGCCGCGATCGTGAACAACCTCTACGTGCTCGACAAGCCAATCCGTGCTGGGATCATCGTTCTCAGGAGTCAGTGGCCGACGATCCGGGCAACGACGCAGCAACTCGCAACGGCGGTCCGGATCGACAGTCGAAACGAGACTCTGCAGCGGTTCCTCGACAGCGCCGACGACAGCGAGTTGCACACATGGGACAGCATCCGTGGCATGAAGCTTGAGATGAACCTCCCAGTGGTACGGGCGGACCGGCCAACGCAGTTCGCACCCCCGTTGTATTACCTGGCGAAGACCATCGCGGTCGCTCACGCCGGTGCCGCTCAATACGTTCCCGCGAACGGAGCCTCGTTGGGGCTGCTGCGGGCGAGGTACAACGACTCAGTGAAGGCATTTCCGGCTTCGATGCTTCGAGAAGTCAGCCGTGTCGCGGTTCCAACCGCTGATACTCCGCTCACCGAAGCGGTGGCGATACGAGCGTCATCAGACGACTTTGAAGCGTGGCGACTGAAGCTGCAGGAGCTGCATCGCGCGTCCGAGAACGACGATCTGGACACGCTGCAAGATCGGGTGAGGGAGACGCTCGTCCCTGCCATCCAGGACGTGAAACGCTCGCTTAGTCAGTCACGCTTCGGCGCGTCGTTCCGTAATGCCGGAAGCGACTTCATCGTGGATGGTGCGGTGGGCGTCGGAACCGCAGCTGCCGTGTCAGCACAAGCTGAACTCGCCACAGCCGTAGCGGTAGGTGCCGCAGGTGCCGCCGGCGGTGCGATGTTGCGGTGGCTGCTTCGGCAGTATGGCCCCGCGCGTCCCACAGGCGCGAATGCCGTCCTCGCGACACTGATACGTGCCCCGCGCTGATCCAGGCCGTTCGATCAAGCTCGGCAATGGTGGACCGATAGCGGGTCGACTACCGCGACTTCGTGCGCAGCGGTCCAGCTCCCCCCTCGAGCCCCGTGCTTCCTGATGGGGGCGTTCTCGGATAGGTGGTCCGAAACGATTCCGAATGACGGGGCGTCAAACGAGGCGTTCCACCGACGCCCACCACGTGCGGAGGAATCAGCGCCGCCGCACCCCGAGCCCCACCACCGCCACGAGGTTGACAGCACTCCCCACCAAGAACCCCGTCGTCCCACCCGCGACGCCGGCCACCGGCCCGAGCACCGCCATGAGCCCAGCACCGACGACGAACCCGGCGACCGAGGCCAACGCCACCTGCCGTGACCGCCCCGATGCGAGCAACAGCGCCGCCGGCACGAGCCCGACGGTGAACACCCACACCCCGACCATCAAGTAGCGCAGGTCAGCCACGGCAGCAGCCCCCTCGGCGGGGTAGACGATCGGCAGGAACCACCCGGCGAGCAGCGCCACCAGACCGAACACGACGGCAGAAGCAGCGGCGAACCCGACGACGAGCATCAGCGCTCCGCGAGACCGCAAGGACCCACCATCCGTCCGGTGCGCAAACGCCGGTACGAGCACCTGCCCCAACGCCTGCCCGAGCATCGACGCCGGCGTCGCCAGGGTGAACGCCGCCGCGTAGACCCCGGCCTCGTGCGCCGACGAGGTCACCTGCGCCGAGATCATCGTCAACTGCAGCAACCCGTTCGAGGTCACCACCGCCAGCACGTTCCACGCCGCGAACCCGAGCGCCCCGGCAGCGGGTTCACGAGCCGCAGGGCCGAAGTCGTTCCCCCGGGGCCAGCACGCGATCGCGAACACCGTGTACCCGATGGCCAGCGGCAGCAGCACGAAGGGCTCGAGCCGAGCGACGCACGCCACCACGAGCATCCCGAGCGCGAGCACGCTCGTCACCGAGTCCCAGAGCGCGACCCGCGGTGCCCGGCCGTAGCCGAGCTGCGCTCCGCGGGCGTAGCAGTACAGGCCGTAGCCGACGACGACCCCGACACCACCGAGCACCATGCCGGGGCCGTTGCCCCAGGCGACCGCGATCGGCACGGTGACCGCGGCGAGCACCACGGTCGACACCAGCATCGACATCCCGAGCAACTGGTTCACCGCGGCGTCCGACCGCCGATCCCGCAACGCGATCGCCAGGTACCGAGAGGCGGTGTTGCCCGCTGCGTTCGGCCAGAGCAGCGCGACGAACACCGACAGGGACAGCAGCGCCGTGGTCTGCCCGAGGGTCTCGGTGCCGAACACCCGCCCGACGACGACGGTCACGAGCAGCTTCGCGACGCCCTGCACCCCGATCCCGACCGTGGCGAGCACGGCCGACGACGCCACAGAAGACGACGGAGCCACAGGGGCAGCAGGCCCGCCAGAAGGCCCACCAGAAGATCCAGACCCGCTCACCGCGCCAACGCCTGTTCCACCCATCCACGCCGATGCGCGCGCACCCCGAGCGTCACCGCCCGGACCCCGATGTACCCGAGGGCGAACGCCGCCCACAACCCGGCGAGCGTCCCGCCGGCCCACCACAGCAGCGGCAGGTACACGACCAGGTTCACGCCTCCCGCGATCGCCAGGTACCGCGCATCCCCGGCGCCGATCAGCACCCCGTCGAGCACGAACACGTACCCGGCGACGGGCATCCCGACGGCGATGAGCACCAGCACGAGCGGCAGCGCGTCCCGCACGGCGGACGAGTCGGAGAACACCGGCCCGAGCACTCCGCTCACGGCCAGGGTCAGCGCCCCGAGCAGCGCCCCACCGATGATCCCGAGCAGTACGAGCCGCCGCGTCACCAGCCGGACCCGGGCCGGGTCCCGCGCCCCGAGCCCGTGCCCGACGAGCGCCTGCCCGGCGATGGCCAGGGCATCGAGCGCGAACGCCAGGGTCGAGAACACCGTCAGCCCGACCTGCGTGGTCGCGAGTCCCGCGGTCCCGAGCCCGGCAGCGGCCCCGACCGTCGCGAGCATCGCGATCCGCAACGACGCGGTCCGCAGGAACAGCCAGGCCCCGGACCGCAGCGCCCGGACGACGCCCGAGGCGCCGGGCCGCAGCGGCGCTCCCGACGATCGCGCGGCGCGCACCGCGATCCGGACGTAGACGATCGCCATCGCCCACTGCACGATGACGGTGCCGGCGGCGGAGCCCTCGACGCCCCAACCCGCCCCGTAGATCAGGAGGGCGTTGAGCAGTCCGTTCGCGACGAACCCGACGGTCGCGACGACGAGCGGGGTCTTCGTGTCCTGCAGCCCGCGCAGCAGCCCGGTCGAGGCGGTGACGACCAGGATCCCGGGCAGCCCGATGAGCGAGACCGTCAGGTACGCGGTCGCCGCCGCTGAGACGTCGGGCGACGCACCGAACAGGTCGACGAGCGGCCTGGCGAGCGGCCACCCGACGAGCGCGAGGACCACGCCCAGCACGAGTGCGAGCCACATCCCGTCGATGCCCGCGCGGACGGCGCCTCGACGGTCACCACCGCCGAGCGCGCGCGCCACGGCCGGCGTCGTCGAGTACGCCAGGAACACCAGCAGCCCGGTCACGGTCGACAGCACGGCACTCGCGAGTCCGACGGCCGCCAGGGGTGTCGCGCCGAGGTGCCCGACGAGTGCGGTGTCGGTGAGCAGGAAGAGCGGCTCGACCACGAGCGCGCCGAGCGCCGGTACCGCCAGCCGGACGATGTCGCGGTCGACCGCACGCCGTTCTGTGGTCACTGCGGGTCGCGTCGGTCGGGGCACCGGCCCATTCTGGCGGCGATGCGGACCGCGCGTGGTCCACGCACGCAGTCGACGTGGCGACAGGGCGGACGGGAGGCCCGTGGCGGCGCCGCCACGGGCCTCCAGTCCGCCATCCCCACGTTCACGATCATGGGTCGTTATCGTGGAGCGGGTGAAGCCGAGCAAACGCGAACGTCGTCTCCGCAACCTGCAGTCGCTGATCCTCGTCGGCTCGATGGTCGGAGTGGTCGCCCTGGCGGGTCTTGCCGGATGGCTCGGTGCCCCGCAGTGGGCGGTTCTTGCGTTCGCCAGCATCGGGTACATCGTGTGCTGGCAGGCGACGCTCACGGCGGTACGACGTCGTCGAGCGATGTGGAACGACCCTGCCGAGTGAGGCGGGGTGGGTTGCACCCCGATCCGCACCGGCGGCCTGCCGCGTCATAGAGTCCTGGTGTCGGACGCTGTTCGCGAATAGAATAAAATAAATACGGTTCGGAGGCCCCGATGGTCGAGACAGCACCGTCCCCGTTCACACCGGGCTACGGCAGGAAGCCTGTCATCTTCGGCGGGCACAGGGAAGAGCTCACGGATCTCCGTGCCGTGTTCGACACGCTCGACTTCGGCGAGAACCATTCCGTCCTCGTCTCTGGACTGCGTGGTGCTGGCAAGACCTCGTTCATGACGACCCTCGAAGATCATGCCCGTGACGCTGGTTGGCTGGTCATCAGCGATGACGCCAGTGCGGGGCTCATGGGACGGGTGATGGACTCAACCATCCCTACCCTCATCAACGACATGACCCCGGCGAGTCGAGCGCGACTGACCTCGTTCGGGGTCTGGGAGTTCAGCGCGGACATCGAGTACGTGAACCGGCACCGCAGTGTGAAGCCGCAGCTGCGCTCCGACCTCACCGCCCTTTCTTCTGCGCTCGGAACGAGCGGGGGCATCCTCATCACCATCGACGAGGTGTCCTCCGGCAAGGTCCGTCTCCGTGAACTGAGCCGTTTCGCTCTGCAGATCTCGCACGCACTCCGTGACGGTGCGCAGATCATGGTCGTGTTCGCCGGGGTGAAGGTGAGCCTCGACGCACTTCTCGCAGAAGAGCACACCACCTTCTTGCGACGCTCACGCGAGGTGGAGTTCGAGCGCCTGACCGCACCGGAGACGCGGCGAGTGTTCGCCGAGACAGCGCGCGTCGGTGGTCGGCGCGTAGAAGATGAAGCGCTCACCAAGCTCGTCTCCCTCTCCCAGGGCTACCCCTACCTTGTGCAGCTCGCTGGCGACTACGCGTGGCGGAACAACTCCACAGCACCCACCATCACCCTCGCCGACGCCAGCGTCGCCCACGACAAAGCCATCAGGGCGGTCGAGATTCGAGTCATCAGCCGTGTCTACGGCGACCTCTCCGATGTCGATCAGAAATTCCTTGACGCAATGGCACAGGACGACGACCGCACGAAAGTCGCCGACATCGTCAAGCGCATGGGCGTGTCCGATGCGTACGTGCAGGTCTACAAGAAGCGCCTCATCGACAGTGGGTACGTCCACGCAGCCGGACACGGGTACGTGCAGTTCTCCCTGCCTTACCTCGGCGCCTACATCCGCCGCCAGCTTGCTGCCGAAGCACGCGACGGCGGTGGCAGCGGCGGGTGGGACGCCTATCCGGCGCCTGACTTGCCCTCGTGAGCAGACAGGGCACGGCCAGCGGCGTCGTTCCGTTCCGCGCGTGACGCGGGATCTCCGACCCGCGCCGTGACGGACGGGAGGCCCGTGGCGGCGTTGCCACGGGCCTCCCGTCCGGTGGTCCCACGTCGTCAGGCCGGACGCGCGTTCCGGCCGACCGATCGCGTCAGTCGGCGCGTGGTTCGGCGGGGACACCGCCGGTGGCGGCGTGCGCGTCTTCGGATGCGACGGGCGTCGCCTCGTCGGTGCCGCGCGCCCGCCCGATCAGGTCCATCAGGTGGTAGACGACGATCGCGGCGATGGTGCCGAGGATGATGCCGCCGAAGCTCGCCTGGCCGAACGCGAACGTGAAGTCCGCGATGCCGATGATGAGCGCGATGCCAGCGGTCAGCTGGTTCTTCGGCTTCGAGAAGTCGACCCGGTTCTCGACCCAGATCCGGATGCCGATGACACCGATCAGCCCGTACAGGGCGGTGGTCGCGCCGCCGAGCACGCCGGCGGGGACGGAGGAGATGACCGCACCGATCTTCGGGGAGAGGCCGAGCAGGACGGCGGCGATCGCGGCGACCCAGTACGCGGCGGTGGAGAAGACGCGGGTGGCGGCCATGACGCCGATGTTCTCGCCGTAGGTGGTGGTGGCGGAGCCGCCGCCGGCACCGGCGAGCACGGTGGAGATGCCGTCGGCGAAGAGCGCCCGGCCGGTGAGGGGCGTGAGGTCGCGGCCGGTGAGCTGTCCGACACCCTTCACGTGGCCGACGTTCTCGGCGACGAGCGCCAGCACGACCGGCACGAACGCCAGGTAGATCGCGAGCTGCGATGGGTCGAACGCGGGAGCGGTGAACGTCGGCAGGCCGATCCAGGCGGCATCGCCGACCTTCGAGTAGTCGACCTGGCCGCCGATCAGAGCCGCCACGTAGCCGACGAGCACGCCGATGACGATGGACAGGCGACCGATCAGCCCCTTGAACAGGACGGTGACCAGGATGATCGCGGCGAGGGTGATGACCGCGACGACCGGGGCCGCGGTGAAGTTGTTCTTCGCCGCAGGTGCCAGGTTGAACCCGATCAGGGCGACGATCGCGCCGGACACCACCGGCGGCATCAGGCGGTCGATCCACCCGGCGCCGGCCAGGTGCACGACGAGCCCGACGATCGCGAGCAGGGCGCCGACGACGATGATGCCCGACAGGGCGAGGGGGATGCCGCCGATCTTGGTGGCAGCACCGATCGGTGCGATGAAGGCGAACGACGACCCGAGGTAGCTCGGCAGCCGGTTGCCGGTGATGAGCAGGAACAGGATCGTGCCGATGCCGCTGAACAGCAGGGTCGTCGACGGCGGGAAGCCCGTCAGCAGCGGCACCAGGAAGGTGGCGCCGAACATCGCGACGACGTGCTGCACGCCGAGACCGATCGTCCGGCCCCAGGTCAGTCGCTCGTCCGGTGCCACGATCGTCGTCGCGGAGACGGTCTTGCCGTCGCCGTGCAGCTTCCACGGAAGTCCCATGCGATGACCGTACCGGCAGCCGTGGGCCCGTGACGTCCCGCGGTTCCCACCTGTGGACAACTTGTATATGGTGTGTGGAGTACCACCGGAGGAGCACCATGCCGCAGTCGTCCCCGTCCATCTCCCCAGCACGTCGCGCCCTGGCGACCGTCGCCGTCGCAGCGGTCGCGCTGTCGCCCGTCCTGGCGGCCACCTCGGCCAGCGCCGCGAACGGGTCCAGTGCCGCCGCGACGCGGCAGACACCGCGGGCCGACTTCACCGCCGGCGTGCGGTCGATCGACCACGGACTGGGTGTCGTCACACTCGTCGGGACCGGGCCGGCCGGGGGCAGCGTGGGCATCACGGGCGACGGCGTCGAGACCACGTGGACCGAGGCCGGCCCTGACGGGGCCTGGAACACCCCGGTCCGGGTGCGATCGGGCGCACGCGTGCTGCACGTCACCTCGCAGGTGACCGGACGACAGGTCGACGTCCCGGTGGACGTCCTCGTGCTCACCCCGCCGGAGATGCTCGCCACCGTCGACGGCCTCGCCCGCACGATCACCCTCGACGGCTCCGGGCACCCCAGGGCGCACATCGTGATCAAGGACGACGGGGAGACCGTCGGTGAGACCGATGCGGATGCGGACGGTGCCTGGTCCTCCACCCTGCGGGACCTGGCCTTCGGCGACCACCACATCGAAGCGTGGCAGTACTTCGACGGCACGCACAACGGCGGTGTCGACGACGTGTACACGGTCTCGGGTGCGGCGATCGTGTCCACCGCGACCGCTTCGCGTGAGACGGAACGGGTGTCGATCGCCGGACGGGCACCGGTCCGGACGACGCTGCGGTTCGCGGACGCCGACGGGCCGGTCCTCGACCCCGACGGCCGCCCGGTGACGGCGACGACCGCGGCGGACACCTCGTGGTCCGTCGAGCTGCCCATCCCGGCCACGGCCCGCTTCTACTCCGTCACCGTGACGACCTTCGACGGCGCGACCGAGCTCGGCGCGACCGAAGCACGGGTCACGATCCCCCTCGCACTCACCGGCACGGTCGACGTCCTCGCCGACGGGTCCGTCCGGCTCGCGGGCACCGGCGAGATCGGTGGGGTCGTCGCGCTCGAGGCCGAGGACGGCACCGCGATCGAGAGCGCCGACGGACACCCGATCGCGACGTCGATCGGACGCGGCTGGGAACTCACGGTCCCGCGCACGCTGCTGCCGGGCGACGTGGTCATCGCGCGACAGCGGGTGGACGGCGTCGAACAGGGCGCGCTCCGCCTGGTGCTGCCGAAGCTCCCGGTCCACCCGACGCCGCGGCCGGAGCCCGGCCAGGGCCCCGGTCACGGCACGGGCTCCAGGCCCGAGGTGTCCACCGGTACCCACCCGACGGCGCAGCACGCGGCAGCGGGCCGGATCACCGTCGTCTCGGCGAAGCAACTGGCGTACACGGGAACCGACCCCAGCGTGCCCGTACGGATCGCCGCTGCACTCCTGGCGTCCGGCCTCGGGGGGCTCGTCGTGGCCCGCCGGTTGCGTGGTCGCGCAGCCCACCGCGACTGACTCCGCTCGAACATGGCGTCGGTGGCTATCGTGGACGGCATGACCGACGTCGCACGTGCCTCCGGCATCCACACTGACGAACTCGACCCCGCGGTGCGCCCCCAGGACGACCTGTACCGCCACGTGAACGGCACCTGGATCGCCGAGACGCCGATCCCCGACGACAAGGCCCGCTATGGCTCGTTCACGGTGCTGGCCGAGGCCGCCGAACTCGCCGTCCGCGCGATCATCGAGCGCTCGCAGCAGGCCGCCCCCGGCACCGAGGAGCGCAAGGTCGGTGACCTCTTCTCGTCCTTCACCGACGAAGCACGGCTCGAAGAGCTCGCCACCGCGCCGATCGAGCCGCTGCTCGCCGAGATCACGGCCATCGAGTCCGTGCCCGAGCTCATCGCCACCGTCGGACGCTTCGAGCGCCTGGGGCTGCCGAGCTTCCTGCAGCTCTTCGTCGACAACGACCCGGGCGACCCCGAGTCCTACGTCGTGTTCCTCGAGCAGTCCGGTCTCGGCCTGCCCGACGAGTCGTACTACCGCGAAGAGCGCTTCGCCGACATCCGGACGAAGTACCGCGAGTTCGTCGCGGCGATGTTCCCGCTCGCCGGGTTCGAGGACGGCGGCGACCGCACCGAGCACGTCATCGCGCTCGAGACGGCCCTGGCGTCGAAGCACTGGGACAACGTCACCACCCGCGACAGCCAGAAGACCTACAACAAGCTGCCCTGGGCCGAGGTCGCGGCGCTCGCCGAGGGCATCGACCTGCAGACGTGGTGGCAGGCCATCGACGCACCGGCCGGCGCGTTCGAGACGATCGTGGTCCGCGAGCCGTCGTTCATCACGGGCCTTGCCGAGCTCCTGCGCGACCAGCCGCTCGAGGTCTGGAAGGACTGGCTGCGCTGGCAGGTCATCCGTGGCTCGGCCGCGTACCTGACGAGCGCGTTCTCGGCCACGAACTTCTCGTTCTACGGCACCGCCCTCACCGGGGCGCCGAAGCAGCGCGAGCGCTGGAAGCGCGGCGTCTCCCTGGTCGAGGGCGCGATGGGCGAGGCCGTCGGCCGGATCTACGTGCAGGAGCACTTCGACGAGACCTCGAAGGCCACGATGGACGACCTCGTCGCCAACCTGGTCGAGGCGTACCGGCAGAGCATCACGGCGCTCGACTGGATGACCGACGAGACCCGTGCGCGTGCCCTCGACAAGCTCGACAAGTTCACGCCGAAGATCGGGTACCCGGTCAAGTGGCGCGACTACTCGGCGCTGCCGGTCGTGCCCGACGACCTCGTCGCGAACGTCCGCGCCGTCGCGTCGTTCCAGGTCGACCGCGAGCTCGGCAAGATCGGCAAGCCGATCGACCGCGACGAGTGGTTCATGACCCCGCAGACGATCAACGCGTACTACAACCCCGGTTTCAACGAGATCGTGTTCCCCGCGGCGATCCTGCAGTTCCCGTTCTTCGACGCCGACCGCGACGCCGCCGCCAACTACGGTGCGATCGGTGCCGTCATCGGCCACGAGATCGGGCACGGCTTCGACGACCAGGGCTCGCAGTACGACGGCGACGGCAAGCTCGAGAACTGGTGGACCGAGGCCGACCGCACGGCGTTCGAGGAGCGCACGAAGGCCCTCATCGCCCAGTACGACGCGCTCGTCCCGACCGAGGTGCCGGACGGCCACGTCAACGGTGCCCTGACGATCGGCGAGAACATCGGCGACCTCGGTGGCCTGTCGATCGCGTGGAAGGCGTACCTGCTGTCGCTCGACGGTCAGGAGCCCCCGGTCGTCGACGGCCTGACCGGTGCCGAGCGGTTCTTCCTGAGCTGGGCGCAGGCGTGGCAGATGGCGATCCGTCCGGAGGAAGCCGCGCGCCTGCTGTCGATCGACCCGCACTCGCCGAACGAGTTCCGGTGCAACCAGGTCGTCCGCAACATCGACGGCTACTACGACACGTTCGGCGTGACCGAGAAGGACGCGATGTACCTCGACCCCGCCGAGCGCGTCGCGATCTGGTGATGGTGGAGCCGGACGCGGCTCGGTCGTCACGCCGTCGGCGGCCGGAGGACCGCTCGGATGGTGGCAGTCGGGCCCGCGGTCGGCACAGCGGTCGGCCGGACGACCGCTTCGGCGCCACGACCGAGGCCCTCGGTGCCCTCGCCCTCGACGGCGCCGGCGTCAGCGCCTCGGTGATCGACACCTCGACCGGCAAGGCCCTGCTCGCGATCGACGACACCGTCGTGCAGCCCGTCGCGAGCCTCGGCAGGGTGCTGCTGCTGATCGAGGTCGCGGCACAGCTCGAGGACGGACGCCTGCACGGCGACCGCCTCCAGCGCATGGCACGGGACACCGCGACCGGCGCCGGGCTGTGGCAGTTCCTGCAGGAACCGACGATGCAGGTGCCCGACCTGGCGACCCTGGTCGGCGCCACCGGTGACACCTGGGCGATGAACGCACTGCTGTCGACGGTCGGCATCGACGCCGTCCGCGAGCGTGCGGAGTCGCTCGGCATCGAGCGGACCGCGCTGATCGACCGGGTGCGCGACCGTCGTGGTCCGGACGACGCCCCGGATGCCTCGGTGGCCCCGACGGGTGAGCTCGCGTGGGTGATGCGCGGACTGGCGCTCGGCGAGGTCGTGGACGAAGCGGTCTCGAACCGGGTGCTCGGCTGGCTGTCGCTGGCGAGCGATCTGAACCTGGTCGCCGGCTCGTTCGGCCTCGACCCCCTGGCGCACCGTGCGCTCGACCACGGGCTGCAGGTCGTCGCGGTCACGGGTTCGAGCACGGGCGTCCGCGCCGAGGCCGGGATCCTCCGCGGCCCGGGGTCGTCGGTCAGCTACGCCGTGACGGTGACGTTCGACGACGCCACGTTGCAGCGGCGCCTCGCGGTCATCGAGGCACTGCGGACCATGGGCACCGAACTGCTCGAGGCAGTGCACGCCCCGGCGCGCCGCTGACCGGTCGCTCAGTTCCCCTCGGACGTTGCGTCGGGTGGCGGCACGCAGGCCCACTCGGCGGTGAGGCTCAACCCGTCGACGGTGCCGCGGATGCTGGCGGTGGCCGGGTCTGCGCCGGAGGAAGACGACCAGGAGTCGCGGCCCATCGCGCGGTCACTGACCCCGAGGCCCTCGGACGTCCAGAGCGCGGTCACGGCGTCGAACGGCTCCTGGGCGTCGTCGACCACGTCGAACACGGGCACCACGCTGAGCGCCGTCGCCCGGGTGCCGGTCGTGTCGGACGACCCGGACGTCGCGCACTGTTCGGTGCCCGTCGTCACGGTCGCCGGGACCCCGGCGGCCGCTGCTGACCGCTCGAGGAACGCGCGGAGCACGGTGGCGCGGTCGTCGACGTCTGCAGGGACCCACGGGGTCGGCGTGGGACTCGTCGGTGCGTCGCCGTCCGGACCGACATCCCGCGGCTTGGGTGCGTCGAGGGGGAGCCCGAGCCACCCACTGACCGCGCCGCTGCCCAGGTCGAAGGCGGTCCGCGGTGCGCGGTGTGCATCGGCTGCTTCGTCCGTCGTCGCGGCGAGGGTCTCGGCGACGTCGCCGAGCGGACGCACGCCGATCGACAGGGACGGCCGATCGGCCACTGCCGGGAGGCCGGAAGCGTCGTCGGGGGCCCGCGCCGCGTCTGCGTACGTCGTCCCCGGCGAGTAGAAGAGGCGCTCCACGTGGTGGTCGTCGGCGAGTGTGTCGACCATGCGCAGCAGAGCCCGGCCAGGGTGCGTGGCCGTGACGCCGACGGACACGTCGCCGCGGCTCAAGGTCGTCGTCCTCGTCGTACTCGTGTTCGTCGGCTCTGGACCGGTGATCGTCCGCACACGTTTCGCTGCATCGCTGAAGCTGACGTTCCGCACGAGCCCGATCCTCGAACCGGTCGGGGTCATCCACAGCTGTCGCACGAAGGTCCGCGTGCGCAGCCGACCGGCCAGGCCGACGACCCTGCGGTCCATCGGATCGAGGCTGACCGGAGCGGTCTTCCGCGCAGACGGCACGTCGAGTGTCACCTGCAGCGTCGTGCCGGTGACACCGCGCTCGGCCGTCCGCCGGACCCGCTCGGCGACGGCGAGGTCGGCGGTGTCCGCGGTGACCTGGAGCGACGTGAGCCAGTGGTCCGGGTCGTCCTTGGCGTCGAACTGGCGGATCTCACCTTCGGTCGAGTCCACGCCGGGCAGCCGATCGACGTCCGCGATCAGGTCCGCGAGCGCCGACTCCGACCCGTGCGGCGGCGGTGGCATCGTGCACGCTGCGAGTGCCAGCAGGGCCCCGAGTGTGGTCGCGATCGCTGCCGCGGACCGTGTTCGTCTTCGAGCCCCCATGCCGTGAGTCTAGGAACGGGCCGTCGCAGTGCGATATCGGTCGCGAGACCCATCGGTGCTCAGCGGAGGACCACGAACGACCGCAACGGCTGCGGGGCGACGTCGTGGACCTCGACGAAGCCACGTGACTCGTAGAACGCGCGCTGACCTGGCTCCGCATCGGTGAGCAGGACCGTCTGGCGGACACCCGCGTACCGCTCGAGGACGGCGTCGAGCAACGCGCCGCCGACGCCGGACCGGTGCGCTTCCGGCACCACGAGCAGGTCCTGGACGTAGACGATCGTCACGCCGTCGGACACCGTGCGGACGAGCCCGAGCATGCGGTCGTCGTCGTCGCGTGCGGTCAGCACGGTGTGGGAGCCGGCGATCGCCCTGGCGAGGTCGGCGGGGTCCTGTGTGTACACGGTCCACCCGACGGCGTCGTAGAGGGTGAGGAGTTCGTCGGTCCCCGGTCGTTCGTCCCTGATGGCGAAGGTCACCGGTCCATCGTGCACGAGGCCCGAGGCGGCCAGGCCGAGGTCGACACCGCCGCCGGGCGTGCGGTGAACTGCCGGAGGTGCCCTCCGTGGGCATCACGGTGATCCGGCTGCCCGACGAGCCAGCCGTCACCCACCCGCTACGACGTCGCCTGCCCCTCCGGCACGAGCGCCTGCACGGACAGCAGCGACGCATCGGCGGACGAGCACGCCTGGTAGTCGGCGTCCTTCACGAACAGCGACTGCTTGGATCCGGGCGGGTACACGCGGAAGCCGTCCGGGGTCTTCGGCGAGCAGTCGGCCTTCGAGTAGTTCCCGGCCTGGACGATCTTGAGCGGTGCCACGGCGGTCTGCCCGGCGGCCAGGGTCACGGTCGGGTGCGGTGAGCTCTTCTCCTGCGTCGCCGCAGCACCGATCTGGGTGCCGTTGCCGCCGCCGACGAACGAGACGCCCGGCCAGCCCTGCAGGGTGCAGGTGGTCGACCCGGTGTTCTGCAGGGCGAGGTGCACGATGACGCTGCCGGCCGCACCGCCGCTGCCCGGCTCGATGCTGGCGGCGAGCGAGGACGCGGCACAGCGACCGCCAGCGGCCGACCCGGACCCCGACGACCCGGACCCCGACGACCCGGACCCGGAAGACCCGGAACCGGTGCCGGCTGACGCCGACGAGCCGGACGACGGGGTCGCGGACGACGACGACGCCGACGAGGACGACGACGCGGACGGCGACGGCGCGGGTGCGGTCACCGTCTCGGTGGCGGAGGGTTCCCCGCCGGAGGCACAACCCGCCAACGCCCCGACTGCGACGAGCCCGGTGACGGCGAGCAGGAACTTCGATCGACTGCTGCGTTGCATGGTGCACAGGCAACCACCACCGGGAGATCGCGGTTCGGTCGGCATCCAGGGACCGCGAGCACACTCCGGAGCAAGGAACCCGAGCAGCGGAGGTCGGACATGACGGGCAAGCACGAACAGGCACGTGGCGACGAGGGCCGCGCGGACGGGGTCGAGACCCGCGCAGGTGCCTTCACGGACAGCGACATCCCCGGCGAGGAGCGCGTCACGACGACGGAACCCGTCGGCGAGTTCGTCGCGAGCGACATCCCGGGCGAGGCCCGCCCGGAGTCGAGCGGACCCGACGGCGAGTACGTCGAGTCGGACATCCCCGGCGAGGCCGAACCGACGCAGGACGGCGAGACCGGTCACTACGTCGACAAGGACCAGGCCTGACGACTAGTCGATGCGCTCCGCCGCCACCAGGCGGCGGAGCGTCTCCACGCCCGCTGGCGGGCAGCGACCGGCGTCCGCCGAGGTGACCCACTCGACCTCGTCGACCTCTGCCGAGGCGACGGGCGTGGCGGAGTCCAACGGGCCTCCTGGTCGGACCAGGAACAGGGTCATCGCGACCATGGTGCCTGGCGCCTGCCCGTGGGCCGGCTCGAGGACGACACCGAACGGGTCGACGTCATCGGCGGTCACCCGCAGGCCGGTTTCCTCGTGTGCTTCGCGGATGGCGGCGTCGAGGTCGGTCTCGTGCGGCTCGGCCTTGCCGCCGGGCAGGTAGAGCACGTCGCGCGCTCGCGCACGCACCATCAGGACGCGTCGGTCCCGCACCAGCAGGAGCGCGCTGACCCGCAGCGTGGGTGGCTGGGTCGTGTCGGCCGGGAGGCTCAGCTCGCGTCCGCCTCGTCGGCGCGCTTCGAGACGGTCGGGTCCAGGGCGGTGCGGTCGGCGAGCGGGACGACGGGCGCCGGCAGCTCTGCCTCGGGCTCGGGTCGCACGCCGAACAGGGCGTCGATGGCCCCGACGAACTCCTCGCCACGGCCGGCGCGGCCGAGCTCGCGGGCCCGGACCGACGGGCGGTGCAGCAGGACGCCCACCAGGTGCCGGAGGGCGCGCTCGGTGTGCTCGGCGGACTCGCCGTCGGCGTCACCGCGGCGCTTCGCACGGTCGATCTCGTCGTCGAGGATGTCGAACACGTGCTTGCGGAAGGCGACGAGGGCCGGGGTGGTGGACTGCTCGAGCGCCTGCGCCCGGAAGCGGGACACGGCGTCGTCGACCATCGCGCGGGCCTCGGACTCGGCGTTCAGCTCGGAGATCGGGGCGTGCAGGCTGATCGTCTCGAGGTCGAGCAGCTCGACGCCGTCGACACCGGCAGCGGCCGGGTCGACGTTGCGGGGGAGTCCGAGGTCGATGACGATGCGGCGGATGCCGTCGTCGAGGTCGGCCGGTGCGACGACCGGGAGCTCGCTCGACGTGCAGGTGATCACGACGTCGCTGGTGCCGATCGCGTGGCGCAGGTCACGGGCGGCGACGAGGTCGTGCTTCGCGGCGAACCAGGCGGCACGGCCCGAGGGCGAGAACACCTGGATGTGCACGGCGCCGCGGTCGCGCAGGGCCGCGATGGTGGTGGCCGCGTAGCTGCCGGTGCCGATCAGCAGCACGCGGGTGTGGGCCCAGTCGGTGACGCGCGACGACGCGAGCTGCAGGCCGAGGCGCACGAGCGAACGACCGGCGGCACCGATCCGGGTGCGGGTCTTGACGCCGCGCGAGGTGTGGGCGGCTTCCTGGAACAGCCGCTCGAGGTCCGAGGTGGTGGTGCCGTTGCTCCGGGCGTCCTCGAGCGAGCGGCGGACCTGGCCGGAGATCTCGGTCTCGCCGACGACGACGGACTCGAGTCCGCTCGACACGGCGAACAGGTGCTGCACGACGTCCTTGCCGCCGAGCACGTTGACCGAATCACGCAGTTCGGTGGCGTCCAGGTCGCTCGCAGCGGCCACGGCCTGCACGGTGGCGGCGACGGCGGAGTCGCGGTCGTCGCCGGCGATGTCGAGGTAGGCCTCGAAACGGTTGCAGGTGGCGAGGACGACGGCGCCGTCCAGGACGTCGGAATCCGTCACGAGGTGGCCTGCTGCGGCCGGGGCAGCGATGCTCAGTCGCTCCAAGAGGTCGAAGCTGGCGTTGCGATGCGACGCCGTGAGACAGATGAGCACGTAGCCAATGGTAACGCGCTCGATGGGACAATCATCCGGTGACCGACGCGACGACCACATCCCTCCCCGACTCCCACCCCCTGGCATCAGGGCGGACGAGCGGGTCCCGCCTCGTCCGGGCCCTGCGGGGTGACCGTCCGGAGACGCTGCCGGTCTGGTTCATGCGGCAGGCCGGTCGGTCGTTGCCCGAGTACCGCGAGCTCCGGGTGGGCACGGCCATGCTCGACGCGTGCCTCGACCCCGAGATGGCGTCGGAGATCACGCTGCAGCCCGTCCGCCGGCACGGGGTGGACGCCGGCATCTTCTTCAGCGACATCGTCGTGCCGATCAAGCTCGCGGGCGTGGACGTCGAGATCGTCCCCGGTCGCGGCCCCGTGCTCGGCTCACCGATCCGCACCGCGGCGGACGTCGACGCTCTCGAGCCGCTGGACCCGGCGGCCCTCGAGCCGATCCGGCAGGCGGTCGCCCGCACGGTCGAGCAGCTCGGCGACACCCCGCTGATCGGATTCGCAGGCGCACCCTTCACGCTCGCCGCGTACCTGGTCGAGGGCGGCCCGTCGAAGGACCACATCCGCGCACGGACCCTCATGCACGCGGAGCCGGAGACCTGGTCGCGGCTGCTGGCCTGGGCGGCCGAGGTGTCGGGGGCGTTCCTCCGGGCCCAGGTGCTCGCCGGGGCCTCGGCCGCACAGCTCTTCGACTCGTGGGTCGGGTCCCTGTCGCGCGCCGACTACGTCCGGTACGTCGCACCGCACTCGGCGCAGGCGCTGTCCCACGTGACCGACCTGGGCGTGCCGCGCATCCACTTCGGCGTCGGCAGCGGCGAGGTCCTCGCCGACATGACCACGCTCGGCACCGACACGGTCGGCGTCGACGCGGTCGGGGTCGACTGGCGGCTCCCGCTCGACGAGGCCGTCCGCCGCGTCGGCACCGGCGTCAGCGTGCAGGGCAACATCGACCCGGCGATGCTCGCGGCCCCGTGGGAGGTCCTCGAGGCCCACGTGCGCGAGGTCGTCCGCCGCGGTGGCGCCGCCCGCGCCCACGTCGTGAACCTCGGCCACGGGGTGCCGCCCGAGACCGACCCGACGGTGCTGACGCGCGTCGTCGAGCTGGTCCACTCGCTCGGTGACGGGTCTGCCGCGTGACCGACGTCGTCGTGGTCGGCGGCGGGATCGCCGGACTCGTCACGGCCCGTGACCTGGCGAAGGGCGGCGCGGACGTCGTGCTCGTCGAGTCGTCCGGCGTGCTGGGCGGCATGATCCGGCGGCACACGGTCGGCGGCCTCGACCTCGACATGGCGGCGGACTCCTTCGCGACCCGCACGGACGCCGTCGGCCGCCTGGCGATCGAACTCGGGCTCGGCAACGACGTCGTCGCCCCGGACCCGCGCGGTGCCTGGTTGATGACCCGTGACGGCCGGACGTCGCCGATCCCCGCGACCGGGCTCCTCGGCATCCCGAGCACCCCGATGGCCGCCGACGTGCTCGCCGTGGTCGGGCAGAAGGGCGGGCTCCGTGCACAGATGGACTCGCTGCTGCCCGGACCGGTCGGCGCCAAGGCGGAGACCCTGGGTGAACTCGTCCGGCGGCGCATGGGGGAGCGGGTCCTCGACGACCTGGTCGTCCCGATCGCCGGCGGCGTGCACTCCACCCACCCGGACCAGCTCGACCCGGAGCGGGTGGCTCCCGGCCTCCGTGCGGCACTGCTCCGCGAGGGCTCGCTGGCCCGCGCGGTCCTGGCACTCCGCGCCCGCGCGGCCGCCGGTACCCCGGTGCAGGGAATCCGCGGCGGGATCGTCCGGCTCGTGGACGAACTCGTCGCCGACATGGAGACCTACCGCGTCGACGTCCGGCTGCACACCCGGGCGACCCGGATCGAGGCGCACGCGGTCGAGGTCGTCTCCGCCGACGGCACGGTCGAACGCCTGCCCGCGCAGCACACCCTGTCGTCGGTGCCCGATCCCGAGCGCACCGCGGCGTCGGACCGGACCGGGATCGAGCTCGTCACGCTCGTCGTCGACCAGCCCGAGCTCGACGCAGCCCCCCGCGGGACCGGGATGCTCGTGCACCCGGACGCGCAGGCCGTGTCGGCGAAGGCCCTGACGCACGCGACGGTGAAGTGGCCGTGGCTCGCCGAGGCGGCTGCCGGCCGCCACGTGCTGCGCCTGAGCTACGCGATGCCCGCCGAAGCGACCAGCGCGCACGGCGCGAGCGGTCCCGACGACGCGGCCACGAGCCTCCCGGTCGACCCGGACGGACCCGTCGGCACCCGAGCGCTGCACGACGCGGCCACGCTGCTCGGCGTCCCCCTGACGGCGACGCACGTCGTGGGCGCTGCGCGCGTCCGCTGGCACGGTCCGGACCTGATCGCTGCCGGCCTCGGAGCAGGCGTCATCGGCATCGGTGAGGTCGCGACCGGACGGGGCCTGGCCGGGATCATCGCGGCCGCCCGCACCGCCGCTGGACAGATCCTGGATTCCTGAGCGGACCCCAGACCGCCCGGGGGCTACTGTTGGTGAGACCGTCGGACGTATTCCGTTCGGCGCATGACCACCGCACACTGAACCAACGGAGGAATCGCACATGCGCGGAAAGCTCCTGTTCGTCGCCGGCGCCGCACTCGGGTACGTCCTGGGATCGCGAGCCGGACGGGCGCGGTACGAGCAGATCAAGACCGTCAGCGGCAAGGTCTGGAACAGCAACGGCGTCCAGAAGGGCGTGCACGTCGCCGAGGACTTCATCGCCGACAAGACCCCGGACGTCGCCGAGTTCATCGGTGAGACGACCAAGAAGGCCGTCCGCAAGGTCGGCCAGAAGAAGGACACCACCACCTCATGACCGACACCCGCGACCGCAAGTCGCGTTCGCTGTTCGGTCTGGTGGGCGACGTCCCGAAGCTCGTCAAGGGCCTGGTCAAGGGTGAGATCGACCTGCTCAAGGCCGAGATGCTCACGAAGGCCAAGATCTTCGGGCTCGCCGCGGGGCTGCTGGTCGGTGCACTCGTCATCGTGCTCTACGCGATCGGCGTGCTCCTGACCGCCGCCGTGATGGGCCTGGCGACCGTGATGCCGGCCTGGCTCGCAGCGATCGTGATCGCCGTGGTGATGCTGATCGTCGCCGCCATCCTCGGGTGGATCGGCTGGAAGCGCCTGAAGAAGGGCCTCCCGATCACGCCGAAGCGCACGATCGACAGCGTCAAGAACGACATCAACGCGGTGAAGGGGATGGGCAAGAAGCCCACTCCGCCGAGCCAGTACGGCAGCCGCAAGCCGGACGTCGGCGGCCGGTTCTGAGCCCCGACAGCCGCACCACCGACGGAGGAACCGTGACCGATCCGCACGACGATCTCGCAGACCGCGTCGCCGCGACCCGCGCCCAGCTGTTCGACACCCTCGACGCGATCGAGGACAAGCTCAACGTGCCGAAGCAGATCGGCATCGCGGCGTCGAAGGTCAAGCGCGGCATCGACGAGAAGCCGGTCCCGTACCTGGCCGGCCTCGCAGCCGGAGTAGCGGTGGTCGGGGGTATCGTCGTGATGGTGCTCCGACGGCGGTAGACCGCCCGAGCGCGGTCCACCGGGTGCGGGGCGGCCACAACCCTGGCAACCGATAGGACAAGGACCCATGAGTTCCGACGCGCCCGCTCCTGCATCCGCGCACACCTCTCCGCACGAGACCGACCCCGCGACGGGGATCGATCCCAACCTCATGACGGCGTACGCCCTCTGGGCCGTGTTCCGCAGGCCACTCGGCCCGGTCCACCGCGTCGGCGACGACGCCGTGGCCGAGCTCGACGCCGTGGTCGCGTCCGCCGCCGAGCGCGGGGTGACCGTCCGTGGCTTCTACGACGTCTCCGGCTTCCGTGCCGATGCCGACGTCATGATCTGGCTGCACGGCGACGACGCGCAGGTCATCCAGACCGTGCTGCGCGAGATCCGCCGCACCGGGCTGTTCCAGGACACCGAGCCGGTGTGGCACGTCATGGCGATGCACCGCGAAGCCGAGTTCAACAAGCGGCACACGCCCGCGTTCCTCCGTGGCAAGGACCCTGAGGCGTGGATCACGGTCTACCCGTTCGTCCGTTCCTTCGAGTGGTACCTGCTGCCCGAGGACGAGCGCTCGAAGATGCTGCGCGACCACGGGATCGCCGGCGCCAAGTACCGCCGCGTCCTGACGAACACCATCGCCACCTTCGCCCTGAGCGACTACGAGTGGATCCTGCCGCTCGAGAGCCCCGAGCTCGTCGACCTCGTCGACCTGATGCGCGACCTGCGTGCCACCGAGGCCCGTCTGCACGTGCGCGAAGAGGTCCCCTTCTTCACGGGTCGTCGCGTGACGACCGCCGAACTCCCGGAGCTGCTGTCATGACCGACACCAGCCTGATCACGAACGGTCAGCCCGTCCTCGCCGCCACCCCAGCGGCCGCTTCCGGCCCGGAGCACGTCGAGGTCCCGACCGCCTACGACGCGATCCTGCTCGCCGGCTTCGGTGGCCCCGAGGGCCAAGACGACGTCATCCCCTTCCTGCGCAACGTCACCCGCGGCCGCGGCATCCCGGACGAGCGGCTCGAAGAGGTCGCGCACCACTACCGGCACTTCGGCGGCGTGAGCCCGATCAACGCGCAGAACCGCGCGTTGAAGGCGGCGCTCGAGGTCGAGCTGGCATCGCGCGGCATCGACATGCCGGTGCTCTGGGGCAACCGCAACTGGGAGCCCTACCTCGAGCAGGCCTTCACCGAGGCCGCCGACAAGGGCTACAACAAGCTCATCGCGATCGCCACGAGCGCCTACTCGTCGTTCTCGAGCTGCCGCCAGTACCGCGAGGACTACGCACGCGTGCTCGACGAGACCGGTCTGCTCGGCACCATCGAGATCGACAAGATCCGGCAGTTCTTCGACCACCCCGGCTTCGTCCGCCCGTTCGTCGACGGCGTCCGTGACGGCATGGCGAAGGCCATCGCCGAGAACGCTCAGCTCGACGTCGCGACCGAGCTGCACGTGCTGTTCTCGACGCACTCGATCCCGTCGACCGACGCCGCGAAGTCCGGCCCGGACTACCGCGGCTTCGACGAGCACGGCGCCTACGAGGCCCAGCACCTCGCCGTCGCGCAGGTCGTCCTCGACCAGGCCTGGGCGGAGCTGCTCGAGCAGCCCGAGCACGCGCACCTGCAGGGCACGTCCAAGCCCGCGTGGAAGCTCGTCTACCAGTCGCGCTCCGGCCCCCCGACGCAGCCGTGGCTCGAGCCCGACATCAACGACTACATGAACGAGGAGCTCAAGGGCGGCCCGACCCGCGCCGTGCTCATCGTCCCGCTCGGCTTCGTGAGCGACCACATGGAGGTCATGTGGGACCTCGACGAGGAAGCCACCGAGACCGCGCAGGAGCTCGGCTTCTGGTCGGTCCGCACGCAGACCCCCGGTGTCGACCCGGCCTACGTCTCCGGTCTCGTCGACCTGGTGCTCGAGCGCGTCAACGGCACCCCCACGAGCGAGCGTCCGCACCTGACCGACATCGGTCCCTGGTACGACGTCTGCCGCCCGGGCTGCTGCGAGAACGTCCGCGCCGGCTTCAAGCCCGCCGCCGCCGGCGTCGCACCGTGACCGACGCACCGACCCCGATCCGGCTGGGCACCCGCGCCAGCCGGCTCGCGGTCGCGCAGTCGCAGGACGTCGCCGACCGCCTGGCAGCGGCGTCCGGTCGGCCCGTCGAACTTGTCACGGTCACGAGCGAGGGCGACACGAACCGCGCCTCGCTCGCGTCGCTGGGGGGCACGGGCGTGTTCGCCAGCGCCCTTCGCGAAGCCCTGGTCGCCGGCGAGGTCGACGTCCTGGTGCACTCGCTCAAGGACCTGCCGACCGCGCCGTACCCGGGCCTGACGATCGCTGCCGTGCCGAAGCGTGCCGACGCCCGCGACGTCCTCGTGGCCCGGAACGGCGCGACCGTCGAGAGCCTGCCCGAGGGTGCGAAGGTCGGCACGGGCTCACCGCGTCGCGTCGCGCAGCTCAAGGCGAAGCGGCCCGACCTGGACGTCATCGACATCCGCGGCAACATCGACACCCGGCTCGGCCGCGTCGACGACGACCTCGACGCCGTCGTGCTCGCCGCCGCCGGGCTCACCCGCATCGACCGGCTGTCGGCCGCCACCGAACTGCTCGACCTCGGTTTCTGGCCGAGCGCTCCGGGCCAGGGCGCCCTGGCGATCGAGACCCGTGCTGCTGAGACCGACACGAACCTGCTCGCCGCGCTGCGCAAGATCGAGCACGCCCCGACCCGCCTGACGGTGTCGGCCGAGCGCGAGGTCCTGGCGAAGCTCGAGGCCGGCTGCTCCGCCCCGATCGGTGCGACCGCGGTCGTGGACGCCGAGCTCCTGCTCGTCTCCGCCACCGTCTACAGCCCCGACGGCGCCGAGTACCGCACGGCGTCGCACGCTGCCGTGCTCGAGGGATCCGCGCAGGACCGTCTCGCCGAAGCACTCGAGGTCGGTGGCCGCGTGGCCGCCGAGCTGCTCGAGAACGGTGCCGGCGACCTGGCGGACCTCGCCGACTCGGTGAAGTAGAGCCCGTCACGGACACGCCCGCTCCCGTCGTCGTCATCCCCCGGGGTGGCGCGTGGGGCGAGCGCGTCGCGACGGCGGCTCGGCAGCGCGGGCTCGACCCGCGGGTCGTCCACCTCATCACGACCGAGCCGCCGCTCGACTGCGGCCCGCTCGACCGTGCCGTCGCCCGCGTGGCCGGGTACGCGTGGGTGGTGGTGACCAGTGCGACGGCCGTGACGGTGCTCGCAGAACGCGTGGCGGGCCTCCCGTCCGGTGTCCGCGTTGCGGCGGTCGGTGAGCCGACCGCCCGTGCCGCGCGTGCTGCGGGCTGGGTCGTCGACCTCGTGCCGGAACAGGCCTCGGCCGCTGCCCTCGTCGAGGCCCTGCCGGACACCGACGGCACCGTGCTCTTCCCGCGCTCCGAGATCGCCGCGCCGACCCTCGTCGACGGACTGCGGGCCCGCGGCATCGACGTGGACGACGTGGTCGCGTACCGTACCGTGGGGACCGGCGACGAGCCGATCACCCTCGACGCGGTGCCCGACGCGGTGCTCGTGACGAGCGGCAGCGTCGCCCGCGAGATCGCCCGCCGGATGGCCCCGCTCGACCCCCGCACCCTCGTGGCCTGCATCGGCCCCGGAACCGCCGCCGACGCGCGCGCGGCCGGACTGCCGGTCCACGTCGTCGGACCCACCCGGTCCGCAGAAACCCTGCTCGACGCCGTCGTCGAAGCCCTGAACCCCACCGTCCCCGAACAGGAAGGCCACCCGTGACCGGCCGTTTCCCCCAGGTCCGCCCCCGTCGACTCCGCGCCACCCCCGCGATGCGACGGCTCGTCGCCGAGACCCGGCTGCACCCAGCCGAACTCGTGCTGCCGATGTTCATCCGCGAAGGCGCCACCGACGCCGTCGACATCTCGAGCATGCCCGGCGTGCAGCAGCACTCGCTCGACTCGTTCCGTCGCGCCCTGGTGTCGGCTGCGGAGGTCGGGATCGGCGGCGTGAACCTGTTCGGCGTCCCGACCACGAAGGACGCCACCGGTTCCGGCGCGACCGACCCCGACGGCATCCTCAACGTGGCCATCCGCGTGGCGAGGGAAGAGGTCGGTGACGACCTGGTCGTGCAGTCCGACCTGTGCCTCGACGAGTTCACCGACCACGGCCACTGCGGCGTCCTCGCGGCGGACGGCTCCGTCGACAACGACGCGACCCTGCTGCGGTACCGCGACATGGCCGTCGCGCAGGCCGAGGCTGGCGCCGAACTGGTGTGCCTGAGCGGCATGATGGACGGCCAGATCGCCGCCGCGCGTGACGCGCTCGACGTCGCCGGGCACACCGGCACCGCGCTGCTGGCCTACGCGGCCAAGTACGCCTCCGCCTTCTACGGCCCCTTCCGCGAGGCCGTGTCGTCGTCGCTCGTCGGCGACCGGCGGACCTACCAGATCGACGCCGCCAACGGTCGTCAGGGGCTGCGCGAGGTCGCGCTCGACGTCGACGAGGGTGCCGACGTCGTCATGGTGAAGCCGGCGATGAGCTACCTCGACGTGCTCGCCGAGACCGCTGCGACGTCGCCCGTGCCGGTCTGGGCCTACCAGATCTCCGGCGAGTACGCGATGATCACGGCAGCCGCGCAGAACGGCTGGATCGACCGTGACGCCGCCGCGATGGAGTCGCTCATCGGCATCAAGCGTGCCGGCGCCGACGCGATCCTGACCTACTTCGCCGTCGACATCGCGCGGAAGCTCAACCAGGAGGCCGGTCTCCGCACCTCCGGCACCACCGCCGCAGTCGCCGGCATCGCCTCGACCGGGAAGGCCCCCGAATGACCACGAACGACCAGCTGTTCGGCCGCGCCAAGAACGCGATCCCCGGCGGCGTGAACTCGCCCGTCCGTGCCTACGGATCGGTGGGCGGCACCCCGCGCTTCCTGGTGTCGGCGAAGGGCGCGTACGTCACCGACGCCGAGGGACGTGAGTACGTCGACCTCGTGGCGTCGTGGGGGCCCGCGATCCTCGGACACGCGCACCCCGGCACCGTCGAGGCCGTGCAGCAGGCCGCCGCGCGCGGACTGTCCTTCGGCGCCTCGACCCCGGGCGAGACCGAGCTCGCCGAGCTCGTGAAGCAGCGGGTGTCGGTCGACGGCGACGGCCCCATCGAGAAGCTCCGCATGGTGTCGACCGGCACCGAGGCCACGATGACGGCGATCCGGTTGGCCCGCGGCTACACCGGCCGCGACCTGCTCGTGAAGTTCGCCGGGCACTACCACGGGCACTCCGACTCCCTGCTCGCCGAGGCCGGTTCGGGTGTCGCCACCCTGGCCCTGCCGGGCAGCGCGGGCATCACTGAGGAGACCGCGGCGCAGACCCTGGTGCTGCCGTACAACGACCTCGACGCCGTCCGCCGCGCGTTCGACGAGCACTCCGAGCGCATCGCCGGCGTCATCGTCGAGGCCGCCGCGGCGAACATGGGCGTGCTCGCTCCCGAGCGCGGGTTCAACCGCGCGCTCGCGCAGATCGTGCAGGCGCACGGGGCGCTGCTCATCGTCGACGAGGTCCTGACCGGGTTCCGCGTCGGGTCGGCCGGCTGGTGGGGCCTCGAGGCGTCGAAGGTCGTCCCCGACGGCGCCGGGTGGAAGCCCGACCTGATCACGTTCGGCAAGGTCATCGGTGGCGGCATGCCCCTCGCCGCGCTCGGCGGCCGACGCGAGGTCATGGACTTCCTCGCCCCGCTCGGCCCCGTGTACCAAGCGGGCACCCTGTCCGGCAACCCGCTCGCGGTCGCCGCCGGCATCGCCACGCTCCGGGCCGCGACGCCGTCGGTGTACGAGTCGCTGAACCGCACGGCCTCGGTCATCTCCGCGGCCACGTCGGACGCGCTGTCGGCCGAGGGCGTCGCCCACACCGTGCAGCGCGCCGGCAACCTGTTCTCGTTCGCCTTCACGGACACTGCACCGCGGAACTACGACGACGTGCGGGCACAGGACGTGTTCCGGTACGCGCCGTTCTTCCACGCGATGCTCGACGCCGGGGTGACCCTGCCGCCGAGCGTGTTCGAGGCGTGGTTCGTCACGGCCGCCCACGACGAGCGGGCCGTCGGACGGATCCTCGACGCCCTGCCCGCCGCGGCGAAGGCAGCGGCCGCCGCGACGGCGTAGGTGGTAGGCGCCGCGACGGCGTAGGCAGTAGCCGCCGCGGCGGCGTAGGGGGCGGTGCTCCGTGCCGGAGCCTCGGCTGGTTGACTGGCCACATGCAACTCGCCGAGGCACTCATCGAGCGCGCCGACCTGCAGAAGCGCATCGAGCAACTGCGCGGCCGCATCGCCGCGAACGCCCGCTACCAAGAGGGCGAGGAGCCCGACGAGGACGCCCGCGAGCTCCTCGCCGAGGCCGAGCGGTCGATCGACGCGCTCGAGGTCCTGCTGGCCCGCATCAACGCGACGAACGCCAGCACCACCGTGGCGTCCGGGCAGACCGTCACCGCACTGCTCGCCCGACGCGATGCCCTGCGGCTGCGGCACGCGCTCGTCACCGGAGCGGCGGACGCCACGGCCGGCACGAACGGCGGCTACCGACAGCTCCGCAGCGAACTCCGCACGTTCGCCGCGCTGCCGACCGCCGAGCTCCGGTCGCGGGCCGACGCCCTGGCGAAGGAGATCCGCGAACTCGACGCGGTCGTCCAGCGCACCAACTGGGAGGTCACCCTGGTCGACTGAACAGCGGGGCGGTGCGTCGGTAGACGGACCGGGGCGGGTACGGACCCGACGACCGGCGGGCAACCCGGTCACCTGTCGGCGCAGTGGGCAGCGCCATGGCGAGAGCCGTGCACATCGCAGCCCAGCACGTCGCACCAGGTACGGTGCACACCGCACCACGCACAACCGCGTACCGACCGGACCGACGAGGGCGGGACAGGGGACAGCACCGCCCCACCCTCGACGGGTCAGGAGCAGTCGGCCTTGGTGAAGGTCGTGTCGAGCGTCTTCGAGGTGCCGTCGAACGCGTAGGTGTACCGCATGTCGACGCCCTCGTCGAGGAGGTCCTTCGTGTCGCTGTTCGAGCAGAGCGTCGGGCCGACCGAGTCGCGGATGGCACTCTCGGTGATCGAGGCCGGGTCGACGCTGGACGACACCGTGTAGTCGTAGTGGATCGCGTTGCCCTCGGCCTCGACTCCCGTCCACGACGTCACGGAGTCGACCTGCTTCGGCAGGTCGCTCTGCTCGCGGATCTGCACGACGGCCTTCGAGACCTTCTCCTCCGTCGAGTCGCTGAACGCGGCGGTGAGCGCCTGGCGGACCAGGAACGCGACGACCACGGCGACGACGACGCCGAGCAGCGAGATCAGGAGGCGCTTGCCACGGGACTGCTTGGGCGGCGGGGCGTACGGAGCGCCGGCGGGAGCGGGCTGCGCGTACGGCTGCTGGCCGGGCTGCTGCTGCGCCCAGGGCTGCTGGCCCGGCTGCTGCGGACCGGGCTGCTGTGGGCCGGCGTTCGGCTGCGGCTCGGACCCCGGGTAGGGCGGCGGCGTGGTCGTCATGGTGTTCCCCCTCGTTGCGGTGCGCGGCCTGACACCGTCGTCCGGCATCGGGTCCCTCCCCGAAGCGGGCCGCGGACACCTGAGCAACCATCCAAGCACAGGCCGGAGCGCCGCAACGCGCCTGTCCGGCCCACGCGACGCGTCAGGCGGAACGGCGAGCTGCCCAGCGCCCCTCGGAGCGCAGGATCGCGAGCGGGAAGTCGAACGCGTGCGACACCGCCGACGACGTGATGACCTCGTCCGCCGTGCCCTGTGCCACCACGGCACCGTCACGGAGCAGCATCGCGTGCGAGGTCGACACCGGCAGGTCCTCGAGGTGGTGCGTGACCATGACGCTGCCGAGCTCGGGGTGTCGGTGCCGCAGCGCGTCGACGGTCTCGAGCAGGTGCTCGCGCGCTGCGACGTCGAGCCCGGTCGCCGGTTCGTCGAGCAGCAGCAACTGCGGCTCGGACATCAGCGCCCGTGCGATGAGGGTCCGTCCGCGTTCGCCCTGGGACAGCACGGGCCAGCGGGCGTCCCGCCGTGCGGCGAGCCCGACGTCGGCGATGTGCTGCTCGGCCAGTGCGACCTGCGCGGCCGTGGGCTCCCACCGCATCATGAGGTCGGTGGTGCCCGTCAGTCCCGTCAGCACCGTCTCGAGCACGGTGAGCGGGGAGAGCATCCGGTGCCGCGGGTCGACGTGGCCGATGTGCTCACGCAGCTCGCGGACGTCGACGCGTCCGAGGCGTCGGCCGAGCACCTCGACCGTGCCCGCCGTGGGGTGGCCCGTCGCCCCGAGCACCGCGAGCAGCGTCGACTTGCCGGCGCCGTTCGGTCCGAGGAGCGCCCAGTGCTCACCGCGGCGGACGGTCAGGTCGACGTCGTGCAGCAGGTCGCGGCCGGAGCGCGTCACACGGACGCCCTCGGCACGGAGCAGGACGTCGTCGGCGCGGAACTGGGCGCCCGCGGCGCGGAACTGGTCGGTGTCGGTCACGACTCCATCGTGGCCGACGTCAGCGCCGTTCGGTGCCGTCGGCCAGCGCGCCGCCCTCGGCGACGAACGCGCGGGCCTGCACGGTGTGCTCCTCGACGGTGCTGCTGAGCGAACGGATCACCGCGGCCGCTGCTTCGCCGTCTCGCTTCGAGATCGCCGCACGGAGCGGGTCGACGAAGTGCTTGACGTCCCAGAACATGCCGCTCTGGTGGGTCAGAGCGAGGAAGTTCGCGCGGGGCAGCAGCGAGGTCGACAGCTGGACAAGCAGGTCGTTGTCCGCCGCACCGATCAACTGGGTGACGACCGCGCCGACCTGCGTCGAGACGTCGCCGGCGCGCTCCTGCTCGGCGGCAGTGCGCAGGGCTTCCAGCGTGTCGACGAGGCGTGTGGCCGCTGCGTCGTCGAGCTTCGGGACGGCCCAGCGGGCGGCGAGCTCCGTGACGCCGGCGAGCACCTGGATGGTGTCGTCGAACTGCTTGGCGGTGGGCGACGCGACCCGGGTGTACCGGTTCGCCTCCATCTCGACCAAGCCGTAGTCGACGAGCTTGGCGATCGCCTCACGGATGGGCGTGCGACTGACGCCGAGCCACTGGACCAGTTCGTCGTCGTTGAGCCGTTCGCCGGCCTGCAGCGTGCCGTCCTGGATCGCGGCCAACATCTTCTCGAGGACCACGTCGCGGAGCAGCTTGCGCGGCGAGTTCTCGACGGTCGACTTGGGTACCGGCATGACGGACTCCTCGTGTCACGGACGTTTGGTATCCAAACCCTAACGTGTCAATATGCAAACGTTTGCGGAATAACAGCATCCCAGAACATCAGCCACGCACGTCGACCACCGTGCGTCCGTGCACCCGACCGGCGACCACCTCGGCGCCGATCTCGATCGCCTGCTCCGGGGTGACGGTCCGGGTGACGCCCGCCAGCAGCGCCGGGTCGAGGTCGGTCGCCAACCGCTCCCACGCTCGGTGCCGCAGTTCCGACGGGGCGTCCACCGAGTTGATGCCGAGCAGCGACACCGCACGCAGGATGAACGGCAGCACCGTCGTCGGCAGCGCGGAGTCCTGCGCGAGCCCGCACGCCGTGACGGCTCCACCCCACCGGGTGCCGGCCAGCACGTTCGCCAGGGTGGCCCCGCCGACGCTGTCCACGGCGCCGGCCCACGCGGCACGCTGCATCGGCTTGCCGGGCTCGGACAGGGCACCCCGGTCCACGACCTCGGTCGCGCCGAGGCGTCGGAGCGAGGCCTCGTTGGTGCTCCGTCCGGTCGACGCGGTCACCTCATACCCGCGCGCGGCGAGCAGGGCGATCGCCACCGTCCCCACCCCGCCGGACGCACCCGTGACGAGCACCGGCCCGGCACCGGGCTCGACGAACCGTTCGAGCGCGAGCACGCTGAGCATCGCCGTGAACCCCGCCGTGCCGATCGCCGCCGCGAACGAGTCCTCGATCGCCTCGGGCAGGACCACGAGGGAACCGGACGGCACCACGGCGTGCTGCGCCCAACCACCGTGCCGGGTCTCACCGAGCCCGGCACCGTTCAGCACGATGCGGTCGCCGATCGAAACGTCGTGCACACCCGGTCCGAGCGCCGACACGGTCCCGACGACGTCGATGCCGGGCACGAGCGGGTCGACCCGCGCGACGCCGGGGTTCCTGGCGAGGGCGAGGCCGTCCTTGTAGTTGACGCTCGAGTACGTGACGTCGACGAGGGCTTCGCCCTCGGTCGGATCGGGCAGGTCGACGTCGGCGACGGTGGGCGGGGCTGAACTGGACACGACTACGGCGCGGGTCATGCGCCGGACGCTACCCCGGGCCTCCCGGCCAGCGGTCCGTTCTTTCCCAGAACGCGTGCGATCCCTGGCGGAATCGGGCGTACCGGGCCGGAAAAAAGGACCAGGTACGCCCGAATCGGTCAGGTACGCGTGCAGCGAGCGCCTATCCGAACATGATGGCGGCTTCGTCGAAGCGCGCCTGCGGCACGGTCTTCAGCTCGCCGAGCGCCTCGTCGAACGAGACGTGCACGATGTCGGTGCCCTTCAGGGCGACCATCCGGCCCCATCGTTCCTCGACCACCGAGTCGATGGCCGCCAGGCCGAGCCGCGTCGACAGCACCCGGTCGTACGCGGTCGGCGTGCCACCGCGCTGGATGTGCCCGAGGGTCGTGGCGCGCGTCTCGATGCCCGTCATCTCCTCGATGAGGGGCGCGAGGCGCTCGCCGATGCCACCGAGCCGCGGACGCCCGAAGGCGTCGAGCCCGCGCTCGGTGTGCGCGTTGTCCTCGTGGTCGGGGACAAAGCCCTCGGCCACCACGACGAGCGGTGCGCGCCCGCGGTCGTAGGCGGCACGCACCCACTTCGCGATCTGCTCCATGCTCGTCTTCTGCTCCGGGATCAGGATCGCGTGCGCGCCCGCGGCCATGCCGGAGTGCAGGGCGATCCAGCCGACGTGCCGGCCCATGACCTCGGCGACCATGCAGCGGGAGTGCGACTCGCCGGTGGTGCGGAGGCGGTCCATCGCCTCGGTCGCGATCGCGACGGCGGTGTCGAAGCCGAACGTGTAGTCGGTGGCGCCCAGGTCGTTGTCGACCGTCTTCGGGACGCCGACGATCTTCAGCCCGGCGTCGGTCAGGCGCTTCGCCGCGGCGAGCGTGCCCTCGCCGCCGATCGCGACGATGGCGTCGATGCCGTGGCGGTCCAGGGTCTTCGAGATGTTCTCGACGCCGCCGTTCGGGCCCTCGAAGGGGTTCGTGCGGCTGGTGCCCAGGATCGTGCCGCCCTGCTTGGCGATGCCCTGGATGTCCTTGCGGCCGAGCGGGACGATGTCGCCGTCGACGACGCCGCGCCAGCCGTCCCGGAACCCGACGAACTCGTGGCCGTGGATGGCGATGCCCTTGAGGACGATCGCGCGGATGACCGCGTTCAGACCGGGGCAGTCGCCTCCGGAGGTGAGGATGCCGATGCGCATGGGAACTCCGTCGTCGGGTGGTGCGGGTGGGGGTCGTGGGGGACTGCGACCATCATGACTGACGGTGGTTGCGCATTACCATCCCGGTGTGACCCTGCTCGACTCCGCCTCGTCGTCCGCTGGTGCGTCCGGCGACGCGTCTCGCGTCGACACCGTGTACCGACCGGGAGGCCCGGTGAACGTCACGTCGACCCTGCGGCCCCTGCAGCGCGGCTCCGGTGACCCCGCCTACAAGGTGGTCGGATCGGTCGTGTGGCTCGCCCTGCGGACGCCCACCGGCCCCGCTGCCGTTGCGATCCGGCCGTCCGGCGACACCATCGCGGTCTCGGCGTGGGGCGACGGTGCCGCGTGGGCGGTCGAGCACGCGCCGGAGCTGCTCGGTCGCGGCGACGACTGGGACGGGTTCGACGTCTCCGGGCACGCGTTCCTCGCTGCCGCCCGACACCGGCAGCCCGGACTCCGGCTGCTCCGGACGAACACCGTCGTCGCGATGCTCGTGCCGGCGATCATGGAGCAGAAGGTGACTTCGCGGCAGGCGTGGGGCGCATGGCGGTACCTGCTCCGGCGGTACGGCACGCCCGCGCCGGGTCCCGCGCCGGACGGTCTCATCGTGCCGCCGACGGCCGACGAGTGGGCGCGGATCCCGAGCTGGGAGTGGCACAGGGCCGGCATCGAGCCCGGACGGTCGGCGACGGTGATGCGCGCGGTGCGTGTGGCTCCGGCGCTCGAACGGACGCTGACGCTCGGTCGCGGCGGTTCGGTCGTGTCGGCGCGGCTCCAGTCGATCCCCGGCATCGGGAAGTGGACGGCTGCCGAGACCGCGCAGCGCTCCCACGGCGACCCCGATTCGCCGAGCGTCGGGGACTTCCACGTCCCCGCGCTGGTCGGGTGGGCGCTGACCGGGGGACCGGTCGACGACGACGGGATGCTCGAGCTGCTCGAGCCGTGGCGGGGGCACCGGGAACGGGTCGTGCGGCTGATCGGCGGCTCGGGGTTCCGGAAGCCGTCGTTCGGGCCGCGGCTCACGATCCAGGACCACCGCGGGCACTGAGCGGTCGCGCGCGCTGCTCGCTTTCGTCCGCACCTGTTTCGCGACAGGACACCAGGTGATCACGTGGTGTCCTGTCGGAGAACCGGTGTCGCGCCGGGTCAGGGGTGGCGGACGCCCTCGCCGGCCAGCACGGCGCGGTAGCCCTCGCGGAACGTCGGGTACTGCGGCGCCCAGCCGGTGGACCGGAGCAGCGCGTTCGACAAGCGCTTGTCACCACCGGACTGCCGGGCGCCGCCGTCACCGGTGACGGGCTCGGGAACGCCGAGCTCGTCAGCCAGGAACCGCAGCACGTCGTCGAGCCGGCTCGGTTCGTCGTCGGTGCCGAGGTACGTCGGTGCCGGGTCCTCCACGGTCGCCAGGTGCACGAGCACCGCGGCGGCGTCGTCGCGGTGGATCCGGTTCGTGTGCGGCGAGGCACCCGGAGCCAGCCGGGCCGAACCGGAGCGGACCTGGTCGATCAGGCGCTCGCGGCCCGGACCGTAGACACCGGACAGCCGCACGAGCACGGCGTCGGGAGCACGGTCGCGCAGCAGCGCCTCGGCCTCGACCAGGACCTCGGCGGTCGGGGTCGCACCGTGCGCCGGGGTGTCCTCGGTGACCACGCTGCCGTCGTCGACGTCGTACACCGCGGTCGACGACACCACGAGCAGGCGTGGATCGGCGTCCGAGGCGTCGATGCCGTCGAGCACGTTCCGCAGGCCGTCGACGTAGGTGGCGCGGTACTCGTCGACGTCACGGCTGCCCGCGGCGAAGGCCACGACGACGACGGTGGTGTCGGCGGGGATCTCGGGGACCTCGTGCCGCAGGTCGGCGCTGCGGCCGGTGAGCGGCGCCGGGACCAGTTCGGCGCGGCGTCGGAGGCCGATCACGTGGTGTCCCTGCTGCGCGAAGCGGAGGCCGGCTTCGGTCCCGAGGTCGCCGCAGCCGGCGATCACGACGGTGTCGTTGTTGTGCACCCGTCGACCTTGGCACGGGCAGCTGGTGGACGCTCCAGCGCCCGGCCTGCTGCCGCTCAGAGCACCTTCCGCAGCAGCACGGAGTCACCGTGCGCCTGGTCGCGCTCACGCTGCCCGGTGTCGACGAAGCCCAGCTTGCCGAGCACCAGGAGCGACGCGGTGTTCCAGTCGCGGACCGTGGACGCCAGGTGGCGGTACCCGAGCTCGCGTGCCGCACCGATCACCGCGCCGGATGCCTCGGTGGCGTACCCGTGGTTCCACGACACCTGCAGGAACTCGTACGCCAGCTCGGGTTCGTCGGGCACACCGACGCTGTTCGCGACGAGGCCGCAGTAGCCGACAGCAGCACCGGTGTCGCGGCGCTCGACGACGAGCAGACCGGGAGCCGGCGTCTGGTCGTACCTGCGCGCCCACTCCTCGAGGCCACGGTGGGGTGCCCGTCGGCCGCGAGCCGTCGATGCGGTGGCACGCGTGGATCCCGTTCGGCCCAGAGCCGGCGGTGGAACGCGGCGTCGGTACTCCGCCACGGCCGCAGGAGCAGCCGTTCCGTCTCGAGTGCCGACACGTGCCCGCCGCCGTCAGTCCGAGGTGCGAGCGGGTTCTTCGTCCTTCGCCTCGACGCCGTCGTGGCGCATCCGCACGACGCTGGCCAGGGTCGACAGCGCCATCGCGGCGATGATCACGATCAAGGAGACCCAGGTGTTGATCTCCGGCGCCCACTCGATGTGCTCGCCACCGTTCAGGAACGGCAGCTCGTTGTCGTGCAGTGCGTGCAGGACGAGCTTCACGCCGATGAACGCGAGGATCACCGCGATCCCGTACTTCAGGTAGACGAGCCGCTCCAGCAGCCCGCCGAGCAGGAAGTACAGCTGCCGCAGACCCATCAGGGCGAAGACGTTCGCGGTGAACACGATGAACGGGCTCTCGGTGATGCCGAAGATCGCCGGGATCGAGTCGAGTGCGAACAGCAGGTCGGTGGTGCCGATGGCGATCAGCACGATCAGCAGCGGGGTGAAGTGCCGCACGCCGTCGTGGGTGGTCCGGAACTTCATGCCGTCGAACGTGTCGGTGAGGCGCACCCGACGGCGGAGCAGCCGGACGATGAAGCTGTCCTTCTGGTCGTCGGCATCGTCCTCGCCGCGGAGCTGCTGGATCGCCGTCCAGATCAGCCAGGCGCCGAAGATGTAGAAGATCCATGAGAAGTTCTCGATGAGCTGGGCGCCGACGAGGATGAAGATGCCGCGCAGCACGAGCGCGATGATGATGCCGAGCATCAGCACCTCTTGCTGGATCTTCTTCGGCACCGAGAACCGCGCCATGATGATGACGAAGACGAACAGGTTGTCGATGCTCAGGCTGTACTCGGTGAGCCAACCAGCCAGGAACTCACCCGCCGAGTCGCCGCCCGCGAACACGAGCATCAGGACCGCGAAGACCAGCGCGAGCCCCACGTAGACGCCCACCCACGTCGCCGACTCGCGCAGCGTCGGCACGTGTGGCCGGCGCGCGACGATGAGCAGGTCGGCGAGCAGGATCGCGACGATCGCGATCAGCGAGCCGACTTCGAACACGACGGGGAGTTCGGGCATTGCGGCCTTCCTGGCTGCGGGGGATCGGGTGGATGAACAGCCTGACAGAGGTGGATGAACAGCCTGACAGATCCGAACGCATCCGGCAGCCGGATCGTTCCGGGTGAACGATCCAGACTGCCACCTCGTTGACCGGGTATGGGACTCCGCACACGCACCAAGGTCATCATCGGCATCTCCACCGGCGTCGTGGTCATCGCGGCCGCCGCCGTCATCGCCGGTCCGTCCATCTACGCGAACACCGTCAACGGACAGGCCGCCGCAGCTCCCTCCCTGGAAGCGACGTCGTCCGCCACCCTCGACGCAGCGGACGCCGACGGCACCTGGACCAGCACGAAGACCTCGTACGCCGGCTACCGGGTGCACGAGGTCCTGCAGGGGAATGATGTGAACGTGGTCGGACGCACGAAGGACGTCGAGGGCACCGCCGAGGTCGACGGCGGCTCCCTCGCGACGGCGACGGTCACGGTCCAGGTCGCGAAGATCTCCACCCCCGAGTCCGCGCGGGACGCCTACTTCCGGGACACCGCGCTGGAGACGGACAAGTTCCCGACGGCGACGTTCACCTTGACGAAGCCCGTCGACGTCTCGAAGGCGCTCGACGGCAGCACGCAGGACGTCACCCTGGCCGGCACGATGGACCTGCACGGCGTCACGAAGGCCGTCACCGCCGACGCGCAGGTGGCGGTCGGCACGGGAGGCACCGTCCAGGTCGCCGGCTCGGTGCCGATCACCTTCGCCGACTACGGCGTGAAGGCTCCCTCGCTCGGCTTCGTCACCGTGGACGGGAAGGGCTCCGTCGAGTTCTCCCTCGACCTGCAGAAGTGACCGTGTCGAGTCGTTCCGCCGACGAGCTGCTCGCGACGCTGTACCGCGAGCACGGTGACGCGCTCACCCGGTACGTCCGGCACCTGACGCGGGACGGCTCGGCGGTCGAGGACGTCGTGCAGGAGACCATGGTCCGCGCCTGGCAGCGCCCCGCGGTGCTCGAACGCGCGCCGGACAGCGCCCGCGCCTGGCTGTTCACGGTCGCGCGGAACCTGGTCGTCGACGACGCGCGATCAGCTCGGAACCGCCGGGAGTTCGGCACCGAACACCCCGTCGACCGCGCCGAGTCGGACCGCACCGACGCCGTGCTCGACCGCATCGTCGTGGCCGACGCGCTCGCATCGCTCTCCCCGGACCACCGCCGCGTGGTGGTGGACGCCTACTGGCTCGGCCACACGGTGCCGGAGATCGCACGACGACACGACATCCCCGAGGGCACCGCGAAGTCGCGGTTGCACTACGGGCTGCGAGCCCTGCGGCTCGCACTGCAGGAACGAGGAGTGACCCGATGAGCGACGACCGCTACGCAGAGTGGGACGCGGCGTACGTGCTCGGGTCCCTGAGCCCGGACGAACGGCTCGAGTACGAGCAGCACCTGGAGACGTGCGACCGCTGCACGGCCGCCGTCGCCGAGCTGGTCGGCCTGCCCGGTCTGCTCGCCAAGCTGCCGGCCGACCAGGCGATCGAGATCGCCGAACCGGACGGGAGGCCCGACACCGGTTCCGAGAGCAGCCTCGCCTCCGTCGCGCACCGCGTTCGACACCGTCGCCGCCGTCGCCGGGTCTGGGTCGCCGCCACCGCGGGGCTCGCGGTGGTCGCTGCCGTCCTGGGGGGACTCGCCGTCGGCACGGCGGGGGACCGCGGCTCGGTGCAGGCCGGACGTGACGTCTCAGCATCGGCGACTGCGGACCGCTACGACATGACCGGCGCCCAGGGGCTCGACGTCGACCTGGCCGTCAGCGGTGAACAGTGGGGCACCCGCTTCGACTGGGGCTGCTCCTACGGCGGCAAGGAGTGGGCGGCGGACGGCTCGGTCATGTACGACCTGGTCGTGGTGCGGTCGGACGGCTCCGCGCAGATCGTCGGCTCGTGGACGGCCGCCGGCGAGGACGCGAAGGGACTGTCGGCGTCGACGGACATCCCGCGCGACGACATCGCGAGCGTGCAGGTGCGGCTCCGCGGCGAACAGGGAGCCCTCGCCGTCGTCGACCTCTAGCCGCGCCGCCCGCCGCGCCGCCCGCCCCCGCCCGCCCCCGAGCCCCCGAGCCCCCGAGCCCCCGAGCCCCCGAGCCCCCGAGCCCCCGAGGTTCCGAAATCTCGGCATCTGGGCGCAGCACAGCGTCGTTCGTGGAACCTCGGCGCTCCTCGGACGGCGAGTCGTGGAACCTCGGCGGAAGCGCGCGGGAGAGCCATCGCCGGGGACCGTGTTGAACGGCGCGCGCGGAGCGGCGGTGCGTGACGACCGAGTCCGGGTCCCGAGGTTCCGAGGTTTCGGAACCTCGGCGCGGCAAGAGGGCGTTCGTGGAACCTCGGCGCTCCCCGGACGGCGAGTCGTGGAACCTCGGTGGACGTGCGGGGGCAGCTAGCCCGAGACGGCCTCGTCCGACACGTCGGGGCCGATCGCGTCCTGGACGCGCGCGCTGACGGACCGGAGGGTGTCCGCGTCGGTCCCCACGGGCCTCCAGAACAGGTCTTCCAGCGCACCGGTGTGCGCGCGGATGCCGGCGAGCACCGCGCGGCGGCCGTCGGGGGTCATCTCCACCCAGCTGCCGCGGCCGTCGGTCGGGCAGTCGGCGCGTCCGACCAGGCCGCGGGAGACCATCCGTGTGACCTGGTGACTGACGCGCGACTTCTCCCAACCGATGCCGGCGGCGATGTCGCGGACGCGCAGCCGATGGTCCGGCTCGCGCTGCAGCCCGATCAGGATCTCGAACTCGGGGATGGAGATGCCGGCGCCCGCCTGGACGGCCTGGTCGAGCGCTCGGTCGAGGCGTCGCCAGACGTCGTGGTAGGCGTCCCACGTCGCCCAGTCGTGGCCATCGTTGCCCTGCGTCGACATGCCGACCAGCGTATCCACCGTGGGGACCGACCGACCCCGCCGCCGCGTCTTTCATCCGTCCGGATGACCCGAACGGGGCGCTGCGGAGCGATCCGTCCGGCCCGTACGATGACCGGGCCGTGCAGCGCCCGGCGCGACGAGACAGGAACCCGCATGACGAACCCGTACGCACAGCCGCCGATCACACCGGTCCGCCCGACGAACACCCTGGCGATCATCGCGCTCGTGCTGGGGTTCGTGGTGCCCATCGGCGGGGTCGTCGTGGGGCTCATCGCGCTGCCGCAGCTGCGGCGGACGGGCGAGGCCGGGCGCGGTCTCGCGATCACGGGCATCGTCGTCGGCGCGGTCATCTCCGTCTTCACGGTGCTGCCGGTGCTGCTCTTGCTGCCGGAACTGATCCGGGTCTTCGGCTGACGTCATCCCCCAGGACGGTTCCGAGCCGACGTGCGGCGCGCTCCAAGGTGAGGTCGGAGGTGCGGCATACGATCGGAGCATGCCGAGCGCCCGCCTCCAGGACTGCACCGACGACGCCGTTGCGCTGGTCCGCAAGTGGCTGGCGGCGTCCGCCGGGGCGAAGCCGGACGCCGGTGCCGCCCGTCTCGCCGAGGCCCTGCGCGACGAGCGTGGCCTCGACTTCACGCGCAGCTTCGTCGACAAGGTCATCCGCCCCGAAGACCCCCGGGTCGCGGCCCGCAACCTCGAACAGGTCAGCCGCGACGTCCCCGACTTCCTCGCCTGGTACCTGCGCGGCGCGGTGACTTTCGGCGGCGGGTTCGCGACGATGGCGCCGTGGGCGGTCATCCCCACCGCACGGCGGATCCTGCGCCGGATGACCGGCCACCTGGTGATCGACGCGAGCACGGCGAAGCTCGGTCCGGCGCTCGCCAAGGTCGGTGGGCCGGGCACCCGGCTCAACGTGAACCTGCTCGGCGAAGCCGTGCTCGGCAGCGCTGAGAGCGACCGTCGGCTGCAGGGGACGATGGACCTGCTCGCCCGCGACGACGTCGACTACGTGTCGATCAAGGTCAGCTCGGTCGTGCCGCAGATGTCGATGTGGGCGTTCGACCAGACGGTCGAGCGGGTCGTCGACCGGCTCGTGCCGTTGTACCGGCTGGCGGCGGCTCCGCTGGCGTCCGGGGGCCAGGCCAAGTTCATCAACCTGGACATGGAGGAGTACCGCGACCTCGACGTCACCCTCGCGGTGTTCCGAACACTGCTCGACCGTGACGAGTTCGCGGGGCTGCAGGCCGGCATCGTGCTGCAGGCATACCTGCCCGATGCCGCCGGGGCGCTCGAGTCCCTGACGACCTGGGCGCAGGAACGCCGGGCCCGGGGTGGCGCTCCGATCAAGGTGCGGCTCGTCAAGGGCGCGAACCTGGCGATGGAGCACGTCGACGCGATCGTGCACGACTGGCCGCTCGCGACCTGGGGCAGCAAGCGCGAGACCGACTCCGCCTACCTGCGGATGCTCGACGCCGCGTTGACCCCGGAGCGCGCCGAGGCCGTGCGCATCGGGGTCGCCGGGCACAACCTGTTCGACCTGGCGACCGCGTGGGTGCTCGCCCAGCGCCGCGGGGTGACCGACGCGGTCGACGTCGAGATGCTGCTCGGCATGGCATCGACGCACGCCGACGCCGTCCGCGCCGACGTCGGACAGATCCTGCTCTACACACCCGTCGTGCAGCCGGACGAGTTCGACTCCGCGATCGCGTACCTCGCCCGCCGCCTGCAGGAGAGCTCGAGCCCCGAGAACTTCATCGCCGCGGCGTCCGACATCGACCACGACGCCAGCGTGTTCGACCGCGAACACAGCCGGTACCTGGCGTCGGTCGCGGCGCTCGACGAGCCGGTGCACGCGACGCACCGCACCCAGGACCGCCACCGGGCGCTCGGCGAGCCCGTCCTGCGCGACGCGTTCCGGAACGCCCCGGACACCGACCCCGCCGTCCCCGCCAACCGTGCGTGGGCGCTCGACGTCCTGCGCCGGGTGCCGCGCTCGCAGCTCGGCGCGCAGACGATCCGCGGGGCCAAGGTGGCCGACCGCTCCAAGCTCGAACGGATCATGGCCCGCACCGCGCAGGCCGGCGTCAACTGGGGGCGGCAGGACCCCTCCGACCGTGCTGAGCTCCTCGACCTGATCGGGCACGAGCTCGAGACCCGCCGCGCCGACCTGATCGAGGTGATGGCGGCGGAGACCGGGAAGACCTTCTCCGAGGCCGACACCGAGGTCACCGAAGCCGTTGACGCCGCCCACTACTACGCCGAGCGCGCCCGCCGCCTCGGCGACGTCGAGGGTGCCCGCTACGTCCCGCCCCGCCTGACCGTCGTCGTGCCGCCGTGGAACTTCCCCGTCGCGATCCCCGCCGGTGGGGTTCTGGCGGCGCTCGCCGCGGGCAGCGGAGTCGTGCTCAAGCCGGCGCCCGAGGCGAAGCGCAGCGGTGCGCTGCTGGCCGACGTGCTCTGGGACGCCGGGGTGCCGCACTCGTTGCTGCAGCTCGTCGACCTGGCCGAGGACGAACTCGGCCGTGACCTGGTCGGGCACCCCGCCGTCGACCGCATCATCCTGACCGGCTCGGCCGACACCGCGCGATCGTTCCGCTGGTGGCGTGCGGGTCTGCCACTGAGCGCCGAGACGAGCGGCAAGAACGCGATCGTCGTCACGCCGAGCGCCGACATCGACCTCGCGGTGCAGGACATCGTGCAGTCCGCCTTCGGCCACGCCGGTCAGAAGTGCTCGGCGGCGTCCCTGGTCGTCCTGGTCGGCACGGTCGGCGAGAGCGAACGCTTCCGTCGGCAGCTCGTCGACGCCACGCGCACGCTCCGGGTCGCCTGGCCCGACGACCCCACCGCCCAGGTCGGCCCGGTCATCGCCGAGCCCGAGGGCAAGCTGCGGCAAGGGCTCACCGAGCTCGGGCCGGGGGAGTCCTGGCTCGTGCAGCCAACGGCCCTCGACGACTCCGGGCGGCTCTGGTCACCCGGCATCCGTGACGGCGTCCGCCCGGGCAGCGACTTCCACCAGACCGAGTACTTCGGCCCGGTGCTCGGGATCATGCGCGCCGAGACGCTCGAGCAGGCGATCGCGATCCAGAACGGCACGGACTACGGCCTGACGGCGGGGATCCACTCGCTCGACGCCGACGAGGTGGCGGACTGGCTGGCGAGCGTGCGCGCCGGCAACCTGTACGTGAACCGCGGCATCACCGGTGCGGTCGTCGGCCGGCAGCCGTTCGGCGGCTGGAAGCGGTCGTCCGTGGGCACCGGCACGAAGGCGGGCGGACCGATGTACGTCGCGACGCTCGGCCGGTGGGAACCGGTCCCGCGCACGGTGCACAAGAGCATCCAGCTGCACGGTCTCCCGCCGCGCGTGACCTCGGTGATCGAGGCCGCACGCAGCGGCTTGTCGTTCGAGGAGTTCGACCAGGTGCGGGCCGGTGCGCTGAGCGACGTCCGTGCGCGCGAGGAGCTGTACGGCGGGTCGCACGACCTGTCGGGGCTCGTGGTGCAACGGAACGTGCTGCGCCACCGACCGCAGTCCGTCATCGTGCGGCAGGCCGAGGACGCCTCGGCGGGTGACCTGGTCCGCGAGCTCGTCGCTGCCACGGCGGCACGCGCCCACGTCCTGCTCAGCACCGCCCGCCCGTTGCCCGGCCCACTCAGCCAGCTGCTGGCCTCGAGTCGGTCGCCGCTGGACGTCGTCGACCACCTGGTCGAGTCGGACCAGGACTTCCACGCCCGCGCGTCGTCCGGCGCCGTGTTCCAGGCGAACTGGACGAGCGGTGAGGACGACGAACCCGTCGACGCACTCGGGGACATGCTCGCGCAGGGGCAGGACCGACCCGTGCACACGGCGTTCGGCGGCCCCGGAGCTCGGATCCGGCTCATCGGTGGCGATGCCCTGGCGCTCGAGGAAGCCCTCGGGGCGAGCATCGACGTCGCGATCCACGACGCGCCGGTGGTCGAGGCCGGGTTGATCGAGATGCTCCCGTTCATCCGAGAACAGTCGGTCTCGATCACCGCGCACCGGTTCGGGGACGTCGACGCGGACTTCGCTGACCTGCGCGTCTGACGTCCCCGGCTCGGGTCAGTCCTCGGTGTCGCCTGCTTCTTCGTCCTCGACGCCGGTCTCGTCCATCCGGTCACGCAGGTGGTCGGCCATCGCTCCGGCGCCCTCGCCGTGGTGGTCGTGGTCGACCTGTTCGATCAGGCCGTGCAGCTTCTCGTGGTTCGTGGCCTCGTTGGCGCCGTCCATGACGGGCTCGGTCTGCTCGTTGTCGCTCATGGCTCGGACGCTACGCCGGGGTGGCTGCGGACCGGTAGTGCAGCTCGACGGCACCGCCGGTGAACGGCGTCGTCCCGACCAGCTCGAACACCGGGGTCGGTGCCGCGACCGGTAGCAGCGGCGCACCGGCGCCGAGCGCCACCGGCATCACGGTGACGCGGAGCTCGTCGAGCAGCCCTGCTTGCTGGTACTGCGCCGCGAGCAGTCCGCCGCCGACGACCCAGACGTCGCGCTCGCCGGCGGCCCGTTCGAGGTCGGCCTGGTGGTCCGCGACCTCGCCCGACACGAAGTGCACGTCGGCGCCGTCCGGCACCGGCAGGTCACGCGTGGTGAACACCCACGTCGCCAGGTCCGGGTACGCCCACGTGTCGTCGTGCTCGAGCAGCCACTCGTACGTGGTCGAGCCCATGACGATCGCGCCGATGCCCGCGAAGAACCGGTCGTGGTGCTCCTGGAACGGCTCGAAGCCGAACTGCAGCAGCCAGTCGAGGTCGTCGTCCGGTGCAGCGACGAAGCCGTCCAGCGAGGACGCGACGGAGTAGGTGGTACCCATGCCCCGGACGCTACCGAGCACCCCCGACAGATGTCAGCGCCGCCCGCCGTCAGCGCCGCCCGCCGTCAGCGCCGTCAGCGCCGGCTGCCCCGACCGACGACGGCGACCTCGGCGACGGTGAGCACCGTGGCGATCCACACCTGCTGCAGGGCGAACCCGCGGCGTCGTGGGTCGAGGGCGAGCGGCACCATCGTCACGCCGTGCACCGCGTCGACGGCGGCGCTCAGCGTGTGTGCGTTCCCGGTGCCCGTGCGTGCGACGAGGGCGGCCTGCACGAGCTGCCGGACGCCGAGCACGCCGTGCAGCACGGCCTGGTCGCGACCACGAGCCGCTCGGCCCAGGTGCCACAGGCCGAGTCCGGCCCGGCACAGCTCGACGACGGCTGCACCCCGCACCGACGATCCGTGGCGGCTCATCGTCGTCGTCCGGCCACGAGTGCGACGGCCCCGGCCGCGCCGAGTGCCGCCCCGATGATGCCGTTGCCGATCCGTCGGTGTTCCACCCACCAGGTCTGCGGCGACCAGGCGTGTGCGGACTCGTCGAACACACCGTGCGCGCCGTGGTCGCCCGGCACCGGCTCGTACAGGTTTTCCTGCAGCTCCTGCCCGTCCTTGTCGGGCGCCTGCTGCCCGGAGACGAGCGTCTTGGCGGCGTACCAGTCGGCGAAACGCCCGCTGATCCGGTTGCCGAGGATCGTGTAGACGGTCGACTCGCCGACCCAGGTGCGACGGCGCGGCCGCTCGGCCACGGCAGCGATCGCGCGGGCGCCGACCTCGGGCTGGAAGATCGGGGCGACCGGCTGCGGGTGGTGCGGCAGCTTCGACTTCACCCACCCGAACTGGATCGTGTTCAGGGCGGGCATGTCGACCCGCGACACCTTCACCTTGCTGCCCTGTTCGAGCAGCTCGGAGACGACGGACTCGGTGAACCCGACGATCGCGTGCTTCGCGCCGCAGTACGCGGCCTGCAGCGGGATGCCCCGGAAGCCGAGTGCTGAACCGACCTGGACGACGTGCCCCTGGCCGCGGGGCACCATCCGGGAGAGCGCGGCACGGGTCCCGTTGACGAAGCCGAGGTAGGTGACGTGCAGCGCTCGCTCGAAGTCCTCGGGCGCGGTGTCCAGGAACTTTCCGAACACCCCGACCATCACGCCGTTCACCCACAGGTCGATTGGCCCGAGTTCCTGCTCGACGCGGTCGGCCGCGGCCTCGACGGCCTCGCGGTCGGACACGTCGGCGACCAGGGCCAGCCCGCGACGCCCCGCGGCCTCGACCTCGGCGACCGCGGCGTCGACGCCGTCCCGTCCACGGGCGAGGACGGCGACGTCCCACCCCCGCGCGGCGAGCTCCCGGACGGTCGCACGCCCCAGTCCTGCGGATCCACCGGTCACCACTGCCACTCGAGTCATGGCTCACTTGTACCTGCGGCCGACCATGCACCACTCAGCCGGTGTCCCCCGACGGCCCGTGCCTGCGGACGGTGGCGAGCATGATGGTCGCGTGGACACGCGAGACGACCCGGTGGAACCCGAGCCGGACGCGGAGCCGCAGCCGCGCTGGATCCGCCGGGCGCCGATCCTCCCCGAGCAGTGGTGGGGTCCTCCGATGGCCCAGGCAGTCGGGGCGCTGGCGGTCGTGGCGATCGGCATCTGGCTGCAGCGTCCCGCCCTGCCCGTCGCGGTCCTCGTCGGTGTCGTCGGGCTGGTCGGCGCGGTCGTGCTCGCGTTCGCCGGACGACGGGCGTACTGGTACCCGAGTTGCACGACGGCTTGGCGCTTGCACCGCACGCGTGTCGTCGTCTGGAGCGCCGCCGGAGTCGCGTTGGCGGTGTTCGCCCTCGCGGTGGGCGCGCAGACGCTCCTGATCGGCTACCTGGCTGCCGCGACGGGCCTGTACACGGTGCGGCGGGACGAGCCGACGCGGTTCGAGCTGTGGGGGCGTTCGGCGGCGTCGGCTGCCGTCGCGGTCGTGTCGGCTGTGTACGCGGTCGTGGCGTTGACGGTCCCGAGCGTCGACGAAGCACACTCATCGCGGTGGATCGGGTGGAGCATCGTCATCGTCCCGGTCGCTGTCGTCACTGCGGTCCTGCAGTGGCGAGCCGCCTCTGGGACGGCCGACCCCGACCAGAACGGAGCGGCGGCGGACGCCGGCGAACCGGAACCGGGACCAGAACAGCGACCGGGACCGGAGCCGCCGGCCGACGACCCGCTCAGCGCCCCCGACCGAACCGCGTCGTGACCCCCGCCGAGTAGAGCACCGAGTCCGGCTCGAGCTCCGTCAACCCGAACGGCAGCCCGGCGGCACCGACCAGGTCGTCCCGCAACGACACCACCGAGGCCCGGTGCAACGGCCACGCGTCGTGCTCGTTCGGCCAGAACCGGGTCCGCCCGGCCCGGTGCACGTGCATGCCCCACCGCGCGGTCAGGAACGTCTCGAGCAGCCCTGGCTCGTCCAGTACCTCGCCCACGCGGACGTCGAGCATCGACCGCAGGTGCGTCCCGTGCCGCCGCATCGCGTACCCGACGCGGCCGTCGCCGCTCCGCGACTCGGCGTCCGCCCACCAGTAGGGCAGTCCGGTGGCCACGCGTGCGCCGAGGGTCGGCAGCAGCTTGCCGGCGTCGAGCGACAGGAACACGACACCGTGCTGGCCGTGCTCGTCGACCGTGTAGACGCGGACGTTCACCTCGACGAAGTCGCCGATCGAGCCGGTCCGCCCCAGCGCCCCGAGGGGCGGGAACCGGGTGTCCTCGAACCGGAACCCGATGAGGCCCACCCAGGTGGTCACCCCGTCGTCCGTCCCGTCGAGCGCCATCGTGTCGGGTCGCGTGCCAGCTGGCAGCAGCGGGGCCACCGCCGACACGTCGACGCGCCAGTGCACGAAGACGACGTCGAGCCAGTCCTGCGAGATCCAGGGACGGCCCGGCAGGCCGGGGGCGGCTGACTGGAGGCCCGGGGTGCCGTGGGTGGGTCGGGTGTCGGTCACGATGTGGTCGCCTCCGGTTCGATGTGGCCCGCGACGGGCGCGTCGTCCCACCCCTGCTGTGGGGTGTCGCAGGTGCCGCGGAACACGTACTGCGATGGCCGCTTCCGCTCGCTCGACGTCCAGTCGATCGCGGGGCGGCGTCGTTCGGGCGGCAGGTACCCGATCCGGTAGACGGCCATGAGCTCGAGCGACTCGGGCACCCGGAGCAACCCCTCGATCTCCGCCCAGGCACCCGGCGTCTCCATCGGGAAGGACACGAACTGGATCCCCAGCCCGAGCTCGGTCGTCGCGAGCCAGATGTTCTCCATCGCCGCGCCCATGCTGAACACCGAGTAGAAGCCGGACAGCTCCTGCTCCCGGTACTCGTGGCGGTCGAGCATCACGCCGAGCAGCAGCGGCGACCCGGCGACGAGCTTCCGGTTCTCCTCACCCAGGCTCTGCGGCACGCGGAGGGTGTTCATGAGCAGCTGCCCGCGCTTCGTGAACACCTGCTTCGTGAACGGCCGGAGCGGCCCGGGCAGCTTGTCGAACAGCATGCCGTCGCGCCGCTCGTCCATCTCGGCCTTCGAGAACCGGAAGTACGGCTTGTACCGCTCGAAGAACGTCCCCTCGGCCATGGTGCGGGTCATCGAGCTGCCGCTGATCGCGGCGACCCGGTCGATCGTGTCGCGCTCCTCGACCAGCACGAACCGCCACGGTTGGCTGTTCAGCTGGGACGGGGCCCGGCCGGCGAGCTCCATGAGCAGCCGTTGGTGCTCCTCGGACACCGGGTCGGGCAGGAACGCCCCGTTCGTGGTCCGGCGGCGTCGGATGGCCTCGAAGAGCTCCACTGCTTCCCCTCGTGTCTCGTCGTCACGGTCGACGCCGCACCAACAGCGCCCCCAGGTAGGACGGCGCAGCGGCCACCGCGATCTTCCAGTGTGCTCCGGAGCGCGGGTTCGTGCGGGGCGCGAGCGCGAGCGGGACGACTGCGGGCAGCAGGAACAGCGCCGAACGGTCCCGGGTCCACAAGGGCGTCGTCGCGGCGGCCCCGGTGAGCGTCGCCGTCACGACGAACAGGCCGTGGTGCACGACGCGGAGCTTCTTCGTCCGGATCAACCGGACGGCGACGGCCGTGCCCCAGAGGCAGTTCGCGACGTAGGCGAGGCCCGCAGCGGTGACCAGCTGCCGGGCCGGGCGCGATCCCGTGGGCGGTGATCCGCGCCTCCCGGTCGTGTTCCGTGCCATCTGCCGGACGTTACGCGGTGTCGCGACTGACCAGCTTGGAGAGCACGATCGCCGACCGCGTGTGGTCCACCTGCGGTGCGAGGCGGACCTTGTCGAGCGCTTCTTCCAGCGCGGACAGGTCCTTCGAGCGCATGTGCACGACGGCGTCGGCGCTCCCCGTGACCGTGCCGGCGTCGATGACCTCCGGCACGGTGTCGAGCAGGGCCCGGAGTTCGTCGGGGGAGACGGTGCCGCGGCAGTACAGCTCGACCCAGGCCTCGGTCCCGCGGTCCTCGACAGCGGGGTCGACCTTGATCGTGAAGCCCTGGATGACACCGTCGCCGACGAGTCGGTCGACGCGGCGCTTGACGGCCGATGCCGAGAGTCCGACCACCGACCCGATGTCGCCGTAGCCGGCGCGGGCGTTGTCCCGGAGTTGATCCAGGATGCGGTGGTCGAGCGAATCCATTGCACCCATCGTACGCGGACTTCTTGCGAGGTCGGCGGTTCGGACGCACGAAACGTGCGTCACCCGAACGGGTGCCACGGCGCTTCGCTCCCGGTACTGCACTTGCCGGACGGTCTGTGTCAGGATCGACGTGGCGTCGACCTGGTCCGCTACGGCGAGTGAGCCTGCATCTCGCCGGAGCACCTCTCCTTCGTTCCGTTTCGGTTCCTGGCAGGCTCGGGCCCCGGTCCCTTCTCAGGAGGACTGATGTCGAACACCGCACCCTCGACCACCGATGCACCGGCCCGTACCGCCACCAAGCGGACGATCCTGATGTGCAAGCCGGACTTCTACACGGTGAGCTACCGGATCAACCCGTGGATGCACCCGGAGGAGCCGACCGACACGTCGAAGGCCGTCGCCCAGTGGCAGACGCTCGTCGACGTGTACGAGCAGCTCGGCTTCGACATCTCGTACATCGACCCGATCGACGGCCTGCCGGACATGGTCTACGCGGCCAACGGCGGGTTCGTGCTCGACGGCATCGCCTACGGCGCGAAGTTCCAGTACCCGGAGCGCCAGCCCGAGGGCCCGGCGTACATGGACTGGTTCCGTCAGGCCGGCCTGACCGTCGCTGAGCCCGAGCAGACCAACGAGGGCGAGGGTGACTTCCTGCTCATCGGCAACACGATCTTCGCCGGCACCGGCTTCCGGTCGGACAGCACCTCGCACGACGAGCTCGCGACGATCTACGGCCGTGAGGTCGTCACCCTGAAGCTCATCAACCCGAGCTTCTACCACCTCGACACCGCCATCGCCGTGCTCGACCCGGAGCCCGACGCTTCCGGCCGGTCGAACATCGCGTACCTGGAGAGCGCCTTCGACGAGCCGTCGCTGGCGATCCTGCGCGAGCGCTTCCCGGACGCGATCATCGCCACGGAGGAGGACGCCGCGATCCTCGGCCTGAACTCCTACTCCGACGGGTACAACGTCGTGATCGCCGCGCGGGCTGTTCGGTTCGCGGAACAGCTGCGCGAGAAGGGCTACAACCCGATCGGCGTCGACCTGTCCGAGCTCCTGCTCGGCGGTGGCGGCGTGAAGTGCTGCACGCTCGACCTGCACCCGGTCGGCACCGGCACCTCGGTCGCGCGTTCGCTCGGGGTCAGCTGATGTCGGCGGCAGCGTCGCTCGGGGTCAACACCGCGGCGGCGCTCGCCGTCGAGGACCGCGCCCTCGCGCACAACTACAGCCCGCTGCCCGTCGTCATCGCGTCGGGTGCCGGAGCGACCGTCACCGACGTCGACGGCAAGCAGTACCTGGACGGCCTCGCCGCGTACTCCGCGGTGAACTTCGGCCACGGCAACCCGCGGCTGCTGGACGCGGCCCGGGCGCAGCTCGACCGGGTGACGCTCACGAGTCGCGCGTTCGTGAACGACCAGCTCGGGCCGTTCGCCACGGCACTGGCGGCGTTGACGGAGACCGAGATGGTCCTGCCGATGAACACCGGTGCCGAGGCCGTCGAGTCCGCGATCAAGGTGTCCCGCGCCTGGGGCTACCGCGTCAAGGGGGTCCCCGCGGACCGCGCGACGATCATCGTCGCGTCCGGGAACTTCCACGGCCGAACCACCACGATCATCTCGTTCTCGGACGACCCCTCGGCCCGCGATGACTTCGGTCCGTACACCCCGGGGTTCCGCACGGTGCCGTACGGCGACGCCGCTGCCCTGCGCGCAGCGATGGACGAGACCGTCGTCGCCGTGCTGCTCGAACCCATCCAGGGCGAGGGCGGCGTGGTCATCCCGCCGGCGTCGTACCTCCCTGCAGTCCGGGAGGTCTGCGACGAGTTCGGTGCGCTGTTCATCGCCGACGAGATCCAGTCCGGCCTCGGACGCACCGGCCACACGCTCGCCGTGCAGCGCGTCGGGGTCCGCCCGGACCTCATCACGCTCGGCAAGGCACTCGGCGGCGGCATCGTGCCGGTGTCCGCGGTCGTCGGCTCGGCTTCCGTCCTCGGGGTGCTGCGTCCCGGCGAGCACGGTTCGACGTTCGGCGGCAACCCGCTCGCCGCTGCCGTCGGCGCCGAGGTCGTGGCGATGCTCGGTGAGGGCACGTTCCAGCAGCGCGCCCTCGACGGCGAACCGTTGCTGCGCGGGCTGCTCGACGACCTGCTCGGCAAGGGGGTCGTGTCGCACCGCGTCGCCGGACTCTGGGCGGGGATCGACATCGACCCCGCGCTCGGCACCGGCAAGGAGATCTCGAAGGACCTCGCCGACCGCGGGCTGCTCGTGAAGGACACCCACGGTTCGACGATCCGCTTCGCCCCGCCGCTCGTCGTCACCGACGACGAGCTGCGCACGGCGATCGGCACGCTCGCGTCGGTCCTGGCCGCGCGCGCCTGAGCCGCGCGCTCGGCGCCGCGCGCGCGGCGCCACGCGCTCGGCGCCACGCGCTCGCTTCGTGAGCAGAAATGGTCGGGTCGCCACACGGCACCCGACCATTTCTGCTCACCAAGCGCGGTTCACACCGCCCAGCGCGCCGCCAACTCGTCCATGAGCGCATCGAGCCGCTCGTCGACGACCTGCGCGTCGGGGTTGGCCTCGAACCAGGCGATGACCTCGCGCACACCCTGCCGGTAGGGCGTCCGCGGCCGGTACCACGGCACGAGCGACCGGACCTTGCTGTTGTCGAACACCGAGCTGTTCGCCTTGTCGCCGAGCAGCGCCGCACCCCACTCCGGGTCCACGGCGTTGATGGCGTCCGCCGGCACGTGCACGATCTGCAGGTCGGACACCCCCGCCGCCGCCGCGATCTCGTGCGCGATGGCGTTCCACGTCGGCGCCTCGTCGCTCGTGATCGTGAAGGCCTCACCGATCGCCGACGCGTTGTCGAGCAGCCCGGTGAACCCGACCGCGAAGTCACGGCTGTGCGTCAAGGTCCACAACGACGTGCCGTCACCGGTGATGATGATCGGCTTGCCGGCGCGCATCCGCGCCACCGCAGTCCAGCCACCGGTGAGCGGCAGCTTCGTCTCGTCGTAGGTGTGCGACGGCCGCACGATCGTCACCGGGAAGTCCTGCTCCCGGTACGCCTCCATCAGCAGTTCCTCGCACGCGATCTTGTCGCGCGAGTACTGCCAGTAGGGGTTCTTCAGCGGCGTCGACTCCGTGATCGGCAGGTGCGTCGCCGGCGTCTGGTACGCCGAGGCCGAGCTGATGAACACGTACTGCCGCGTCCGTCCCGCGAAGAAGTCGATGTCGGCCTGCACCTGGTCTGCCGTGAAGGCGACCCAGTTCACCACCACGTCGAAGTGGCGGTCGCCGAGTGCGTCCGCCAGGGCGCTGCGGTCCGACACATCGGCCTGGAGGCGCGTCACCCCCTCCGGGATCGGCCTGCCCCCGGTGGTCCCCCGGTTCAGGACCGTGACGTCGTGGCCCTGTTCGGTCGCCTCCCGCACACAGGAGGCGCTGATCACGCCGCTCCCGCCGATGAACAACACGCTCGCTCCGGTCATGGATGCTCCCTCGCTCTCCGCGGCGCAGCCCTGCGCCGTCGTCCCATGTGATCCTGCACCGTCCCGGCCGACTACCGTCACGGGTCGAGCCGCATCGACGCGGCCACGACAGGAGTGACACACACATGGAGTACCGCTACCTCGGCAACTCGGGCCTCAAGGTCTCCGAGATCACCTACGGCAACTGGCTCACCCACGCATCCCAGGTCGAGAACGACGCGGCCATCGCCTGCGTCAAGGCCGCCCTCGAGGTGGGCATCTCGACGTTCGACACCGCCGACGTCTACGCCAACACCGGCGCGGAGACCGTCCTCGGCGAAGCCCTCAAGGGGGAGCGTCGCCAGTCGCTCGAGATCGCCACGAAGGTGTTCGGGCCGACCGGGCCGAAGGGGCACAACGACACCGGGCTGTCCCGCAAGCACATCCTCGAGTCGATCGACGGTTCGCTCGGCCGCCTGCAGACCGACTACGTCGACCTGTACCAGGCGCACCGCTTCGACCACGAGACGCCGCTCGAGGAGACGATGCAGGCCTTCGCCGACATCGTGCGCCAGGGCAAGGTCCTGTACGTCGGCGTGAGCGAGTGGACCGCGGAGCAGCTCCGTGCCGGCGCCGCGCTGGCCAAGGATCTCGGGTTCCAGCTCATCTCGAACCAGCCGCAGTACTCGGCGCTGTGGCGGGTCATCGAAGAAGAGGTCGTGCCGACCTCGAAGGAGCTTGGCATCTCGCAGATCGTCTGGTCCCCGATCGCCCAGGGCGTGCTGACCGGCAAGTACAAGCCGGGTCAGCCGCTGCCCGAGGGGTCACGCGCCACCGACGACAAGGGCGGAGCGGACATGATCAAGCGGTTCATGCGCGACGAGGTGCTGTCCTCGGTGCAGGAGCTCGAGCCGATCGCGAAGGAGCTCGACCTGTCGATGGCACAGCTCGCCGTCGCCTGGGTACTGCAGAACGAGAACGTCGCGAGCGCCATCATCGGGGCGTCGCGTCCGGAGCAGGTGCACGACAACGCCGGCGCTGCCGGTGTCACGATCCCGGCGGAGCTGCTCAGCCGGGTCGACGATGCCCTCGGTGCCGTGGTCGAGCGTGACCCGGCGAAGACCAACGACAGCAGCCCGAAGACCCGCGAGGCCTAGCGCCGACCCGGGCCAGACGGCTCAGACAACGGAAAAGGCCCCCTGCCGAAGCAGGGGGCCTTCACCGGTGGCTGGACACGGCATCGATCCGTGGACCTTTCGATTTTCAGTCGAACGCTCTACCAACTGAGCTATCCAGCCGTGGCGACCCTGACGGGACTTGAACCCGCGACCTCCGCCGTGACAGGGCGGCACGCTAACCAGCTGCGCTACAGGGCCATGTTGAATTGCTGTGGTGTTGCTCAGTACTACTTGCTCGCTCACTCGGAGAGTGACCCCAACGGGATTCGAACCCGTGCTGCCGCCGTGAAAGGGCGGTGTCCTAGGCCACTAAACGATAGGGCCGCAAGTGGTGCTTCGCGCTACCGATGGACAAGCATACGGATGCCCCCGGGGGTTCGCAAATCGGGCCGCGTTCCCGCGGAATCCCCGGCGTGTCGCGCCCGCCCGGCACCGGGTGTCGAGGTTGCGGTGCGAGCATCGTCACCGGCTCCACGCCCCTCGTCCGAGGGGCTGTGGGGCTGCGACACCTGTTGTTACTGTTGCGTCTGTTAACAGTGTTACGTGCGTGAGCCTTGCCGCGCTGTTACGAAATCGAGATACATGTCGACCTCACCTTCGCTCTCCCTCCGCAACCGCAGCCGCCTCGTCGCCGCCGCGGTCGCCGTCGCGCTCGCCGGCAGCACCCTCGCGGTCCTCGCCCCGGCCACGTCGGCCAGTGCCGCGAGCTACCCGAGCTGGTCCGAGGTGCAGAAGGCCAAGTCCTCGACGAGTGCCCAGCAGGCGAAGGTCACCGAGATCAACTCGCTCATCTCGACCCTGAAGTCCGAGGCCGCTGCGAAGCAGAAGGCCGCACAGGCAGCTGGCGAGGCCTACCAGGCGGCACAGAACAAGTACGACGAGGCGACCCTCGAGCAGAAGACGCTCCAGTCCCAGGCGGACGACGCTGAGCAGACCGCCGCACAGTCCGAGGAGCAGGCCGGTCAGCTCGCCGCGCAGCTCGGTCGGGCCAGCGCCAACGACGTGACGACCGACATCCTCACGCACCCCTCGGACTCCGGTGACCTGCTCTACGAGCTCGGCGCCATGTCGAAGCTCAGCGAGCAGGCCGACGGCATCTACTCGCAGGCGTCGCAGGACCGGGGTACCGCGCAGGCCCAGGCCGACAAGGCGGACAAGGCCAAGGCGGCGTTGGGCGACCTCGCCGACGCAGCCCAGTCGAAGATGCAGCAGGCGCAGGGTGCTGCCGACGCGGCGCAGACCGCCGTCGACGCCCAGAACGACAACGAGTCGCGGCTCGAGGCCCAGCTGACCGCCCTCACCACGAAGCAGCGCGGTGTCGAGGCCGACTACCGCAAGGGCGTCGCCGCCGAGAAGGCCCGACAGGCCCGCATCGCCGCTGCTGCCGCCAAGGCAGCCGCGAAGGCCGCGGCGACGAGCCAGGGCGGTACCGGCGGCGGGACGGCCAACTCTGCCGGGTGGGTCCGTCCGGCCGGCGGCTTCCAGACCAGCGGCTACGGCATCCGCGTCGACCCGTACACGCACTACACGGCACTGCACGCCGGGGTCGACCTCGCTCCCGCCTGCTACGCCCCGATCTACGCGGCCCACGACGGCACCGTGACCTTCGCGGGCAACGGCGGCGGCTACGGCAACGAGGTCATCCTCGACAACGGCGGCGGCATCTCGACGGCCTACGGCCACATCGTCGACGGCGGGATCATGGTCGCCAGCGGCCAGCACGTCACCGCCGGGCAGCAGATCGCCAAGATCGGTTCGACCGGCTGGTCGACCGGGTGCCACCTCCACTTCGAGACCCGGATCAACGGTGCTGCCGTCGACCCGGTCCCCTTCATGGCAGCGCGGGGGATCTCGGTATGAGCATCAGCGCAGCCGGGATGTGTTGACCCCGCCATGACCCTGTCCGCTCGCTCGTTCTCCTGCGGGATCGCCACCGTCGCCGTGCTCGGCATCGGACTGTCGGTCGTCATCGCCGGTCCCGCCCAGGCCGCGCCGTCGGCACCGTCCTGGGACGACGTCAAGGCCGCGAAGTCGGATGCCGCCGACGCGCAGCAGACGGTGGACGAGCTGAGCGACCGGTTGACCTCACTGCAGGCCGCCGCGGACCGCGCCGGCATCGTCGAGCAGCAGGCCGGGCAGGCGTACGCCCTCGCCGCCTCGCAGCAGCAGGAGGCGAAGGACACCCTCGCCGACCTGTCCGCGCAGTCGAAGCGGGCCAAGGGCAAGGCGGACGACTCCGCGGGCCAGGTGGCCGCGCTCGTCGTCGAGCTGTCCCGCACGGGCGGCGGCGACCTGTCGACGACGATGCTCACGGACGCCTCGGACTCCGGTGACCTGCTCTACCGGGTCGGCACGATGTCGCACCTGTCCGAGCGGTCGGCGACGATCCTCGCCCAGGCCCGCTCCGACCAGAAGACCGTGGACTCGCTCGCCGACCAGCAGTCCGTCGCCACGACGGCGCTGAGCAAGGCGACCGAGGCGACGAAGACCGCCTTCGCCACCGCCAACGACGTCTCCGCCGACGCCCAGGCCCGGGTGCAGAAGCAGCAGGACCAGCAGGACGAGGTCCTCCGTCAGCTCGCGTACCTCAAGGGCACGAGCGTCGCGACGGAGAGTGCGTACTGGAGTGCGCAGCAGGCCAAGGCGGCCGAGACCGCCCTGGCGGCCCAGACGAGCAGCGGCACCGGCACGGCCAGCGGCAGCGGCGCGAGCGGCACCAGCACCGACAACGGCACCAGCGGCAGCACCAGCAACGGCAACACCTCGACCACCAACCCGAGCACCGGCGGCGGGAGCGGCAGCGGCACGACCACCCCGTCGCGCCCGAGCGCCCCGTCGAAGCCGAGCACGCCGGCGGCTCCCGCTCCCGCGCCTGCCCCGGCTCCCGCCAAGCCGAGCACGCCGACGCCGTCGAAGCCGACCACCCCGGCGCCCAGCACTCCGGCACCCGCCCCGAGCAGCCCCTCGAAGGCCGCCGGTGCGATCTCGTACGCCCGCGGGCAGCTCGGCAAGCCCTACGTCCTCGGTGGTGCTGGCCCGAGCACCTGGGACTGCTCCGGCCTCGTGATGATGGCGTACAGCTCGCAGGGCATCGCGACCGGTGGGCACAACGTCGTCTGGCAGTACAACTACTTCGGCTCGATCGGTCGCCTCGTGCCGCTCTCGCAGCGCCAGCCCGGCGACATCCTCTTCTACTCGTCGAACGGAACCGCCTCCGGCGGTTACCACGACTCGATCTACACCGGCAACGGGATGATGGTCGAAGCGGCCCGACCGGGCGTCGGTGTGGTCGAGCGGGCGGTTTGGACGCCGAGCCAGCTCCTGCCGTACGTCGCCCGCCCGAGCGGTTCCCTGTAGCCCGCAGCCCGATCGTTCCCAGAACGGCTGCGGTAGCAAGCGGGATCGGGCATACCTGCCCGGATCAGAGCACCAGGTACGCCCGTTCCCACCAGGTACGCCCCCGCACCGCCCGTCCCCCGCCCGGCAAAGCAACCCCGGACACAGAACGGCGCCCGCCCTCCGATGGAGAGCGGGCGCCGTTCGGCGTCAGGAAGCGTCAGTGACCAGCGGGCACGTACGCGGCCTGGCCGGCCTGCACGATCGCCTCGGCCTCGGCGGCGTCGCCCCAGCCCTCGGCCTTGACCCACTTGTTCGGCTCGAGGTCCTTGTAGCGCTCGAAGAAGTGCGCGATCTCGGCCTTCGTCTGCTCGTCGACGTCCGAGATGTCCTGGATGTGCGTCCAGCGCGGGTCCTTCGCGGGGACCACGAGGACCTTCTCGTCCTTGCCGGCCTCGTCGCTCATCTTGAAGACGCCGACCGGACGGACCTTGACGCCCACGCCGGGGAACGTCGGGAACTCGAGGAGCAGCAGCGCGTCCACGGGGTCGCCGTCGTCGGCCAGGGTCTTCTCGAAGAAGCCGTAGTCGGTCGGGTAGACGAACGACGTGAACAGCACGCGGTCGAGGTAGACACGACCGGTCTCGTGGTCCACCTCGTACTTGTTGCGGCTGCCCTTGGGGATCTCGACGACGACGTCGTACGCGGCCATGTCTGTACTCCTGGTGTGTCGGTGGGGCTGTCGGTGGTCCCGAGAGCGCGGCTAACGTTACCGGGTGAACTCTCCGCGTCCCCGGCTGGACCCTGCCGTCGCCGAGACCCGCCTGGCGGTCCGCGACCTGCTCGCCACCGCGCTCGACGACGGCGTCGTCACCGCGGGTGACCTCGTGCTGGTCGCGCTGAGCGGCGGACCGGACTCGCTCGCGCTCGCCGCGGCCACCGCGTTCGAGGCGGGCAAGCAGGGGCTCCGAGCCGGGGCAGTGGTCGTCGACCACGCGCTCCAGGCGGGCTCCGAGGCGGTCGCGAGCCGCGCCTCCCGGCAGGCATCCGAGCTGGGTCTGGACCCGGTCGAGGTCCGCAGGGTCGCGGTCGGCTCCGATGGTGGTCCGGAGGGCGCCGCCCGGGAGGCCCGCCACGCGTCGATCGCCGAGGTCGCGTCCGCCACCGGGTCGCATCTCGTGCTGTTGGGACACACCCTGGACGACCAGGCCGAGACGGTGCTGCTGGGCCTGCTGCGCGGCAGCGGTCCGGACAGCCTGTCGGGCATGCTGCCGCTCGCACGGCGCGACCAGGGGCCGGCCTACGGCCGCCCGCTGCTCACCGTGCGTCGGCACGCGACGCGGCAGGCGTGCGCCGCCGCCGGGTTGGCGCCGTGGCACGACCCGCAGAACGACGACGCGGCGTACGCCCGTGTCCGCGTGCGGAACACCCTCATGCCGGTGCTCGAGCGCGAGCTCGGTGCGGGGGTGCCCGAGGCGCTGGCGCGGACGGCCGACCAGCTGCGCGAGGACTCGGCGGCACTCGACCACTTCGCCGAGGAGATGGCGGAGGACATCGCCGAGCACTCCGAGGCCGGCATCTCGCTGTCCGTCCGGGCGCTCGGGGCGAACCCGCCGGCACTCCGGCAGCGACTCGTGCGCCTGGCGGTGGAGAGCGAGTTCGGCGTGACGCTGTCGCGCGTGCAGACGCTCGAGGTCTGCCGGCTCGTCACGGACTGGAGCGGACAGGGGCCGATCGACCTGCCGGGCGTCCGGGCGTCGCGATCCGGTGACCGCCTGTCGTTCAGTGCCGGTTAGGCTGGACCGGTGGAACTCTCCGACGTCCAGGCAGACCTGTCCGAAGTCCTCTTCACCCCCGAGCAGATCGACGACAAGCTCGCCGAACTCGCGGCGGTCGTCGACGCCGACTACGCGGGCCGCGACCCCTTGCTCGTCGGTGTCCTGAAGGGTGCCGTCATGGTGATGGCCGACTTCTCGCGGCACCTCAAGATGCAGGCGCGGATGGACTGGATGGCGGTGTCGTCGTACGGCTCCGGCACGAAGTCGTCCGGTGTGGTGCGGATCCTCAAGGACCTCGACACCGACCTGCACGGCCGCGACGTCCTCATCGTCGAGGACATCATCGACTCCGGTCTGACGCTGTCCTGGCTCAAGCAGAACCTGCAGTCCCGCGGTGCCGCGAGCGTCGAGATCGTCGCCCTGCTGCGCAAGCCCGAGGCCGCCAAGGTCGAGGTCGACGTCAAGTACGTGGGCTTCGACATCCCCGACGAGTTCGTGGTCGGTTACGGCCTCGACTACGACGAGCGCTACCGGAACCTGCGCGGTGTCGGCGTCCTGGCGCCGCACGTGTACTCGTAACCCGTCCAGGGGGTACTTGCCTCGGGTTGAGTTCGCCCGCAGAGGACACCCATTCTCGCCACAGAATCGCGGCCGTATGCTGACCTGCACGCAACTTCGGCAGAGAAAGGTGTCGGGCACTCGCGCCCGGATCACATGAACTTCAAGCGCATCTTCCGCGGCCCGTACCTCTACGTGCTGATCGCGCTGGCGGGCATCTTCATCGGCTGGAGCGTCATCAGCCAGGGCAGCACGACCGAGGTCAGCACCCAGAAGGGCCTCGAGCAGCTCGCCGACGGCAAGATCTCGTCCGTCATCGTCAACTCCACCGAGCAGCGGGTCGACATGATCACCCGCGACGGCGACAAGCAGGAGCAGTTCTACTACTCCACGCCCCGTGGCGAAGAGGTCATCCAGGCCGTCAACGACGCCAACCTGCCCAAGGGCTACGACGACCACGTGAACACGGGCAACTGGTTCCTGTCGCTCCTCGGCGTCCTGCTCCCCTTCCTGATCATCGGTGCCCTGTTCTGGTTCCTGCTCTCGAGCGCCCAGGGCGGCGGCTCGAAGGTCATGCAGTTCGGCAAGTCGAAGGCCAAGATCAACAACAAGGAGAACCCGCAGGTGTCGTTCGCCGACGTCGCGGGCTCGGACGAGGCGATCGAGGAACTCCACGAGATCAAGGAGTTCCTGAAGGAGCCGGCGAAGTTCCAGGCCGTCGGCGCCAAGATCCCGAAGGGCGTGCTGCTGTACGGCCCTCCCGGAACCGGCAAGACCCTGCTCGCCCGCGCCGTCGCCGGCGAAGCGGGCGTGCCGTTCTACTCGATCTCCGGTTCGGACTTCGTCGAGATGTTCGTCGGTGTCGGTGCGAGTCGTGTCCGTGACCTCTTCGAGCAGGCCAAGGCGAACTCGCCGGCCATCGTCTTCATCGACGAGATCGACGCCGTCGGTCGGCACCGCGGTGCCGGCATCGGCGGCGGCAACGACGAGCGCGAGCAGACGCTCAACCAGCTGCTCGTCGAGATGGACGGCTTCGACGGCAAGACGAACGTCATCCTCATCGCCGCGACGAACCGTCCCGACGTGCTCGACCCCGCGCTCCTGCGTCCGGGCCGCTTCGACCGCCAGATCGGTGTCGACGCCCCGGGCATGGCCGGCCGCAAGCAGATCCTCGAGGTGCACGCGAAGGGCAAGCCGCTCGCCGCGAGCGTCGACCTGGAGCTGCTCGCCCGCAAGACGCCGGGCTTCACCGGCGCCGACCTGGCGAACGTCCTGAACGAGGCCGCGCTGCTCACCGCGCGGTCGAACGCGCAGCTCATCGACAACCGCGCGCTGGACGAGGCCGTCGACCGCGTGATGGCGGGCCCGCAGCGTCGGACCCGGATCATGTCCGACCAGGAACGCCTGATCACCGCGTACCACGAGGGCGGCCACGCCCTGGCGGCAGCGGCGATGCGGCACACCGACCCGGTCACGAAGATCACGATCCTTCCGCGCGGCCGTGCCCTCGGGTACACGATGGTGCTCCCGCTCGAGGACAAGTACTCGGTCACCCGCAACGAGCTGCTCGACCAGCTCACCTACGCCATGGGTGGACGCGTCGCCGAGGAGATCGTGTTCCACGATCCCACCACCGGCGCCTCGAACGACATCGAGAAGGCCACCGGCACCGCTCGCAAGATGGTCACCGAGTACGGCATGAGCCAGGCCGTCGGGTCCGTGAAGCTCGGCTCCGGGTCGAGCGAGCCGTTCGTCGGCCGTGACATGAGCGGTGGGACCGGGCGCGACTACTCGGAGAACATCGCCCAGACCGTCGACGCCGAGACCCGTGCGCTGCTCGAGGCCGCGCACAACGAGGCCTACCAGGTGCTCAACGACAACCGCGACATCCTCGACCGCCTGGCCGGTGAGCTCCTCGAGAAGGAGACGCTCGACGCCCCGGAGCTCGTGGAGATCTTCAAGGACGTCCGCAAGCTGCCGGAGCGCCCGCAGTGGCTCTCCAGCGACAAGCGTCCGGTGAGCAACCTGCCCGCGATCGACGTGCCCGGGCAGGCCGCCGCCACCGCAGCGGACCAGTCGGACAGCGAGTCGACCTCGAAGCCCCGTCGTCGCCCCTTCGGCAACCCGGGTATCGCCCCGGCGTAGGGGGCCGGCATGACCGACCTGCCGACGAGACGTGCTCGTCGGCTCGACACCCGCGGCGGTCCGACACCGGACCGCACGCGCGTGTTGGGCATCCTCAACGTGACGCCCGACTCGTTCAGCGACGGCGGGCTGCACCAGGCCTACGACGCCGCCGTGCAGCACGCGCGTGACCTCGTCGCCGCGGGCGCCGACATCATCGACGTCGGTGGGGAGTCGACCCGGCCGGGCTCGGAGCGCGTGCCGGTGCCGGTCGAGCAGGAACGCGTCCTGCCGGTCGTCCGGCAGCTCGTCGCCGAGGGCATCCCGGTGAGCGTCGACACGATGAACGCCTCGACTGCCGAACAGGCCGTCGAACTCGGCGCCGCGATCGTCAACGACGTGTCCGGCGGCCTGGCCGACCCGGACATGGCCCGTGTGGTCGCGTCGACCGGGGCCGGGTTCGTGGTCATGCACTGGCGTGGTCACAGCGACCGGATGTACCGCAACGCCGAGTACGTGCACGCCGTCGACGAGGTCCGTCGCGAGGTCGAGATGCGGGTCGCCGAGCTCATCGTCCTCGGGGTGCGCCAGGAGCAGGTCGTGATCGACCCGGGCCTCGGCTTCGCCAAGCAGGGCGTGCAGAACTGGGAGATCCTGGCCGGCTACGAGCGGTTCGCCTCGATCGGCCTGCCGGTGCTCGTCGCCGCATCACGCAAGCGGTTCCTGGACGGAGTGGGCAGCCCCGAGGGCGCCCCGCCGAAGGACCGCGACCTCGCCACCGCCGCCATCAGCCTGCTCGCCGCCGAACGCGGCGCGTGGGGGGTGCGCGTGCACGACCCGGCACCGACCCGTGCCGTGCTCGACGTCTGGGACGCCTGGAGGGCAGCTCGCTCGTGAACGACACCATCCGCCTCGTCGGGGTCCGCGCCCGCGGCCACCACGGGGTCTTCGACCACGAACGAGCCGACGGTCAGGACTTCGTCGTCGACGTCGCCGTGGAGCTCGACGCCCGCGCGGCCTCGGGCAGCGACGACCTCGACGCCACCGTGCACTACGGCGTGCTCGCCGAGCAGGTCGTCGCCGAGATCGAACGCGACCCGGTGGACCTGATCGAGACCCTCGCGGAGCGCATCGCGGCCGCGGTGCTCACCCACCGTGCGGCCCTGGCGACCGAGGTCACCGTGCACAAGCCGCAGGCACCCATCACCGTGCCGTTCACGGACGTCTCGATCACCATCCGCCGTGCCCGCGGGGCGACCGTGCCGGACGAGGAAGAAGAGTGAGCCGCGTCGTCGTCGCGCTCGGCGCCAACCTCGGTGACCGGGGGAGCACCCTCCGCGCCGCCGCCCGAGCGGTCGCCGCGCTGCCCGGGGTCCACCCGGTGGCGTCGAGCCACGAGGTCGAGTCCGTCGCCGTCACCCTGGACGGCCGCGACGACACCAAGCCGCGGTACCGCAACGCCGTCGTGGTCGTCGACACCGACCTCGAGCCGCAGGCGTTCCTCGACGCACTGCACGGCATCGAGGACGAGCACGGCCGCACCCGCGACGTCCGCTGGGGCGACCGGACCCTCGACCTCGACGTCGTCGCCGTCGACGACCTGCGCATCGCCACCGCCACGCTCACCGTCCCGCACCCCCGTGCCGCCGAGCGCGCGTTCGTGCTCGCACCGTGGCTCGACGCAGACCCCGCGGCCGTCCTGCCCGGCGCCGGACCGGTGGCCGACCTGCTCGCCGACGTAGGGGACGACACCGAGCGCGTCGACGAGCCGCGCCTGTTCGCGGACGTGCCCCGCGCCTCCCGGGCCACCACCGAAGGGAACGTGACCCAGCCGTGAAGCCGACCCGTCTCTCCACCCTGCTGAGCATCGCCGTCGTGACCGCGGTGGCGGGCTTCGCGTTCGACGCGGTGCTCGCGTCGCGACAGTCGCCGACGCTCCTGCTCGCCGTGCCGCTCGGCATCACGCTCGCGTTCATCGGCGTCGCCGTCGTGCTCATGGCACGTCCCGTCCGCCGGCACGCCCGCGAGGGCGCCGGCCGGCAGCGCCCGGTCGACCCGCTCTACGCCACGCGCGTGGTGGTGCTGGCGAAGGCCTCGAGCATCTGCGGCGCCCTGTTCGGCGGCTTCGCGATCGGCCTGGTCGTGTACCTCCTGACCCGCTCGGTGACGCCTTCGCTAGGCTCGACCCTGCCGAACGTGGTCGCCGTCGGGGGCGGGATCGTGCTGACGGTCTGCGCACTCGTGGCAGAGCGCATGTGCATCGCTCCTCCGAGCGACGACGACGAGCCGGGCGACCCCCGGAACGGCACGACGGCGAACTGACCCGAGCGCACCCCGCACGACGGCGAACTGACCCGAGCACACCACTGGAGGCCCGCGATGGCGCGTGAACGACTCGACGAGCCGGGCCTCGGCCTGACCGGCATCGACTGGACCAGGGTGTCCGCGAAGCTCGTGTGGACCGAACTCATCACGACCCTGGTGATCGGCCTCGTGGTGACCGCCGGTCTGGTCCTGATCGGGATCGTGAACGACGGCTTCGGCTCGGGCGCCGGAACGGTCTGGCTGCTCATCGGCATCGTGGTGCTCGTCATCACGCTCGTCACCGCGGCGCTGACGCCCCGCCGGGTCCGTGCGATCGGCTACGCCCTGCGCGACGACGACCTGGTGGTCCGCCGCGGCCTGATGTGGCAGCGCTTCACGGCGGTGCCCTACGGGCGCATGCAGCTCGTCGACGTGGCGCGCGGTCCGCTCGACCGGGCGCTCGGCATGAGCGAGCTGAAGTTCGTGACCGCCGCGGCCGCCACGAACGTCCGCATCCCCGGCATCCCCGCGACCGACGCCGACGAACTGCGCGACCGGCTCGTCGAGCTCGCCGAGTCCCGCCGCGCCGGGCTGTAGGGGGTCGCGGTGACCTTCCGACCCGGCCCGCCGCCGCCCGCCCCGCCCACGCGCGGGAACGCCGCCGCCGCCGCGCCCCTGACCGACGGCGAGTGGCACCGCCTGCACCCGCTGACCCCGCTGCTCAAGGGCGGGATCTTCCTGATCGTCATCCTCGGCTACGTGCTGAACAGCCTGCGCGACCAGCTCGTCGAGTTCTTCATCCCGGGCGGCGAGCAGCAGGACGGCGACCCCGTCCGCTACGTCTACGAGCACGGCGTCGTCGGCTGGGTGCTGCTCGGCGTCGCGGTGTTCCTGCTCGTGCTGATCGGGCTCTTCTACCTGTCCTGGCGCATGCACGAGTTCCGGGTCACCGGCGAGATCGTCGAGGTCCGCTCGGGCGTGCTGTTCCGGAACCACCGCAAGGCCCGGCTCGACCGGATCCAGGGCATCAACATCTCGCGTCCGCTCATCCCGCGGGTGTTCGGCACGGCGAAGCTCGAGATCGCCCAGGCCGGCAACGACGCCAACGTGCAGCTCGCCTACCTCGGGGTGAAGGCCGCGGACGACCTGCGGCTGCGCATCCTCGTGCTCGCCTCGGGTGCGAAGGACGACGACCGTGGCAGTGGTCCGGCGCGCGCGTCGAACGGTGTGCTGCAGGACCGCGTCGACGAGATGTTCTCGCCCGAGCTCGACCCCGCCGCGGTGCAGGCCACCCGGATCGTCAAGGTGAAGCCCGGCCGGCTGATCGCGTCGATGCTGCTCTCCGGCACCACCGTCTTCATCCTGCTGGCCGTGGCGGCGATGATCGTCAGCGTCGCGCTCACCGGCGAGTACGGGATCCTGTTCGGCCTGTTCCCCGCGGTGATCGGTGCGGGCAGCTACTACGTCCGCAAGTTCTCGCGGTCGCTGCAGTACACGATCGCCGAGACCCGCGACGGCATCCGGATCGGGTTCGGGCTCGTCTCGACCTCGAACGAGACACTGCCCCCCGGCCGCATCCACGCCGTCAGCGTCGCGCAGCCGCTGCTCTGGCGCCCGTTCGGTTGGTGGGACGTCCGGATCAACCGGGCGACGAACGCGGGCAACGGGGCGTCGAGCAACCAGCAGGCCTCCGCCATCGTGCTGCCCGTCGGCACCGCGGCCGACGTCCGCGAGGTCCTCGACATCATCCTGCCCGGCCTGGTCGGCACTGCCGTCGCGGGCCCCGAGGCCTCGCAGGAGGCCCTGCGGGAAGGCTCCGCCGAGGCCGTCAGCGTCGTCGACGACAGCCTCACCACGAGCGGCGACCAGGGCGGCTTCGTGCACTCCCCGCGCCGCGGCGCCTGGCTCCGGCCGTTCGCGTTCCGACGCAACGGGTACCGGTTCGTGCAGGGTGCGGTGCTGCTCCGGCTCGGCGCCGTCTGGCGGTCGCTCGTCATCGTGCCGCTGCCCCGGGTGCAGAGCGTCAAGGTCGAGCAGGGTCCGCTCGAGCGTGCCCTGCGGCTCGCCGCCGTCCACGTGCACACCGTCGCCGGGCCCGTCTCGGCCCGCGTCGGTGCGCTCGACGCGCGGGACGCGCAGCGTCTGTGGTCCGAGACCACCCAGCGCGCCGTCGAGGCCGCTGCGGTCGACACGTCCCACCGGTGGCGCGAACGGGAGGCCCGTCCCGAGTCCGCCAGGCACGCTGCGGACGTGCCGTGGCCCGGGACCGGAGCCCCTGCCGGACCCGACGGCGACCACCGGCCCGGCACCGTGCCTCCCGGACCGGGGTGGAGCGACGTGCCGCCCACCGGGGCCGTCCGATGAGGGCCGGGCGCCTCGGCGTCGGCGTCGTCGGTGCCGGACGGGTCGGACCCGTGCTCGGCGCCGCACTCGCGAACGCGGAGCACGCGGTCGTCGGGGTGACCGCCGTGTCCGCCGAGAGCCGTGACCGTGCCGAGGCGATGCTGCCCGGCGCTCCCGTGCTCGCGACGCCGGACCTGGTCGAGCGGAGCGAACTCGTCCTGCTCGCGGTGCCGGACGACCAGCTGGCCTCGCTCGTGCAGGGCCTGGCGGACGCCGGCATCTGGCAGCCCGGACAGCTCGTCGTGCACACCAGCCCGGACCACGGCGTCGGCATCCTCGCCCCAGCGATGGCGGCCGGCGCGATCCCCCTCGCCATCCACCCCGCGATGGCGTTCACGGGCACGAGCGTCGACCTGTCCCGGCTGCGTGACGCCTACTGCGCGGTGACCGCACCGTCGCCCGTCCTGCCCATCGCGCAGGCCCTGGTGGTCGAGATGGGCGCGGAGCCGTTCGTCATCGCCGAGGGGGACCGGCCCGCCTACGCCGACGCCGTCCGCGCCGCTGTGAGCTTCTCGACCGCGATCGTGGACCAGTCGGCGGGCACGCTCTCCGGCATCGGCGTCGACCACCCCGGCCGGGTGCTCGGTGCGCTCGTCCGCTCCGCCGTCGACAACGCACTGACGGCCGCCGACGGGCAGTCCACGCTGTAGGGGCATGGCGGTCGGTCACGACGCCCCGCTCAGTTCCGCCGAGCGGTCACGAACCGTCGGCCCGCAGCGCTCCTGCCGACGGAACGTGACCGGTCGGCGCCGTGCCGGCGGGGAGTCGTGACCAGTCGAGGGGACCCGTCCGGGCACGGTTCGGGGGCGGGCACGCGGCGCGGGTAGCATTTCCCCCGACCCCCACGACCATCGGAGCCGCACCCGCATGACCGACGAGACCGCCACCACCGACACCGCGATCGCCGACGCCGCCGCACTGGCCGAGCAGGAGACCAGCGAGCAGCGACAGGTCCGGCTCGACAAGCGGGCGAAGCTCCTCGAATCGGGCATCGAGGCGTACCCCGCCGAGCTCCCGATCACGACGACGATCCCGGCGGTCCGCGACCAGTACGCGCACCTCGAGACCGGCGAGGAGACGCAGGACGTCGTCGGTGTCGCCGGCCGCATCGTGTTCTCGCGCAACACCGGCAAGCTCTGCTTCGCGTCGCTGCAGTCCGGCGACGGCTCCCGCATCCAGGCGATGGTGTCCCTGGCCGAGGTCGGAGACGAGTCCCTCGCGCGCTGGAAGGAGTTCGTCGACCTCGGCGACCACGTGTTCGTACACGGCCGTGTGATCTCCTCGCGGCGGGGTGAGCTGTCGATCATGGTCGACGAGTGGGCGATCGCGGCGAAGGCGATCCTGCCGCTGCCGAACCTGCACAACGAACTGAACGAGGAGACGCGGGTCCGCCAGCGCTACCTCGACCTCATCGTCCGCGACGAAGCACGCGCCACCGTCCGCGCGCGTGCCGCCGTGATGTCCTCGCTCCGCCAGACCTTCACCGAGCACGAGTACCTCGAGGTCGAGACGCCGATGCTGCAGACCCAGCACGGTGGCGCCTCGGCACGTCCGTTCGTGACCCACTCGAACGCCTTCGACACCGAGCTCTTCCTGCGCATCGCGCCCGAGCTCTTCCTGAAGCGCGCGGTCGTCGGCGGCATCGACCGGGTGTTCGAGATCAACCGGAACTTCCGCAACGAGGGTGCCGACTCGTCGCACTCGCCCGAGTTCGCGATGGTTGAGGCGTACCAGGCGTACGGCAACTACGAGCAGATGGCCGACCTGACGCAGGAGCTCGTGCAGCGCGCTGCGCGGGCCGTGACCGGCGGCTCGCTCGAGGTCACCCTGCCCGACGGCAGCACGTACGACCTCGGCGGCGAGTGGCCGCGCATCGACATGTACGGCTCGCTGTCCGAGGCAGCCGGTCGCGAGATCACCCCGGAGACCCCGCTGTCCGAGCTGCAGGAGCTCGCCGCTGCCGAGGGCGTCGAGGTCGCGCACGCCACGCACGGCAAGTACGTCGAAGAGCTCTGGGAGCACTTCGTGATCGACTCGCTCGACCGCCCGACGTTCGTGATGAACTTCCCGGTCGACACCTCGCCGCTCACCCGCGAGCACCGCACCCGACCGGGCATCGTCGAGAAGTGGGACCTGTACGTCCGCGGCTTCGAGCTCGCGACGGCGTACTCCGAGCTCGTCGACCCGGTCGTGCAGCGGGAGCGCTTCGTCGAGCAGGCGAAGCTCGCAGCCGGCGGCGACCCCGAGGCGATGCGCGTCGACGAGGAGTTCCTGCGGGCCCTCGAGCACGCGATGCCGCCGTCGGGTGGCATGGGCATGGGCGTCGACCGCCTGCTCATGGCGATCACCGGCCTCGGCATCCGCGAGACGATCCTCTTCCCCCTGGTCAAGTAAGACCCGGTTCCCCGGGGTACGATGCTCCGGTGCCGCATGGAGTCGTGACCGGGATCATCTTCGCCCTGACGCCGACCATCGTCGTCGGCCTCATCTTCTGGTTCGTGATGCGCGCCATCATGCGGGCCGACCGCACCGAGCGTGCCGCGTACGCCAAGGTCGAGGCCGAGGAGCGTGCCCGGTTCGAGCGCGAGCACGGCGTCCCCGCGCCGGCACCGGCCTCGGCCGAGTAGCGCCGCCCGACCCAGTTCTGTCCGAAGGCCGTCGCCCCGTCGTGGGCGGCGGCCTTCGACGTCTGTGCCCCTCCAACGTCCGCGCCCCCTCGACGGCTGTGCCCGCTCGACGGCTGTGCGCCCTCGACCGGTCACGCGCCGTTCACCTCGCCGTCGCGCGCCGGGGTGAGCATCGTCCGCATGGCAACCACACACCCCTTCACGGGTCGCAGCCTCGTCGGTGACATCGAGAGCGAGTACGACGAGTTCGACCGAGACGCCGACCTCGAGGCGTCCAAGCGCCGGGACGGGTGGCTCGAACCCTCCTGGTGACCCCCACCCACTCGGTTTTCGGGGTACGACCACCGGATCGCATCGATCCGGCCGGACGTACCCCTTTTGCATGTCCGGAAGGCGCGGCGGTGCGGGGTACAGGTTCGGAAACGCGTGAGAAACACTCCTGCAACGCCGGAAACATCACGTCATACCCTTGATCCGCGGCAGTTCGGGGGACCACACTGGCAGCATCGCTGTACCCCACGGGGGACGGTTTCGATGACGAAGCACGGAGATGCCTGAGAATCATTCCGATCGGTTTGTGGGGTACACCTCCGGACCGCTTTACTCGTGAACACCCCAAGCAGCACCCAGAAGCAACACCCCCAGCACCACCGCACGAAGCCATCACCGCCGAACGCAGGGAGCAACACCATGACGATCGCACCGGCTGCACCGAGCACCACCCGCCGCGCCACCACGAAGAAGGCAGCGGCATCGAAGACCCAGGGCGCCGAGTCCGCGACGACCTCCCTCGACACCGAGGTCGAGGCCGACGAGCAGCTCGCTGGCGTCCGCGGTGCCTCCGTCGACCAGGTCGGCGACTACCTGCGCCACATCGGTCGCCTCTCGCTCCTCACCGCCGAGGAAGAAGCGCAGATCGCCCGTCGCATCGAGGTCGGCCTGTTCGCGGAAGAGAAGCTCGCCACCGAGAAGGGCCTCGCGAAGACCCTGCAGCGCGAACTCCGCTGGCTCGTCCGCGACGGTGAGCGCGCCAAGGAGCGCATGATCACCTCGAACCTCCGTCTGGTCGTCAGCATCGCGAAGCGCTACTCGCAGCGTGGCCTGCCGTTCATGGACGTCATCCAGGAGGGCAACCTCGGCCTGGTCCGTGCGGTCGAGAAGTTCGACTTCACGCAGGGCTACAAGTTCTCGACCTACGCCACCTGGTGGATCCGCCAGGCGATCTCGCGTGGTCTCGCCGACAAGGCCCGCACGATCCGCATCCCGGTCCACACCGTCGAGCTGATCAACAAGATCTCCCGCACCGAGCGCGACCTGACCGTCGACCTCGGCCGTGCGCCGATGCCCGACGAGGTCGCCGCCGAGCTGAGCATGACGGTGGAAGAGCTCGTCGACCTCAAGGGCCGCTCGCACGAGCCGGTCTCGATCCACACGGTGGTCGGCGACTCGGACGACAGCGAGCTCGGTGACTTCATCGAGGACGAGGACGCTGCGTCCCCGAACGAGCTCACCGAGACCACGCTCCTGCACCGCGACATCCGTTCGATCGTCGCCGAGCTGCCGAGCGAGGAAGCCAACGTGATCCGCATGCGCTACGGCCTCGACGACGACAAGCCGATGACGCTCGACGAGATCTCGAAGATCGTGCACACGACCCGCCAGGCCGTCAGCCGGGTGGAGTCGCGCGCCAAGCTGCGTCTGTTCGCCAAGGCGGTCTCGCAGGACATGCAGCTGTACCTGACCGACTGAGGTCAGCAGGCTTCGGCCGGCGCTCGCGCCGGCAGGGGAACCCGGGTCGGTCTGTGGGAAGACGATCCGGTGGGGTGATGGGAAGGCCCGCTCGAGCACTGCTCGAGCGGGCCATTCACGTTCGTGTGCACCGGACGCCTGCCGGGACCGCTACTGGTCGAGTTCGCGCCCGAGCTTCTGCCGCAGGTCGCTCGGGATCAGCTCGATGAGCTGGTCGGGCCGGACCGGCAGGTCGAGCAGGCTCAGCTTCACCCGTCCGGTGCGTCCGTGCCGTTCGGCGTCGAGTCGCACGACGCTGCCGGCGTCCTTGCGGAGTCGGACGTCGATCTGCGCTCCGGTGGCGACCTCGCCGACGACGAGCCCGTCGACCTCGAGTGCGGCGCTCCTGGTGCCCTCGGCGATGTCGAACCGGTAGCGCTCGCGGGCGGCGAGCACCACGGCGCGGTCGATGCCCGCCATCGGGGCGACGGGGGTGACGACGGACCCGGAGAGTGCGGGGGAGAGCACCGGGCCACCCGCGGCGTAGTTGTACGCGGTAGAGCCGGCCGGGGTCGCGGCGACGATGGCGTCGGCGCGGTAGTAGCCGTAGCCGAGCCCGCCGACACTGAGGTCCGCCGACACCTGGCCGGAACCGGGGCGCCGCACGATCGTCAGGTCGTTGAAGGCCAGGTAGTCAGTGCGCGCGCCGCTCCAGGACAGGCGGGCCTCGAGCGCGTGGTGCGGCTCGAGCTGGTACTCGCCGGCTGACAGTCGGTCGAGCGCGGCTTCGAGCTCCGGCGGTTCGATCTCCACCAGGAACCCGACGTTGCCGTAGTTCACGCCGAGCACCGGGACCGGGCGCTTCGCCACGAGTCGCATCGCGCCGAGCATGGTGCCGTCGCCGCCGAGGGCCACGACGAGGTCGACGCGTGCGGTGAAGTCGTCGTCCTCCACCGCGGTGATGCCCCCGCCGATCCGCTGTGCATCGGCTCGGCGGGCGACGAGCTCGCCCCGGCCGGACGCGTTCCATCGCTGCAGGGTCGTGACGGACTCCTGCACGTTCTTGGTCGGGTGGACGACGAGGCCGACGACGGGCTGATCCATGACCGGATGGTACCGAGCCGCGCTGAACCGAGGGCTGTTCAATTGGCATCGCATGCGATATTCTGAATACATGCAGATCGCTCAGCTGTCCGTCGCCCTCCCCACCGTCCGGCAGGGTCGCGAGATCGTGCTGCTCGCCGACCTCGAGTCCCACGAGACTGGCTTCGGCTTCGTCGACGCGGAGCACCTCCTGCTCGCCGCCGTCACGCTCTGCAACGGGATGCCCCGGTTCCGCCCGGTCCTCGAGGCGCACGGGGTCAGCCCCGAAGCCGTCCGCTCCGAGATCAGCGTCTTCGTCGGTGCGCGGGCCGCGTGCCCCGACGAGCACGACCGGGTCGCCTGCACCCCGGCGGCCGCCCGGGTCCTCGCACGAGCAGTCGTCCTCGCCGGTCCGGCCGAGCGCGTCCGCCCGGTGTACGTCGTGCTGGCCGTCCTCGACGGCGTCGACGACCCGTTCATGGGCTCGGCGCACGACGTCCTCGACGCCCTGGGCGTCGAGCCGCGCCGCTTCCGGCGTGCCCTGCGCCGGGCAGCGCGCCGCGCCTGAGACGCGACGGAACACCAGACGGGAGGCCCGTGGCGGACGCCGCCACGGGCCTCCCGTCGTCTGTTCCGTTCGCTCACTGCGCACATCGCGCAGTGAGGTCACGCCCACGGCGAACAGGGGCAGCCCGCACGGGGAGCGCTGGTTACTCTCGGAGTACGTGACCGGACTCAGACGAGACCGGACCAGCTGTCGGCTCCGTCAGAAAGGGCCAAGGGAGAGCACATGTTCGAGAGATTCACCGACCGAGCCCGTCGGGTTGTCGTCCTCGCTCAAGAAGAAGCGAAGATGCTCAACCACAACTACATCGGCACCGAGCACATCCTCCTCGGCCTGATCCACGAGGGCGAGGGCGTTGCTGCCAAGGCGCTGGAGTCGCTCGGCATCTCGCTCGACGCCGTCCGTGAGCAGGTCCAGGACATCATCGGCCAGGGTCAGCAGCAGCCGACCGGGCACATCCCGTTCACGCCGCGTGCCAAGAAGGTGCTCGAGCTGTCCCTGCGCGAAGCGCTGCAGCTCGGCCACAACTACATCGGTACCGAGCACATCCTGCTCGGCCTGATCCGCGAGGGCGAGGGCGTCGCAGCCCAGGTGCTCGTGAAGCTCGGCGCCGACCTCAACCGGGTCCGCCAGCAGGTCATCCAGCTCCTGTCCGGCTACCAGGGCAAGGAAGCGGTCGCCGTCGGCGGCGAGCAGCAGCAGAACGCGCAGCAGGGTTCGCAGGTCCTCGACCAGTTCGGTCGCAACCTCACCCAGGCCGCGCGCGACGGCAAGCTCGACCCCGTCATCGGGCGCGAGAAGGAGATGGAGCGGGTCATGCAGATCCTCTCCCGCCGCTCCAAGAACAACCCCGTCCTGATCGGTGAGCCCGGCGTCGGCAAGACCGCCGTCGTCGAGGGCCTCGCCCAGGCGATCGTCAAGGGCGACGTGCCCGAGACGCTGAAGGACAAGCAGCTCTACTCGCTCGACCTCGGATCGCTCATCGCCGGTTCCCGCTACCGCGGTGACTTCGAGGAGCGCCTGAAGAAGGTCACGAAGGAGATCCGCACCCGCGGCGACATCATCGTCTTCATCGACGAGATCCACACGCTCGTCGGTGCCGGTGCTGCCGAAGGTGCGATCGACGCCGCCTCGATCCTCAAGCCCCTCCTCGCCCGCGGTGAGCTCCAGACCATCGGTGCCACCACGCTCGACGAGTACCGCAAGCACTTCGAGAAGGACGCAGCACTCGAGCGTCGCTTCCAGTCGGTGCAGGTCAACGAGCCGTCGCTGCCGCACACGATCAACATCCTCAAGGGCCTGCGCGACAAGTACGAGGCGTTCCACAAGGTGTCCATCACCGACGGTGCGATCGTCTCGGCCGCCAACCTTGCGGACCGCTACGTGCAGGACCGCTTCCTGCCGGACAAGGCCATCGACCTGATCGACGAGGCCGGCGCACGCCTGCGTCTCTCGATCCTGTCGGCGCCCCCGGAGCTCCGCGAGTTCGACGAGAAGATCTCGACGGTCCGTGGGTCGAAGGAAGCCGCCATCGAGGAGCAGGACTTCGAGAAGGCAGCCAGCCTGCGCGACGAGGAGAAGAAGCTCCTGGGCGAGCGTCTCCGCCTCGAGAAGCAGTGGCGTGCCGGTGACGTCGCCGCGTCCGGCACCGTCGACGAGGGCATCATCGCCGAGGTCCTGGCGCAGGCCACGGGCATCCCGGTGTTCAAGCTCACCGAAGAGGAGACCTCGCGTCTCGTCTTCATGGAGAAGGCACTGCACCAGCGGGTCATCGGTCAGGAAGAAGCCATCTCGGCCCTGTCCAAGACCATCCGCCGGACCCGTGCCGGTCTGAAGGACCCGAACCGCCCCTCGGGCTCGTTCATCTTCGCCGGGCCCACGGGCGTCGGCAAGACCGAGCTCGCCAAGGCGCTCGCCGAGTTCCTGTTCGACGACGAGGGCGCACTGATCTCCCTCGACATGTCGGAGTTCGGCGAGAAGCACACCGTCTCGCGTCTGTTCGGTGCCCCTCCCGGGTTCGTCGGGTTCGAGGAGGGCGGCCAGCTCACCGAGAAGGTGCGCCGCAAGCCGTTCTCCGTGGTCCTGTTCGACGAGATCGAGAAGGCCCACCCGGACATCTTCAACTCGCTGCTGCAGGTGCTCGAGGAAGGCCGTCTCACCGACGGTCAGGGCCGCGTGGTCGACTTCAAGAACACCGTCATCATCATGACCACGAACCTCGGTTCGCAGGGCATCGCCGGTGGCCCGGTGGGCTTCCAGGTCGAGGGTGACTCGGCCGTCGGCTACGACCGCATGCGCGGCAAGGTCAACGAGGAGCTCAAGAAGCACTTCAAGCCGGAGTTCCTCAACCGCGTCGACGACACGATCGTGTTCCCGCAGCTGTCGCAGCCCGAGCTGCTGCAGATCGTGGACCTGTTCGTGAAGCGCCTGGCCGACCGTCTGCTCGACCGCGACATGACGGTGGAGCTCACCCTCCCCGCCAAGGAGCAGCTCATCAAGGTCGGGTTCGACCCGTCCCTCGGTGCACGCCCGCTGCGTCGCGCGATGCAGCACGAGGTCGAGGACCAGCTGTCCGAGCACATCCTGCAGGGTGAGCTCACCGCCGGTGACCACGTCAAGGTCGACTTCGTCGACGGTGCGTTCCACTTCGAGACCGGGCGTCAGCCGGGCCGCGAAGAGGTCCTCGCCGGCGCAGCCGCGGTCGAGACCGCGACCGACGCCCCCCAGGGTGAGATCGAGTCCTAGACCCGACACAAGACAGACGGGAGGCCCGGTGCCAGCTGGCACCGGGCCTCCCGTCTGTCCGTGTGCGGACGTGTCAGGCCGTGATCACGCCTGCACGTCGCCGCGCCAGCCCGTGTCGGTCGGAGCCGACTCGACGCGCTCCTTGTAGTTCTGCAGGTCCTTCTTGATGGCGTGGCCACCGACGCCGACCGCGGCGCCGAGCTTCTCGAGGAAGCCGGACGGCTCCCAGTCGATCTGCGCGGTCACACGCGTCTCGTCGTCGGAGAGCTTGTGGAAGGTGACGACGCCGGCGTGGTCGGTCTCGCCGTCCTTGACGGCCCAGGCGACCCGCTCGTCGGGGTGCTGCTCGGTGATGACGGCGCGGAACTCGCGCTCCTGGCCGGCGACCTTCACGGTCCAGTCGGTGGTCTTGTCGTCGACCTGGACGATCTTCTCGACCTCGTCGAGGAAGTGCGGGAACTCCTCGAAGCGGGTCCACTGACCGTACGCTGCGGAGACGGGGACGTTGACGTCGACGGTTTCGATGATCTGAGGCATGGTGTGGACGGTAGGCGGCCGCGCCTGGGCGCAGTACAGCGGCATGTCCCCCGGAGCGGTCGGCTGCCGCTCGTCTACGCGCGGCTATGGTTGTCGGGATGACAGAGCACGGGAAGCACGCGTTCCACGAACGTGACGAGCACGGGATCCTGGTGCGTCCGGCACTCGCCTCAGACGTCCCGCACATCCAGCGGCTCATCGCCCCCTACGTCGACCGGCGCATCCTGCTCGGCAAGGAGAACGTCGCGCTCTACGGCTCGATCCAGCAGTTCCGGATCGCCGAGGGTCCCGACGGCGTCCCGATCGGCTGTGGTGCCCTCGCCGTCTTCTGGGACGACATCGCCGAGGTGCGCACGCTCGCCCTCGACGCCGACTGGATCCACAAGCGCGTCGGACACCGGATGCTCGAGGCGCTCGAACACGACGGCCGTGAACTCGGCGTCGCGCGGATCTTCTGCCTGACGTTCGAGGTCGACTTCTTCGCGAAGCACGGGTACCTGGAGATCGGCGAGCAGGTCGTCGAACCGGCGGTCTACGCCGAGCTGGTCCGGTCGTCGGACGAAGGGGTCGCGGAGTTCCTCGACCTCGCCCGGGTCAAGCCGAACACCCTCGGCAACACCCGCATGCTGAAGATCCTCTGACGCTTTCGCGCGGCACCCGGCGGGGGTCCCGCACCGGGCATCCGCGGTTGTCTACCCTGTGCGCATGTCGTCGTTGCGCCACCCCGTCGGGCCCGAGAAGCCGGTCGTGTACTGGCGCCGTCGTGCAGCCGTGCTCGGCGCACTCGTGATCATCGTCGTGGTGATCGTGCTCATCGTCGTCGGACGAGGGAGCGCGTCGACGCCGACGGCAGCGCCCACGTCCTCGCCGTCCGCCTCGACTTCGGCTTCGGCCGGTGGTGCTTCGTCCGCTGCCCCGTCCCGTTCGGCGTCGGCATCTGCGTCGGCGTCTGGGTCCGGCGCTGCCGACGGGTCGACGTGCAGCAAGGACCAGGTCGTCCTGACGCCCGTGCTCGACAAGGAGGCGTACGGCCCCACCGAAGACCCGAAGATCGCCATGTCGATCAAGAACACCGGCACGAACTCGTGCCACCTCGACCTCGGGTCAGCGCAGCAGGTCCTGACGATCAGCTCGGGCGAGGAGCAGTACTGGTCGTCGAAGGACTGCCAGACCGGCGGCACGAACCAGGACGTCACGATCAAGTCCGGGCAGACCCTGACCACGCCCGCGATCGCCTGGGACCGCACCCGGTCGTCCACCACGACGTGCGATGCGTCCCGCCCGGCGGTCTCGGCCGACGGGGCGAGCTACCACTTGCAGGTCGCGGTGGGGAACCTCGAGTCGAAGGCCTCGGTGCAGTTCATCCTGCAGTAGCCCGGGCGTCGCGTGGGCTGGCGGTCCCAGGGCGCGGGCGACTCTGGGGACAGCAAACGGCCCCGCCGTCCAGAGGACGACGGGGCCGTTCGAAGCTGATGTGATCAGCCGAGGACGGTGATGTTCTCCGCCTGCGGGCCCTTGCGGCCCTCGGTGATGTCGAACTCCACCTTCTGGTTCTCCTCCAGCGACTTGTAGCCGTTGCCGGCGATCGCTGAGAAGTGCGCGAAGACGTCAGCGCTTCCGTCGTCCGGGGCGATGAAGCCGAAGCCCTTTTCGTTGTTGAACCACTTGACGGTACCGGTAGATGCCATGATGGCGTTTCCTTAGCTTTCTTGCGTTCCGCCATGGTGCGATCGCACCTGCGGAGCCCCGACGTACGTCGACGGGGGTGATGCGCCACGCGGGCAGGTGCCGGCGGGACGGGTTCGGGGTCAGGCCTGATGGCCAGTGACCCTGGTAGTCCGAGTTGAGGGGCAAACCACCTCGCTCGAACGTTGAGCGCCGCCGAAGCGGTTCCATCAGGCTAGCGTGCTCAGGGCCGACTGGCTACCCGTGCGTCACTGAACGACGAAAATCTGGTGGAATTGCTCAGATGGCAGACAAGGAACAGCGCTTCCGGAGCGAACAGCTCGAGGAAGCCCTCGCGAAGCAGGACGTCGCTGCGGTGGCGTTCGCGCTGCGCAACGACATCGTGATCGTCCCCCGGCTTGTGACCGGCAAGAAGGACATGCAGGTGCGGGTCTTCGGGCGCGAAGGCTCCGAGAAGCGCATCCTGCTGCTGTTCTCGTCGGCTGACGCCTACACGGCGATGGTGCCGGACGAGAAGATCCGGCAGGTCATGGTCTACGACGGACCGCGGCTCGAGGAGTTCCTCGCCGCCCACCTGGACATGCTCGAGGGCGTGTTCTTCGACATCGCCGGGCCGAACACCATGCAGGCGACCCCGGGGGACCTGCTGGCCGCATTGCGCGCTTAGGCGATCAGAACGCGCGGTCGAGTTCGCGCTCGCGGTCGGACTGCGTCATGGAGAACGCCACGCGGAGTGCTTCGCGCAGATGCCCGGAGTCGGCGCCGAGGACCGTCGTGAAGCCGAGTCGGCTCGCCTCGTTCACCCGCTGCTTGGTCCCCGTGGCCGGACGGATCTCGCCCGCCAGGCTGATCTCGCCCACGGCCGCGAGCGTGTGCGGGTACGGGCGGTCACGTGCCGCACTCGCCAGGGCCAGGGCGATCGCCAGGTCGGCGCCGGGTTCGGTGAGCTTCATGCCGCCCACCGTCGAGACGTAGACGTCGGCATCGGAGAGCTTGAGGCCGGCTCGGCGCTCGAGCACCGCGAGCAGCATCGCCACGCGTGAGGCATCGACGCCGTTCACGACCCGACGGGGCTGCGGCGCGGAGCTCGGCACGATGAGTGCCTGGACCTCGACCGGGAGCGCCCGACGCCCCTCGAGCGCCACGGTCACGCACGTGCCGGAGACCGGGGTCGCGTTCTTGGACATGAAGAGGCCGCTGGGGTCGGGGACCTCGTGGATGCCGTCGCCGCCCATGTCGAAGCACCCGACCTCGTCTGTGGGGCCGAACCGGTTCTTCAGTGCCCGGACGAAGCGGAGCGCGGTCTGCCGGTCGCCCTCGAAGTGGCAGACGACGTCGACCAGGTGCTCGAGCAGGCGTGGCCCGGCGATCGTGCCGTCCTTCGTGACGTGGCCGACGATCAGGACGGGGAGGGCGCGGTCCTTCGCGATGCGGATCAGAGTCGAGGCGACCTCGCGCACCTGGGAGGTCCCACCCGCGATGCCGTCGATCGAGCTGGACGAGATGGTCTGCACGGAGTCGGCAATGAGCAGGTCCGGCTTGACTTGGTCGATCTGGCCGATGATGACGCCGAGGTCGACCTCGCTCGCCAGGTAGAGGTCGTCGTGCATCGCCCCGGTACGCTCGGCGCGGAGCCGGACCTGGTCGACGGACTCTTCCGCACTGACGTAGAGGACGCGTTTGCCGGACGCCGCCGCGCGCGACGCGACTTCGAGCAGCAGCGTGGACTTGCCCACGCCGGGTTCGCCGGACAGCAGGACCGCAGCGCCGGGGACGACCCCGCCGCCGAGCACGCGGTCGAACTCGCCGATGCCGGTCTGCCAGCGCTGCACCGTCGTGCCTCGGGCCTCGGTGATGGGGCGGGCCGCGCGGGCCCCGGTGACGGCGACGGCCGCCGTGCCCCGGGTGCTCGCCGAGACCGCCGAGGAGTCCTCGACCGTGCCCCAGGTCTGGCACTCGCCGCACCGGCCGACCCACTTGACACTGGTCCAGCCGCACTCGGTGCATCGGTAGAGGGACTGCGGGCGCGCCATGTCGTCGAGGCTAGGCCGTGCCGCCGACATCGCCGGAGCGGTGCACCGGCTCGTCGGGCAGGGCGATCGACCCCGTCATCCGGTTGCGGATCCGTTCGACGGGATTCGGTCGGTTGGCGTGGTCGAGTGCCTCGGCACCGTCGGTGTCCTGCTCGGCACGAGCGTTCGCGACCGCCCCGGCCTCACGCCCGAGGTTCTCGGCCTCACGCGCCGAGAGGTAGTGCCGGATCGCCGCGACCGTGTCGACCCGGGCGTCGACCGCCGGCTCGAACGCGCTCGCCCAGACCTCGTACCCCCGGTCGTTCGGGTGGAACAGGTCGCCGTAGCTGTTGAAGAACGTGCGACGGACCCCGACCCGCTTCGTGATCGTGTGCAGCGGCGCCACGGTCAGCCCGAACTCGGCGGCCACACGGTGCACGATCTCGTTCGCCACCGCCACCTTGCGCTCACGGTCCGGCACGAACATGCACGGCAGCTCGGCCACCACGGCGTGCGACGGCACCGCGCCGTAGATCGCCCGGATGTTCCGCTCGAACTTGTCCGGGTCGAAGTCCGCGATGTCGTTCGCCCCGATCGACACCGTGCAGATGTCGGGTGTGTACTGCCGGAGCTTCGGCAACTGGTCGCGCTTGGCGCCCCAGGTCGTCGAGCCCGAGACGCTCAGGTTCACGACCCGCACCGACTCGTGGGAACGGTGCCGGATCCGTCGCGCCAACAGGCCCACGTACCCGCGGGACGGCACCGTCGCGCCCACGCCCTGCGCCGCCGAGTCGCCGATCGCCACGTACAGGAGCTGCCCCTCGTGCTGCTGTCGCTCGTGCCACCAGTCGGCGTGGATCGGCAGCATGTCGACCACCCGTTGCGCAGCCGCCCGTTGGCCCTTGACGCCGGCCCGGGCCCCGACGGCGGCTGCCCCGAGGACACCGGCCCCACCGAGGACGGACGTCAGGAGTGCGATGAGCGTGCGGGTCTTCATGCCGTGGACGGTACGCCCGCAGGCCGAGTCGACGACGTGGGCGGCCTGTGGGTGTGGGAAGAGCCCTGGGGGTGACCGCCTGTGGAGGGCGAGCCGACGTCGGGTGGCGTGACGGGCCTCCCGGATCGTGTAAACTCTTTCCCGGTACCGTGTCCGAGCGGCCGAAGGATCATGTCTCGAAAACATGTGTGGGGGCAACTCCACCGTGGGTTCAAATCCCACCGGTACCGCCACTTCTCAGAAAACCCCCGTTCACGCGGGGGTTTTCTGCATTTCCAAGTGCAGCACCGATCGCCCTCGAGGGCGTGAGCGACCGGGGCGCTCTGCAGCCGGGTTCAGCGCCGCTTGCGGAGCGCGTTCGTCGCCCAGAGCGCGACAGCGATCAGCACGGGCTGGAACAGGAGCCGGACGAACCGCTTGGTGTCGGTGTCCAGGCCGAAGCCGTCACGGTGGTGCATCCACTGGGCGATGTTGCCCGGGAAGATCGCGGTGAAGAACACCGCTGCGACCCACCCGACGGTGGCCTGCCGACGGACCAGCAGCACGAGGGCGGCGCCGAGGGAGATCTCGGCGATGCCCGATGCCAGGACCGTGACGTCCGGGTCCAGCGGGACGAACTCCGGCACCTGGGCCCGGAATTCCTGACGTGCGACGGTGAGGTGGCTGATGCCGGCCCAGGTCATGGCGGCACCCAGCAGGATGCGGACGACGGTGCGGGGCTTGGTCGAGCGGGAAGTGCGGCGGCGGGAGGTCATCAGGGGCACGTGCCTTTCACAGGGGATGGCGGAGCGGTGCGTCAACCGACGCTGCGGACGCGACGCCGGCGGGTGAGTTCGAACACGACCAGTGCACCGGTCCCCACGAGGAGACCGACGCGATGCGCGCGGGCCACTGCCGTCGCGCCGGAGACGGCCAGCGCTGCGGCGGCGACGGTCCCCACGGTGACGGTGCGGTCCTCGAGGTCGATGCCGGTGCGCACCGCTCCGAGCGCCGTCGCAGCGGCAGCGGCAGCAGCAGCTGTGGTCGACCGTCGTCGGCTTCGTGCGAGGGTTGCGCCGGCTGCGATCTCGAGCAAGGGCACCAGCACTGCGTGCGGGAGGCCGGGCACGAAACCGCGTTCCTGCATCCGGTGCGCCCGGACCGGCAGGGGACGCGTCATCGACGTGCCTGCTCCGTGCAGGGCGAGGAGCATGCCGGCGGACCGGATCATCGGTTGAGTGCAATCATGTTGTGCACAACTTAACACGATGGCCCGCCGAATGCGCCTCAGCGGCCTGCGTCCCGCGCAGCCACGCGTCGCCGAACCGCCGCCGTCCACCCAAGCGAGATGGCACCGGCACCGAGCAGCGCCTTCACCGCACCGCCGAGGACGAACGGGTACAGCCCGAAAGCGAGCGTCTGCTGCAGGTCCAGCCCGAGCGACACCGCGAGCCAGACCATGCCGGCCGCGAAGGTCACGACGGTGCCGAGCGCGAAGGACAGCACGGAGTTGCGCAGGGGGCGGTCGCCGAAGCGTTCGGCGATCCACCCGACGAGGGCAGCGGCGGCGACGAAGCCGACGATGTACCCGCCGGAGGGACTGACGAGCACGCCGACCCCGGCCGAGCCACCCGCGAAGACCGGCAGCCCGACGACTCCGAGCAGTGCGTAGACGAGCATCGACAGGGCACCGCGGCGCGCACCGAGGGCACTGCCGACCAGCAGGACGGCGAGCGTCTGCCCGGTGATCGGGACGGGCCAGAGCGGGACGGACACCTGTGCGGCGCCGGCGGTGAGCAGCGCACCACCCAGGACGAGCGCGGTGCTCACGACCGCGGTGCGGGGGAGCAGGGCGTCGGCGAGTGGACGGTGTGCGGCGGGGGAGAGCGCGGTCATGGCAGAACCTCCAGATGGGGCGACGGAGACGAACGGAAGAGCTGGTCAGACGGTGACGGCGGCGAGCAGTGACCCGGCCTCGCGGCGGGCATCCGCCACGGCAGTGGTGTCGAGCCCGCACGCCCGCAGGCAGGTCGCGACGATGGCGTCGCGGTCGGCCTCCTCGACACCTCCGACGCGGCGGAGCTGGATGACGGTCTCGGCGAGCTGGATGAGGATCCCGCCGAGCCGGGCGGGATCAATCGAGGCATCGACGTCGGCGGCGGCGGCGAGCGACCCGAGGCGCCCGTAGGCGTCTCGCAGCTCGACCCGCTCGGCCCGGAACCCGTCGTAGCGCTCGCCCTGCACCTCGGGCAGCAGGTAGAGCGTGCCGATGTTGTGCGGGGTGCGGGCGAGGGTCTCCACGTCGATCAGGACGAGCGCGGCCAGGGCACCGGCGGCGGTGGCGGACGCCGGGACCCGCTGTTCGAGCTCGCGGACGAGCTCGAGACTCGGCCGGACCGAGGTCGTCAGGAGCTCGACGAGCATGTCGTCCTTGCCGGCGAAGTGGTAGTACAGCGAGGCCTGGCGGATGCCGACCCGCTCCGCGATGGCTCGGGTCGAGGTCGCGCTGATGCCGTTCTCGACGAACAGGGCGGCGGCGGCGTCGAGGATCTGGTCGCGGGGACTGAGCGCCGAGTCGGCGTTCGGGACGGCCCTCGGGCGACCGGGCCTGGCCGGTCGGTCGTCGGAGGACATGGAGTCATCCTCCCAGCGCGGCGTCATGCCTGCTCGCGGTAGGCCCGCCAGCCGCCGAACGCCGTGATGTCGAGTGCGCCCTCGACGGCGAAGGGTTCGACCAAGAACCCGGTGACGTCGGTGCCGTCCTCGAGTGCCACGGTGCCGATGGCCATCGGCTCGGGCAGGGACGCCACGAAGGTGCCGAACCCGGCGGCGGGCAGCCGCCAGACCTCACCGGCGATGCCCGAGCCCGAGCCCGACCCCGAAGCCGACCCCGACTCGGGCGCGTCAGCGCCGGACGCGACCGGCCCCACCCGGACCAGCCCGGGCTTTGGCGGCACCGTGTCGAGGGCGTACAGCCGGTAGTCGGACGCGGTGCGGGCCTCCCGGACGAACGATCCGCCGGACGCGACCAGCTGGCCGTTCAGCGGCTGGTCACGGAGGTGCGCTCCGACGACCAGCAGGTCGACGGTGGGCGCGAGGAACGCGGCGCCGAGCGCCGCGAGCCGTCGGTCGGTGAACGCGGGACCGGTCAGCATGACCCCGAACGGCAGGCCGTCGACGAACCCGGCAGGGACGGCGAGCGAGGCCATGTCGAGCAGGTTGGCGAAGTTCGTGTACCGACCCATCCGGCTGTTCGCGCCGATCGGGTCAGCCGCGACCTGCTCGAGGGTGGGGTGCCACGTCGTGGTGGGGGTGAGGAGCGCTGTGGTGCCGGCGAGGGCGGCGCGTCCCGCGGCGCCGAGCACGTCGAGGCGTTCTTGGTCGGCGAAGAGGTCCGCTGCCGTGGGTCGGGCGCCACCCAGGACGATCGTGGCGACCGACGGGTCCAGGTCGTCGCCGACCAGGTCGCGGTGCGCCTCGACGTGCGCGCCGACGGCGGCGTACCGCTCGGCGACGAACGCGCCGTCGTAGAGCAGCGACGCTGCGTCGAGCAGGGGCGCGATGTCGACCTCGACCACCTGGTGGCCGAGTGCGCGGAAGCGCTCGACGGCGGCGGCGAAGGCCTCCGCCCAGCCCGGCGCGAGGCCCTCGAGCTGCGAGGGCAGCGGGATCGCGATCCGCGGGACGGCGGGCACGTCGGCGAGGGCGACGTCGATGCGGGCGAGCGGGTCGGTGTCGTCCGGCCCGGCCATCAGCTCCGCCGTCGTGCGGGCGAGGTCGAGCGATCGGGCGAAGACCGTGACGCAGTCCTGCGAGCGGCAGGCCGGCACGACACCGGTGTTCGGCACCAGGCCCTTGGTCGGCTTCACACCGACCAGGTTGCCGAGCGCCGCCGGCACGCGGCCGGAGCCCGCGGTGTCCGTGCCGAGTGCGAAGTCGACGATGCCGAGCGCGACAGCGGTGGCGGAACCGCTCGACGACCCACCGGAGATACGGGTCGGGTCCCACGCGTTCCGGACCGCGCCGAAGGGCGACCGGGTGCCGACCAGGCCGGTGGCGAACTGGTCGAGGTTCGTCTTGCCGACGACGACCGCGCCGGCGGTGCGCAGGCGGGCGACGGCGGTCGCGTCGGCGGCGGGTTCGTACGCGTAGGAGCGGGCGGCTGCCGTCGTGGGCAGGCCGGCGACGTCGATGTTGTCCTTGACGGCGAACAGGAGGCCGGCGAGGGGGAGCGTCGGGTCGACGGCCTCGACCTCCTGCAGGACCGCGGCGCGGTCGCGCAGGGTGATCCAGACCTCGGGCCGGTCGACGGCGTCGATGCGGTCGAACGCGTCGCGGACGCGGTCCGCAGCGGCGCTCGCCGCGCTCACGCCGCCGCTCCGATCGCGGCCAGGACCTGCCCCGGTGCGACCTGGTCGCCCGGCTTGATGTAGACCTCCAACACGTGGCCTTCCACCGGTGCGTGCACCATCGACTCCATCTTCATCGCCTCCACTGCCAACAACTTCTGTCCCTCGTCCACCCGGTCGCCCGGTCGCACGTCCACCTGCCACACCGTCGAGGTGAAGGGCGCGGTCACGGCCGTCGCCCCGGCGGGCAGGACGACCTCGTCCGCCTCGACGGCGGCCGGTTCGTCGCGCACGTCGAACTCGCCGGACGCGCGCCAGCGCTCCTTCTCCTCGCCGAACGCCCGCGCCTGCTGTGCCCGGAAGTCCGCGATCGAGCCCGCGTTCGCCTCGAGGAAGCGGTTGTACGAGGCGATCGAGAACTCGCCGTCGACGGTCTCGAACGAGCCCCGTCCGGCGTCGGTCTCGGCCCGCAGCTCGAGCAGCTCGTCGGCACCGACCGGGTACCACTCGATGCGATCGAAGAAGCGCAGCGCCCACGGGTCCTCCTGGAACAGCCCGCCGCGGCGGAACCGGTTCCAGATCTGCACGGTGCGCCCGACGAACTGGTAGCCGCCCGGCCCCTCCATGCCGTAGATGCAGAGGTACGCACCGCCGATCCCGACGGAGTTCTCGGCGGTCCAGGTGCGGGCCGGGTTGTACTTCGTCGTCACGAGACGGTGCCGGGGGTCGAGCGGTGTGGCGACCGGGGCGCCGAGGTAGACGTCGCCCAGGCCGAGCACGAGGTAGCTCGCGTCGAAGACGGTGCGGAAGACGTCGTCGACGCTCTCCAGACCGTTGATGCGCCGGATGAACTCGATGTTCCAGGGGGTCCACGGAGCGTCGTTCCGCACGCCGTTCATGTAGCGCTCGATGGCGAGGCGTGTGGCGGGGTCGTCCCACGACAACGGGAGCTTGACGGTGCGCGACGGCACGACGAGCTGGTCGGTGGGCGGGATCTCGTCCTCGAGTTCGCGGAGGAGCCCGGCCACGTCACGGGCCTTCAGGACCGACGCGTCGGTGTGCACCTGCAGCGAGCGGATGCCCGGGGTGATGTCGAGGACGCCCTTCGGCGCCTCCTGCTGCAGCTTCGTCATGAGCGCGTGCACGCGCATGCGCAGCGCGATGTCGAGCGTCATGTCGCCGTACTCGACGAGCACGTTGTCGTCGCCGTCGCGTCGGTAGGCGACGCTCGGACGGACGTCGGTCGCCTCCAGGCGGGTGATCACGCCGTCGTCGCCGTCGCCCCCGGTGCGGGGGACGGTCCGGGAGGCCCGGTTCGCCTCGAGCGCGGCGGCGTCGGCTTCGCGGACGGGGACGAACCGGACCGTGTCACCTGGTCGGAGTTGGCCCAGCTTCCACAGGTCGCCGCTGGCGACCACGGCGGGGCAGACGAAGCCGCCGAGCGAGGGCCCGTCCGGACCCAGGATGATCGGGGTGTCGCCGGTGAAGTCGATCGCACCGACCGCGTACGGGGTGTCGTGGATGTTCGAGGGGTGCAGACCGGCCTCGCCTCCGTCCGTCCGCGCCCACTCGGGTCGGGGCCCGATGAGCCGGATGCCGGTGCGCGCCGAGTTGTGGTGCACGCCGTAGTCGGTGGCGTAGAAGACGTCCAGGTCCGCGCGGGTGAAGAAGTCCGGGGCGGCGTGCGGCCCCTCGGTCACGGCGATCTCCCACGCGTCGGTGAGCGCCGTGCGGTGCTCGGCCGGGGTCGGACCGCCGACCAGGCCCAGGCGGGCGCCCCCGGGGAAGGCGGGGTGCGCCGCGTCGGAGTCCGGGGAGCCCGGCCGCAGGACGTCGCCGGCGAGCAGCGCGCGACCGGCATGGCCGCCGAAGCCGCCGAGCGTGAACGTGGCGGTGGAGCCGAGGTAGGTGGGGACGTCGAAGCCACCGCGGACGGCCAGGTACGTGCGCAGACCGGGCCCGGGCGCCGTCCCGACCGCCAGGGTCTGTCCGGCGCCGACGTCGATCGGCTCCCAGAGCGCGACGGGATCGCCGTCGAGGGTCGCGGGCGCCGGTGCGCCGGTGAGCGCGACGACGGCGGCGGTCGAGAAGCGCAGCGTCGGACCCGTCGCCGTGATCTCGAGCGCGGGAGCGCCGTCGGGGTTGCCCACGGCGCGGTTCGCCTCGGCGAACGACGCGGCGTCGAACGGGCCGCTCGGCGGGACGCCCACCTGCCAGTACCCGACCCGGCCGGGCAGGTCCTGGATCATCGTCATGGTGCCCGGTGCGATGACGTCGATGCGCGGGTCCGGGTCGTCGGTCTCGTCGAGCGTCGAGGTGGAGTGCGTGGCGGTGCGGAGCTCGAGGTCGTCGGTCAGTGCACGGAGCAGCCCGGTGTTCGTCACGATGCCGTCGATCCGCGTGGCGGCGAGGCCGTCGCGCAGCCGGTCGAGGGCGTCGTCGCGGGTCTCGCCGGTGGCGATGACCTTGGCGAGCATCGGATCGTAGAACGCCGAGACCTCGGAGCCGGTCTCGACCCAGCCGTCGACGCGGAGTCCGCTCGGGTCGCCGGACTCGGTGGTCGCGCTCGGGAACACCGCCTGGGTGACGAGGCCGCTGGAGGGCAACGAACCCTTCGCCGGGTCCTCGGCGTAGACACGGGCCTCGACGGCGTGGCCGTTCGGGGTCCAGGTGCGGTCGAAGACGTCGTCGCCGATGCCGTCGGCGCCGTCACGGGCCAGGCGGAGCATGAGGTCGACGAGGTCGACTCCGAAGACCTCTTCCGTCACCGGGTGCTCGACCTGCAGGCGGGTGTTCACCTCGAGGAACGACGCCTCTTCGCGCACCGGGTCGTAGACGAACTCGACGGTGCCGGCGCTGCGGTACCCGACGCTCGCGGCCAGGCGACGGGCGGACTCGTGCAGCTCGCTGCGGACGTGCTCGGGCAGCGCGGGCGCCGGGGCCTCCTCGATGACCTTCTGGTTCCGACGCTGCAACGAGCAGTCCCGGTCGCCGATCACCGCGACGCGCCCCTGGCCGTCGCCGAAGAGCTGGACCTCGACGTGCCGGGCCGGTCGCACCAGGCGTTCGAGGAAGATGCCGGCGGACCCGAAGGCCGCGGTGGCCGTGCGGGTGACGCTCGTGTAGGCCTCGCGGACCTCGTCGAGGGTCGCGCACGCCTGCATGCCGATGCCGCCGCCGCCACCGGTGGCCTTGAGCATCACCGGCAGGCCGATGCGCTCGGCCTCGGCCACGGCGTCGTCGACGCTCTCGAGCAGGCCGGTGCCGGCGAGCATCGGGACCCCGGCTGCGGCGGCGAGCTCGCGAGCGGTGTGCTTCGCGCCGAAGCGGACGATCTGGTCGGCGGTCGGCCCGACGAACCGGATGCCGGCGTCCTCGCAGGCGCGGGCGAAGTCCGTGTTCTCCGACAGGAACCCGTAGCCGGGGTGGACCAAGCCGGCGCCGGTGTCCTTCGCTGCCTGCACCACGGCGTCGATGCGCAGGTAGGAGTCGCGGGCGGGCGCCGGGCCGAGGCGGACGGCGACGTCGGCTTCGCGGACGTGCGGCGCGGCGCGGTCGGCGTCGGAGTAGACGGCGACGGTGCGCATGCCGAGGGCCTTGGCAGAGCGGATCACCCGGCGGGCGATCTCGCCGCGGTTGGCGACGAGGACGGTGTCGGTGGAGAGCGCGGGTGGCTGGGGCACGGTGTCCTCCGTGTCGGGTGCGGCGATCACGGCTGGACCACGATCATGCGCAGCGGGGTGCATGAGAAGTCGTTGCACGGGTTGTTCATCTGGGGGCAGTTCGACACGATGACGAGCACGTCGCGTTCGGCCCGGACGGCGACACGCTTGCCCGGTGCGCTCATGCCGTCGACGATCCCGAGGGCGCCGTCGGCCTCGACCGGGACGTTCATGAACCAGTTGAGGTTCGAGACGATGTCGCGGGCGCCGAGGCCGTGCCGACCGGCCTCGGCCAGGAAGTTCTCGCGGCAGCCGTGCTGGTACTGGGTGTGGTGGCCGTACCGCAGGGTGTTGGACTCCTTCGAGCACGCGCCGCCGATGGTGTCCTGCCGGTCGATCTCGTTGGCGACGACCGTCATGAGCGGGTGCCCCTCGTTCGACATCAGCACGGTGCCGGTGCGGACGTAGGCGTTCCCCTGGGCCGCGAGGGTGTCCGGGACGCTGTAGCGCTCGTCGGGGTCGTGCGCGTCGTAGACCAGGCAGTCGGCGCTCTGGTTGCCGCCGACGTCGACGATCGTGAGCACCTCGCCGGCGCGGACGACGGCGGACCAGGGCGCGAGCGGCTCGACCCGGTCGTCGCGGACGACGTCGCCGGGCACGAGGGACTCGCTCCAGTCCAGGGCGACGTCGGGGGCGTGGACGGCGCCGACCGGGACGGTGGAGGTGCGGGTGTGCGTCGTCGTGTCGGGCATCAGAGGCCTCGTGCTTCCGCGTAGTCGATGGCGTTCAGGTAGGCGCGGGTGAGTTCCGGCGTCGCCGTGAACCGCTCGTCCGCGTCGGTCGTCGGTGCCCCACGCCAGGCGTGCACCCGGAGCGGGCCGACGGCGTACTCCGGCCGGGGGTCGATCGGGTGCGCGACGTTCGCGACGAGCACGAGCAGCGGCAGCTCGGCGACGAGGGTGACGTGGTGCCCGGCTCCGGCCGACCCCGTGAAGGTCATCGCCCCCTCGTCGTCGATCCGGACACCCTGGAAGAACGAGACGCTCGGCGGCAGGTCACGCCTCGTCAGCCCGTGCTTGGCGGCGGCCTTCACGAGGAGCGACCGGCCGCTCGGGCTGGGCCCCTCGGGTGCCGCACCGCCGTACTTCCGCTCGTTCCAGGCGTCGGTCGACGTGCCGCAGAAGGCGTCGTGGTGCCCCGAGGTGTCCTCGACCACCGTCGCCAGGGCACGGCCGTCCCCGCTGAGCAGCGGCGTGCCGACACCGAGGTAGGCCTGCCACGGGATCTTCTGCGTGTCGGCGACGTTCAACCGCTCCCACGGTTCGAGCGCGTTGAACACCAGGAGGTTGGCGCAGGCCTGCCCCGTCGGGTCGTCGAACCGCAGCCGCGAGCCCCTGGCCAGGACCTTGTGCGTGTACCCGCCCGGTGCGACGGTCTCGGCCCACACCAGCTGCGCGGGGTCGACGCCGTCGGGGGCGAACGGGGACGTCGAGGCCGGCAGGTACGGCATGTACTCGGACTGCGTCCCGGCCTGGGCGCGCGCATCGGAACGCGAGGCGAGCACGCTGTCGGTCTGGTGGAGGTCGCGCATGGGGTTCCTTCGGTCAGGCTTCGACGGTCGCGGTCGCGGAGGCGGGTGCCTGGACGGCGGGGACCGAGGAGGTGGACGGGACCTCGGCGAGGGTGATCGGTCCGTGGGCACGGTGCCGCCGGGCCGACCACACCCAACCCACGAGCAGGACGGCGCCGATGAACAGCAGTGCGCTGTACTGCAGCCACCACGAGTTCCCGGTCAGGTCGTAGATCTCCGGGCGCGGCCAGATGAGGTTGACCGCCATGCCGACCTGGAAGGCGACGGCGAGGGCGTTGAGCGGGATGCCCCACCGGCCGAGTGTGAACAGCGGCTTGCCGTCCTCGTCCACGCCGGCGGGGAAGCCGGACCGTCGGAGCCGGATGCGTTGGACCAGCAGGGGGCCGGTGACGCCGAGGTAGGCCAGGTAGAGCATCGCGATGCACAGGCTGGACAGGGCGGTGAAGATCGCGGACTGACCGATGTTCACGGCGAGTGCGAGGCCGGCACCGACACCGACGACGATCGACGCGGCGATCGGTGTCCCGGTCCGGGGTGAGACCCGAGCGAGCGTGCGGTGGAAGGGCAGGGCCTTCTCGCGGGCCATCGAGTAGACCATGCGCGCACCGGCGGTCTGCACGGCGAGGGTGCAGGCGAACACGGCGACCGCGACGGTGCAGAGCAGCAGCCGGCCGAAGACGTCGCCGAGCGTCGAGGTGATCACCCAGGCGAGTCCCTGCGTCGCCAGCTTGCCGTCGGTCAGGCTCGGGGCGGCGACCAGGGCGCCGATGATGAGCAGCCCACCGCCGAGGCCGGAGACGGTGAGCGCGCGGACGATGGTCTTCGGGGTGGTCCGGCGGGGGTTGTGCGTCTCCTCGGCGAGCTCACCGGCGGAGTCGAAGCCGACCATCACGTAGGCAGCCATCAGGGACGATGCCAGGAACGCCCAGACGTACGGTTCGGTGCTCGTCGAGCCGGCGGTCGTGAACACCACCGCAGGGCTGCGGTGCGGCAGCAGGAAGAGCGCGCCGATGAGCACGACGACGCCGATGATCTCGATCAGCACGCCGAAGCTCGTGACCCGCGCCATCAGCCGGACGCTCGTGATGTTCACCAGGGTCGTCACGACGAGCATCACGATGCCGAGCACCACCGCGTTCGCAGCACCGGTCGACGAGGCGAGGGAGGGGTCGGCTCCGGGGCCGCCGACGACCTGGAACCCGTTCCAGATCGCGGGGAGCACGGCCTGCACCGCGATGGCCGCGACGGCCACGGTGAGGATCTGCCCGATGATCATCGTCCACCCGGTGAACCACCCGAAGCGCGCGCCCGCCAGACGACTGGACCACTGGAAGATCGCGCCTGAGATCGGCCACCGGGCGGCGAGCTGCGCGAAGTTCAGCGCGACGAGCAGCTGGCCGCCGAAGACGAGCGGCCAGGCCCAGAAGAAGGCGGCACCGCCGAGTCCGAACCCGAGGCCGAACAGCTGGAAGACGGTGGTCAGGATCGAGACGAACGAGAACCCGGCCGCGAACGACGAGAACGAGCCGACCCCGCGGTGGAGTTCCTGCTCGTAGCCGAGTCGGGCGGAGCCCTGGGTGTCGACGGGGTCGACGCTGGACGTGGCGCGCGGTGCGTGGAGCGGTGACTCTGGAGAGCGCATGGCTGCAGACCTTTCGCGGAGTACCTGTCGGGCGACAGGTAGTGCGACCAGTGTCGTGCGGACCCGTGTCGCCGTCGTTGCCCGGCTGTTTCGGGCACGTGACGGAAGGGGGCCGCGTGTAAACATTCGGAGTCGAGTGAGGAGCTCGGCGACACGTGTGGACAAGAGGGATCCAAACCGATGTAGATTGGATCCGTCAAGTCCGCCACCGCGAAAGGCACGTCGTGATCCAGACCGTCCTCGGCCCCGTCGAGTCGTCCGGGATCGGTGCGGTGTCGATGCACGAGCACCTGCTGACCGACGCGAGCGCCCTGCAGCGGCCCGGTGTCGAAGCGCTGGAACCGAGCCTCGCGGTCACCGCGGACCTGGCTGCCGCCCTGCGGTGGAGCCAGCTCGCACTCGCGGACAACCTGCGCCTCGACGACGTCGACCTGCTCGCCGACGAACTCCGCACCGCGCGGAGCAGCGGCCTCGGGCTCGCCGTCGACCTGAGCTCCCTCGGCTTCGGCCCCGACCACGCCCGGCTGCCCGAGCTGTCACGGGCGAGCGGCGTCGGGATCGTCGCCGGCTACGGGGCCTACCTGCCACGACTGCTGCCGGAGTGGTACCTCGAGCTGGACACGGACGCGCGGCAGCAGCTGTTCGAGACGGTCCTGACCGAGGCGGTCCCCGGGACGACGTACCGCGCGGGGATCCTCGGCCTGATGGGGACGACGACCGCGTTCGGCACGACCGAGGGACTCGAGGAGCGCCGGAGCCTCACGGCGGCTGCACGAGCGGCGGCGACCACCGGCGCGGCCGTCGTCGTCCGGCTGGCCGCCGACGCCCGGAACGGCCTCGAGGTGCTCGCGCACGTCGTGGCCGAGGGGGTCGACCCGAGCCGGGTCGTGTTCTCGACCGTCGACGAGTTCCTCGACCTGCCCTACCTGCGCGACCTCGGCCAGGCAGGAGCCGTGCTCGAGCTCTGCTTCGGCAACGAGGGCTCGCACGTCGGTCGCATCCGCAACGCCAGCGATCCGCAACGGCTCGACGCCTTCCTGGCCCTGCGCGAGAGCGCCCCCGACACCCGCTGGGTCTTCGGCCACGCCACCTGGACGAAGGGCCAGCTCCGTCGGTACGGCGGACACGGCCTCGACCACCTGACCGCCCGGGTCGTCCCCGGCCTCCGCGCACTCGGCGTGCCCGACGAGGTCCTCACCCGGATCACGGTCGACGAGCCCGCTCGACTGCTCGACCGCCCCTGACCGAGCACCCCGACCCACCGCACCCACGTCCCACGGAGGAACCGTCATGAGAGACACGCTCGCACCCCTGGCCCCGCTCGAGCCGTTCCTCGTCGACGGCACCTGGACCGCACCCGACGGCGCCGAACTCCTCGACGTGCTCGACCCCGCCACCGAGGTGCTGCTCACCCGGGTGCCGCAGGCCGGTCCCGCCGACGTCGACGCCGCCGTGGCCGCCGCGCGCCGGGCACACGAGGACCGCCGGTGGAGCGGGATGAGCCCGCACGACCGTAGCCGCATCCTGAACCGGGTCGCGGACCTGATCGAGGAGCGGCTCGAAGAACTCGCCGTGCTCGAGACCCGCGACAACGGCAAGCCGATCGAGCGCTCCCGCGCCGACACCGCGACCTCGGCCCGGGTGTTCCGCTACTACGCCGGCGCTCCCTCGCGCCTGACCGGCACGGTCGTCCCCGTCGACGGCGGAGCGCACCACGTGTACACGACCCTCGAACCGGTCGGCGTCGCGGCGCTCATCCTGCCCTGGAACTTCCCGATCATGACCGGCGCGTTCAAGCTCGCACCGGCGCTCGCCGCGGGCTGCGCGGTGGTCGTCAAGCCGGCCGAGCAGACCCCGCTCACGATGCTCCGGGTCGCCGCGATCTGCGAGGAAGCCGGTGTGCCCGCCGGGGTCGTCAACGTCCTGACCGGCGACGGCCGGGTCGGTGCCGCGCTCACCGCGCACCCCGGTGTCGACAAGGTCTCGTTCACCGGCAGCACCGAGGTCGGCCGCAAGGTGATGACCGCCGCGAGTGCGGACTTCAAGCGCCTGACCCTCGAGCTCGGCGGCAAGAGCCCGAACATCGTGTTCGAGGACGCCGACCTCGACGCCGTCGTGCTCACCGCGATGCGTGCGTCGTTCGGGCACTCCGGCCAGATGTGCACCGCGGGCAGCCGCCTGCTCGTGCAGCGGTCGGTCCTCGACGAGGTCACCGAGCGCCTGGTCGCCGCCGTCCGCAAGGTCCCCGTCGGCGACGGGCTCGACGGCGGGATCACCGTCGGACCGCTCGTGTCCGAGGAGCAGCGGCAGCAGGTGCTCGGGTACATCGAGCAGGGCAAGGCCGAGGGGGCGACTGTCGCGGTCGGCGGCGGCGTGCCCGAGCGCCCGGGCTACTACGTCGAACCGACGCTCTTCACCGGCGTCTCGAACACGATGACCATCGCGCGCGAGGAGATCTTCGGGCCCGTCGTCGGCGTCATCCCCTTCGACGACGAGGACGAGGCGATCGCCATCGCGAACGACCAGACGTACGGCCTCGCCGCCGGGGTCTGGACCCGTGACCTGTCCCGCGCCCACCGGATGGGCCAGCGGCTGCACGCCGGCACCGTGTGGGTGAACACCTACAACCTGTTCGACCCGGCACTGTCCTTCGGCGGGGTCGGCGAGTCCGGCCTCGGTCGCGACCTCGGCGAAGAGGCCCTGCGCGCGTTCTGCGAGTCGAAGAGCGTCGTCATCGCGCTCTGAGGTCGCGACCGGTGCCGCCGCCGTCGTGCATGCCGAGTGCGGGCACCGCGGCGAGCTGCAAGGCGGCGAGGACGACGAGCGCCCACCCGGAACCGACCGCCGACACCAGGACCCCGCCCACGAGTGAGCCGACGGCGTAGCCCGCGCTGGTGACGGCCGAGAAGACGCCGACGCCGGTGGCCCGGGTGCGGTCGTCGAGCGTCCGGGTGCTCAGGATCGTGAGCGTCGGGAACAGCGGCGAGTACCCGGCACCGACCAGGACGGCACCGGCGACCGCGGTCGGGAAGTCGTGTGCGACCGCGAGGACGACCAGCCCTGCGGCGAGGACGACCAGGGCGCCTCGTGCGGTGCGGACGGGCCCGATCCGGTCCGGCAGTCCGCCGAGGAGCAGTCGCACCCCGACGACGCTCGCTGCGAAGACCGTGAAGACGTTCGCGGCCCCGGTCAGTCCCTGCGCGCCGACGCCCTGCCCGACCAGGTGCTGGATGAGGAACGCGATCATGAAGCCCTCGGCCGCCCAGGCCACGAGTCCCGCGGCGCCCGGTCGTACGACGGCCCGCAGCACCGCCGCGACACCCGCACCGGCCGGTCGTGCCGGGCTGCGGTGCACCGGAGCCGATCCGCCCCGCGTGAGCAGTGCCACTCCGAGCCCGGCGAGCTGGATGCCGATCGCGACGACCCACACGGTGCGGTGTCCGGCCGACTGGTACAGGTTCTCGCCGACCACGGGCCCCAGGGCGAGACCGATCCAGACGGCGAGCCCGAACAGGCCGAGTGCGCGGCTCCGCTGGGTCACCGGGACCTCGGCGACGACCCAGGCAGTCAGGCCGGTGGCGGTGGCCGCGTTGCCGGCGCCGAAGACGAGCCGGCTGACCGCGAGGCTCGGGACGCTCAGCGCGACGAGCACGATGCCGAGTCCGGCCGCCGCCAGCAACCCGGCACCGAGGAGGACACGTCGTGGACCGAGCCGGTCGCTCAGGATGCCGGCGAGTGGCATCGCGCCGATCGCCACGAACCCCGCGAGCGACACGAGCAGCCCACCGACGGCGGGGTCGGCGCCGAGCTGGTCCGTCGCCACCCGTGGCACCACCGGGGTGCTCGCACCGTTGACGACGTAGCCGGCGGTCGACGCCACGACGAGGAGCCAGAACGCGGTCCCCCGCGTGCCGGTCTCGGCGAGCGGTCTCACTCCCCGGCTCGGCGGGGGCGGCACTCCAGGCTGAGCCAGAGCTCGAAGCAGGCGCTCCGCGACAGGGCGGTCGCACCGATCGACGCGCGGCCCATCCGACCGACGTCCGGTCCGAAGACGTCGAACAGCAGGTCGCTGGCCGCGTTCGACACCTGGTTGAGCTGCTCGAACCCGGGCGGGCAGAGGACGAAGCACAGCCCGCGGGACAGTGCAGTGACCTCGTCGAGTGAGCCGAGGGCGTAGCGGATCATGCCGAGGGCGTTGACCGCGGTGTAGCGGGCCGCTTCACGAGCCTGCTCGAGGGTGATGTCGACCCCGACCGACCCCGGGTGCAGCATCGTGCCGTCCCGTGATTCCGGGGTCATGCCGCTCAGCTCCAGCAGGTCCCCGGTGCGGTGGAACGCGCGGAGCGAGCTGCCGTACCGGCCACCGTAGGGCGGGTTCGCGTAGTCCGGGATGACGAGTCCGAGTTCCTGCGCGCGGGCTTCAGCGGAGTGCTCCATGGCTCAACAGTATCCGGCGGTGGCGGTAATGGATACAACCTGTTTATGATGGGATCCATTCAGCGTCCGGGGGTGGCGCGCACGAGGGAGGACCCGCGACATGACGATCGGTCTCGAGGACGGCACGATGGCCGCCCAGGCAGTGACGGCGATCGACGTGGCCGCCGAGCGGTCCCGCACCGCCGGCACCGCAGGGCGCCACTACTTCAACGCGGCCGGCGCGGGCCTGGTCAGCGACGGCGTCCTGGAGGCAGTGGTCACCCACCTGCGCCGGGAACAGCGGGTGGGTGGGTACGAAGCCGCCAACCAGGTCGCCGACGAGGTCGCCGACGTCTACACCGCGGCCGCCACCCTGCTCGGGTCGGCGCCGGACGAGATCGCCCTGTTCGACAGCGCCACGAGCGGCCTGCGCGGTGTCTTCGACGCGCTGCGGCTCGGTGCCGGGGACACCGTCGTCGCACCCCGCTCCAGCTACGTGAGCCAGGCGCTCCGGTTGTTGGCCATGCAGCGGCACGACGACGTGCGGCTCGAGGTCGTGCCGAGCGACGCCACCGGTGCCATGGACCTCGAGGCCCTGGACCGCGCCGTCGCCGGAGCGAGCGGCCGTGTCGTCGTGAGTGCGGTGCACGTGCCGACCTCGTCCGGCCTCGTCGAACCGATCGCGGAGATCAGCGCCGTCGCCCGTCGCCACGGCGCCCTGACCGTCGTCGACGCCACGCAGTCCGTCGGCCAGATCGACATCGACGTGCGCGCCGTCGACTGCGACGCCCTCGTCACCACCGGCCGGAAGTTCCTGCGTGGGCCGCGCGGCACCGGGATCGCCTACCTGCGCCGCGGGATGCTCGAGGGCGTCGGTGCGTGGGCGCCGGATGTCCGCGGAGCCGTCTGGACCGGCGAGGATGAGTGGACGATGGACGGCACCGCGCGACAGCTCGAGACGTGGGAGTGCTCCGTCGCCGCACGGCTCGGCCTCGGAGTGGCGCTGCGCGAAGCGCTCGACCGCGGGCCGGCGGCGACCGAGGCGCACCTGGTCGGCCTCGGCGCCCACCTGCGCACCGCGCTCGACGCCGTGGACGGCGTCACCGTGGCGGACCCGTCCGCGTCAGCGTCCGCGATCGTCACCTTCACGGTCGACGGCGTCGCCGGCAAGGAGGTCTCGGCCCGGCTCCGGCAGCGCCGCATCGACTCGATCTCCGTCCCCGCGAGCCACGCGCAGTGGGACCTGGGCGCCCGTGGCCTGCCGAGCGTCGTCCGCGTCTCGCCGCACGTGTACAACGACGACGAGGACGTCCGGGTCCTGCTCGAGGGCGTCGCGGACGTCGTCGCCGAGGTCCGCGCGTGACGGCCGTGCACGACGTCGTCGTCCTCGGACTCGGCATCCACGGATCCGCCGCCACGTACGAGCTCGCGCGCCGCGGACTCGACGTCGTCGCGGTCGAGCGCTTCGCACCGGGGCACGAGCGCGGCTCGTCGCACGGCGCCACCCGGATGATCCGCCGCGCCTACCCGCACCCGGTGTGGAACGACCTCGTCGACCGTGCGTACCGCGGGTGGGACCGCTGGGGGACCGCAGCCGGCGCGCCCTTCCTGCACCGGACCGGTGGACTGTACGCGCACCGGGGCGAGCCGACGATGCAGGGTGGGGCGAGCCTCCCGGTCGACCGCGCAGCCTGGCCGACGCTCGCGCCCTCGCTGCGTCCGCCCGAGTCGTACGGCGCGGTCCACGACCCCGACGCCGGTGTGCTCGAGGCCGCGCGGGCGCTCGCGTTCGCGCAGTCCGCCGCCGCGGCGGCCGGCGCCGACCTGCGGTACGGCGAGACGGTGCTCGACTGGCAGGTCGACGACGGCGTCGTCACCGTCCGGACCGACGCCGGCAGTGTCCGCGCGCGACGGCTCGTGCTCGCCGGCGGCGCCTGGGCGTCGCACCTGGTACCCGAGGCCGCCGCGTTCTTCGAGGTCTGGCGCATCGTCACGCTCACCGCGCCGACGGGGCAGACCGTGGCGCAGCCGCCCGCGCTCGGGTGCTTCTCGATCGACCTGCCGGAGGGGCTCGTCTTCGGGCTCCCGGAGACCGCCGGATCCGGCGCGAAGATCGGCATCGACGCCGGACCCGTGTGGGACCCGGACGTGCCCGTCGCACCGCCGACCGAGGCCGAGGTCGCGCACCTGGCCGAGCTCCTCGAAGGGTTCGTCCCCGGCATCGTCACCGCCGGTGCCCAGGCAGTCGCATGCCTGTACACGATGACCCCGGACAAGCGGTTCGTCGTCGGCGCCCTGCCCGAGCAGCCCGAGGTGCTCCTCGCCGCAGCCTGCTCCGGCCACGGCTTCAAGTTCGGGCCGGCGATCGGTGCGGCCGTCGCCGACCTGGTGCAGGGCATCGACCGCCCCGACCTCGCGTTCCTCAGCCCCGCACGGATGGTGACCACCGCATGACCGCCCCAGCAGCACCCTCCACCCGACGCGTCGCCGTCGCCGCACCGCACCCGGCCGCCCTCGACGCCGCCGCCGAGGCGGTCGCGGCCGGCGGGGACGCCATCGACGCCGCGCTCGCGGCGGCCACGGCACTGACCGTCGTCTACCCGCACCAGTGCAGCATCGGCGGGGACCTCGTCGCCCTCGTCCGTCGGCCAGGACGGCCCGTCGTCGCCGTGGTCTCCGCTGGCGCCGCACCGGCCGGCATCGACGTCGCGGCGCTCGCGCAGCACGACCGGATGCCCCGGCAGGGCGCCCAGACCGTCACGGTCCCCGGCGTCGTCGCGGGATGGCAGGCGATCGACGCACTCGGCGGCCGACTCGGGCTCGCCGACCCGTTGACCCGCGCAGCACGACTCGCGGCCGACGGGGTCCCCGTCTCCCCCGGACTCGGCCGTGCGATCGCGGTCCGGACCGACGAGCTCCACGCCGACCCCGGGATGCGCGAGGTCTTCACCGACGACGCCGGGGCGCTCCTGGCCGAAGGCGACCCGCTCGTGCAGCCGGCACTCGCCGCGACCCTGACCGAACTCGCTGCCGACCCGGGCGCGATGTACCGGGGACGGATCGCCGCCTCGATCACCGCCCGGCTGCGGGAACTCGGGGGCGCACACACCGAGGCCGACTTCGCCTCGCACGACGCCGAGCTCGTCGAGCCCCGCGGCACGACGATCGGCGGGGCCCGGTGGTGGGTCGCGCCGCCGCCCACGCAGGGCGTCGTGCTGCTCGGGATCCTGCCGGAAGCGCTCGCCGACGGCAGCGAGCACGGCACTGCGACCGCCGACCTCGTCGACGCCGTGCACCGTGCCGCGCTCGTCCGCCAGGCCGAACTCGGCGACCCCCGCGGCGGCTCCATCGACGTCGCGGCCATGCTCGACCCACGCGACTCCGGTCGGGTCGGCGCACTGCCCCGTGCCGGCCGTGCCCTCGGCGACACCGTCGCGGTGACCGCTGCGGACAGCGACGGCACCGTCGTCACGCTCATCCAGAGCGTCTACCAGCTCTTCGGCTCCGGCATCCTCGACCCGGGGACGGGCGTGGTGCTGCACAACCGCGGCTCCGCCTTCAGCACCGACCCCGCGCACCCCGCCCACGTCGGACCGGGCCTGCGGCCGCCGCACACCCTGTTGCCGGTGATCGCCGAGACCGACGACCTGGTGCTCGGCCTCGGCTGCCAGGGCGGCAGCGCCCAGCCGTGGATCCTCGCGCAGCTCGCCCGTGACCTGGTCGCCGCGGGCAGCGACCCCGACGAGGTCCTCGGCCGACCGCGGTTCGTGATCGGTGCGCGCGACCTCGGGCACGAGGTGATGACGCTCGTCGCCGAACCCGGTTCCGAGGACGCGATCGCCGCGGCCGACGCCCTCGGCCTGCCCATTGCCCGCACGGGCGGCCCCGTCGACGAGGCCGGGCACGTCCAGACCGTCCGGCTCCACGCCGACGGACACCTCGACGCCGCGAGCGACCCCCGCGCGGACGGCCGCGCCGTCGTCCTCGACGCCCACTGACCGCACGATCCACCCGAGAAGGAAGCCCATGAGCAGCACCCACGTCCTCGATCCGCTGACCTCCGTCGAGATCGCCTCCTTCGTCACCGCCGTCCGTGCCTCCGGGCGCATCGGGGCCCGGCCGCGCTTCTGGGGGATCGCGCTCGACGAGGAGAAGGCCAGGGGCACGACCGCCGGTGGCGCCCGTCCGGTGCGGATCGTCGTGATGGACCCGGACGCCCACGCCGCGTGGGAGGTGCGCGGGTGGACCGCCGGCCCGGACTCGCCCGCGATCGTCGAGCTGTGGACCGACGTGGACCACCGTCGCCCCGGCGTCTCGAGTGACGAAGCACGGCTCATCGCGCAGGCCGCACGGAAGTCGCCGCTCATCATCGAGGCGCTCGCGAAGCGCGGGATCACCGACACGTCGCTCGTCTGGGTCGACCCGGAGTCGATCACCGGCTTCGTGCCCGAGGACCTCGCCGACCGCCGCCTGAGCTGGGGCACGGTCTGGTACCGCGAGTTCCCAGAGGACAACGGCTACGCACGACCCGTCGCCGGGCTCGTCCCGATCCTCGACCTCGACACCCTCGAGGTCATCCGGATCGAGGACCACGGCGTCATCCCGATGGCGAGCGAGACCGGCGTCTACACCTCCGGCACCTGGGGTCCCGACCGCGAGGTCTCCGCGCTCGACATCGTCCAGCCGAACGGTCCCGGCTTCACGATCGACGGGCACGAGGTCCGCTGGCAGAACTGGACGTTCCGTGTCGGCTTCTCACACCGCGAGGGGCTCGTGCTGCACGACCTGTCCTACCGTGACGGCGACGTCGAGCGCCCGGTGCTGCACCGTGCGGCCGTCAACGAGATGTACGTGCCGTACCTGGACAGCGACCCGACCGCGTACCGGAAGAACTTCTTCGACTGGGGCGAGTACGGCGCCGGCCCGCTCACCGCGAGCCTCGAGCTCGGTTGCGACTGCCTGGGGGAGATCCGCTACTTCGACGTCGACTTCCTGGACGGCCACGGCGAACCGCAGACCATCGTCAACGGCATCTGCCTGCACGAGGAGGACGACTCGATCCTCTGGAAGCACGTCAACACCCGCACCGGCAGCGCCGAGGTCCGTCGCAGCCGCCGACTCGTGATCTCGAGCTTCGCGACCGTGGCGAACTACGACTACGGCTTCTACTGGTCGCTGTACCAGGACGGCTCCGTCGAGCTCGAGGTGAAGCTCACCGGCCTGATGTCGGTGTCCGGCATCGCCGACGGCGAGACCCCGCGGTACGGCCGGATGGTCGCACCGAACGTGCAGGCCCCGACGCACCAGCACTACTTCGCCGTCCGGCTCGACACCGCCGTCGACGGGCCGTTGAACCGGCTGGTCGAGGTGCACGCCGAGCCCGAGCCCGACGAGGCCCTGAACCCCTACGGCAATGCCTGCATCGCGGTCGAGACGCCGATCGGTTCCGAGGCCGACGGCGCCCGGATGACCGACCCGGCCCGCGCGCTGCACTGGCGCATCGAGAGCGAGTCCGCGCAGAACCGCTACGGCGAGAGCACGGCCTACCGCCTGGCGGTCCAGAACACCGCGCAGCTGCACGTCCGCCCCGGCAGCATCGTCGAGCGGAAGGCGCCGTTCGTCGCGAAGCACCTCTGGGCGAGCGTCTTCGACCCCGAGGAGCGCTTCATCGCCGGCGAGTACCCGAACCAGGGCGAGCTCGGTGACGACGGGGTGCACGTCTGGCAGCAGGCGGACCGGTCCCTCGAGAACGAGCGCCTCGTGCTGTGGCCCGTCCTCGGCGTGCACCACTTCCCGCGGCCCGAGCAGTGGCCGATCATGCCCGTCGACACGATCGGCTTCCGGCTCGAACCGGACGGCTTCTTCGACCGGAACCCCTCGCTCGACGTCCCGCCGTCGGCGACCGACCACTGCGCGCCTGGTGCCGGCCACGACCACGACCACGCGGCGCACGACCACGCGGCGCACGACCACCACGCCGACGCCGCGCACGACGGGCACGTGCACGCCGAGCAGCAGCACGACCACGAGGGCGGCCGCTGATGCCCGAGCACACCCCGGAGCACCTCGCCGACTGGTCCGCCGTCCGCTTGGCCGACGCCGTCGCGAACCGCGAGGTGTCGGCGGTGGAGGTGATGCGCGCCCACCTGGACCGGATCGAGGAACGCAACCCGCGCCTCCAGGCCGTCGTCTCCCAGCAGCCCGACTCGGTCTCGTTGGCCGCGGCAGAAGCGGCGGACCGCCGCACCGCCGAGGCACGCGCCGCGGGCGAACCGCTCCCGCTCCTGCACGGCCTGCCCACCGCGGTGAAGGACCTGATGGACGTCGCCGGCCTGCCGACCACGAACGGGTCGGCGGCGTTCGCCGACGCGCGCCCCGCCGAGCACGACAGCGTCCTCGCGACGTTGCTCCGCGACGCCGGTGCGCTCATCATCGGCAAGACGAACACGCCGGAGATGGGCCAGGGCGTCCTGACCTTCAACCCGGTGTTCGGCACGACCGTGAACCCCTGGGACACCTCGCGGCACGCGGGTGGGTCCAGCGGTGGTGCCGCATCGGCGCTCGCCGGGCGGATGCTGCCGATCGCCGACGGCTCCGACAGCGGCGGGAGCCTGCGCTACCCGGCCGCGTTCTGCAACGTCGTCGGCGTCCGACCGAGCCCGGGCCGGGTGCCGAGCGGCCGGACCGGCAACGCCTGGACGCCGCACGGCGTCACCGGCCCGATGGCGCGTGACTCCGCCGACGCGGCACGCTTCATGGAAGCCCTCGCCGTCGAGAAGACCGTCTGGCCGATGTCCGCCATGACCCAGCACCCGGTCCGACCGGTGGAGCTCGACGGCCTGCGCGTCGCGTGGAGCGACGACGCCGGCGGCCTGCCGATCGACCCGGCCGTGCGTGCCGTGCACCGGGCGTTCGCCGAGCAGCTCGCCGGGCTCGGAGCGGTCGTCGAGGCGGACGAGCCCGACTTCGCGGGTGCCGACGAAGCGTGGGAGACCATCGAGACGTTCGAGTTCTTCCTGGGTGGGCGGCACGCCGTCGACGCCGGTGCCACCGGGTTCCGCCCGGACTACGTCCGCAACGTCGAGCAGGGGCGCGCCACCACGGCGGCGCAGCTCGCCGATGCGTACGAGCGTCGGACCCGGATGTACCGGGACACGGCTGCGGTGCTCGACCGGCACGACGTGCTCGTGCTGCCGGCGACGCCGGTGGTCGCGCCGCCGGCCGAGGTCGAGTGGGTCGACGAGGTCGACGGCCACCGCTTCGACCGCTACTTCACGTGGCAGATGCTCGCGAACCGGCTGACGTTGACGGCGCACCCGGTCGTGGTGACCTCAGCCGGGTTCACGCCCCAGGGGCTGCCGGTCGGCGTGCAGGTCGTCGGGCGGTACGGCCGCGAGGCCCAGCTGCTCGCGGTGACGCGCGCGATCGAGGAGGCCACCGGCTGGATCCGGCGGGCGCCGGTCCTGTAGACGGCCGGGACGGTCCGGTCGGGAGGCGCGGGTCGGCCCCGCCCCGTCGGTGCGGCGCTGAGCGGTCCGGTCTCTCGGGCCGCTTTCGCTGGTCGCGCCGGGTCAGCCGGTGAAGACGGTGGACGAGCGGCGCTCGTACCAGTGCGCCAGGTGCTCGCCGGCGCGCAGGACGTGGTCGCGCATGAGCTCGGCGGCGCGCTCGCGGTCCCCGGCGACGAACGCCTCGATGAGCTCCTCGTGCTCGCGGAAGTTCTCCTCGCGGTGCCGGGAGTTCTCGCGGAGCACCAGGGCCGAGACGTTCCGGGGGAAGGCGTCGTTGATCTCGACGAGCATCCGGGTCAACCGGGTGTTGCCGGAGGCCTGGTAGATGAGCCCGTGGAACTGGTCGTTGTCGCTGCCCTCGCGCTGCTTCGGCTGCTCGCCCTCGGCCGCCGCCAGGGAGCGCTCGTACATCGCCTGGTTCACCGAGCGGAGCTGCGCGATCGTGGCGTCGTCGAGGCGGTCGACGGCGCGACGGGCTGCGAGCGACTCGAGCTCGGCGCGGACCTCGTACGCCTCGCGGACCTCCCACGGCACCGGCACCCGGACGACGGCGCCACGGTTCGGGACGACCTCGATGAGGCCGCCGGTCTGCAGCTGGCGGAGTGCTTCGCGGACCGGGGTGCGGCTGATGCCGAACTGCGCGGCGAGGTCGGCCTGGCGGAGCGGTGCGCCGATGGGGATCTCGCCGGACATGATCTTCGCGCGGATCCGGGCGGCGAGGTCGTCGACGAGTGCGTTGCCGTCGCTGGTGGTCACGTCGTGGTCTCCCTCGGTACGTCGTCACAGCGAGCCCCCGCTGCGGATCCAATCCTGCCAGGTGTTGGATCCCGTTGCCGTATCCGACTCGCTCGTGATTGGATCCAATCATGTCCGTGTTGCTCGTCGTCATGCTCGTCGCAGCCGTCGGTGCGCTCGGGCTCGGCATCGCTGGCGGGCGACGGGTCGGGCCGGTCGCACTCGTCGCCGAGGCGGTGATGCTCGTCGCGATGCTCGACGTCCACGTGCCGGCGCTCCACGTGGTGCCGGCGCCGTTCTGGGCGCTCCTGCTCGGTGGCTGCGCGATGGGCACGGCTGCGGTGGACCGGTGGCGTCGCCGGAGTCGCCCCGGTGGTGACCACCTGCACGCGCTCGGGATGCTGCTCGGCGCGGTGTTCGTGCTGCTCGCAGGTGGCCATGCCGGTGCCGGTGCCGGCGCGGGGCACTCCCACGGTGCGGTGCTGCTGCCGGTCGGGGTGGCGGTCGCGGTGCACGCCGGTGTGGTGCTGTGGAACGTCGTCGGCGGCCGGGTGCCGCGGGTCGAGTCCGTGCGCCGGGCGGCGTCACTGGTGAGCGTGCTGGCCATGGGCGCGATGGTCGTCGTGCACTGAGCCGGCGCGGCGGGGGTGCGCCGCGCCTCCAGGCTGGGTGTCTCGCACCCCAGCGCTACCAAATTGGATCCAATTCTGGCAGTATCGGATCACATGTGCGGGAGTTCCGCCCCACGAGCCGCCGACGAGGAGACGCCCACGATGATCATCGACGCCTACAACACCACGCAGGACCGCCGCGGCCGCAGTGACTACCTGAGCGGGGTGCGCCCGGGCGAGGAGCCGCCGGCGTACACGCCGTTCGACGCGAACCGGATCCTCGACCGCATGGACGCCGCGGGGGTCGACCGCGCCATGGTCTGCTCGCTCGCGCAGGGGATCGAGAACGACTTCCTGATGGACCTGGTCGCCGCGCACCCGGACCGGCTGTTCGGCTTCGGCCAGGTCATGCCGCAGTGGGAGAACGCCACCGACGAGATCCGTCGCTTCGCCGAGGGCGGGCTGGTCGGCCTGAAGCTGCACCCCAGCCTGCACGGCTACCACGTCGCGGACCACGGCCTGCTCGACCCGCTGTTCGAGGTCTGCGCCGAGCTCGGCCTGCCCGTGCTGATCAACGCACTCGACGACGCGTTCTGTGCACCGTTCTCGATCGAGGAGATCGCGAGGAACTTCCCGACGGTGCCGACGATCATCGCGCACATGGGTGCGGTGTGGAACGTGCCGGAGGCGATCATCGTCGCCGAGCGGAACCCGCACGTCTACCTCGAGACCTCGGCCACCCTGATGTCCGACGTCAAGCGGGCGTACGCGCGCCTCGGCGCGGAGAAGATCCTGCTCGGGTCGGAGTGGCCGGGCAGCGACTTCGACCTCGAGCGCATGAAGATCGCGAAGGCCATCCCGGACGAGGCCGACCGGGCCCTGGTCGAGGGTGGCAACATGGCGCGGATCCTGGGCTGGTCGTGAGCAGCGGCTCGCCCGCGTCTGACCGACCGGTGCTCGCCGGCCCGCCGTCCGGGATGGGCGCCGCGGACCAGGAGCTGCTCCGGATCGCGACCGACGTGCTCGACCGGCGGTACCGCACGGGGGTGCACGAGGTCGCCGCAGCACTCCGGCTCGCCGACGGCAGTGCGGTCACCGGGCTGCACGTCGAGGCATCGGCCGGCCGCGCGTCGGTGTGCGCCGAGTCCGCTGCGCTGAGTGCGGCCGTCGTCGCCGGGTCGCCGGTGGTGTCGGTCGTGGGGGTGCTCCGCAGGCCGGGCGGGACGATGCACCTGATCGAGCCGTGCGGGGTCTGCGCGGAGCTGCTCGGTGACCACGCGCCCGACGCCCGGGTGTGGGTCGCGGTCGGGAACGGGTTCGGGCCGGTCGGGGTCGCCGAGCTGCTGCCCTTCCGGCGGCGGCGGAGCGCGCGGGCGGCGGCTGGAGCGGTGACGGCGCCCGCGGGGACACCGCCCGGTTCGGCGACACCGCCCGGTTCGGCGACACCTGAGGTTTAACACCGCGGAAACACCCCGGACCCCTGCGGCGCCGGATCCCGTCAGAGGATGACGGCGACGGCGCGCACCGGTCCCCACCCGCTGCACGATCCGTCCCGGAAGGAACCACCAGCATGCTCGCCGTCTCCGGCAACCCCGTCCTGATCGTCGTCGACATCCAGGGCGGAGCTGCCTCGACGATGCCCACGCCCGGCATCCCCGTGATGGGCGGCCGTGCCGAGCGCGCACCGCGCGTCCGTGACCTCATCGAGCACTGCCGCTCCTCGGGTGTGCCCGTCGTCTTCATCCAGGAGGTCCACAAGCCGGACCTCGTCGACATCGGCCGTGAGCTCGACGGCGCCGAGGGCCCGCACTGCATCGAGGGCGAGGAGCAGACCGAGCTGGCCTCGTGGATCGACCCTCGGCCCGAGGAGTTCGTCATCCGCAAGCGGCGCTACTCGGCGTTCTTCGGCACCGAGCTCGAGATCGTGCTCAAGGCGTACAGGGCCGGCACTGTCCTGCTCGTCGGCGGACTCACCGACGTCTGCATCCACTACACGGCGGCCGACGCCCACCAGCACGACTACGCCGTCCGGGTCCTCACCGACTGCGTCGCCGGGTCGAGCGAACGCGCGCACGACGCGGCACTGGAGGCGATCGGGTACCTGCAGCGGGACGCCCTCGTGACCGCTGCGGACGTGCGCACCTGGCTCGACGAGCGGGAGGCCGTCGGTGTGTGAGGCGGCCGGCCGGTCCGCGCGGCTCGTCGTCGGACACGTCCGGACGATGGACCCCGGGGTGCCGACCGCCGAGGCCCTGCTCGTCGTCGGCGACCGGATCGCGGCGGTCGGGACGCTCGACGACGTGCGGGCGGCGGCTCCGGAGGGCACGGCCGAGGACCACGTCGAGGGCACCGTCCTGCCGGGGTTCACCGACGCCCACGCGCACGCGCAGCGCGCCGGACTCAAAGCGCTGCAGCTCGTGGACGGCGACGCCGACGCCGCGACGTTCTCGGCCGCGATGCTCGCCGACGGCGACGCGGACCCGGACGCCCCGGACTGGATCGGGGACGCACCGCCGACGCTCGGGGACCGGCTCGCCGCGATCCGCCGCATCCAGCCGCTGCTGCACGCGATGGGGTTCACCGGTGTCGTCGACCCGGCCGTCACGCTGCCCGAGCTCGAGGGGTACCGGGAGGCGCACCGGCAGGGACTCCTGACCCTGCGCGTGGTCGCGATGCCCTACCCCGAGCTCGGCAGTGCAGCGGTCCCCGACGTCGATGCGGCCCTGGCGGTGCTCGACTCGATCGACGGCGTGACCGGTGACGGCGACGACCGCCTCCGGCTCGGCCCGGTCAAGGTCTACTACGACGGCGAGGGCATGAAGGGGCAGGCGCTGCTCGAACGGCCCTGGACCGGCGACGACCACGGCGTGCAGCGGATCTCGGCGGCTGACTTCGCACGCCTTGCAGCGTCGTGCGTGGCCGCGGGGTGGGGACTCGGCGTCCACGCGGTGGGCAGTCGTGCGGTCGCCGAGGTGCTCGACGGGCTCGAGGCAGCGGAACAGGACACGGGGCGATCGGTCGCCGGACTCCGCTGCCAGCTCATCCACGCGTACCTCGAGCCGAGCGTCGCGAGCGCCGACCGTGCGGCACGCCTCGGTGTCGTGGCGTCGCTGCAGCCCTCGATCGCCTGGAAGAACGCCGCCGGGCTGCAGCGCCGGCTCGGCAGCCGTGTCGACGAGGTCAACCCGATGCGGACCTGGGCCGACGCCGGTGCCACGGTCGCCATGGGCTCGGACGCGCCGTACTTCCCCTTCGACCCGCGTGAGGTGGTCCCCGTCGCCGCGGGCCGTCGGATGCGCGGCCTCGACGAGCCGATCGGCCCGGCACAGGCGCTCTCGGTGCTCGAGGCGGTCGAGGCCTACACGCGCGGTGCGGCACACGCGTCCTTCGCCGAGGACCGTCGCGGCGTGTTGCGCGCCGGCGCCCTGGCGGACTGGGTGCTGCTCGACGTGGACCCGGCCGCGTGCACGGTCGACGAGTTCGCCGCGGCGCGGGTCCTGCGCACCGACGTCGGCGGCGTGACGGTCTTCGACGCCGCGGCTCGTCCCGGGCAGATGTAATCCACTCGAAACATAGTTGGATGCGGATTGTTCTAAATTGGATCCAAGTTGGACCCGACCCTGGGACTGACTCCCTGGCATCACCCCGAATCCCACTGGAGGACAGCACCATGGTGAGGAAGCGCATCCTCGTCGGCGTCGCGTTGGCGACCGCCGTCGGACTCTCCCTGAGCGCGTGCACCGCGTCCGGCTCCGCTGACGGCGGCGACAGCTCGTCGAGCACCGACACGATCAACGCAGAGCTCTGGTACGCCCCGGCCACCTTCGACCCCGCGAAGGCCTCGGCCAGCTCGGACGTCGAGGTCGCACGACTCGGCTTCGACACCCTGCTCCGGCAGGGCGAGGGCGACGACGGCGGCTACATCGGCGGGCTCGCGACGAAGTGGGACGCCGAGTCGGCATCGAAGTACGAGTTCACGATCCGCGACGGCGCCACGTGCTCCGACGGCACCGAGATCACGCCGACGGTCGTCGAGAAGTCCTTCGAGTACCTGGTCGGCCTCGACGACTCGGGTGCGCAGACCTGGAAGAACCAGGCCTTCGGCTCGGGTGACCCGAAGTTCACCGCCGACGACGCCGCCGGCACGCTGACGATCTCGCTCAGCGAGCCGTACTCGCAGCTGCTCGGCGGCCTGACCCGCCCCGGTACCGGGATCATCTGCCCGGCCGGTCTCGCCGACACGAAGGGCCTCGCGGCCGGCACCGTCGACGGCGCCTGGTCCGGCCCGTACACGCTCGCGAAGTCCTCGGCCGGCAAGAGCGTCTCCTACGCGCTGCGGTCCGACTACGACGCCTGGCCGGCGTGGAAGACCGTCACCGGTGAGCCGGCCAAGACGATCAACCTGACCGTGCAGGGCGACTCGAACACGAGCGCCAACCTGCTGCAGTCCGGCGGTGTCGACGTCGCACGCTTCTACGACTCGAACGCCGAGCGCTTCAGCGGCGACGACTACTCCACCGTGCAGTTCGCCAGCTCGGCCTACAACCTCGTGTTCAACGAGGCAGAGGGCTCCGGCTCGGTGTTCGCCGACGACCAGCCGCTCCGTGCCGCGGTCGCCCAGGCGATCGACACGAAGGGGTTCAACAACGCCGGTCTCGACGGACTCGGGGTCGAGCAGAACACGGTGAACGCGGCGAGCTACCGCTGCGCGGTGGACGACTCGTCGCTCGTGCAGTCCTATGACGCGAAGGCCGCGACGAAGGAGCTCACGGGCAAGACGATCCGCCTGCTCATCATGTCGAACTGGGACCCCGCCGCCGACTTCCTGGCGGAGTCGCTGCGGAACGCCGGTGCGACCGTGAAGGTCTCGGCACCGGACCCTGCCGACTGGACCAAGCAGATGCGCACCGAGCCCAAGACCTGGGACGTCGCCGTGGCGGCCGAGGACGCGCAGACCGGGCTGATCAACACCTCGATCGCGCGCTACGTCGGACCGACCTACGCCGAGGGCGGCACGAACGTGTCCTCGAGCGACAACCCCGAGGGACTCGCGGCCTACCAGGCGGCGATGGCCACGTCGGACGCCGACCAGCAGTGCGAGGACTTCGCCACCGCGCAGAAGTCGATCCTCGAGCGTGTCGACATGACCCCGCTCATCACGGACACGCACCGGTACGTCGCCCGCAAGGGCTTCGAGACCCACGTGTTCTCGGGCTACTGGGACGTCTCCGCGATGCGGATCGTCTCCTGATCGCCTGACCGAACGAGCACCACGCACCACGCAACGAGCACCACCGCACCACCCCAGCCCGGACCGGAGCACCAGGAGGACCCGCGATGAGCACCACCACCGTCGACCATCTCCCCGTGCCCGGTCCGGGCACCCCCGGGTCTCCGGGAATCCCGACCGCCGCCGCACCCCGGGCCGCGAGCCTCGGTGGCGCATGGCGCCGCTTCCTGCTCCGCCGTGCCGTCGGACTCGTCATCAACCTGGCGCTGCTCGTCCTCGTGACGTTCCTCATCGTGCAGCTCATCCCCGGCGACCCGGCAACGGCCATCGCCGGCGACACCGCGACGCTCGCCCAGGTCGAGCTCGTCCGGCACCAACTCGGTCTCGACCAGCCGATCCCCGTCCAGCTGTGGCAGTACGTCGCCGGCGTCGTGCAGGGCGACTTCGGTGACTCGTACAAGTACCGCGCGCCGGCGATGGACATCGTCATGACGGCCGTGCCGTACACGCTGACGATCACGATCGCCGCGGTCCTGCTGCTGCTCGTCCTCGGACTCGCACTCGGCATGACCGTCGGCGTCCTCACCCGCGGTGACCGGCACCGCTGGCTCGACGTCTCGTTCTCGGCGGTCACCGGCCTGATCTCGTCGATCCCCACGTACGTGCTCGCCACCGGGTTCGTCGTCGTCTTCGCGGTCCTGCTGCACGTGCTGCCGCCCGCGTACTCGCCGGCCTACGACTTCGGCGCGGCGGCGGTCCTGCCGATCGCCTCGCTCACCGTGGGCGGCACGTGCTCGGTGGCCCGCATCGTCCGCCGTGAGACCGCCGTCATCCTCGAGCAGGACTACATGCGCACCGCCCGCGGGTGGCGGCTGCCGGCGCTGTCGATCTACGCCAAGCACATGCTGCCGAACCTGCTCACCACCGCACTGACGCTGTCCGGGATCATCCTGACGGCCCTGCTCGGCTCGGCACTCATCACCGAGGCGGTCTTCGCGTGGCCGGGCCTGGGCGGCGTCGTCGTGCAGGCGATCGCGGTGGACAAGGACTACCCCGTGATCCGCGCCGCGGTCTTCGTGATCGGGCTCATCTCGCTCGTGATCACCCTCGTCATCGACATCATCCTGGGTCTCATCGACCCGCGCACCCTCGGGGAGAAGCGTGGCTGACACCATCACCGCCGTCCAGGCGGCCTCGACCGACCCGGCATCGCGTCCCCGCACCTTCGCGTGGAACGGCGGGCTGATCGTCGGCTTGGCGATGTTCGGGCTGATCCTGATCGTGGCGGTCGTCGCACCGTTCGTGTTCGGCGCCCAGGCCACGGGCATCGGCGGTACCTCTGGGCTGGGGTCCACCGCCGAGCACCCGCTCGGTACCGACACCCTCGGCCGCGACATGCTCGCGCGCACCCTGGTCGCCACCCGGGCCACGGTCCTGATGGCGCTCGCCGCCACGGCCCTGTCCGCGATCGTGGGCATCGCGCTCGGCATCGGCGTCTGGCTCGCCCCCCGCCGGGTGCGCGAGCTCGGGCTGCGCGGGATCGAGTTCGCGGTCAGCTACCCGACGATGCTCGTCGCGATCATCGTCGCAGCGATCCTCGGGCAGGGCATGGTGCAGGTCGTCGTGGCCATCGCGGTCGCGAACATCGCCGGCTTCGCCCGTCTGACCGCCAACCTGGCGGCGAAGATCTCCACCAGCGAGTACGTCACCACCGCACGCCTGATGGGGGTCCCGGCGCACCGGGTCGCCATGCGGCACGTCCTGCCGAACATGGCCGAGCCGACGCTGATCCTGATCGCCGGTGCCTTCTCCGGCTCGCTCGTCGAGATCTCCGGACTGTCCTTCATCGGCCTCGGCGCGCAGACCCCCGCGTTCGACTGGGGAACCCTGCTCAACGACGGACTCGACCGGATCGTCGTGAATCCCGTCGTCATCGTCGGCCCCGCGGTCGCGCTGACCTTCGCCTCCCTCGCCGCCCTGCTCGTCGGGGACGGACTGGCCGCTGCCGCGAACCCGCGGTCGAACACCACGCGGTCCCGCACCACCCGCGCGACCGGCCCGTCGACGCTCGCGGTCGAGGACGACGCCGTGCTCGTCGCGGACGGCATCTCGGTGCAGCACGCCGCCAGTGGACGCGCCCTGGTCAAGGACGTCTCGTTCACCATCCGGCGGGGCGAGGTGCTCGGGATCGTCGGCGAGTCCGGTTCGGGCAAGTCGTTGACGGCCTCGCTCGTCGCCAAGCTGCTGGGCGAGGGGCTCGAGGGCTCCGCGCGGCGGCTCGAACTCGGCGGCGTCGACCTGCTCGGTCGTGTGCCGGACCGCGTGCTCGCCTCCCGCATCGGGCTCGTCTACCAGGACCCGGGCACCGCGCTGAACCCGGCCATGGTGCTCGGCATTCAGTTGTCCGACGTGCTGCGGATGCGGCTGCGACACAGCCGACGTGACGCGATCCGACTCCTGACACAGGGCTTCCGCGCCGTGATGCTGACCGATCCCGAGGGTCGACTGCGCCAGTACCCGCACCAGCTCTCCGGCGGCATGAAGCAGCGCGCGATGATCGCGTCGGCGATGAGCACGAAGCCCGACCTGCTCATCGCGGACGAACCGACGACCGCACTCGACGTCACCGTCCAGCGCGAGGTCCTGACCGTGCTGAAGCGGATGAACGAGGACTCCGGCACCGCCGTGCTGTTCATCTCCCACGACCTCGGCGTCGTCCGGGCCCTGTGCGACCGGGTCCTGGTGATGCGGAACGGCGAGATCGTCGAGCGCATCGACGACGTCGCCGGGCTCTCCCCGGACACCGTCGACCACCCGTACACGAAGCAGCTCCTCGCGGCCACCCCGGTCGTGACGGTGCGCAAAGAGTCCACCGTGCCCACGGAGTCCACGCGCACCGAACAGGCGGAGGCACACGCATGACCGACACCACGACGACACGCGAACGCCGCGCAACCGACACCGGCACGGCCCCCATGATCGACGTCCGCGCCCTCGACGTCGCGTTCGGCTCGACGACCGTCCTGCACGGCGTCGACCTCCGCCTCGAGCGAGGTCGCACCGTCGGCGTCGTCGGCGAGTCCGGCTCGGGCAAGTCCACCCTCGCCAAGGTCCTGGTCGGCACCGTGAAGCCCGCCTCGGGCAGCGCCGCGGTGGACGGCGTCGACCTGACCGCGGCCGACCGGTCGACCCTGCGCGGGTACCGCCGCCGGATCCAGATGATCCCGCAGGACCCGTACTCGTCGCTCTCGCCGCGACGGACCGTCGCGCAGACCCTGGCCGAGGCGATCGACCCCGTCCGCCCCCGGGTCGCCACCCACGAGGACCGCATCGGCGGCTGGCTCGAGCGGGTCGGGCTGTCCCGGGACATGATGCACCGCTACCCGCACGAGTTCTCCGGCGGGCAACGGCAGCGCATCGCCATCGCCCGCGGCCTCGTCATCGACCCGCACCTGGTCATCGCCGACGAGATCACCTCGGCGCTCGACGTCTCGGTACAGGCGCAGATCCTGGAGCTGCTCGCCGACATCAAGGAGTCCCTCGGCCTGACGATGATGTTCATCTCGCACAACCTGGCGGTCGTGCAGCGTGTGAGCGACGAGGTCGTCGTGCTGTACCAGGGTGAGGTCGTCGAGGCCGGTCCGGTCGAGCAGATCTACGCCGATCCGCAGCACTGGTACACGCGTCGTCTCCTCGACGCGGACCCCGGTTCCGCCCGTTTCAGCCTGGCCGGCTGACCGACCCGGAAGGCCCGCTGTGGCGGCACGACTCCCGACGACCCCGCACGCCGACGGCGTGCTCCGACTGGTCGGCGCGACCCTGGTCGACGGCACGGGTGCGCCGCCCCGCGCCGACGCCGAGGTCGAGCTGCGTGACGGCGACGTCACCTACGTCGGTCCCCGGCGCGCCCCGGCCGCGGACGTGCCGACGGTCGACCTGACCGGCCGGTGGCTGCTGCCCGGCTTCGTCGACGCGCACGTGCACCTCAGCATGGTGCCGACGACGCCCGAGGAACAGCGGGCACGGTTCCCGGAGGAGCACGTGCTCGAGGTCGCCGAGGTGCTCCGGCGCACCCTGCACGCCGGCGTCACGACCGCGCGGGACCTGGACGGGCTGACCCCCGGCTACCGCGACGCCGTCGCCCGGGGCACCGTCGTCGGTCCGCGCCTGCACCTCGCGATCGCCATGCTCTCGCCGACCGGTGGCCACGCCGACCCGGTCCGGCCGAACGGGTCGCTGCCGGCCTGGGCCGTCCGGCCGGGCATGCCCGCGCCGGGCGTCGTCGACACCGACGAGGACGTCGTCCGGACGGTCCGCTCGCTGCTCCGCACCGGTGCCGACGCGATCAAGGTCTCCACGTCCGGAGGGGTCGGTTCGCCGACCGACGACCCGGACGACGTCGGCATCACCGAGGACCAGGTACGGCTCGTCGTCCACCTGGTCGGCGAACGCGGCGGCCGCCCGGTCACCGCCCACGCGCTCACCGACGCCGCGGTCCGTGCCGCCGTGCTCGGCGGAGCCGCCAGCATCGAACACGGCTACGACCTGCACGACGAGACCATCGCGCTCATGGTCGAACGCGGCACGGTGCTCGTCCCCACCCTCAGCACGCTCCTGCGCGAACTCGACCCGTCCACCGCCTCTGCGGAACGCCTCGCACAGCGCGCGGCACTGCACGCTCGCGGCCTCGACAGCGTGCGACGTGCCGTCGCCGCCGGCGTGCCCGTCGCGCTCGGCACCGACGCGGGTGTGCACCCGCACGGTCGGAACCTCGCCGAGCTCGCCCGCCTCGTGCAGGTCGGGCTCTCGCCGCTCGACGCGATCACGTCCGGCACGCTGCAGGGTGCCCGGCTGCTCGGTCTGGAGGCCCGGCTCGGCTCCGTCGAGCCCGGCAAGGCCGGTGACCTGGTCGTCTCGGGCGTCGACCCGCTCGCCGACGTCGGCGCGCTGGCCGACGCTGCCAGCGTGCGCGCGGTCCTGCAGGCGGGTCGTGTGGTCAAGGACCTGGACGGACTGGTGACCACGGCCTCCTGACCGTGGCACCACCCGCGCAGCCGACGGTGGTCAGCGCAGCGCGACCACCGCGCGCTCGATGACGGCGACGACCCGGTCCGGAGCGGCGTGCGCGACCGCGTGGCTCGTGTCGACCTCGTGGACCACTGCACCCATCCGGGCGACGAAGTCGCGCTGGATCGCGGGCAGCAGGTGCCGGTCGCACGTGGCGACCAGGTACCAGCTCGGGCGGGTCCGCCACGCGGGCTCACCGGTGGACTGCTGGAACGCGGCGTCGGCGGTGACCCGCCCCTCGGCACGTGCGGCGAGCAGCACGTCCTCCGGGACGTCCCAGGCGAGCGCCAGCCGCGACTCCTCGTCGTCCTGTGCGATCCACTCGCCGGCCGGGCCGCGGTGCATGTACTGCGAGACGAGAGCGGGTTCCCGGGTCTCGACGATCCCGGAGACCGACTCGCCCGCGTCCGGAGCGAAGGCCGCGACGTAGACCAGTCCGACGACGCGGTCGTGTGTGCCCGCGTTCGTGATGACGGCGCCGCCGTAGGAGTGGCCGACGAGCAGGACCGGGCCGTCGATGCCGTCGACCAGGGCGCGGACCGAGGCCTCGTCGTCGCGGAGCGAGGTCATCGCGTTGTCGGCGAGCGTGTACGGGATGCGGCGGTCGCGCAGGAGCGGGGCGACGGACGACCAGGTGGACGGCGAACCGCCGGCACCGTGGACCAGGACCACGTGGACGCTCATGCGTGGGTCGCCACGGCGAGGGGGAGCAGGACGGTCGGAGCGGGAGCGGCCTCGCGCCCCGCGAACGGCACCGGCTGGCAGACCATCAGGTAGTCGCCGGGCTCGACCTCGGACAGGTCCGCGTTCTCGAGGATCACGACGCCGGCGCCGCACAGGGCGACGTGTGTCGGCCACGCCTCGGTGTGCGCCGGGGCCTCCATCGTCATGTAGTCGATGCCGGCGAACCGGACCCCGCGGTCGACCAGCCACTGCGCGCCGCTCGGGCCGAGGCCGACCCACGTCTCCGACCGCTCGTTCCGGGTCAGCGCGTCGGTCGAGTTGCGCGTGCGGAACAGCACGCGCTCGGCGCCGGCCGCACCCGCCTCCTCGAGGTCGTCGGCGGTGATCTCCTCGACGACGTGTCGCAGGTCGAGGACGCGGACCGGGCCGACCATGCTCTCGAGCGCGATCTCGTCGACGGTCGTCGCGCCGGGCACGAAGTGCGACGGGGCGTCGACGTGCGTGCCCGTGTGCGCACCGATCAGCCAGCGGGACACGTCCGACGGGTACCCGTCCGCGATCTCCTCGACCATCTCGAAGGTGGGGCGCCGGCCCCAGTGCAGCATCTCGGGGGAGATGGGGATGTTGATGTCGATCGCGTCGGTCATGGCGTCCTCCCGGAACTCCGGCACAATGGATTCGGATTGCTACAAATTGTATCCAATCATCACGGAGGTGCAAGGCATGGCGAACGCGTTCGACGAGACGACGCGCGCTGGACTCGTGGTCGGCGGTCGGCCAGAGCGGGTCGTGCCGCTCGTGCTCGGGTGGGAACCGATCCCCGAGTCGATCTCCCTGCGGGGCGGCGATCCCGCACGCTTCCTGCTCGAACCCGTCACCGCCGCGGCCGTCGTCTTCGACCACGGCTGGGTGCTCCTCGACGGTGGGTTCAACGTCGACCGCGTGCGCGACCCCGAGGAGCGGGCCGCGCACTACGAGTACGAGAGCTACACGGCGGTCGTGCCGCCGGGCGACGCGCTCGCCGAGGGGGTCGCGGCTGCGGGACTGGCCTGGGACGACCTGGCGCTCTGCGCTATCTCGCACGTGCACCTCGACCACACGGGCGGCCTGCGGCTCGTCCCACCGGGCACCCCGGTCGCGCTGCAGCGACGGGAGTGGGACTGGTTGCGGAGCGGCATCGGCCGGCGGGAGACGGTCGTCGTCGACGACGTGCTCGACGCCGACGTCCGGGTGTTCCTGCTCGACGGGGACACGGAACTGGCACCCGGCCTGACTGCACTCGACACCCGCGGACACACGCCGGGGCACCAGTCGTTCCGCGTCGACCTGCCGGATCGGACCGTGGTGCTCGCGTGCGACGCCGCCGACCTCGAGCGGAACCTCACCGAGCGGACTCCGTGCGGGTGGGTGGGGAGGGCCGGGGACGAGCTCGAGGCGCAGCGTTCGATCGACCGGCTGGCGGACCTGGCCGCCGAGCCCGGCGTCGAGGTCTGGCCCGGGCACGACCCCGAGTGGGCGGCCTGGCGGCGCTGAGCCGGCGGGTCCGAGCCAGCGGGGCACCGCGCTCGGGATGGGTCACCCTGCCCGTGGCGGCTGCTCCGGCAGTGCAGCCCACACGTCCGCCCAGATGAGCTCGAAGTCGACGGGCGCGAGCCGGTGCGCCCGCACCGCCCGCTCCAAGATCGAGAGCGCGTCGAGCGACCCGGCGAGGAGTCGCTCGTCGCCGTGCACCTCCGGCCGACCGGTGCCCAGGAACGTGGTCACGGTGATCGAGCGCACCCGCGGCCGCAGCCGCCTGGTGGCCCGGCCGAGGACGACGAACCCCGCGGCGTACAGCGCGAGCCCGACGGGCATGCCCGCCGCCGGTACCGAGACCGCCAGGACCACGACCACGAGCGCGGAGAACGCCCCGACGGCGGGCCACACGTGCCACGCCCGGAGCAGCAGGCGCTCACTCGTGTTCGTCCCGGGCGGGAACACGACGAGGGTCCGCGAGGTCCACATCGTGCGTCCCACCGGCCGGATCGTGTAGCGGCCCCACAGGTGCGGCCCGTCGAGCAGGCGGTCGCGGACGGACGTCGCCGTGGTCACCGTCCCACCGGCAGGAGTTCGGCGCGGACCGGGACGACGTCCCGGTGCCGGACGGTCGTCAGGCAGGGGAAGCAGACCAGGTCGCCATCGCGGACGTCGGCCGGCAGCGGAGCCGGGAGGCGGTGGAACGGACCGTCGGCCTGACCGTCACATCGGGTGACGACGTACATCGTGGCGAGGGGAGCGGTGCTCCGGCGTCCGATCAGGCGCACCTGGTCGAGCACGGCGCAGGTCGGCAGGACCGCGTCCAGTTCCAGGAGCACCACCCCGGTGCGCGGCCGTCGGACCCGGGTGACCGACGCGACCGCGACGCTGACGTCACGAGGGGTCCAGCCGCGGGGGCGGTAGCGCGGCGGCGACTGCTCCGCGGTGTGCACGCTCGGGGTGCCGGTCAGGTCGGCGAGCCGGACCATCGAGATCGCGGCGACCACCAGGTCGTCGGTGGTCGCCACGGTGTGGGCCGGCCACAGGACCGGGTCCATCGGATCCGGCAGGGACGCACGGAGCGTCGGCATGATCGCTGTCAGTGTCACACCGGACACGTTCCCGCGCGGACGGGCAAGGGGGAAGGTGCCCTGACGGAACCCCTACGCCCGAGCGCCGACTCCTGACGGTCCGCTCACTCGATGTCGACGTCCCGCTTGCCGCGCCGCACGATGAGCGGGTCCGGCTTGCCGATCACGTCGACCGCCTTGTCCGGGTAGTCGAACTGCGTCAGGAAGTACCGCATCGCGTTGAGTCGGGCGCGTTTCTTGTCGTTAGACCGCACGATGGTCCACGGCGCGTACCGCTTGTCGGTGCGCGTGAACATCGCCATCTTCGCCTCGGTGTAGTCCTCCCAGCGGTCGAGGGACAGCAGGTCGATGTCGGACAGCTTCCACCGGCGAACCGGGTCGAGCTGCCGCATCGCGAACCGGGTGCGCTGCTCGCGGCGGGTGACCGAGAACCAGAACTTCGTCAGGTGGATGCCGGAGTCGACGAGCATCCGCTCGAACTGCGGCACCTGGGTCATGAACGACTCGTACTCGGCGTCGTCACAGAACCCCATCACCCGCTCGACGCCGGCGCGGTTGTACCAGGAGCGGTCGAACAGGACCATCTCGCCGGCCGACGGCAGGTGCTGCACGTAGCGCTGGAAGTACCACTCACCGCGTTCCCGTTCGCTCGGCTTGCTGAGCGCCACCACGCGCGAGGTGCGGGGGTTGAGGTGCTCCGTGAACCGCTTGATGGTGCCGCCCTTGCCCGCGGCGTCACGCCCCTCGAACAGCACGACGACCTTCTGGCCGGTGTCCTCGAGCCAGTACTGGCACTTCAGGAGCTCGATCTGCAGCTGGTACTTCGCGAACTCGTACTCCTCGCGCGGCAACCGCTCGTCGTACGGGTAGTCGTCGCGCCACGTCAGGACGGGGTTGCCGTGCGGGTCGATGAGGTCCGGGTCGGCGGTGTGCCCGTCGGCGACGCTGTAGCCCTCGGTCCGGAGCTGCTCGATGTACTCCCGGAGTGGTTGCGAGTACGGCGCTGTGTCCACGGTGTCTCCTCTGCCCGCCGATCGGTCGGCTGGTCCCATCCTGTCCTGTGTGACCCGACAACTGCCCAACCGGACGTGTCCCTCAGGTGACCAAGCGGCTGCGTGACCCGAAGCGGTAGCGTTCTCGATGGCCTGTCCCCGACCCCGGATCGAGCAACGATGCCTGACGTCCACCTGCCTGCCGCCGACCGCTACGAGCAGCTCCCGTACCAGCGCGTGGGAAGGAGTGGCCTCATGCTGCCGCGCATCTCCCTCGGCCTGTGGAACAACTTCGGCGCCGACCGTGCACTCGCCACGCAGCGCGACATCGTGCTGCACGCCTTCGACCGCGGGATCACCCACTTCGACCTGGCGAACAACTACGGTCCGCCTCCCGGGTCGGCCGAGGAGCAGTTCGGCCGCATCCTCGAGTCGGACCTGCGTCCGTACCGTGACGAGATCGTGGTGTCGACGAAGGCCGGCTACGACATGTGGCCGGGCCCGTACGGTGACCGGGGCTCCCGCAAGTACATGCTCGCGTCGCTCGACCAGTCGCTCGGGCGCCTCGGGCTCGACTACGTCGACGTCTTCTACTCGCACCGTCCCGACCCCGAGACCCCGATCGAGGAGACGGTCAGCGCGCTCGTGACCGCGGTCCGTTCGGGCAAGGCGCTCTACGCGGGCATCTCGAACTACGACCCGGCGCAGACCGCCGCGGCAGCCGAGGCGCTCGCCGCCGAGAACATGCACCTGCTCATCCACCAGCCGCGCTACAACATGTTCGACCGGGTCCCCGAGGACGGGCTCTTCGACGAGCTCACGCGTCTCGGCACCGGTGCGATCGTGTTCTCGCCGCTGGCCGGTGGGCTGCTGACGGACCGGTACCTGGACGGTTCGGTTCCGGTGGGGTCGCGTGCGGCCGAGGGCCGCTGGTTCGGTGCGGACCGCATCGACGACGAGTACCTGACCACGGCGCGGGCGCTCAACGACATCGCTGCGGCCCGCGGGCAGACGCTCGCGCAGCTCGCGATCACGTGGGTGCTCCGGCAGCCCGCCGTCACGTCGGCGCTGGTCGGGGCATCGAGCGTCCGTCAGCTGGACGGCACGCTCGACTCGCTCGCGGGTGCCCCGCTCACCGACGAGGAGCTCGCCGCGATCGACGCACTGGTGCCGCGCGGCTGACGCACGCCGGATGCAGTGGGCGTGACCCAAGAGCAGACGGGAGGCACGGTGCCAGCTGGCACCGTGCCTCCCGTCTCTTGGTGGGTTGCCCTAGACCGCCGCGGTCGCCTCGTCGCGGTGCGGGAGCTTCCACCCCGGACGCACGAAGTGGCACGTGTACCCGGCCGGGTACTTCTCGAGGTAGTCCTGGTGCTCCTCTTCGGCCTGCCAGAAGTCGCCAGCGGGCTCGACCTCGGTGACGACCTTGTCGGGCCAGATGCCCGACGCGTCGACATCCGCGATGGTGTCGCGCGCGACCTGCTCCTGCTCGGGCGACGTGAAGAAGATCGCCGAACGGTAGGCACGGCCGACGTCGTTGCCCTGGCGGTCCTTCGTCGACGGGTCGTGGATCTGGAAGAAGAACTCGAGCAGGTCGCGGTACGAGATCACCGACGGGTCGAAGACGATCTCGACCGCCTCGGCGTGGTCACCGTGGTTGCGGTACGTCGCGTTCGGGGTGTCGCCACCCGAGTAGCCGACGCGGGTGCTGATGATGCCGGGTCGGCGGCGGAGGAGCTGCTGCGCTCCCCAGAAGCAGCCGCCGGCGAGGATGGCGGTTTCGGTGGTGGTCATGGTGGCCTCCTGAGGTCGTCGTGCCGCTGGCTGCGGCACCGTGTGGTGCAACCGACAACCGGGGCTGTCTGTTCCCGTCGCCGGGCCGGCACACCTCGACAGTACGAGGACGTGCTCTGCGTCGCCTCTGCGGTACGGTCGGGCTCACATGAAGAGGTCAGCATTGCCCGACGATGGCCTGCGCCACCCGCGACGTTCGTGGCCGCTGGGCCTCGCGCTCTGTTGCCTGGTGTTCCTCGAGGTGTTCGCGACGATCGGTTCGCTGCCGGGGATGCTCGCCGCGCAGCTGGAGCAGTACACGCCCTGTGCTTCCGACGTCACCTTGCAGTGTTCGTACGCGGTCGGGGAGACCGCGCAGTTCCTCGTGCCGCTGGTCGCGCTGATCGTCACGATCGTGACGTGGGTGTTCGGTGCCTCCGGCCCACCGACGATCCGGCGGCGGGTGCTGACGCCGGATCGTCGGTCTCGTGGTGATCATCCTGGTCTTCGCGCTCGCGGTCGTCGCGATGGACCTGTCGGTCCGATGATGTTCTTGCGCGTGCCGCGCCGATACGAGCTCCTGAGGACCTGATGCCGTTCACTCCAGAAGAAGCCGCCGAGCAATCGGCGATCCTGGCCGGCCTCCGCAAGCTGGGGTACGACTTCTCGAACCTGTCCGTCTTCGCCCAGGCCGGGATTCGTTACAAGGACGCGGTCCCCCTGCTGATCGAGTGGCTGCGGAAGGCACGGACGCCGGCAATGCAACAGGACGTCGCTCGGGCGTTGAGCAATCCATCCGCGAAGGGAACCGCGATGCCCGCGCTGATCGAGGCGTTCCGGAACTTCCCTGACGAAGCGGGCACGCGCTGGGCTGTGGGGAACTCGATCGAGACCGCGTACGTGGACACCTACTTCGATGACGTGGCAGCGCTCGCGCTCGATCCTCAGTACGGACGTGCACGGCAGATGGTGGCCCTCGCGCTGGGGAAGTCGAAGCGGCCCGAAGCGGTCGACGTCCTCCTGCAACTCATGGACGACCACGACATCAGCGGGCATGCCGTCTTCGCAGTGAGCAAGCGGCCGAACCCGCGAGCGCGCGAGGCCCTGGAGGAAAAGCTGACCGACGACCGCCCGTGGGTGCGGAAGAAGGCTGCGCTCGGGCTGCGGAAGATCGGGTGAAGCCCGCGGTCTGACTGACGGGTGGCGCGGGGCCAGCGGGCCCCGCGCCTCCGATCCGGGGTGGGGCCGCGTCAGTTCGTGGTGTCCTCGAGTGCGTCGAGCGCGGCCACGTCGTCGGCGGAGAGCACGAAGTCGACGTCGGCGTTCGCGGCGATGCGCGACGGGGTGGTGGACTTCGGCAGCGGCAGGACGTCCTTCTCGAGCAGGTAGCGGATCGCGACCTGGGCGACGGACTTGTCGTACTTCGCCGCGATCTCGGCGATCTGCGTGTTCTCGAGCAGGCCACCGGTGGCGAGCGGCGAGTATCCCTCGGTGAGGATGTCGTGCTCGCGGTCGAACGCGGTGGTCTCGTCCTGGGTGTTGCCGATGAACCAACGGATCTGGTTGGCGTGCGGGACGACGTCGGTGCGGCCGAGCAGGTCCTCGAGGTCGGCGACGGCGAAGTTCGAGACACCGATCGAGCGGGTCCGGCCGGCGTCGTAGACCTCTTCCAGCACCTTCCACACCTCGACGTTGCCGTCGCGGTGGTCGGAGCCGATGGCGTCCCAGGGCCACGGCGCGTGCACGAGGTACAGGTCGATGACGCCGACGTCGAGGTTGCGGCTCGAGGTCTCGAAGGCCTCACGGGCGCCGTCGGCGGTCTTGATCTCGGCGGGCAGCTTCGTCGTGACGAAGACCTCGTCGCGGGGGACGGCGCTGTCACGGATGGCCTGGCCGACACTGGCCTCGTTGCCGTAGGCCAGGGCGGTGTCGATGTGGCGGTAGCCGGCGTCCAGGGCGGTCTTCGTGGCGTCGTAGGCGTCGTCGCCGGACGGGATCTGCCAGGTGCCGAAGCCGATCTTCGGGATGTGCAGGCCGTTGGACAGGGTGAACGTGTCGGTGAGAGCAGGCATGTTGCGGACAGTACGCCGCTCGGTTCCGGGGGCGGTCACGGGACGCAACGCGGAGACGGACGGGAGGCCCGTGGCGGTGTCGCCACGGGCCTCCCGTCGGTCTTCTGGTCGCGTCCGGAGCGCTTCTGGTCGCGTCCGGAGCGATCAGCGCGTGCGCGCGCCGATGCGCGGCAGCACGAAGCCGAGGACGATCATCGCGACGGCGAGGAACGCGTGCAGGACGTTGTCCGCGCTGTTCAGGGGGACGAAGTTCGCGGGGTCCGCCATGCCGGCCGTGAACAGACCGTAGACGAACAGGACCGCGTAGACGATGCCGCCGACGATCAGGTACAGGCGAGCGCCCGACGCCGAACGGGCTGCGATGAGTCCGACGATGCCGAAGAGCAGGTGCACGATGTTGTGCAGGACGGACACCTGGAACAGGCCCAGGAGCAAGGCCATGGAGCCGTGACCGGCCATCGACATCGAGCCCATGTCCATCGTGAGTCCGGGGATGAAGCCGGCGATGCCGACGATCAGGAAGACGACACCGAAGAGGAGCGCACCCTTCTGGGTCCACGTCGAGCCGGTGCGGTTGCGAGCGGTTGCTGCGTTGCTGGTCATGGTGAGACCTCTCTTGTCGAGCGCGCCACGGATGTCGCGCACAGGGCATTCGAGGCCGATGCGCAGTCGGATTGCAGGTGCCATCCGATTTCCGAACGCACGAGGGACCGCTGAGTCGGTGCGCATCGCGTGCTGCCTACGCTCCGCCGTACGGCAACACCGACGGAAGGCAGCACCATGGCAAGCGGAGTCGCAGCGGTATGGGTCCCGGTCACCGACATGCAGCGGGCGGTCGCGTTCTACCGCGACACCCTCGGACTGACGGTCACGGACGAGTCCGACGACTGGAGCGAGATCGACGCGAACGGCTTGATGATCGGGCTGAACGGCCGTGAGTCGGCGAGTCCGTCGAGCGGCGGGGGAGCGGTCATCACGTTCCAGCCGGACGGGTCGATCGAAGACGAGTTGGCCAGCATCCGCGAGCGTGGTGCGGACGTGCAGGGCGAGATCAGTGAGCACCCGTGGGGCAAGATCGTCCCGTTCAAGGACAGCGAGGGCAACGACCTGCAGTTCTACGCGCCGCCGCAGGGCTGACGCGACCCCAGGACGGACGGGAGGCCCGTGGCGGTGTCGCCACGGGCCTCCCGTCCGCCGTCTGGTTCCGTCGAGAGCGCTACGCGACCGCAATCTCGTTGGGCACGCCCGGCAGTGCGTCGCTGGAGGCGACGATCTTGCCGGTGGTCAGGTCGACGGCGTGCACCTTCCGCTCGGCGGGGTCGGTGACGTAGGCGATGTCGCCGGCGACCTTCACGGCGGGGTGGGCGTCCTGCCACTCGGCCGGGCCCTCCCACGCGTCGATCACGGGGAACGAGTCGAGCTGCTCCCCGTTGGTCTCGTCGAAGGTGTGCAGGGCGCCGTCGTCACCGAGGACCACCGCTTCGTCGCCGGGGCCGCGCGCCAGGTCGCGGAACGTGAAGCCGACGCCGTCGGGCAGGTCCGCGACGGTGTACTTCCCCGAGGCCGCGTCGATCAGGGCGATCTGGTCGAGCAGGTAGCCCTCGCTGTCCGGGTCGTCGTTGTAGTCACCGACCGCGACCGACGACGTGTCCGTGGTGAACAGGTTGCCGGTGCGGCCGTACTCGGTCGGGGCGTCGAGCTTCTCGAACGCGCCGTCGGCGTAGACGAGCGCGCCGTCGGTGCAGCCGAAGACCGCGACCTCGTCCTGGACCGCACCTTCGCCGTGCACGTCCGGGCACGATTCGGAGCGGGTGAGTTCCTCGCCGTCGGCGTCCAGGGCTCGGACGCCACTCCGGCTCTCCTCGGTGCCGATGGTGGTCAGGAGCGTGCCGTCCTCGAGCTCGATCGCGACGCCGTGGTGCGCCGCCTCGGACTCGGTGGTCCGGGCGTCGGGCGGGGCGTCGCCGTCGAGGTCGGTGTTGTCGAAGGTCGTCACGTCGCCGGTTCCGTCGGCGAACAGGGCGGTGCGGTCGCCGTGCACGACGGCGTGCCCACCGGTGTCGGCCGGGAAGACCTCGTCGGTGAGGGCCGGGTCCGCTGCGGTGTCGAGCACCCGGAAGCCCTCGGGCACCGTGACGAGCACGTGGCGGCCGTCGCCGGCGGGGTTCACGCGGGTGAAGCCGTCGACGGCGTCGTCGGCCACGACCTGCAGGTCCTGGTCGAGCACGAGCAGGCCGCCGTCGTAGGTCAGCGTGATGCGGGTGCTGTCCGCCTTCGGGGTCGAGGTGCTCTCGGCGTCGGCTGCGTTCGTGGCGCACCCGGTCAGGGCCAGGGCAACGGTGCCGAGCAGCGCGGCCGGCAGTGCTGCGGCGCGGAGGGTCTTGGTTCTGGTCATGGGCATCACTGTACTGATTCTCATTCTCATCTAGAAATCGGAGCCGTCAGGCCGTCGACGATCGAGTCGGTGTTCGAGCGCATCATCCCGAGGTAGGTCGACGCAGCGCCGTCCTCGGTCAGGGACTCGCTCGCCAGCGAGCGGATCGACACCTGCACGTCGACCTCGTCCGCCAGGACCTCGGCCAGGCGTGCGGGTTGGGAGGCGTCGGCGAAGATCGTCGGGACGCCCGCGTGCTCGATCGCGTCCGCCAGGTCACGCAGATCGGCGGCACTCGGGGACGCCAGGGTCGTGCCGCTCGGGATCACGGCACCCACCACCCGGAACCCGTAGCGGTCGGCGAGGTAGCCGAACACGTGGTGGTTCGTCACCAGGGCCTTGCGATCGGCGGGGATGGTGTCGAACGCGGCGGTCATGTCGTCGTCGAGGGCCTCGAGCCGGTCGGTGTAGGCCTCGGCGCCGGGAGCGTCGATGCCGACGGCGTCCAGCTCGTCGTCGAGGGCCTCGACCACGTCGACCATGCGCGCGGGGTCCGTCCAGAAGTGCGGGTCCGGGCCGCTGTCGTCGTCGGTGGTCCACTCCAGGGCGCCGATCGCGTCTCCGGCGGTGAAGACGGCCACGCCGTCGTCGGCCGCGGCGCGGACGTGGTGGGCCACCCCTTCCTCGAGCCCGAGGCCGTTCTCGACCACCAGGTCTGCGCTCCGGAGTCGCGCCGCCTGCTGCGCGGACACCTCGAACGAGTGCGGGTCGCCGCCAGGGGGCATGAGCACCATGACGTCGACGTCGTCGCCGACGACCTCGGTCACGACGTCGCCCAGGATGTTCGTCGTCACGGCGACGAGTGGACGGTCCGACCCGGTCGTGGTGCAGCCGGCTGTCGTGACGGCGAGGGCGGTGACGACGAGGGCCGCTGCCACCGCACGCGCGGTGCGCCCGACCGGCGTGGTTCCGCTCACAGTCCCACCTCGGCGAACGCGACGGGCGCGAACGGGAGCTCGATGGTCCGGGCCACGCGGGCGCCGTCCGCGAAGTCGACCTCGTGCACGACGGCGGCCGTGGGGTCGGCCACGTAGGCGCGCTGCGCGTCGAGCTGGAGCAGCGGCGCGGTGTCGGTGTCGGTGTCGCTGTCGACCAGGGGGTCGGTCGTCGCGACCTTCCCGGTCGAGGCGGTCACCACGACCACCCGACCGGCGTCGTCGACCCCGACCGCGTGCTCGTCCTGGTCGTCGACGGCGACCACCGCACGCAGCGGCCGTTCGGTCGGCACGTGCTGCCAGGAGCCCTGTCGGACGTCGAGCAACCAGAAGCCGGTGTCGCCCGCGAGTCCGGCGACCGTGGGGCGGCCGGCCCGTGCGGCGAAGGCGGTCGGACGCTCGGCGTCGTCCGGCAGTGCGACGAACGAGGTCGCGCCGGCATCGTCGACGACGACCGCTCCGTCGGCGCAGCCCACCACGGCGCCTGCGCGGGTGACGATCCCACCAGCGGGGTCGGTGCAGGCCTGTCCGGCGCTGGTCGACCCGGTCGGCTCGGTCGACCCGGTCTGCTCTCCGTCGGTGTCGAGGACGCGGACGGTATCGCCCTCGGCAGCCACCAGGTGCTCGCCGAGCGGCAGCAGCACGGTCGCGTCGAGTCGTGCGGTCTCGTCGAGCTCGCCCTGCCCGAGTGCTGCGCGGTCGAGCACCACCGCCTCGCCGCGCTCCGGCCAGGCGATCGTGGTCATCGTCTCCGACGAGTGCACCTGGACCGGACCGCCGCCCTCGAGCGTCCCGACGACGCGCGGCTCGGCGGCGTAGTAGTGCGTGTGGTCGCCGTGGTCGACGGTCCAGGAGCCCCCGTCGATGACCGTGGTGCGGTTGCCGCCGCTCGTCACCAGGAACCGACCGTCGGTCGCGGAGTGCTCGGCTGCGCCGACGCGGTCCAGGTCGGTCGTCTCGCCGGTGAGCAGGTCGTGCAGCGCCGTCTCGCCGGTCGCGGAGACGGCCAGGAGGCCCAGCTGCGGTTCCTGGGACTCGGTCGCGCCCGCCACCCAGCCGTGCGGGGCCGTGGTCGCGCTGGCGTCGTCGGCCGGCGGTGTCGACGCGGTGGAGCACGCCGTGACGGTGAGCGCGAGGCCGGTCGTCAGGCCCAGGGCGCCGAGGAGTCGCGTTTGTCGTGCGCGTGTGTGTGGGCGGTCGGTGGTCGGGTCGTGGTTCATGGTGCCTCTCGTGCTGGTGCTCGGACGGGGTGTTCGACGGGCCTGGTGGTCGCGCGCGCGGTGCTGCGTGCGACGGCTGCCAGCCCTCGGGACAGGGCGACCCCGGCGACGGCGACGGCCGCGATGCTGGCGCCGGCGGCGGTGCCGGCGTGCCACGAGACGAGCAGGCCGACCAGGACGGCGGCGACACCGAGCACCGCGCCGAGGAGCATCGTCGAGGCCACGTGCTTCGTCCAGGCGCGGGCCGCGGCGGCGGGCGCGAGCAGCAGTCCGACGACCAGCAGGGTGCCGACCGCGCGGTACGAGGCGACGACGGCGAGTGTGACCAGTCCGATGAGGACCACCTCGGCGAGGCGGGGGTGCAGGCCGAGCGTCGCGGCCTTGCGGACGTCGAAGGCGAGTGCCGTGAACGGTCGGTGGAACACGGCGGCGACGAGCAGGGCGACGGCGACGGCGATCGCCAGGCCGACGAGGTCGGCGCGGGTGACGGCGAGCACGTCGCCGAACAGAATCGCGGTGACGTCGGTGGCGAAGGACCGCGATGCCGACACGATGATGACCCCGAGCGCGAGCATCCCGACGAAGAGCAGCCCGATCGAGGTGTCGTAGGACAAGCCACCGCGCCGTCGCAGCGCCCCGACGCCGAACACCATCACCCCGGCACTCACGGCGGCGCCGAGCACCGCGGGGACTCCGGTGAGCGCTGCGATCGCGACGCCGGGCAGCATGCCGTGCGACAGTGCCTCGCCCAGGAACGCCATCCCGCGCACGAGCACCCACGTCCCGACGACGGCGCACAGCACCGCGGCCAGGGAGCCGCCGGTCAGGGCGCGCACCATGAAGTCGACGGTGAAGGGGTCGGTCAGCCAGGTCACGATCCGAGACGCTACATGAAAACGACTATCGATACTGATAGCGTGTTCAGGTGCCAGCAGCCGACACACGACCAGCCGTCCGCCTCGAGCAGGTGACCGCCCTGCGCGGGGAGCGGACCGTCCTCGACGGCCTCGACGCGGCCTTCCCGGCCGGCCGGGTCACCGCGCTGACCGGACCCAACGGGTCCGGCAAGTCGACGCTGCTCGACGTGGTGTCGGGCGTGCTGCGGCCGACCGCCGGGCGCATCACGGGCCTCCCGTCCGACGGCGTCGCCCACGTGAGCCAGTCCGTCCCGCCGACCACGCTCCCGCTCACGGTCCGCGCGACCGTCGCGATGGGGCGGTGGCGTCACCGGGCCTGGTGGCGACCGCTCGGACGCGACGACCGCGTCGTCGTCGACGCGCAGCTCGAGCGGATGGCGATCGCGGACCTGGCCGACCGCCCGCTCGACGCGTTGTCCGGCGGCCAGCGGCAGCGCACGCTCGTGGCACTCGGGCTGGCGCAGCGGGCGCGGGTGCTGCTCGTCGACGAACCGACGGCCGGCGTCGACGCGGCGTCCGCGGCGCTCGTGGTGGCGGCGCTCGCCGCCGAGGCTGCCGACGGCGTGGTGGTCGTGCACGCCGCACACGATCCGGTGGCGATCGCCGCAGCCGACGCCGTGGTCACCCTCCCCGCGCTCTGACGGCGCGGGTGGCGGTCAGGGGCAGGCGACGGCGACGGAACCCGTCGAGGTCGTCACCGGCACGGGTGCCGGAGCCTCGTCGGCGACCGGCACCGCGCTCGAGCGGCGCAGCCCGAGGGAGACGAGCACGATCGCGCCCACGACGGCGACCCCTCCGGACAACCAGAAGTCCGCGGCGAGGCCGAACGACGACACCGCTGCGCCGCCGAGCACCGATCCCGCGGCGATCGCGAGCTGGATGGTCGTGACGAACAGCGCGAGCCCGGTCTCGGACCCGGCGGGCGAGGCGGTGGACATCCACGTCTGCATGCCGAGCGGCAACGCGCCCCAGACCAGCCCCCACACCACGAGCAGCACGAACACCCCGACGACGGAGTGCGCGAGCAGGGGGAGCAGGACCACGGCGACCGCGAGGGCGATCTTGGACACGCTGATCGTCCCGAGCACGCTCCGCCCCAGGGTGAAGCCCGCGGCGAAGTTCCCGACGATCCCCGCGACGCCGAACACCAGCAGCGCGAGCGTGACGGTGTCCGGGCCGACCCCGACCAGGTCCTGCAGGTACGGCGCGATGTACGTGTAGGCGGCGAACTGTGCGGCGAACAGGAACGCGGCGGCGATCAGACCGACACGGGCACGGGGGACGCGGAGCAGCGAGCCGAGCGTCGCGAACCGGACCTGCTGCTGCGCGGGGATGCGCGGCAGCATCGCGAGCTGCAGGACGAGCGCGACCAGGCCGAGCACGCCGCCGATGACGAACGCGAGCCGCCAGGTGGCGAGCGACGAGACGAGGGCGCCGAGCGGCAGGCTCACGACCGTCGCGACCGAGACGCCCGCGGTGATGAGCGAGGTCGCCCGGATCGTGGCGGCCGGCCGGACCAGTCGACCGGCGATGCCGGCGCCGATCGCCCAGAACCCGCCGATGCCGACGCCCAGGAGCATCCGGGCCACGAGCAGCACACCGAACGAGGGCGCGATCGCCGCGAGCCCGTCCGCCACCACGAGCAGCACGGTCAGCGAGACGAGCACGACACGGCGGTCCACGCGCGAGGTCAGGACCGTGACGACCGGCGCCGCGACGGCACCGACCAGCCCGGTGGCGACGACCATGAGCCCGGCCGTGCCGATCCCGACGTCGAGGTCGGCGGCGATGGCGGGCAGGAGTCCGATCGGCAGGAACTCGGAGAGCACGAGGACGAAGGATCCGAGTGCGACGGACGTGACACCGAGCCACCCGCGGCGCTCTGCTGACGAGGTCATGGGTTCGTCAAGCAGTGCCGGTCGCAGGCCATTCCCGCGTGTCGTGTCGTTACTCGGCGGGTACCGGCACGGTGCGGCCCGACGCCACCGACTCCTGCGCCGCGAGCACGATCGACAGGGTCCGCAGCCCGACGTGCACGTCCGGCTGCGGCTGCACGCCCGCCCGGACGGCATCGACGAACGTCCGGAGCATCGCGGCATCGGGGTCGGCGCCGTAACGGGACTCGATCGGCAGCCCGGTCTCCGCGATGATCCCGCGAGCAGCCGCCCCGAAGAAGTCGAGCGACACCGTGCCGCCCGTCCCGGCGACGTCGAGCGTCAGCCCACCCCACACCGCCGAGGTGTCCGGCTTGCTCCACGAGCAGTCGATCGCGGCGACGACGCCGTTCGCGTACGTGATCGTGACGAGTCCGGCGGTCTCCGCCTGCGCCCGGGCCGCGTGCAGTGTGCGGTTCGCCACCGCGGTCACGGTGACGGGTGCCGACCCCATCAGGCCCTCGAGCAGGTCCGCGATGTGCACGACGTGGTCGACGATCGCGCCGCCGCCGGACAGCTCCGGCTCGGTGAACCACGACCGGGTCAGGGGGAGCATGCCGTTGTTCGCGCCGCGGACCGAGAACAGCTGCCCGAGCGCCCCGGAGTCGTGCGCTGCGCGGAGCTTGTCGAACGCCGAGGTGAACCGCACCGGGAACGCCACCATGAGCATGACGCCCGCCGCCTCGACGGCGTCGCGGATCGCGAGGCCGTCCTCCAACGTGGTCGCGAGCGGCTTCTCGCACAGGACGTGCGCACCGGCGGCGGCCGCGGCCTCGACGAGTTCGCGGTGCCGGGCGTTCTCGCTCGTGACGACGACGGCGTCCGGGCCCCAGGCGAGCAGCTCGTCGTACGTCTCCGCGTAGTCGACCCCGAGCTCGTCGGCCAGGTCGCGGCCGCGGAGCTCGATGACGGTCTCGCCCGTGCTGACGCCGCCCGGATCGGCACCGCAGACCTCGACCCCCGGCATCGCGGTGAGGGCGGTGAGGTAGCCGATCGCATGGGTGTGGGCGAACGACATCACGGCGATCTTCAGAGCGGTCACGCGCGAGCCCCCGTCGTCAGGGACACCGGCTGCCCGGTGTCCATCGAATCGAGTGCCGCGTTCGCGATCCGGACTGCCTCGGCGCCGTCCGCCGCCGTCACCCGCGGAGCGGCGCCGCCGGCGAACGCTCCGAGGAACTCGGCCAGCTCGAGCCCGTACGGGTCGTCGGCGGGGTCGACCTCGGGCAGGAAGCCGTCCGCGGCGTTGGGCACCGCGAGGTCGGCGACGTAGTCCTGTTCGTCGAGCGACCGGTGCGCCAGGCTGCCGCGCGTGCCCGTCACCGAGTACTCGGTCGAGAACGCGAGGTGCTGCGGTCCCCAGATCCCGGCGACGTGGCTGATCGCGCCGGACTCGTGCGTGAGCAGGACGTGTGCTGCCTCCACCGGCTCGGCCTCGGTGCCGGCACGGACGCCGACCGCCGACACCGTGCTGACCGGCCCGGCGACCCACCGCGCGATGTCGAGGTCGTGGATCATCTGGTCCATCACGATGCCGCCGGACAGTGCCCGGTCGGCGAACCACGCGGTGCGGATCGGGAAGGCCCCGGAGCGCACGAACCGCAGGACGGCCAGGTCGCCCAGGAGGCCCGTGGTGACGGCGTCGTGCAGGCGCACGTACGCGGGGAAGAAGCGCACCACGTGGGCCGGGAAGAGCTGTCGGCCAGCGTCCCGCGCACGGGCCACCAGGTCGGCAGCGTCGGCGTCGGTCCGGGCGAGCGGCTTCTCCGACACGACGTCCTTGCCGGCGGCGAGTGCGGCCCGCACGACCTCGGCGTGGGCGAAGGTCGGCGTCACCACGTCCACGACGTCGACGGCCGCGAACAGGTCGTCGAGCGAGTCGACGACGGTGATCGACGACCCCGCGGCGGCTGCAGCAGGGGCGAACGCCGCCGCGAGCTCCGGTGCACCGTCCTGCGCGTACACGACGACCGGGCCGAGGCGGAGCAGGCCGGGCATGTGCGCGTGGGCGATGCCGCCAGCGCCGACGAGGCCGATCCGGGGAGGGGTCGGGGGCATCGGGGCTCCTTCGCGGGGTGGACCGGTCGACGGTGACGGGGACCGGGCCATGCTACCGAGCCGGCGGTCGGAGGGTGGTGCTCAGGCTGAGCCGCGCCAGACCACCTCGGTCGGCAGGATGAGTCCGTGCGGGCCCTCGTCGGCACCGGCGATCTGCGCGAGCACCTGCTGCGCCGCGCTCTCGCCGAGGGTGTGCGCGGGTTGCCGGACCGTCGACAGCGGCGGATCGCAACGCAGTGCCCAGGCGCTGTCGTCGAAGCCGACCACGCCGACGTCACCGGGGACCGACCGGCCGCTGCGCTGCAGGACGTCCATCGCGCCGGCAGCCACGGCGTCCGAGGCGGCGAACACCCCGTCGAGGTCGGGGGCCCGGTCGAGGAGCTCACGCATGCCGTCGGCGCCGGCGGTGTAGCTGAACAGCGGGTTGCGGGCCACCAGCTCGGGGTCGAAGCGGTCGCCGAGGGCCGCGGTGAAGCCGGCCAGTCGGTCCTGCCCCGAGTCGCGGTCGAGTCCGGACGCGAGCATGCCGATCCGCTTTCGGCCGGTGGCGACCAGGCGCCGGGTGATCTGCTCGGCGGCCGCGCGGTTGTCGATGCCGATGTACGAGATGTTCGCGGCGTCGGACGGGTGGCCGACGAAGCACGCCGGCATGCCGATCTCCTCGATCGCCCGGGTGATCGGGTCGCCGTCGCGGGCGGACAGCACGATGGCACCGTCGACGAACCCGCCGCGCAGGTACTCGACGACGCGCTCGTTGTCGCGGGCCGAGTCGACCATGATCGTGACGAGCTGCTGGTCGGCCTGCGACAACACCGTGTTGGTGCCGATCAGGATGTTGCCGATGTTCGGGTCGTCGAGCACCTGGACCGACGGCTCGTGCACGATCAGGGCGATCGCTCCGGAGCGTCGGGTGACCAGGCTCCGGGCCGCCGCGCTGCGCACGTAGCCGACGCGCCGGACGGCTGCCTGCACGGCTTCGCGGGCTTCGGGCGACACGTACGGTTCGTCGTTCAGGACCCGTGAGACGGTGCCCCGGGAGAGTCCTGATTCGTCGGCGACGTCCTGGATCGTGGCGCGCTGGCGTGCGGTTCGGACCTCGGACATGCGGCAACCATATCCGTCCCACGACGGGCTCCAGCACGCGTCTTGTTGACAGCGGTCCGCTTCTGGTGTTCACTCTGGGAGCGCTCCCAGAACGATCCGAACCCGTTCGATCCGGCTGGACTGGGAGCGCTCCCAGAACCTGGGTGACCTTCGCCGTCGAAGGGGTCGTCAACGACCGGAGCGGCAGCGGTCGCCCCGATCAGCGAGGACCCTGACGTGACCACGACCACCCTGCCGACGCCCGCCACCGGGGCGCTCGGGCTCGGCTCGACCGGGCTCGCCTTCGGGTGCGACTACAACCCCGAGCAGTGGGACCCTGCGGTCTGGGTCGAGGACGTCCGGCTGATGCGCGAGGCCGGGGTGAACCTGGTCGCGATCAACGTCTTCGGCTGGTCGCACGTCGAGCCGCGTCAGGGCGAGTACGACTTCACCGCGCTCGACACCGTCATCGAGCTGCTGCACGGCGCGGGCATCGGCGTCGACCTCGGCACCGGCACCGCCTCGACCCCGCCGTGGCTCACCACGCTGCACCCCGAGGTCCTGCCCGTCGTGGCGGACGGCACCACGCGCTGGCCCGGCGGGCGGCAGGCGTTCTGCCCGAGCTCACCGGTGTACCGCGAGCTCGCCCTCGCCCTGGTCCGCGCCACGGCGGAGCGCTACGGCGACCACCCCGCGGTCAAGCTCTGGCACGTGTCGAACGAGCTCGGCTGCCACAACGCGCACTGCTTCTGCGACGTCTCGGCCGAGGCGTTCCGTGGCTGGCTCCGTATCCGCTACGGCACCGTCGACGAACTGAACGCCGCGTGGGGCACCTCGTTCTGGAGCCAGCGTTACTCAGCGTGGGAGCAGGTGCTGCCGCCCCGCGCGACGCTGTCGTCCACGAACCCCGCGCAGACCATCGACTTCGACCGGTTCTCGTCCGACGAACTCCTCGGCCACCACCGTGCCGAGGCCGCCGTGCTGCGCGAACTGAGCGACAAGCCCGTCACCACGAACTTCATGGTCGCCGCGCACATCACCGCGCTCGACTACTGGTCGTGGACGGCCGACATGGACGTCATCGCGAACGACCACTACCTCGACCACCGCCTGCCCCGCCCGCACGCCGAGCTCGCCTTCGCCGCGGACACCACCCGCGGGCTCGCCGGCGGAGCCCCGTGGCTGCTGATGGAGCACTCGACCGGCGCCGTGAACTGGCAGCCGCACAACGTCGCGAAGGCACCGGGCCAGATGCTGCAGGACACCGTCGCGCACATCGCCCGGGGCGCGGACGGCGTCTGCTTCTTCCAGTGGCGCGCGTCGGTGCAGGGCTCCGAGAAGTTCCACTCTGCATTGCTGCCGCACGCCGGCACCGATTCGCGCACCTGGCGCGAGGTCGTCGCCCTCGGGTCGCTCGTCGAGCGGCTCGGCGAACTGCGCGGATCCCGGGTCGTCGCCGAGGTCGCGCTCGTCTTCAGCTGGGAGAACCAGTGGGCCGCCGACCTGGAGGCCCACCCCACCACTGCGCTCCGGTACCTGCAGCAGGTGCACGCGTTCCACGCCGCGCTCCGGGACCTCGGGGTCACGGTCGACGTCGTCGCGCCGGGCGCCCCGCTCGACGGCTACGCCGCGGTCGTCGTCCCCGAGCTGTACCTGGTGCGCGACGAGCACGCCGCCGTGATCGCCGACCACGTCGTTGCCGGTGGCCACGCGGTCGTCACCTTCTTCAGCGGGATCGTCGACGAACGCGACCGGGTCCGCACCGGCGGCTACCCCGGCGCCTTCCGCGACCTGCTCGGCATCCGGGTCGACGAGTTCCTGCCGCTCGCCGCGGACCAGGCGATCGCGCTGTCCGACGGCACCACCGGCACCGTGTGGTCGGAGCCCGTCGCGCTGCGCGGCGCCACGAGCGTCGTCGAGTACGCCGAGGGCCCGCTCGCCGGCTCGGCCGCGGTCACCCGCAACGACCACGGCGCCGGATCCGCCTGGTACACGTCCACCGTGCTCGAGGCCAACGCGCTGCGCGACCTGCTCCGCCGCGTGCTCGCCGAGGCCGGCGTCTCCCCGGATCCCGCGACCGCACCGGGTGTCGAGGTCGTCCGGCGCCGCGACGACCAGCACGAGTGGGTGTTCCTGCTCAACCACTCCGACCAGCCCGCCTCGCACACCGTCGCGGGCCACGAGCTCGTCACCGACCGACCCGTCGACGGCGTCACCGTCCTCGACGCCGGCAGCACCCAGATCATCCGCACCGACAGGAACCGATCATGACCACCACCACCCAGCGGCCCCGCGCCGTCCGTCGTCGGGGCGGGGGTTCCCGCTACCGCCTGGCGATCGCGATCTTCGTGGTCCCGTTCGCCCTGCTGTTCACCGCGTTCTACCTCGTCCCGATCCTGTACGCCGTGTGGCAGTCGCTGCAGAAGATCGAGCGCCAGGGCACGTTCGGCGCCCCGACACAGGTGTTCGGCGGGCTGAGCCAGTACGCGCTCGTGTTCCAGAACAGCGCGTTCTGGGACTCGGTGCTCCGCGTGCTGCTGTTCGGTGTCGTGCAGGTCCCCGTGATGCTCGGGCTCGCGCTCCTGTTCGCGCTGCTGCTCGACTCCCCGCTGCTGCGTGGCAAGCGGTTCTTCCGCCTGGCCTTCTTCGCGCCGTACGCGGTCCCCGGTGTCATCGCCGCGATCATGTGGGGCTACCTCTACGCCCCGGACCTGTCGCCGTTCTCCGCCGTGACCTCGAAGGTCGACTTCCTGGGGTCCGGCACCGTGCTCTGGGCCGTCGCGAACGTCGTGACCTGGGTCTTCGTCGGCTACAACATGCTCATCATCTACTCGTCGTTGTTGGCGATCCCGGCCGAGATCTACGAGGCCGCCAAGCTCGACGGGGCCTCGCAGCTCCGGATCGCGCTGTCGATCAAGATCCCCCTGGTCGTGCCGGCGATCGTGCTGACCGCGGTGTTCTCGGTGATCGGGACGCTGCAGCTGCTGACCGAGCCGACCGTCTTCCGGCAGTTCACCTCGACGATCTCGTCGACTTTCACGCCCAACATGCTCGTCTACTCGACCTCGTCGGTGCCGAACTTCAACCTGGCGGCCGCGTTCTCGGTCGTCCTCGCCCTCGCCACGTTCATCCTGTCGATCGGGTTCCTCCGACTGACCCAGCGGAAGGCCGCCCAGTGACCGTCCACGCACCCACCCCGGGCGACACCGTGCGCGACGCGGGCCGACCGCTCGAGCCGAACCGGGCCTCCCGTCCGCACCAGCACGGTGCACGCGGGCCGCGGGAGAGCGTCATCTCGCGCAGCGCCGCGATGATCGTGATGGGTGTCTTCACCCTGTACTTCCTGCTGCCGATCTTCTGGCTGCTGGTCTCGTCGACCAAGACGGCCGCGAACTTCAACACCACGTTCTCGCTGTGGTTCAGCGCGACCTCGGTGCAGGACTTCTTCGCGAACCTCGCCGAGCTGTTCACCCGGCAGGACGGCATCTACCTGCGCTGGCTGCTCAACAGCATCGCGTACGCCGGTGTCGCCGGGCTGCTCGGCACCGTGCTGTCGGCGATGTGCGGGTACGCCCTGGCCAAGTACCGGTTCCGTGGGCGTGAGGCGCTGTTCAACACCTTCCTCGGCGGCGTCCTCGTGCCGGCCACGGCACTCGCCCTGCCGCTGTTCCTCATCTTCAGCCAGGTCGACCTGACCGACACGTTCTGGTCGGTGTTCCTGCCGAGCATCGTCAGCCCGTTCGGCGTCTACCTGTCGCGGTTGTTCGCGGCGTCGAGCGTGCCCGACGAGATCATCGAGGCCGCGCGCATCGACGGCTCCGGCGAGGTCCGCACGTTCTTCACCGTCGCCGTCCGGCTCATGTCGCCGGCGCTCGTGACGATCTTCCTGTTCCAGTTCGTCGCCGTCTGGAACAACTTCTTCCTGCCGCTCGTGATGCTCCGCGACTCGTCGCTGTTCCCCGTCACGCTCGGCCTCTACACGTGGAACTCGAGCGTGAACCAGTACCCCGACCTGCGCACCCTCGTGCTCATCGGATCGTTCGTCTCGATCATCCCGCTGCTCATCGCGTTCCTGAGCCTGCAGCGCTTCTGGCGCTCCGGCCTCGGGTCCGGCGGTCTGAAGTAGCCACCCGACCAGCACTGCCTCCGCACACCAGCCCTCCCCACACCACATCCCGAACGGAAACAGCATGAAGACAACGAAGTTCCTCAGCGTCGCCGCCCTGGCGGTCGCCGCGACCGTCGCCCTCGCCGGCTGCAGTGCCGGCGGCAGCGGCAGCGGCGGCAGTTCCTCCGACACCGCAGCCGCGAGCTGCAAGCCCTCGAGCGGCAAGGTCACGCTCGACTTCACGACCTGGGTGCCGAACATGGACAAGGTCGTCGCCATCTGGAACAAGGCGAACCCGGACATCCAGGTGAAGACCTCGATCGTCGCGAACGGCAACAGCGGCACGTACCAGAACTTCTTCAACCAGCTCAAGGCGAAGCAGGCGCCCGACATCGGCCAGGTCGAGTACGACACCCTGCCGGCGTTCCGGGTGCAGGGCGGCCTCGAGGACATCGGTGCGTGCTCCGGCATCTCGGCGGCGAAGAAGGACTTCTCCGACGGCCTCTGGAACCAGGTCACCTTCGGCGAGTCGAAGTCCGTCTACGCCGTGCCGCAGGACTCCGGTCCGATGGCGCTGTACTACCGCAAGGACCTGTTCGAGAAGGCCGGGCTCGACGCCCCGAAGACGTGGGAGGAGTACGCCGAGGACGCCGTCAAGATCAAGGCGCTCGGCGGCAACATCACGAACTTCGCCAAGGGTGACGTCAACCAGTTCGCCGGGCTCGTGTCACAGGCCGGCGGCCAGTGGTTCGCGAACTCGGGTGACTCGTGGAAGGTCGACCTGACCGACGCGAAGTCGAAGAAGGTCGCCGACTACTGGCAGGACCTGATCGACAAGAAGCTCGTCAACACCCTGCCGAGCTTCACCGACCAGTGGAACGCCGCGTACGACAGCGGCCAGGACTGGACCTGGGTCTCCGCCGTCTGGGGTGCGAACACCATCTCGAGCGGTGCGCCGTCGACCTCCGGCAAGTGGGCCGTCGCGCCGATGCCGCAGTGGAGCGAGGGCGAGTCGAAGTCGGCCGCCTGGGGCGGTTCGTCGAACGTCGTCTTCGCCGGCAGCGAGCACCCCGCCGAGGCGTCGAAGTTCCTGGTCTGGCTGAACACCTCGACCGAGGCGCTGTCCGCACTGAACAAGGAGGCCAACCTCTACCCGGCGTCCTCCACCGGCGCCGAGCTCCCCGCGCTGACCGAGGGACTCCCGTTCTACGGCAACCAGAAGATCTACGAGGAGTTCGCGACCGCGGCGAAGGACATCCAGCCCTTCACCTGGGGTCCGACGATGACGCAGACCTACTCGGACGTCTCCGACGGTTTCGGCTCGGCGGCGTCCGGTGACGGCACGCTGCTCGAGGCACTCGAGTCCGGGCAGTCCAAGACGGTGGCGGCGCTCAAGGCGCAGTCGATCCCGGTCAAGGGCTGACGCGCTGACGCGCTGACGGCGGACGGGAGGCGCGGTGCCAGCGGGCACCGTGCCTCCCGTCACGTTGTCGGGCCGATGTCAGAACCGGTCGGACGGATTTTCTGAGATAGTGGCACAAGTCAGAAAATCTGACGCGGTTGTTCTGAGGTCTGGAGGCAGGAGTGGCCACGAGCACCTGGCCCGCGCTGGAGTACGAGCAACTCGACTGGGAGCGGCGTGACGCCGACTACGGTCCTCGTGCCGCTCGACGCAACACGGTGCGCGAACAGTACCTCGCCGCCGTGCCGCCGCACATCTCCGCGGCCGCCCTCCGGTTGCGCGACGAGGTGGCGACGCTGGTCGACGAGGCCTCCACGGCGCTCGTGCGCTTCGACGGCGAACTCGGTGGCGAGGTGGCACCGTTCTCGTCCCTGCTCCTGCGGTCCGAAGCCGCGGCGTCCTCGCAGATCGAGCACCTGACGGCCAGTGCCCGACAGGTCTTCGCCGCCGAGATCGGTGCTCCGGGCAAACGCAACGCCACGGCGATCGTCTCCAACACCCGAGCCATGCGCACCGCGATCGAGTTGTCCGATGAGTTGACAGCGGACACCGTGCTCGCGATGCACGCGGTGCTGATGGACGGCGATCCCCATCACGACGCCGGTGCGTTCCGGCGGGAGCCCGTCTGGATCGGCACGGACGGACGCTCCCCGGTCGGTGCCGACTACGTCGCTCCGGCCTGGCAGCGTGTCCCAACGCTGATCGATGACGTGATGGCGTTCGCGCGGCGCCTCGACCTGCCGCGGTTGGCGCAGGTCGCGGTGGCGCATGCTCAGTTCGAGACGGTCCACCCGTTCACCGACGGGAACGGTCGCACGGGGCGTGCCCTGCTGCAGGCGATGCTGCGCTCGAACGAGCTGACCCGGAACGTGACGGTTCCCGTGTCGGCGGGCCTCCTGACCGACACGGACAGCTACGTCGAGGCGCTGACGGCGTACCGCCGCGGTGCCGTCGAGCCGATCATCCGACGGGTGGCGGAAGCGTCGTTCACCGCCATCGGCAACGCCACGGAACTGGTCGACGACATCCAGCGGATCCGTCAGGGCTGGCGCGACCGCGTCGATGCTCGGAGCGATTCGGGCGTCTGGGCCGCACTCGACGTCGTCGCGCGGCAGCCGGTGCTGAACGCGACGGTACTCGCTTCCCAGATGGGGATCGAACCGCGGAACGCGTACCCGCACCTCCAGAAACTCGTCGGAGCAGGGATCCTGGTGTCGAAGAACGAGTACCAGCACGGGGTCCTGTACCGCAACGACGAGGTCCTGGCAGCGCTCGACGCCTTCGCCACGCGAGCCGGGCGTCGCGGCTGACGCGGGCTCGGTGTCAGGCGTCGAGGGCGCGCCGGGCGGCCGCCACGACCTCGGCATCGGTCACGAAGTGCGCCGAACCGTCGTCGGCCCCACCCATCGGGACCCCGGCGTGGGCGCTGTCCGGCGCGGCACGCTTCGCCGACAGGTGCACGGCGGCGGCGCCCGTCGCGACCAGCGCCCGGATGTCGGCCGGGGTGACGCCGGCACCGGCCATGACCTGCACCGGCCCGGCGGCGTCGACCATCCGGGCGATCGTGGCAGCGCCGGCTCCCGCGGTGGGGGCTCCGCCGGAGGTCAGCACGCGGGTGAACCCGAGGGCGGCGAGCGTGGCTGCTGCGGCGACGGGGTCCTCCGCGTGGTCGATCGCCCGGTGCAGGGTGATCTCGGCGGTCGTGCTGACCGAGCGGGCGGCGTCGACGAAGCGGCGCAGGGCGTCCTCGTCGAGTGTCCGGTCCGGGCGCAGCGCGCCGACGACGACACCGGCGGCACCGGAGCGCAGGACCGTCCGGACCTCGCGCACCATGAGCTCGACCTCGTCAGGGGTGTGCACGAACCCGCCGGGGCGGCACCGGACCAGCGCGTGCGCCGGGATCCCGGTCTCGTGGGTCGTCTCGACCAGGGCCTGCGACGGGGTCAGCCCGCCGAGCTCGAGCCCGACGCAGAGCTCGACCCGGTCGGCCCCGCCGTCCCGTGCGACGACCGCACCCTGCGGCGAGGTGACCGCGATCTCGAGTGCAACGGGCGAAGGGGTCATGCAGAGGCTCCGAGTGGCTGGTCCGAGGCCGGGATGATCCTGGCGGTCAGGTCCGGGGCCTCGGGGAACACTCGATCGTAGGGGAACATCGGCCGCTCGATCCTGTGGTGCCCGAGGCGCAGCAGGTCCTGGTCGACACCACCCGGGGTGAGCGCGAGCATCCAGTCGGCGGCCATGTCGAACAGCTCCGGCTCGAGGTACCCGATCTTCACCACGACGACGTCGGCCTGCCGTGGTGCCAGGTCGAGGTCGGTGAAGTCGTGCTCGTGGTGGTACGGCTTGCGCAGCTTCGTCAGGATCGCGAAGACGCTGCCGACCTGCAGCACGACCTCGGTCTCGGCGTCGCGGTCGCCGTGCTTGATCGCGTGGACCCGCCCGGTCATGGTGATCGGTCCGGCGTGCACGGCATCGACCGACGCACCTGCGGTCACCGTGACGGTCGCACCCACACCGGCCTCGACCGCGGTCGCCACGGCGGCGGCGCCGGGGACGCTCGCGTAGATCAGGGTGGGGCCGTCGGCGCTCGCGAAGGCCGGGTTCGCGAGCACCTGCGTCAGTCCCCAGGTCATGTCGCCGGAGCCGCCCGCGGTGGGGTTGTCGCCGGAGTCGGACACGAAGTAGGGGTGTGCGGCGCCGGGTGCGAGCGCGGCGGCGAGGCACTCGTCGAACGTGCCGGTCGGTGCGACGAAGACGAAGTCCTCGCGGACGTCCCAGAAGGCACGGGCGAGTCGCTCGGCACCGGCGGCCACGGCGGCCTCGTCCCACCCGGTGACGACGGTGACGGCCTGGTCGCGGGGCTGGTCCGCCCAGGCGTAGCCGACCCAGATCGCGGCGTCGAGCACGCCGTCGGTCTGCTCGACGAGCGGCACCTGCGCGTACAACGAGGCGGCGGGTTCGAGGCGGGTCGAGGTCTGCTCCCCGGGCAGCAGGACGGGGATCGGGATCCAGGCCTTCACGGGGCGCTGCGCTCCGGCAGGACGCGTGGTGAGCACGTCGACCAGGTTCCGGACGGCACGTTCCTTGGTCTCCATGGCGTCCTCGTGCGGGGCCATCCGGTAGCAGGTGACGAGGTCGACCTGGTGGGCGAGCTCGCGCGTGACGTTGCCGTGCAGGTCCATCGACGCCGACACGATGACGTCCGGGCCGATCACCGCACGGATCCGGCCGAGCAGGTCCGCCTCGGCGTCGTCGAGGCCCTCGACGACCATCGCGCCGTGGATGTCGTACCAGAGGCCGTCCACGTGCTCGGCGTCGACGATCGCGCGCAGTCGCGTGACGATCTCGGCCGCGAGCTCCTCGTACGACGCCCGGTCCACGATGCCACCGGGCAGCGCGTGCCCGATGAGCGCCCCGCGGAAGTCCGCAGTGTCGGACATCGCGGACAGGAACGGGTACCGCGCCACGACCTCGTCGCCACGGTCCGGGTGGAACGCCGGTGCGTGGGTGCGGGTGGGGGTGAAGGTCGACGTCTCGATGGCCAGTCCGGCGATGGCGACGACCGGACGACGGGCACCGGCGGGGACGGCGGGGGTGGCGGGCACGGTCTCAGACACGGGCGCTCCTGTTCCTGGTGGTGGACTGCGGGATGGGGGTGGACAGCTCCTCGAGCGAGGCGGCGAGGCCCCGCTGCAGTGCGAACTGGCCGGCACCGACGAGCCCGGCATCGGCGCCGAGCGACACCGGCTCGATCGCCAGGTGCTGCGTCATGAGCGGGTGGCAGCTCTCGTAGAGCTGACTGCGCACGGCCGCGATGAACGGGTCGAGGGTGGAGAGGATGCCGCCCAGGTAGACGGCGTCCGGGTTGAAGAAGTTCACGTTGGCCGCGAGCACCTCGCCGAGGTACCGACCGGCCAGGCGCACGGCACGGGTGGCCTCGGGGTGGGCGTCCGAGGCGAGTCGGACGACGTCGGCGGTCGAGGAGACGTCGACCCCGGCGCCCGACAGGATCCGCACCAGGGCGGCTCCGGACGCGACGGTCTCGAGGCACCCGGTGTTCCCGCACGAGCACGGGGTGTCGCCCGCGGCGTCGATCCGCACGTGGGTGATGTCCCCGGCCGAGCCCGTGGACCCGCGGTACAGGCGACCGTCGATGACGATGCCCGCGCCGATCGCCGACCCGGCCTTGATCGTGATGGTCTGCCGGCGTCCCGGAGGCTGCACGCTCTGCTCGCCGGCGGCCATGCAGTTCGCGTCGTTGTCGACGATCGCCGGCAGGCCGAATCGGTCGGACAGCCAGGCGGCCACCGGGAACCCGTTCCAGCCCGGCATCCGGCTCGGCAGGTCGACGACACCGGCCTCGACGTCGACGGGTCCGGGCAGACTGAGCCCGACCCCGCGCAGACCGGCGCGGCCACGGTCGTCGGCGAGCCGCTCGAGCAGGCCGGCCAACCGCTGCAGGCCGGCGGTCGGACCGTCGGAGAGCGCGAACGGGACGTTCGCGACCGACTCGAGCGCGCCTCCCGGCAGCACGATGCCGACCCGCGCGTGCCCACCGCCGACGTCGGCGGCGACCGCGTACTCGTCGACGCCGCCGATGCGGAGCACCTTGCGGGGACGGCCGCCGGTCGAGACGTCGGTGCCTTCTTCTGCGAGCAGCCCGTGCGACAGCAGCTGGGTGACGACGTGCGACACCGTCGACGGAGCGGCGCCGAGCAGTGTGGCGATCTCGGTGCGACTCGCGGCCTGACCCGACGCGACGAGTTCGAGGACGCGAGCAGAGAGGTCCGTCACGACTTTCTCCAATCCGGGGGAAACGACGGCCGAACCGACCGAACACCCGGAGCCTAATCGGCGGAACGGCCCGTTCACCCTTTCGTCCAAACGGCAGAAACGCAGTTTTTACACGAAGATGTTTGTTTTTCCAACGGCTTTGGCCATTGACTGTGTCCGTGCCGCTCGGCACGCGTGCTCCACCTCCCCAGAACTCCCACGCACCAGGAGACACACATGACCAAGCCCCGCCGCTGGGCGCTCCTCACCGGAGCAGCGATCGCCGTGAGCGCCCTGCTCGCCGGATGTTCCGGGGGCGGTTCCGCCACCTCGAACGCGAACCCGGACGAGATCGACTACGCCCTCCCCGCGAACTTCACGCCCAACTGGATCCTGCCGATCGGCACCGCCGCGCACCTCAACACGAACAACGGCTCCATCGCGCAGTCGCTGTACGAGCCGCTCGTCGCGTACGACGGCTCCACCGGCAAGATCGCGTGGAACAAAGCGGGCTCCGTCGCCACGGACGCGGAGTTCGCCGACGACGGCAAGAGCGTCGAGATCACCCTCGGTGACCGGCACTGGTCCGACGGCGAGGCGATCACGAGCCGCGACGTCGAGTTCTGGTTCAACCTGATCAAGGCGAACAAGGACCAGTGGGGCTCGTACTCGAAGGGCAAGGCGCCGGACAACTGGACCTCGTTCAAGACCGTCGACGACACCCACTTCACGATCACGTTCGACAAGGCGTACAACTCGGACTGGATGCTCGCCAACCAGCTGAGCCACATCATCCCGCTGCCGCAGCACGCCTGGGACAAGACGAGCGCGAGCGCGAAGGTCACCGACGCCGACGAGACCACCGCCGGCGCGAAGCAGGTCTGGAAGTACCTGAACACCGCGGCCGGCAAGATCTCCGACTACGCCACCGACGACCTGTGGAAGACCATCTCCGGTCCGTACGGCGTGAAGGCGTTCACCACCGCCGGCAAGGTCACCCTCACCGCGAACACGAAGTACGACGGCGGCGAGAAGCCCTCGATCACGACCGTCAACCTGCTGCCGTTCACGACGGCCGACGCCGAGGTGAACGCGGTCCGCTCCGGCGAGGTCGACTACGGCTACATCAACGCCACGGACATGGACCAGGAGTCCTCGTTCACGGCGAAGGGCTACGAGGTCGAGCCGTGGACCGGCTGGGCCATCACCTACATGCCGTACAACTTCAACAACCCGGACATGGGCGCCGTCTTCAAGCAGCTGTACGCCCGCCAGGCCGTGCAGATGTCGATCGACCAGAAGTCCCTGTCGAAGGTCGTCTTCAACGGCACCGCCACCTCGACCTACGGCCCGATCCCGCAGGCGCAGGAGTCCGACTACGTCTCCGACGTGCAGAAGGACAACCCGTACCCGTTCAGCACGTCGAAGGCAAAGGCGCTCCTCACCGACCACGGCTGGGAGGAGCAGGGCGGCACCATGGTCTGCACCGACCCGGGCACGTCCGACAGCCAGTGCGGTGAGGGCGTGAAGGACGGCACGAAGTTCACCATGGGTGTCCTGTCGCAGTCCGGTTCGACCGTGACCGACAACATGATGAGCGCGATCCAGTCCTCGCTCGCGAAGACCGGCATCGGCTTCACCATCAAGACCGCGCCGGTGTCGAGCGTCCTGTCGCAGACCCCGACGTGCACGAGCGACGAGGCCAGCTGCGACTGGGACCTGTCGTTCTTCGGCACCGCGGGCAGCTGGTACTTCCCGGCCTACCCGACCGGTGAGTCGCTCTTCTCGACCGGTGGTTCGGCGAACTTCGGCAGCTACTCGAACAAGCAGGTCGACGACCTCATCGATGCGACCACCACCTCGACCGACGCCACCGCCGTGCAGGACTACAGCGCCGCGGTCGCGAAGGACCTGCCGGTGATCTGGCTGCCGAGCCCCGACTACCAGATCTCGGTCGTCAAGAAGGGCCTGTCCGGGTTCGACCAGGACTCGCTCGCCAACTTCCACCCGGCCCAGTGGAAGTGGAACAAGTAGGACCGTGACCACGGACGGGAGGCGCGGTGCGCGCCCGACGCGCACCGCGCCTCCCGTCCCTCGCACGTCTCCAATCCGACCATCGGAAGCCGCATGACCACAGCTCTCTACCTCACCAGGCGCGTCCTGCAGGCGCTCGCGGTGATCCTCATCGTCACGATCGTGGTGTTCTGCCTGCTGCACGCGCTGCCCGGCGGACCCGCCCGCGGTGTCCTCGGCGTCTCCGCGACCCCCGCGCAGATCACCGCGTTCAACCAGGCGCAGGGACTCGACCAGGCGCTGCCGGTGCAGTACCTGCGGTTCCTCGGCCGCCTGCTCACCGGTGACCTCGGCACCTCGTACACGCTCAACGAACCGGTGTCGCAGCTCATCGCGGAACGCCTGCCGAAGACCCTCGTCCTCACCGGCATCTCCGCCGTCCTCGGCCTCGTCATCGCGATCCCGGTCGGCATGCTCCAGGCCGCCCGCCGCAACGGCGCGGTCGACTACGCCGCCACCGCGCTGGCCTTCGTCTTCTACTCGACGCCGGCCTTCTTCCTCGGCCTCATCCTGATCATCGTGTTCAGCCAGCAACTGCCGTGGCTGCCCTCGCAGGCGCCGAGCGGCACCACGCTCGCCGAGGTGTTCCAGGACCCCGCCGGGCTCGTCCTGCCCGTCGTCACCGGAGCGCTCGCGATGATCGCCGTGTTCAGCCGGTACATGCGGGCCTCGACCCTCGAGAACCTGCAGGAGGACTACGTCCGCACCGCCCGCGCCGGTGGTGCGTCGACGATGACGATCCTGCGCCGGCACGTGTTCCGGAACTCGCTGACGCCCGTCGTCGCGATGCTCGGCTACTACCTGCCCGTGCTGTTCGGCGGTGCCCTGGTCACGGAGCAGCTGTTCAACTACCCCGGCATGGGGCTCCTGTTCTGGAACGCGGCGCAGTCGTCGGACTACCCGACGCTGCTCGGCTGCGTCCTCGTCATCTCCATCGCGACCGTCATCGGCACCCTGCTCGCCGACGTCGCGCAGTCCCTCATCGATCCGCGAGTGAAGGCGAGCCGCGCATGACCGCCGCGTCAATCATCGACACTGCGTCCACCCATGACGTGAAGGCGAGCCGCGCATGAGCGCCGTACAACTGGCACCCGAAGCACCGGGCGCTCCCGTCACCGTCGCGGCCACCGGGTTCCGGCTCGCCGCCCGCCGGTTCCGCGGCAACACGCTCGCCGTGATCGGCCTGGCCGTGATCGTCGTCATCGTCCTGTTCTGCTTCGTCGGGCCGTTCCTGTACCCGACCGACCAGACCCACACCCTGCTCGAGCAGGCCAACCAGGGACCGAGCGCGGCGCACTGGCTCGGCACCGACGCCGTCGGCCACGACGTGCTCGGCCGGCTGATGTACGGCGGCAAGGTCTCGCTCATGGTCGGCATCGCCGCCGGGGTCCTGGCCACCGTCGTCGGCACCCTGTGGGGTTCGGTCGCGGGCTACGTCGGCGGCTGGGTCGACGCGCTGATGATGCGCGTCGTCGACGCGGGCATCGCGATCCCGGCGCTGTTCATCCTGCTCGTCATCTCGGCCATCACGACCCCCGGTGTCGCCGGGCTCATCCTGATCCTCGGGCTGGTGTCGTGGCTGGTGCCGTCCCGCCTGATCCGCGCCGAGACCCTGACGCTGAAGAACCGCGACTACGTGCTCACCCTGCGCGCGATCGGCGGCTCGCACGCCCGCGCCATCGGCAAGCACCTGCTGCCGAACTCGGTGTCCACGATCGTCGTCGCCGCGACCTTCCAGGTCGCCGACGCGATCCTGCTCGTCGCCTACGTCTCGTACCTCGGGCTCGGCGTGCAGCCGCCCGCGACGGACTGGGGCGGCATGCTCTCGGCGGGACTCACCGCCGCCTACTCCGGACGCTGGTGGCTCATCGTGCCGCCGGGACTGGCCGTGATCCTGATCGTCTGCGCGTTCAACGCCGTGGGCGACGGACTCCGGGACGCCTTCGACGTGAGGGGCCGCTGATGACCACCGAACCGATCCTGCGGACGACCGACCTCGGCGTCTCGTTCAGCACCGAGTCCGGCACCGTGTCAGCCGTGCGGGGCGTGTCCCTGTCGGTCGCGCCCGGCGAGACGCTCGCCCTGGTCGGCGAGTCCGGCTCCGGCAAGTCCACGGTGGCGCTCGCCGCGATGGGGCTGCTCTCCGGCAACGCGACCGCGACCGGCAGCGCGCTCGTCGCCGGTCACGAGGTCGTCGGTGCTCCCGAACCGTCGCTCCGTGCCCTGCGGGGCTCGACGGTGTCGATGGTCTTCCAGGAGCCCGCGACGGCCCTCGACCCACTCACCCGGGTCGGCGCGCAGATCGCCGAGGTGATCCGGAACCACCGAACGGTCACCGCCGCGCAGGCCGCGGCCGAGGCCGTCGACCTGCTCCGCCGCGTCGGCATCCCCGACCCCGAGTCGCGCACCCGGTCGTTCCCGTTCCAGCTGTCGGGCGGGCAACGCCAGCGCGTGGTGATCGCGATGGCGATCGCGAACTCGCCGAAGCTGCTCATCGCGGACGAGCCGACGACCGCACTCGACGTGACCGTGCAGGCCGAGATCCTCGAACTGCTCCGGAAGCTCGCCGTCGACACCGGCACGGGCGTGCTGCTCGTGACGCACAACATGGGCGTCGTCGCGGACTTCGCAGACCGCGTCGCGGTCATGCTGCAGGGCGAGATCGTCGAGACCGGCAGCGTCGAGGACGTCCTGCTCCGTCCGGAGCACGAGTACACGAAGCGGCTGCTCGCCGCGGTGCCGCGGCTCGACGTGGCGGGCGACCGTCCTGCCGCCCCGGTCGACGCGGGGTCCGCTGACGCGGCGGCCGGGAGGCCCGGAGCGGCCCCGGTGGTCGACCTGCGGGACGTCACGGTGACGTTCGGGCGCGGGGCGCGCGCCGTCCACGCGTTGCAGGGGATCGACATCGCCGTGCACGCGGGCGAGACGGTCGGCCTGGTCGGCGAGTCCGGCTCCGGCAAGTCCACCGCGGCCCGGGTGGCGCTCGGGCTCATCACGCCGACGTCCGGCACGGTGTCGCTGTTCGGGCAGGACCTGCGGACCGCGAAGGGCCGTGACCGCCGTGCACTCCGCGCCGGCATCGGCGTCGTGCTGCAGGACCCGGTGGCCTCGCTCGACGCCCGGATGTCCGTGGCGGAGTGCATCGCCGAACCGCTCGCCGTGCACCGCCGTGGGATTTCGTCGGCGGACCGTCGTCGGCGGATCGACGAGGTGCTCGACGCCGTCCGGTTGCCGCGGTCCCTCGCCTCGCGTGCACCCCGCGAGCTCTCGGGCGGGCAGCGCCAGCGGGTCTCGCTCGCCCGTGCCCTGGTGCTCGAGCCGCGGTTGCTCGTCGCCGACGAACCGACCTCGGCGCTCGACGTCAGCGTGCAGGAGACCGTGCTCGAGGTCCTCGGTGAACTGCAGGACGACCTGGGGTTCGCGTGCCTGTTCGTCTCGCACGACCTGGCCGTCGTGCAGCACTTCGCCGAGCGCGTCGTGGTGATGCGCCAGGGCGTCGTCGAGGAGCAGGGCACCACCGGCACGACGCTGCTCCACCCCACCACCGACTACACCAGGCGCCTGCTCGCCGCCGTACCCGTGCCCGACCCCGTCCTGCAACGGCAGCGTCGGACGGAGCGTCTCGCCTCGCTCGCGGCGGTGACCGCGTGACCCGGGTGATCGCCGGCGTCGACGTCGGCGGCACGAACACCAAGGTCGTCCTGACGACCCCCGACCTCGAGGTCATCGACCGCGTCGACCTGCCGACGCCCGCCCACGCGGGCGGGGCGGCGATCGTGACGGCCGCCGTCGGGGCGGTGACGGGCCTGCTCGTCCGGCACCGGGCCTCCTTGACGGGTGTCGGGGTGGGCGCGGCCGGCGTGGTCGACGCGGCCACGGGCACCGTCCTGGTGACGGGCAACTCGTTCACCGGCTGGGCCGGTTACGGCGTGACACGCGCGGTCAACGACGCCCTCGGCGTGCCGGCGACGCTCGACAACGACGTGAACGCGTTCCTGCTCGGCGAGATCGCCACGGGTGCCGTCGCGGGGGAGTCCGACGTGCTCGGGATGACCCTCGGCACCGGGGTCGGCGGTGCGTTCGTGCTCGGCGGACGGCTGTTCGCGGGGCCGCGCGGCGCCGCCGGTGAGATCGGCCACGTGCCGGGCTTCGGTGACGCGCTGTGCACCTGCGGACAGATCGGACACCTCGAGACGATCGCGGGCGCGCGTGGCATCGCCGACCGGTACGCCGAACGATCCGGCCGGCGGCTGTCGGCGCGTGACGTCGCGGTCGCCGCGCGTGCAGGTGACACGGACGCCGCTGCCGTCTTCCAGGCCGCGGGGTGGGGCCTGGCGCGCGCCGCCCTGCTCACCGCGGGGATCCTCGACGTCACGACGATCGTGATCGGCGGCGGCATCGCGCGGTCGTGGGACCTGCTCGAACCGGCCATCACCGCCGCGATCGCGGCCGAGCCCCCGGTGAGCGGTGCGACGATCCGGCTGGCGCAGTCGACCCTCGGGTCGGACGCCGTGGCGCTCGGTGCCGCGTCGCAGGTGCGCGCGCTCGTGCTCGAGGCCGAGCCGGCGTAGCGACGGACCCGGGGCGGGTCGGGTCAGCGCACCCAGACGACGATGCCGCGCAGGTCGTGCAGCACGGCCGCCAGACCCGCACGCACTGCGCGGTCGGCGCGCTCCTCGGTGAAGGTGGACGGGTCGTAGTGGCTCGACGGTCCGAGCCCCTCGCCGCGGAAGCCGCCGCCGGTCCAGTCCGCGGCCGTCACGTTCGACGTCGGCTCGGCGATCTCGGCACCCACGACCAGGAACTGCTGGTGCAGTGCCGTCGGCGACACCGCGGCGAGCGGGTCGACCATGTGGTTGCCGACGCTGATCACCAAGTCGGACCGCTCGTCGATCGCCCGGGTGACCGCCGCGATCCGGTCGTCGGCGTCCGTCGCCGACACCCTCGTGACGGTGACGTCCTCGTCCGCCGCCCACGACGCGACGGCGTCGAGCAGGGTCCGGGTCGGGGCGTCGTCGGCGTCACCGGCGTCCGACAGCAGCACGACGTCGTAGTCGTCGGGGGCGTGGACCCCGGACCACGAACCCGGCTCCGGGTGGATGGTGGCCTCGGGTGCCGGCGGCTGCGTCGGGTCGGAGAAGCCCGCGCCGAGGGCACCGGCCGTGGCGTGCGCCGTCGCCGACGTGCCGGTGCCGGTGCCGGTGCCGGCGTCGGTTCCGGCTCCTGCGTCGGTCCCGCCGGGTGTCGCCGAGCACCCGGCCAGCAGGGCGACGCCGGTGCCGACGAGGGCGACGGTGGTCAGCAGGACGGTCGTCCGGGCAGCGAGGCGGGTCACTGCATCATCGAAACACGTCGGTGTGCCGCACCGGGCCGGCTCCGCCGGCTGTCCGGCACCTGTCCCACTGCTGGTCACCACCTGTTCACCTGCCGGTCGTCCGAGGGCCGGATCGTCTGCGCGTGCCTTCCGGAACCCCCGTCGCGCTGCTGCGCGCCCGCCCTGCCCGTCCTGCCCGCCCTGTCCGTCCGTCCCGCCCGTCCGCGCTGATCGCACGGGTCGTCGCCGCGCTCCTGCTGCTCGGGGTGGTCGTCGTCGGCGTGCTGGCCGGGGCGTCGCCGGCATCGGCGCACGGCTTCAGCTCGGTCGTCTACGCGAAGGTGACGTCGACGGAACCGACCGTCGTGCACGCGGAACTCGGGCTCGAGTACGACCTGATGCTCGTGTCGGTCGCCACGAGCGAGCACGACGACGCATTCCACACGCAGGGGCAGAAGGCCTGGGACGACGGCGACTTCCCGGGGATGGTGTCGGCGGCCGAGGCGCACACTGACGCGCTCGGGCAGTACGTGTTCGACCGGTTCTCGGTGTCCGGCGCGGGTGGGCAGGCCTGCACGGGCGTGCTCGGCGACAGCGTCACGGTCGACCTGCAGGACGAGGTGCCGTACGCCCACGTGACGGCGGACTTCACCTGCCCGCCGCAGTCGGAGACGCAGACCGGACACGTCGTGACGTCGACACTGTTCCCGGACAGTGAGACCTTCGTGCGCGACACCAAGACGATCGTCACCTACAACGTCGACGCGAAGCAGGGATCGGCGACGCTCGATGCCTCGCAGCCGTCGTTCTCGACCGAGCAGTCGGCCGGGCAGCGCTTCTGGGAGTTCTTCCGCCTCGGTGCCGAGCACCTGCTGACCGGCATCGACCACATCCTGTTCCTCGTCGCGCTCATCGCCGGGTCACGGCGCCTGCGCGAGGTGGTCTACACCGCGTCGGCGTTCACCATCGCGCACTCGATCACGTTCATCCTCGCCGCGCTCGGGGTGGTCAGCCCGCCCGCGATCGTCGTCGAGCCGCTCATCGCCCTGTCCATCGCCGCCGTGGCCGGCTGGTACCTGTGGCGGCTCTGGCGGCGCCGGTCGCGGGCCGACGAACTCGTGGTCGGTGAACACGGGCACTTCTCGCTCGACCGGGCGGGCTGGACACGCCTGGCCGTCGTGTTCGCGTTCGGGCTCATCCACGGGCTCGGGTTCGCCGGGGCGCTGGGCATCCACGAGGCGTTCTCGTGGCAGCTGCTCGTGTCGCTCCTCGTCTTCAACGTCGGCATCGAGGCGGTGCAGCTCGCGATCATCGTCATCGTCTTCCCACCGCTGTCGCTCCTGCGTCGGAAGGCCCACCGGGTCTCGCTCTGGGTCACCGGACTCGTGACCGCCGGGGTGTTCGTGATGGGGATGATCTGGTTCGTCGAGCGACTCGCGGCGGGATGACGGTGGTCCGCTCCTGAACAGCGACGACTTGTCACTCAGCGTTTACCAAGACGTTTCGCAGTGCATGCAGAGTCTTCCGTGCTGCACCATCCCACGTCTGAGAAACGGACCACCATGAGTCTCCTGTCCGGCGCCACCACACGGCGCAGAACCACCACCCTCCGCGTGTGCGGAGCCGTCCTCGGGGCCGCGCTCATCGCCGGCGCCTCGATGGTCGGCACGAACGTCGCCTCCGCCGCGACGAACACCCCCACCACCAACATCTCCACCGGCGGCCCGCTCCACATCCTGCTGGGCGTCGGTGCCACCGAGAGCCAGCGCATCGCCTCGTGGTACTTCCCGACGAACGTCGCGCAGTCGCTCGAGATCCAGAAGACCGCATCGATGACCGACGGGGTCTTCACCGACGCCAAGTCGACGATCGCCGCGTCGAAGGCCGCGAACACCGCAGTCGACACGAGCACGACGGACTCGAACACGAAGAGCATCGACGGCATCGCCGCCGAGTCGGGCTACATCAACGCCCACGCCACGATCTCGGACCTCGAGCCGAACACCTCGTACACGTACCACGTCGGTGCGGCGGACGGGTCGGCCTGGTCGGCGTCGTACACGTTCACCACGAAGAGCTTCTCCGGCGACTTCGACTTCCTGTTCTTCGGTGACCCGCAGATCGGTTCGTCGGGCTACGTCGACGACGACGGCGCCGGCTGGGCGGACACGCTGCGGTACGCCACGACGACCGAGCCGGACGCCGAGCTCCTGGTCTCCGGTGGCGACCAGATCGAGCACGCCAACAACGAGTACGAGTGGGGTGCGTTCGCCGACAGCAGCGACGTCCTCAAGCGCTACCCGTGGGCCTCGACCATCGGCAACCACGACGTCGGCGGCAAGGCGTACGAGCAGCACAACCAGGTGCCGAACTCGCTCAAGGTGCCGGACTTCTACCCGGGCGGCAACACCACCGCGAACTCGGGTGGCGACTACTGGTACATGTACAAGGGCGTCCTGTTCATCGACATCAACTCGAACGCCTACGCGGCCGGATCGGACGCTGCCCACGTGAACTACGTGCGCGACGTCATCAACCGCTACGGCGACGACGCGAAGTGGACCACGCTGGTCTACCACCACTCGATCTACTCGCCGGCCGACCACGCGAACGACAAGGACAACCAGCAGCGCCGGTTCGACTTCACGCGTGCGTTCTCCGACATGGGCGTCGACCTCGTCCTGCAGGGCCACGACCACTCCTACTCGCGCAGCTACGCGATCAAGAACGGCAAGAAGGCCAACGTCAACGAGCAGCCCGCTGCTCCCGAGGTCTTCTCCGGCCCCGGCGGCGTCATCTACATGACGGCGAACTCGGCCTCCGGCTCGAAGTACTACGACCTGACCACTCCGGACGCCACCCAGAGCGGCTACGGCGCAGACCCGCTCGACCCGACGGGCAAGCGCCACTGGGCCAACTCGGTCGAGAACCAGGAGCACGTCCGCTCCTTCGTCAAGGTCTCGGTCACCGACGAGAAGCTCTCCGTGCAGGACATCCGCGCCGGCGACTGCACCACGCTCAACTCGGCAGTCCAGCACGGCAACGTCGACAGCTGCGGCGTGACGCTCCAGCCGACCGCCACCGCCGACCCGGCCGCGATCGGTTCGACCGTCGACCAGTTCGACCTGCACGCCACGCTGCCCGCGACCACCACGACGCTCGCGGTCTCCGCCGCGTCGCAGACCGTCAACGCGGCGAAGCCGGCCACGGTCACCGCGACCATCGCCGGTGGCATCGGCAAGCAGCAGGGCACGCTGACGGTCTCGGACGGCAAGAAGGTCCTCGGCACCGTCCCCGTCAAGAACAGCACCGCGACCATGACGCTCCCGAGCGCCCTGGCCATCGGCACGCACTCGCTCACCGCCAAGTTCGCCAACGCGGACTCGACCTTCTCGGGCACCGACTCGGCGACCGCGAAGGCCACCACCGTCACCGTCACGAAGGCCCCGTCCCGCACGGCGCTCAAGTACAGCGGTGGCAAGGCGACCGTGCAGGTCAAGGCCACGGGCTTCACCGTGAACGGCACCGCGCGGATCTACCAGGGCACGAAGCGCCTGGCGACCGTCACCGTCAAGAACGGCAAGGTCACCTCGGCGCTCGCGCTGAAGAAGGGCACGCACAAGCTGCACGCCGTCTTCGCCGGTACCGACACCCTGACGACGAGCACCAGCCCGGTGCAGTCGATCGTCATCAAGTAACACCAGCGCACCAGCGAGGGCCCCGCGACTCCGGTCGCGGGGCCCTCGTACGTCGCTCAGGACTGCGCAATCGTGAAGCGAGGACGACGGTCGCCACGGGCGTGCCGACCACGGCGACCACCACGACCGCAAGGCTCCGTGGGATCGATCGGTTCCGAACACGTTGTGTAAGCGATGGGTTACTGGTGGTGCTTGTAAGCGATCGGTGACAGGGTTACGCTGTAACCGGACGATTACAGCGGAGGCGTACATGCGAGTCGACACTGCCCTTGCACTGGGCGATCTCGTCCACGAGCGCCGCACGCATCTCGGTTGGTCCCAGGCTGAGCTCGCCGAGCGGATGGGTGTCAGCCGCCGATGGGTCAACGAGTTCGAGGGCGGGAAAGGCACCGCACAGCTCCGTCTTGCCTTCGACGCGCTGACCGTCCTGGGCCTGGTCCTCGAGGCGCACGAGCGCGACCGATGAGCGAGCTGCGCACGTTCCTCGACGGCGTGCCGGTCGGCGCCTTCGAGATGAGCACCGGTGGGAACACCACCTTCACCTACGACGAGGCGTACCGGAACCTGCCCGACGCGACCCCGGTGTCGTTGTCGATGCGAACCGGCCGCGCCAGATGGAAGGCAAAGGCGGCCGGACCGTTCCTCGCGGGACTGCTTCCCGACAGCCCGGAGCGGCTGCGCGAACTCGCTTCGGAGCACCACGTCACCGAGAACCCGTTCCGGCTGCTTGAGCGCCTCGGCCGTGATGCCGCTGGTGCCGTGCAGCTGCTCCCTCCGGCGACGGACTCCTCGGACGCGGCGGTCCGGCGTGGTGCCGTGCACCGCCTGACGGACGACGACTTCGACGGCTTGGTCGACGCGCTCGCGCGCAACCCGGGATCGTGGGGCGGCACGATGAACGCCGGACGGTGGTCGCTCGCGGGCGCGCAGAGCAAAGCCGCCCTGTTCCGCTTCGACGACGGGACCTGGGGTGTGCCGCAGGACTCGACCCCGACGACCCACATCATCAAGCCGGTCATCGCGACGATGCCGGACCACGACGTGAACGAGTACGTGTCGATGGAGGCCGCTCGGCTCCTCGGGCTGCAGGTCGCGGACCACGAGTTGCTGCGGACCTCAACCGGCGCCCGGGTGTTCGTCAGCAAGCGGTACGACCGAGTCCGTGACGATGACGGGTCATGGCGTCGGCTCCACCAGGAGGACCTCTGCCAAGCGCTGTCCGTCTACCCGTCCAGGAAGTACCAGGAAGAGGGCGGACCATCGGCGAAGCAGATCGCGGTGCTCCTCCGCGGAGCCATCGCGCAGCCCGACGAACGCCGTGATGCGCAGCGACGGTTCTTCGAGGCGCTGGTGCTGAACGTCGCGATGCTCGGAACGGATGCTCACGCGAAGAACTACTCGCTCCTCCTCGACGGCCCCTCTGTCCGCCTGGCGCCTCTGTACGACCTCGGCTCACACGCTGCGTACCCGTCAGCTGACGGTTCGACGCTGCGCGGCGCGATGTCCGTCGGCGACGAGTACCGCTTCGACGGGATCGGTGAGGAGCAGTTCCGTGACATCGGCAGGTCCCTGGACATCGCTCCGGACGAGGCAACCGATCGCTACCGAAACATCACCTCCGGCGTCGCCGCAGCGTTCGCGCAGGCGGCGGCAACGGTGGAGGAGCCATTCGGTCGAGAGCTCGCCGACGCTGTGGCACGGAACGCGACGCGTCGCGGTTGGTGAGCTGAGCGGAGAGCGACCGCGCGCTCCGCGCGGGTCGCGGCTACGCTCCACTCCACCGGGGCCAGGGGCGGCCCCACCAGGGGACCAGGGGCACACCATGACGGGACGACGACGCGCGACGGTCGGGATCACGATCGCACTCACACTGATCGGCGTGCTCATCGCGCCCGTCACCGCGGCGGTGGCCGCTCCGGACGACGGTGCGCTCACCGTCATGCTGACCGACCCGGAGAAGCGGCCGCTCGCGATGGAGGGCGTGGTCGTCGACCTCCGCACCCCGGACGGCAGCACCGCTGACTCGGCGACGAGCGACCGCCGCGGCCGGATGACGTTCGACGCGGTCCCGGCAGGCACCTGGACGCTGCACGGTGAACGCGAGGGCTCGTACGGCTTCGACGACGTGGTCCCGGCGGAGCGGACCGGCGTCGTGGTCAGCGCCGGTGGGCACGAGACCGTCGTGCTCGTGGTGCGGCGGGGTGCCTCGATCGGCGGCACCGCCCACAACCCGTACGGCGCGGACCTGTCCGGCGCAGCGGTCGTCGTCCGTGGCTGGAACACCGGCACCGTGCGGCGGACCGTCACCTCGCCCGACGGTCACTACTGGGTGCACGGCCTGCCGAGCGACGACTACAGCGTGCAGGTCAACGCGCACGACGAGACGCTCGACTCGTGGCCGGCGTTGCGCAACGAGTCGTGGGGCTTCCACCGTGATCCCGGCTCCACTGCGGAGCGCTCGTACGTCCGGGTCGCGCACCAGGTCGGGGGCCGCACCGAGACGGTCGTGGACGGCATCGATGCGAGCTCGACCCGGGGCGTCGCCCTCACCGGGATCCTCAACCCGCAGCTCGACACCGACTTCACCGGCGCCACCGTCCACGTGTACGGCGAGTCGATCGGCAGCACCTTCGACACGCACCTCAGCTACTGGTCGCCCGGTCGGGGCGGGACCTTCGGCGCGGTGCTGAGCCCCGGACGCTACAAGGTCGAGGTCGTCGGCTGGTCGCCGAGCCAGCGCCGGTACGTCTCGTACTGGTACGGCGGCGAGGGCAACCGTCCGGTGGCGGACCGTGCGGCGTCGCACACGATCGTCATCCGCGACGAGAGCCGCTCGATCTCGTTCTGGAGCACCCGCTGACGGCTTCGTCGTCTGCTCAGAACTCGCGGGCGGCGACGTCGGGTCGCTGCGACGCCGCGAGGAGTCTACGGAGCTGGTCCGCGCTGACGGGTGCGCCGGGGTCGGCGAGGTGGTCGCGTGCGAACCCCTCCGGATCGGCCGCGTAGATCGGCGTGTAGGCACCGGACTCCGGCTCGGAGCGCCACGACTCCGCCAGACTCCCGGAGTCGACGGTGTCGAACCCCAGGGCGTCCACGATCGACGAGACGGACGCCTTCGCCCCGGCGTCGTCCCCCGCGACCGCCAGTGCCGTGCGCGGCTCGGAGCCGGACTGCGTCGGGATGTGGTGGGCCACGATGTTGTTGAACGCCTTGACCAGCGCGACACCCGGTAGCAGCGACTGCTCGTACTCGGCGGTCGTGCTCGTCAGCGTGTCCAGCTCCTCGATCCGGCCGTCTCGGTAGGGGTAGTAGTTGCCCGTGGACAGCACCGTCCTGCCGGCCAGCGCGTCGAGCGGCAGGGCCCGGTAGGAAGCGAGTGGGACCGTCAGCACCGTGACGTCCCCGAACCGGGCGGCAGCTCGAGCGTCGCCAGCCTGCGCGCGGGGCCCGAGTTCGTGGACGAGGTCGGCGAGCGACTCCGGCCCGCGTGAGTTCGCGACGAGGACCTCGAGCCCGGCCGTGACGGCCCGTCTGGCGATCGCGCTCCCGATCGCTCCGCTGCCGATGATGCCGATGCGTGTCATGGTCGTGCTCCTTGCGTCGCTGGTTCGTGGTCGTCGGTGGGTGGGGCCGTCCAGCCGCTCCTGAGCAGCGCCGTGAGGGCACCGGTGGTCGTGGCGTCCGCCATGGCTGCTCCTCGCACCCAGCTGATGGCCAATGCCGCGAGGAACAGATCGCGTGCGCGCACGTCGCGTCGGGCGCTGCCGTCCTCCTGCGCAGCGCGCAGGAACGAAGCGGTCGTCGTGACGAACCCCTCGCAGGTCATCGACAGCGGGGAAGAGTCGGTCATCGTCGCGGTGCGCAACGGGTCCGGCAGCCCGTCGAAGGCGCTGGCCCACTCGACGACTGCGTCGAGCCAGCCTGCCAGCGCGTCGGCGGTGGCCACCGACCCGGCGAGGAGCCGATCGCGTCGCGCGACGAGGGCGTCATCGCGGGCGGCGAGCAGGGTTGCCAGCAAGGACTCCCGGTTCGGGAAGTGCCGGTACAGGGTGCCGGCGCCGACGCCGGCCTGCTTCGCGATCGCATCGAGCGAGCCGGAGACGCCGTGCGCCGAGAAGTGCTGCTCGGCGACGTCCAGGATGTGGTCCCGATTGCGCTGCGCGTCAGCTCGGGGAGCGCGGCCTGCTCGGGTGGTGGTCGCCATACGGGTTCAGTCCTCTCACCGGAGACTGTCTCCGGAACTCGCAAGAGGAGACTATCTCCCTTTCGGCCGTCCGCCGAAGTGCGGACTGGCGCGGCCCCCGAACGAGGGTCAGGATGCTGCCTAGTTGCACAGCGCAACGGGTCAGGTGCTTCCCCCGACAGAGGAGTCGTCATGAAGAAGTCCATCGCAGCCGCGTTCGCCGCCGCGGCCGTCATCACCGCGGGTGTGTTCGCCGCGTCACCCGCCTCGGCACTGCCGGCCAGCACGAAGGTCGTCGGTGGCGAGAAGGCCCCCACCACCTCGTGGGCCGTCCAGCTCGAAGCGTCGGGCGGCTCCATCCCGTCGGGCTACGTCAGCAACTGCACCGGCGAGCAGATCAACGCCTCGTGGATCCTCACCGCCCGCCACTGCATCGACGGCATCGGCGCGATGAACGTCTACCACTCGAACTCCACGACCAACCGGGGCACGGCCGTCGCCGTCGACCGCGTCAGTGCCTCGCCTGCGGGCGACATCGCGCTCGTCCACCTGCGGACCGCCTACTCGCTGTCCACCTACGCGCCCCTCGACCTCACCGCGACCGCCAAGTCGAGCGGGACCGGCACCATCCAGGGCTACGGCCTGCGCGCGAACGCGACCCAGTCCGACGGGCTCTACCAGGCCACCGTCTCGCTCACCGGCGCGAGCACCGATGCCTACAGCGGTCGTGCGCAGCACCTCACGGGCGTGACCGGCGCCTCGAACCACGGTGACTCCGGCGGCCCGTTGCTCGTGAACGGCAAGGTCGTCGCCGTCTGCTCGACCGGTGACAGCGCCGACCCCGGCGCCGACACCAAGGCCGGCTCGAACTACGCCCTGCTGTCGCAGGCCTCGTCCTGGATCCGGACCACGGCCGGCGTCTGAACCACGTGGCGGACGGGAGGCCCGTGGCGACGCCGCCACGGGCCTCCCGTCCGTCATCAGCCGTGTCCCAGGACCGCAGCGGCTGAACGCGCGTCCACGCGCGACGACGACAGTGGAACGCATGAGCCAGTACGACAAGCGCGACCCGAACACCCTCTACCCGGCCCCGCCGTACCCGAAGCAGGAGCAGTCGCTGCCGGGTGCCGCGTGGAAGATGGACCCGAAGCCCGACCACGGCGAGGAGAGCTACGTCGGCCGGGAACGCCTCACCGGCTACCGCGGCATCATCACCGGCGCCGACTCCGGCATCGGTCGCGCCGCCGCCATCGCCCTCTCGCGTGAGGGTGCCGACCTGGTGCTGTCCTACCTGCCGGACGAGCAGGAGGACGCCGAACAGGTCCGCGACCTGCTCGATTCCGAGGGGCGTCGCGCCGTCCTGTTCCCCGGGGACATCTCCGACGAGCAGTACTGCAAGGACCTGGTGCAGAAGGGCGTCGACGAGTTCGGCGGCCTCGACACCCTGGTCATGGTCGCCGGCCGGATGGACAGCAACGAGGACATCCTGACCCTCGACACGTCGATGTTCGACTCGACGTTCAAGACCAACATCTACTCGCTGTTCTGGCTGACCAAGGCAGCGGTGCCGCACCTCGAGCCGGGCTCCACCATCGTGACGACCGGTTCGATCCAGGCATCGACGCCCTCGGCCGACAAGATCGACTACGCCGTGTCGAAGGGCGCGATCAAGCTCTTCACCGAGGCCGTCGCCCAGCAGCTCGCACCGAAGGGCATCCGTGTGAACTCCGTCGCCCCCGGACCGGTCTGGACGCCGCTGCAGCCGGGATCCGACGACGCCGAGACCGTGTCGCACTTCGGCGAGACCTCGCCGTTCGGCCGTCCGGGACAGCCTGCCGAGCTCGGTGCCGCGTACGTGCACCTGGTGAGCCCGGAGTCGAGCTACCAGTCAGGGTCGACGATCACGATCGCCGGCGGAACGCCCGCGTTCTGATCGGCGTCGTGACAGACGAAGGAGACCACGTGTCAGGAGTGACGCACACCGTGCTGGTCGAGTGGGACGGAGCGGACCGGTCGTCCGAGGCCGATGCCCTGTCGCGCGAGCACCTGCCGCGGATCGACGGTGTCGAGTCGGTGCAGTCGGGGACGAGCGTGAGCACCGAGGGGCTGGAGGGCGGGTTCCACTGGATGCTCGTGGTGCGGTTCCGCGACCGGGCGGCGCTCGCCGGGTACCTGCCGCATCCGGAGCACCGGCCGGTGGCGCAGTTCATCGGCGGGGCGAGTGCCCGGGTCGTGGTGTTCGACGTCGAAGACTCCGCGTAGAGCAGCGCACCGTTCCGCGACACGGTGCGCTCCTTGCGTGCGGCACAACCAAAGTCACTACGAACCGCGCGAACACACGGTTCGCGGTCACTGTGGTTGTGCGCAGTGCGTCCGCGCCGCGCCGCGCCTCGCCGCCCCCCCCCAGCTCACTCCACCAACGACTGCGTCCCCAGCACGATCGCCAGTGCCAACCGCTCGGCGTCCACCGACCCCGGCACCGCCGTGTACGCCAGGATCCGCAGGTCCTCCGGCCCGACGACCAGGGTGTCGCAGTCGAGCGTGATGAGCCCGACGTCGGGGTGGTCGATCACCTTGCGGCGGGCCGTCTCGCCCAAGGTCGTCGCACCCGAGTCCCACAGCTCGACGAACCGCGGGCTCGCCGCCCGCAGGTCCCGCACGAGCTGCTGCAACTGCCGGTCGAGCGGGTAGCGAGCCGCGGTCATCCGGAGTCCGGCGACCAGGTTCTCCTCGAACGCCGCCTGTTCCGCGGGCGTGTGCACGGCGCGGCTGCCGGCACCGACCAGGTGCCGCCAGGCGGTGTTCCGTTCGTTCCCACGCATCCCGCCGATCGGTCCCATCAGGGCTTCGTGTGGAGCGTTGGTCACGAGCAGGTTCCCGGCGGCGTCGAGCACCGCGACCGGGGTGTCCGCCAGCCGGTCGAGCAGCCGCTGCACGCTCGGCGGGATCCGCGACGGCACGACGTCCGCGCCCGGCGTCGCATGTCCGGCGAGCCGGTACAGCAGCTCCCGTTCGGCGTCCGAGACCCGGAGGGCACGCGTCAGTGCCTCGACCACCTGGGCGGACGGCGACGTCGCGCGACCCTGCTCCAGGCGGGTCAGGTAGTCGGCGGAGATCCCCGCGAGGCCCGCGAGCTCCTCGCGCCGCAGCCCGGCCGCCCGACGTCGTGGCCCGACGGTCATGCCGGCCGCAGCCGGGGTGACGTGGTCGCGGAGCCGTCGCAGGGTGTGCCCGAAGTCCGTGTCCGCCATGTCACCAGTCTGCGCGCACGTCGCGGCCGCGTCCTGGCCCCAGCAGTCCTACGACAACCGGGCGACTCCCTGCCGACCGCGTCGAGCGTGACGCTGGACCCATGACAACGACACTCATCACCGGCGCCACCCGTGGCCTCGGCAAGGAAACCGCCCGCCAACTCGTCGCAGCCGGCCACACCGTCTGGATCGGCGCTCGCGACGCCGGCCAGGGAGCGGCCGTCGCCGCCGAGATCGGCGCCCGCTCCGTGCAGCTCGACGTCCGCGACGACGACTCGATCGGCGCGGCCTTCGCGCACATCGACGCGAACGGCGGCCTGGACGTCCTGGTCAACAACGCCGGCATCGCGATGTGGGGTCTCAACGGACCGGACGCGCTCGCCGTGTTCGACACGAACGCCGTCGGCATCGTCCGCACGACCGAGGCCGCGTTGCCGATCCTGCGCCGATCGGCCAGCCCCCTCGTCGTCAACGTCGGGAGCGCGCTCGGCTCGTTCACGGCGGTCCACGACCCGGACAGTGCGGCGTCGACCGTGCAGGCCGCGGTCTACGGCGCGAGCAAGTCGGCCGTCTCGATGCTCACGGTGCAGTACGCCCGCATCGCACCCGAGGTGCGCTTCGTGGTCCTCGAGCCCGGCTACACGGCGACCGAGCTCGGTGGGGTGCCGAACCCGCACGGTCGCCCCGTCGAGGTGAGCGCGGCGACCGTCGCGGCCGCCGCGAGCGTGGGCCCGGAGGGCCCGACCGGCGTGTTCCTGGAGGACGGCCAGCCGCTCGGGTGGTGACGTCGTGACGGCCTGGAGGCTCGTGGCTGCGCCGCCACGGGCCTCCAGGCCGTCATCCGGTCGCGTCTACAGCAGCTGCCGCGCGTTGGTCGACGCGAGGTCCAGCAGCTCGTCGCCGCGACCGGACAGCACCGTGCGGATGGCGTAGAGCGTGAAGCCCTTCGCCTGCTCGAGCGTGACCGCCGGGGGCATCGACAGCTCCTGCCGGTTCGCGCGCACCGAGACGAGCGCGGGGCCGTCGTGCGCGAGCGCGGCGGCCATCGCTTCCTCGAAGTCGTCGGACACGTCGACCTTGAAGCCCTTGATGCCGATCGCCTCGGCGACCGCGGCGAAGTCCGGGTTCTGCAGCTCGGTGCCGTAGTTCACGAACCCGGCGGCCTTCATTTCAAGCTCGACGAAGTTCAGCGACGAGTTGTCGAACACGACGATCTTCACGGGCAGCTTGTTCTGCACGATCGTGATGAGCTCGCCGAGCAGCATCGTCAGCCCGCCGTCACCCGCGAGCGCGATCACCTGGCGGTCCGGGAACGCCGTCTGCGCACCGATCGCCTGCGGGACAGCGTTCGCCATCGTGCCGTGCACGAACGAGCCGATCAGGCGACGCTTGCCGTTCATCGTGAGGTAGCGCGACGCCCACACGACGGGGGAGCCGACGTCCGGGATGAACACGGCGTCCTGCGCGGCGATCCGGTCGAGCACCCGGGCGACGTACTGCGGGTGCAGGGGCTTCTTCCGGCCCGCGGGGACGGCCAGGTCGTCGAGCTTCTCGCGGGTCTTCCGGTAGCGCTTCAGCGATTCCTCGAGGTGCTTCGTCGGGTGCGAACCGGTCAGCAGCGGGATGAGGGCGAGCGCGGTGTCCTTGACGGTGCCGACCAGGCCGATGTCGACGGGGTGCCGCCGGCCGAGCTGCGACCCGCGGATGTCGACCTGCACGTGCTTCGCCTTGGCGGGGAAGAACTGCTGGTAGGGGAAGTCGGTGCCGAGCATGAGCACGACGTCGGCGTCCTCCATCGCGCGGTACCCGGACGCGAAGCCGAGCAGGCCCGTCATGCCGACGTCGTAGGGGTTGTCCCACTCGATGTGCTCCTTGCCGCGCAGGGCGTGCACGATCGGGGCTTGCAGGCGCTCGGCCAGCGCGATGACCTCGTCGTGGGCCCCGGCGACACCGGCGCCGGCCAGGATCGTGACCTTGTCGGCGCCGTTCAGCAGCTCGGCGGTGCGGAGCAGCTCGGCCTCACTGGGCACGATGCGGGGCGTCGTGCGCTCGATGCGGGTGGTGCGGTCGTCCTTCGCCTCCGCGAGCAGGACGTCGCCGGGGATCACGAGTACCGCGACCCCGCGCTTCTCGACCGCCTCGCGCATCGCGATCTCGAGCAGGCGGGGCATCTGCGTCGGGTCGGCGACGTACTCGACGTAGACCGAGCACTCGCGGAACAGCTCCTGCGGGTGGGTCTCCTGGAAGTAGCCGGAGCCGATCTCGGCGGTGGGGATGTGCGCGGCGATCGCGAGGACCGGGACGCGCGACCGGTTGGCGTCGAACAGGCCGTTGATCAGGTGCAGGTTGCCCGGGCCGCAGCTGCCGGCGCAGACCGCGAGCTCGCCGGTCAGTTCGGCCTCGGCGCTCGCGGCGAACGCAGCGGCCTCCTCGTGGCGGACGTGCTCCCACCGGATCGTGCCGTCCTTTCGCAGGGCGTCGGTGAAGCCGTTGAGGGAGTCCCCCGGCAGGCCGTAGACGCGGGCGACGTCGTTCTTGCGGAGGGTGGCGACGATGTTCTCGGCAACGGTTGGCATGCCTCCTGTCTACTCGCGGGCGGCTGCGCTGAGTGCTTTCAGAGGCTCGCCGGACCCGTGGTCGGAGTCCGGGCTGGGACGATGGTCGGATGACCGACGCGCCGCTGCTCCGCCCCCGCCGACCGGAGTCCGACGGCACCGGGATCCTCGAGCCGTCGCCCTACCCGCTCGTCTCCGTCGCGATCGCGGTCATCGCCGTGGTCGTCATCACGCTCGTCGGGTTCGCCCTCGGCACGGTCGACCTCGGACTGTCGAAGGCCCTGAACGCCCTGCACACCGGCGCGATCGGGGCGTTCACCACGGCGGTCTACCACGTCATCAGTCCTGGGCCGGCGATCGGGATCACCGTCGTCGTCGCGGCCGTGATCTGGTGGCGCACCCGGAGTCTCCGTCCGGCCCTGGCCTTCGGCGGCACGATCGCCATCACGTGGGTGCCGTCCGCGGTCGTGAAGGAGATCGTCCACCGCGCCAGGCCCGACGTCGCCGTGCTGCCGCACCCGTTCCCGGTGCAGCCCGACCCCGGGTACCCGAGCGGGCACACCGTCTACATCACGGCGTTCGTGATCGCGCTGATCTGGCTGCTGCGCGAGACCCGGTGGCACCGACTCGCACTGACGCTCGGGGTCGTCGCGATCGTGGTCGTGTTCTTCTCGGTGTCGATCGACGCGGTGCACTACCCGACCGACGCGGTGGCCTCGATCCTGTGGGCGCTCGCCGTGGCCCCGGGGGTGCGGGTGGTGTGGGTCGACTGGCTCATGCCGCGGATCCCGTTCCTGCGGGCGCGGTGACCGACCGGGTCAGGCCAGGCGGGTGCGACCCCGGGCGACGAGCAGCGCCACGACGGCCACCACGGCGGACGCGAGCATCACGATCGCCAGCGGTGCCGCCGTCACCGAGCCGCCGATGCTGACGAGCGGGGACACCAGCGCCGCGAGCCCGAACTGCAGCGCGCCGAGCACGGCCGACGCGCTGCCGGCAGCGGCGGGGACCGCACCGAGCGCCAGCGCCGTGGCGTTGCCGAGCACCAGTCCGAGCGACCCGACCGCGGTGAACAGCGGGACCGCGAGCCAGAACACCGGCGCCGCGAAGACGACGAGCAGCGCGAACGCGACCGTCGACGCGAACACCAGGGCGATGCCGAGCGACAGCACGCCGGTGACCGAGCGCGTCTCGGTGAGCTTGGCGGACACGATGCTCACGCCCATCAGGGCCAGCGCGTTCAGCCCGAACGCCAGACCGTAGCCGACGGTGCCGAGCCCGATCATGTCCTGGTACAGGAACGGCGAGGCCGAGATGTACGCCATCATCACGGCGAACGCGAAGCCGAACACGGCGATGTACCCGAGGAAGGTGCGGGAGCGCAGCGCACGGAGCGGCGAACCGGAGCCCTTGCGCTCCTCGCGCAGCACGTCGCGGTGCGCCTTCAGGTGGGTCTCACGGATGACGGCGAGCACCGCGACGAGCATGACCACGGACAGGCCGAGCACGATCGACAGCAGGCCGCGCCAGCCGATCGGGCCGGTGAGCAGGCCACCGAGCAGCGGAGCGACGACGGGGGCGACCCCGCCGACGATCATCATGAGCGAGAACGCGCGGGCTGCGGGCTTGCCGGTCGCCAGGTCGGAGATGACCGCACGGCTGATCACCATGCCGGCCGCACCGCCCAGGCCCTGCAGGAGTCGGGCCGCGATGAGCACGCCGATGTTCGGTGCGAACACGGCGGCGACGCTCGCGAGGACGCACAGTGCCGCGCCGGCGATGAGCGGCGGCACGCGGCCGAACCGGTCGGACAGCGGGCCGAAGACGAGCTGGCCGGCCGTGACACCGACCAGGAACGCGGTCAGGGTGAGCTGCACGGTGGTGGCGCTCGCGCCGAGCTCGGTGGTCATCTGCGGGAACGCCGGCAGGTACAGGTCGGTGGCGAAGGGGGCGACGGCGCTGAGCAGGCCGAGCACCAGCAGCAGCGGTGTCGTGATGCCCTGCTGCTTGGTCGTGGGTGTCGCGGCGTGCGCGCGGATGGTTCCGGTGTCCGTGGTCATTGTTATGAAAGCATAACTCATTGCCGATCCTCGGTACAGTACGGACATGCACTCCGCCGTGTCCGACCACGTCCTCGCCGACCTCGCCGACGTCGTGCTGCGGATCTCGCGGGAGATCGACCCGCACGGTGCCGGGGCGCTCGACATCGTGCCGCTCACCGGGACCGAGGCGCTCGTGATGCGCTGGGTCGACCGCAACCCCGGCACCTCGCCGAGCGCGACGGCCGAGGCGACGGCACTCAAGCGCAGCAACCTCAGCGTCGCGCTGCGGTCCCTGGTGGAGAAGGGGATGGTCGAACGTCGGCAGGACCCGGACGATGCGCGGACCGTGCAGCTGCACTCGACCGACGTGGCGCGGGAGAGCATCGGACGCCTCCGCGCGCACTGGGCCGGCAAGCTCCGCGACGCGCTCGGCGACGACGACGCCGGGTTGCCCGAGGCCCTCGCGCTGCTCGACCGGATCGACGAGGCACTCCGCGGGGTCTAGTCCTGCGGGGCGTCGTCCTCGATCGGCAGCAGCCGCCGAGCGCCGTGGCCTTCGTCGCCGAGCGTGTCGCCCGGGTTCACGACCGAGCACGCCCCGAGCGAGACGCAGCCGCACCCGATGCACTGCGTCATCTCCTGCTGCAGCCGCTCGAGTTCGAGCTGACGGGCCCGCAGCCGTGCGCGCCACCGCTCGTTCAGCCGGTTCCAGTCGCGCAGGGACGGCATCCGGTCGGCCGGCAGCGTGCCGAACTGCTCGGCGACCTCACGGAGCGGGATGCCGAGGCGCTTCGCCACCTGGATGATCGCGATCCGCCGTTCGACGTGTCGCGGGTACATCCGCGTGCCGCCGTCGGTGCGCTCGGGGCGGATCAGGCCCTTGCGCTCGTAGAAGTGCAGGGCCGACGCGGCGACGCCGGTGCGTCGGACGATCTCGCCGATCGGGAGCAGGTCGGTCGGGCGGGGCGGCTGGATCTCGACCATGGTCGAGATCCTACGGTGGATCTCCACGCGACGAACGGGCGGACGGGAGGCCCGTGGCGGGCCCGCCACGGGCCTCCCGACGGTCCGCTGGTCGCGTCTACCGCTGCTGGAACGACTCCCAGAGCAGGAACGCGGTGAACAGGACGAACGGCGTGCACGCCACCACGTTGAGCCAGCGGTGTTCGACGACCACCGCGACGAACTCGCGCAGGAACGCACTCGGCACGTAGTACGGCGCCGTCGGCGAGCCGACCACCTGCGCCGGCAGGCCGAGCCGGCGGGCCAGGGTGGCGGCGCGGAGCACGTGGTAGTCGTTCGTGACCACGACGACCTGACCGTCGCGCCCGGCCTCGGCCTGCACGGCGCGGGAGAACCGCAGGTTCTCGCGGGTGTTGCGGGACTCGGTCTCGGGCCGGACGTCGTCGGGGTCCGCCCCGTTCGCCAGCAGGTACTCGGCCATCGCGGTGCCCTCGGCGCGCGGTTCGTCGTCGCCCTGCCCGCCGGAGGGGATCAGCAGCGGCCGACGCCCGGCGGCCCGTTCGGCACGGTACACGACGAGTGCGCGGTCGAGGCGGCTGCGGAGCAGGGGCGGCACCTCACCGCGGACCAGCCCGGAACCGAGGACGACGATCGTGTCCGGCACGGTGCCGTGACGCATCCGGCCGTAGACGACGGAGTACACGGCGAACGCGACGAGGGACACGGCGAAGTACCCGCACACGAACACCATCAGCACGGCGACCGCGATCCGGGCGCCGTCCCAGAGCGTGAACCCCTCACCGCTCGCGGACACGAACAGCGCGATCGCCACCGCCGGCAGCACGAACACGAGCACCCCCGCGACCAACGACAGGGTGTTGCCGAGACTGCGCCCCTCGGAGCGGAGCATCCGGAACCCGTTCGCGATGAGGGCCACGCCGAGGACGACCACCGCCAGCGGGACGAGCAGCAGCACGGTGCCGACGACCAGGCTGAACCCGGGGACCACGAGCGTCAGCGCGGTCACGGCCGTCGCGAGCGCGAAGAACGCGGCGGCCGTCAGGAACACGCCGTTCCGGAGCATCCGCGGGTCACGCCGCCTGCTCACGACGTACAGCAGCAGGAAGACCAGCGCGAAGCAGGCCGGCACCCCCACGGAGGTCATCGGTCGGCCGAACGGAGCGCGGTCATGCGCTCACGGTACCGGCCGCGGGGTCAGGCGACCGCGCGGCGGATCAGGTCGGCGACGGTCGCCTCGTCCGCCTCGGAGAACTCCGGCGTGATCGCCCACGACGTCGGCCAGAACGTCCCGTCGTCGAGTGCGGCAGAGTCCTGGAACCCGAGCGTCGCGTACCGGGCCTTGAACTTCGCGGCGTCCTGGAAGAAGAACGCCGCCTTGCCGTCCTGGTAGTACGCGGGCATGCCGTACCAGAGCTTCGGCGCGAGGTCGGGCGCGACCTCGAGCGCGATGCGGTGGATGCGTTCCGCGAGTCCGCGATCCGGCTGGGGCATCTCGGCGATCTTCGCCTCGACCGCGGCGGCGTCCGCTGCCGCCTTCTCCGCCTTGGTGCCCTTCGTGCCGCGGGTGCGTTTGACCTCGGCGGCGTGCTCCTGCATCGCCGCGCGTTCCTCGTCGGTGAAGGTGCCCTCGGTCTTCGTCGTCCGTGCCATGGTGGTGGCCTTCCGTGTCGGTGCGTCGATCATGCACCCGATCACGCTCGTGGCGCTCGTGGCGCTCGTCGCGCTCGTCGCGCTCGTCCGAACGCGCTCGTTGCGCTCGTTGCGCTCGTCCGATGGCGCTGGTGGCAGGCTCGGACCATGACCTACATCGCCAGCGACGACCGCTACGACTCGATGACGTACCGCCGCACCGGCCGCTCGGGCCTCGACCTGCCGCTGCTCTCCCTGGGGTACTGGCACAACTTCGGTGACGACGTGCCGTTCGAGACGCAGCGCGCGATCAGCCGTCGGGCCTTCGACCTCGGCATCACGCACCACGACCTCGCGAACAACTACGGCCCGCCCTACGGTGCGGCCGAGGTGAACTTCGGGCGCCTGATGCGTGAGGACTTCCGGCCGTACCGCGACGAGATGGTCGTGTCGACCAAGGCCGGGTGGGACATGTGGCCGGGTCCGTACGGCCAGGGCGGCGGTTCGCGGAAGTACGTGCTCGCCTCGCTCGACCAGTCCCTGCAGCGGACGGGCCTGGACTACGTCGACGTCTTCTACTCGCACCGACTCGACGCCTCGACCCCGCTCGAGGAGACGATGGGCGCGCTGCACACGGCGGTCCAGCAGGGCAAGGCGCTGTACGTCGGCATCTCGTCGTACGACGCGGAACGCAGCCGCCAGGCCGCCGCGATCCTGCGCGACCTCGGTACCCCGCTCCTCATCCACCAGCCGTCGTACTCGATGCTCAACCGCTGGATCGAGACCGAGGGGCTGCTCGACGCCGCCGGCGAGCTGGGCTTCGGCGTGATCGGGTTCACCGCGCTCGCCCAGGGCCTGCTCACCGGCAAGTACCTGGACGGGGTGCCGTCGGACTCCCGAGCCGCCGCCGGCAAGTCGCTCGACGCGTCGAGCATCACCTCGGAGGTCGTCGGGCACCTCCGAGCACTGAACGACGTCGCCGCCGCTCGTGGACAGTCCCTGGCGCAGCTCGCCCTGGCCTGGGCGCTCCGTGACGAGCGGGTGACCTCGCTCGTGATCGGGGCGTCGAAGGTGTCGCAGCTCGAGGACAACGTCGCGGCGCTGGCGAACACCTCGTTCACCGACGAGGAGCTCCGCACCATCGACGAGCACTCCGTCGGCATCACCGACGTCGACCTGTGGGCGGGAGCGCGTGCCGGCGAGGTTTCCTGACCGCGGACCTACGAGCGGTTCGGTCCCGCGCCCACCGGGGTGCGACCGCGGAGTCGCTCGCGGCTGAGCGCCGGCAGCGCGAACCCGGTGTCCCGTTCGAGCACGTGGGTACCCGGCGCGACGATCGCGTCGATCGCGTCGAGCAGCCCGTCGTCGAGGACGATCTCGGACGCCTGCACGTAGGCGTCGACGTGGGAGACGGTGCGCGGCCCGATCACCACCGAGGACACGTCCGGGTGGGTCAGGGCGAAGGCGACCGCGAGCTCCGACACCGTGAAGCCGGAGTCGTCGGCCAGGCGTCCGAGCCGGTCGGCGACCTCGAGCTTCCGACGGTTCCGCGGGGCGCCGATGTCGTACGCGTCCGGGTGCTCGTCGACGTGCGGTGAGCGTGGTTGAACGGTGCCGTTGCGGTAGGTGCCCGCGAGCCAGCCGCCGGCGAGGGGTGCTCCGGCCAGGACCCCGAGACCGAAGCGACGGGCGACCGGGAACACCGTGCGCTCCGCCGTGCGGGTGAGGATCGAGTAGGGCACGTGCGTCGCGGTGGCGCTCTTCGACCCGGACCGGAGCCACTGCGCCTCGACGAGCTCCTCGGCCGGGAACCCGGGGAGGCCGAACGCGCGGATCTTGCCCTGTGCGACCAGGTCGGCGAGGGCGTCGAGCGTCTCGTCGAGCGACGTCGCCGGGTCCGGCAGTGCCGGCTGGTACAGGTCGATGACGTCGGTGCCGAGTCGCTGCAGGCTCCGCTCCACGGCACGGAACATCCACCGCCGCCCGTTGCCCCGGTGCGCCGGGTCCTGGTCGACCGGGGCGCCGAACCGCACCGACAGGAACACGTCCTCGCGCCGTCCGGCGATCGCCGCGCCCACCGCGGTCTCGGCCAGGCCCGCGCCGTCGGCGTCCGAGACGTCGACCGACGTCACGCCGCGGGTGAGCGCCTCGAGCACGAGGGTCACACCGGCCGACGGGTCGTGGGCCGCGACGCCGGCGACGGCACGCGTCCCGAGCGTCAGCGAGCTGACGGGCGCCCCCGTGCGCCCCATGCGTCGCTGTTCCATGCGCGCCACGATATTGGCCGTGCGGGCCGCAGGACGGTCCGGTGACGAAGCATTACCCCTGGCCCCGACCGGAACGGTTGGTACGATGGGCGCAGTTCTGAAACACGCAGTGTGTATCTACCGGCCGCCGGCTCCCCGGCGGACAACGGCGGCACCCGATGGGTCCGCCCCCACCGAACCGGGCCGGGCCGAGAAGGCACACCCCCATGCTCCACACCAGTCCCACCCCGTCTGCGCCCGCCCCGGAGCGCACGGACACCGCGACCGCCGGAGACGCCTCGCTCGTCTCCCTCGCCGGACGCTGGTACTTCCCGGTGGCGTTCATCGCCCGCCTGCCGTTCGCCATGATGGTCGTCGGGGTCCTCACCCTCGTCGTGGCCGCGCGTGACTCCGTCGCCCTCGGTGGCGTCAACTCCGCCTCGGTCGGCATCGGTGCCGCGGTGTTCGGACCGATGGTCGGCGCCGCCGCGGACCGGTTCGGCCAGCGTGCCGTGCTCGTCCCCGTCGGCCTCGTCAACGCCGCGCTGCTCGGCGCGTTCCCCTTCGTCGTCAGCGGCAGCGCGCCGGACCTCGCCGTGCTCGCGATGGCGTTCTGCATCGGGGCGTCCGCGCCCCAGGTCGCGCCGATGTCCCGGACCCGGCTCGTCGCCATCATCGCGCAGCGCATGCGACCGGCCCGCCGCGAGAAGACCCTCAGCGGCACGATGGCGTACGAGTCCGCCGCCGACGAGACCGTCTTCATCATCGGCCCGTTCCTGGTCGGCATCCTCGCCAGCGCGATCGCACCGTGGGTCGCCGTGGCGGGCGCCTCGGCCCTGACCTTCGTGTTCGTGACCGCCTTCGCGCTGCACCCCACGGGCAAGCTCGTGCTCGGGCAGCACGAGGAACTGACCCAGGCCCCGGCGCGCCAGCTCCTGCGTCCGCGGCTCGTCGTCGTGGTCGTCGGGATCCTCGGCATCGGCCTGTTCTTCGGCTCGACGCTGACGTCGCTGACGGCGTTCATGGAGACCCACGGCGAGGCGTCCCAGGCCGGCCTGCTCTACGGCCTGATGGGCATCGGTTCGGCCGGACTCGCGCTCGGGTCCGCAGCGTTCCCGCGGTCGTTCGGCCTCGGCTGGCGCTGGCTCGTGTTCGGTGTCGTCCTGCTCGGCGGCGCGATCGCGTTCTCGCAGGCCGACTCCGTCGTGGCGGTCGGCATCGTCCTGGCGATCATGGGCGTCGGCATCGGTCCGACCCTCGTCGCCCAGTACAGCCTCGGGTCGGACCGTTCACCGGTCGGCCGGTCCGCGACCACGATGACGATCCTCGGATCCGCCGTGATCGTCGGGCAGTCGATCGCCTCCGCCATCACGGGCGACCTGGCCGAGCAGCACGGCACGTCCGTCGCGATGGTGCTCCCCGCGGCCTCGGCAGCGGTCGTCGTGCTCGCGGCCGTCGTCAACCTGCTGCTGCGGCGCCGTACCGCCGCCTGAAGCAGATCGCACCGGGCCGATCGCGGTCTCCTCGGCGTCCGGTCCCTGTCGCCGTTCAGGGATGGCCGTCGCTGTTTCGACGAGCGCGGCGTCGGACTTCCGGGACCACGAGCTCCGGCACGGCTCGAAGCATGAACTGGTCGAAGTCCGGGACAGTGAACGCTGCGTATCCGTGTTCGGGGGTGTACAGGAGGCCCATGTCGATCAGCTCCGCTCGAGTCGGCCCGAGTTGCGTGGACTCCCGCTTGAGGACTCGAGCAACATCAGCGGCCTTGTGCGCGTCCGGTCCGAGCTCCGCCATGGCACGGAGGTAGGCGGTCTGCAGTCCTGTTGCGCGGTCGAGGCGCACCCGAAAGAAGGACCGGTCGAGTTTGGTGAGGTACCCCTCGCGAGCGGCGTCGATGTCGTCGGCGGTGATCTCGGGACCAGCTGCGATCTCCCAGGCCTGGTACCCGAGCTCCTGGAGGAAGTAGGGGTAGCCCTTGGTGATCTCCAGTGCGAGGTCGACGGCGTCGGAAGCGAATGAGGCCTCCTCCAGCTCGGCGGGGCGGATGAGCGCCTCCCTGGCGTCGTCGTCCCCGAGCGAGTCGATCTCCGGGAATCTGAAGAGGCGCTCCGCGTAGGACTTCGCGTCGCCAGCGAGCTCGGCGATCTGGGGGAGCCCGGCGCCGACGAAGGTGATCGGGAGCTTGCGCTGGACTGTCTTGTGCAGGGCCTGGATCATGGCTTCGAGCTGCACTGACCGCAGGAACTGTACTTCGTCCACGAGGATCGCGACGCCCCGACCGTGTTCCTGCGCAGCCTGTCCGAGCGCGACGAGGACGTCCGTCAGATCAAGGGCGAGGTCTCCGTGATCAGCCAGCCCCTCGGCCGGCTCGACGTCCCAGGTCATCGACCACGTACCGGTGTGGTCCACGGACATGCCGAAGGCGGTCAGGACTTCGGCCGCCCGCCGCGCGCGATCCGTCCATCGCTTGCGTGGAGAGATCTGGAGCAGTGCCGACCGGAGGAGCGAGGCCATCGTCTGCCGGAACTGTCCATCGTCGTGCTTGCTCGCCTCCAGCTCGACGACCTCCCAGTTCGCCGTTCGCGCCAACTCCGCGAACTCGTTGAGCAGCACCGTCTTCCCGACGCCTCGGAGCCCGGTCATGATCAGCGACTGGTCTGTACGCCCACGGGCGAGCCGCTGGAGGAGCACTTCGAAAGCGCGGGTGTGCTCGAAGCGTCCCGCAACGATCTCGGGAGTCGCTCCGGCGTTCGGAGTGTAGGGATTCCTCACGCTGTCCATGCGCGAGACCTTAGCGGATTTACCGCGTTTTAGTCATCGCAGATAAAATGGGATAAACCCCGAAAGATCAGGACTCGGTGTCGTCGACCAACAGGTCCTCGTGCCGGTAGTCGTCGGCACGCAGCCCGGCGCGCGCGATCATGTGCGTCGAGACGGGCACCAGGAACAGCTGGAACACCATGATGGGCAGGACGACCCAGAACGCCGACCAGGTCCCCACCGCGACGACGATCGCGGCCAGCCCGAACGCCAGCCCGAGCACCTGCGGCTTCGCCATGGCGTGCAGGCGGACGAGCGGGTCCGGGAACCGCACGATGCCGACCCCGGCGCCGAGGGACAGCAGCGAGCCGATCAGCAGGAGGGCGAGCGCGATCCACGCCCGCACGCCGGCGCCGTCGAGGAACGCCTGGATCATCTCGGTCACGACTGCTCCTCTTCTTCGGCGGCGTGCTCGGGGGTGGTGACGCTCAGGCCCTCGTCCGACGGGTCCGACGACGGCGTGACCGCTCGGGCCACCGCGACGGTCGCGAACACGCTGGTCGCCGCGATCACCACGAGCACGGGGATCCCGGTCAGGTCGCGCCGGACCACCATCGACGCCGCGATCACCACGAGCACGGTCGTCAGGACCATGTCCGATCCGATCATCCGGTCGAGGATCGTCGGGCCGCGCACGATCCGGAACACCGCGAGCGCGAGGGTGGCGCCGAGCAGGGCCAGGACCAGGGCGATGCCGATCCCCATGACGACGACGGCGGCGCTCATCGGGTGACCTCCGGCAGCGGTTCGGACAGTTCGGAGACGTCCTGCTTCGAACCGAGGGCACGGATGACCATGGCTTCGATGCCGAGGGCCTCGCGACGGGCGGCCTCGACCTGTTCGAACCGCTCGGTGTCGAGCACGTGCAGCAGCAGGCGCCGACGGCGGAGGTCGACGTCGGCGACGTACGAGCCGGGCACCAGCGAGATCGCGAGGGTCGCCAGCGTGAAGGTCATCTCGGCGGTGGAGTGCAGCTGCACGAGCGTGATGGAGCTGCGGCGGACGCCCCGCGGGCGGAACGCGACCCAGGCGACCCGGAACGACGCCGTGATGACGAGTCCGGACCACACCACGAGGAACCGGACGGCGTGCACGATCGAGAACCGGGCCGACAGCGGGACCGGCGGGAGCGGCAGCGCCTGGGTGACCAGGAGCGCCACCACGATGCCGCAGAGCAGGGTCAGTGGCGTCCACGAGCCCCAGAGCAGGGCCCACAGGACGGTCAGGCCTGCGACGAGCGGGACGTCGTACCGCCACGCCACCGCGATGCGGCGGGCGTTCGCGACGTGTCGGGTGTCGGTGTTCACCGGTCACCCCCGAGGACGGCCTGCACGTACCGGTCCGGTGACTCGAGCGACTCCGCTGCGCGGCTCGCGTACCCGTAGAGCGGGCCGGCGACCACGGTGAGGGCGACGGATCCGAGGACCGCGACGGTCGTCACGCCGACGAGCATGCGCGGCAGCCGGACCTTGGTCGGCGCTTCGCCGACCGTCTCGGTCGACCCGGTGGTCGGACGGGAGGCACTGCTCGCGTGGGGTGCGTCGGTGACCGTCACCGAGCCTCCTGGGTGGAAGGCCTCACCCGTCTCCTCGGAGACGGTCAAGGGGGCGGGTTCCGGCGACCGCAGGGCTGCGTGCGGTTCGGCGGTCGTCGCGTGCGGCGCCGCGGCCTCGGCCGCGGGCTTCGGCCGCCAGAAGGCGGCGTCCCACACGCGCATCAGCGCGTACAGCGTGAGGAGCGACGTGACCACGCCGGCGGCGATCGTGACGTACGCCAGCGGGGAGCCGTCCTCGGCGGCGGCGCGGAACAGCCCGAGCTTGCCGATGAAGCCGGAGAACGGCGGGATGCCGCCCAGGTTGAACGCCGGGATCAGGTACAGCGCGGCCAGCAGCGGCGCGGCCTTCAACAACCCGCCGAGCGACCGGGTCGACGTGGTCCCCCCGACGCGTTCCATCAGGCCGGACACCAGGAACAACGTGGTCTGCACGACGATGTGGTGCACCGTGTAGAAGACCGCAGCCGCCGTCCCCGCGACCGTCCCGAGCCCGACACCCATCACCATGAAGCCGATGTGGCTGATGAGCGTGAAGGACAGCAGGCGCTTGACGTCGGTCTGGGACACCGCACCGAGCACCCCGACGACCATCGTCAACACCGCCACCACGAGCAGCACGTTGTTCAACTGCGGCCCGGGGAAGATCACCGTCTCGAGGCGGATGATCGCGTAGATGCCGACCTTCGTCAGCAGGCCGGCGAAGACGGCCGTGACCGGGGCCGGGGCGGTCGGGTACGAGTCCGGCAGCCAGAACGCCAGCGGGAAGACCGCCGCCTTGATGCCGAAGCCGATGAGCAGCATCGTGTGCAGGAGCAGCTGCACGTGCTCGGGCAGATCGGCGACGCGCTCGCTGATCTGGGCGATGTTGACCGTGCCGGTCGCGCCGTACACCAGGCCGATCGCGGCGAGGAAGATCGCCGACGCGATCAGGCTCGTGACGATGTACGTGGTGCCGGCCCGGACCCGCTGCTCGCTGCCGCCCAGGGTGATGAGCACGTAGCTCGCCACGAGCAGCATCTCGAACGCCACGTACAGGTTGAACAGGTCGCCGGCGATGAACGAGTCGAGCACGCCCGCGGCCAGCACGAGGTAGGTCGGGTAGAAGATCGTGACCGGAGCTTCAGCGTCGTCGGCTGCGAGCCCCTGGCCGATCGAGAACAGCAGGACGATGAGCAGCACGCTGGCGCTCACCGTGAGGAGCAGGGCGCTCAGGCGGTCGACCACCAGCGAGATGCCGTACGGGGCGTCCCACCCGCCGACCTGCACGACGATGGTGCCGTGGTGGTCGACGAGCACCATGAGGGTCGCGGCGACGGCGAGTGCGACGACGAGCACCACGACGGTGATCGCCCGCTGGAGCTTCTGGTGCCGCAGGAGGCCGAGTGCGACGGCGGCGCCGAGCAGCGGGACGAGGACGAGGAGCGGGACGAGCCAGGTCATCGGTTCACTCCGTCCTGGTGCGGTTGGTGTTCGTGCGGATCGTCGGCGTCCTCGGGGGACTTCGGGTCGAAGTCGGCTTCCGGGTCGTCGTCGGGGTCGTCGCGCGTGCGGCCGATGGCGACGTCCGCTTCGTCGACCTCGACCTCGTCGGCACGGGACAGCTGCCACGAGCGGTGGATGAGGGCGAGCAGGAACGCGCTGACGGCGAAGGTGATGACGATCGCGGTCAGGGCGAAGGCCTGGGGGAGCGGGTCGGTGATGCCCTCGGCGGACTTGCCGATCGGCGGGTTGCCGGCGGCGCCCGACATCACCAGCAGGAGCAGGTTCAGGGCGTTGCCGAGCAGCAGGAAGCCGAGCAGCATCCGGGTCAGGGACCGTTCGAGCAGCAGGTAGACGCCGCAGGAGAACAGCACGGCCATCGCGATCACGAGGACGAGGGTGACGGTCATGTGGCGCTCCCTTCCGGGGTGGGGGCCTCGAGGGTGTCGCGGACGGACCCCTCGGTGGTGTCGCGGGTGGGCGCCCCGGCATCCTCGAGGCGCTGCCGGTCCACCTCGGCGCCGAGGCTGCGGAGGACGTCGAGCACCAGGCCGACGACGACCAGGTACACGCCGATGTCGAAGAACGTCGCGGTGACGAACTCGACGTGGCCGAGGATCGGGACGGTCGCCTCGAAGAACTCGGAGTACAGCGCTTCGCGCCCGAAGAACAGCGGCACGATCGCGGTGATCGCTGCCGTCGCGACACCGAGTCCGAGCAGTCGACCGGCCCGCACCGGGGCGGCGGCGCCGAGTTCGGCCGGGCCGCCCGCCAGGTACCGGGCCGCCAGCGCGATGCCGGCGACGAGGCCACCGGCGAAGCCGCCGCCGGCCGCGTTGTGCCCGGCGAACAGCAGGTAGACCGACAGGACGATGAGCCCGTGGAACAGCAGTCGGACCACGACGTCGAGGAGTGCCGAGCGGCCGGTCGGGATGGCGGCGCTCGTCGGCAGCCAGGCGCGCGGCTCGCCGTCGGTGCGCTGGCCGTCGGCCGTCAGCTTCTCCGGCAGGTCACGGAGCCGGGGCAGCGTGTCCTCGCGGGAGTTCACGAAGATGAGACTCGCGACGCCCGTGGCCGCGGCGACGACGACGGTGAGCTCACCGAGGGTGTCCCAGCCGCGCAGGTCGACGAGGGCGACGTTGACGACGTTCAGGCCGTGGCCGAACGAGCTCGTGAGTGCCGGCAGGTCCGGCCAGATCGGTTCGGCGGTGCGCGCCGAGGCGGCGACGATGACGACGATCGCCAGCGTGAGGCCGGCGAGCCCCGCGAAGAGCGCACGGACGATGCGGAACCGGCTCGGGTTCGTCGTCGCGATGCGCGGGGGGAGCCGCCGGAGCACCAGGACGAACGCGATGAGGGTGACGGTCTCGACCACGAGCTGCGTGAGGGCGAGGTCGACCGCGCCGTGCAGGACGAACAGGACGGACATGCCGTAGCCGGTCACGCCCACCAGGACGGCGGCGGCGAACCGGGTCTTCGCGGTGAGGACGGCGATGGCGCCGACGGACATCACGATGACGACCGGGATCTGCCCCCACGAGTCCGAGAACCGGACGTGGAACTCCCACGGCCCGCCGAGCACGAGGTTCGCGAGCGCACCCGCCACGAACACCGACAGGATCACCGTCAGGTAGTAGGGGAGCGAACCCCGCTGGACACCGGCGGTCAGGCCCGTCGCGAACCGGTCGAGGCCGCGCATGAGGTGCCGGTAGGTGCCCGAGGCGCTCGGGAACCCGGCGAGCTGGTGCTGCAGCGCCTCGACCGGACGTCGGAGGGCGAACAGTGCGAGACCGCCGACCAGGGTGACGGCCGAGATGCCGAGCGCCGGTTCGAGGCCGTGCCAGAGCGCGAGGTGGGGGACTTCCTCGCCGGGGAGCGAAGCCACCGTCGCGGCGGGCTCGATGCCGTGCGCGACGACCGGGGTCAGCAGGCCGAGGGCGAGACCGGTCAGCGCCAGGATCGACGGCACCACACCCAGACCGTGCAGGGCGTGCGGTTCCGTCTGGGCGACGTCGGGCTTGCGGGCGAACGCTCCCCAGAAGAAGCGGAGCGAGTACGCCACGGTGAGCACCGAGCCGAGCGTCACACCGACGAGGGCGAACCAGGCCCAGCCGGCGTCGGGGCCGTGCAGCGACTCGGTGAAGCCGGTCAGCACGGCTTCCTTCGCGACGAAGCCGATCGTCGGCGGGATGCCGGCCATCGACACGAGCGCGAGGGCGGCCACGACGGCCAGCCACGGTGCCTTCCGGCCGAGGCCGCTCAGGCGGCCGAGGTCGCGGGTGCCGGTGGTGTGGTCGATCGCCCCGACGACGAGGAAGAGTGTGGACTTGAACGCGGCGTGCGCCACGAGCAGGGCGACCCCGCCGAGCGCCACCGCGGGCGCTCCCCACCCGGCGGCGAGCACGAGGAACCCGAGCTGCGCGACGGTGCCGTAGGCGAGCAGGAGCTTGAGGTCGGTCTGGCGGAGCGCCCGGTAGCCACCGATGAGCATGCCGAGGACACCGAGCACGGTGATCGTCTCGCGCCAGCCGTCGAGCAGTGCGAACGCCGGAGCGAGCCGGGCGACGAGGTAGATGCCGGCCTTCACCATCGCTGCGGCGTGCAGGTACGCGCTGACCGGGGTCGGAGCTGCCATGGCCGCGGGCAACCAGAAGTGGAACGGCACGATCGCCGACTTCGTCAGCGCGCCGAGCAGGACGAGGACCACCGAGACGGTGACGATCGGTCCGGTCGGCGGGGCGGCGATGATGCCGGAGAGCGAGGTCGTGCCCGCCGTGACCGACAGCATGACCAGACCGGCGAGCATCGCCAGACCGCCGGCGGTGGTGACGACGAGGGCCTGCATCGCGGCCGCACGGCTCGCACGCTTGTCGGCGTCGTGTCCGATGAGCAGGTAGGAGAAGACCGTGGTGGCTTCCCACAGGACGAAGAGCACGATGACGTCGTCGGCGAGGACGAGCCCGAACATCGACCCGGCGAACGCGGTCAGCACGCCCGCGAACCGGCCGATCCCCGGTTCGTCGCGCCCGAAGTACGAGGCGCAGTAGACGAGCACGAGGGCCCCGACGATCGACACCACGAGCGCGAGCACCCACGACAGGGCGTCCATCCGCAGCGTGATCTCGAGGTCGAGCTGCGGGACCCACCGGTGCCGTTCGACGACGCTGCCGTGCAGGGCCGCGTCCGTCTGCAGCACCGTCAGCACGGCGGCGGCTGCGGGCGCGAGGGCGGCCACGTAGAACACGCGGCGGCCGAGGACGGGGGTCAGGGCGGGGACGATCAGGGCGACGATCGCGAACGCGACGAGGACGAGGACCATCGGGCACCTCCTCGGGGTCGGGCTGCAGTCCGGCTCACTGGGCCCTCACAGCCTACGAAGAGTGGGATGTGGAGAACCTGTGCGACCGGACAGCCTGCTCGCGCTCGGTTCACACTGTGAACACCACTCTGCCCGTGCTCCCGGCGGGCTGTCCGGCCCACGTCGCCTCGACGTCCGCCAACCGCACGGCCGTCGCGTCCACCCGGACGGTGCCGTCCGCGATCGCACTGACGATGCCCGGGAGCTCGGCGACGAAACCGGCACGCCCGACCGACCCCTGCCCGCTGCCGACGATCGTCAGGCCCGAGGCGCGCAGTGCCGCGGACGGGATCGTCGCCTCGTGGCCCGCGGTGGAACCGATCGCGATCCAGTCGAGTCGGCGACCCGGTTCGGTGCGGGCGGTGACGACGGCGCGCATCACGTCGGCCGCGGGCTGGCCCCAGACGTAGTCGATGACCACGTCGACGTCGGCTGCCGCTGCGCCGAGGGCGTCGACGTCGGCCAACGGCAGCACGACGTCGGCGCCGAGGGCGGTGAGCGCCGCCAACCGCTCCGGGTTGCGCCCGCTCGCGACGACGTGTGCGGCACCGAGGTGCTTCGCCACCTGCACCGCCGCGGTGCCCGAGGCCCCGGTAGCGCCGAGCACGAGGACGCGGCTGCCCGGGGCGAAGTCGATCCGCCGGCGCAGGGCCACCCACGACGACAGCACCGGGTTCACGCCGGCGGCCACGGTGACCGGGTCGGCACCGTCGGGCAGGACGACGCTCGCCCGCGGGTCGACCGCGACGCGCTCGGCCATGGTGCCGCGGGTGTCGCTCGCGACGGCGACGTAGCGGAGCGTGCCGTCGGGGAACCGCGCGACGCCGTCGACGCCGGGGACCAGGGGGAGCGCGCCCTCGCTGGTGTAGTGCGAACCGTCGGCCTGCGAGCGGACCCGCGGGTGGAGACCGGCCGCGACGACGTCGACGACGACCTCGCCGGGTCCGGGAGTCGGTTCGTCGAACTCCTGCCAGGTCGGGGCGTGGCCGAACTCGGTGACGACTGCTGCGTACATGGTGTCCTCCAATTGCTTCGTGTTACGAACAAAGTAGTTCGCATCGCGAAGTTCGTCAACTAGGCTGGAGCCGTGCCTGAGATGACCGAGGACGAGCAGCTCGTCGATGCCCTGGGCGAGGCCGCGTTCCGGACGATGGGGCCGCTGACCGGGCTCGCGGCCGATGCCGGGCTGTCGCTGACGCAGCTGCGGGTCCTCGCGATCCTGCGCGACCGTCGTCTGCGGATCGGTGACCTGGCGCAGTACCTGGGGCTCGAGAAGTCGACGATGACCGGCTTGGTGGCGCGCGCGGAGAAGAAGGGGTTGCTCGCACGGCAGCCGAACGCGGACGACGCCCGCGCGGTGGACGTCGTGATCACCGACGCCGGTCTCGAGGTGGCGCGCTCGCTCGAGGGCGCGATCCGCGATGCACTGCTGCCGCTCACCGCTCGGTTGCCGGAGCGGGACCGGCGGCAGCTGCGCGCGCTCCTGGAGCGGATGCTGCGCTGAACCCTCAGCGGCCGTGCGCGCGTGCCGGGATCTGCGTCGCGAGCTTGCCGCCGGAGACGTCGAGCAGGGTGCCGGTGACGTAGCCCGAGGCGTCGCTCGCCACGAAGACGAGCAGGTCGGCGACGTCGTCCGCGGTCTCCCACCGGCGCAGCGACAGGGTGTCGAGCAGGCGGTCCTGGGCCTCGGCCGGCATGGTTGCGAACCCGTTCATCGCCGTCGGGACCATGCCCGGCGCGTACGCGTTGACGGTGATGCCCCACGGGCCGAGCTCCGACGCCAGCACCCGGGTGAACGAGACGACCGCAGCCTTGGACGCCGCGTAGGCAGCGCTGCCGACACTCGGGATGATCGCGGCGAACGAGGCGGCGTTGATGATCCGCCCCCGCCCCGCGGCCTGCATCACCGGCGCGACGGCCTGGCTCATCAGGAAGGTGCCGCCGAGGTTGACGTCCATGCACCGGCGCCAGGCGTCCCACTGCAGTTCGGCGACGGTGCCCTCGACGTTGATGCCGGCGTTGTTCACGAGCACGTCGATCGTGCCGTGCCGGGTGACGACCTCGTCGACGGCGGCCCGGACCGAATCCGGGTCGGCGACGTTGCACACGACGTGGTCGAGCGGGAAGTCGGGTTCGAAGGCCAGGTCGAGGGCGACCACGCGGCACCCCTCGGCGACGAAGCGATCGGCGAGCGTGCGTCCGATCCCGCGTGCTGCGCCGGTCACGACCACCACACGGTCGGTCAGGTCGAGGTGCATCGTTGCTCCTGTCGTCGGTTGCTGCAATAGGCATACTATTGCAGCATGGCGAAGCAACGGGTGCTCTGGGTCACCGGCGGCGGCAGCGGCATGGGGGCCGCGAGTGCCGAGGCCGCTGCGCGCGACGGGTGGACGGTGGTCCTGAGCGGGCGGCGCGTGGACCGGCTCGAGCAGGTCGCGGCGACGATCACGGCCTCCGGCGGCACGGCGGCGGTCCTGCCCCTCGACGCTGCCGATCCCGCTGCCGTCGCGTCTGCGCGGGACACCGTGCTCGAGCGGTTCGGACGACTCGACGCGGTCGTGCTCGCCGCCGGGCTGAACGCGCCGCGGCGCCGGTGGGACGACCAGTCGTTGCCGGACTTCCGCGCGATCGTCGACACGAACCTCACCGCGGTGGTCGCGGTCGTCGACGCCGCACTGCCTGCGCTCCGCGAGTCCGGCGGCGTGGTCGTCGTGGTGTCGTCCTACGCCGGGTGGTCCTTCCAGCCCGGCGCCGGCGTCGCGTACTCCGCCTCGAAGACCGCGCTCGGTTCGGTCGTCCGGAGCCTCAACCAGCAAGAGGCGCACCACGGGGTCCGGGCGACGCACCTGTGCCCCGGTGACGTCGCGACCGACTTCCTCGACCAGCGGCCATCGGTGCCCGACGCCGCCGCACGATCGGTGATGCTGCAGCCGGAGGACATCGCCCGCGCGGTGTCGTTCGTGCTCGAGGCGCCGTCGTACATGCGCGTCGACGAGCTCGTGGTCAGCCCGGTGTCCCAGCGGTGACCAGCACGTTCGACCGCGTCCTCGACCAGATCGGTGCCGCCGTCGTCTCCGGCGTCATCGCCGTGGGCAGTCGCCGGAGCATCGACGACCTGGTGGCGTCGACCGGGGCCAGTCGCAGCATCGTCCGCGAGGCCGTCCGCGTCCTCGTCGCCCTCGGCCTGGTCACCGCGCGGCGCCGGGTCGGCGTGACCGTCCTCGGCGTGCTGGAGTGGGACGTCCTGGATCCGCGGGTCGTGCGGTGGCGGCTCCGGGGCCCGGACGGTGACCGCGTGGCGGTCGAGCTCCGCGAACTCCGCGCGGCGGTCGAACCCGCCGCAGCCGCCGCAGCAGCCCGGCGGGCGCCCCTCGACGAGTGCGCGGACCGACGGGAGGCGCTCCGCACCACCGCGGACGAGCTCGCCGCCGCAGCGGCCCGCGACGACCGCCTCGACTTCGTGGCCGCGGACGTGCGGCTCCACGCGCTCGTGCTCGACCTGTCCGACAACACGCTGTACCGACGCCTGCACCGCGTCGTGGGCCAGGTGTTGCGCGAACGCGGGAGCATCCGCCCGGACCGGCACGACGTCGGCCTCCACCTCGTGCTCGCCGGTGCCGTCGTCGACGGCCACCCGGACGACGCGGCCGCGGCGATGCGGGCGATCGTCGAGCGCACGTGAGCGGTGCCCCGCCGACCTGGGAAGATGGAGTCCGGTGCGCTCCTCCGGCGCCCGTGGAGGGTGAGCGTGGACGCAGCACAGGACCTGGTCGTCCAGCTCATCGGCACCCCGTGGACGTTCGTCGTGGTCGGCCTCGTGCTCGCCGTCGGCAGTGTCGCGGTCTTCCTCCCCAGCCAGGCGCTCGTCGTCGCGGTCGGCACGCTCCTGGTGGGCGGTGACGGCGGCCTCCTGCCGGTCCTCGTCCTCGTCGTCGCGGCCTCGATCGGCATGGTCCTCGGCGACCTCGGGCTGTACCACCTGGCGCGCTCGGTCGACCTCGGCTCGAGGTCGTGGTTCGCGCGTCCGAAGGTCCGCAAGGCCCGGGACGCCATCGACGGCCGCTACCGTGCCGCTCCCGGGCGCATCGCGGTGCTCGGACGCTTCATCCCGATGGGCCGGCTGACGACGAACCTGGTCGGCGCGGACAGCGGGCTCGACGTTCGGCGGTTCCTGGTCAGCTGCGTGCTCGCCGACGTCGTGTGGGCCGCGTACTGCGTCGGCATCGCGGCGGCCACCGGGCGCTGGAGCCGCGAGCAGCCCTTCCTCGTCACGACCCTCGCGGTCGTGGCGTCGATCCTGCTCGGCCTCGCGATCTCGGCGATCGAGAAGGCCGTGCGACGACGCAGCGAGGCGGCGGCTGCGGCCTGACGAACGTAGGGTGGGGACACCGTTCGAAGGAGAACCCGTGCTGCTCGACGACCTCGTACCGGACCCTGACGCGCTCGAGCGCATCGCCACCGGCAGCACGTGGGCCGAAGGACCCTGCTGGATCCCGGCGTCCCGTACCCTGCGCTGGTCGGACATCCCCGGTGACCGGGTCCTGCAGTGGCACGCCGACTCCGGCGAGACCTCCACGTACGCCGAGGGCGTCGAGTTCACCAACGGCCGGACGCTCGACCGCGACGGCAGTGTCGTCCAGTGCTCGCACGGACTCCGGCGGGTGGAGCGCGACCGCGACGGCGTCGTCACGCCGATCGTCGACGCCTGGGCCGGCGTGCGGTTCAACTCGCCGAACGACGTCGTCGTCGCGCGGGACGGCAGCGTGTGGTTCACCGACCCGGCCTACGGCATCACCCAGCCGCGCGAAGGCCACCCCGGCGTGCGCGAGTACGGCGACCACTGGACGTTCCGCTGCGGACCGTCCGGCGAGGACCTGCGCCCCGTCGCGACCGACGTCGACGAGCCGAACGGACTCGCCTTCGACCCGTCCGAGCAGGTCCTCTACATCGCGAGCTCGTCGGGGGACGAACCGGTCATCCGCGCCTACGACCGCGGCGGTGACGGCGGCGACCTGCTGAAGAACGGCCGGGTGTTCGCGCGACTCGAGCCGGGCGAGGGCGCACCGGACGGCATCCGGGTCGACGAGCACGGCAACGTGTGGTCGTCGTCGCACCGCGGCGTCGTGGTGTTCGACCCCTCCGGCGAGCGGATCGGCGAGGTGGCCGTCCCCGAGGTGACGTCGAACCTGTGCTTCGGCGGCGACGACGGCACGACGCTGTTCCTGACGGCGACGACGTCGGTCTACCGGATCGCCACGACGACGCGGGACGCTGCCGTATCCTGACTCGGCCATGCAGTGCGACTACTTCGACCGCGGGGTGTGCCGGTCCTGCACGCTCATGGGGCAGCCCTACGCCGACCAGGTCCTCGACAAGGAGCTCCGCACCCGCGAACTCCTGCACGACGCCGTCGAGGCGGCTGGCGGCCCCGGAGCCGTCACGTGGTCACCGACGATCACGAGCCCCGAGTCCGGGTACCGGAACAAGGCGAAGATGGTGGTCGGCGGTTCGACGGAGCACCCGACCGTCGGCATCCTCGACCACCGGCAGCGCGGCGTCGACCTGCGGCACTGCGGGATCTGCACGCCCGGCATCCGACACGCGCTGCCCTTGCTCGCCGACTTCGTCACGACCGCGGGGTTGATGCCGTACGACGTCGCTGCCCGACGCGGCGAGCTGAAGTACGTCCTGGTCACCGAGTCGCCCGACGGCGAACTCATGGTGCGGTTCGTCCTGCGGTCCGAGGGGCAGGTGGCTCGGATCCGGCAGTACCTCGATGTGTTGCGCGACGCCCTGCCGAACGTGGTGGTCGTCACGGCGAACCTGCTTCCCGAGCACAAGGCCGTGACCGAGGGTGACCGGGAGATCGTGCTCACCGAGCAGGAGACGCTGCCGATGCGCCTCGGCGGGATCACGATGCACCTGCGGCCGCAGAGCTTCTTCCAGACCAACACCGCCGTCGCCACCGAGCTGTACGCGCAGGCCTCGGCGTGGATCGACGAGCTCGACCCGGCGTCGATGTGGGACCTGTACTGCGGCGTGGGCGGGTTCGCCCTGCACGCTGCGCGACCGGGCCGAGCGGTGACGGGCATCGAGACGAGTGCCGAGGCGATCCGTTCGGCGAAGCAGTCCGCGCGCGAGGCCGGGCTCGAGGGGCTCCGGTTCGCCGCCGACGACGCCACCGAGCACGCACTCCGCGCCCGGCCCGACACGGTGCCCGAGCTCGTCCTGGTGAACCCGCCGCGACGCGGGATCGGCGAGGCGCTGTCGACCTGGCTCGAGGAGTCCGACGTGCAGCACGTCGTCTACTCGAGCTGCAACCCGGTGACCCTGGCGAAGGACCTCGCGCGCATGCCCTCGTTCCGGCTGCGCCGCGCTCGTGTGCTCGACATGTTCCCCCAGACCGGCCATCTCGAGGCCGTCACGCTGCTGTCGCGGGCGTGATCCGGGCCTCCTGGTCGGCATTGCCAGGGAATTGCCAAGGTGACGTACCCGGGTACGGGTCGATGACCATGGCCATGGGCATCGAGGCGTACAGGTTCTGGTGCGGGGTACATAGCACCAACGGGTAGAACCGTTTGTCTCGGTTTGATAACGGTGAAGAGTTTCCTATGGTTGCCGACCGAGGTGCCGCCGGCCCGATGACCACTGCCCCCGGTGGCGCACCCCACAACTGACCGCGATCGGTCGGGGTGGGCAGTGGATTCCGCGTTCGAAGCGGCTCGTGACCCCGGTGGAGCAATCACATGAAGAAGCTTTCCCGTACCCGCACCATCGTCGGCGGCCTCGCGTTCGCCGGCATCGCCGCGACCGGTGTCGGCCTCGCGGCAACCCCCGCGAACGCTGCGTCCGGCTCGACCTGGGACGCCCTCGCGCAGTGCGAGTCCGGCGGCAACTGGGCCATCAACACCGGCAACGGCTACTACGGCGGCCTGCAGTTCAACCTCGGCACCTGGCAGGCGAACGGTGGCGTCGGCAGCCCCGCCGGCGCGAGCCGCGAGGCCCAGATCGCCGTCGCCGAGCGTGTCCTCGCCACGCAGGGCTGGGGCGCCTGGCCCGCCTGCTCGGCCCAGCTCGGGCTGAGCGGCACGAGCGGTGCCGCACCGGCCGCCGCTGCTCCGGCTCCGGCAGCCCCCGCTGCTCCGGCCCCGACGCAGCAGGCCGCACCGGCCCCCGCTGCCCCGGAGCAGGCCGCACCGAGCACCTCGGCTCCTGCGCCGGCGCCGGCGCAGGAGGCCGCCCCGGCAGCCACCACGCCGAGCAAGCCCGCCGCCGTGAAGACGAGCGGCAAGACGTACACGATCGCCTCGGGCGACACGCTCGACACCATCGCCACCAAGCTCAAGATCGACGGTGGCTGGAACAAGCTGTGGGCCGCGAACACGTCGACCATCGACGACGCGAACCTCATCTACTCGGGCCAGGAGCTGCAGCTCCCCGCCTGATCGTTCCACCGGACGAACACGACGACGCCCCGCGACCTCGGTCGCGGGGCGTCGTCGTGCGTGGTGCGTGTCGGGAGGGACGGGAGCGCTACTGCTGGTTGTCGGCCAACCAGGCCGCGACGTCGTCGGAGCGCAACGCCTGCGACAGCGAGCCGACCGTCAGATCGTTGAGCATGACGATGGACTGCCCGTCCGGCGAGGTTCCGGACCCCGCAGTCGGCACCGTGAACGTCTTGAGGTCGTCGGTCCGGACGTCGCGCAGTGACCACCCGAGGCCGACCAGGGCGGGGAACGAGAGTCCGGCGTCCACGGCGAGGTGCTCGCTCGTCGCGGTCACGAAGTCCTGGATGCGCCCAGGGTTCGTGATCGTGCCGCGGGAGAGCAGCCCGCCGACGACCCCGCGCATGAACGCCTGTTGGTTCCGAACACGGGTGTGGTCGGCGTCGGCGAAGGCGTGGCGCTCGCGGACGAAGGCCAGTGCGGCGTCGCCGTCGAGTCGGTTCGCGCCGGCGACGAACTCGTGCTTGCCTGCGGCGAACGCCTGCCCGGAGTCGACCGTGACACCGCCGAGGGCGTCGGTCATGTCCTCGAACCCGGCGAAGTCGACCTCCGCGACGTGGTCGATGCGGACGTCGAGCAGCTGTTCGACCGTCTGCACGGTGAGCGGGACCCCGCCCCACGAGTACGCGGCGTTGATCTTCGCGCGCCCGTGACCCGGCACGTCGACCCACGAGTCACGCATGATCGACATCAGGTACACAGCCTGCCGATCGGCCGGGACGTGCGCGAGCATCAGGGTGTCCGAGCGGCCACCGGCCTCGGATGGCTTGCCGTCCGGTCCGCGTGCAGCTCGTGAGTCGGACCCGATGAGCAGGATGTCCTGACCGCCGGACGCAGCGGGTCGGGTCCCGCTCGGGAACGGGTTCGCGATCGTGTCGTGGCGGGCGTCGAAGCTGCGCGCCAGGCCGCCGACGAAGATGCTCGCGACGACGGCGATCACGGTGGCGATGCCGACCAGCGAGCCGACCGTCGCGAGCAGTGCGACGAGGAACGGGCGTCGGCGCCGCGGGTGGCGTTCGCCTCGGGTGGTGGTGTCGGCGGCCAGGCGGGCCGCCCGTCGTTCGGACATGCGGGACTCCAACGGGTTCGCGTCGGCGTGCCACCGACCGACCCATCGTACCGCATGTGGTATTTCAGGTACAGCGTGTCAGTTGTTCGGTAGCCGTGACTTCCCGAGCAGCTCCGTGAGCGCGGTCCGCAGTGCCGGGTCGTCCGGCAGGACCTCGCGCTCGATGTGCCGAGCGGTCTCCCACGCTCGGCGCCCGTGATCGGTCACGGTCACGAGACGCCGGCGTCGGTCGTCGGGGTGCGGGGTGCGCTCGACGAGGCCGTCCCGCTCCATGCGCTCGAGGGTCCGTGACATCGTCTGCGGCTGCACCCGTGCCGTGCGGGCGATCGTGTCGGCACCGGTGGGGCCCGTGCGGATCAGGATGTCGACCGCGATGAGGGCCGCGTGCGGCAGCCCGATGGCGCGGAGGCGTTCATCCCAGTCCCGCTCGACCGAGCGTGCCGCGGCCGACAACAGCCGGCCGAGCGGCCACTGCTCGGTCGTGTCGTCCATGGGCGCAGTCTACGGTCGACAGCTGTCGCGGTCGGTGTCGCGGTCGGTGTCGCGACCGGCGTCGCGACCGGTGTCGCGACCGGCGTCGCGACCGTCTAGTAATCAGCATGCTGACGACCGGTGTACGCTCACCGTCGTGTCCCGCTTCCTCCGCATCGTCCTCCCCGCGCTCGTCATCGTGGTCTGGCTCGCGATCGCCTCCGTCGGCGGTCCGTACTTCGGCAAGATCTCCGAGGTGTCGACGAACGACCAGACCTCGTTCCTGCCGGCGTCGGCCGACGCCACGAAGGTGCAGGAGCGGTCGTCGGAGTTCCGGCAGGAGTCGGGCGCACCCGCGATCATCGTGCTCGAGCGCGACGGCGGCATGTCGTCCTCCGACCTGAGCGCGGCGAAGGACCTCGCGACCCAGCTCGGTGACCGCGACGACGTCGAAGCCGTCAGCCCGGTGATCCCGAGCGAGGACGGCGACGCGGTCGAGATCGTCGCGACCCTCACCACGGCAGCCGACACCGGTGACGCGGTCGAGGCGATCCGCGCCGACGTCGACGACGCCCTGCCCAGCGGCGTCAGCGGGTACGTCACCGGGCCCGCCGGTTTCACCGCCGACCTGACCGAGGCGTTCGCCGGCATCGACGGCCTGCTGCTCGGGGTGGCGCTCGCCGCGGTCTTCGTGATCCTGATCATCGTCTACCGGTCGCCGCTGCTGCCGATCCTCGTGCTCGGCACCGCGACGTTCGCCCTGTGCGCCTCGATCCTCGTGGTGTGGTGGCTCGCCAAGGCCGACATCGTCACCGTGAACGGCCAGGTGCAGGGGATCCTGTCGATCCTGGTGATCGGCGCCGCGACGGACTACGCCCTGCTCTACACGGCGCGCTTCCGCGAGGCGCTGCGCGACCACCGCACGGGCTGGGGTGCGACGAAGGCGGCCCTGCGGGGGAGCCTCGAGCCGATCCTGGCCTCGGGCGGCACCGTCATCGTGGGCGTGCTCTGCCTGCTGCTCTCCGACCTCAACTCGAACAAGGCGCTCGGTCCCGTCGCCGCGATCGGCATCGCGTTCAGCCTGCTCGCCGCCCTGTCGCTGCTGCCCGCCCTGCTGCTCGCGTTCCGTCGCGCCGCGTTCTGGCCGCTCCGTCCCGCGTACGGCAGCGCCCACCCGGTGCTCACCGGTCCGGACGCGCGCGGCATCTGGGCTCGCGTCGGTCGGCTCGTCGCCAAGCGTTCCCGGGTGGTGTGGATCGTGTGCACCGTCGGGCTGCTCGCGATGGGCACGGGACTGGTCGGGCTCAAGGCCGACGGGGTCCCGCAGAGCGACCTGGTCATCGGGGCCTCGCAGGCACGCGACGGGCAGGACGTCCTGGCCGACCACTTCCCCGGCGGCTCCGGCAGCCCGGCGCAGGTCATCGGGTCGGAGCGCGACCTCGACGCACTCGTCGACGCCGTCACGGGGGTCGACGGCGTCGACGGGGTCGTCGCTGCCGCGAAGGACGCCCCGGCCGGCACGGTGCCCGTGACGGGCGACCCGACCTCGAACGCCGCCGCCGCCGCTCCGACGGTGTCGCGCGGCGACGTGCTGCTGGAGGCCACGCTGTCCGACCCGGCCGACTCCGACGCCGCCGAGCAGACGGTCCGTGACCTCCGCACCGCCGTCGAACGGGTCGATCCCGGCGCGATCGTCGGCGGCGTCACCGCGACGGCCGTCGACACGAACGACACCGGGATCCGCGACCGCACGCTGATCATCCCCGTGGTGCTGGTCGTGATCCTGCTCATCCTGATGCTCCTGCTCCGCAGCGTCGTCGCCCCGCTCGTGCTCATCGGCAGCGTGATCGTGTCGTTCGCCGCAGCACTCGGCGTCGGAGCGCTCGTGTTCGACCACGTGTTCCACTTCCCCGGTGCGGACCCGAGTGTGCCGCTGTACTCGTTCGTGTTCCTCGTCGCGCTCGGGGTGGACTACAACATCTTCCTCATGACACGGGTGCGGGAAGAGGCGCTGCGGCACGGTCCGCACGAGGGGGTCCTGCGCGGACTCGGGGTCACCGGCGGGGTGATCACCTCGGCCGGCGTGGTGCTCGCGGCGACGTTCGCGGCCCTCGGTGTCATCCCGATCCTGTTCCTCGTGCAGATCGCGTTCGTCGTGGCGTTCGGCGTCCTGCTCGACACGATCGTCGTCCGTTCGCTGCTCGTGCCGGCGATCGCGTACGACCTCGGTCGGCGGGCCTGGTGGCCGTCGCGCCTCTCGCGCGCGAACCATCACATGTGACACGCTGGGTGCATGCCAGTTCCTTCGACGCAGCCCGCCGCCGAGCGCAAACTCCTCCGTGACACCGTGCAGGACAAGATCCGCGACGCGATCATGGACGGCACGCTGGAGCCCGGCGAGCGACTCAACGACGACGACCTGATCGCGTGGCTCGGGGTCTCCCGCACCCCGATCCGCGAGGCGCTCGCGGAACTCGCCCGCGCCGGCCTGATCGAGATGGCACCGAACCGCTACACCCGGGTGGCGGCCCCGACGAAGGACGAGCTCCTCGACGCCTACCGCACGCTCGGCGTCATCTACGGGGGCGTCGTGCGCCTCGCGGTGCCCAACTTCACCGAGCCGCAGCGCAAGAAGATCGTGAAGATGCTCGACGACGTCATCGCGCGGGTCGGCGCCGACGAGCAGGACCAGGTCGCCCGCAACGGCGCCGACATCTACTCGCAGTGGGCGGACGCCTGCGGCAACCCGTCGCTCGTGCAGCTCTGCCGGTCGACCACCGACGGGCTGTCCTTCAAGCTCCGGGTCCCCGAGCTCGCCGAGCTGATCCCGGCCGCAGTGATCCTGCCCGAGCTCGACAAGCTCAAGGCAGCCGTCCTGGCGAAGGACCCGATCGCGGCAGAGCTCGCGATGGAGGCCATCCACCTGCTGCCGTCCCGCGCGTAGCGCCCCGTCGCCCAGCGCGACCAGGAGACGGACGGGAGGCCCGTGGCGATCCCGCCACGGGCCTCCCGTCCGCCGTCACGCGCGTCTCGAGCCGCGACGCCCGCGTCAGTGCGCGACGGCGCTGATCATCCCGAGGCCGACGCTGATGCGGTCGGCGACCTCGATGAGGTCCTCGGCGAGGGAGTCCAGGTCGCGGTCACGCAGCTGCGTCAGGCGCCCCGAGATCGACAGCGCCGCTGCGATCCGCCCCGAGGCGTTGCGGATCGGTGCCGCGATGCAGAACCGGCCGAGCGCGAGCTCCTGGTTCTCCTCGCACCAACCGCGCTTCGCCGAGGCGGCGAGATCGGCCGTCAGGGCGTCGTGCGTCGTGATCGTGTGGTCGGTGTACCGGGCCAGGTCGTCCCCGAGCAGCGAGCGTCGCTCGTCCGGCGACAGGTCGAGCATCAGCGCCTTGCCGAGTGCGGACGCGTGCATCGGCTGCCGCATCCCGATCATCGTGTGCGACTTCGGCGCGAGCGACCCCTCGAAGTGGCAGAGGTAGATGCACGACGCGGCGTCCTGCACGCCGACGTTGGCGGTCAGGCCGACCCGGTGCGCGAGTTCCTGCGCCGCCGAGCGGCTCTCGCGGTGCACCGGGTTGTGGTTGAGCCCCTGGCTGGCGAGCTCGAGCACGGCCCGACCGACCGAGTACGCCTGGGTCTCCGGGTCGCGTCGGACGTACTCGAGCGACTCGAGCGTCGCCAGGAGCCGCCCGGTGGTCGAGGTCCCCAGCCCGATCGCCCGCGCGATGTCGGAGGCGCGCACCGCGCCGTCGGACGCGCCGAGCGCACCGAGGACCGCTGCGGCTCGCTCGATGCTCTGGTTCGGAGGGGTGGTCGCCATCCCCTCATTCTGGCCCGTCCCGGCGCGCGTCAGGAGACCTTCACGGCGCTCGCGGTGACGAACGGGGATCCGTTCGTCGCGGTGACGACGACCCGCAGGGCGGCCGTGCGCACCGGATCGACGTCGTGGATGCGGTGGCGGTGTCGGTTCGCGTCGACCGCGGCGAGCGTCCGCCAGGTCCCGTCGACGCACGCCTCGATCCGGTAGTCGCGGGCGAGGGTGGGCACGGCGTCCCAGGGGGTGCGGTGGTGGTGCAGGTTGATGAGGTCGGCGTCGACGTCGTCGTTCCAGACGATGCGCACCTGGCGGACGTCGACGGGCTCCGCCCAGTCGAGCGAGAGCACGGCTGCGCCGGCACCCGCGTCGGACGACCACATGTGCGGTCCGCCGAACGGGCGCTGGTGGCCGTCGCTGACCCGGGAGGCCCGCCACGCGTCCGTCTCGCCGGCTGCGGTGAACGCGAACGCGTGTCCGCGCAGGGCGCGCGCCTCCCAGTCCGTCACGGGCTGTCCGGACTCCTCGGGGATGTGGTCGTCGAACTGCTCGTCGTCGGCGGCGCGGGCGCGCAGGGCCATCACGCCGTAGGGGTGGCCGTCGGTCAGGACCAGTCGGACGCCGGGCTGCCGACGGACCACGACGACCGCGTTGCACGGTGCGTCCGGGTGGAAGTCCAGGTCGACCACTGCTTCGCCCGGTCCGGCGGCGACGTGTGCGGAGTGCGTGCTGACGTGGTCGATCGGGGCGTAGTTCTGGGGCTTGCCGGTGGTCCAGAGCTCGATGGTGAGGTCGGTGTCGTCGTCCGCCTCGGTGCGGAGCCGGAACTCGCCGAGCGCGGGGTCGGCGGGCAGGAGGGTCGCGACGTCGCGGTCCAGGTCGAAGCGGTCGGCGGTCGCGAACGGCGTCGTGTCGATCGTGGTCAGCTCGCTGCTCGCGGTGATTCGGGCGGTGCGGGCCAGGTCGGCGGGGTCGTCGGCGCGGACCCCGATGACCGGTGCGTCCTCGCGCAGCAGGGTCTGCTGCAGCAGGGCGATCTGCTCGGTGCCGAGGGACCGTGGCGTCGTGCCGTGCCGGGCGACCAGGTGCGCGGCGGTGCCGGCTGCCTGCCCCTGGGCTGCGCAGGTGGCCATCACCCGGGTGGACCCGAACGCGACGTGCGACGCGGAGATGTCGCGGCCGGCGAACAGCAGGTTCGACACGTTCGCCGAGTACAGCGACCGGAACGGGATGTCGTAGGTGCCATCGGTGTACCGCTGCTGGGCGCCGGCGGTCTCGGCGTAGACGCCCTCGACGGGGTGCAGGTCGATCGACCAGCCGCCGAACGCCACCGTGTCGGGGAACGAGCGCTGCTCGAGCAGGTCCTGCTGCGTCAGGGTGTGGTCGCCGACGAACCGGCGGTACTCGCGCTTGCCGGGGATCGCGCCCACCCAGTCGAGCGTCAGGGTGTCCGCGTCGAACGCCCCCGAGTTCTTGATGTGGTCCCAGATGCCGTAGACGACGCCCCAGAGCTCGTCGCGGATGCGTTCGTTCTCGGCGACGGTGTCGAGTTCGCCGCCCCACTCGATCCACCAGTAGTTGCAGCCGTTGTCGCCGGTCCGGATCGCCCGGTTCGCCAGGATCGGCGTCGTGCCGAGGTCCTTCGCGATCGACGGCGGCACGAACTTCTCGGGGCGGCCGGTGTCGTGCGTCGAGAAGAAGATCGAACTGCCGAGCAGTTCGTCGTCGGCCGTTTCCGGCGCCCACTCCTCTCCGTGCTCGTCGCGGCCCTCGCGCCCGATGCGGTACTCGGCGCCGGCGAGGGCCCCGACGAGGCCGTCGCCCGTGCAGTCGAGGAACACCGGTGCCGTGAACGTCGTCTCGATCTCGGACCCCATGGTCCAGCCCGTGACGGCGGTGATGCGCGGTGCGCCGCCGGCGTCGTCCGTCGTCTGCACGGTCCGGACGTCGGTGTTGAGGTGGAGGTGCACGTTCGGCTCGGCCCGGACCAGGTCGAGCACCACCTGGTCCCAGTAGACCGCGTTGCCCTGCGGGTTCCGGTACTGGTTCTCGAGGAAGAGCTCGCCCATGATCCCGGTCTCGCGGGCGAACCGCTGCGTGCCGTGCGCCGTCGCGCCGACCACCCACACCCGGATCTCGCTCGAGGCGTTGCCGCCGAGGACCGGCCGGTTGGTGACGAGGGCGACGCTCGAGCCGAGGCGGGCGGCGGCGACGGCCGCGCTGACACCGGCGAGACCGCCGCCGACGACCACGACGTCGTGGTGCTGTTCACGGGATTGCATGGTCGGAACGGTATCACTCGGTGGCGTGTCTTTCCCACTGTGTGGCAATGTGTGCCCGGCGAGTGCTATCGTCAACGAATTCTCGACAACGAAGTGTGAGGCCCCACCCATGAGCGACGGAACCCGGACGCAACCCAGCGTCGATGCCGCCACCGCCCCCGACGTCCAGGTGGCCCTGGGCGACGACGCACGCCGCCAGGGCATGCGGAAGGTGATCGTCGCCGCGGGCGTCGGACACTTCGTCGAGTGGTTCGACTTCGGCCTCTACGGCACGTTGGCGACCGTCATCTCGCTGTACTTCTTCAAGCAGGGCGACCCGCAGGTCGCACTGCTGTCGGCCTTCGCCGTGTTCGGTGCCGGCTTCGTGATGCGTCCGCTCGGCGGGCTGTTCTGGGGGTCGCTCGGTGACCGGGTCGGCCGGAAGACGACGCTGGCCACGGTCATCCTGATCACGAGCGGCGCGACCGCCGTGATGGGCATCCTGCCGACGTACCAGAGCGTCGGGATGCTCGCACCGATCCTGCTCGTCGTGGTGCGGCTGGTGCAGGGCTTCGCCGCCGGTGGCGAGGGGGCCGGGGCGACGACGCTCCTGGCCGAGTACGCCCCGTCGAACCGGCGCGGCTTCGTGACGAGCTTCATCGACGTCTTCGGCTTCGCGGCGTTCATCGTCGGTGGTGGCCTGGTCTTCCTGTTCACGGCGATCGCCGGGGACGGAGCCCTCGAGTCGTGGGGGTGGCGTGTCCTGTTCCTCGTCGCGGTGCCGCTCGGTCTGGTCGGTTTGTACCTGCGCACGAAGCTCGAGGACACCCCGGAGTTCCGCGCGCTCAAGGCCAAGGGGGAACTCGCGAAGAACCCGCTCCGTCGCTCGCTCCGGACCGGGTGGAAGGCCCTGCTCTTCTGCGTCGGGTTCGTCGTCCTCAAGGCCGTCGGCCACTGGATCCTGCAGACCTTCATGCCCTCGTACCTGCAGGCGGACCTCGGGTACTCGCCGCTCGTCTCGTACGGGGTCGTCGTCATCGGCTTCCTGGTGATCGCCGGCCTCGTCCCGTTCTTCGGCCTGCTGTCGGACAAGATCGGCCGGAAGCCCGTGATGCTCGCCGGGTGCGCGGGGTTCCTGGTGCTGACCTACCCGACGCTCATGCTCATGGACGCCGGCAACTTCTGGGCCGCCGCAGCCGCGATGGTGCTGCTCGGGCTGTTCATGGCGGCGTTCGACGGGGCGGTGAGCGCCGCGATGGCCGAACTGTTCCCGACCGCCATCCGCTACGGGTCGATGGGCATCGCCTACAACATCAGCGTGGCGCTCTTCGGTGGCATCACCCCGTACTTCGCCACGTGGCTGATCAGCGCGACGGGCAACACGTTCGCGCCGGCCTTCTACGTGATGGCCGCCGCCGCGATCACCGGCGTGACGGTGCTCCGGGCACGCGAGACGAACAAGCGGGGACTCGTCGCCGAGTGAGTCGAGCGCGGGCTGGTCGCAGGGGCTGTGGAGTGACCTTCCAGGCGGATTCCATGTCCCCTGCGCGCGCTCCGGTTATGGTTTCCCGGTGAGCAACGAACCCGAGCAGACGACGGAGCCCGCGCGCCGCGGTGCCGTGACGCCGCGCCACGGGCGCCAGAAGCGACGAGCGGGTGTGGTGTTCCCGGCGATCGCGGGTGTGCTCACCATGGCCGTCCTGCTGAGCGGTGGCTACGCGGCGTACGCGTACAACCAGCTGTCCGGCGGGGTCACGATCGTCAACGCGATCACCGGTAAGAAGGACACGAAGGACGACGTCGACGGCAAGGCGCAGAACATCCTGCTCGTCGGTGACGACCACCGGCCGGAGAACGCCACCCCCGAGCAGATGGCGGAACTCAGCACGACGTCGGACGGTGGCGCGACGAACACCGACACGATGATCGTCCTGCACATCAACGCCGACGGCACGCAAGCGACGATGATCTCGTTCCCCCGTGACTCGTACGTCGACATCCCCGACGTGGGCAAGGGCAAGCTCAACAGCGCCTTCTACTACGGCACGCTCAACGGTGGCGGCGACACCGGAGGTGCGAAGATGCTCATCAAGACCATCGAGAACCTGAGCGGTCTGCAGATCGACCACTACGTCCGCGTCTCACTGCTCGGCTTCTACCAGGTGGTCAAGGAGCTCGGCCCGGTCGAGGTCTGCCTCAACCAGGCTGCCCAGGACAAGGACTCCGGCGTCGACCTGCCCGCGGGGAAGTCGACGCTCAACGCCAAGGAGGCGCTGTCCTTCGTCCGACAGCGCAAGGGCCTGCCGAACGGCGACCTCGACCGCAACGTCCGCCAGCAGTACTTCCTGTCGCAGGAGGCCCGGAAGGTCACGTCCGCCGGCACGCTGCTGAACCCGGTCAAGATGGGCAACATCCTGAAGGCCGTCGGGGGATCGATCCAGACCGACACCAACCTGATCGACCTTGCCTCGCAGATGCGGAACCTGCGCCCCGCGAACATCCAGTCGGCCACGATCCCGACCCTCGGCACGCCGACCATCTACGTGAACGGTTCGGCGCTGTCCATCGTCGAGGTCGACACCGTCGGCCTGCCCGCCTTCGTGCAGGGCCTGGTCGGCGAACCGGAGGCCTACGCCAAGGCCGGTCGCGCCCAGCCGGCGAACACCTCGGTCACCGTGATGAACGGCAGCGGCGTCGAGGGTGCCGCGACCGCAGCCGGGCAGGTCCTGACCAGCCGCGGGTTCCAGGTCGCACCGGCTGGTTCCTCGGCCACCACGAAGGTCACCCAGGTGCAGTACCCGGCCGGCCAGGAGTCGCAGGCGAAGGCGATCGCGGCGGCCGTGCCCGGTGCCGTCGCCGTCCGGACCAGCGCGGTCACCGGCGTCACGCTCGTGCTCGGCACCGACGGCAAGACCGCGAAGGCCGCCAGCGAGCCGAGCGCGACCGCGTCGAAGCCCGCGAGCACCGGTTCCGCGTCGAAGCCGAGCAAGCAGGCGTCCAAGGAACCCGCGCCGAAGTCCACCGACGTGCACAACTACGGCACCGAGGGCACCTGCATCAACTGAGGCCGTGGCCGGACCGGGTCGCTAGGTTCGAGGGGTGAGCAGCGCAACGCGTCCGATCGTCCTGATGACCTACAACATCAAGAACCCGGATCCGGAGCACGACTGGCCGGCCCGGCTCCCCGTGCTCCTCGACGTCATCCGCCGGCACGACCCCGACCTGGTGTGCGTGCAGGAGGCCTTCGCGCACCAGCTCGACGACCTGCGCGCCGGGCTGCCGGACCACGCCGACGTCGGACAGGGGCGTGAGGGCGGCACCGCGGGGGAGCACCCGGCGGTGTTCTACCGACGCGACCGGTTCCGACCGACCGACGAGGGGTCGTTCTGGCTGTCGGACACCCCGGACGAACCGGTCTCGAACACGTGGGGCAGCCTGTTCCCGCGCATCGCGAACCACGCCGTGTTCCTGGACACCGACGGGCCGGCGGTCACGGTGCTCACCACGCACCTGGACCACGAACTCGGCGAGCACGGCGACGAGGTGCGCGGGAAGAGCGCGGCGCTCATCGTCGAACGGCTGGCGCGGGAGACCGGTCCGGTCATCGTCGCCGGGGACTGCAACGAGCCGGCCGGCGCCGGAACCGCGTCACGGGTCTTCGCCGAGGCCGGGTTCGACGACACCTGGCTGCTCGCGGGCGACCCGGGGGACCGGACGGCGACGTTCAACGACTGGCAGCCGCCGGTGGACACCGGGGAGCGCATCGACTGGGTGCTGACCCGCGGGATCGCCGGCGTCGACCGGGTCGTCATCGACCACGACGGTCCGGAGACGTGGTTCGCGAGCGATCACTTCCCGGTGGTCGCGACGATCCGCGTGTGAGTCAGCAGCTCCGCTGGGCGTGCACGGGCATCGGGGAGCCGAGCACCGTGACCGAGGTGTCGTCCGTCAGGGCCGAGACGCCGTTCGTGCCGGAGGAGTCCTGGTCGTCGGAGGAGCCCCAGCCTGCGCGCAGCAGCAACTGCCACGCGCGGAAGTCGTCGGAGCCGAAGGACACCCGTTCGGAGCGCGGGGCGTCCGCGATCTCGTCGGCGATGTCGTCGCCGACCTGCACGCCGCCGGGGCCGGTCAGCTCGATCCGTGCACCGAGCCGGCTGCGGACCTGGTCGCGCAGCACACGGACCTCGACGGCGTTGCCCGCCTGCGCATCGGTGGTCAGGGCCGCGACCCGGATGGCGCCGCCCCACGTGTAGGTGGTGCCGGCCGGGAAGCACGCGCCGCCGTCGCCCTCGGCGGTCTGGGTGCGCGACGGGGTGCCGAGCAGGCGGTCGAGCAGGCTCACGGTCAACCGGGAGTCGCGCATCGACGACTCGACGACGGTCTTCCCGCCGTTGCGGAGCACCAGGGACTCGGCGTCGAGCTCGATGGAGTCGACCCGCCGGAGCTTCGCGTTGGACACGTGCACCGGAGCGGCGTCGTGCGACGTCTCCGCCGCCACGGCGGTCTCCGCACCGAGCCCGGTGGTGCCGTCGAGCGCCAGCGCACCGGCCGAGAAGGCGAGCACGGCAGCGCCGAGCGCCAGCAGGGTCCGAGGGGTCACCGTTCGACGGTACGACCCCGATCCGTCCAGAACGACAGGTGTTACCGAATCGGGTCCTGGCCGTCACCGGACCGTGACAAACGAGGAAGACGCAGTTGCGGCCCTGGACCGGTGCGGCCGGCGGACGCTGGCCGCACCGCGCGCCGGGGGACAGCCTCCTGGACGGCCCGTGGTGCGCCCCTGCGTACCGTCGGCGGCATGACGGACCAGCAGAACGACCAGGCAGGGCTCGACCAATACGCCATGCAGGACCCGACGAAGATGTACGCCGACAAGAAGCCCGACGAGCAGTACCTCGAGGGCGCCGGCACCGACGCCGAGATGGCGGAGAACGTCCCCGCCGACCACGGCGAGGACACGTACCGCGGCTCCGGACGGCTGACGGGCCGCAAGGCCCTCGTCACCGGTGGCGACTCCGGCATCGGCGCAGCGGTCGCCATCGCCTACGCACGCGAGGGCGCCGACGTCGCGATCTCGTACCTGCCCGAGGAGCAGGAGGACGCCGACCGCATCGTCGCGCTCATCGAGGCAGCCGGCCGCAAGGCCGTCGCGCTGCCCGGCGACATCACCTCGCTCGCGGTCTGCGAGCAGATCGTCGCCGACACCGTCGCGCAGCTCGGCGGGATCGACATCCTGGTGAACAACGCGGGCAAGCAGCAGAACGTCTCCTCGATCGAGGACATCTCGGACGAGGAGTTCGACGAGACGTTCAAGACGAACGCCTACGCGACCTTCCGGATCACGAAGGCCGCCGTGCCGCACCTGCAGCCGGGCTCCACGATCATCAACACGACGTCGATCCAGGCCTACGCGCCGTCGCCGCACCTGGTGCACTACGCGGCCACGAAGGCCACCGTGAACAACCTGGCGAAGGGCCTGGCTGCGCAGCTCGCGCCGAAGGGCATCCGCGTCAACGCCGTCGCACCGGGGCCGATCTGGACGCCGCTGCAGCCGGCCGGTGGGCAGCCGCCCGAGGCGCTGCCGTCCGCGGGCGAGCAGACCTACCTGGGCCGCTGGGGCCAGCCGGCCGAGCTCGCGCCGGCCTACGTGTTCCTGGCGAGCGGTGAGTCGTCGTACGTCGTGGGCGAGACGCTGCACGTCGACGGCGGGATGCCGACGCCGTAGGGCGCCGCTGCGGGCTGACGGGAGGCGCGGTGCCGGTGGGTACCGCGCCTCCCGTCGTCCGGGTGGTCCCGTCTGCGGGCCGTGGCGACGTCAGCAGGTGACCGCGCGCGCCATCCGCTCGAGGAGCTCCCGCGCCGACAGTGCTGCCGCGAGCTCGACCTCGACCGGGTTGATGCCGATCGCGTGCTCGAACGCGCGGCGCCGGGCCTGGTCGGCGATCGGCACCTCGGGGCGCTGGGGCAGCACGGCGATCGCCTGGGCCGCCGCCCCGAACGCGCCCGCGGGCCGCCCGAGCTGTTCCCACATCGCGCGGACGTCGTGCGCGACCTGCTCCGGGTCGCCGCCGAACTCGAAGCCGGCCGAGGCCATCGTCGCGAGTCCCTGTGCGGTGGGGTCGTTCGGGGTCATGCCCGGCATCGTCACACGGATCCGTGCGAACGCGCTGGGCGTGGTGTCGGTGTCCGTGTCCCCCCATGTGCTGACACCCGTACCGGGGATTCTGTTGTCCCCCGTTCTGCGTTTGGATGGACGTGCCCCGGACTCGGGGAGACCTCGGACAGGACGTCCGTGGAACGACGGAGGGCACGATGCTCGAGAACACCAGCGCCGACACGCAGGCCGCAGCGGCCGCGGCGGCCACCCTGCACCTCCGGATCACGATCGTGGGGGCCACCGTCGACCTGCTCCGTGACGTCCCCTTCCACGAAGCACGCGCCGTGCACGTGGCCGAGCGGATGGGCATCTCCGTCGAGGAGCTCCAGCAGCACTTCCCGTCCTGGGACGGCTTGGTGCTCGCAGCCGTCGACCGCTGGAACGGCGGTCGGATGGACGAGGTCACCCGCGAGGTCGGCGACGGTTCGACCGTCGAGCTCCTGCGCGCGATCGTCGCGTCGAACGCCGAGGACCCCGCGCTCATGCGTCTGCTCGTCGCCCTGCTGTCCGTCGCGGGCAACCCCGAGCACCCGATGGCGACCTACCTGCGGTCGCGCTACCAGCTCTTCTACGCCCAGGTGAAGCGCGGCCTCGAACACGACATCGCCGTCGGCCGCGCCCCGCACACCATGGAACCCCGGCGGGGAGCCGAACAGCTCATCGCGTTGTACGAAGGCCTGCAGCTCCAGGCCCTGCTCCGCACGGACCTCGACCTGGTGCCGGCGTTCGACCGTGCGGTGGCCCGACTCGAGCGCGGCTGGATGGAGCGCTACGAGCCGCAGGCAGCCCGCCGGCACGCGACGTGGAGCGACGGCGACGACGGCAGCTGGGACATCTGAGCCCGCACCGGCAGCGCCCGTCCGGAGCGCCGCGCCGTCAGCGTCCGTCCGGCGCCGACCGCGACCCGCGCGGCACCGAGCCGTCGCCGGGGTCGTACCCGGTGTCGCGGATGACCCGGAGCGCCGTGGTGTCGTTGTGGACCGAGTGCACGACGACCCGACGGGTCCGCCGGAGCGCACGGCGCGCACCAGGTGTCGCGAACAGGCCGCCGAGCACGAGCCCGGCGCCGATCCCGAGCGCCACGGAGACCGCGGCCACGAAGTCGAGGGCCGCACTCGACGAGCCCGACATGAAGTTCAGCAGTGCGTTCGACACGGCGACACCGGGCAGCAGCGCTCCGCAGAACGCCGGCACCGCGATCGCCGCAACCGCGGTCCGCATCCGCGCCGCTGCGTAGGTGGAGAGCACGCCGAGCAGGACCGCGGCCAGGAACGTCGCGCCGAGCAGCGGCAGGCCGAGCTGCCGCAGCCCCCACAGCGAGGCCCCCGCGGCCACCGAGAACACCACGGCGACGGGGATCACCCGCGCACTGGCCTGCTGCACGAAGCAGTTCGCCCCGGCCGACACCACCGTGAGCGAGAGTGACGCCCACAACGGCAACGCCTGCGTGACGATGCCCGACGGGTCGACCTCGAGGTGCAGCCACTTCGTCATCGCGATCCCCGCGGGCACCCCCACGACGATGGCGGCGATGACCAAGCCGATGTAGAACGCCCGGGCGACCGCCATCGCGCGGAAGCCGGAGATCGCGTCCTGGGCCCAGGTCACGAGTGAGACGTGCGGCAGGAGCAGCACCACCAGGGCCGCCACCATCGTGGCGGCACCCGCCGGGTGCAGGACGCCCACTCCGATGGCCAGGGTGCCGATCACCGACGCGACCGCTCCCTGCGCCCCGGACACGAAGAACTGCGGGTAGCCACGACCCGTCAGCCAGCGCCCGGACAGGATGATCCCGAACATCAGCACGAAGGCGCCGATGCCCGCTCGCCACCCACCACCGGCCTGCATCGCGATCGAGGTCCCCAGGATCGAGAGTCCGACGTCGGCGAGCCACGTGGGCCAGCGCGGCGGCATCCGCAGCACCGCCACGAGGGCGCTCACGCCCGAGGTCATGTCCCGCTCGTCGTGGATCAGGTCGTCCACGATCTGGTTCGCGCGCGCGAGCCGGTCGAGGTCGGAGCCGTCGGAACTCACTGTCCGGACCTTCACGAGCGGCGGGATGTCGGCCGGCGCGTACTGGATCGTCACCGAACTGCCGGAGAAGTCGAGGTCGAGCGGGGCCAGGTTCCACTTCGTCGACACCGCGACGACGGCGGTCTCGACGCTGCGGGTGTCGGCGCCGGACGCGAGCATCACCTCGGCCAGGTCGAGGCAGAAGTCGACGATCTGCGCGGCGGTGTACTGGTCGCGCCCCTTGGCGTCGGGTTCGACGTGCTCGTAGATCGTGCCGCGCAGTCGCGCACGTGCGTCGCGCAGGTCGTGCTGCGCCAGGCTGCGGCGTCGGGGGCGGGGCGGCCGGTGCGGGCGCCCCGGCTTGGGCTCGCCGGGGAAGTGCTGCTCGGCCATCCGACCATGGTGCCAGTCGCGATCTGGACGCGACCAGAGCGGACGGGAGGCCCGGTGCCAGCTGGCACCGGGCCTCCCGTCAGGTGGTCGGTCGCGTCTCGGACGCGACCCGACTACTGCTCGAACGTCGCGTCGAGCGTGATGTCGACGCCGGTGAGTGCCTTGCTGACCGGGCAGGTCGCCTTGGCGTCCTCGGCGGCCTTGAGGAAGGTCGCCTCGTCGATGCCGGTGACCTCACCGTGCACGGTCAGGGCGATGCCGGTGAGCTTGAAGCCGCCGGCGGAGTCCGGGCCGAGCGAGACGTCGGCCTTGACGTCGAGGGCCTCCACCGTGCCGCCGGCCTCGCCGAGGACGGCGGAGAACTGCATGGCGTAGCAGGCCGAGTGTGCGGCGGCGATGAGCTCCTCGGGGCTGGTGCTGCCACCGGCCTCGTCAGCAGCGCGCTTCGGGAACGAGACGTCGTAGGTGCCGACCTTCGAGCTGGAGAGTTCGACCTGGCCGGAACCGTCGTTGAGGCCGCCGTTCCAGGCGGTGCGTGCGGTGCGCGTGGGCATGGCCGCTCCTTTCGTGTGGGGGATCGGACCCGAGCGGGACCGTCGCAGCCGAGTCAAGCGGAGAACGCACGTTCTCGCAACCGGCTCACGGCGAAGACGCAGGCTTCGCGGTTCTGAGCGACAGGTGTTGCCCAAAACAACAGGTGTAGCGTGATGGTGTTCAAAGGAGACCCATCATGCGCGCCGTCGTGTTCGAGCAGTACCAGACCTTCCCGTCCCTGACGGAGGTCCCGAAGCCCACCCCGGGTCCGGGGGAGGTGCTCCTCAAGGTCGCAGGTGCCGGCGCGTGCCACTCGGACGTCGCGGTGTACCGCGAGTTCGCCGCCGGGGCTCCGGGGTCGCAGCAGCCCCCGTTCGTCCTCGGGCACGAGAACTCCGGCTGGGTCGAGTCCGTCGGTGACGGCGTGACCGGGTTCACCGAGGGCGACGCCTACCTGGTCTACGGGCCGGTCGGCTGCGGGCACTGCTCGTACTGCTCGAAGGGGCAGGACACCTACTGCGAGAACGCCGCGACGAACCCCTACATGGGCATCGGTCTCGGGCGGGATGGCGGTATGGCGGAGTACGTCAGTGTCCCCGCCCGCAACCTCGTGCCGCTCGGCGACGCCGACCCGATCGCTGCCGCACCGCTCAGCGACGCCGCGCTCACGCCGTACCACGCGATCAAGAACGCGCTGCCGAACCTGGCGGGTGGCGGTCGCTTCGCACTCGTCGTCGGGCTCGGCGGCCTCGGGCAGATCGCCGTGCAGATCATCACCGCGCTCACCGGCGCCACGGTCATCGCCACGGACATGAAGCAGGACGCCATGGACCGCGCCGCCGCCCGGGGCGCGATCACCGTCCCCGGCGGGCCGGACCAGGCCGCTGCGATCCGCGAGATCACCGGCGGCCGCGGGGTCGACGCTGCGTTCGACTTCGTGGGAGCGACGCCCACCATCAAGGTCGCGCAGGCCTCGATGGCGGTCGGCGGCCGGTTCACCGTCGTCGGGATCGCCGGCGGTACCACCGAGTGGAACTTCTTCGCGACGCCGTACGAGTCGACGATCACGAACACCTACTGGGGCACGATCGAGGACCTGCACGAGGTCGTCGCGATGTACCGCGCCGGGCAGATCGTCCCCGACGTGGAGCGGTACGCGCTGTCGGACGCTCTCGAGGCCTACCGGAAGCTCGAGGCCGGCGAGCTGTCGGGCCGCGCGGTGGTCGTCCCGACGCTCTGACCTCGCGGCGTCCCTGGTCGAATCGGGCGTACCTGGTCGGAAGTTCTGACCAGGTACGCCCGATTCCGCTTTCCAGCGCGGGTGTTATGGGAAGGAACGACCCCGGGTCAGCGGCCTGCGGCGTAGCCCTGGGCACCGCGGGGGTTCGCCGCGGCGCCGAGGACACCGGTCGCTGGGTCGCGGGTGACGCAGGTCAGACGGCCGAGGCTCCAGTCGCCGGCGCGGGTGACGACGTGTCCGCGGGCTTCGAGTTCCGCGATGACGTCGTCGCCGAGCCGGTCCTCGACCACGAGCCCCGCCGGCTCCCACGTGCGCGGCCAGAACGACCCCGGGAACGACGTCGTGTGCAGCGCCGGGGCGTCGATCGCCTGCTGTGGGGTGTACCCGCCGACGATCCACCGCAGCAGGAACAGCAGCTGCCACTGGTCCTGCTGGTCGCCGCCGGGTGAGCCGACCGCGGCCACGGGGACGCCGTCACGGAGCACCAGGGTCGGCGTCAGGGTCGTCCGCGGGCGCTCGCCGGGGCGCAGCGTCGACGCCGTGCCCGGTTCGAGCCAGGTCATCTGCAGCCGGGTGCCCAGGCAGAACCCGAGCTCCGGGATCGTCGGCGACGACTGCAGCCAGCCGCCGGACGGTGTCGCGCTGACGATGTTGCCCCAGCGGTCCACAACGTCGATGTGGCAGGTGTCGCCCCGGGTCTCGCCGTCCGGGGCCACGAACGGCTCGCCGCGGTCCTCGACCGGGGCGACCGGCGCGACAGGAGCGACCGGCGCGCGCTCGGTGTCCCGCGCGACCTGCACGGTCGGCTCGCCGAGACCAGCGCCGTCGCCAGCTGAGTACGACGTCCGGGCCGGCGGCATCGCCCGCTCGACGCCCGCGATCGTGCCCGGTCGCAGCTCGGCCGAGGCCCGCTCGCCGATCAGCGCACGCCGCTCGTCCGTGTACGCGTCGGAGAGCAGCACGTCGAGCGGGACGTCGCCGTCGCCGTAGAACGCCTCACGGTCGGCCATGGCGAGCTTCTGCGCCTCCACGATGGTGTGTGCGCCGACCGACGTCGACGGGTCGAGCAGTGCGTCGTCGAGCGGTTCGAGCAGCCGCAGGGTCTGCAGGAGCGCCGGACCCTGGCCCCACGGCCCGGTCTTCGCGATCGTGCAGCCGCGGAACTCCGCCGTCGCCGCGGGCTCGTACGACGCCCGGAACGCCGCCAGGTCCGACGCCCGGACGACCCCGGCGTGGTCGGTGCCCGACGCGTGTCGGTGCGGCGCCCGCACGAAACGGTCGATCGCCTCGGCGACGAAGCCCTCGGCCCACTCGCTCCGCGCGGCGTCGATGCGGGCGGTCCGGCTGCCGGAGCCGTCACCGGCGTCGAGGAGCCGGTCGAGCACTGCAGCCAGCGCCTCGTTGCGCACCAGGTCCCCGGGGGCCGGCACCGTGCCTCCTGGCAGCCACTGCGTGGCGGACGTGGGCCAGTGGTCACGGAACAGGCCCTGCACGGCGGTGATCGTCCGGACCACCCCGGCTGCGACCGGGTGGCCGTCACGGGCGTAGCCGATCGCCGGCGCGAGGACGTCCGCGAGCTCCCACGTGCCGTGGTCGCGGAGCAGCAGCAGCCACGCGTCGACGGCACCCGGGACGGTGGCGGCGAGTGCGCCGGAGCCGGGGACGAGCTCGAGGCCCTCGGCGCGGTAGTGCTCGGGCGTCGCACCGGCCGGCGCCGGTCCCTGGCCGACGAGCACGACCGGGGTCGGGTCCGACTCCGTCGCGAACACCGCCGTCAGGTCGCCGCCCGGGCCGTTCAGGTGCGGTTCGACCACGTGCAGGACGAACGCGCCCGCGACGGCTGCGTCGAAGGCGTTGCCGCCGCGTTCGAGCACCGACTGCGCGGTGGCGGTCGCGATCCAGTGCGTCGCGGCTGCCATGCCGAACGTGCCCTGCAGGTCCGGGCGCGAGGTCTGCGTGGTGGGCGGGACGAAGGCGGGGTTCGGCGTCGGCATGCACCCATCCTGTCCCCGGGGCTCGCCGCTCAGCCCAGGGCCACGACGATCCCCGCTGCGACGAGCAGCGCGACGTACCCCCAGGCGTGCACGACCTCGGGCAGGTGCGGCGGGCGACGTCGGAGCAGCACGATGACCGGCATCGCGCCGACCAGCAGGGCCACGGCAGCCCGGACGTCGACGGCGCCGACGAGTCCGGCGGCGTGCGGGACGACCGCCGGCAGCAGCATGGTCACGGCGGCGGCAGGCAGCGTGATCGCCAGCGTGAGGGGGTTCGCCAGCGTGGTCGCCGCGGTCATGGTGGCACCGGACCGGCGCAGCATCGGGACCGTCACCACGCTGCCGCCGACGCCGAGGAACGCCGCGACCGCACCGATCGGGAGGCCCGTGGCGGTCGGGACGCCGGTACCGGTCGGTCCGTGGTCGCGTCCACCGCCGCGGGTCGCGACTGCTCGATCCGTCGCCGAGCTGCGCAGGAAGCCCGGGCGCAGGAGCAGGTCGGCGACCGTGACCCCGAGGTAGACGACGAAGCCCCAGCGCAGGAGCGCGTCCGGTGCCTCTCGTGCGGCGAGCACCCCGACCGTGCCGCCGACCCCGAGCAGGACGAACAGCGACGAACGACCCCGGAGCGGTGCGAGTGCGCCGCGCCGGGCCGAGACGGTGGCCACGGCGGCGTTCACCAGCATCACGAGGGCCGAGGTCGCCGTGGCCACCCGGACGGCGTCGCCACCGAGGGCTGCGTCGGCGACGGTGATGATCGGCACGGTGACGAACCCACCGCCGAACCCGAACAGGACGGTGGTGACCCCGACCAGGACCCCGATGACCACGAGCACGACGAACGACATGCCTCCATCCCAGCGGGGATCACCACGGCGGACGATCGGGTGTGCGGCACGTTCCTTCGAGACCTAGCCTCGACGTGTGCGCAACGTCCCGGTCTCCGAGTTCGACCACCAGCCGTTCGACGTCCTGCCGATCGGCACCGACTACCCGCCGGACCACCTGCTCGCCCGGCACGAGCACCGACGGGCGCAGCTGCTCTACGGTGCGAGCGGCGTGATGCTCGTCGAGACCGACGACGGCTCGTGGACCGTGCCGACCGACCGGGCCGTGCTCATCCCGCCCGGGGTGCCCCACGAGGTCCGGATGCTCGACGTCAGCACCTGGAGCCTGTACGTCGAGCCGGACGCCGTGCCCTGGTGGCCGACACGGTGCACCGTCGTCGAGGTCGGGCCCCTGCTGCGCGAGGTGCTGCGCGCCGCCAACGCGCTCGACGTGCCGTACGACGACGGCGGCCGGGACGGCACCCTCGTCCGGCTCGCCCTGCACGAGCTGCAGCGCGTCGCACCGATCCCGCTGAGCGTCTCGCTGCCGCCACGGGGCGTCCTGCGCGACCTGTGTCGGGCGTACCTGGCCGAGCCCGACGTCCACGTGACGAACACCGACTGGGCACGTGCGGCAGCCGTCTCGGAACGCACCCTCGACCGCCACTTCCGTGCGGCCACGGGGGTGGGTCCCGCGAGCTGGCGCGTGCGTGCGCGACTGTTGGCGAGCCTCCCGGCCCTGCGACGCGGCACCGTGACGGAGGTGGCGGGCCGACTCGGCTACGCGACCCCCGCGGCGTTCACCGCCGCCTTCTCGAAGGCGTTCGGGGCCCCGCCGTCCCGGTTCCGGTGAGGCCTTGCGCTCCCGCGGGTGCGAGCGCATACTGAACGCAACGGTTAATTAACCGTCTGGTTCACCGAGGAGGCGACGATGGAACCCGACCACACCGACGTCGTCCTGTCGGCGCTCGCCGACCCGATCCGACGGCGCATCGTCGAACGGCTCGGCAAGGGTGAGGCGACCGTCTCCGAGTTGTCGGAGCCGTTCGACGTCAGCGCCCCGGCGATCTCGCGGCACCTCGGCGTGCTCGAACGCGCCGGCCTGATCACGCGCGAGCGGCACGGCACGTGGCGCACGTGCCGTCTCCGGCCCGAGGCCGTCGACGAGCTCGGCGCCTGGCTGGGCCGGTTGCGTCCCGACTGGGACCGCCGGTTCGACCGCCTGGAAGCCCTGCTCGCCGCCCAGCGCACGCCCGCCCCGGTGGGCAGCCCTTCCACCGCCCCACCCGCCAGTTCCGCCAGTTCCGCCTTCACCGTCGATCCGCAGGAGCAGTCATGACCGAACAGTTCACCGCCCACGCCACCCACCGCTTCGCCCACCCCGTCGCCGACGTCTACCGGGCGTTCGTCGACCCGGCGCTGCTCGCGCTCTGGTTCGGACCCCTCGGCTTCCACGTCCCCGTCGCCACCGTCGAGGTCGACGCGCGGGTCGGTGGCGCCTGGAACCTCACGATGGTCAGCAACGACAACGCCGAGTGGTCGTCGCCCGTCACCTCGACCCTCGAGCAGATCGAGGAGAACCGGATCATCGTCGGCACCTCGACGGCGCACGGCATCCCGGGGGTCGAGGACGGCACCGCACTGTCCCTGACGCTGGAGTTCGCCGAGGACGGCGACGGCACGATCGTCACCCTGACGCAGGGACCCTTCCCCGAGTTCATGCGCGACATGAACATCGCCGGCTGGACGCAGTCGTTCCACAAGCTCGAAGCACTGCTGGCGACACCGAAGGAGTTCTTCCAGCAGCCGTAGCCGCACCCCCCTGTCAAGGGGTTGTGCGCCCCGCGCAGAAAAGCGAACATCGTTCGGTGACTCGTACAGGGCGAGCGCCGAACGACCGCGCAGGGGCGTGGTCGGTTCCGAGTCAGGGGATCCATGACCACCACTCCGTCGACCGTCGCACGTGCGCGCCGACTCCCACGCTTCGCCGGCGCGCTCACGGTGCTGGCCCTGGCCGCCGGTGCCCTCGTCGCGACCGCTGAACCCGCCGCAGCATCGGCGGTGTGGGTCGGATCGGCACCTGCCGGCACCAAGATCAACCCCGGCGACCAGGTGACGTCGCCGAACGGCCAGTTCAAGCTCATCATGCAGGGCGACGGCAACCTGGTCGAGTACGGCATCGGGAACCGCGTGCTGTGGGCCTCGAACACCGCTGGTTCCCCCGGTGCGATCGCGGTCGTCGGTAAGAACCGTGCCCTCGACATCACCAAGAACGGCAAGCGTCTGGCCCGCTGGGCCTCGGCCGGCACCGTGAACTCGACGGCGCTGAAGATCCGCGCCGACGGCACCATGGCGCTGCTCGCCGGCAGGTCCGTCGTCGTGAACTGGACCACCTACCAGGACCGGGTCGCCTCGGGGAACACGCTCCTCGGCGGCACCGTGCTGCGCTCGGACACCACGAACACGCGCATCCTCAACATGCGCACCGACGGCAACCTGGTGCAGAAGGTCAGCGGCCGCGTCGTCTGGCAGTCGCGCACCGGCGGCCACCCCGGCGCCTGGGCCGAACTGCAGCCCAAGGGCAACTTCGTCATCTGGACCCGTGACGCATCGCGCAAGAAGGTCGCGCTCTGGACCTCGCGCACCGGCACGGCCGGCTCCGGCAACCTGCTCGTGCAGGTCGACGGCAACGTCGTGCTCTACGGGGCCAAGGACACCCGCGTCTGGTCGAGCCGACCCGTCACCGGACTGGCATGGCCCGTCAACGGGACGAAGATCACCGGCAAGTACGGCGACGACCGTGGCGCCGGACACGTCCCGCGCTACCACCAGGGCACCGACGCGCCCGTGCCCGTCGGCACCCCGGTGTACGGCTCCGGCACCGGCGAGGTGACCAAGACCGTGGCGAACGACGCCTCGTACGGCAACTACATCGTCGTGACCTACGGCATGACCGCGGTGCTCACCGCCCACCTCAGCAAGATCGAGGTGAAGAAGGGCCAGATCGTGAAGCTCGGTACCGAGATCGCGAAGTCCGGCAACACCGGGCAGTCGACCGGCCCGCACGTGCACGTCGAGACGCGGCGCAACGGCACGCTCGTCGACCCGTTGAAGAACATGCACTTCCGCTGATCCGGGGTCGCTGGCGGCGCACCGCTTCGTGAGCAGGAATGGTCGGGTCGCCTTCGGGCACCCGACCATTTCTGCTCACGAAGTGCGGGCAGGGCGGCGCGGATACCCTTGACCGGATGACATCGCGCGGCGGGACCGGGGCTGGGAACGGGGCCGACGCGGAGGCCGTGCTCGTCGCCTTCGCGCGCACCGACGGCGGCGTCGCGGCGGCGCGTCGCGTCGCACGGCGGTTCGAAGGCCTCGACGACGGCGAGCGCTCGGCGCTGCTGTGGAGCGACGACGACGGCGCGAAGCTCATCGCCGTGCTGCTGCTGGTGCAGGCGATGCGCGAGCGCCCCGATCCGGAGCTGACCGACGAGTACCTGTCGGCAGCGAAGGCCGAGCGGTTCTACGACCCGGCGCTGGTCGACCTGGCAGCCGAGGAGCTCGTCGGTGCGCCGCTCGTGGGTGGCTCGACGGGGCCGCTGTTCGCGCTCGTGAAGTCCGACGTGGCGATGGTGCGCCGGATCGCGGTCGTGGCGACGCTGGCGTTCGCGAAGCAGGGCGACGCCGAGGTGCCACTCGGGATCGCGGGACGCCTGGTGCGGGAGCGGAGCGACACCGTGCAGTCGGCGCTGGGGTGGGTCCTGCGCGAGACGGGCAAGCGCGCGTCGGAGCCGGCGCTCGTGGCGTTCCTCGAGAAGAGCGGACGGTTCTTGACGCCTGCGGCGCGCCACACGGCGACCGAGCACCTGCCGCCGGCGGATCGCGACCGCCTGCGGGGTTGAGGACGAACGACGCTGACAACCAACTGTGCAGTCGGCTCTACCGACCATGTGGTCGGTTAGGGTCTCCGGGTGACCGAAACCACCCCGAGCACCAGCACCGCCCCGATCCACCGCGCCTCCGTCCGTGAATGGGCGTCCCTCGGCGTCCTCACCCTGGCCGTGGTGCTGCTGGCGATCGACGGCACCGTGCTGGCCCTCGCCGTGCCGTCGCTGACCGCCGACCTCGACCCGACCGCGACGCAGGTGCTCTGGATCGGCGACGTCTACTCGTTCGCGCTCGCTGGGCTGCTCGTGACGATGGGCAACGTCGCCGACCGGATCGGCCGGAAGCGCCTGCTGCTCATCGGCGCGGTCGCGTTCGGCCTGGCCTCGGCCGCCGCAGCGTTCGCGCAGACGCCCGAACTCCTCATCGCCGCGCGGGCACTGCTCGGCATCGCCGGAGCGACCCTGATGCCGTCGACCCTGTCGCTGGTGCGCACGATCTTCCGCGACGCCCGGCAGCGCACCACCGCGATCGCCGTGTGGTCGGCGGGTGCGACGGGTGGTGCCGCCGCCGGACCGCTCGTCGGCGGTGCGCTGCTCGAGCACTTCTGGTGGGGCTCGGTCTTCCTCATCAACATCCCCGTCATCGTCGTGATCGTCATCGCCGGAGCGATCCTGCTGCCCGAGTCGAAGGGCGGCTCGCGCACCCCGATCGACCTGCTCTCCGCCGTCCTCTCGGTCCTGGCGATCGTGCCGCTCGTGTATGCCGTGAAGCACGTCGCCGGGCACGGGTTCGACTGGACGGTGCCCCTGACGGCACTCCTCGGCATCGGCGCCGGCTGGTGGTTCGTCCGCCGCCAGAAGCGCCTCACGACGCCGCTCATCGACCTGCAGCTGTTCCGGATCCCGGCGTTCTCGGGCGCCGTCGTCGCGAACTCGCTGTCGGTCTTCGCACTGAGCGGCCTGCTGTTCTTCTTCTCGCAGTACCTGCAGCTTGTCCGCGGGTTCACGCCGCTGCTCGCCGGAGCGGCCGAGCTGCCGGCGACCCTGGCCTCGATCGCGGTGATCGCGATCATCGGGCTGCTGTCCCGGCGGGTCGGACCCGGCCGGTCGATCGGCCTCGGCCTGGCGGTCGCCGCCGTGGGCATGGCCGGTCTCGCGTTCGCCGAGGGGCTGCCGACGTACTGGGGCATCGCGATCGCGCTCGCCGTGGTCGGCCTGGGCGTCGGGGTCTCGATGACCCTGGCCACCGACGCCGTGGTCGCCGCGGCACCCCGGGAGCGTGCCGGTGCGGCCTCGGCCATCTCGGAGACCGGCTACGAACTGGGCGTCGCGCTCGGCATCGCGGTGCTCGGCTCGCTGCAGACCGCGTTCTACCGGTCGAACCTCGTCGTCACGAGCGGCGCGGTCAGCGGCGGTGTCGGCGACCGGATCCGTGAGTCCCTGGCGTCGGCGTCCCAGGTCCTGCAGGACGGCGACCCGATCCTCGAACACGCGCGGCACGCCTTCACCGGTGGCATGCAGCTCGCGTCGATCTGCGCGGCCGTGGCGCTCGCCGTCGCCGCCGCGGTCGCACTCCGGGTGATCCCGAACCGGCAGGATGGACCGCATGAGCACTGAAGGTCGTCATGAGCACTGAGGGTCGTCATGAGCACTGACGGCACCCGCGATCGTGAGCGCACCCGCCAGGCGGTCCTCGAGGCCGCCGAGCGGCTGCTCGCCGAGCGCGGCACCCGGGTGAGCGTCGCCGAGATCGCGGCGGACGCCGGCGTCTCCAAGAGCGGCCTGCTCCACCACTTCCCGTCGAAGGACGAGCTGCTCCTCGCGGTCGCCGCGCACGGTCTCACGACGTTCAAGGACGAGGTGCTCCGGCACGTCGACCTGGCCGAGAACCGCCCAGGCAAGGTCCTCCGCGCCTACGTGCGGACCCTGTGCGGCGGCAGCCAACGCGCCATGGAGGTCTTCTCGCCGACGGCGCACTGGACCGGCCTGATGGCAGTGCCGGGGGTCGAGGCGGTCGTCGCCGCGGACGCCGAGGACTGGCGCGCGGTGTTCGCGCGCGACGGCCTGCCCGAGGACCGCACGTTGGTCGTCCGGCACGCGGCCGAGGGGCTCGCAGCAGCTGTCGCCATGCCGCCGTACCTGGACGCACGCGAGCTGGCGGTCACCCGTGACGCGCTGCTCACCCTGGCAGAACCCGCCTGACGACCCGGCCAGGAGGCCCGGTGCCGGCCCGCCCCGCCGGTCACCAGGGCAGGCGGCCGGCCCGACCCCCGTGGTCCGGTCGGCGGTGTCGGCCTACCCTGGGGCCATGCACACCGAAGTGCCCCGGATCGACGTCGCACTCGTGGAACGACTCGTCGCGACGCAGTTCCCCGAGTGGAACGGCCTGCCCGTGCGCGAGGTCGACCACCAGGGCTGGGACAACCGCACGTACCGACTCGGCGACGCGCTGTCCGTCCGGCTGCCGAGTGCCGCCGGCTACGTGCCCGGGGTCGAGAAGGAGCAGGATGTCCTGCCGTACCTGGCACGCCGGTTGGACGTCGCGGTCCCCGAGCCGGTCGGCCTCGGCGAACCGGGCGAGGGGTACCCGTTCCCGTGGTCGGTCCGGCGGTGGCTCGACGGGACGGCGGCCGCGCGTGCGGTCGACCTCGACCACGAGCGCTTCGCCGCCGACGTCGGCGCGGTGCTCCGGCAGCTCCGGAGCCTCCCCGCCACCGGGGGCCCGACCGCCGGCGTGCACTCGTTCCACCGTGGCGAGCACCCCTCGGTGTACGGCGCCGAGGTCGTCGCGGCGCTCGACACCCTGGGCGCGCAGGTCGACCGTGCCGCGTGCGAACGCATCTGGGACGACGCGGTCGCCACCGCGTGGGACCGTCCGGGGGTCTGGTTCCACGGGGACGTCGCGCCGGGCAACCTGCTCGTCGACGACGCGGGACGCCTCGCCGCCCTGATCGACTTCGGCACGTGCGGGGTCGGCGACCCGGCCTGCGACCTCGTGCTCGCGTGGACGTTCCTCGAACCGGCGGCGCGCCCGGTGTTCCGCGAAGCCGTGGGGCTCGACGCCGACGCGTGGGCGCGGGCGCGTGGCTGGGCGCTGTGGAAGGCGCTCATCATGCTCGCGGGCAGTGCCGGCCCGGGCGACCGCGCGGAGCACGAGCGCGTGCTCGCCACGGTGCTCGCGGATCCCGTCGTCTGACCGGGCGGCGGAGCCCCGAACCCAGGCGGGGCTGTGAACGCACCACGGGGCGGGCGCGTACCGAAGAGGGGGAAGCGAGCCGCGCCTCCCGGCCGGCCCGAAGCGACCACGAGAGGAACGCGACGTGCGCGCACTGACCTGGCAGGGCACCGAGAAGGTGTCCGTCGAGACCGTCCCCGACCCGACCATCCAGGAACCGACCGACGCGATCGTGCGGATCACGTCCACGGCGATCTGCGGCTCCGACCTGCACCTGTACCGGGTCCTCGGCCCGTACATCGACAAGGGCGACGTCCTCGGCCACGAACCCATGGGCATCGTGGAGGAGGTCGGCAGCGCCGTCACGAACCTGAAGGTCGGCGACCGGGTCGTCGTCCCCTTCAACATCTCGTGCGGCCACTGCTGGATGTGCAAGAACGGCCTGCAGTCGCAGTGCGAGACCACCCAGGTCACCGAGTACGGCTCCGGAGCGGCGCTCTTCGGCTACACGAAGATGTACGGCCAGGTCCCCGGCGGCCAGGCCGAGTACCTCCGGGTCCCGCACGCGGACTACGGGCCCATCGTGATCCCGGACGACGGCTCGCCCGACGACCGGTGGCTGTTCCTCAGCGACATCCTGCCCACCGCGTGGCAGGCCGTGCAGTACGCGAACGTGCCCGAGGGCGGCACGCTCGCCGTGCTCGGGCTCGGCCCCGTCGGCCAGTTCGCCGCCCGCATCGGCAAGCACCTGGGCTACCGCGTGCTCGCCGTCGACCCCGAACAGGTCCGACGCGACCTGGGGGCGAAGCACGGCGCCGAGGTCTTCGACCTGACCAAGGACACCGTGCCGGAGCTCGTCGACCTGACCGACGGCCGCGGCCCGGACGGGGTCGTCGACGCCGTCGGCATGGAGGCGCACGGTAACCCCGTCGCCGGCTTCGCGCAGCGTGCGGCCGGGCTGCTACCCGACGCCCTGGCGCAGAAGGCGATCGAGGTGGCCGGCATCGACCGGCTCGCAGCCGTGCACGCCGCGATCGACCTGGTCCGTCGCGGCGGCACCGTGTCCCTGAGCGGCGTCTACGGCGGCATGGCCGACCCGATGCCGATGATGACGCTCTTCGACAAGCAGATCACCATCCGCGAAGGACAGTGCAACGTGAAGCACTGGATCGACGACATCATGCCGCTCGTGCAGGACCCGTCGGACCCGCTCGGCACGCTCGACCTGACCACCCACCGGGTGTCGCTCGAGGACGCCCCGCACATGTACGAGGTGTTCCAGAAGAAGCAGGACGGCTGCGTCAAGGTCGTGCTCGACCCCGCCCTGGCCGCCGCCTGATGCGGATCGTCGTCGTCGGCGGGACCGGCAACGTCGGGACGGCGGTGCTCCGTCGGCTCGCGCAGGCGCGGGTCGCCGCGCGGGCGGACGGGGCTTCGCCCGGTGCCTCCGACAGCGACGGGCGCGGCGGCAGCGTCGAGATCGTCGGGGTCGCGCGGCGGCTGCCGGACGTGCACGCGGAGCCGTACGGTTCCGCGGTCTGGCACGCCGTGGACATCGGCGCGTCCGACGCTGTCGGCCAGCTCACCGCGGTCTTCACCGGTGCCGACGCCGTGATCCACCTGGCCTGGGCGCTGCAGCCGACGCACGACATCCCGCTGCAGTACCGGACGAACGTCACCGGCACCGCGAACGTGTTGTCGGCCGTGGCGCGAGCAGGGGTGCCGCAGGTCGTCGTCGCGTCGTCGGTCGGGACCTACCGGGGCGTCGATGCCGCGGGCAAGCGGACCCCGGTCGACGAGAGCTGGCCGACCGACGGCATCCCCACCGCGACGTACTCGATCCACAAGGCCGCAAACGAAGCGGCGATGGACGCGTTCGAGGCAGACCATCCGTCCGTGGTCGTCACGCGGCTGCGCCCGGGGCTGATCTTCCAGCGGGACGCCGCCGCCGAGATCCGCGGGCTGTTCCTCGGACACCTCGTGCCGATGTCGATCGTGCGGTGGATCCGGTGGCTCGTGCTGCCCCTGCCGTACCCGTTCGTGTTCCAGGCGGTGCACGCCGACGACGTCGCGGACGCGTACTGGCGGACCGTCGACCAGCGGGCCGGCGGAGCGTTCAACATCGCTGCGTCGCCCGTGCTCAACCCGCCGCGGTTGGCCCGGGCCTTCGGCATGCTCGGTGCCGTCCGGATCCCGCTCGGACTGCTGCGCGGGATCGTGACGCTGACGTGGCGGCTGCGGTTGCAGCCGACGGATGCCGGCTGGATCGACATCGCGGCCGGCGTGCCGATCATGCGGACCGACCGTGCCCGGTCGGTGCTCGGATGGGAGGCCCGGCACACCTCCGAAGACGCGTTGCGTGCGCTCGTGGCCGGGTTCGCGGACGGTGCGCACGTGGCCGCGTCGGATCCGCTGCGGGGGTAGCTGGGCTGGGCGGGTGCTGCCGGGGCGTTGCGGGTGCTTTCGGGCGTACCTGGTCGGAAGTTTCGACCAGGTACGCCCGATTCCGCTTCCCATCGCGGGTGTTCTGGGAAGGAACGGGCGCTCGGGTCGCGCTACGCTTCGCTCGTCGTTGTGAGAAGGGGGAGCGCGATGGTGCTCAGTTGGTCGGCGTTCAGCGAACTCGAGGGACCGGGCGGCTCGGGGATGCCCGACCTGTTCGGCGGTTGGTTCGGCATCGCGTTCGGAGTCGTCGCAGCCCTGACGATCCTCACCACCCTGACGATCGTCGTCCTGACGCTCTACCGGGGCAAGCGGATGGCCGACCGCGGTCAGAACCCGCTCACCCTGCAGGAGGACATCGCGTACCAGGCGATGCAGAGCCGGACGCTCGCGCCCGAGAAGCCGCTCGAACAGCGGCTCGCCGAACTCGACGACCTGCACGCTCGCAGTGTGATCTCCGACGAGGAGCACCGGGCGGCGCGAGCCGAGGCCCTGCGCGGATGATCGCCTCCGAGGAGCTGCACAACCCGCTCATCCCGCCGCTGTACGACATCGTGTGGAGCGTGGCGATGGGGCTCATCGTGGTCGCCGTCGTCGTCACCGTGTGGATCGCGGTCGTCCGGAGCCGTCGCTCGAACGGTGCGCCCCGGACGCTCCGCGAGCAGCGGTTGGCGGAACTCGACGACCTGCACGCTCGCGGTGTGATCTCCGACGAGGAGCACCGGGCGGCCCGAGCCGAGGCCCTGCGCGGTTAGCCTGGGGCGGTGCTGCTGCCGACGGACCTGCTGGGGGAGTGGGTGCTCCGCCGGACCCTGGACGACCGGCGTGCCGGCGTGCAGGGCGTCGTCACCGGCACCACGACGCTGACCGCGGTCGGCGCGGACGAGGTGCGCTGGGACGAAGCGGGCGTGATGACCTTCGGCGGCCGGACCACCGCGGTGTCCCGGACGCTGACCGTCCGGCGCGACGATGACCACGCGTGGACCGTGCACTTCGCCGACGGCCGGGTGTTCCACGACTGGGTGTGGGGCGCGAGCGTCGCCCACGCCTGCGCACCGGACGACTACACCGGGGCACTGGACGGCGACGAGCAGCGGTGGACCGTGCGCTGGGAAGCCCGGGGCCCGGCGAAGGACTACCGGCTCGACAGCGTGCTGACCCGGTTGCCGGCGTGACCACGACGTCACCGGCACGCGCCAGACTGAGTCCATGGCACGTTCCTCCGGCACCGAAGCCCCGCGCATCACCCTGACCGAGCCCGTCGACCTGCAGGACTGGGTCCCCGGACCCGGCGACGTCCTGACCGGCGACCGCATCGAGGGGAAGCGCATCGGCGTGCTCGACCTGGCCGGTGAGCGGCTGCCCGACCTCGAGATCGAGGAGTGCGTCATCGACACGCTCCGGGGCGACGGCGCCGACTTCCGTGGCCTGCGGGTGCACGACTCGATCATCGACACGCTCGACGCCCCCGTGCTGCGGGCGTCGAGCAGTTCGTGGCGCGAGGTCCGGGTGTCCGGCGGTCGCATCGGCTCGGGTGAGCTGTACGACTCCGGGTTGAACGGCGTCGAGTTCGTCGGGATGAAGTTCGGGTTCGTGAACCTGCGCGGATCGACGCTCACCGACGTGGTGTTCCGCGACTGCGTCATCGACGAGCTCGACATCGCGGACGCGAAGCTGCTCCGGGTGTCGTTCGAGGGCAGCAGCATCCGCGACGCCGAGGGGTCCAACACCCGGATCGACCACGTGGACCTGCGGGGTGCGGACCTCGACCGGGTCGAGCGCCTCGAGGGGTTCCGCGGTGCGACGATCGGCGCCGACCAGCTGTACACGCTCGCCCCGCTGCTGGCGGCGCAGGCGGGCTACCGCGTCGACTGACGGCTGCCCCGAGTCTCGGGGTGGACGACACTCCTCGCGGCTCCGAGCGCGAGGACTGTCGCTCAGGCCGAGACTCGCCCGGAGCCCGCCGCGGCGGCCAGCGCTGCCGCGAGGTCGGCCTGCACCAGGTCGCCGTGGGCCGCAGCCCCGGCCTGGACCCCGGCGGCAGCGGACGCGATGACCGTCGCCATCGGGGCCGCCACGTTGCCGGCCGCGTACACACCGCGCACCGAGGTCTGCCCGGCCGGGTCGACCGTCAGCGCGCTCGCGTACCGGAAGTCACCCATGAACTGGTCGGTGGCGACCAGGCCGAGCCCGGACAGGAAGTCCACGCGCGCTTCAGCGGTGCTCGCCGCGGCCAGGGCGTCGAGTTCGACGACCTCGCCGGAGCCGAGCGTGACCCCGGTCAGCGTGCCCTCCGACGAGCGGACCTGCGTGACCGTGTCGTCCACGACCTCGATCCCGCGGGCCCGCAAACCGGCCAGGGCGGTGTCGTCGACGAGTGCCGGATCGGTGACGAACGCCGTCACGTGCTCGCTCAACGCCCGGAACATCAGCGCGTGGTGCACGCCGTTCGGTGTCGTCACGAGCACGCCGATGCGCTGGTCGCGGATCTCCCACCCGTGGCAGAACGGGCAGTGCACGACCCCGCGCCCCCACTGCTCGGCCAGGCCGGGTACCTGCGGCAGGACGTCCACGGCGCCGGAGGCGACGACGAGCCTGCGGGCGGTGACGACCGTGCCGGGGTCCAACGTGACCGAGAAGCCGACCGGGTCGGTGCCGTCACCCGTCGTGGCGGACGCGGCCACGATCCTCCCGGCCGTCACCTCGACTCCGTAGGCGGCGACCTCGCCGCGACCGATCGCGGACAGCTCGGCGGGGGCGACGCCCTCGCGCCCGAGGTAGTTGTGGGCGCCGGCCGACGGCGCGTTGCGGGGCTCGCCCGCGTCGACGACGAGGACGGAGCGGCGGGAGCGCCCGAGGGCGAGGGCGGCGGAGAGGCCGGCGGCTGCTCCGCCGATGACGATGACGTCGTAGTGATCACGCATGCAAGGAGCATGCGGCCGATGGGTCGCGGACAGCAAGGAACCTTGCTGATGTGGCAAACTGGACAGCATGTCCCACGGCCCGCAGGAACCAGTCGCCCCCCGCACGACCGCCCAGGTCGTCGACGGGGTGGGGCCGCGGTTGCGCGCGCTCCGTGCCCACCGGGACGTCACGCTCGCCGCCCTGTCGGAGGAGACCGGGGTGTCGGTGAGCACGCTCTCGCGGCTCGAGTCAGGGCAGCGCAAGCCGACGCTCGAGCTGCTGCTCCCACTGGCGCGGGCGTACCAGGTGCCGCTCGACGACCTGGTCGGAGCGCCCCAGACCGGCGACCCCCGGGTGCACATGAAACCCGAGGTGCACGGCGGCCGGGTCGTCGTGCCGCTGACGAAGCGAACCGGCGGCGTGCGGTCGTTCAAGCAGCTGTTCCCGCCGAACACACCGGGCGGTGAACCGTCGCTCAAGACGCACGAGGGGTACGAGTGGCTCTACGTGCTGTCCGGCCGCCTGCGCCTGGTGCTCGGCGAACACGACCTCGACCTCGGGCCGGGGGAGGTCGCCGAGTTCGACACCCACACCCCGCACTGGATGGGCAACGTCACCGATTCGGTGACCGAGGTGCTGTGCCTGTACGGGCCGCAGGGGGAGCGGGCGCACGTGCGGTCGCGACCGACGCGCTGACCCGCTGGCCCGCGGGCCCGCTCGATCTACGCCGTGAAGACGTGGTCCATGACGTCGTCGAGGAGACCCGAGGTCTCGATGTTCGACTGCTGGATGTGGATGCCGATGTCACCACGCGTGAAGTAGGTGTCCCCGTCGGTGACGGGGTACTGCTCGTTCTTCGACACCTTCTGGCACTGGTAGCCACCGGCCTCGTTGCCGCAGTCGTAGCCGTCGTCCGGCAGCTTCTGCAGCGCTGCGCTCGCGGTTGCCGAGTCCACGACGTCGACCGCGATCGACAGGTAGGAGATGTCGGCCTGCGGTTCCCGCCACACGCAGTACAGACGCTTGCCGTCGGCCTGCAGGACGGGGGTGAAGGCGCTCTTCGGGATCGCGACCGGGTCGCCGACGACCGAGGGGTCGTTCAGCGGAGCGGAGGCGAACGCGTCGTCCCACTTGCCGGCGGTGATGAGATCGGTGCAGCTCGTCGGCACCGTGCCGCCGTCGTAGTCGACCCCGGGGACCTGCGTGATCGTCGATGTCGGCTCCGGAGTGCTGCTCGGGCTGGCGCTCGGTGTGCCGGTGCTCTCCGCCGTCGTCGCGGACGGCGTACCCGGCCCCGCTGGTGCGCTCTGGGCGCAGCCCGTCAGGGCGAGTCCGACCGCCAGTGCCGCCGTCAGCGTCGCCGTGATCCCGGATGTCGTCGTGCGCGCTGATCGCCGCATCGTTCCCCCTCGTTCGTCGTGCGGACGTGCCCGCACAATAGAACGTAGGCGGACGCGCTGACGGCGTCCGCAAGCGTCACCGTTCCGTGACCCCGTCAGCGGGTGCGCCACCCGCGCCGCACCCGCAACCCGGCGCGCACCCGCCGCGCCCACCGACGCACCGGGTTCGCCCGCCGGCCGTTCACGCGGAACGTGTGGAAGGCGCGTCGCGTCCGCAACAGTGCGGACGGGAGGCCCGACAACGGTCGCGCGGACACCTGCACCGTGAGCACGGGGTCGGCCACCACCCGCCAGGCCGGGTCGAGCTGCATGCTCAGGTCGACGTCGTCGTGCACCTCGGGGTCCTCGCGGTGCGCTCGGCTGCGGACCGCGTCCCAGGTCCACCGCCGCATCGCCATCGCGGAACCGAACAGCGGTGGGCGGCCGAGCGCGGCCCACATGAGCGCGAAGTACGGCCGCATGTAGACGGCGTCCCACAGTCGTCCGATCAGCGGTCCGCCGTCGTGTGGACACCCGGGTCCGGTCACCGCGACGACCGTCGGGTCGGCCAACAGCCGCACCGCGTCGGCGATCCACTCCGGCGGCGGCACGGAGTCGGCGTCGAGTCGGACGAGGACGTCGCCGGAGGCCCGGTCGTAGCCGCGCGCCGATGCCCGGGCGATGCCACGGATCCGTTCGGTCAGCACGACCGCCCCCGCTGCCTGGGCGACCTCGGCACTGTCGTCCCGGCTGCCGTTGTCGACCACGACGACCTCGTCCGCGAGCAGCGTCTGGCCTGCGAGGGCGTCGAGGCAGCGTCGCAGGTGCGCAGCGTCGTCGCGCACGGGGATGACGACGGAGACGCGGACCATCCTCCGATCCAACCGGAGGTCCGCTGTGCGGCCACGCGGTAGCGTTCCGGGCATGGACCGGACCGACGAACTCGCCGTGGAGCTCCGGCACGCGATCGGCCGCGTCGTGCGCGCTGCGAGACGGGAGGCGGACTCGTTGCCGACCGCCCACGCGACGACCCTCGGGTTCCTCGAGCGCGAGGGCCCGATGCCGATCGCGGAGCTGGCCCGTCGCCGTGCGGTGAAGCACCAGGGGCAGTCGCGCACGGTCGGGGAGCTCGCCGACCTCGGGTACGTCGAGCGGACGGCATCGGACACCGACCGCCGCGTCTCGGTCATCCGCATCTCCGACACCGGCAGCGAGGTCCTCCGCCACGACATGACGGCGCGGGCCGACTGGTTGGCGACGGCGATCCGCGAGGAACTCGACGACGAGGAACGTGCGGCCCTCGAACGCCTGCCCGGCATCTTCGAACGGTTGGCCCGGCGCGCCGACTGAGTGCTCCCTCACCCGGATCGGCCACCAGAAGTACAACACAGTTGTAGTGTTGTCGCATGGAGCTGACGAAGTACAACCACGCCACCGTCGTCCTCGAGCAGGACGGCACCACCCTCGTCATCGACCCGGGTACCTTCACGCCCGAGGCTGCTGATCTTGCCGGCGCTGCCGCCGCGGTCCTCATCACCCACGAGCACGCCGACCACTTCGACGTCGACGCCGTCCGTGCCGGGCTCGACGCGAACCCGTCGCTCGTGGTCCGCGGGCCGGCGGCGATCGTCGAGCAGCTGGGTGACCACGACGGCCGCGTCGCTGCGGTCCGTGCCGGTGACGCGTTCGAGGTCGGGCCGTTCTCCGTGCAGGTCTTCGGCGAGCAGCACGCCGTCATCCACCGCGACATCCCGACGATCGCGAACGTCGGGTACCTCGTGAACGGCACCGTCTTCCACCCGGGCGACGCCTATCTCGTGCCGGGGGTCCCGGTCGGCACGCTGCTCATCCCCACGAGCGGCCCGTGGGCGCACACCGCCGCCGCCGTCGACTACGTCCGCGAGGTCGCGCCGCAGCGCGCGATCCAGATCCACGAGCTCCTGCTGAGCGACGCGGGACAGCAGATGAACGTCCGCATGCTCGGGACCGACGGTCTCGGCGGCGTGCCGACCACGATCCTCCAGGCGGGTGAGCACGTCACCGTCTGACGGACGCGACCGTGCTCCTGGGAGGCGATCCGCGCCTCCCGGGCAGCATGGAGGGATGTCCGACGCTCCCTCGACCGCAGTCCTCTTCGACATCGACGGCACGCTCGTCGACTCGAACTACGCCCACATCGATGCCTGGTGGCGCGCTGCCCGCGCAGCGGGTGAGTCCGTGGACGCCTGGCGGATCCACCGCGCGATCGGCATGGACTCCGCGAAGCTGCTCGAGACGCTGCTGCCGGACGCGTCCGACGAGACGCGCGACACCGTCAAGCAGTTCCACACCGCCTACTTCGCCGAGCACATGCCGCAGCTTCGGCTGCTGCCGGGCGCCCGTGACCTGCTCCGTGCGGTCGCTGAGGCCGGGCACGCCGTCGTCCTGGCGACGAGTGCTCCGGAGCACGAACTGACGCGGCTGCGCGAACTGCTCGACGCCGAGGAGTGGCTCACCGCGGTGACGAGCTCCGAGGACGTCGAACAGGCGAAGCCGGACCCCGGGATCATCCAGGTGGCGCTCGACCGGGCCGGTGTGCGTGCGGACGCTGCCGTGATGGTCGGCGACGCGATGTGGGACGTCGAATCGGCCGGACGCGTCGGCGTGACCTGCGTCGCGGTGATGACCGGCGGCATCGGCGGCGACGAACTCCGCGGCGCCGGCGCTGCCGAGGTCCACGACGACGCCGCTGCCGTGCTCGCCGCGCTGCGGTCCGGGGACGGCGCGATCGCCGCGCTGGGTGGGCGCGCGTGAGCGTGCACCGCTGCCGGCATCCGTGACAGGATCGTCGACCGTGATCACGATCGAACGCGTGTCCTGGGACGACCCCCGATCCGTGGTGCTCCGCGCCCGCATGGACGACGAGATGCACGAACGCTACGGTGCGTCGAACGGCGACGAGGACCCGGCGATCACGGCCGAGCGGAGCCGCGCGCTGTCCGTCGACCCGTCGACCGTCGTCGCCTCGGTCCTCGCGCTCGACGAGTCCGGGGACGCCGTCGGGCACATCGCGATCCGCCGTCTCGGCGACGAGGTCGAGCTGAAGCGACTGATCGTGCTGACGTCGGCTCGCGGCAAGGGCGCCGCCACCGCACTGCTCGACGAGTGCGAGCGCATCGGCCGCGAGCTCGGCGCACCCCGGCTGATCCTGCAGACCGGTGACAAGCAGCCCGACGCGGTCGCCCTGTACGAGAAGACCGGGTGGAGCCCGATCCCGGTCTACGCGCCGTACGCGGCGACGATGCCGTGGTCGTTCTGCTTCGAGAAGGCGCTCTGAGGCTTCCCGCCCGTATTGCACTCTCAGGGAGATAGTGCAATTCTTGCTCGGTGAGCACCACCGAACGCACCCGCGCACTGCGCCGACGCATGATCGTCGAAGCGCGTCGGGCGACCGTCGAGCACGGGTTGAGCGGTTTCACGATCGAGCAGCTCTGCGAGACCGTCGGGGTGTCACGGCGCACGTTCTTCAACCACTTCGCGTCGAAGGACGACGCCGTGCTCGGCATCGAGCTGCACGCCGACGTCGAGGCGATCGACCGGTACGCCGAGGGCGGGATCGTCCCCGGCGGACTCGACCCGCTCGACTCGATCGTCGCGCTGGCGATCGACCAGTTCCACCGCGTCGGCATCGATCGCGCGGACGAGGTCCTGGTGCGCCGGGTCTTCGAGCGGGAGCCGGCGCTCGTCGCGCGGTTCCTGTCGGCCACCGATGTGCAGCTCGCTCGGATCACGGACGCCGTGCGGCTGCGGTTCGGATGGGACGACCCCGCCGACCGCCGTGCGCGCCTCGTCACCGAGGCCGCCGCCGGGCTGCTCAAGGTGACGGCGGAGACCTACTTCGACGACGCCTTCGACGAGACCACCGGCCCGCCGTTCGACGAGCTGCTCACCCAGAACCTCCGCCTGATGAGGGCGGCCATCACCACCGGACAGGACTCCACACCATGAGCGCAACCGCGCCGGGCACCACCAAGCGTGCCCGCCCCGGCACCGACGGACCGCTGCTGCTGACACAGCGCCGGATCTGGATCATCTTCTCCGCGCTCATCGCGGGGATGCTGCTCTCCAGCCTCGACCAGACCATCGTCTCGACGGCGATGCCCACCATCGTCGGCGAGCTCGGCGGCGTCGCGCACCAGGCGTGGCTGACGACCGGGTACCTGCTCGCCTCGACCATCGTGATGCCCGTCTACGGCAAGTTCGGTGACGTCCTGGGCCGCCGCAACCTGTTCCTCATCGCGATCGCCTTGTTCACCATCGCGTCGGCCGGGTGCGCCTTCGCCGGCGACTTCACGCAGCTCGTCGTGTTCCGCGCCATGCAGGGGCTCGGCGGCGGCGGTCTGATGATCCTGTCGCAGGCGATCATCGCCGACATCGTGCCCGCCTCGCAGCGCGGCAAGTACCTCGGCCCGCTCGGTGCGATCTTCGGCCTGTCCGCGATCGGCGGCCCGCTGCTCGGTGGCTTCTTCGTCGACCACCTCACCTGGAACTGGGCGTTCTACATCAACATCCCGGTCGGCATCGCGGCGTTCTTCGTGGCGTGGTTCGCGCTGACCCTGCCGAACAAGAAGGCGACGAAGCGCATCGACGTGCTCGGCGTGCTCTTCATGTCCGCCGCGACCACGTGCCTGGTGTTCTTCTCGGAGTTCGGTGGCAGCAAGGACCACGGCTGGGACGCCCCCGAGACCTGGGCGTGGTTCGCCGGGCTCGTCGTCTCCGCCGCGCTCCTCGTGCTCGTCGAGTCACGTGCGCAGGACCCGGTCCTGCCGCTGTCGTTCTTCAAGAACCGCACCTTCCTGCTCGCGACCGGCATCGGCCTGGTGCTCGGCATCGGCATGTTCGCGGCGATCGGCTTCGTCCCGACGTTCCTGCAGATGGCATCAGGCACCTCGGCCGCGGTGTCGGGTCTGCTGATGCTGCCGATGATGGTCGGCCTGATCGGCACCTCGATCGCGTCCGGAAACCTGATCACCAAGACCGGCCGCTACCGGATGTTCCCGATCATCGGCACGGTCCTGGTCGCCATCGCGATGCTCGCGATGACCCAGCTCGCCGCGGCCACCCCGATCTGGCTGATCTGCGCGTACCTGTTCGTCTTCGGCGCCGGGCTCGGACTGATCATGCAGGTGGTCGTCCTGGTCGCGCAGAACGCCGTGCCGGCCGAGCAGGTGGGCACCGCGACCTCGACGAACAACTACTTCCGCGAGGTCGGCGCCTCCCTCGGGACCGCCGTGTTCGGTGCCCTGTTCACGGCCCGGCTCACGACGTCGCTCACCGACGTGTTCACCGGGGCCGGCGGTTCGGCGACCGATGCGGCGTCGTCGGCGGGCAGCATCGACCCCGCGACCGTGGCGAAGCTGCCCGAGGCAGTGCAGGACGGCATCGTGAACGCGTACGCCGACTCGCTGGCGCCCGTGTTCTGGTACCTGCTGCCCTTCATCGCGGTGGCGTTCCTGCTCGCCCTGTTCCTGCCGCAGATCACGCTCTCCGACACGGCCGGCATGGTCGCCCGTGGTGAGGCCGTCGGTGGCGACGAGGCCGACGAGCTCGAGCGTGCGCAGCGCGCGAGCCGGGCGGAGTCGGTGTCGTCCGAGTCCGGGTCGTCGAGTAGTGAGACGCCGGCGTCCCGCCGGGACGCCTCCGACTGAGCGAGACGCCGCCGAATCCGGCGGCGTCCTGCGGATCGCGGGGCGCGTTGTGGAGACGACGGCGTGCTGACGGGAGGCGCGGTGCCAGCTGGTACCGCGCCTCCCGTCCGTCGTCCGGTCGCGTCCACTGCCGCGGCCGGCGTTTTGCGGTGAGCGACACCTCGCGCGTTCCAGCACGCGTGAGGTGTCGCTGAGCGCGTGAGGTCGCGCGACCGGGCGCTACGCGCCGGTGCTCGCGCGCCGGACCAGGCGGGTGGGGAGCGCTACCGGCTCGGCCGCGGTGCCGTCGAGCGTCGCGAGCAGCCGTTCTGCGGCCGCGCGCCCGAGGTCGGCGCCGGGCAGGGCGACGCTCGTCAGGGCGGGGGCCGTCACCGAGGACGACGGCAGGTCGTCGAAGCCGGCGACCGCGAGCTCCCCGGGGACCGCGATGCCGAGCGAACCGGCGACGCGCAGGACGCCGTAGGCGAGCGTGTCCGCCGCGGCGACGACCGCGGTGACGTCGTCGTCCTGCCAGGCCTCGATGACGTGCTCGGTGGCCGAGGCTGCGGCGTCCACGGTGAGGTCGGCGCGGGCGGTGACCTCGGACACGGTGATGCCCGCGGCGGCGCACTCCTGCTCGAAGAGGTCGCGTCGGACCCCGAACGTCGTCGCGCGGGAGGTCCCGTCGAGGTACCCGACGCGGCGGTGCCCCCGTTCGTGCAGGTGCGCGACGAGGTCGTGGACGCCGGGGGAGAGGTCGTAGTTGACCGCTTCGGAACCACCGGGGGCGTCGAGGAGCACCACGGGCACGCTCGCCGACATCGACTCGCCCGCGGCCGGGGCGTCGACGAGGATGCCCGCCGGCCGGAGGCGTTCGAAGCGGCGGACGTCGGCTGCCAGGGGCTGCGCGCCGCGCTCGGTGACCGACAGCACGAGCTGCAACCGGTCGCCGATGGTGTCGCGCACGCCGCGGATGACCTCGGCGAAGAAGGGGTTCGACAGGTCGGGGGCGATGAGGACGACCAGGTCGCCGCTGCCCCGCGCCAGGGAGCTCGCGGCGTGGTCGACGACGTAGCCGAGCTCGTCGACGGCGTCGCGCACCCGCGTGGCGATGGGGACGGACACCCGGCCGCGGTCCTTGCCGTTGACGACCAGGGAGACCGTGGCGATGCTCGTTCCGGCGCGCTCGGCCACCATGGCAGCGGTCACACGGCGGCCCGGAGCGACGGATGAAGGCACGGGTCGATGCTACCGAGGGCGCCTCGACGACTTGACGTCAAACGCTTGACGTGTTTCGATGTCAAACGCTTGACGCGCTGCGTGACGACGCTCTGTCGGACCGCGGATCCCCACCGCGTCGAGCACAGACCCCTCGATTCCCCGAAGAAGTGGAGCGCCCAGCGTGCCCAGTGCGACCCAGCCCGCGAAGATCATCCTCGACTGCGACCCCGGCCACGACGACGCCGTCGCCATCCTGCTGGCCCACGGCAACCCGGACATCGAGCTCCTGGCCGTCACCACCGTCGTCGGCAACCAGACGCTGCCGAAGGTCACCCGCAACGCCCTCGCCGTCGCGCGCATCGCCGGCATCACCGGGGTGCCGTTCGCCGCGGGCGCCGATCGTCCGCTCCTGCGCCAGATCGAGGTCGCCCCGGACATCCACGGCGAGAGCGGCCTCGACGGGCCGATGCTGCCGGAGCCCTCGTTCGAGCTCGACCAGCGGCACGCCGTCGACCTGATCATCGAGACGGTCATGGCGCACGAGCCCGGCACCGTCACGCTGGTACCGACCGGCGGTCTGACGAACATCGCCCTCGCGGCCCGCAAGGAACCCCGCATCGTCAAGCGCGTCAAGCAGGTCGTGCTCATGGGCGGCGGCGTGCACGTCGGCAACTGGAGCCCCGTCGCCGAGTTCAACATCGTCATCGACCCCGAGGCCGCGTCGATCGTCTTCGACGCCGGCTGGGACGTCGTCATGGTCGGACTCGACCTGACGCACCAGGCTCTCGCCACCCCGGAGGTCGCCGCACGCATCGCCGCCGTCGGCACCGCCCCCGCCGCGTTCGTCGGCGAGCTGCTCGACTTCTTCGGCCAGACCTACAAGGACGCCCAGGGCTTCGACTCCCCGCCGGTGCACGACCCCTGCGCCGTCGCGTACGTCATCGACCCGACCATCGTCCGCGCCGTGAAGGTCCCGATCCACATCGAGACCCAGGGCACCCTGACGCTGGGCATGACCGTCGCCGACTTCCGTGCGCCCGCGCCGGAGGACTGCCGGACGAGCGCCGCCATGGAGCTCGACCACGAACGGTTCTGGGACCTGGTCGTCGACGCCCTTGAGCGCATCGGCGAGACCCCTGACACCGGCTGGACCCCGCGCGCCGCCACGACCACCACCACGACCTCGGAGATCTGAGCACCATGACCACCACATCGACGAAGAAGTCGATCGGCGCCCTCACCGCGGCGCTCCTCGCAGCGTGCATCGCGTTCCAGCTCAACGCGAGCATGCTCAGCCCCGCGCTGGTCACGATGGCGCGCGAGCTCAAGACCGACGACGCCACGATCGGGCTCTCGCAGACCCTGTACTTCACGCTCGCGGCGCTGTTCTCGCTGTTCCTGCCGCGCCTGTCCGACATCGTCGGCCGCAAGCGCGTCCTGATCGGCATGCTCGCCGTGATGCTCGTCGGCAGCATCGTCGCCGCACTCGCCGTGAACGTGCCGATGCTGTTCGCCGGCCGGATCATCCAGGGTGTGACCGGTCCGGTCGTCCCGATCTGCCTGCTCGTCCTGCGCAACGAGATCGCCGACCCGAAGCGCTACGGCGCCGCGCTCGGTCTGCTCACCGCCGTGAACGGCGGCATCGCCGGGGTCGATGCCCTGGCCGGTGGCTGGATCGCCACGAACTTCGGGTTCCGCGGGATCTTCTGGGTCATCGCCGTCGTCACTGTCATCGCGCTGGCGCTCGTCGCCGTGTGGGGTGTGGAGTCGAAGCCGTCCGCCGGTACCCGGATGGACTGGATCGGCGTCGTGCCCCTCGTCGTCTCGGTCGGGGCGCTGCTCACCGCGTTCAACGAGGCCGGCAAGCTCGGTGCCGCCAACCCGGCACTGGTGATCGGCGGTGTCGTCGTCGCGCTCGCCGCCTTCGCGGTCTTCTGGGCGGTCGAGTCACGCGTGAAGGAGCCGCTCGTCGAGACCCGGTTCCTGAAGCGACGTGCCACGTGGGCGCTCCTCGCGACGACGTTCCTGACCATGACGGGCGTCTTCGCGGTCGTCAACGGTCTCGTCACGTCGCTCGCGCAGAACGGCGACGCCGGCTTCGGCATGGAACCCGACCTCGCCTCGCTGGTGTTCCTCACCCCGTACGCGCTGGTCGGCTGGATCGTCGGTCCGTTCGCCGGACGCCTCGCGCCGACCATCGGCTACCGCGCCGTGCTCCGCTTCGGCCTGATCGGCAGCATCGTCTCGACGGTCCTGATGGCACTGGTGGGCGTGCACTCGCTGCCGGTCCTGGTCACCGCGACCGTCCTGATCGGCATCACGTACGCCGGCATCGCGAACATCATCCTGAACGGCCTGGGCATCGTGCTCTCGCCGGAGTCGAACCCCGGCTTCCTGCCCGGTCTGAACGCCGGTGCGTTCAACCTCGGTGCCGGGGTCAGCTTCGCCGTCCTGCCGGCGCTGCAGATCGCGCTCGGGGTCGGCGGGTCCGCGGGCACCGCCGGGTACTCGGGTGGCATGCTGCTCGGTGCCGTGATCACGACCGCCGCGCTCGCGATCTCGTTCCTCATCCCCCGCCCGGAGAGCGCCGAGACCACGTCCGTCGCGCCGCAGAAGGAGACCGTCCGTTGACCCAGACCATCGTGATCGTCGGATCGCTCAATGCGGACCTGGTGGTCCGGACCGAGCGGTTCCCGAAGCCCGGTGAGACCCTGCACGGGTCCGACCTGGCGATCCTGCCGGGTGGCAAGTCCGCCAACCAGGCGGTGGCTGCCGGGAGGCTCGGGGGCACGGTCCGCATGATCGGTGCGGTCGGCGACGACGGGAACGGTGCGCTGCTCCGCGACTCCGTCGCGGCTGCGGGTGCGGACACGACGCACGTCGCCGTCCGGGAGGGCGTGGCCACCGGCACCGCCGTCATCACGGTCGACGCCGCGGGGGAGAACACCATCGTGATCTCCGCCGGCGCCAACGGCACGCTGACGCCGGACGACGTGCCCGCCGACGCCTTCGACGACGCCGGCGTGCTCGGCCTCTGCCTCGAGGTCTCGATCGACGTCGTCCTCGCCGCAGCCCGGGCAGCGCACGCCGCCGGGGTCACGGTGCTGACGAACCTGTCGCCCTTCGGCGACGTCCCCGCCGAGTTGCTCGAGCTGACCGACGTCCTGCTGGTCAACGAGCACGAGGCCGAGTCGCTCGGCGAGCACGGTGTCGCGCGTTCGATCGTCACCCGCGGCGGCTCGGGCTGCCTCGTGCACGACGGTGAGGCGGACCCGGTGTCGATCGACGCCGTCCGGGTCGAGCCGGTGGACACGACGGGCTGCGGCGACGCCTTCATGGGTTCGGTGGCCCTGCGGCTGGCGGTGGGAGACTCCCTCGTCGACGCCGCACGGTTCGCGGTGGGGGTCGGGGCGTACGCCGCGACCAAGGCGGGCGCACAGGCCTCGTACCCGACCACGGCGGAACTCGAGGCGTTCCTGCGGGCGGAGGACGGGCCTCCCGGCCGTTGATCGCCGGCCCGGCCGCTAGCGTTGTGGCATGCGCGTGGGAGTCCTCGACATCGGGTCCAACACCGGCCACCTGCTCGTGGTGGACGCCCACGGCGGCGCCGCGCCGCTGCCGGCGTCCTCGTTCAAGCAGCCGCTCCGACTGGCCGAGCACCTCGACGACGCCGGCGCGGTGACGCCTGAGGGCGTCGACGCGCTGACGCGATTCGTCGCGGACGCCGTCCGCGTCGCCGAGGAACGCGGCTGCGAGGACATGCTCGCGTTCGCGACCTCGGCCGTGCGCGACGCGGTGAACTCCGACGAGGTGCTCGCCCACGTCGAGGCCTCGACCGGGGTCGAACTGGCCGTGCTGTCCGGTGGGGACGAGGCGCGACTGACGTTCCTGGCGGTCCGGCGGTGGTTCGGGTGGTCGGCCGGACGGCTCGCGGTGTTCGACATCGGCGGCGGCTCGCTCGAGATCGCCGGGGGCGCCGACGAGGCTCCGGACGTCGCGTGGTCGATGCCGATCGGTGCTGCACGGCTCGCCCGCTCGTACTTCGCCGCGGGCACCCCGACCGAGGACGACGTCCGCCGCATCCGGCACGAGATCCGCGTGGAGATCGCCCGCGACGCCGGCAAGTTGCTCCGCGCCGGACGTCCGGACCGTGCCGTGGCGACCTCGAAGACCTTCCGGTCGATCGCGCGGATCTGCGGGGCGGCGCCCTCGGGTGCCGGTCCGCTCGTGCCGCGGGTGCTCGACGGTGACGTGCTCCGGTCGAAGCTGCCGGCGCTCCTGACCATGTCGGTCGACGAACTCGCGACGCTGCCCGGGGTGTCGGCGAGCCGTGCGCACCAGGTGGTGCCGGGTGCGCTCGTGGCCGAGGCCTGCCTCGACATCTTCGACCTGCCGGCGCTGGAGATCTGCCCGTGGGCGCTCCGCGAGGGCGTGATCCTCGAGCGGCTCGACCAGCTGTCGGTGCTGGGCAACTCCCAGTAGTGACCGTTATGGTCAGTACATGACCAAAACGGACACACCCCGTGCGCTCGTCCCCGGCGCACTCTGGACGGTCGCGGGAGTCGGATGGCTCGTCGGCGAAGCCGTCTCGGCGTCGGCGTTCCCCGGCTACAGCTACGCGACGAACTACATCTCCGACCTCGGGGTCCCCGACGTCGGCGCGTTCGAGGGGCGGTCCATCGACTCACCGCTGCACGCGCTCATGAACACGACGTTCATCGGGCAGGGCGTCCTGTTCGGGATCGCAGCGGTGCTCGCCGTCGTGGTGTTCCGTGCCGCGTCCCGCCGTGCGCGGGTGGCGACCGCGGTCCTCGCCGTGGTCCACCTGGTCGGGATGGTCCTGGTCGGCTCGTTCCACGGCAGCCAGACGAGCACCGACGGCGGCACCATCGTGTTCCACGTCCTCGGCGCCGCAGCAGCGATCACGACCGGCAACCTCGTGGCGATCACCGTCGGCATCGGGTCCCGGGCGCTGCGGGCACCGGCGGCCTACCGGATCGCGAGCGTCGTGCTCGGGATCCTCGGCCTCGTCTCCCTCGTGATGCTCGTCGTGGACTCGTCGTCGACGGTGATCGACCTGCTCCCCGACGGCGTGTGGGAGCGTGCGTCCGTGTACACGATCGTCGCGTGGGAGCTCATGACCGGGATCACCCTGCTGGTCGCGGGGACCCGGCGGCGGGCGGCACGAGCCGCGGCGGTCCGCGCATGACCCGCCCCGCGCGCCGTGCTCGGCCCTCTGCCGAGGAGATCAACGGGGACGTCCTGGACATCACCGCCGGACTCATCGCCCGCCGCGGCATCAAGGACACCGCCGTGCAGGCCGTCGCCGACCAGGCCGGCTACTCGAAGGCGGGCATCCTCGCCCGGTTCACGAGCAAGGAGCTGCTCGTCGAGGCCGCGCTCGCGCAGTGCGCCGTGCAGACCGAGGCGATCCGGGCAGCTGCCTCCGACGCCCCCGCGGGGGAGTCCCGCGACGCCGCAGCGCTCGCGGGGATCGCCGACCTCGCACTCGCCCGGCCGGGGTGGGCGGAACTCGCCCTCGCGGCGTTCACCCTGCGGCGCGGGGACGACGTCGGCGTCCGGCTCGAACCGGTCGCCGCGACGCTCCTCGACGTGTTCGGCATCGACATGGCCGACGCCACGGCCACCCCGCTGGACCGGCGGGCGCGGGTCTCCGGGGCGTTCGGTGCGATCGTGATGCTCGCGCTGACGTACGAGACCGAGGTCTCCGCCGCCGAGGCCCGGCCGCACATGCTGCAGATCGGATGGGACGCCCTCGGCCACGGTGGGCCCGTGCCGCTCGGGGTCGTCGGTTAAGCCCGCTCGGACCTCGGCGGAGCGAGCAGCCACGGACGGATCAGCTTCGTCACGAAGGGCAGCACCCAGAACGTCATGATCGGTGTGAGCACGAGCGTCGTGATGAGCACCCGCGGCAGCGCTGCGAGTCCCGCGAACGACGGCACGAGCAGCCCGACGACGATCGTGAACGCCAGGTTCACCGGGAAGAAGCCGAGCCAGATGCTCACCGCCTGCTTCCACCGCGGGGGAGCGCTCGAGGCCGGGGCGTCCTGCGGGACGTCGAACCAGCCCTCGATGCCGGTGCGTTTCTCGACGCGGGACTCCACGACCAGGTCGCGACCGAGGTCGAGCCAGCGCAGCCGGTCGTCGGAGTTCTCCCACGTGGCCAGCGAGTCGTGGTCGGCGAAGCGGTAGAGCATGTGCCACTCGCGGGACTGCGCCCGGGACCGCACCCACCCGGAGCCGAGGAACCCCGGGTAGCGGTTGGCGAGGTTCACGCCGGACTGCACCCAGTGGGTGACCTCGGGGATGCGGTCGGGTTCGACCAGGCGGGTGATGGACACGGTGACGGGCGGGCCGGCGGTCTCGGGTGACGACTGCAGGCTCCCTGGCTCTTGTGGAGTCATGGGTCCAGTCTCGCGGACGCGTGTTACCGGCTCGTGTCGTGTCTCCGTCCGTGCTTGACTGGTCCGATGACGCCGCAGCGAATCATCGGGATCGGCTACGAGGGATCTGACCTCGACGGACTCATTGCAAAGCTGCGCCTCCGCGGTGTAGACCACGTCGTGGACGTCAGACTGAACCCGATCTCACGAAAGCGCGGCCTCTCGAAGACGGCGTTGCGGGCAGGGCTGGGCGCGGCGGGCCTCGGCTACAGCCACCTCCGCGCACTCGGAAACCCCAAGACGAACCGCGATGGTTTCGCAAGCACGACCGGCCCCGCGGCGGATGCAAGCCGGACTGCGTACCGGCAACTCCTGCGATCGGAAGCAGCGCAGGATGCACTCTCACAGATCCGGGAGCTCGCCACCGGCCATCGCGTCGCGCTGATGTGCTTTGAGGCCGACGGATCACACTGTCATCGGGAACTTGTCCTGGAGGCGCTCGGCGTCGGGGCGCTTGCCCTCGTGGTCTGACTCAGAAGAGCGTCGAACCCCAGTCCGAGTCCCTCGGTACGTGGTGGATTCCGAGCGCCGAGAAGCTCCTTCGTTTCGGAGGGTCGGCGATGTTGCCGACGAACAGCGATGTGCGCCGGTCGGAGCTGAACTGCTCATCGCCGAACTTGCGCTCGATCTGGGCTTTCAGCGCATCGTCCGAAAGGTGCCGCTGATGGTACTGCAGCGCCGACAGCTCGAAATCGAGCAGAGACGGTTCGTGACCGGGGCAACTCGCGGTGTCGCACCGGTACCGGATCTTCACCACGAACCGCGGCGGCTGCAGCGGCGCTCGTGCAGAGCCCGGATCGTCGAAGAGCGTCGGCTGTGAAACTGCGGCTTCGACCGCCCGCTGTTGCGATTGCGACCAGCCCTTGTGCCGGCTGATGACAAGGCGATCGAAGCGAGCCACATGCACAAGGCCGAGGGACTGAGAGTCCTGATGGCGGTGCACTCCCGCAATCAGATCGCACATGCTCGGGCCGATGAAGGTCGAGAGGACGCGTTCGCGTGCGGCTTTCTGTTTGAGGTTGGTCGTGACGCGAAGTGAGTCCCAGATCGGTCGACGACTCTCGTGGCGACTGTCTGACTTCGCGGGGATCGTGTCGACCTCGATCACGTCGTACTTCTTGAACTGCTGATCTGTCGAGAGATGCCGGAAGGGCACCGGGTACAGGCGGACCCAGTCGCGCCGGTCGCCATCGACGCGCACGCCGGCAACGCAGACCGTGTCGATGTAGGTGTTCGAGGGCTCGGGTGCCGCCTTGACCGTGACCAGCACCTGCATCCGTTCCGGCATTCGCCACCCCTCTTGCCCTGAAATCTCAGCATACTGGGCTGCGAGGCCGTCCGCATCGGGCGGCTCGGGCTAGCTCGCCTGCTTCTTCTCGGCGGGTGCCTTCTTCGCCGGGGGCTTCTTGGCGGGCGCCTTCTTTTTCGCAGGGGCCTTCTCCGCCGTTGACTTCTTCGCCGCGGCCTTCGCAGCCGGCGCCTTCGCGGCCGGTGCCTTCTTCGTCGAGCCGGACGCGCTCGAGTCGGAACCCGACGACGAACGTGAGCTCGACGCCGAACGCGACCCCGCGCCTCCTGTCCGCTTCTTGTCCACGGACGCACGCAGGGCGGCCATCAGGTCGAGGACGTCACCGCCCTCGCCCTCGTCGTCCTCGTCCTCCTTCGCGCCGAACGTCTTCTCGGTGTCGATGTCGTCACCGGCGTCGAGCTTGGCGTCGATGAGCTGCTGCAGTTCCTCTTGGTAGGAGTCGGTGTAGCGGTCGGGATCGAAGTCCGTCGACATGCTCTCGACGAGCGACGAGGACATCTTCAGTTCGTTCGCGCTGACCTTCACCGACGAGTCCAGCGCCGTGAAGTCGGCGGCTCGGACCTCGTCGCCCCACAGCAGCCCCTGCAGCAGGACCACGTCGTCGTGAACACGCAGCACGCCGAGCCGGGTCTTCTGGCGCAGCGTGAACTGCACGATCGCGAGCCGGTCGGTCTTCGCCAGGGTCTCGCGCAGCAGCACGTAGGCCTTCGGCGAGCGCGAGTCGGGCTCCAGGTAGTACGTCTTCTCGAACATCATCGGGTCGACCTGGTCGACGGGCACGAACTCGAGCACCTCGACCTCGTGCGACTGCTCCTCGGGGAGCTGCTTGAAGTCGTCCGCAGTGAGCACCACGGTCTTGTCGCCGTCGTCGTAGGCGCGCTGGATGTCGGCGTACTCGACCTCGTGCCCGAACTCGCAGACGCGCTTGTAGCGGATGCGGCCCTTGTCCTCGTCGTGGACCTGGTGCAGGGACACGTCGTGCGTCTCAGTGGCCGCGTAGACCTTGATGGGCACGTTGACGAGCCCGAACGCGATGGAGCCCTTCCAGATCGACCTCATGCGCACATGATGCCCGTGTCCGCACGGGAGCGCCCGCAGTGTCGCTGGATGCGACGGGATGTCCGCGGTCGCTGGTACCCATGACACATGTTCGAGGGGATCATGCGGACGGTGCAGTCGCTGACCGGAGCCGGGGTCGTGGTGGCGGTCGGGACGCTGCTCGTGTTCGTGCGCGGAGCGCTGCGACCGGCCGACCTGCAGCAGCGGATCGACGACCGGACAGCACGGTGGCTGATGCCCTTCCTGCGCTCGGGCGGTGCGGTGTCGCAGGCGCAACGACAGCAGATCGCCGCGCTGCTGCCGGCTCGCGACGACCCGACACCACCCGGGACGGAGGCGCTCGCCGCGCTCGAGCCATGGCTCCGGGACCCCGGTCGGACGCGTGCGGAACTCGTCGTGCGGTCCAGGGCGCACGCCGTCCGGCGGCTCGACGCTCACGACCGTGCCCTGAAGGGGGCGCCGACCTTGCGCGCGGCGCTCTGGAGGACACGGCTGGCCGGGTGCACGGACGAGCTCCGATCGCTCGTCGACGCCGCTGTGTGGCTCGTCCGCGCCGCCACCGACCGACGACGTCTCCGTCTGTCCGGGCATCTCGCCGCCTGGGTCGGTGGCGGCGGTGCGTTGCTGAGTGCGGTCGTGGTCGCCGGCGGCACGTCGCGGGGTGTGGCGGACGCCGCCGGCGAGATCAGTACCTCCGCGGCAGTCCTCGCACTCCTCGCCGCGCTGGTCGGCCCCGCGCGGCATCGGTTGTGCGCCGCCGCGGCGGACCTCCGAGCCCTCCCACCGCGCTTCCGCGTCGTGATGACGCTCGGAACCTTGGTGGTCCTCGCGCTCGTGGCCCTCTGGCAGACCGGCACCATCCGTGCCCTGTGGGCCTGGACGGCGCAGCTCGCCGACGACCTCCCGACCTCCTGGTCCGTGCTGCTCGGCGGAGCGGTGTCCGGGCTGATGCTCCTGGCGGTGGTCATCGGTGGGGTACGGTCCGCACTCACGCGTGGCGTCCCGCTGCACGACCGGTTGATGACCATCGGTGCGGTCGTCCTCCTCGGCGGCGCTGCCGTCGTCGGTGTCGTCGCTCTCGTACCGGTCGCCGCTCCGTTCCTCAGCGTCGCGACGATCGCATGGATCACCACGCTCGTCGGCGTCACCGTGGCGTCCGGTGTCGTGCGGATCACCGATGACCACCGCCTGGCGACTGGGCTCGCGGCGGCCGGCCGTCCGGTCCGTCGCGGCAGCTGGCCGTACGCGACCGCGTCGGTCGTGATTGCGTTCACGGCGGCCTGGATCCTGACGAGCGTGGTCGGCACGACGACCACCGCGGTGGTCGTGCAGCTCGTCGGGGTGGCCGCGGGACTCGCGCTGGGGCCGCTGTCCGTGTGGGCCGCTGTGTGCCTCTGGCTTGCCGATCGCCGCATCCGGCGGGCGGACGAAGCGTGGCGACTCGCTGGCGCGCCCGGCCGCACCGTCGCCGGCGGAGGCGAGAGTGCAGCCGCGTCGAGTGAGTCGTCCACAGATCCGGGTTCGCTGGACCGTCGACCGGTCGACGCGAGCACGATGGGCGCATGAGCCAGCTCGACAAGCAGGACCCGCGCTCGCAGTTCGCCAGACCGCCGTTCCCCGCGCAGACGCAGCAGGGGTCCGGGCTGGCCAGTGCGATGGACCCGCCGCCCGACCACGGCGAGGTCTCCTACCTCGGCACGGGGCGCATGCGGGGGTACCGCGTGCTCGTCACGGGTGCCGACTCCGGCATCGGCCGAGCCGCGGCGATCGCGATGGCGAAGGAAGGGGCCGACGTCGCACTGAACTCCCTGCCCGAGGAGATCGACGACCTGACCGAGGTCCGTGACGTCATCGCCGACCTCGGTCGCAACGCCGTGATGCTGCCCGGTGACCTGACGGACGAGGGCTTCTGCGACGAACTCGTCCGGACGGCGGTGCGCGACCTCGGCGGGCTGGACGCCCTCGTCCTGGTCGCCGGACACCAGCTGGTGCACGAGGACGTCACCGAGCAGTCGACCGAGGACTTCGACCGCACGATGAAGGTCAACCTGTACTCGCTGTTCTGGCTGGTCCGGGCAGCCGTGCCGCACATGGCGCCGGGCAGCGCGATCGTGACGACGAGTTCGGTGTCCGCGTACCAACCGCAGGACCGCATGATCGACTACGCGGCGACGAAGGCCGCGATCACCACCTACACCAACGGCCTCGCGCGGCAGCTCGCGGCGAAGGGCATCAGAGCGAACACCGTGGTGCCCGGGCCCGTGTGGACGCCACTGCAGCCGATCAGCTACCCGGGCGACGAGATCGCACGGTACGGCCAGGACACCCCCTTCGGCCGGCCGGCGCAGCCCGTCGAGCTCGGCAGCGCCTACGTGTACCTGGCGGGGCCGGAGTCGTCGTACACCTCGGGCACGACCCTGACGGTGGCGGGAGCGACCGGGGTGGCGCTGTGAGTCCGGCGGCCCGCAAGACCGTCGTCCTGGTCGGCGAACGGCGACTGGCGCTGACGAACACGGACAAGGTGCTCTACCCCGAGACCGGCACGACCAAGGGGCGGGTGATCGAGTACTACGAGCGTGTGGCGCCGTGGATGATCCCGCACGTCAAGGACCGTCCAGTGACCCGGAAGCGGTGGGCGAACGGCGTCGACGGCAAGGTCTTCTTCGAGAAGAACCTGCCGGACTCCGCCCCGGACTGGGTCCGCCACCACACCATCCACCACTCCGAGCACGACAACGAGTACCCGATCGTCGACGACCTGCCGACCCTCGTGTGGATGGCGCAGCAGGCCGCGCTGGAACTGCACGTGCCGCAGTGGCGGTTCGGCCCGCGCGGTGGGCAGCAGAACCCGGACCGGCTCGTGCTCGACCTGGACCCCGGCGAGGGCGTCGGCCTGCCCGAGTGCGTCGAGGTGGCGGTCGCGGCACGCGAGATCCTGCACGGCATGGGGCTCGACCCGTACCCGGTGACCTCCGGTTCGAAGGGGATCCACCTCTACGCCGCGCTCGACGGCCGGTCGACCACGGCGAACGTCTCCGACGTCGCGCACGAACTCGCGAAGGCGCTCGAGCACGACCTGCCCGACCTGGTGCTGTCGTCGATGAGCCGGGCCGAGCGGACGGGCAAGGTGTTCGTCGACTGGTCGCAGAACAACGGCAACAAGACGACGATCGCGCCGTACTCGCTGCGCGGCCGCGAGCGGCCGACGGTCGCAGCACCCCGCACCTGGAAGGAACTCGAGGAACGCGGGCTCGCGCAGCTCACGTTGGACGAGGTCCTCGAACGCCTGGAGGCCCGTGGGGACCACCTGCACCCGGTCGCCTCCGCCTCGCTGGCCGTCGGGCGCGACGACCACGGTCACTGGGACAGCGACCGGACCGAGCGTGCGAACGAGGCCGAGCAGCCGGCTCGCGACCGGCTCACTGCCTACCGCGCGAAGCGCGACGCATCGAAGACGCCGGAACCGGTGCCCGAAGGAGCCCCCACGGTCCGGAAGGACGGCACCCCGACGTTCGTGATCCAGGAGCACCACGCCACCCGCGACCACTACGACTTCCGGCTGGAGCACGACGGTGTGCTGGTGAGCTGGGCATTGCCCAAGGGCGAACCGACCGACCCGGGCAAGAACCACCTGGCCGTGCAGACCGAGGACCACCCGCTCGAGTACGGCGCGTTCGAGGGCACGATCCCGAAGGACGAGTACGGCGGCGGCACGGTCACGCTCTGGGACGACGGCACCTACGAGCTCGAGAAGTGGCGCGAGGGCGAAGAGGTCATCGTCACCCTGCACGGTCGGACCGGCGGCGCTCGCCGACTGGCGCTCCTGCACACCCGCGGTCGGGGCGGAGCGGGCGACGAGAAGAACTGGCTCATCCACCGCACGAAGGAGCAACCCGACAAGCTGGCGGACGCCGGCGGCGCGACGGACGCGGGGCGGGCCTCCCGTCCCTCTGCCGCGCACCGAGACGGACAGCGGCGCATCAGCGGAGCCAGCCCTGCGGACACCCCTCCGGGGGACCGACGGACCATGCAGGCCACCCTGGCGAAGGACGCACCCCGGCTGGACCCGGCCGACTGGGCGTTCGAGATGAAGTGGGACGGCGTCCGTGCGCTCGCCACCGTCCGGGACGGCTCGGTCACGCTGCGGAGCCGGAACGACAACGACCTGACGGAGCAGTACCCGGAACTGCAGGAACTCGGCGACCGTGCCGGGGTCGACGGCGTCTTCGACGGCGAGATCGTCGCGTTCGACGACCGGGGGCGCCCGAGCTTCCAGCTCCTGCAGAACCGGATGGGCCTGACGAAGGCGCGCGAGGTGCGGGCGGCGCAGCAGACGACCCCCGTGCGGTTCCTGGTCTTCGACGTGCTCGAGGCCGACGGGCACGAACTCACCCGCCTCGCGTACGACGCCCGGCGGCAAGCGCTCGAGACGGTCGTCGAGCCCGGCGGGGCGATCGACGTGCCGCCAGCCTCGCAGGGTGACCTCGACGGCGTGATGGCGTCGTCGCAGGAGCAGGGCCTCGAAGGGGTCGTCGCGAAGAAGCGCAGCTCGAAGTACGCCGAGGGCAGGCGGTCCGAGGCCTGGCTGAAGCTGAAGCACCACGCCACGCAGGAAGTCGTGGTCGGTGGGTGGAAGCCTGGCAGTGGTCGTCGAGCGGGCGGGATCGGCTCGTTGTTGCTCGGCGTGCCCGGTCCGGACGGTCTCGAGTACGTCGGCAAGGTCGGCACCGGGTTCCGTGACCGCGACCTCGACGAGATCGCCGCAGCGCTGCGACCGCTCGACCGGAAGACCTCGCCGTTCATCGACGTGGCCCGGATCGACGCACGGGACGCGCACTGGGTGACGCCGAAGCGGGTGGGCGAGGTCGAGTTCGCCGAGTGGACCGGTGACGGACGCCTGCGGCAGCCGTCCTGGCGGGGCTGGCGTCCGGACAAGGACCCCGAGGACGTGGTGCGCGAACACTGACCTGCTCGCCGGACCGGCCGCCATGTGCCGGCTCGCGAACGCGCTGATGCGTGCGCATGGGGTCCGCCCGTGGCGAAATTCCGTCCCCCGTCCGGCGCTCGGGCGGGGGACGTTTCCACCCGTCCGGCCGCCGGTCCGCCGCCGACTGTTACGTTCGCCGGGACGAAAGGGCCTGGGGATGAGCTCGAGCAAGTACCTGCCGCCGTACACGGCCGAGGAACGCGTCGCGATCAACGGGGATCGTGCCGCACGGATCCCGGTCGATCCGGGGGCCGTGGTGACCGACACCGAAGCGACCTACGCGGACTTCCTCGCCGACGAGACCGACGAGTAGCCGCCGGGGCGGGGGAGAAGACGGCCCGTGCACCGGATCAGGGAGCGCACGGGCCGCCGTCGAAGCACCGTGACCGACCCTTCAGGGATGGCCGGCCACGGCGCGCTCGCACCAGGCGCGCGGAGGCGTACCTGGTAGGCACGTACTAAGGACGTGACGAACACCCGATTCGTCACACGAGAATCCGAGATCCGCGAAGAGGAGCTGCTCCTGTCCAGCGACGAAGCCCTCGCGGCGTTGTCCGACGCCTCGCTCGTCGAGCGCAGCGCCGACGGCGACACGGCCGCGTTCGGGGTGCTGATCCGTCGGTACGGACCGCACATGCGGGCCTACGCGGCTCGGATCCTCGGGTACGGCGACGGCGAGGCCGACGACGCCGTCCAGGAAGCCGCACTGCAGGCCTGGCAGCGCATCGACCGGGTCGAGGACCCGGATCGGGTGCGCAACTGGCTCTTCCGGATCGCGGCCAACAAGGCCCTCGACCGGCTCCGCGGGCGGCACCCGCACGCCGACCTCGAAGCGATGGTCGACGCCCCGGACGAACGACCCGTCGACGAGGTGGTCGCCACCCGGATGCAGGTGCGGGAACTCGCGCGTATCGTGCAGGCACTCCCGGATGCACAGCGCGCCGTCTGGGTGATGCGCGAGGTGGGTGGGGCGCCCTACGCCGAGATCGCCGAGGCGACCGGGTTGCCCGCGCCGACCGTCCGCGGGCTGCTCGCACGTGCGCGGCGACACGTGCTCGAACAGATGGAGGGGTGGCGATGACCGACGACGTCGACGACCGTCACGGTGCCTTCACGCTGGACGAACTCTCCGACTACCTCGACGCCGACCGGACTCCTGTCCGGGCGGACATCGAGGGTGATCCCGAAGCCGTCGCCGCACTGGAGCGGCTGCAGGCCCTGCGGGTGGCATCACGGGACCTGCTCGACACCGAGGCATCGGCGGACGGCGACGAACGCTGGATCAGCTCGGTGCTCGCGTCCATCCGGACGACCGCCCACGCCGGACGCGACATCCCGGTCCCCGACGACGATCCGGCCGCGCACCTGGTCGTGACCGAGGGGGCACTGCGCGGACTCGTCCGTACCCTCGGTGACGACGTGCCCGGTGTCGTCGTCCGGCGGACCCGGTTCAGCGGGGACGTCGGGGTGCCCGGCGGCGCCGTGGACGTCGACGTCACCATCGTGGCCACGTTCGAGGCATCGGTGTCGGACCGTGCCGAGGCGCTCCGGGCACACATCACGTCGGTGCTCGGCGCGCACGCACCGTTCCGGATCCGCAGTGTCGTCGTCCGCGTCGCCGACGTCGTGGTCGGGGGCACACCGTGACCGCGGACGTCCGGGTGCTCTCCCGCGAACTCACCTCCGTCGTCCTCGCGGTGCCGGGCGTCCGGTCGGTCCTGCCGCCCGGACCCGGGCTCGCCACGCTCGTCCGCGACGTCCGCTCCGTGCTCGAGATCCCGCGGGACGGTGGGGCCGTGCTCGTGCAGGACCGCCCGGACGGGGCGCGGATCCGCGTGGTCGTCACGACCGACCGGGCCGTGCCGACGATCACGGTCATCCGGGCCGTGCGTGACGCCGTCGTGACCGCAGCGCGCCACTCCCTCGGAGCATCGCCCTCCGACGTCACCGTCCGCGTCGTCGAGATCGACTGAGCGTCAGGCGGCCGGTGCCGGTCCGTCCGACGGCTCGGCGTCGTCCGCGACGGGGAGGTCCTCGTCGACGAGCTCGTCCTCGCCGGGCTCGGACACCTCGGCCGCAGCGGCCTTGGCCTCGTCGATGGACTCCTGCGAGCGGCGGAGGAGGTCGTCGTCGTGTGCAGTCTGGTCGCTCATGCTCCAGGAGGCTACGCGGGCGTGCCTGTGTCGGCGTCCCGGCGTCCGGCCGGGCGGTGCGACCCCCAGTGTGTCCTGCCCCGCGGATCGGTCCTCGGGTGGGGCGGCTCGAAGTCGACCGCCGAGGTCGGAGCCGGTGACGAGGGCATCGCCGGCGCGGCCGGTGCGCCGTACGCGTCCGCCGCATCGAGCACGGCGCGCGTCGCCGCAGCGGCCGTGCGCAGGGCGTCGCCGATCGGCATCGCCCGGTGGCCGGGGGTCCGGACCTCGACGCCCCACGGCTCGTCGAAGCCGAGCTCCCGGACGGTGCGGACGAGCCCCGGCAGGTCCCACGCGCCCGCGCCGGGCAGGTACCGTGCCTCGCGGGCTTCTTCGGACAGGGTCATGCCGGCCGGGGTGTGCAGGAGCCCGTCGCTCAGTTCGACCGCCGCGAGCGTCGCGGGCGCGACCGCCTGGCGGATCGACGCCAACGTGGACCCGCCCCGCAGGGTGTGCATCGCGTCGAGCAGCAGCCCGCCGTTCGGGTGACCCGCCGCCACGACGAACCGCGAGGCCCGTTCGATCGTCGGCAGGTTCGACCACGGCTCGGGTTCGAGGACGAGCTGCGCGCCGACGGCCGCGGCCTGGTCGGCCAGCACGGTCCAGTCGTCGGCCATAGTGATCGGTGAAGCGCCGGGCAACGTCGTGTCAGCACGAGCGATCACCTGCCAGGCACGGAGCGCCGCGGCGGCCTCGAGGACCACCCCGCGGTCGGCGGCGTCGTCGTCGGCCCGGCTCGTGCAGGTCCACCAGCGGTCGAGCGGCCCCAACTGGACCCAGACGATCCCCGCACCGTCGAGCATGCGGCGGAGTTCGGCGAAGCCCGTCGTCGCACGCACCTCGTGCAGGTCGTCGAGCGACAACGAGAGCCCGGCGAACCCAGCGGCACCGACCGCGTGGACCCGTTCGCTGATGGGCTCGTCGCCCGCCCACGTCCACGACGTCGCCAGCAGATCGTGTTCCATCACGGCCGTACCTCCGTCATCCCGGAGCAGCTGCAGACGCCCGTCGCGATGGTCCTGCCCCGTGTGTGCGACGCCGCGATCCCCACCTGGCGTCGAACCAGGGATACCCGGCGTGTCTGCGAGCCCTCCCAGCGGCGCGTCACACTGCGGAAACGCCGGTCAGACGATGCGGGTGCGGACCGTGCCGATGCCGGCGATCGTGCCGACGACGAGTTGTCCGCGTTGCAGGGCCCCGACCCCCTCGGGCGTCCCCGTCATGAGCAGGTCCCCTGGGGCGAGCGTCACCGATCGCGACAGCGCCGCGATCGTCTCTGCCACCGACCAGATCTGCTCGGCCAGGTCACCGACCTGGCGTCGTTCGCCGTCGACGACGAGCTCGATCACACCAGCCGTCGGGTCGATGCCCTGCGCCGGGACGATCGCGCCGATCGGTGCCGAGGCGTCGAACCCCTTCGCCGTGTCCCAGGGCCGACCGAGACGCTTGGCCTCGGCCTGGAGATCGCGTCGGGTGAGGTCGATGCCCACCGCGTAGCCCCAGGCGTGGGTGAGCGCGTCGTCGACGCCGATGTCCGCGCCGCCGGTGCCGATCGCGACGACCAGTTCGACCTCGTGCTCGAGCTGCGCCGTCTGCGGCGGGTACGGGGTGTCCGCGTCGTCGACGACGACGGCGTCCGCCGGCTTGGTGAAGAAGAACGGCGGCTCGCGATCTGGGTCGTGACCCATCTCGCGTGCGTGCGCCGCGTAGTTCCGACCGACGCAGAAGACGCGTCGGACGGGGAAGCGTGCGCCCGTGGTCGTGGGGACGGTCGGGAGGCTCGGGGCCGGGATGACGAGGTCGGTCACGGTCTCAGCGTGGCAGGCTCGCAGGGCGTCGGTTCAGCTCTCACCGAAGGACGCCTCGTACTTGAGCTTCCGCGCGCGGGCGCGCTCCTGCCGTTCGCGCCACTCGATCCGTGCCTGGCGGAGCTCCTCCTCGGCGCCCTTCGCCCGCATCATGGGGCCGTAGTGCGGATCGGCGAGCAGCGCTGGCGTGGTGAGCTCACGTCCGTCCAGCCAGTACTTGAAGTCCCGGTCACTGAGCTTCGAGATCATCGTTCGTCCCTTCGTTCGTCGCTGTCTTCAGGTCATCGAGTGCCTGGCGGACCCAGCGGTCGTCAGCGGTCGTCCAGTCGCGGGTGGTCAGGGCGACCGACATGACAGCCGCGGCCTCTCGCTGCCGAACGTCGTCCGAGGTCGCGCGGTCGGCGACCCACGACCAACGCTGCCACCAGAGATCCCGGTGCCCCAAGAACTCGGTATTTCGCCGCCCGGCCCGCCCGTCGACGACCGACACGACCAACGCGCCGACGGCCACGAGAGCCCCGACCACCGACACGACCGCACTCGTCAACGCGACATCCATGTGGACCACCCTGACGCCACAGGACCGGCCACGCGGCGGGCGTGACCGGTCCTGTGGACGGTGATCCGGGCCTCCCGGCCTGTGCAGGAGGGATCAGGCAGACGGGTCCTGCGGCCACCCCGAGAACTCCCACCCGTCGACGGACGGGTGGTCCTCGCCCCGTGAGTAGGCGTACTCGCGGGCCGCGTCCCGTGCGGCGGACAGCCGGTCGAGCAACTCGGCGTGTGCACCCGCGTCGACCCGCGTCAGGGCGTCGTGCGCCAGCGCGAAGCGGTCCATCTCGTTCCGCATGAGCATGTCGAAGGGCGACGTCGTCGTGCCCTGCTCCAGGAACCCGTGCACGTGCAGGTCGTCGTGGCCGTTGCGGCGATAGGTCAGCTGGTGCACGAGCGACGGGTACCCGTGGAACGCGAACACCGTCGGGGTCCCGGGCAGGAAGAGCTCGTCGTACTGCTCGTCGGGGATCGGGTGCTCGTGCTTCCGGGGGTCGCCGAGGGCGAGCAGGTCGACGACGTTGACGACCCGGACGCCGACCCCGGGAGCGTGCTGCCGGATGATGTCCGCGGCGGCGACCGCCTCGACCGTGGGGACGTCCCCGGCGCACGCGAGGACCACGTCCACACGACCGACGGTCTGCTCGGTACCGGCCCACTCCCAGACCCCGAGACCTGCGTCCGCGTGGGCGACGGCGTCCTCGAGGGACAGGAAGACGGGCTCGGGGTGCTTCCCGGCGACGATCACCTCGATGCGGTCGGTGGTCTCGAAGGCGTGCGCCGCGACGGCGAGCAGGGTGTTGGCGTCGGCGGGGAGCTTGATCCGCACCAGGTCCTGCTGCTTGGACGCGACGACGTCGAGGAACCCGGGGTCCTGGTGGGAGAACCCGTTGTGGTCCTGCCGCCAGACGTGCGACGACAGCAGGATCGACAGGTTCGACACGGGTGCACGCCAGTCGATGTCGGTCGAGGACTCGAGCCACTTGGCGTACTGCCCGACCATCGAGTCGATGATGTGGGCGAACGCCTCGTAGGTGTTCAGGAGCCCGTGCCGGCCGGAGAGGACGTAACCCTCGAGCATGCCCTCCAGCAGGTGCTCGGACAGCACCTCGGTCACGCGTCCACGGGCAGCGAGGTGCTCGTCGCCGACCGCCCGTTGTGCACGCCACACGCGCGAGGTGACGTCGAAGACGGCGTCGAGCTTGTTCGAGATCGTCTCGTCCGGGCCGAAGAGCCGGAACGACGACGGGTTCTTCGTGATCAGCGCTGCGAGCCACGGGCCGAGCGTGCCGGTGGCCGAGGCCGTCGAGCCGGCGGGGACCCCGTACGCGTCGAGCGCGGGCCGGTCGAGGGCCGTCCGGATGCGCCCGCCGTTGGCGTGGGGAGTGGCACTCATCCGGTCGTCGCCGGTGGGACGGATCGTCGTCATGATCCCGACGGGGTTCCCGTCCGCGTCGAAGAGCTCCTCGGGTCGGTAGGACCGCATCCACTCCTCGAGCTGGGCGCGGTGTGCGGAGTTCTCGCGGACCTCGGACAGCGGCACCTGGTGGGCGCGGAACGTCCCCTCGACCTGCTGGCCGTCGACCTCCTTCGGCCCGGTCCACCCCTTCGGACTGCGGAGGATGATCATCGGCCAGCGCGGGCGCAGGTCGGCGGCGCCGGCGGGCTGCCCGGCAGCCGCACGTTCGGCCTGCGCCCGAGCTGCCGCCTGGATGTCGTCGATCGATGCGAGCGCTCGACGCAGAGCGCCGTCGAACAGGGCGTGCACGGCGTACGGGTCGTCGTCGACCCGCTTCGAGTCCACCACGATCGGGTCGTACCCGAGGCCACGGAAGTAGGCGGTCAGGTCCTCACCGGGGATGCGGGCGAGGACGGTGGGGTTCGCGATCTTCCACCCGTTGAGGTTGAGGATCGGGAGCACGGCACCGTCGGACACCGGGTCGAGGAAGGTGTGTGCCTGCCACGACCCCGCGAGCGGGCCGGTCTCCGCCTCGCCGTCGCCGACGACGCACGCGACCACCAGGTCGGGGTTGTCCAGGGCCGCTCCGTACGCGTGGGCGAGTGAGTAGCCGAGTTCGCCGCCCTCGTTGATGGACCCGGGTGTCTCCGGTGCCGCGTGCGACGGGATCCCGCCCGGGAACGAGAACTGCCGGAAGAAGCGCTGCAGGTCGTCGTCCGCGTACAGCTCGCCCCACGTGCCGTCGAGCCAGGCGTTCGCGTTCATCGCGGGGCCGCCGTGGCCCGGGCCGCAGACGTAGAGGAACTCGCGTCCGGTCTCGGCGATCAGCGCGTTGCAGTGCGCGTACACGAGGTTGAGGGCGGGCGAGGTGCCCCAGTGTCCGAGCAGCCGGGGCTTGATGTCGTCGGGCTCGATCGGCCGCCCCGACAGCGGGTTGTCCAGCAGGTAGATCTGCCCGACCGTCAGGTAGTTGGCGGCACGCCACCAGGCGTCGACCGCCCGGAGTCGGTCGGTGGTGGAGAGCTGTGCAGGAGCCATGCCCCCACGCTACGAAACGCCGGCCCCGTGAACCTCAGGAAACCCGTTCCAAACCGATCGCGGGGGTGCACCGAATGAGTTGCACAGGGCAAAAGCCCAGGGCGCTCTCCGGTCAGACATGGCCGTTGTTCAGCGTACGCACAGGAGCATACGTCGGCCGTCGGCCGGGGTGCCCACACAGCAAAGGACTGATCACCATGCGCAAGAGCCTGAAGACCTCCATCACCCTCGCCACGACCGGCGCCCTCGTGCTCGGCGGTGCCGCGT
>NZ_JABMLA010000007.1:0-230591 GCF_013204965.1 Curtobacterium sp. VKM Ac-2861
TGAGCCCGGTTCAATACCGAGCTCACGCCCTCGCGGCCTAATCTGACTTCACGGTCCAACAAACCGGGACCAGTTCAGGGGCCGCCACGGGCCTCCCGTCCGTCAGGTGGCCGGGTCCATGACGGCGGTGAGCCGCTGGAGCGGCACACGCTGCTGGGACTCCTGCGCCACCGCGACCGCTTCGACCGGCTCGCCGGAATCGGTGTCGACGAAGCGCAGGTCCGACGTCAGCTCCGTGGGGCGGTACCGATCCGCCCAGCCGCCGAGTGCCAGGAGCACCAGCGAGAGATCGCGGCCGGCGTCGGTGAGCACGTACTCCTCGCGCGCCCGGGCACCCTCCGCCTTGTAGGTCGTGCGCTCGAGCACTCCCCCGTCGACGAGGGAGGCCAGTCGTGCGGTCAGGACTTCGCGCGGGACGCCGAGGCTCTGCTGGAACTGACCGAAGCGCGTGGAACCGGCGAGGGCGTCACGCACGATCATGAGCGTCCACTTCTCGCCGAGGACGTCGAGGGACCGTGCGATGGGGCAGCGCTCGTCGCCGCCGAGGATGCCGAGCATGCCTTCATCCTAGCTGAGTTCGATTTCCGGACACAACGTGCTAGGTTCGGTTTTCGTACTCAACTTCTCTCGTCTGGAGCCCCTCATGACCGACCTCACCAACGCCATCGTCCTCGTCACCGGAGCGAACGGCGGCCTCGGCGCCGAGTTCGTCCAGCAGGCCCTGGACCGCGGCGCCGCCAAGGTCTACGCGACCGCCCGCACCCCGCGCACCTGGGACGACGAGCGCATCGTGCCGCTCGCCCTCGACGTCACCAGCCAGGAGGGCGTCGACGCCGCAGCCCGTGCCGCCGCGGACACCACGATCGTCGTGAACAACGCCGGGATCGCCGGCGCCGACCCGCTCGTCGACACCTCGGTCGCAGAGGTCGAGCGCATCTTCGCGACGAACGTCTTCGGCGCGCTCCGTGTCGCCAAGGCCTTCGCCCCCTCGATCGGCGGCGGCGCACTGATCGACGTGCACTCGGCCCTGAGCTGGGTCGCCCTCGCCGGCGCGTACTCGGCGTCGAAGGCAGCGTTCTGGTCGATCACGAACTCGCTCCGCCTCGAGCTCGCACCCCAGGGCACCCAGGTCGTCGGCGCACACCTCGGTTACACGGACACCGGCATGACCGCGGGGCTCGACGTCGAAAAGTCCGACCCGGCCGACATCGTCCGGCTCATCTGGGACGCCGTCGAGGCCGGTGAGCACGAGGTGCTGGCGGACCAGGTCAGCCGTGACGTCCGTGCCGGACTCAGTGCGCCGCTGGCGGCACTGTACCCGGCGCTCGCGACCGCTTGACCGGTTCGGCGGCTCCGGTTCAGGACCTCCGCGGTTCACGAACCGGAACCGCCCGCAAGATCGAGTGCGGGCGCGACCGGACGGACCCGTAGGATTCGACCATGGCCGGGAACGCACTGTTGATCCCGCTGTCGAGGGCAGCGGAGCTGATCCGCGACGCGCTCCGGATCGGCCACGTCGCCGCCGCCGACCGGGCTCTGACCGATGCAGTCAGCCGCATTCTGCACGCCGCTCCCGACACACCGGTAGATCCGGGTGTGACGGAGCGCGCTCCGTCGGTCGGCGATGAGCACTACGACGCGCTCCTGACCACGGCGTACGCGTACGCGCTCCTCCGGCACGGGACCCAGCCGCCGACGTGGATGCTCGAGCTCCGTCCGCTCGATCGCGAATGGCTCTGGGACGGGGATGCCGAGGCTTCGCTCGAGTGGCGTTCGTTCATCAAGGAACGGACGCCCGATCTCTTCCTGCGGAAGAACATCTTGCTTCGCGAAGGCGACCTCGAGGCCGCATGACCGAGGATTACCGTCTCCTCAGTGGCGCTGAGGTCGTCGACCTCCTCGGTGAGCTGTTGGAGCGCCTGGCTGGCCGCGGCGTCGAGGTCGAGACCTACATCGTCGGAGGCGCCGCTGTCGCTGTGCAACTCGGCCGCGACGAGGTGACCCCCGACATCGACGGACTGTTCCAACCGATGGACGAGGTGCTCGTCGAAGCGCGAGCCATGGCGGCCGAACACCGACTCGACCCCGAGTGGATCAACTCCCGCGCGTTCTCGTTCATGGAGTTCTCGCCGAATGACGACACCGAAGCGCTGCACACCACCATCAACGGTCGCCCGGTCGTCGTGGCCTCGAAACGACGGCTCTTGGCGATGAAGCTCGCAGCGTCCCGCCCGAAGGACCGGACGGACCTCAACCGTCTGATCATCGACCTCGACGTGAGGACCGCCGACGAACTCGTGGCGATCGCGCGCGAAGCGTACGGCGAGCACAGCATGACGCTTCCGGACGACCCAGCCGAGGTCCAGCTGATCGCCGAGGAGGCGCTCCGTCGGGCTGACGCTTGGAGACGACGAACGCACACGGCGGAGTGAGCGAACTCAACCGCGGGCGCCTCGGCCGGTGATGTCGCGGTTCACTTCGGTGATCGCGGCGCGCTCCTCGACCGAGATCCCCGCCGCAGCCAGGACACGACCGAGCACGCCGCTCTTGCGCTCGATGTAGTCGTCGATGTCCTCAGCCTCGGCAGCCGCCCGGCGCTTCACGGCGGCGTACTCGTCGCGCAGCCCCGGGTCGGCGCGCAGCACATCGCGGACGGCGAGGTGGTTCCGGAGCGAGAGCGATCCGGCGGTGGCGACGTAGGTGTTGCTCGGGGCGAAGTGCTCGGGCGTCCGGAAGGCCTGCCGGTCGGGAACACCGAGGTCTCCGCGTGGCTCGAACCCGATCGTGGTCAGCGCTGCGACCGCCGCCGCGACGTCGCCGGCATCGACCACGATGTCGACGTCGATGACGGGCTTCGCCGCGAGGCCGGGTACCGAGGTGCTGCCGACGTGCTCGATGCTCCGGTACCGAGCGCCGGCGGCGTCGAGCGCTGCGGCGTAGGCGTCCCGCAACACCGCGAACCGCTCGGGCCAGGATGGCTGGTACTCGACGACCTCGATCATCGAGTGCGCCGTGTGGCAGGAGGGGGTGCGAGGAGCTGGAACATGACGTGGTCGCGCCAGGCTCCGTTGATCGTGATGTACTCCGGCGCGAACCCGTAGCGCTCGAACCCCGCGGACTCGAGGGCACGCTGCGACCCCACGTTCTCCGGCAGCGTCTCGGCCTGCACCCGGTGGAGTCGGAGGACGTCGAACGCGTGGCCGGCGGCAGCGGCGACGGCGCGGGAGGCGTGGCCCTGGCGGAGTCGGTCGGCGCGGATCCAGTACCCCATCGCGCACGACTGTAGGGCGCCGCGGGTGATGCCGCTCAGCGTGATGCGCCCGAGGAGCTCACCGTCCGTCGACTCGATCACGAACGGGACCGCGGTGCCCGCGCGCTCTGCAGCGAGCGACTGCACGATGACGTCGTGCTGGCCCTGCTCGGTGAAGTACGCCGGCGCCCGGGACGGCTCCCACGGGCGCAGGTGCTCGGCGCTCGCGGTGGTGACGGCGGCGAGCGTCGCCGCGTCGTCGACGCGGAGCAGGCGCAACCGGGTGTCCATGGCGGAGGGTGTGGGATTCGAACCCACGAGACATCTCTGCCCACCTGTTTTCAAGACAGGCTCCATCGGCCGCTCGGACAACCCTCCAGTGACGCGACCACGTGGCGAGACGTGACCGCGTCCCGGGAAGTCTAACGGGCCTCCCGTCCGCCGTGCGCGTCAGCGCATGCCGGGGTCAGCGCGGCAGGGAGTCGAGCGCCGCTGCCAGGCCGTCGTCGGACACGCCACCGGTGAGTTCGTTGCCGGCGTCCACGACGTCGTCGGGCGCCTGGCCCATCACGACGCCACGACCGGAGGTCGAGGCCCACCGCAGCATGTCGATGTCGTTGCGGCCGTCCCCCGCGGCGAAGACGCGGGAGCGCGGGATGTCGAGCCACTCGCGCACGCGTTCCATCGCGGTGGCCTTCGTCACCCCCTCTGGTGCGATGTCGAGCCACGCGGTCCACCCGACCGTGTACGAGACCTTGTGCAGGCCCATGTCCTCGACGATCTGCAGGAACTCCTCGAGCCCGTGCTCCGGCGAGATCACGACGACGCGGGTGGCCTCGACCGTGAGCAGCTGCTCGAACGGCACCAGCTCGCCGGCGTTCGTCATGGTGTCGGCGGGGAAGTTCTCGGACAACCGGAAGTGGCCGGTCTCGTCCTCGACGCCGAAGGCCGCGTTCTCCAGAGCACCACGGATGGTCTGCAGCACGTCGCTCGGGTCGAAGTGCTCGACGTGGACACGCTCGTAGGACCCGTCCGGACGGCGGGCCAGGGTCAGCGCACCGTTGGCGCAGACGAGGTACTTCGGCTCGATGCCGAGGGTCTCGAGCAGCGGCACCGTCATGCCCTCGCTGCGGCCCGTGGAGAGCATGACCTCGTGCCCAGCGGCCTCGGCATCGCGCACGGCGGCGACCACGGCCTCCGTGATGACGCCGTCCTCGCGCATCGTGGTGCCGTCGATGTCGAGCGCCACCAGCCACCGCTTCGTGCGGGCGGGAGCACCGGCGCCCGCGCCCTGCGCCGCGCCGTCCACGAACCGCCCCTGCGTGCTCATCGGGGCTCGATGACCTCGACGCCACCGAGGTAGGGGCGCAGCACCTCGGGCACGACGACGGAGCCGTCGGCCTGCTGGTGGGTCTCGAGGATCGCGACGATCCAACGGGTGGTCGCGAGGGTGCCGTTCAGGGTGGCGACCGGGGTCGTCTTGCCGCTCTCGGTGCGGTACCGGATGTCGAGGCGACGGGCCTGGAACGTCGTGCAGTTCGACGTCGAGGTGAGCTCGCGGAACGTGCCCTGCGTCGGGACCCAGGCCTCGATGTCGTACTTCTTCGCCGCGCTCGTGCCGAGGTCACCCGCGGCGACGTCGATCACGCGGTAGTGCAGTCCGAGGTCCTGCAGCATCTGCTCCTGGTACGACACCAGCTTCTCGTGCTCGGCCTCGGCCTGGTCCGGGTGGACGTAGGCGAACATCTCGAGCTTGTTGAACTGGTGCACGCGCAGGATGCCGCGGTTGTCCTTGCCCGCCGAGCCGGCCTCGCGCCGGTAGCAGGTCGACCAGCCGGCGTAGCGGTGCGCGGTCTTCTCGATGTCGAGGATCTCGTCGGCGTGGAAGCCGGCGAGTGCGACCTCGCTCGTGCCCGTCAGGTACAGGTCGTCGGCCTCGAGCCGGTAGACCTCGGCCGCGTGCTCGCCGAGGAAGCCGGTGCCCGCCATCGTCTCGGGGCGGACGAGCGTCGGGGTGATGAGCGGTTCGAACCCGGCGGCGATGGCGCGGTCGAGGCCGAGCGACATGAGCGCGATCTCGAGCCGGGCGCCGAGGCCGCGCAGGAAGTAGAAGCGCGAGCCGGAGACCTTCACGCCCCTCGGGATGTCGATGATGCCGAGGTGCTCGCCGAGGTCGGCGTGGTCCTTCGGCTCGAAGTCGAACTCGGGCTTCGTGCCGACGGTGCGGAGGGTGACGAAGTCCTCTTCGCCACCGGCGGGGACGCCGGGCAGCACGACGTTCGGGATGGCGCGCACGACGGAGTTGAAGGTCTCCTCGGCCGCGGTGACGGCCGCCTGGGCTTCCTTCACCTGGGCCGAGAGCGCCTGGGCCTGCTGCACGAGCGCGACCTTCTCGTCCTTCGGGGCCTTGGCGACGGTCTTGCCGAAGGCGTTCTGCTCGGCGCGGAGCGACTCGAACGCGGTGATCGCGCTGCGTCGGGCGGCGTCGGCAGCGACGGCCTCGTCGACCACGGCGACGGATGCGCGGCGGGACTCCTGCGAGGCCTTGATGACGTCCGGGTTGTCGCGAAGCAGCTGGGGATCGATCACCGCTCCATCCTAGAGGCGGCGGCATGGGGAGGAACCCGCCGCTCGCAGCGTCCGATCGGTACCGTTGATCCCATGTCGACCCCTTCGGAGACCGCGCCCGCGGACCAGGACGCCCTCCCCACCGAGCACCGGACGGCTGCCGTGGTCTACAACCCGGTCAAGGTCCACCTGCCGACCCTCAAGGCCACCGTGGAACAGCACCAGCAGGAAGCCGGCTGGGCCGAGACGCTCTGGTTCGAGACCACCGAGGAAGACCCGGGCGGGGGCATGGCCCGCGCAGCGCTCGACGCGGGGGCCGACGTCGTCGCCGCCGCGGGTGGCGACGGCACCGTGCGCGCGGTCGCCGAGGTCGTGCACGGCTCCGGTGCCTCGCTCGCACTGCTGCCGAGCGGGACGGGCAACCTGCTCGCCCGCAACATGAAGCTCCCCCTCGACGACCTGGCGAGCAGCGCGCACACGATCTTCTCCGGCCACGAGCGGGCGATCGACTTCGGCCTGATCGGCATCGAGCGGCCGGACGGCGCCCGCGAGCAGTTCGGCTTCGTCGTGATGGCGGGCCTCGGACTCGACGCCCGGATGATCGCGAACACCCGCCCCGAGCTGAAGAAGCGCGTCGGGTGGCTCGCGTACCTCGACTCGCTGCTCCGCTCCGTGCGGGACACCGACGGCTTCGAGTTCAAGTACCGGCTCGACGAGTCGGCCCGCAACGGTTCGGTGCGCGCGCACTCGGTCATCGTCGGCAACTGCGGCATGCTGCAGGCGAACGCGATGCTGTTGCCCGACGCCGAGATCGACGACGGCGTGTTCGACATCGTCGTGATGCGCCCCCGCGGCTTCTTCGGCTGGGTGCGGATCGGTGCCCGCGTGTTCTGGGAGAACGGGATCCTGCGCTGGTTCCGGCGTTCGGCGCTGTCCGAGACGCTGATCGGTCGACGCATCACCACGGCGGCGAAGCAGGAGCGTCCGCTGCGCTACATGCGCGGCGAGGAGTTCACGCTGCGGCTCGAGAAGCCCGACGAGTTCGAGATCGACGGCGACCCGGTGGGCGAGATCACGGCGTTCCGCGCCCGGATCGACCCCGGTTCGCTGACCGTCAAGGTGCCGACGGTGGAGCCGCGGCCGAGCTGGGTGCGCGGCCGCAAGCGCTGAGCCGGGAGCTGGCCGCGCTGCACCGTGCGGGTTTGTTCGGCCCGTGCGCGGTTGCGCGGGCCGGGCGATCACGCACCGTGCGGGTTTGTTCAGCCCGTGCGCGGTTGTGCGGACCGGTGTGAGCACGCACCGTGCGGGGTCGTTCGACTGGTGCACGGTTGCGTCCTCGGTGCGAGGTTGTAGCGGCGCACGGAGCGGGGAACCTCGCACCGGCCGACAAGAGCCGCACCGTGCGGCGGACGCGCCGACCGACGAGCAGAGCACCGGCCGACAGCACAGCGCCGACCGACGAGCACACCGCCGCGCGTCAGCCCGCGTCGGGCTCGCCGGACACGATCGCTCGCAGCCAGTCCCGCGCCTCGACGAACGCGGCGTCCGAGTAGCGCGCCGGCACCTCGGGCTGCGCGCCATCGGCTCGCGGGTACGACCCGAGGAACGTCACGCGGGGGCTGAACCGACGGAGACCGAGCAGGGCGTCGGCCACGCGCTCATCCTGCACGTGCCCGTCCAGGTCGATGACGAACCGGTAGCGGCCGAGCTCGTCGCCGATCGGCCGCGACGACAGCAGCCCCATGTTGATGCCGCGGGTGGCGAACTGCTCGAGCATGTCGACCAAGGCGCCGGGGTGGTCGGCGGGCAGCTCGACGATGACGCTCGTCTTGTCGGCACCGGTCGGCTCGGGCAGCGCCAAGGTCTTGGACACGAGCACGAAGCGCGTGACGGCCGAGGCGTTGTCGCCGATCGACGACGCGAGCACGACGACGTCGTGGTGGTCGGTGATGCCGGGCGGTGCGACGGCGGCGTCGGCGGTGGGGTTCGCCTCGAGCAGGGCGAGCGCGGCGGCGACGTTCGACGACGCCGGGATGTGGCCGTGACCGGGCAGGTTCGCCTCGAGCCAGTTGTGGGTCTGCGCGTACGCCACCGGGTGCGCGTTCACGGTGCGGACGTCGGCGAGCACGGTGCCGGGGCGCGCGACGAGCACGAAGTCGACCGGCACGAGGTACTCCCCCACGATCCGCACGCCGGGGATCCGGGCGAGGGCGTCTTGCGTCGCGCTGACGCCGCCGTCGACGCTGTTCTCGATCGCGATGACCGCGCCGACCGAGCGGCCGGACATGACGTCGTCGAGCGCTTCACCGACGTTGTTGACGCTCCGCCAGGGCTTGCCGGCCGCGGCCTCGACGAGCTTGAGGGCCGCCTCGGTGAAGGTGCCGGCGGGTCCGAGGTAGGAGTACGTGTCGGACGGCGCGGCGGGGTCGGTCATGGGCCGAGCCTATTGCAACGACCGAGCCCGCAGACGCGGGCGCAGACGCGGGCGCACAGCGCCGTTCAGTCGGTGCTGGCACCGGTCAGCCGGGCCTCGCAGATCGCGGTGTCGTCGTCGTCCCGCGGGTACGTCAGGGCAGCGAACCGCCCCTCGGGGTCGAGCCGTGTGAGCAGTGCGGCCGCGATGCCGTCGAGCTGGACGACCTGCTCGTCGCTCAGGGCGTCGATCACGACGTGGCGTGCGGTGCGGACGTGGTCCGGAGCGGCCTCGACGATCGTGGCGTACCCGGCGTCGGTGAGCCGGACGTCGGTCGCACGGCGGTCCGAGGTCGAGGGGCAGCGCGTCACGAGCCCGCGCTTCTCGAGCCGGGACACCACGTGCGACAGCCGGGGCAGCGAGGCGTTCGTCGCCGAGGCGAGGGCCGACATGCGCAGCGTGCGACCGTCGGTCTCGGAGAGCATCGCGATGACCATGTAGTCGAAGTGCGTCAGGTCCGCGTCACGCTGCAGCTGCTGGTCGAGCGCCGCCGGCAGGAGTTCCATGACGGCCACGAGCTTCATCCACGCGCGCAGCTGCTCGCGGGTGAGCCACGGGGTCTCGTCGGTCATGTCTGCATCCTACCGAATGGTTGTCGCTTTAACCAGTGCCGTCCGCCGCGCACGAACCACCCCGACGACGAGCACCGCCACCACCACGAGCAGCAGCACCCCCTCGACGATCAGCAACCGCGTGCCGTAGTCGAACGGCAGGATCGTGGGGTTCTTCTGCCCGTGCCGCTTCGCCGCGATCTCGGGCAGCACCACGAGGGCGAGCACACTGCCGAGCACGATCACCGTCTGCACCACGACGAGCACCCACGCCCGGAGCGACCGCCCCGCCCGACGCAGGAGCAGTCCGGCGCCGACGACGAACGGCGACAGGATCGCGTCGTGCAGGATCACCGCGCCGAGCAGCCAGGTCGCCAGCCCGCCGATCCGGTTCGGCTTGACCGACGTCACCAGGACGTAGGCGCCGAACGCGATCACCAGCACGCCGAGCACGACGAGCACGATCCGCGCGGCCTTCACCGCAGCACCTCGATCTTCTCGATCCACTTGGTCTGCAGCACGCCCGGTCGCCCCGGAGCGATGATCCGCGCCGGGAACCCGTGGTCCAGGTCGAGCGTCGAACCGTTCAGCTCGAGCGCGACCAGGGTGGTCGGGTCCTCGGCGTACTCCGGCCCCATGTCCATGATCCGGTAGCCACCGTGCCGTTCCAGGCTCGTGACCCGCACATGAGATCCGGGCTCGGCCTGCACGGCACCGAGCAGGTCGCGCATCCGCACGCCCTTCCAGCTGCCCATCTGGCTCCACCCCTCGACGCACGAGATCGGCAGGTCGACCTCGGTGGTACCGAGCGCGACGAGTTCCGCGCGCACGAAGGTCCGGGTCACGTCGGGTCCGACGACGGTCAGCGTCCAGTCCGCGGCAGTCGCACTGGCGAGCACCCCCGCCGCGCGGGCGGTGCGGTTGACCGGCAGGCCGTTCGCGCCGAGACCGCGCTGGCGCGCGCCGAACACGTTGAACGGTTCGGCGAGCTTCGAGGACTGCCCCGCCGTCAGGGCGACGACGCCGACGACCGCGGCCGTCACACCGCCGAAGAACCCGCGTCGTGCGATCCGCTGGCGTCGGCCCTGCGCGCGCTCCTCGACCGACCGGGAGGCCCGGGTCGGCTCCGGCGCATCGGCCGTCGGTTCGTCCGGGGCTGCGTCGACCGCCTCGACAGCCTTGACCGCGTCGACGCCGTCGATCCAGCGGAACACGCGGCCGAGCAGGCCGGGGGCCGTGGACTGGGTCGTCTCGGCACCCGCAGCCGGCGGGGCGGACGCCGGGCGGGCCTCCAGGACGGGTGGGAGCAGCTCACTGCCGGACGCGGGGTCCACGATGAACCGGCCCTGCTCGTCGTAGGAGTCGCGCTTCCGCCAGTAGCGGGCGATCACCGGCAGCTTCGACGCGATGTGGATGATGAGCGACCCGATGATCACGTACGCCATCGCGTTGTGGACCTGGCGGAACGGGAACGGCCACGGGTACCACTGGTACGTGTTGAGCAGGCCGGTCGTGACCTGGATGATCGAGGCCGACACGAGCACGGCGATCGACAGCCGCTCGAACAGGTGCAGCACGCCGCGCACCGGCGGGACCTGCACCAGCGCGGGCATGACGGTGTTGAGCTTCGCCAGCAGCAGCGGGATGATCGCGATGCCGGTGGTGATGTGCAGGCCCTGCGTGAACTGGTAGAGCTGCGTCGGCCGGGTCGGGAACCGCATCCAGCCGAGGGGCTCCTGCAGCAGGTGACTGTAGATGCCGGTGCCGAAGCACACCACGAAGGCGATGCCGAGCAGTCGTCCGAGCACCACCGCGGAGCGCGCGTTCCGGTTCGGCGAGGCCAGCGCGGCCCGCGCCTCGAACAGCAGGTGCCGCACGCCCGCTAGCCTCGACGGACCATGAGCGACCGACTGCGTGCCGTCCGACCGTCCTCCGCCGTCGGACCCGGTGCCCGCCTCGCCGCCGTGGGCGCGGTCGTCGGGGTACTGGCCCTCGCGGGCGTCATCGCCTTCGGCGTCACGCATCTGGGGTTCCTCCGATCCGACACTCGTTCGTCATTCGTTGCGTGGACGCTGATCGCTTGGACGGTGTTCGTGATCGCCGTGCTCGCGCTGCGGTTCGTGCCCGCCCGGTGGATGACCGCCGTGGTCATGGTCGGGGCGGTGGTGGTCGGTCTCGCGGCGCTGGCCGGCCCACCGAGCACGAGCACCGACTCGGCGCGGTACGCGTGGGACGGCATCGTCCAGCATGCCGGAGTCTCACCGTACGCGCACACCCCCCAGTCCACGGCACTGTCCGGTCTGCGGCCCGACTGGCTGTTCCCGGACAAGGTGAACGGCACGTGCGACGACCTCAAGCCCCGGTTCCGCGGCCTGGGCGACGGCGCGGACGGCCACTGCACCGCGATCAACCGGCCGGACGTGACGACGATCTACCCGCCGATGGCGCAGCTCTGGTTCGCCGCGGTCCGTGCGTTCGTGCCGGCGACCGCGCAGTACATGCCGTTCCAGGTGGCGGGTCTGCTCCTCTCGCTGGTCGTGAGCGTCGCCCTCGTCGTGGTGCTGCGGAAGACCGGCCGTCCGACCTGGTGGGCGGCGCTCTGGGCCTGGTCGCCGCTCGTGGCGTCGGAGGCCGTGACGAACTCGCACGTCGACGCCCTCGGCGCGGCGCTCGCGACCGCGGGTGCCGTCCTCGTCGCGTTCGGCCGACCGATCTGGGGCGGGATCGCGCTCGGAGCGGCCACGGCCACCAAACTCATCCCTGCGATCGTGTACCCGCCGTTGCTCGGCCGGTGGCGTTCCTGGTGGGCGATCCCGGTCGGGATCGCCGTGTTCGGGCTGCTCTACGTGCCGTACGTGCTGACGACGGGGCTCGACGTGCTCGGGTACCTGCCCGGCTACCTGAGCGAGGAGGGCTACGAGGACGGCTCGCGCTTCGCCCTGGTCTCGCTGGTGTTCCGGGGCGACGCCGCGACCGTGGTGGTCGGGCTCGCCGTGCTGCTCGCCGCCTTCGTCGCGTGGCGGCTGTCCGACCCGTCGCGGCCGTGGTCCGGCGAGGTCCTGATGATCGGCGTGACGTTCCTGGCCGTGACCCCGCGCTACCCCTGGTACTCGCTGCTGCTCATCCCGTTCGTGGTGCTGTCGGGGCGGTGGGAGTGGCTGTCGATCGGGCTCGCCATCGCGCTGCGCGGGGTGTGGCCGTCGACGGACGCCTACCGGTGGTGGCTGCTCGTCGCCGTGGCCGTCATCGTGGTGGTGACGCTCCTGCGCACGAGCCGGTCGGACTGGCGGCGCTGGTGGGGACGGCTGTCGTTCCGGCGCGTCGAACACGTACGCTGAGCCGCATGGCACCCGCGACCCTGCTCGGCACGACCGTGGACCCGGCGTCCGCCGGGCTCGTCGACCGCTTCGGGCGTCGTGCGATCGACCTGCGGGTGTCCCTGACCGAACGGTGCAACCTGCGCTGCACCTACTGCATGCCGGCCGCCGGGCTGCCGTTCGCCCCCGACGACGCCCTGATGACCGCCGCCGAGATCGAGCGGCTGGTCCGGATCGGGTCGTCGCGCTTCGGCGTGCGCAAGGTGCGGTTCACCGGCGGCGAGCCGATGCTCCGGCACGACCTGGTCGACGTGATCGCCCGGTGCGCCGCGCTGCCCGACGCCCCGGAACTGTCGCTCACCACGAACGCCATCGGCCTCGCCCACCGCGCCCAGGCCCTGTACGACGCCGGGCTGCGGCGCGTGAACGTGTCGCTCGACACCGTCGACCCGGACGTGTTCACCACCGTGACCCGCCGCCCGTTCCTCGACAAGGTCATCGCCGGGCTGTCCGCCGCCCACGACGCCGGCCTCGACATCAAGGTCAACGCGGTGCTGCTGCGCGGGATCAACGACGAGGCCGCGCCGGAGCTGCTGCGCTGGTGCCTCGACCGCGGCTACGAGCTGCGGTTCATCGAGCAGATGCCGCTCGATCCCGACCACGCCTGGGACCGCACCGAGATGGTGACCGCTGCCGAGACCCGGGCGTTGCTGGCGTCGTCGTTCGTGCTGACGCCGGACGAGGCACCGCGTGACGGCGCCCCGGCCGAGCGGTACCGGGTGCAGGACGCACACTCCGGTGCGTCACTGGGCACCGTGGGCATCATCGCGAGCATCACCGAGTCCTTCTGCGCCGACTGCACCCGCACCCGGTTGACCGCCGACGGCAACGTCCGGAGCTGCCTGTTCTCCGACGCGGAGACCGACGTGCTCGGCCCGATGCGCGCGGGGGTCTCCGACGACGACCTTGCCGAGCTGTGGCGCCGGGCGATGTGGGCGAAGCCGCGCGACCACGGCGACGACAGCGACGAGCTCGTGCACCCGACGCGCGGCATGAGCGCGATCGGTGGCTGAGCGGTGACCACGATCCGGTTCTTCGCCGCTGCCCGTGCGGCGGTCGGCGCGGACACGCTGACCACCGCGGCCGGCACGCTCGACGAGGCGCTGCGCGAGGTCAGCGCCACCGACCCATCGCGGTGGAGTGCGCTGCAGGAGCGGTGCTCGTACCTGGTCGACGGCGTGACCACCCGCGACCGGGCCACTGCGCTGTCCGGGGTCGCGGTCGTCGACGTCATGCCCCCTTTCGCCGGCGGCTGAGCGCCCCCTCGCCCGTTCTTTCCCAGAACGCCCGCGATGCCTGGTGTTTCCGGGCATACCGGGTCAGAACTTCCGACCAGGTACGCCCGATCCGACCAGGTACGCCCGGAACGACCTGGTACTCCCGACTCGTCCCCGTGCCTGCGCGCCCTGTGTCCGTTCTTTCCCAGAACGCCCGCGATGCCTGGTGTTTCCGCATACCGGGTCGAAACTTCCGACCAGGTACGCCCGATCCGACCAGCTACGCCGCCGCCGCGCCGCGCCGCGCCGCCGCGCCCCTACGGCGAGACGGACAGCACGATGAACGCGGCGAAGATCACCAGGTGCACCCCGCCCTGCAGTCGCGTCGCCCGACCCGGCAGCACGGTGAGCACCGCGGCGACGATCGTCAGCGCGAGCAGCACGATCTGCGACGACCCGAGGCCGAGCAGCAGCGTGCCCGGCATGAACAGCGACGCCACCGCGATGGAGGGGATCGTCAGACCGATCGACGCCATCGCCGACCCCATCGCCAGGTTCAGGCTCGTCTGGATCCGGTTGCGGGCGGCAGCCTTCGACGCCGCGATGCCCTCGGGCAGCAGGATGAGCAGGGCGATCACGACACCGACGAACGACGGCGGGAACCCGACCGCGGCCACGCCGGCCTCGATCGCGGGCGACTCGACCTTGGCGAGCCCGACGACGGCGACGAGCGCGACGACGAGCAGTGCGAGCGAGATCATCGTCGCGCGTCCGGTCGGCCGGGCGGCGTGGGCGTCCTCGGACTCCGTGAGCACGCCGCCGGAGCGGTTGACCGGCAGGAAGAAGTCGCGGTGGGCCACGGTCTGCGTCACGACGAACAGCCCGTAGAGCACGATCGACGCCACAGCCACGAAGACGAGCTGCGTGCCGGTGAAGGACGCGTCGTCGGTGCCAGTGGTGAACGTCGGCAGCACCAGGGTCAGGACGGCGAGCGCGGCCACCGTCATCGTCGCGGCGCTCGCGCCCTCCTGGTTGAAGCGCACGGTGTTGTGCCGGAGCGTCCCGATCAGGATCGCGAGGCCGACCAACCCGTTCATCGTGATCATCACGGCCGAGAACACCGTGTCTCGCGCCAGCGTCTCGGCCTGGGCACCGCCGGAGCTCGACAGCGAGATGATCAGCGCGACCTCGATGATCGTGACCGCCACGGCGAGCACGAGTGACCCGAACGGTTCCCCGACCCGGTGCGCGACGACCTCGGCGTGGTGCACCGCCGCGAGCACGGTGGCGGCGAGCACGACCGCGACGATCGCCACGACCACGGTGCCGAGTCCGTAGCGGCCGTACGAGAACGCGAGCACGACGGCCGCCAGGATCGGGATGGCCACGGGCCACGCCTTGGGGAACCAGGAGGTCATCCGTCCATTGTCTCAACCGCGCGGCGCGTACACCGCCAGTTCGGACGCGGGAACGTCCACGTGGACCGCATCGCCGGGTCCGATCCCGAGCGCCGTGACCCGCGCCAGGGTCAGGTCCGCGACCAGGTCGCCAGCGCGCACCCGCACCAGACCGTCCCGCGGCTCGAGCGACGTGACGGTGCGCTCCGGTCCGGCGCCGTCCCGCGTGAGCACGGCGGCCGTCGGGTGGAAGGCGCCCAGGGCGGGCCGTCCGGGAGGCACGGCGTGCGTCCCGGACGCCAACTCGCCCCCGCCGTCGGTCGCGATCCCACCCGCGGTGGCGGTCCCGCGCACCAGCGCGAGTCCGGAGAACGCCGCCGCGAAGGCACTCGTGGGCCGTCCGAGCACGGCCGCTGGGGTGCCGTCCTCGACGACCCGGCCGTGCTCGACGACGACCACCCGGTCGGCCAGGGCGACGACCTCGACCGGGTCGTGCGTGACCAGGACGCTCGGACGCCCGCCGATCGCGGTCCGGAGGGCCGCACGGACCTCGTCGCGCGCGGAGACGTCGAGCGCCGACGTCGGTTCGTCGAGCAGCAGGACCGCCGGGTCGGTGGCGAGCGCCCGGGCGATGGCGACGCGCTGGGCCTGCCCGCCGGACAGCGCATCGGGGCTCCGTCCCGCCAGGTCGTCGATGCCGAGGGCCGCCAGGGCACGGAGCGCGCGGGCACGGGCAGCGGCCCGTCGGACACCGGCGGCGCGCGGGCCGAACGCCACGTTGCCGACCACGTCGAGGAACGGGAACAGGTCCGGCCGTTGGGCGACGAGTCCGATGCGGCGGCGGTGGGCGGGGACGGTCCGCCGCTGGTCCGACACGACGGTGCCGCCGAGGACCACCTGTCCGGCGTCGATCGGCAGCAGGCCGGCGAGGGCCTCGACCACGGTGGACTTGCCCGCGCCGTTCGGCCCAATGACCGCCACGCACTCCCCCGTCGCGACCTCGAGGGCGACGTCGACCCCGCGTCGCTCGACGACGATGCGTGCGGTGACCCCGCTCACGCTGCCACGCCCCGGGTCCGGAGCGACGAGGCACCGATGACCACGACGGCGACCACGACGAGCACGACCGCCAGTGCCACGGCGGTGTCCGGGTCGACCTCGCGCTGCAGGTAGATCTCCAGCGGCAGGGTCCGGGTGACCCCCTGCAGGCTGCCCGCGAACGTCAGGGTCGCACCGAACTCGCCGAGTGCGCGCGCGAAGCAGAGCACCAGTCCGGAGACGATGCCGGGCAGGACCCTCGGGGTCGTGACGGTGAGGAACGTGCGGGTGGGACCGGCGCCGAGGGTCGCGGCGACCCGCTCGTACCGGTCCCCCTCGACGCGGAGCGCACCCTCGATCGAGGAGACCAGGAACGGCATGGCGACGAACGTCTGCGCGATGACGACCGCGGTGGTGGTGAACGCGATGTGCAGTCCGTGGTCGTCGAGGAACGCCCCGACCACCCCGAGGCGACCGAACGCCGCCAGCAGCGCCAGCCCGCCGACGACGGGCGGCAGCACGAGCGGCAGCAGCACGACGGCGCGGGCGACACCCACCCACCGTGACCGGGACCGGGCGAACAGCACGGCGAGCGGGTACCCGAGCACGAACGCGACGGCAGTGGCGGTCAGCGCGGTGCCGAGGCTGAGCCCGAGGGCCGTGAGCGACGCCGTCGAGGTGACGAGGGCGACGAACGACGACCAGTCGACCCGACCGAGCATCGCGAGCACGGGGACGACGACGAACAGGCCGCCCAGCACCGCGGGCAGCGGGAGCCACCAGGCGACCGGCGGCCGTCCGTCAGCCCGCGAGGCCACGGGTCACGGCTTCCCGAACCCGGCGGCGGTGAGCACCTTCTGGCCGGTGGCGGACCGGACGTAGTCGGAGAAGGCCTGCGCGAGCTCCGGGTCCTCGGACGCCTTGAGCACGCCGATCGGGTACGTGTTGACGGCCTTGCTCGACTCGTCGAACGGGACACCGTCGACCTTGCCGTCGGCACCCTGCACGTCGGTCACGTAGACCAACCCGGCGTCGGCCTGACCGGACTCGACCTTGCCGAGCACGTCGGTGACGGACTGCTCCTCGCTGACGGGCTGCAGGTCGACGCCCGAGGCGGACTCGACCTTCGCCGTCGCGGCGCCGCACGGCACCGGGGCGGCGCACGTGACGAGCTGGACGTCGGAGCCGGTCAGGTCGTCGAGGCTCGTGATGCCCTTCGGGTTGCCCGGCGCGACGGCGATCTCGAGGACGTTCGTCGCGAAGTCCTCCGGTGACCCGCTCGCCAGGTCGGTCGCGGACAGCTTCGCCATGTTCGCCTCGTCGGCGGAGGCGAACACGTCGGCGGGGGCGCCGTTCTGGATCTGGGTGACCAGGTCGCTCGATCCCGCGAACGAGAACTCGATCGAGGCGCCGGGGTTCGCGAGCTCGAAGTCCTTGCCGAGCGTGGTGAAGGTCTTCTGGAGCGACGCCGCTGCGAACACCGTGATCGAGCCCGACACGCCTGCGTCCGCGCTCGACGACGATGACGGCGACGACGACCCGGCCGGAGCGTCGGCGGTGGAACACGACGCCAGGCCGAGCGCCGCGACGACGGCGAGGGGCACGAGCAGCGAGCGGGGACGACGGGTCATCGGGGGTCCTCCTGGTGGGTGGGCGCCTCGACGGTGACCATCGTGGCCTTGACGGACGCCACGGCGACGGACCCGACCTCGAGCCCGAGGTCGCGCACCGCCTCGGCGCTCATGAGCGAGACCACGCGGTGCGGGCCGCACTGCAGTTCGACCTGCGCCATCACGGTGTCGACGACCAGGTCGGTGACGATGCCGACGAAGCGGTTCCGTGCCGAGCTCTTCACGCCGGTGTCCGGGGCGGCCAGCTCGGTGCTCCGCGCCCGGGCGTACTCGGCCACCTGTCGACCGTCGACGACGGCGCGACCGGCGTCGTCGGTGGCCCGGTCGAAGGTGCCCCCGTCGACGAGTCGGCGCACGGTGTCGTCGCTCACCCCGAGGAAGGCAGCAGCATCGCGGATCCGCAGTTGCGTCATGATGCGACCATCCTAGCCGCGGAAGCGGCGCTCTGGACCCGATCAGTGTCGGATCAGGACATCAGCCCGTTCACCACGGGCAGCCCTTCGCGGCGCCAGGCCTCGAACCCGCCGTCGAGGACCGCCACGTGCCTCCAGGCCGGTTGTGCGGCAGCCCACGCGTCCGCACGCGGACCACGGGCGCAGTAGACGACCACGTCCGCCGCCTCGGCGTCGCCGGTGACCGCGTCGTCCGTGACGGCTCCGGCGACCACCCCGTCCGCCCGTTCGGCGTCGGTGCGCACGTCGACGACGACCACCGGGTCCGCGGGGTCGGCCAGGCGCGCGGCGAGCGCCGACGGGGCGATGCGGTCGGTCCGCGCGGGAGCGACCACGACGGGTCGGTGTGATGCCGGTCCGCGCCGGACGGGGCTCTCGCTCCACCGCCAGCGGCGTGCGTCGACGGTCAGGACGCGCCCGAGCAGCGGTTCGCCGGTGCCGGTGACCAGGGCCAGCACCTGTCCGGCCATCACCGCTCCGACGGCGCCGCACAGTGCCGGCACGACGCCGTCCAGGGCGCAGGAGCCCTCGTCGGGCAGGGCCTCGGGGTGCAGGTCGTGGAAGTCGACGCCGTCCGGTCCGGCGTCGCGGAACACGCTGACCTGGCCGTCGTGACCGAGCACCGTGCCCCAGACGAACGGCACGCCCGCGTCGGCGCAGGCGTCCGAGACCGCTCGGGTGACCAGGACGGAGTCCGCCGCGTCGACGACCACGTCGTGCCCGGCGACGAGCTCCGGGGTGAAGGACCCGACCACGGCGACGGCGTCGAGTTCCGGGTCGACGGCGCGGGCGCGGGCGACGGCGACCTCGGCCTTCGACGATCCGACGTCGGCCGCGGTGAAGAGCGTCTGGCGCGCGAGGTTCGACGCGTCGACCACGTCGGGGTCGACGACCGTGAGCCGTCCGACCCCCGCGAGGTACGCGACGACGGGCGCGCCGAGCCCGCCGGCGCCGACCACCAGGACGCGTGAAGCGGCCAGCCGGCGGAGCCCGATGCCGCCGACGTCGGACAGGGCAGCGGTCCGCGAGCCGAGCCGTGTCCGCCACGGGGAGAGCGCTGCGACGGGGGCGACGAGGGGGTCCATCCCGTCATTCTGGCCGGTCGCGCCGAATCCCTGCATGTGAATGCTCAGCGGGTGGACGCGGCGGATGCTCAGTGCCGCTCGGTACGGTCGCGGGCGTGAGTTCTCCCCGCACCGGCACCGTCACGGTCCGACGCACGACGTCGGACGCGTCGACGCGCGCACGGCTCCGGGCACTCGCCCTGTCGACCGTGCGGACCCTGGTGCGTGCGCCGGAGATCACCGTCGGTGTGGTCGGTGTGGTCGTCGCCGCCGCCTTCACGTGGGTGCCGTCGGTCTGGTACGACGAAGCCGCCACCCTGACGAGTGCGCAGCGCAGCTGGCCGGCGCTCTGGGCGGAGCTACAGAACGTCGACGCCGTGCACGGCCTGTACTACGCGCTCATGCACGTCTGGCTCGCGCTGGTCGGCTACTCCCCGTTCACGCTCCGCTTCCCGAGTGCCCTGGCGATCGGGATCGCCGCCGCCCTCGTGGTGGCGCTCGGCCGGCGGCTCGGCGGTGTCCGGCTCGGGGTCGTCTCCGGTCTGGTCTTCCTGCTGCTGCCCCGCGTCGCCTGGGCCGGTACCGAGGGCCGCCCGTACGCGACCGTCACCACCTTCGCGGCGCTCCTCACACTCGTCGGCCTGACCGCGGTCCGTCGCACCCGGGTGCGGCACCACGCGACGCGGTGGTGGGTCGTCTACGGCGTGCTGGCGGCCGTGGCCGTCCTGTTCAACGTGTACCTGTCCCTCGCCGTCGTGGCGCACGGCGTCGTGCTCGCGTGGACCGGGGTCGCCGACCGGGCGGCCCGACGGCAGGCCACGGTGACGGATCGCAGTGGCACGGTGCCCTCGGCGATGGTGGACCGCGCCGTCGTCGTCCGCTGGGCCGTCGCCGCCTCCGCCGCGGCCGTCGTGGTCCTGCCGTTCATCGGACTCGCCGCCGGTCAGGCCAAGCAGGTCGGCTGGATCACCGGCATCGGGTGGGCCACCCTGCGCCAGGTGTTCGCGACCGCGTGGTTCGGGGTCGTCTACCCGTACGCCGCCCTCGGGTGGCTGCTCATGATCGTCGCCGTCGTGCTGGCGGTGCGCGCGGCCCGACGCCCGTCGCCGGCCGCCCGCGACGTGCTCCGCATGCAGGCCGTCCGGGTCGCCGTGCCCCTGACGATCGTGCCCACCGCGCTGCTGGTCGCCGCGACCGCCGCCGGCGAGCACCTGTACTCCCCCAAGTACGCGAGCATAAGCCTGCCGTTCGTGGCGCTCCTGATCGGACTGGCGATCACGGCCATCCGGCCGCGACGCTGGATCGCGATGGCCGTCGTGGCCATGGTCCTGGTGTCCGTGCCGACGTCGACGATCGTCCGACTGCCGCACGCCAAGCAGTCCTCGCACTGGGCGAACGCGGCGGCGATCATCGAACGCGAGCGGAACGTGACCACCGACGCCGACGAAGGGGTGATCTACGGCAGCGTGTGGGAGCACCCGACCGCGACGGCGCAGGTCATCGCCGACGCCTACCCCGAGGCCTTCAGCGGCATGCGGGACCTGGCGGTGGCGAGCACGGGTGCGCAGCGTGGTGAGCTCTGGAACGTGAACGGCGACATCGCCACGACCGTGCCGGCACGCCTGGCCGACATCGACACCGTCTGGTTCGTCGGCGCCAAGTCGCGGAACATCCGCCCCGAGGTCTCCGAGACGCTCAAGGACCAGGGCTTCCACGTGGTGCGGTACTGGCACACCGACACGGTCATCCTGTGGAAGTACAGCCGCTGAGCTGACGGCCGGTCAGCGTTCGTCGTACGGTCAGCGTCTGTCGTACGGTCAGCGTCTGTCGTACGGTCAGTGCACGAGGCGGGCGCCGTGCACCGGACCGGTGGCTCGGAGCGCGACCAGGCCGGCAGCGCTGAGCTCGACCTGCAGTTCGAGCGCGGTGTCACGGTCACCGACCAGGAACGCCACCGTCGGACCGCTGCCCGACACCAGACCCGCGAGCGCTCCGGCCTTCTCGCCGAGTTCGAGGGTCGACGCGAGTCCGGGCTGCAGCCGCATGGCCGGGGCCTGCAGGTCGTTGTGGACGCAGTCGGCGAGCAGGTCGGGGTCGCCGGCACGCAGCGCCTGCAGCACGTTCGACTCCACAACGGGGTGGGACGGCGCCGGTGCGATGTCGGCGCGGTAGCGCTCCCGGTGCTCGTCGAGCGCACGGTACACCGCGGGGGTCGACAGCCCGTCGTCGCTCAGCGCGAGGACCCAGTGGAACTCGCCCTTCGCCAGCGCGGGGCTGAGTTCGTCGCCGCGGCCGGTGCCCACGGCCGTGCCACCGGCGAAGGCGAACGGCACGTCCGCGCCGAGCTGCGCGGCGAGACGGAGCAGTTCCTCACGCCCGAGGGCGGTGCCCCAGAGCGTGTCCACGGCGAGCAGCGTGGCCGCGGCGTCCGCCGAGCCACCACCCATGCCGCCGGCCACCGGCACCTGCTTGTCGATCGTCAACCGGACTCCGCCCCGGTGCCCAGCGGCGTCGGCCACCAGTCGGGCCGCACGGATCGCCAGGTTCGACTCGTCGACCGGCACGTTCGACGTGTCGATCGGACCGGTGAAGGTCACCGAGAAGTCGTCGGCGTGCTCGGCCGTGACGTCCTCGTACAGCGACACGGCCTGGTACGCGGTCGCCACGTCGTGGTAGCCGTCGTCCTGCAGCGCACCGACGGACAGGAACACGTTGATCTTGCCGGGGGCGCGCGTCCGCACGCGGGTCGGGGCGGCCAACGTGGTCATGCCCCCAACCTATCCCGCTGCGGCTGCCGCGAAGCCCCGCGCCAGGTCGGCGAGGACGTCGTCGATGTGCTCGAGGCCGATCGACAGCCGGATGAGCCCGTCGCCGACACCGGCCGCAGCACGCTCCGACGACGTCATCTGCACGTGGGTCGTCGACGCCGGGTGTACGACGAGCGACCGGACGTCACCGATGTTCGACACGTGGTCGAACAGCTCGAGGGCGGCCACGAACCGCCGTCCGGCCTCGACCCCGCCGTCCAGGTCGAACGCCAGGACCGCCGACGGCCCCTTCGGCACGTACCGCTGCTGCAGGTGGTGCCACGGCGACGACGGCAGTCCCGCGTAGTGCACGCCGAGCACCTGGTCGTGCGCGTCCAGCCACGACGCGACGGCGGCCGCGTTCGACACGTGCCGCTCCATCCGCAGGGAGAGCGTCTGGATGCCCTGCAGCACCAGGAAGGCGTTGAAGGGGGCGATCGCCGGACCGAGGTCGGCGGAGAGCTTCGACCGGGTGCGCTGGATGAACGCGCGCCGCCCGAACTTCTCGGCGAAGTCCGTGTTCGCGAACCCGGACTGTTCGGCGGTCGCGAGCTGCGGGAACCGCTCCGGAAAAGCCGCCCAGTCGAAGTTGCCGCTGTCCACGATGAGCCCGGCGATGGCGCTACCGTGACCGGCCAGGTACTTCGTCGCCGAGTGCACGACGATGTCCGCGCCGTGCTCGATCGGCCGGACCAGGTACGGCGTCGCGATCGTGTTGTCGACGATGAGCGGGACGCCGGCGTCGTGCGCGACCCCGGCCACCCCGGCGAAGTCCAGGACGTCACCGCGCGGGTTCGGGATCGACTCCCCGAAGAACGCCTTCGTCTCCGGACGCACCGCGGCAGCCCACTCGTCCAGGTCCGTGGGGTCCTGCACGAAGGTGAACGCGATGCCGAGGTCGTGCAGCGTCGACGCGAACAGCGTGTACGTCGCGCCGTACAGCGAGGCACTCGACACGACGTGGTCACCGGCCCGCGCGACGCCGAGGACGGCCAACGAGGTGGCCGCCTGGCCGGACGCCAGCGCGAGCGCGCCGACGCCGCCCTCGAGGTCCGCGATGCGCCGCTCGAGCGCCGCCGCCGACGGGTTGTTCACGCGCGAGTACGTGTGCCCCGGGGCGTTGAGCATGAAGCGGTCCGCCGCGTCCTCACCGGACGGGTAGACGAAGGCCGCGGTCTGGGCGATCGGCGGGACGTTGCCACCGAATCCCGGGTCGGCCTTGAAGCCCGCGCGGATCTGCCGGGTCTCGAACGCCCACTCCTCCTCGGTCGAGCCCATCAGACGACCGCCTCGGACGCCGCGGCCACCGACGGGCGGACGAGCGGGATGACCTGTTCGCCGAAGCGGTCCATCTCCTCGAGCTGCGGCGAGAACTGGAGCAGCAGTGTGTCCACCCCGGCCTCCTCGAACTCCTTGATCCGGGCCGCGACCTGCGCGGGCGTGCCGACGAACCCGGGGCGCAGGCCGCGGTTCGACACCGAGTAGTCCTCGAGCGAGGGGACGTGCTCGAGCTGCGACTTCGAGATGAAGTCCTGGTACGACTCGTACGCGTTGCCGTGCTGCACGTCGGTGATCCGCGCGAGCTCGGCCTGCGCCTCTTCCTCGGTCTCGCGGACGATGACGTACGCGGCCATGCCGAACGCCTCGAACGGCGGCAGTCCGGCGTCGACCCGGCGCTGCTTCATCTCGGCGATCTTCGTGCGGAGTTCCTCGACCGTGCCGCCGTGGGTCACGTAGGCGTCGGCGTACCCGGTGATCGCGGCCTTGCCCGCCTCGCTCTCGCCGCCGGCGTAGATCCGCGGCGTCACGCGGGGCTTCGGCTCGAGGTGCGCGTTCTCGATGTCGTAGTACTCGCCCGAGAACGAGTACGGCGTCTCCCGCCACATCCCCTTCATGACCTCGACGAACTCCGCCGTCCGCTTGTACCGGTCGTCGTGCTCCGAGAAGATGCCGCCGTACTGCTTGGCCTCCTCCGCCCACCACGCGCTCACCACGTTGAACGTGAAGCGGCCGCACGAGATGTCGTCGATCGTCGCCGCCTGCTTCGCCGTCACCGCGGGCAGGTGGTACCCGGGGCGCATGGCCGCCATGATCTCGAGGCGCTCGGTCGTCGCCGCGATGGCCGCAGCGAGCGACCAGGCCTCGAGCGACGGCGCGGCCGTGCCCTTGATGTCGTTGAGGTTGAGCTCCGGCACGAGCGTCAGGTCGAAGCCGATCCGCTCGGCGCGCTGCGCCAGCCGCTTCACGTAGTCGAAGGTGACCGGCATGTTCTCGTTGTCGACGTTGCGCAGCCAGCCGCCGAAGAGCGGGGTCCAGTATCCGAATCGCACGGGGTGAGTTCCTTGGGGAGGTGGGGAGTGCCCGGGAAGGGGCGCGGAACGGACGGGAGGCCCGTGGCGGGGCCCGCCACGGGCCTCCAGTCCGGTGGTTCTTGCGTGCTCAGGCCGTGAGTTGCGCCGCGTACTGCGTCTCCAGCAGGCCACCGAGGTAGCGCGCGATGGAGCGCGGGCCGGAGGCCGGCGCGGACTCCTCGACGGCTGGGTTGTAGTTCGTGTTCGTGTTGATGTCGTAGACGACCGTGCGGCCGTCCGTGGTCTCCATGAACTCGACGCCCGCGATCGTGACGCGCTGGTCGGCGAGGAACGTGCGGAGCTGCTGGACGAGCGGGTGCTCGGCCGTGACCTCGGTCCGGACGCTGAACGCCGGCGGTGCTCCGGCGGTCTCGGTTCCGGGCACGTCGCAGACCGCTCCGGCGATGACCTGGGGGACCTCGCACGCGTCGGCCGGGCACAGCTCGAAGCTGCCGGCGCTCGTGTCGACGCGGACGGCGTACACGAACTCGCCGCCGACGAACTCGACGCGGGTGATGAAGGGCTCACGGGCCGTCAGGAACTCCTGCAGCAGCGTGATGCCGTCGACCGGCGCCTCGAACTCCGGCGAGTCGACGTAGGCGTCGAACTCGGCGAGCGAGTCGAACCGGCGGACGCCCAGGCCCTTGCCGCCCTGGTTGTGCTTCGTGATGAACGAGACGTCCTGGCCGTTCGTGAAGTCCCGTGCCGCCTGCTTGAGCGTCGTCGTGCCGAACACGGCGGTGGTGCGGGGCACGTCGAACCCGGCGTGCTGCAGCAGCCCGTGCTGGGCCACCTTGGAGACCTCGAGCTCGAGCACGTGGCTGCCGCCGACAACCTGGCGACCCGCTCGTTCGAGCCAGCCGAGGACCGCGCGGGTGTACTCCTTGCTGTGCTCGTGGCCGCGGGTGTGGCTCGACGCCGACATGCGGGACCAGTACACACCGGGCTCCGGCTCGGCACCGAGGTCGATCTGTCCCTCGGTCAGCAGGATCTCCTGCACCGGGACGCCCTCGGCCTCGAAGGCTGCGGCGAGCGGCGGGAACCACTCGGGGTTCTCGTGGATGACGTACACGCGGGGAGTGCTCACCCGCCCACCCTAGGCACGGTATACCGCACGCGGCCAAGTGTGTGACGCGCGGTTGCTCCGTGTGGTGCGTCCGGGTGCGTCTTCGCGTGGTGCGAGGTTGGTCACTCGGTGCCGGCCTGTAGGGCGGCACCGAGTGGTCAACCTCGCACGAGCCGCGCGGGCCCGCGCCGCGTCAGCCGGCGAAGGCCTGCTGGCCGACGACGCCGAGGAGCTCGAGCTTCTGCGCGTCCTCGGACCCTGGGGGTGCGGTGAACAGCAGCAGCGCCTGGGCTTGGTCGTCGGTGTGCAGGACCTGGCAGTCGACGGTGATCCGGCCGAGCTGCGGCTGCACGATCGTCTTGTTGTCGGACCAGCGACTCGTCACCTCGTGCAGTGCCCAGAGCTCGCGGAACTCGGGGCTGCGGGTCTCGAGCTCGGCGATCAGCTCGGTGGCCCGACGGTCCCCCGGTCCGGCCAGCCCCACCGCAGCCCGCAGCGACGCCACCACGACCCGGGCCAGTCGCTCGTGTTGCTCCGGCGCGTACTTCGCGAGCTCGTCGCCGGTCACGAACCACCGCCACGCCTGGTAGCGCTCGTTGCCGGGCAGGCTGACGGACGACCCGAGCAGCGCCGCCGCGAGCCGGTTCTCGACCAGCGTCTCCCCCAGGTGGCTGACCACGATCGCGGGGGTGTCCTCGAGCCGGTCGAGCACCCGCAGGATCGCGGGGTCGACGTGGTCGGCGCGGTGCAACCGGGTCGGCGCGTTCTGTCCGGCCAGGTGGAACAGGTGGTCGCGTTCGTCGAGGCTGCAGCGGAGCGCCCGGGCGATCGCGGCGATCATCTGCTCCGACGGCTGCGGTCCGCGCTGCTGTTCGAGGCGTGTGTAGTAGTCGACCGACATGCCCGCGAGCGCAGCGACTTCTTCGCGCCGGAGACCAGGCGTCCGGCGTCGTGGTCCCTGACCGAGGCCGACGTCCTCGGGGCGCAGCAGTTCGCGGCGACGGCGGAGGAAGTCGGCGAGTGCAGCGCGGTCCATGGTCCCGATTGTCGTCGGGTTCCCGCCGCCGTGCCAGGGATCGCCGATCCCCCGATGACCGAGGTCTGGATGGGTTGCCGACGACAGCGCATGGTGGTGGACATGGACATCACGAACTCCACCGTCTTCATCCCCGGCGCGACCTCCGGCATCGGTCTCGCCCTGGCCCAGCGCCTGCAGGCCGCCGGCAGCACCGTCGTCATCGGCGGGCGCCGCCAGTCGCTCCTCGACTCGCTCGCCGCCGAGCACGGCTTCGGCACCGTGCAGATCGACGTGAGCGACGCCGCATCCATCGAGAAGGCCGCCGCCTCCGTCCTCGAGGCGTACCCGTCGCTCGACACCCTCGTCACCATGTCGGGGATCATGCGCAACGAGGACCTGCGCTCCCCCGACCACATCCACGACGCGCTCGAGATCATCCAGACCAACCTGGTCGGCACGATCCGCCTCATCGACGCGTTCCTGCCGCACCTGCTGGCGCAGCCCGCCTCGACCATCGTCACGGTCTCATCCGGCCTCGCGTTCGTCCCGCTCACCGCGACGCCGACGTACAACGCCACCAAGGCCGGCATCCACTCGTACACGCAGTCGCTCCGTCAGCAGCTCCTCGGCACCCCGGTGTCGGTGCTCGAGCTCGCTCCCCCGGCGGTGTCGACCGACCTGATGGGCGGAGCGGACTTCGGCGGCATGCCGCTCGACGCCTTCGCCGACGAGGTCCTCTCGCTGCTGGAGTCGGGGGCATCGCCCGAGATCCTGGTGCAGAACGTGCTGCCGCTCCGGTTCGCCGAGCGCGACGGCACGCACCAGCAGATCTTCGAGGCGATGGCGTCGCGCGCGCACTGACGCGCGGCGACGCCTCGAACGGTGCGAGGTTCCGCGTTCCGTGCGAGGCACTTCGGCTCGCACCGACCACGGAACCTCGCACCACGCGTGGTGTGCCTCGCACGGTGCGAGGAGCGCGTCAGTCGTCAGCGCCGTCGGCCTGCTCACCACGGCGACGGGCGAGCCGATCGAGGGCACGGCTCGCGAGCGGAAGCGCTGAGGCGATCACCGCGCTGTACAACGCCGAGTCGAGGGGCTTGTGGTGCAGCCGTGTCACCGCCCAGGCGGCGGTGAACGCCGTCACGGCCAGTGCCCCCTCGGCCAGCCGGTCGAGGCGCATCGGCGGCCGGAAGTCGTCATCGACGTCGCTCGGATCGTCTCGGAACGCCGAGACCGCGACACCGAACACCGGTAATGCGACCCCGAGGACCGCACCCGCCCACGCCGCGTCGTGCGCCGGGTCCCGCACGACAGCGGGTACGGCGAAGAACTCGATGACGAGCCCGCCGAGCACGGCGACGATCGCGAGCCACTGGGAAAGGGTGATGCGACGCACCCGCCGATCGTAGGGGTCCGCGGGTCCTGCGCGCGCTCCCCCGTTCGCGGCGTCAGAGGCTGGCGAGCAGTTGCTGCAGTTCAGCCGTGGCGTCGGGCATCCGCTCGGGGCCGGTGAGCCGCTCCCGCTGCACCGAGATGCGGACCGTTTCGGGCTTGGGACCGTCCTCGGTGTTCAGCAGCACGGATTCGCGGTCGGGGAAGGTCCACCGGGCCGACGGGCGCTTGCCGCCGCGGCGCTCGGACGTCGGCGTGGACCCGAGTGCGGTCGCGAACACCGGCACGATCCGATCGAGCACCGCCTCGCGCTCACCGGGGACCTGCCGTGAGGCCGACACCGCGAAGGTGCCGTCCGTGCGCTGCCCGGGGATGCGGAGCCCACGCGCCTGTTCGTACCCGATGGTGATGCCCTGCGCCCACCACGGCTCGACGCCTTGGCCCACGATCCACGACGCGATCGCAGAGTGCCCGATGGTGGCTCCGCCCGCCGTGTCGATCAGCGCGTGCCACTCGTCCGGTGACTTGCCCGTCGCCGCGAGGACACGGTCCGGCGCCATCCCCTGCGCGTGCGAGCGAACCGTTCCGTCGGTCATGCCGCCATCGTAGGCCGCAGGACACCGCCATCGCGGATCAGCGCTGGGAACCTGCCCGCAGGCGACGCGCCAGCTGCGCACCCTCGGCGTCGATGATCAGCGGGAGGCGCTCCTTGTCGACGACCCCGAACGCAGGATCGACCGTTACGAAGCCGTCGACTTCCCAATGCCGAGCTGTTGCGACGTGCAATGCACCCGAGACGGTCAGGCCGAATTCTTCCATGAGATCTGGGACCTCATCGCTGACGGCATCGATCCCGACCCAATGCAGTTGCGTCGACCGCAACAGTTCTCGCCATGCGGCGACATGGCGACGAGCGGCTTCCGTGGCCATGCCGTGAGCAGCTCGCAGAACCTCGAACTCCGTGTAGGCGCTGTACATCATCTCTGTACCTGCGAGGTCGAGGTGGTCGAGGAACGCGACCGCCTCGACCTTGTGACGATCGGTCCGGCGCAGCGCGCTCCGGATGAAGCTCGACTCGACGAGGACGGCGTCCGGGCGGGCGGCGCAGTCGTTGAACTCGAGGACCCGGTGCTGGTCGAAATGCTCGGGCGTGAGTCGCTCGAACACGGTCAGGGATGCGTGTGGAACGAGACGGTCGGCTCGACCCAGAAGTCCGGATCGATCGACTCAATCGCGCGCCGTCGGCGCTCGCGGCGTTCTTCGAACGTGCCTTCAGGTCGCGGCGTCCGAGCGAACAGCGCTTGCCGTTCGGCTTCGGTGGAGATCCTCGGCCCCCGCTGCCGACCGGGGTCCGCGCTGAGCAGGGCGCGACGACGTCCCGCTGTGAGCTGTTCCTCGGTCAGGCCGCGGCGGTTCGGTCGGCGTGGTTCGGTCGGCTGCATGGTGTCTCCTTGGTCGATGTGATCAACCGTAGGAGCACCGAACGGACGGTACCAAACATTCCGTATTTCGCCGATCCGAGGCGGGAGACGAGCTACTCCGCAGCCGCGAGGACCGTCCGACCGAGCCGCACGAAGTCGTCGACGCCGATCGCCTCGCCCCGCGCTGTCGGGTCGATGCCCGCCGCCGTCAGGACCTCGGAGGCGTGGGCACTGCCGCCGAGCACACCGGACAGGCTCTGCCGCAGCATCTTCCGACGCTGCTGGAACGCCGCATCGACCAGGGTGAAGACCCGCGACCGCAGCCGCTCGCCCCCCGGGGGCTCGTGCCGGTCGAACGCCACGAGCACACTGTCGACGTTCGGGACGGGCCAGAACACCTGTCGGCTGACGAGCCCGGCCGTGCTCCACGAGCCGTACCAGGCGGCCTTGACGCTCGGCGACCCGTAGACCTTGCTGCCCGGGCCCGCCGCGAGGCGGTACCCGACCTCGGCCTGCACCATCACGAGCGACCGCTCGATCGACGGGAAGGTCGCGAGCAGGTGCAGCAGCACGGGCACCGAGATGTTGTAGGGCAGGTTCGCGACGAGGTGGGTCGGTTCGGTGTCGAGGTCCGATGCGGCGACGGTCATCGCGTCCTGCTGCACGACCGTCAACGAGGCCTCCGGCTGCATCGCGCTCACCGTCGACGGCAACCGCGCCGCGAGCCGCTTGTCGATCTCGACGGCGGTGACGTGGGCGCCGGTCTCGGTGAGCCCGAGCGTCAGGGAGCCGAGGCCCGGCCCGATCTCGAGCACTCGGGACGACGGCGTCACGCCGGCGACCGACACGATGCGCCGGACGGTGTTGGCGTCGTGCACGAAGTTCTGCCCGAGCTTCTTCGTCGGGGTCACGTCGAGTTCGGCGGCGAGCTCCCGGATCTCGGCCGGGCCGAGCAGCGCGCCCACTACTCGTCCACCGTCACGGGCTCGGCGTCCCACGCACCGTAGACGAGCTCGGTGTTCGACGCGATCTGCGCGGCGAGCATCGAGGCATCGGTGCCGAGGGTCTCCGCCATCGACCGCAGGGTGATCGGGATCAGGTACGGGGCGTTCGGCCGGCCGCGGTACGGCGTCGGGGTCAGGAACGGCGCGTCCGTCTCGACCATGATCAGGTGCCGCGGCGCGACGACGAGGGCTTCGCGGAGCAGTGCCGCGTTCTTGAACGTCACGGTTCCGGCGAACGACATGTGCCAACCGCGCTCGGCACAGAGCCGAGCCAGGTCGGGTCCGCCGGAGAAGCAGTGGAACACGGTGCGCTCCGGAGCCCCGACGCGGTCGAGCACCTCGACCACGGCGTCGTGCGCGTCGCGGTCGTGGATGGTCAGCGCGAGGCCGTGCTCCTTCGCGATGCGGATGTGCTCTTCGAACGAACGGATCTGGGCGTCGCGCCCGTCCTCACCGGTGCGGAAGAAGTCGAGCCCGGTCTCACCGATCGCCCGGACGCGGGGCAACGCTGCCAGCGCCTCGATCCCGGCGAGGTGCTCGTCGAGCAGCCCCTGCTCCTGCAGCGACGGCGCCTCGTTCGGGTGCAGTGCGACCGCTGCGAGCACGCGGGGTTCACGGGCGGCGATCGACGCGGACCACTGCGAAGTGGCGAGGTCGGTGCCGACCTGCACGACACCGCGGACGCCGACGCTCGAGGCACGGCCGAGGTGCTCGCGGTAGTCGAGCGCCCCGTCGCCACCGTCGGCGATCTCCATGTGCGTGTGGTTGTCGTAGACCGGGACCACGAGCGCCTCGGGCAGGGGCGGGTAGGTCAGGTCGCGCTTGGAGCCGTCCCCGTCGCCACGGGAGCGGAGGTGGGCGTCGGTCACGCGGCGCCCTGCTCCGCCTGCTCGATGCGCGGGAACAGCCCGCTCTCGAGCGCCACGACGTGCGAAGCACCCTGCCACTCGAAGGCACGATCGACTCGCTGCTCGGCGATCGAGCCGCCGGCACCGATCGACGCCCACAGCTTCTCGGTGGCCTTCGGCATCACCGGGGAGAGCAGGACCGCGACGGTGCCGAGCCCACGGAGCGCGGTGGTCAGGACGGTGCCGAGCCGCTCGCGGTTCGCGTCGTCCTTCGCCAGGGCCCACGGCTGCTGCTCGGTGATGTACCCGTTCAGGGCATCGACGAGCTCCCAGACGGCAGCGATCGCCTCGTGCGGGGCGAACGCGGCGATGGCGGCGTCGGCACGCTCGGTGACCGAGACCGCCAGGGCATCGATCGCCTGGTCCGACTCGGTCAGCGAGCCGCGCGCCGGCACTGCGCCGTCGAAGTACTTCTGCAGCATCGCGACCAGGCGCGAGGCCAGGTTGCCGAAGCCGTTCGCGAGCTCGGCCTGGTACCGCGCCGAGATGTCCTCCCAGCTGAAGTTGCCGTCCTGCCCGAAGGTGATGGCGCGGAGGAAGTAGTAGCGGAAGGCGTCGGAGCCGAAGGTGTCGGTGATCTCCGACGGCGCGATGCCGGTCAGCTTCGACTTGGACATCTTCTCGCCGCCGACGAGCAACCAGCCGTGACCGAAGACGCGCTCGGGGACGGGCAGGCCGGCAGCCATGAGCATCGCCGGCCAGATGACCGCGTGGAAGCGGGCGATGTCCTTGCCGACGATGTGCACGCTCGGCCACAGGCGCTTGAAGGCCTCGTCGTCCTCGGTGCCGTAGCCCAGCGCCGTGACGTAGTTGAGCAGGGCGTCGAACCACACGTACAGGACGTGGTCGCTGTCCCACGGGATCTTGATGCCCCAGTCGAAGCTGGACCGCGAGATCGACAGGTCGCGGAGGCCCTGCTTCACGAACGAGACGATCTCGTTGCGGACGCTCTCCGGCTGGATGAACAGCGGGTTCGACTCGTACAGGTCGAGCAGGCGCTGCTCGAAGTCCGACATGCGGAAGAAGTAGTTGCGCTCGGACAGCACCTCGACCGGGATCGAGTGGATGGCACAGACCTGCTGCCCCTCGTACGCACCGGTGCCGGGGACCAGGTCGCTCGGCTGCTTGTACTCCTCGCAGCCCACGCAGTAGAAGCCCTCGAACTCGCCGGCGTAGATGAAGCCGTCGTCGTAGAGCTTCTGCAGGAACGCCGTCACACCGCGCTCGTGGCGCTCGTCGGTGGTGCGGATGAAGTCGTCGTTGGCCACGTCGACGGTGTCGAGCAGCGGCTTCCACGCCTCGGTCACGAGTCGGTCGGCCCACTCCTGGGGCGTGACCTCGTTCGCCGAGGCGGTGCGCAGGATCTTCTGTCCGTGCTCGTCGGTGCCGGTGAGCAGCCAGGTGTCGTCACCCCGCTGCCGGTGCCAGCGCGCGAGGACGTCCGCGGCGACCTCGGTGTAGGCGTGCCCGATGTGGGGCACGTCGTTCACGTAGAAGATCGGCGTGGTGATGCTGAACGAGGACCCGGCGGACATGCGGACCATCCTACGGGCGCGCGGAACCCGGATGACGCGCGCGGCGGTGGACTGTGGAAAACCGGATCCGGGAGGCCCGTGGCGGGCCCGCCCCGCGCCTCCAGACCGGCCGACGCGAACGTGACGAGCCCCGCTCAGCGCGCCGCGAGCGCCCCTTCGTACAGGTCCCGCTTCGACAGCCCGGTCGCGTCCGCGACCGCCGCTGCGGCCTCCTTCATGCGCATGCCGGCGGCCACCCGCTCGAGCACGAGGCGGACCCCGTCGTCGAGCGTCGCCTCCTCGGTGGCCTCGGCGGCACCGGCGACGACGATGCAGATCTCGCCCCGGACCCCCTCTGATGCCCACGTGACGAGCTCGTCGAGCGGACCGCGCCTGACCTCTTCGTACAGCTTCGTGAGCTCACGGCAGACCGCGGCACGACGGTCGCCCCCGAACCCGACGGCCATGTCGGCGAGCGTCTCGGCCAACCGGTGCGGCGACTCGAAGAAGACCATCGTGCGCTGCTCCCCCGCGAGCGCCTGGAACGCGCGGCGACGCTCCCCGCCCTTGCGCGTCGGGAACCCCTCGAACGTGAAGCGGTCCGTCGGCAGTCCGGAGACGGCGAGCGCCATGAGCACCGCCGACGGGCCGGGCAGTGCCGTGACCGTGACGCCAGCGGCTGCCGCTGCCTCGACGAGCGGGAAGCCGGGGTCGCTGATCGCGGGCATGCCGGCGTCGGTGAGGACCACGACGTCCTCGTCACGAGCGAGCTCGACGACCTCGGACGCCTTCGCCCGTTCGTTGTGCTCGTGCAGGGCGATGAGCCGCGGACGGTTCTCGATGCCGAGGGCACGCATGAGGTGGATGGCGGTCCTGGTGTCCTCCGCCGCGACCACGGTGGCGTTGGAGAGGGTCTCGACGAGACGGCGCGAGGCGTCCCCGAGGTTGCCGATGGGGGTTGCTGCGAGGACGATCACGCCACCCATTGTCGTCGCAGCGGGGTCGCAGCGCGGACATGCGGTCGATCCGTAGGATGCTCAACGATGACCAGCGAGCTGACCGACGACCGCACGGCCGTGTCCGACGCGCCGGTCGGCTCGCGCCTCGACGACTGGTGGGGGCGGGTGCTCTCCACCGCCCAGCGCGTCGCGGTGTGGCGCTGGGCCGGACCGATCGCGGTGACGCTGCTCGCCGCCGTGCTGCGCCTGGCGAACCTGGGGAACCCGCACTCCCTGGTCTTCGACGAGACCTACTACGTCAAGGACGGCTGGTCGATCGTCCACCTCGGCTACGAGGGCACCTGGCCGGCGAACCCGAGCAGCGACTCCGCCCCGACGACCGACGACCGGTTCTCGAGTGGTGAGACGGACATCTTCACCAGCGCCGCGGAGTTCATCGCGCACCCGCCGCTCGGCAAGTACCTGATCGGGCTCGGCATGCTCCTGTTCGGGGCGGACAACTCGTTCAGCTGGCGGTTCGCCGTCGCCGTGCTCGGCATCGCGACGGTGTTCCTCACCGCGGTGATCGCCCGGTCGCTGTTCCGCTCCACCCTGGTCGGCACGCTCGCCGGCGGCCTGCTCGCGATCGACGGCCAGGCCATCGTGATGTCCCGCGTCACGCTGCTCGACGGGATCCTGACGTTCTTCGTCGTGCTCGGGTTCGGGGCGCTCCTGCTCGACCGGCGCCGGAGTCAGCGGCGGCTCGACGACTGGGTCGCCGAGCGCGTCGCCGCCGGCCGGGACACCCTGTGGGGGCCCGTGCTCTGGTGGCGTCCGTGGCTGTTCGCGATGGGGCTGACGATGGGGTTGGCCACCGCGACGAAGTGGTCGGGGATGTACTTCCTGGCGTTCTTCGCCGTGTACTCCGTGCTGAGCGACATGATGATGCGCCGCCGTGCGGGGGTCGAGTTCTGGTCGTCCAGCGCGCTGCTGCAGCAGGCCCCCGTGTCGTTCCTGCTCACCGTGCCGATCGCCGCCGTCACCTACGTCGCGTCGTGGACCGGCTGGTTCGTGTCGAAGGACGGCTGGGACCGGAACTGGCTGGCCTCCGGCGGCGAACGCTGGACCGGATTGCTCCGGTGGGTGCCGGACAGTCTGCAGAACTGGTGGCACTACCAGTCGGAGATCTACAACTTCAACATCGGGCTGCACACGCCGCACTCGTACCAGGCGAACCCGCTGCTCTGGCTCGTGATGCAGCGGCCCACGTCGATGTTCTACGTCGGGACCGATGCCGGCCAGGACGGCTGCTCGGCGAGCCGCTGCGGCGAGGCGATCACCGGCGTCGCGAACCCGTTCATCTGGTACGCGGCGGTCATCGCGACCGTGGCGCTGCTCGTGCTCTGGATCCTGCGCCGACAGTGGCAGTACGGCTTCGTCCTGCTCGGCGTCGCCGCGGGCTACCTGCCGTGGCTGATGTACGTCAACCGGACGGTGTTCCAGTTCTACACGATCGCCTTCGAGCCCTTCATGGTGATGGCGCTGGCGGCGGCGATCGGGTTGGTGCTCGGGTCACGGACCGATCCACGGCCCCGACGGACCCGGGCGATCGTGTGGGTCGGCGTGTACCTGGTCGTGGTGGTGCTCGCGTCGGCGTACTGGTACCCGATGTGGACCGCGATCCAGGTGCCGTGGGACTTCATCCGGTCGCACTACTGGCTGCCGAGCTGGCTGTAACGCGCGTCGAGTTTCGGCCCGTCGCGCTGGTCGCGACTGGCCCGGCGCCCTGGTCGTGACCGGCCCGGCGCACTGGTCGCGACCAGACCGCCGGACGGGAGGCACGGGTCGACTCCGCCACGGGCCTCCAATCCGCAGTCGGTTGGCACCGGAGCCGCGCGCGGTCCGCGGGGACGCGTCAGGACTGCGCGTGCAGCGCGCGCTCGATGGACTCACGGTCGAGCGGGTCGCCGACCATGCTCGGCGCGGTCCGGGTCTGCGGCAGGACGCCCTCGATGAGGAGTTCGGCGTACCGGCGCCAGGCGTTCGGGTCGTGCTCGCGGGTGGCGTCCGCGACGGCGCCCACCATGGCGGTGAGCATCGGGAGGTCGCGGTAGTCGAAGCCGGCGCGGACCACCCCGGCGGTCTCGGCCCGACCGATGATCGCGGAGACCTGGCGTTCCAGCCGGTCACGCTCCTGCACGATCGACGGACGCGCCTTGCCGGCACGCACGATGGCGTCGGCGAGCGCACGGTCGCGGGCGCGGAACTCGAACACCCCGGTCAGGTAGACCCGCAGGGCCTCGCGCGGGTCGACGACGTCGGCGGCGCGGGCTGCTGCGTCGTTCATCGCCTCGAACTTGGTGGCGAGCAGCGCCTCGATCAGGGAGTCCTTGTCGGCGAAACGTCGGTACACGGTGCCGACACCGACCCCCGCTTCGTGCGCGATGTCGTTCAGGGTGACCGACAGCCCGCGCTCCGCGAAGCACTTGCGAGCGGTCTGCAGGATCAGCTCGCGGTTGCGTGCCGCATCGGCGCGCAGCGGGCGCTCGAGGTCGGGCGCGGACTCGGTGGTGCTCACGATGCCGAACCTAGTTGAACTTTCTGGGAATAAGTGGATGCGGACCTTCCGTTTCGGTCTACACTGTCGACAAACGGATGCCGCGCATCCGTTTGACACCTCCCCTCTTCGAAACGCCCGACGGTGCGCGCTTCGTGCTCCCCCTCCAACCTTCTCGAAGGAGGCTGCCGTGACGGCAGAACACACCGTGCCGACCCCCACCGGGGCAGCACCCACGACTTCTGGCACCACCCCCGCCAAGAGCAACCACCGCTGGATCGCCCTGGCGGTCATCGCCCTCGCCCAGCTGATGGTCGTGCTCGACGCCACGATCGTGAACATCGCGCTCCCCTCGGCCCAGGCCGACCTGGGGTTCGGCACCGACCAACGCCAGTGGATCGTCACCGCGTACTCGCTGGCGTTCGGCTCGCTCCTGTTGCTCGGCGGGCGCCTCGGCGACCTGTTCGGCCGCAAGAACACGTTCATCATCGGACTGGTCGGCTTCGCGGTCGCGTCCGTGCTCGGCGGCCTCGCCGACTCGTTCGGCCTGCTCGTCGCGGCCCGCGCCCTCCAGGGTGTCTTCGGCGCCCTGCTCGCACCGTCCGCGCTCGGCATGCTGACCACCACGTTCCGCGACCCGAAGGAGCGCGGTCGTGCGTTCGGCATCTTCGGCTCGATCGCCGGTTCCGGTGCGGCCATCGGCCTGCTCCTGGGCGGCGTGCTCACCGAGTACGCGTCGTGGCGCTGGTGCCTCTACGTCAACGTCGTCTTCGCCGTGCTCGGCGTGATCGGCGCGCTCGTGTTCATGGAGAAGCCGCCGAAGGTCGATCGCCCGCGCATCGACGTCGCCGGCGTCATCACCATCACCGCCGGTCTGGTCGGCGTCGTCTACGGGTTCTCGAACGCCGAGACCAACGGCTGGGACTCCCCCGTCACCATCGCGATGCTCGCCGGTGGCGTCGTCCTGATCGCCGCGTTCGTGTTCATCGAGACCCGTGTGGCGCACCCGCTGCTGCCGCTGCGGGTCGTGCTCGACCGTGACCGCGGTGGGTCGTTCATCGCGATCGGCCTGGTGGCGATCGGCATGTTCGGCATCTTCCTGTTCCTGACCTACTACCTCGAGCAGACCCTCGGGTTCAGCTCGCTGCAGACCGGTCTGGCCTTCCTGCCGATGCCGCTGTCGATCATGATCTCGGCGACGCAGATCGGTGGGCGACTGCTGCCGCGCATCGGCCCGAAGATCCTGATCTTCGCCGGTGGCCTCGTCGCCGCGATCGGCCTGCTCCTGCTGCTGCGCACCGACCTGGACAGCTCCTACGCGGGCACCGTCCTGCCGGCGCTGATCGTCATCGGGCTCGGCATGGGCACGATCTTCTCGTCCGCGATGAACACCGCGACCACCGGGGTGGCCCGAGCCGACGCCGGTGTGGCCTCGGCGACGGTGAACACCATGCAGCAGATCGGTGGCTCGATCGGCACGGCGCTGCTGTCGACGATCTTCGCCGACGTCGTGAAGAACAGCCTGACCGGGCTGTCGGCGGCGCCCACGAAGCTGCAGCAGGCGCAGGCCACGCTCGACGGCTACCACGTGGCGTTCGGCATCTCGGCCGGTGTGCTCGTGCTCGTCGCCCTGGCGGGTGGCCTGCTCATCAACCGGCAGTCGGTGCGGCTCGACCGGCTCGCCCACGCCGCGTCCACGACGACCGGGAGCATCCCCGCCGCCGCACACTGACGCCTCAGCTCGTCCGAACGGCCCGTCCTGGTTCTGCCGGGGCGGGCCGTTCGTGCGTGTGTGTGTGGCGGGGCAGGGTGGGGCTGGGGTGCGGGCGGGGGCGGTTGCGGGCGGGGGCGGGTGCCGGGTCGCACGGGTTTTGCGACGTTCCACGAGTCGTTCAACGCGTGGATCGTCGGAACATGCACCCGCAGTCATTGCGTGTGCATGTTGCGACGAACCACCGGTCGAACAACTCGTGGATCGTCGGAACATGCGCACGCACCAGCCACCACACGCGCCCCGGTTGCGCAGTGTGTCGGTTTCCCTGTCACCCGTCAGTGGTCCGCATTATCGTGTGCGGCATGGCCCCCGTCCTGACCTCGCCGCTCGTGTCGACGCAGTGGCTCGCCGACCACCTCGGTGGTGACGAGCTCGTCGTCCTCGACGCCTCCGTGCACACGGTGGGGACCGGCCTCGAGACGATGTGGCACTCCGCGGTCGCCTCCTACGAGCAGCGCGGGCACGTCCCCGGCGCCCGCTTCGCCGACCTCGTCGACGCGTTCTCCACGCCGGGCGCCGAGGTGCCCTTCACCCGCCCGAGTGCCGAGCGGTTCGAGGCAGCTGCTGGCGACCTCGGCGTCACGAACACCTCGACGGTCGTGGTCTACGACGACAGCATCGGCGAGTGGTCGGCGCGGCTGTGGTGGATCTTCCGGTCGTTCGGCTTCGACTCCGTCGCGGTCCTCGACGGCGGGTTCACGAAGTGGCGCGACGAGGGCCGGCCGGTCCGCGTCGGTGCACTGCGCCATTCACCATCGCCGGCGAAGGCGCCCGACGACGACAGCGCCTTCCTCGCCGGTGAAGAACGCCCGCTCTGGGCCGACCACGCCCGTGTCCGCCGAGCAGTGACGGGTGAACAGCCCGCGGCACTGGTGTTCGCGGCGCCCGCAGCGGCCCTCGGCGACGACCACCCGCCGATCATCCCGGGGAGCACCCCGATCACCGTGGACACCCTGGTCGACCCGGACACCAACGCGTACCTGCGCGGGCCGAAGCTCGCCGAGGCGTTCGCCGCGGTCGTCGGCGAGGACGAGATCGTGACGTACTGCGGGGTCGGCAGCGCCGCGTGCGTCGATGCCCTGGCGCTGACCGTGCTCGGCCACGACAAGGTCACCGTGTACGACGGCTCGCTGCTGGACTGGTGGCGGCACGAGCCCGAGGCCATGGCGTCCTGACGACGACGCGCGCCCCGGCTAGCGTTGGCGCATGAGCTCCAGACGCGCGGTCATCCTCGGCGGTACCGGCGGGATCGGTTCGGCCGTCGCGCGTGAACTCCTCGACGCCTCCGGGCGGGGCGGCGACGACTGGCAGGTCGACGTCATCGCGCGCCGCGGTGGCCCGGCAGCCGATTCCCTCACCGCCCGCGGCGCGACCTTCACCGCGGGTGACCGCCGCGACACGAGCACCCTGCGCGACCTCCTCCGCCCCGGCGCGGACCTGCTCGTCGACACCGTGGGGCTGACCCGCGACGACGCGACGCAGCTCCTGCCGTTCCTCGACGACGTCGGTTCCAGCGTCTTCGTCTCCTCGCGTGCGGTCTACGTCGACGACCAGGGCCGGCACGCGAACTCGACGGACAAGCCGGTCTTCGGCGCCGCGGTCACCGAGATCCAGCCGACCGTCACGGCGGGCGACGGCGACCCGACCAGCCGTGACGGCTACGGCGCGGCGAAGGTGGCGTCCGAGCAAGTGCTGCTCGACCACGGCGCCCCGGTCACGGTGCTGCGCCCGTCGAAGGTCTACGGCGTCGGCATCGGTCGACCGCGAGAGTGGTTCGTGGTCCGCCGGGTCCTCGACGGCCGGGAACGCATCCTGCTCGCCGACCACGGCCGCGGTGTGGACCACACGACGGCGGCGAGCGGCATCGGCTCGCTCGTCCGACTGGTCGCGGACGCTCCGGACCGGCGCATCCTCAACGTCGCCGACGACACCGCTCCGACGGCGCTCGAGATCGTGCGGACCATCGCTGGACACCTCGACCACCGGTTCGACGAGGTCCTGCTCGACGCCGACGCCCCTGCCTTCGTCGGCACCACCCCCTGGTCGTCGCCGTCACCGTTCGTCCTCGACACGACGGCGGCACGCGCGCTCGGGTGGCAGCCGCCGACCTTCGCGGCCGCGGTCCTGCCCGAACTCGACTGGTTGGTGGAGACGGCGCAGTCCACACCGGCTGACGGTGACGTGCCGTGGGCCGACGACCCGTTCTGGGAGCGCATGTTCGACTACGGCCCCGAGGACGCTGCCCTCGCGCTCCTGTCGCTGGGCCTCGGGTGACGGTGCCGAGCACGCCCCGCTCCGAGGTCCTGTTCATCGGCGGGCGGTCCGGTGTCGGCAAGTCCACCGCTGCCGAGGCGCTGCACGACCTGCTCGTCGCCGCGGACGTGCGCCACGCGGTGATCGAGGGCGACCTGCTCGACCTGGCGCACCCGGCACCGCACGTCGAGCACCCCGAGGCGCGGCTCGCGGAACGGAACCTCGCCGCCCTGTGGACGTCCTACCGCGAGCTCGGCCACCACCGGCTGGTCTACACGAACACCGTTTCCGTGCTCGAACACGAGCGTCTGGCGGCCGCCATGGGCGACGACCCCGTGGTCACGACGGTCCTGCTGCGCGCGGCGGACGGTCCCACCGCCGAGCGGCTGGCCCGACGGTCGGGTGGCGAGGTCCCGCAGGCGCAGCTCGCGCACAGCACGCGGACGGCCGGGAGGCTCGACTCGGCTTCCGGGGACACGGTCACCCGGGTGGACACGGACGGTCTCACCCCCACCCAGGTCGCACAGCGTCTCGCCGCGTTGACGGGGTGGCTCCCCCGCTGACCGTCCCGCTGCGGCCTGTGGACTCCGCGATCCGTCCACAGATCGCCTCCGTCGCTGGCCCGCTCAGTCGCCACGGGGCACGCTGGAGCCATGAACGACAACCGACTCGGCACCTCGGTCAGCCCGTACCTCCGGCTGCACGCCGACAACCCCGTGGACTGGCGCGAGTGGGGCCCCGAAGCCTTCGCCGAGGCACGTGAGCGCGGCGTCCCGGTCCTGGCGTCGGTCGGCTACGCCACGTGCCACTGGTGCCACGTCATGGCGCGTGAGAGCTTCGCCGATCCGGAGATCGGTTCACTGCTCCGCCAGGACTTCGTCGCCGTCAAGGTCGACCGCGAAGAACGTCCCGACGTCGACGCCAGCCTGATGGCCGCCGCGAGCGCGTTCACGCAGCAGCTCGGGTGGCCCCTGACGACGTTCCTGACGCCCGAGGGCCACGTGTTCTTCGCCGGCACCTACTTCCCGCCGACCCCCGTCGGTCAGGTGCCCGCGTTCCGGCAGATCCTGGCGGCGGTGCTCGATGCGTGGACCGAGCGGCGGCACGAGGTCGACGCGAACGCCGCGGCCATCGCGACGGCGATCCGGCAGGGGGCCGAGGCGGACGCGACCGCCCGCGCTGGCGAGGGTGCTGGCGGAGCAGCCACGGGCCTCCCGTCCGCCGACAGCATCCGGGCCGTCACCGGTCAGCTGTCGCAGGCAGAGGACACCACCTACGGTGGTTTCGGCGGTGCTCCGAAGTTCCCGAGCACGCCGCTGCTGGAGTTCCTCGCCGACGCAGCACGCGACGGCGATGCCGAGGCCGACGGCCTGCTGGACCGGTCGCTCCACGCGATCCGGGCCTCCGAGTTGACCGATGCCGACGGCGGTGTCTTCCGGTACGCCACCAAGCGCGACTGGAGTGTGCCGCACTACGAGCGGATGCTCTACGACAACGCCGGACTCCTCGCGGTCGCCGGCGCCGAACAGGCGCGCGGCATCGCGGACTTCCTGCGCGACACCCTGCGCCAGGACGACGGGGCGTTCGTCGCCGCGCAGGACAGCGAGTCCACGATCGACGGCCAGCGGGTGGAGGGCGAGTGGTACCGGCGGCCGCTGTCGGAGCGCGCGCTCCTCGAGCCGCCACCACTCGACGACCAGGTCCTGACCGGTTGGAACGGCCTGGCGATCCGCGGACTCGCGATCGCCGGTGACCGCCATGACGACCCCGAGATGATCTGCCTCGCCCGGGATGCGGCCGATGCGCTGCTGCGGTCGCACGTGCGTGACGGGCACGTCGTGGTCCGCTCGAGCACGCCTCGCGGCGCGTCAGCAGCACCGGCGACCATCGAGGACGTCGGACTGCTGGCCGAGGGTCTGCTCGAGCTCGCCCTGGTGACCGGCGAGGTCACCTACGCCGTGACGGCTCGTTCCCTGGTCGACGACGGCCTGGCGAACCGGTTCGACGTCGACGCCGTGCTCGCCGGAGCGGGCACGGCGACCGGGGAACAGCCGCAGACCGCGATGCGCTCCGGCACGGTGGCGCTGGCCGCAGCGGCAGCCGGCCTCGCGGCGTTGACCGGGGACTCCGCGTACCGGACAGCGGCGGCGCGGTTGGTGGCCGACCGCGCGACGACGGGTACCGAGCGACCGCTCGGGCACGCCGACGCCCTCGGTGTCGCACTCGGCCTGCAACGACCCTCGCGCGAGGTCGTGGTCGTGACGTCGGACCAGCACGACCCGCTCCGCGACGCCGTCCGCGCCGCGCGCCGACCCGGCACGGTCATCGCTCGTGTGACCCCGACGCAGGCTGCGGATTGGGCGGCTGCGGGGTTCGAACTGTTCGAGGCACGAGACGCCCTCGACCCGGCTGCGTACGTCTGCCACGACCGCGTGTGCGCCCTGCCCGCTCGATCCGCGGCGGACCTCGCCGCCGGACTCGCAGCACCGGCGGCGTGACGGTATCCTGGAATGCTCATGTCTCCCACGCCGCCAGTCATCACGTACCCGCCCGAACTGCCGGTCTCGCAGCGGCGGGACGACATCGCGGCCGCCATCCGTGACAACCAGGTCGTCATCGTCGCGGGTGCCACCGGCTCGGGCAAGACCACCCAGCTGCCGAAGATCTGCCTCGAGCTGGGGCGTGAGCACATCGGGCACACCCAGCCCCGCCGGATCGCCGCTCGCACCATCGCCGAGCGCGTGTCCGAAGAGCTCGGCAGCGACCTCGGCGACCTGGTCGGCTACCAGGTCCGGTTCACCGACAAGGTGTCGTCGAACACCCGCATCAAGCTGATGACCGACGGCATCCTGCTGAACGAGATCCACTTCGACCGCGACCTGAAGCGGTACGACACGATCATCATCGACGAGGCGCACGAGCGGTCGCTCACGATCGACTTCCTGCTCGGGTACCTCAAGCGACTCCTGGTGCGGCGCCCTGACCTCAAGCTCATCATCACGAGCGCGACGATCGACCCCGAGTCCTTCTCGAAGCACTTCGGCGATGCCCCGATCATCGAGGTCTCCGGGCGGACCTACCCCGTCGAGATCCGGTACCGCCCGCTCGTGTCCGAGGACGCGGACGACACCGACGAGGACGACGAGACCGACTCGCGCACGGCCGACCGCGGCGGGGCGAACGGCGCCGACGACCGCGACACCCTGCAGGGGATCACCGACGCACTCGACGAACTCGCGCGCGAAGAACCCGGCGACGTGCTCGTGTTCCTGTCCGGCGAGAACGAGATCCGTGACGCGCAGGACGCGATCGAGGGCAAGCGCTACCAGGGCACCGAGGTCCTGCCCCTGTACGGCCGGCTCTCCGCCGCCGACCAGCACCGCGTGTTCGACCGACGCACGACGCCGGGGATCCGCCGACGCGTGGTGCTCGCCACGAACGTCGCCGAGACCTCGCTGACGGTGCCCGGCATCAAGTACGTCATCGACACCGGGACCGCCCGCATCTCCCGGTACTCCCCGCGCGCCAAGGTGCAGCGGCTGCCGATCGAGGCGATCTCGCAGGCCAGCGCGAACCAGCGTTCGGGTCGAGCGGGCCGCACGAGCGCCGGCATCGCGATCCGGCTCTACTCCGAAGACGACTTCGAGCGTCGCGACGAGTTCACCGACCCCGAGATCCTGCGGACGAACCTCGCCGCGGTGATCCTGCAGATGATCTCGCTCGGGTTCGGCGACATCGAGTCGTTCCCGTTCCTGCAGCCACCGGACTCCCGCGGCGTGAAGGACGGCCTGGACCTGCTGCGCGAACTCCGAGCCGTCGACAAGGACGGCCGGATCACCAAGTCCGGACGACAGCTCACCCGGCTGCCGATCGACCCGCGGCTCGGCCGGATGGTGCTCGAGGCCGGGCGCCAGGGCGTCGGTCGCGAGGTCGTCGCCGTCGTCAGTGCCCTGAGCATCCAGGACCCCCGCGAACGCCCGCTCGAGAAGCGCGCCCACGCCGACCAGATGCACGCCCGCTTCGCCGACCCGACGAGCGACTTCCTCACCCTGCTCGCGCTGTGGAACTACATCGAGGACAAGCAGGACGAGCTGTCGTCGAGCGCGTTCCGCCGGCTCTGCAAGGCCGAGTTCCTCAACTACCTGCGCATCCGCGAGTGGCAGGACCTCTACCGCCAGCTCTCCCGCGCCGCGAAGCAGGTCGACGTCCGGGTCGGGCAGTCCCGTTCCGACGACGGCGACGCGGTGCACCGGTCCCTGCTCGCCGGTCTGCTCAGCCAGATCGGGCTGCGCGACCGCGAGAAGCGCGACTACCTCGGCTCGCGGAACACCCGGTTCGTGGTGTTCCCGGGCAGTGTGCTCGCGAAGAAGCAGCCCGACGCGGTGATGGCGGCCGAACTCGTCGAGACCAGTCGACTGTTCGCACGGACCGTCGGCCGGATCGACCCCGCCTGGGTCGAGCCCCTCGCCGGTGACCTGCTGAAGCGCACCTACGGCGAACCGCACTGGGAGAAGAAGCAGGGCGCGGTCGTCGCCTACGAGCGGGTGACCCTGTTCGGCGTCCCGATCGTGCAGCGGCGCCGCGTGCAGTACGCCCGGATCGACCCGGAGCACTCGCGCGAGCTCTTCATCCGCCACGCCCTGGTCGAGGGCGAGTGGGAGTCGCAGCAGGCGTTCGACCGTGCCAACCGGAAGCTCCGCAAGGAACTCGAGCAGCTCGAGGAGCGCACGCGCCGCCGCGACATCCTGCTCGACGACGAGAACGTCTACGAGTTCTACGACGCCCGCATCCCCGCCGACATCGCGACGACCCGCGACTTCGAGGGGTGGTGGCGGACGACGCGCCGCGACCAACCGGACCTGCTCACGATGCGCCGGGCGGACCTCCTGGACGAATCCGCTGCCGAGGCGGCGGAGGACGACGTCGAGTACCCGACCCAGTGGCGGAGCGGCGACCAGCGACTCGCGATCCAGTACCGCTTCGAGCCGGGCGCGCAGGACGACGGCGTCAGCGTGCAGGTTCCGCTCGCACTGCTCCCCCGCATGCGCGAAGAGGGCTTCGACTGGCAGGTCCGCGGCCTCCGCAAGGAGCTCGTGACCGCCCTCATCAAGTCGCTGCCGAAGCAGATCCGCAAGAACGTCGTACCCGCAGCCGACTGGGCCGAGAAGATCGTCGCCGAACTGCCGGACGACGCCCCGACCGAGCCGACCGAGTCGTTCCGCGCGACCCTGGCCAAAGCGATCCAGCGCATGACCTACGTGCCGGTGTCGGAGTCCGACTTCGACCTGGCCCGCGTGCCGTCGCACCTGCTGCCGACCTGGGCGGTCGTCGACGAACGTGGTCGGCGCGTCGAGGCCGGCAAGGACCTGTCGGTCCTGCAGACGAAGCTCAAGGACCGCACGCAGCAGAGTGTCGCCTCCGCCACGGTGCGGGCTGCGGGACAGCCAGGAGGCGCGGCTCGCGTCGCCGCCGCCGGTGGCGGTGCCGGGGTGGAACAGTCCGGCCTCACCACGTGGCCGCCCCAGGACCTGCCACAGACCCTCGACACCAAGCAGGCCGGTGGTGTCATCCGTGCCTACCCGTCCCTGGTGGAGGAGGGCTCCGGCCCGAAGGCGACCGTCGGCGTGCAGTTGCTCGCGACGCCGTCCGACCGGCAGGTGCGCATGCCCGCCGGGGTCCGTCGCCTGGTGATGCTCGCGGTGCCGTCGCCGGTGTCGTACATCCAGTCGCACCTGACCGCGCAGGAGAAGCTCGCACTCGCGGCGAGCCCGTACGCCTCCACGAACGCACTCTTCGACGACGTGCTCGCGGCCGTCGTCGACGCGGTGATCCGTCGCGCTCACCCGGACGGGCTCGTGTTCACGAAGGCCGCGTTCGAAGCGGTCCGTGACGCCGTGTCGGCGACGGTCGTCGACACGATGTTCACGGCGGTGTCCGAGCTCGCTGCCGTGCTCCTCGCCCAACGGTCCGCCGAACGAGCACTCAAGCAGGCGAACTCGATGTCCCTGCTCGGTGCGCTGACGGACATGCGCCAGCAGATGGAGCGTCTCGTCTCCCCGGGGTTCGTCTCCGTCGCCGGGACCGACCGGCTCCGGCGCATCCGGGTCTACCTGCAGGGCATCGAGGCACGCGTGCAGAAGCTGCTGCAGAACCCCGGGCGCGATGCCACGTGGATGCGCGAGGTCACCGTCGCCACCGACCGCTACGTCGACGCCGGCGGGGCCTTCCCTCCGGCAGTCGGTTCGCACTCCGAGCTCGTGCACGCGCGGTGGATGCTCGAGGAGTTCCGCCTCAGCCTGTTCGCGCAGGAACTCGGCACCGCTGAGACGGTGTCGTTGCAGCGGATCACGAAGGCCCTGACCGCGGCGCGCTGATCGGTCTACCGTGACGGCCATGATCGGCACACTCGACATGGTCGTCCTGGACTGCGCAGACCCTCGCGGCCTGGCGCGCTTCTACGCGGAGCTGCTCGGCGGCGAGATCGTCGGCTTCGACGAGGACTGGGCCGAGGTCGCGCTCCCCTTCACCGACCAGCGGCCGCTCCTGGCGTTCCAGCAGGTCGAGGACTACCGCGCACCCGAGTGGCCCGGCCAGCTCGTCCCGCAGCAGAGCCACCTCGACGTGAAGGTCGAGGACCTCGACGACGGCGAGGCCGCGGTCCTGGCGATCGGTGCGACCGCGACGGGCTCGGCGACCCCGACGTTCCGCGTGTACCTCGACCCGGCGGGCCACCCGTTCTGCCTCATCCGCCCGAACGACTGATCAGCCTTCGGTCGCGAGCCCCTCGGTCGCCAAGCCCTCGACGACCTGCACACCCGGCAGCGCTCCGAGGACGGAGCCGGGCAGGAACACCTTCGCGCCGCGTCGTCCGGCTCCGATCACCGCGTCCGGTGCATCGAGCACGCGGGAATCGACGTACACCGGCCACGAGGAGGGCAGCCCGATCGGGGTGATCCCGCCGTACTCCATGCCCGTCAGCTCCACGGCCTGGTCCATCGGCGCGAAGCTCGCCTTCCGCACGTCGAGCAGCTTCCGGACGACACGGTTCACGTCGAGGCGGGTGTGGGCGAGCACGACGCACGCGGCGAACCGGACGTCCTCGCCGCGCTTGCCCGCGACGACGATGCAGTTCGCCCCGCCGTCGAGCGGGAAGCCGTACGCATCCGAGAACGCGGCGGTGTCGGCCAGGTCAGGGTCGATCGGAGCTGCCTCGATCCGTGCGGCGACATCGGCGGGCAACACGGCGAGCGCCGCGGCGACCGGTGCGGCCAGCAGTTCCGGGGCGGTCAGGGCAGGAACCCGTTCGAGCGTCGGCATGGCTCCACCCTAGGGAGCACCTCGTGACCATGCTGGCTCCATGTCGACGTACGACACCCACCTCACCGCCCTCGCCGGAGCAGCGCAACGGTTCGACGACGTCCTGCGGTCCGGCGACCGCGCGGCACCGGTGCCGTCGTGCCCTGGTTGGTCCGTCGAGGACCTCGGTGTCCATCTGACCGACGTGCACCGGTGGGCGCTCGGGCAGCTGACCGGTTCGGAGCCCGCACCGCTCGCGCACGACGACCTCGCGGACCGCTTCCGCACGGGAGCCGACGAACTCGTCGCGGCGCTCCGGGCACGCTCCTCGGACACTCCGTGCTCGGCGATCTACCCGCCGGACACGGCCGCGACCTGGGCACGTCGCCAGGCGCACGAGACCGCGATCCACCTGTGGGACGCGCAGCGGGCGCTGGGAGTCGAGCCGGGCCTCCCGGTCGAGCTGGCGACCGACGGCGTTCGTGAGGTCGTCGGTGACCTGTACCCGCGTCAGGTGCGGCTCGGCCGCATCGCGGCGCTGGCGCGGACCGTCGCGTTCGCGTTCTCCGACGCACCCGGCGAGGCCTCGCTCGACGGCACGGACGGTGGCGACGCCGCCGTCATCGTCACTGGTCGGGCGGAGGACGTGCTGCTCCTCCTGTGGAAGCGACGGGCGCTCGTCGAGGTCGCGTTGACGATCGACGGTGAGCGGGCAGCACTCGACGCCGCACTCGCGACCAGACTGGTGCCATGACGGAACTCCGACCGATCGACCTGGACACCTGGCCCCGCCGCGAGCACTTCGAGCACTACCGGCAGCGTGTGCAGTGCTCCTACGAGGTGACCGTCGACGTCGACGTCACGGCGTTCGTCGCGGCGGTCCGCACGAGCGCGGCGAAGACCTACGCGTCCCAGATCTGGGCGATCGCGACCGTGGTCAACCGCCACGCCGAGTTCCGGATGCAGCTGCTCGACGACGGCTCCCCCGGCGTCTGGGACGTCGTGCACCCGATGTTCACGGTGTTCCACCCGGACACGGAGACCTTCTCGGCGTTGGTCGTGCCCTACGACGAGGACCCCGGCCGGTTCCACGCGGCCGCGGTCGACACGATGGAGCGGTACCGGGACGACGTCCGGATGTTCCCGCAGGACGACCGGCCCCGGAACGTGTTCGACGTCTCCACCTTCCCCCGCACGTCGTTCACGGGGTTCGCGCTGCACGTCCGCGACGGGTACGACCACCTGTTGCCGATCATCACGCTCGGCCGGTACCGGACGGAGGGTGACCGCACGGTGATGCCGCTGGCCCTGCAGATCAACCACGCGGCGGCCGACGGTTTCCACACCTCGCGGTTGGTCCAGGAACTCGAGGACCTGTTCGCCGATCCGTCGTGGCTGGTGTGAGCGCGCCACGCTGACGGACGGGAGGCCCGTGGCGGACCCCGCCACGGGCCTCCCCTTCGCTCGCCCCGAGTCCAGGGCCGCGCACGACGCCGTCGTGCGCGCGGGACGCCGCGAAACGGCGCGGCGCCTGGGCGCCACACCACGCGACGACGATCGCGTCAGGACGACCGCGCTGCCAACGCCTGCTGGTTCTCGCGGCGGATCGCGTCACCGCCCCGGCGACGCCACTCCCGCACGGTCCCCTTCCACGACGACACCTTCGCCCGCCCGAGCAGCACGTCGTTGATCGCGTTCGTCGCGAAGGTGCCGAGGGCCGGCCCGGTCGTCGAGTTCGTCGGCGAGTACAGGCCGTAGGCGGGGTTCGGCAGCCCGCGGTCGACCCACGACGACAGCGACTCGTAGACGGTGTCCGTCATCGTCGGGTTGCCCGAGTAGTACAGCGGCAGCGGGCACTCGGTGAAGTACTGCAACGGGAACTCGCCGAGCGCGGTCTCGCTGTTGCCCGTCTTCGTGAGGACCGGCGCTCCGTCGCGGTACTCGAAGTCGCGGCCCTCGATGCCGAACTTGCGGTACATCCAGGCCTCGGTGCCGAAGGGCGACGCGCACCAGTTCAGGACCTCGAGGAGCATCTTCACGCGCTCCTCACCGCCGGCGGCGACGGCCGCGATCGCGTTGTTCGGGTCGCCGAGCCACGGCTTCGACTCCGCTCCGGACGGTCCGACGAAGGGGGCGATGGTCAGCTCGAACCCGCTGCCCGGGGTGGCCTGCTGCAGCAGTCCGGGGATGGCGCTGTACGTGTCGGAGAGCATGAGGGCGGAGCCCTGCACGAACCAGACCTTGCCGTTGTAGGCGGTGATGCTGTCCGGGTGGACGAGGTCCTCGGCGATGAGCTTCCGCGACACCTCGAGCAGGTCCTGGTACTCGTCCAGCTCGTACATGTGGGTGAACCGGCCACCCTCGACCTGCCACTGGTTCGGCAGCCCGAGCATCGGACCGAGGATGTTCGTCGGCACCGAGGCCAGGGCCCACCGGTTGCTGTGCGGGTCCGAGACGTCGCGGCAGACCTGCACGAACTCGTCGACGCTCGAGAACGCGGGGTCGACGCCGAGGGCTTCGAACCGGTCCTGCCGGCGGTACAGGGCCTGCGACGTCAACGGTCCGCGCGGGACGGGGACGCCGTAGATGCCGCCGGAGAAGACGGTGCCGCGCCACGACGCAGTCGGCAGGTTGGCGAGGTAGGGGTAGTCGCGGACGCCACTGCCGGACAGGTGCGGACTGAGGTCGGCGGCCTTTGCCTCGAGGAACTGCGGCAGGTACGGGAACGACCCGAACACCGTGAACACGTCGCCGAGGGTGTCGCCCGCGACCTGCGTGGCGAACTTGTTGCCGAAGTCGGCGTTCGGCGTGATGGTGAGGTCGAGGTCGATCCCCATCCGCTGGTCGAGCCCCTGCCAGTACGGGTTGCTGCCCTTCGAGGGCGGCACGGGCGAGTTCGTCGGCACGCTGCCGTGCACGGTCGAGCCGTCGCCGGGCTTGCCGTCGGTGGGCACGAGCGACGCCGGGATCTTCCGGAAGGCGCTCGGCATGAGGGCGCTCGTCTTCGGGAACGCCGGCTCCGGCCCGCCGGCCCACGGCACGTAGTCCGGCAGCGTGACCGCCTGGTTGATCGCCTTGACGTCGGTCGAGCGGGTCACGGTGGAGCAGCTGGCCAGGAGGCCCGTGGCTGCGACCCCGAGACCGCCCGCGATGAGCGCGCGGCGGGTGATTCCGTTGTTCGTCACGCTGGTCAGCCCTTCACCGCACCGGTCAGGACACCCTTGGCGAAGTGCCGCTGCAGGAACGGGTAGACGATGAGGATCGGCACGATCGAGACGACGAGGATCGCCATCTGGATCGAGGCCTGGGGTGGGAGGGCATCGGCGGACGCCCCGAGGTCGGCGCCACCGAGCTGCGCGTTGTTGATCACGTAGGTGCGGAGCACCAGCTGCAGGGGCCACTTCGCGGTGTCGTTGATGTAGAGCAGCGCGTTGAAGAACGCGTTCCAGTACCCGACGGCGTAGAACAGGCCGATGACGGCGAGGACGGCCTTCGACAGCGGCAGCACGATCCGCCAGAACACCGCGAAGTCCCCGGCACCGTCGATGCGTGCCGACTCGAGGAGCTCCTGCGGGATCGCCATGAAGAACGACCGCATCACGATGACGTTGAAGGCGCTCAGGGCGGTGGGCAGGATGAGCGCCCAGTACGAGTCGAGCAGCCCGAACTGCTTGACGACGAGGTAGTTCGGGATGAGGCCGGGCGCGAACAGCAGGCTGACGAGCACGAGGCCGAGCACGGCGCCCGACCCGTAGGAGCCCGGACGGCTGAGGGCGTAGGCGAGCATCGCGCTCACGAACAGGCTGATGAGCGTGCCGACGGTGGTGATGCCGATGCTCACGACCAGGGCCCGGGTGACGACACCGCCGGCGAAGATGCTCTCGTAGGCGCTGAGGTCGAAGCCCTTCGGCCACATCACGAACCCGCCGGCGTCGTTCACCTGGCTGGTGGGTGCGAGGCTCGTCGACACGATGCCGACGAACGGCAGGATCACCACGAGGCAGATCACGAGCAGGACCGCTCCGGTGAGCAGCCGTCCGGGCAGCGGAGCCGCGTCCGGGCCACCGCGCTTGCGCTTCTTCGCCCGTGGGACGGTCACGGTGTGCGTGGCGGTCATCGCGACTCCTTCTGGTAGACGCCCGCTTCACCGAAGACGTGCGCGAGCTTGTTGGCGCCGAGCACGAGCAGCACGCCCACGACGCCCTTGACGAGTCCGACGGCCGCGGCGACACCCCACTGCCCACCGAGCACGCCGTTGTTGTAGACGTAGGTGTCGAGGACCTCGCTGGCGGCACGACCGACGGCCTGCTGCTGCAGGATGATCTGCTCGAAGCCGACGGTGAGCGAGTCGCCGAGCCGCAGGATGAGCAGCAGGATGATGATGCCGCGCATGCCGGGCAGGGTGACGTGCCACAGCTGGCGCCAGCGCGAGGCGCCGTCCATCTTCGCCGCCTCGTACAGGCTGGCGTCGATCGAGCTGAGGACGGCGAGGAACAGGATCGTCGCCCAGCCGGTGTCCTTCCAGATCACCTGGCTGGTGAGCAGGGCGATGAACCCGTCGGGGTTGCCGAGGAAGTCGATCGCGTCACCGCCGGCGGCACGGATCGCGTTGTTCACGAGCCCGGAGCCTCCGAGGATCTGCTGGAACACCGCGACGACGATCACCCACGACAGGAAGTGCGGCAGGTACAGGATCGACTGCACGACGCCCTTGATCCGCTCGGACAGCAGCGAGTTGAGCATGAGCGCCAGGATGATCGGCGCGGGGAACACGAACACGACCTGCACGAGGGTGATCACGAGGGTGTTCCGGAGCGCGCCGAGGAACTCGCCGTTGCCGTCGAACACCACCGAGAAGTTCTCGAACCCGACCCAGGGGCTGCGGCCGAGCGGGACGAACGGCAGGTACTCCTGGAACGCGATGAGGTTCCCGAGCAGCGGCAGGTAGTGGAACCCGAGCAGCAGGGCGACTCCCGGCAGGCCCATCAGCAGCAGCACCCGGTCGCGGCGGATCCGCTGCCACGTGCTCCGTCGGCGGAGCCCGGGGTCGGGTGGTGGTGCGGTGTGCGCGGTGGTCGTCGCGCGGACGTCGAGCTTCGTCACTCGGTGGCCTCCTCCGTTGGATTCCTGCAGCGACCCTGGCGTGCTGAGTTACAACGTGGCAATCCGTTGCCAAACGTTTCCATCGTTGTAACGCTCCAGTGAGCGCACACCCGCAACCCCGCACGACGACTCCACCGGAGACCGGCCGCGCTACGCTCGTCCCGATGCGCGCAACCGTGCGGGACGTGGCCACCCTCGCCGGGGTGTCGCCGAAGACCGTCTCCAACGTCATCAACGGCGGCGTGGTGGTGCGCCCGGAGACCCGCGAGCGCGTCGAACGGGCCGTCGCCGAACTCGACTACGTGCCGAACCTGTCCGCCCGCGGGCTGCGGAACGGCCGCTCCGGTGCGATCGCCCTGACCCTTCCCGAGATGGGCAGCGCCTACTCCGCCGAACTCGCGCAGTGGTTCGTCGAACTCGCCCGCGAGCGCGGATGGGTCGTCCAGCTCGACCAGACCGGCAACGACCCGGCCCGCGAGCGCGAACTCGTCTCACGAGCCCGCGCCCACCTCGTCGACGGCCTCGTGCTCAACCCGGTGTCGCTCAGCGCGAGCGTCCTGGCCTCAACCGAGGGGCTGCCGCCGACCGTCGTGATCGGTGAGGTCGAACCCGAGCACGTCGACCAGGTGCACGTCGACAGCCGGGCCGCCGCCGAGCAGGTCACCGCCTACCTGGCGTCCCGGGGCCACCGCCGGATCGCGGTCGTCGGTGCCGCCCGGGCGTCCGAGCCCACCGCCACCAGCGAGCTGCGGGAACGTGGGTACCTCGCCGCACTCGCCACCGCCGGGATCGAACCGGATCCCGCACTGCGGGTGCCGCTGCCGTCCTGGACGACGAGTTCGGCAGCGACGGCGTTCGCGGCCTGGCTGGACGAGCACCCCCTGCCCGACGCCGTGTTCGCGTTCACGGACTCGATCGCCTTCGGCGTGCTGCACGTCCTGGCCGCCCGAGGTGTCCGCGTCCCCGAGGACGTCAGCGTCATCGGGTTCGACGACATCGACGGTGCGGCGTACGCGATCCCCGCGCTCAGCACGGTGTCGTTCGACCGGCGGGCGTTCGCGACGGCAGCACTCGACCTGCTGACGCGACGGATCGAGGACCGGAGCCTGCCACCCGAGACCGTGGTGGTGCCGCACCGCATCGTCGAGCGCGCGAGCGTCGCCGACCGCTGATCGGTGGTCGCTGATCGCTGATCGCTGATCGGTGGTCGCTGATCGGCGTACGCTCCGCGGCATGACCAGCGAAGACGCCTCGATGCCGACGCTCGCCGCGACCGTCCTGCAGTCCCCGGAGCCGATCGCCCTCGCCCGGTTCTACGGCGCCCTGACCGGGTGGACCGTGTACGAGGACGACCCGACCTGGGCCCGCATCCGCCCCGCCGAGGGCCCCGGCCTGTCCGTGCAGTACGAGCCCGAGTACGTCGCGCCGACCTGGCCCGGCACCGCCGATGCCCCCGGCATGCAGCTGCACCTCGACTTCCAGGTGGAGGACCTGCCGGCAGCCGTCGCCCGCGCCGAGGAGCTCGGTGCCACACAGGCCGCGTTCCAACCGCAGGACGACGTCCGGGTGCTGCTCGACCCCGACGGGCACCCGTTCTGCCTGTTCCTGCCCGGGGCCTGAGCCTGAGCCTGGTTGGCCGCGCCCCGAGGTTCCACAACATGCCGGATGATCTCCGCCGAGGTTCCGAACTGCGGCGATCCGAGCGCCGACATGCCGAGATTTCGGAACCTCGGGGACGAGACGGAACGGGCGGGGGGACGCGACGGGGACGGGCGCGGCTCAGGCCGGGTCGGCGGCCGCCAGCACCGCGGCGCGCGTGCGGGCGTCACCGAGGATCCGGAAGTGCCCGCCCACCGGCAGCCGCACGTTCGTCGCCCCGGACAGTTCACTGCCCTCGGGGATGAGCGTGTCGAACACCCCGTAGACCGAGGTGATGCGGGCGTTCGCGTCGAGCTCCCGCGCCAGTCCGGCCAGCACGGGGTCGGCCGCCCGGAACACCCGCAGGTGCCGTACCGGAGCCAGTCGCGCGTAGCCCGACCCGGCGAACGGCGTCGAAACGGCGACCATGCGGTCGATGCGGCCGTGGTCGTCGAGCTGGGTCATCGCGTACTTCCCGATGAGCCCGCCCTTGCTGTGCGCGAGCACGAGCACGTTCCGCAGGTCGTGCTCCTCGAGGTACGCGAACACGTCGCGCGCCGAGTCCGGCACCGGCCGTAGGTTGTGCCGCAGCACCGGCAGCACGTGCACCGGGTGCCCGCGGTCGTGCAGGGCGTCCATGAGCGGCCGCATGAAGTGCCAGGTCTCGTAGACGCCGGGGATCACCACGACGGGCTGGCCGTCACCGGTCCGGTAGTCGTCAGCGGTGGTGGGCCCGAGGCTCCGCACCTGCCACGAGATCGCGTACCACCAGTCGAGTGCGGCCCACCTCGCGCGTCGCACCAGCGGGATGCCGGGAGGCTCGGGTCGGCCCGTGCGCGCCGGCTCCGTGCGGAACGTGGTCGGGTCTGTCTCCAGCTCATCGCGCACGCCCCGAGGGTACGCGGCGGTTCGCAGCACTGCGTCAGGCTCGTCATCGACTGCACATAGGGGCGCGGTGTGCACTGCCTTCCATGAGCGACACCACTCCCACGAACGGCCACGAGCCGGGCAACGCCGCCCGCACTCCCTCGGCAGCGGCACCGGCCGGCTGGGGTTCGGCACCCACGCCGACCTCCACGGCGACCCTCGACGCACCCGCACCGAACCAGTCCGCCCAGCAGCCCTACCGCTCCGACGCCGGATCCTGGAACGCCGGCGACCCGAACGGCGCCACCCCGTGGTACGGCGCCTCGGCCCCGACGAGCCGGAAGAGCGCACCGAAGCCGCCGTGGTTCTGGCCCGTCCTGGCTGCGATCGTCGGACTCGCAGCACTGCTCGTCGGCGGTGGCATCGGCTTTGCCATCGGGCATGCGATCGGTGGGGACCAGTCCCAGTCGACGACGCAGGTGCCCGGCACGAACGGCGGCACGAACCAGTTCCCGGGCAACGGCACTGGGCAGCTCCCCGGGTACGGATCCGGCAGCGGCACGGACGGCAGCAGCAGCGACAGCGGCACCGGCAGCTGATCCGCAGTACGCTCCGGCCATGCGCAAGGTCACCGCAGGGCTGTTCACGTCGGTCGACGGCGTCGTGCAGGACCCGTACGAGTTCCAGTACGACAGCTTCGACGACGAGCTCGGGGCCGGGATGGGCGCGTTCATGGCCCGCACCGACACCGTCCTGCTCGGCAGGAACAGCTACCTCGAGTGGTCCGAGTGGTGGCCGGCGCACCCCGACGACGGCTTCGGGCAGTGGATCAACCCGATCGAGAAGTACGTGGCCTCCACGACGCTCGGCGACGACCTGACGTGGCAGAACACCACCAGGATCCCGGGCGACCTCGACACCTTCGTCCGCGAGCTCAAGGAACGCGACGGCGCCGGCATCGCGGTGTGCGGCAGCGTGAGCGTCGTCCGGCACCTGCTGTTCGCTGGGCTCCTGGACGAGCTCCAGCTGATGGTGCACCCGGCGATCGCCGGCTCCGGCCGGAAGCTCTTCGAGCCGACCGACCCGGCCACGCGCCTGCGGCTGGTCGACAGCACCGTGACGAGCAAGGGGAACGTCGTGAGCACCTACGCACGGCTCGACGCCTGACGGAGCCGACCCGGGCCTCCCGGTCGGCAGTGGACGGGAGCGGTCCACAGCGCGCGTACCCTCGTGGGTGACCACCTCACGAACCGAAGAAAGCCGGATCAGCATGCCCCAGGACACCCGCCCGCACGTCGTCATCGTCGGCGGTGGATTCGCCGGTGTCGCTGCCATGCGCGAGCTGGCGGACGCTCCCGTCCGGGTGACGCTCGTCGACCGGCACGTCTACAACATGTTCCAGCCCCTCATGTACCAGGTGGCGACGGGCGGACTGAACGCCGGCGACGTGACGTACTTCCTGCGCAGCCTGCGCGCCAAGCAGGACAACGCCGAGTTCCGGCACGGCCTGCTCACCGGCATCCGGACCGACGAACGCATCGCCGAGATGTCCGACGGCGAGCACCTGCACTACGACTACCTGGTGCTGGCGAACGGCGTGAACACGAGCTACTTCGGCACTCCGGGCGCCTACGAGTACGCGTACTCGATGTACTCCCGCTCGCAGGCCCTGCGCATCCGCGACGAGCTGTTCACCCGGCTGGAAGAGGCTGCCGCGAACCAGGGCCCCGACGAGATCAAGATCGTCATCGTCGGCGGCGGCGCGACCGGCGTCGAGATGGCCGGCGCGCTCGCGGAGCTCCGCGACCAGGCACTCGAGGGGGCGTACCCCGAGCTGGACAAGGGTGCCATCACGATCACCCTCGTGCACCGCAGTGGCGAACTGCTCAAGCCGTTCGCCCCGCGTCTGCGCCGGTACGCGGCGAAGGTCCTCCGGAAGCGCGGCGTCGTCCTCCGGCTGAACACCGGCGTCTCCGAGGTCAAGACCGACGGCGTGATGACGGCTGACGGCGAGTTCATCCCCGCCTCGCAGGTCATCTGGGCCACCGGCGTCGCCGCGCACAAGGAGGTCTCGGGCTGGGGCCTGCCGCAGACCAGCGGCGGACGCATCCAGGTCGGCGACGACCTGCGCGTCAACGGCGCCGAGCGGATCTTCTCGGCCGGCGACATCGCGGCGCAGTCCGAGGCCCTCGCGCAGCTGGCCCAGCCGGCGCTGCAGGGTGGACGGCACGTCGCGAAGCAGATCAAGCGTCTGCTCGAGGGCAAGCCCACCGAGCACTTCAAGTACTTCGACAAGGGCACGATGGCGACCATCGGCACGAACGCCGCGGTCGCGCAGCTGCGGGGTGGCATCACGCTCGTCGGGCCGGTCGCGTGGCTGGCGTGGGTGGCGGTGCACATCGCGTCGCTGCTCGGCAACGGCAACCGGCTGTCGACGCTGTCGCACTTCTTCGTCCGCTACCTGTGGTTCATGCGGAAGCGTGCGATCCCGATCGTCGGAGACGTCCGGCCCGTGCGCCCGAACGGCGACCGCGAGCCGGAGCCGTGGCAGATGCAGAAGTCCGAGTAGTCGGCGCCGACGCGCTCGCGCGTCGCGCGTCGCGCGTCGCTTCGCGGTTCGCTTCGTGAGTAGAAATGGTCGGGTCCGGAGACGGAACCCGACCATTTCTGCTCACCATGCGCCGTGGTTCGGACCGGCGACGGCCGGGAGGCGCGGGGCGGGGCCGCCACGGGCCTCCCGTCCGTTGCCGGGGCGCGTGGGGCTGGCGCCGACTCGGAACGACCATGTCGACGTCGTGCGACATCGAACTCGTCGTTCCGAGTCGGGCCCGAGCCGCGCGGGCTACGCGACCCGCACGCCGGAGTAGGCGCCGGCGGCGATGTCCTCGAGCAGTCCGGGGCCGGTGGGCTCCCACCCGAGGAGCTCGCGGGTGGCGTCGGACGTGGCGGACATCTCCATGCCGAAGAACCGGCCGATGAACCCGAAGTGCGCGTCCGCGTCCGCCGGGTCGATCGAGGTCACCGGCAGCCCGAGGACCTCGCCGATGGCCTCGGCGATCGCCCGGGTCGGGATCGCGGTCTCGGCGACGGCGTGCATCCGAGTGCCGGCGGGGGCCTGCTCGAGCCCGAGGCGGACGAGCCGGGCGGCGTCGGTGACGTGCACGGCGGACCAGCTGTTCGTGCCCTCGCCCACGTAGCCCGACTCGCCTCGCTCCTGAGCGGCGGCGACGATCGCGGCGATGAAGCCGTGGTCACCGGTGCCGTGGGTGGTGGGGCTGAACCGGGCAGCGATCGTGCGCACCCCCTGGCCGACGAAGTCGAAGCCGCGGTTCTCGCTGCCGCCGCGCATGCTGTCCGGGCCGACGAACGGGTTGGCGTCCGATTCGGTCGAGGGGCGGCCTTGGGCGAGCCCGGCGACGCCCGACGCGAGGACGAACGGGCGGTCGGTGCCGACGAGCGCTGCACCGATGGTCTCGACGGCGGCCCGCTCGCTGGCATTGGTGGCGGCGGCGTTCGCCCAGTCGTGCTTGTTGGCGAGGTGCAGCACGCCCTCGGCCTCGGAAGCGCCCCGGCGGATGACGTCGAGGTCGTCGAGGTCACCGCGCAGGACGGCGACGCCCTTCGCCTCGAGCGCGGCGGCCGACGCGTCGGAACGCGCGAGCCCGGTAACGGTGTGCCCGGCGGTGAGCAGGTCGTCGACGGTGTGGGAGCCGATCCAGCCGGATGCCCCGGTGACGAACACGTGCATGAGTGGTCCTTTCACAGGTGTCCACGGCGCTGATGTCATGAACTGACATCACCGTAGCACTCGATGTCAGCCGCTGTCATCAAGGTGTCCTGATCAGTAGACTCTGCGCATGGCCCGATGGCAACCCGGAACGCGTGATCGACTGCAGGCGGTCGCGCTGCAGCTCTTCGCCTTCGAGGGCTACGACGGCACCACGGTCGCGCGGATCGCCGCCGAGGCCCAGGTCACCGAGCGCACCTTCTTCCGGCACTTCGCCGACAAGCGCGAGGTCCTGTTCGCCGGCCAGGACGACTTCCTCGCGATGTTCGTCGACCCGATCACGGCTGCCCCGGCCGACGCGGCGCCCTTCGACCTGGTCGACCGCGCCCTCGACGCCGCCGCCGGGTTCTTCCCCGAGGACCGCCGGTCGTGGTCGCGGGCCCGGCAGACGATCATCGACGCGAACGCAGCGCTCGGCGAACGGGAGCTCGGCAAGCTCGCCACCCTGAAGGCACGCCTGGGCGTGGTCATGCGCGAGCGCGGCGTCCCCGAACCGACGGCGACGATGGCCGCCGAGACCGCCGTGACGGTGTTCCACCTGTCCTTCGCTCAGTGGATCGCTCCGGATGAGGACCGCCCGTTCGCTGCGATCGTGCACGAACGACTCGACGCCCTGGCGACGCTGGTGCACCCCGGGCGTTGAGTCGGCTCTTACCTGCCGCGCGCATCATGTGACGATCCGGTCACGACGCGTCCCGCTGTCGTGGCCGCCCGATCGCGCAGGAGGTGCCCGTGACGACCGACGTGCTGTCGCCCGAGCTGGTCCGCGCGACGACCGCGCCCGGCCACGCGACGACCGCGCGGGGCCGAACCGACGGCGACCCGATGGGCCGGACGCCACCGCCCCCGCTCACCCATCGCGCACCCGCCCTCGACGGACTCCGGACCATCGCGATCCTCGCCGTGATCCTGTACCACCTGCACGTCCCGCAGTTCGAGGGCGGCTTCATCGGCGTGACGGTGTTCTTCGTGCTGTCCGGCTTCCTGATCACCACGCTGCTGCTCGGTGAACGCCGACGCACCGGTCGTGTCCGGCTCGGCTCGTTCTGGCTCAAGCGCCTGCTCCGGCTCTACCCCGCGCTGCTCGTGTTCGTCACGGTGGGTCTGCTGCTGTGGAACTGGGTCGGTGACTACAAGGGCGCGTCGTTCTCGGCGGGCGAGGCCGGGGTCATCGCCCTGACCTACACCGGCAACCTCTTCCGCGCGTACTGGGACACCACGCAGGGTGTGTTCGCGCACACGTGGAGCCTGTCGATGGAGGAGCAGTTCTACCTGGTCTGGCCACCCGTGCTCGTCCTGCTCGCGACGCTGCGGGCCCGACGGCGCTGGCTGCTGACGGGCCTCGGCGTCCTGGTGGTCGGGGCGTCGGCGGCGTCGTGGGCGAGCTACCGGTCCCCGAGCGGCGGCGCCACCCCAGACGTGTACTTCTCGCCGGTGCTCGGCGTCGTGCCGCTCGCGATCGGGTGCGCGCTCGCACTGCTGCTCGACGACGAACGGGTGCGCGTCCGGGCAGCCGCGGTCGCCGGACACGTCGCGACCTGGACCGGCCTCGCACTCCTGGTGGGTGTGCTGCTCTGGATCGACGATGACTGGACGCAGCACGCCTGGACCTTCGGCGTCGTCCTGCCGGTCACCGGGGTGATCGCGGCGGTGCTCATCGGTGGCCTGGTGTCGGTGCGCTCTCCCGTCGCCACCGCGCTGAGCTGGACCCCGGTGGCGTGGTTCGGACGACGGGTGTCGTACTCGGCCTACCTGTGGCACCCGCTCGTCATCGCACTGCTCGGCACGTTCGCGATCGGCGCGTGGGGCACGGTCGGGCTGGTCGGCGTCGTGCTGCTCGTGTCGATCGGTGCCGCCTACGCGGTCGAGGTCCCCGTGGAGCGGTTGCGGCGCCGGCTGCGCACGAGCATTGCAGCTGTGCGCGGCTCGGCCACCCGACCGTAGGCTCGGCCCGTGACCACGGAGCGCACCGACGTCCTCGTCGTCGGCGGTGGTCCCGTCGGCCTCTTCCTCGCCGCGCTGCTGGCCGCCCGGGGCATCGCCGTGCAGGTGTGGGAGCGTCGCCCCGGTCCACCCGAGGGGTCGCGCGCCATCGGCATCCACCCGCCGTCCCTCGATGCCTTCGCCGCGATCGGGCTCGACGTCCCGGTGCTCGCCGAGGCGACCCTCGTGCGCACCGGCGTCGCACGGAGCCGCGGGCGGACGCTCGGCACGCTGACCTTCGACCGCGCCTCGGACACCCACCCGTACGTCGCGACGCTCGACCAGCACCGCACCGAGTCCCTGCTGCGGGACCGGCTCGCCACTGCCGACGGAGCCGCGCTGCGCACCGGGACGACGGTGACCGCCCTGTCCCGGCACCGTGACCACGTCGACGCGGTCGGCTCCGGCCCGGACGGCGCACGGGTCCCCGTCCGGGCGGCGTTCGTCGTCGGGGCCGACGGCGCACGGAGCGTCGTCCGTGACCTGCTCGGCATCGGCACCACCGGACGTGACTACCCCGACCGCTACGTGATGGGCGACTTCGCCGACCCCGAAGGCGCCGACGCCCGGACCGCCGCCCTGGTGGACGTCGGCCCCGGAGGCGTCGTCGAGTCCTTCCCCCTGCCGCACGGTCGGCGCCGGTACGTCGCCCTGGTGCCGGACTCGCTGGCGTTCGCCCCGAGCGGCGCGGCCCCCGACCCGGAGCCGGCGGCACGACTGGCCGCGATCGTCGCCGCACGCACCGGCGTCGTCCCGGATCCGTCCTCCTGCACGATGCTCAGCGGCTTCCGAGTGCGGCGCCGAGCGGCCGACCGTGTCGGGGTCGGCCGGGTCGTGCTCGTCGGCGACGCCGCCCACGAGATCAGCCCGATCGGCGGTCAGGGCATGAACCTCGGCTGGCTCGACGCGGCCGAGCTCGCGCCGTTGCTCGCCGGGGCGGTCCGGACCGGAGTGCCCGGACCGTGGCCCGGCTACGCCGCCCGCCGGCAGGCAGCCGCCCGCCGTGCGGCCCGGCAGGCCGAGGCGAACATGGGCCTCGGTCGTCCGCTCGGTGCCGTCTCCACCATCGGACGGGAGGCGCTGCTCCGGACCGTCCTGTCGCTGCCGACCGCGCACGGCCTGGCTCGGCTCTACGCCATGCGCTGGGCCTGACGGCTCGCGTCGGCGCGCGGCCGGCTCGCGTCAGGCGACGAGCCGCGCCCCGGCGAACCCGAGCTCGACGACGAGCACCAGGGACGACGCGATGACGAGCCGGAACAGGGTCCGCGACGCCCGTCCCGCCAGCACCAGCCGGACCCCCACCACGGCGAGCGCCAGCACGACGACCGCCCCGACCACGGCGAGCACGACCCCGCCGCCGCGGACCGGGTCGTCACCGAGCACCTGTCCGCCGAGCACCAGGCCGGCCGCGACGACGAGCGACCCGAACGCGACGATCCCGGCTCCCCGGAGCCCGAGGCGGTGCGGGAACCCGCGGACCCCGGTGGCGGCGTCGTCGACCAGGTCGGGCAGGACGTTCGTGCAGTGGATCGCGACGCCGAACACCGCGCCGGTGGCGATCGCCCACCACGCCGGCCACAGCTGCTCGGGACCGGCGGACACCGCGACCACGGGCAGCAGCCCGAACGCGACGACGAACGGCACGACCGACCACACGGTGCGCTTGAGCCCGGCGTCGTAGGCCCACCCCGCGGCGACGAGCACCAGGTGCGCGACGGCGGCGACGGGCCCGAGGAACAGCGAGAGGACCACGGCGACCCCGGCGGTCACGAACGCCGCCGTGCGGACCGTCTCGACCGCGATGAGCCCGCGGGCGACGGGCTTGTCGCTCCGGCCGACGGCACGGTCGCGGTCGGCGTCGATCCAGTCGTTCGCCAGGCCGATCGACAGCTGGCCGGCGACCACCGTCAGCGCGACCAGGACCACGAGCCACACCGGGTGTCCGACCGCCGCGGCGATGACGGCGGCGAGCACCGTGACCGTGACGGTCGGGCCGGGGTGGGACGAGGCGAACAGCAGTCGCACCACGTGGGGGTCCTGGCCGGAAGTCACCCGGCCAGCGTACGGGCGGGGCGTGCCGGGCGACGCAGACTCCGACGGCCGAGCACCCCCGAGGCCAGCGCGATGCCGAGCAGCACGACCAGTCCACCGACCGGTTCGTTCCACCGCACGCGCTCACCGAGCACGAGCACGCCGAGCGCCACGCCGACCACCGGCGTCAGGTAGGTGACCGTCGACGCCCGACCGGCGCCCCACGCCTGCACCAGGCGCGTGTTCCACGCGTAGGCCAGCCCGGTGCCGACGCAACCGAGCGCGACCATCGCGGCCACGATCCTCCCGTCCAGCTGTACCGGGCCGGTGGCGATGGCGGGCGCGACCAGCAGGAGCATGCCGGACGCCAGCGTGAGCTGCACCGTCGCGATCGTGACCGGGTCGTACGCGCTGCCCACCGCCACGCGCCGCAGGTAGGCGAGGCCGATGCCGTAGGACGCGGTCATGCCGAGCAACGCGACCTGCCCCGGGACGCTCGCCAGGACGGCCGGGTCGCCGAGCAGGTCCCACGGACCGACGAGCACCAGCACGCCGACGATGCCGACCACGATCCCGGCCACCTGCCGGCCCCGCAGCCGTTCGGAGGGCACGAGCACCGCGAGCGCCGCCAGCGTCATGATCGGGGTCGTCGCGTTGTAGATGCTCGCGAGCCCGGACGGCACGGTCTGCTCGGCCCACGCCATCAACGACGACGGCAGGGCGTTCAGGAAGAACGCGACGACCGCCAGGTGCGCCCACACGCGGGGCTCCCGCGGCCAGCGCCGACGGGTCGCGAGCAACAGCACGACGAGCGTCACGCCGCCCAGGACGGTCCGCACGGTGGCGACCTGCTGCGGTGCGAGTCCGTCGAGGCCGATCTTCGCGAAGAGGAAGCTCGAGCCCCAGGTGAGGGCGACGAGACCGTAGAGGAGGGCGTTCATGTGGCCTAGTGTCGAACCACCAACGCCCATGCGGCAAACGCATGGGGTTCATGCCGACATGAGGAGCACGCATGACCGTCTCGGTCCCCCAGCTCCGTGCGTTCGTCGCCACGCTCGACGCCGGGTCGTTCACGTCCGCGGCCTCCGTGCTCGGCGTCGGCCAGTCGGCCGTCTCGCACGCCGTCGCCGGGCTCGAGCGCGAGGTCGGCGGGCCGGTCGTCCGGCGCGGCGCGGTCGCCGTCCCGACACCCCTGGGCGACCGCCTGCTCGCCCACGCCCGCAGCGTGCTCGCCTCGGTCGACGCCCTGGAGGCAGTGGTCCGGCCCGCCACGGCGCGCGGCACCGTGCGACTCGCGGCCGTCCCCACCGTCTGCCAGGGCCTGCTGCCGCGGCTCCGCGAACTGTGGGCGGTGACGTTGCCCGACGTCGACGTGCAGGTCTACGAGGGCGACGACGACGAGATGCCCGAGTGGCTCGAGAGCGGCACCGTGGACGCTGCCGTGCTCGTCGACCCCGCGCCGGTGCCGGCCGGGGGCGTCGTCGTCGCCCGGGACGAGATGGCCGCCGTCGTCCGGCGCGACCACCCGCTCGCCGAGCTGCCCGCGCTCACGCTCGACGACCTGCACGAGGACGGCCTGGTCGCGGGCGGCGGCGGGTGCGAGTACCAGATCCAGAAGCTGCACGAGCTCGACGGACGCCCCTTCCGGTACGCCCACCGCGTGCGGGAGATGAGCACCATGTTCGGGATGATCGAACGGGGCGAGGGCGTCTCGATCGTGCCGACGCTCGGCCGGGTGATGCTGCCGCCGGACCTCGTGATGGTGCCGATGGCCCGGCGACTCGAGCGGACCCTGGTGCTGAGCGGCCCGTCGTCGCGCGAGTGGCACCCGCTGGCGAGGGCGCTGGTCGACGCGGTCTGACGGGTTGCACTTGCAAGTGCAACCCCGGTACCGTTGAGCCAGTTGCCCACCAACGGACGCGAGACGGAGACCCGATGCGCCAGACCACGACGCCACGGCCCCTCCGCGTCGACGAGGTCGCTCGCGCCGAGGCCGTCGACCTCGTCGAGCGCGCTGGCGATCGACAGGTCGCGACCGTCGAGCTCCACCTCGACGACGGCACGGAACTCGTGCTCCCGGAGCGACTCGGAGGCTTCGTCGCGAACCTCGTCCGCAGCATGGCCGACGGGGCTGGCGTGTCGACGAGCATCCTCCCCGACGAGATGACGACGACCGTCGCCGCCGACGTCATCGGGATCTCCCGACCCACCTTGATGAAGGCCATCGGCCGAGGTGAGATCGCTGCACACACTGTCGGGACCCACCACCGGCTCCGGCGCGCGGACGTCCTCGCAGCCCGAGACGCACGACGGGTCACCCGCGCTGCGGCAGCTCGCGAACTGCTCGAGTCCGGTGAGGCCTTCGACTGACACCCGGTCAAGGTAGGCTTGATATGTGATGCTTCAGCGGGTCTTCGTCGACGCGAACGTCTTCTGCAGCCGGACGTTGCGAGACTGGACGTGCCTGCTCCGACTCCACACGGACGGCATGTTCCAGCTCCACACGACCGAGGACGTACTGGCCGAGACCACGCACACCCTCCGCCGACTGCACCCCGACAGGCCGGGGTCGGCCGTCTCCCGGCTGCGAGCAGCGATCCTCGACTCGATCGACGAGCTCGTCGACGACTTCGACGCCACGGTCGAGTACCACGGAACCGATCCCGACGACCGGCACGTGCACGCCGCCGCGATCGCCTGCGGGGCGCACGTCCTCCTCACGCAGGACCGTGGTCTCCGCGCGACGGATGCAGCGATGTACGAGGTGTACCGCTGTGACGAGTTCTTCAGCCTGGTCGACGACTCGGCGCCGTGGATCGTGCGCGACGTCGTGCGCGAGCAGGCGCGGTACTGGTCCAGCCGTCCCCGCGGCGCACGGAAGAGCCTGCCCGGGGCGCTCCGTGACGCCGATTGTCCGACGTTCGCCGGGCGGGTGGAACGACATCTGCGGTTCCTCGCCGGATGACCGTGCGCTGAACGGACGACGGGGACCCCTCGGCAGGATGGACCGATGGCCGAGACGCACGTGAAGACCTTCACCACCCCGGACGAAGCGGCAGCCGAAGCCGCCGGCCTCGGCTGGCTCGCCGAGGCCGAAGACGCTGGCGGCACCAGGATCGCGCGGGTGCTGGACCGGCCGGCCACGACCGTGCTCGACCTCGAGCTGATCACTGACGGCTCCCCCACCGCCGCACAGGCCGAGCGCTTCGGACGCTCCCTCGCGCACACCCACGCCGCCGGCGCCGACCACTGGGGCGCACCGCCCGCCGGCTGGACGACGGGTTCCGCGCTCCGGATGGGACGCTCCCGCACCCCGTTCGTCGACGCAGCGCATGCACCGAGTACCTGGGGCGCGTTCTTCGCCGAGTACCGGATCCGCGACTTCGTCCGCCGAATCGTCGACGCCGGCGGGTTCGACCACGCCCAGGCGGCCGTGTTCGAGCGGGTCGCCGACCGGGTGCAGGACGGCACGCTCGGGTCGCCGCAGCCCGCACTCGTCGGGGACCGGCCCGCGCGGCTGCACGGCGACCTGTGGGCCGGCAACGTGCTCTGGCCGACGGACGCGTCCGAACCGACCGGCGCGGTGCTCATCGACCCGATCGCGCACGGCGGGCACGCCGAGACCGACCTGGCGCTGCTCGGACTGTTCGGGCTGCCTCGGTTGGAGACGGTGCTCGCCGCCTACGACCGGGAGTCGCGGCTCGCCGACGGCTGGCAGGAGCGCGTCGAGCTCCACCAGCTCGCGCCGCTGCTGCTGCACGTGTTCCTGTTCGGTGGGTCGTACACGGGGGCGGCCCTGCACGCGGCGCAGCGGTACGCCTGACCGCGCACGGTGCAGGCTCGCACCGTGCATCCTTAGGCCGCGCACAGCCGGCGCAGTGCCGCGCTCGGGGAACGCCCCGGATGCTCATCGACATGACCACGTACCCGATACCCGTGACCGATCGAAGGGGCCCCGCGCTGACCGACGCGCAGGATCGGCGTCGCAAGCCGCTCGCCCGCCTGTTCCTCGGCGAGCGCGAGGACGCCCGCTGGCTCCGGCCGGCGTTCTGGGCGCTCCTCGCCGTGACCGCCGTGGTGTACCTCTGGGACCTGAGCGTCTCGGGGTACGCCAACAGCTTCTACGCCGCCGCCGTGCAGGCCGGCACGAAGTCGTGGGAGGCGTTCTTCTTCGGCTCCCTCGACTCGTCGAACTTCATCACGGTCGACAAACCCCCGGCGTCGCTCTGGGTGATGGTGTTGTCGGCCCGGCTGTTCGGCTTCTCGAGCTTCAGTCTGCTGCTCCCCCAGGCACTCATGGCCGTGGGCTCGGTCGCGCTGGTGTGGGGCACGGTCCGTCGCACCCTCGCCCGCGTCGGCACCACCACCGCGAACGTGGGCGCCCTGCTCGCCGGCTTCGTCGTCGCGGCCACGCCGGCGGCGGCCCTGATGTTCCGCTTCGACAACCCGGACGCGATGCTCGTGTTCCTGATGACCGTCGGCGCGTACTGCACGGTCCGGGCACTGCCGCGGGGCAGCTGGAAGTGGATCGCCCTCGCCGGGGTCGCCCTCGGCTTCGCGTTCCTGACGAAGATGCTGCAGGGGCTGCTCGTCCTGCCGGCCTTCGGCCTCGTCTACCTGTTCGCCGCCCGCACCACCTGGGGCAAGCGCGTCATCGGGCTGCTCATCGCCGCTGGGTCCCTCGTGGTGTCGGCCGGTTGGTGGATCGTCGCCGTGTGGCTGTGGCCGGCCGAGTCCCGCCCGTACATCGGCGGTTCGACGAACAACACCGTCCTCGACCTGGTGTTCGGCTACAACGGCCTCGGTCGGATCTTCGGCGGCTCGGGCAACGGTGGCGGAGGCGGTGGCATGACCGGCGGCACAGCGGGTGGCTCCTTCGGTGGCTCGACGGGCCTGAACCGGCTGTTCTCGTCCGAGATGGGGCTCGAGATCTCGTGGCTCCTGCCCGCAGCGCTCATCGCACTGGTGGTCGGTCTGGTCGTCGTCGGACGCCGTCACCTGGCCGACCCGGCCCGCGCCGGACTCGTCCTGTGGGGCGGCTGGCTCCTGGTCACCGGCCTGGTGTTCTCGTACATGTCCGGCACGATCCACCCGTACTACACGGTCGCGTTGGCACCGGCGATCGCCGGGCTCGTCGGCACCGGTGGCGCGCTGCTCTGGCACGCACGAGCGCGGTTCGTCGGCCGGCTCGGCCTGGCCGCGATGATCGGCATCACCGCCTTCTGGGGCTGGTGCCTCCTCAATGAGAACCCGACGTGGCTGCCGTGGCTCCGCTGGGTGATGCTGGCCGGCGGGCTGCTGTCCGCAGCGCTCGTGGTGATGGGCAGTGTCCCGTCGCTCCGCAAGCTGGTCACGGTCGGCGTCCTCGCGGGCACCCTGTTCGGGCTCATCGGCACCACGGCCTACGCCCTCGCCACGACGACCGTCGCGCACTCCGGTTCGATCCCGAGCGTCGGTCCGGCGGGCAGCAGCTCCGGTGGGATGGGCGGCGGCACCGGCGGCTTCCCGGGAGGCACGGGCGGACCGGGTGGGTCGACCTCCGGCTCCGACGACGGCGGCTCCGACAGCACGTCCGACTCCCAGCAGGGTCCCGGCGGGACCCCGCCGGAGGGCGCGTCCGGCGAGGCGCCGGAGATGCCGGACGGCACGTCCGGCACGGCACCGGGCAGTGGCCAGGACGGCACGGACGACGCGACCTCCGAGGGTGGGTCGGGGACGGGCCTCCAGACCGGGGGCGGTGGCGAAGGTGCGTCGACCTCGTCGGCACTGCAGAAGCTGCTCGAGGCGTCCGACGCGAAGTGGGCGGCCGCCGTCAACGGATCGCAGTCGGCCGCGCAGCTCGAACTCGACACCGACACCGCCGTCATGGCGATCGGTGGCTGGTCGAGCGACCCGGCACCCACGCTCGCGCAGTTCAAGGCGTACGTCGCCGACGGGGACATCGGGTACTACGTCTCCTCCGGCTCCGGCTCCGGTGGCGGCGGCATGGGCGGCGGGTCGTCCACCGCATCGGCGATCCAGGAGTGGGTCGCGGCGAACTACGAGTCGACGACGGTCGGCGGGCAGACCGTCTACGACCTGAGCAGCACGAAGTGATCGACGACGAGGGCGCGGTGGATAGGCTCGCGGACGTGACCGGCCAACCGCTGCAGCGCACCGACGGCTCACCCGTCCGCGCCCTCGTCGTCGACGACGAGCACGCCCTGGCCGACGCCGTCGCCCTCGCGTTCGAGGGGGACGGCTGGGCCGTGCGGGCGGTGCACCGAGGACGCGACGTCCTGTTCGCCGCGCGGGAGTTCCAACCCGACGTCATCGTCCTCGACGTGATGCTGCCGGACATCGACGGGTTCGAGGTGCTCGAGCGGCTCCGCGACTCCCGCGACGCCGTCCGTGTGCTCTTCCTCACCGCGCGCGACGCCCCCGAGGACCGGCTCGCCGGACTCACCGGCGGCGGGGACGACTACCTGACGAAGCCCTTCGGCATCGACGAGCTGCTCGTCCGGGCGCGGATCCTCGCACGGACCTCCGCTCGGGTCGCAGCGGTGGGCGGGAGCGCCGAGGTGGTGGTCGGTGACCTCCGCCTCGACGAGGACGCCCGCGCCGTCAGCCGTGCCGGCGAACCGATCGAGCTCACACCGACCGAGTACGAGCTGCTGCGGCACCTGGCGCGGAACGCCAACCGGGTGCTCTCGCGGGAACAGCTGCTCGCGGGCGTCTGGGGCATGGACTTCGGGTCGTCGTCGAACCTGGTCGACATGTACGTGTCGTACCTGCGGAAGAAGCTCGACGCCGGACGCGAGCCGATGCTGCAGACCGTGCGCGGGGCTGGGTACGTCTTGCGGCCGACGACGTGAGCCGATCGACGAAGGCGATCCGGGCCCGTCCGACTCGCGCCGGACGGGTGCCGTCGTTGCGGTGGCGGGTCGTGGCTGCCGTCGCGCTCCTGCTCGTCGCGACGAACGTCGTCGTCGGAGCGGTGACCGTCGTCGCGTTCCGGGGGTACCTGGTCGACCGCCTCGACGCGGAGCTGTCGACGGCGGCGAACCGGACCGTCGGTGGCCGGGACGATGCAGACGCACCCACCGGCCCGCCGCCCGGGTCGTCGTCGGGATCGTCGTCGGACCGTCCGGATCCGGACAACGCCTTCATCGGGGCGCCGGGGCAGTCCGCCGGCACCGTCGTCGCGATCGTCCGCGACGGCACCGTGGTGCTCGGCGGGTACACCGACAGCGACGGCGACCAGCACGGGCTGTCGTCGGCGCAACGGCGGACGCTCACCGCGGTCGACAGCGGCGCCGACCCGGCGACGATCGACCTCGGCTCGCTCGGCACCTACCGGGTGCAGGCGGTCGGGGACGACGGCGACGTGTTCGTCACCGCACTCCCCCTCGGTGACCTGAACGCCGCCATCGCCCGCCTGTTGCTCGTCATCGGGATCGTCACGGTGCTGGGCCTCGTCGTCGCCGCGTGGGCCCTCGCACTGCTCGTGCGGCGGTCCCTCCGACCGCTCGAACGCGTCGCCGCGGTCGCCTCCGGGGTGACCGACCTCGACCTGGAACGCGGCGACACCGACATCCCGGTGCGGGTCGCCGACGCCGACCTCACCGCGAACCGCGAGGTCGGACAGGTCGGCACCGCACTGAACCGGCTGCTCGGGCACGTCGCCCGAGCCCTGACGGTGCGCCGCGACGCCGAGGCCGGCATGCGGACCTTCGTCGCCGACGCCTCGCACGAGCTGCGGACGCCGATCGCGACCGTCCGGGCCTACGCCGAGCTGACCGCGCGCTCGTCGGACGTCGACGCGATCCACCGGAACGTCGACCGGATCGGCCGGGAGGCCGTGCGGATGGGCGACCTCGTCGAGGAGCTCCTGCTGCTCGCACGGCTCGACGCGACGGCCCTGGCGTCCGGGGCTCGGGTGTCCCCGATCGTGCGCGAACCCGTCGACCTGACCTCGATCGTGGTCGAGGCGACGATGGACGCCCGGGCCACCGCGCCCGGGCACCGGTGGACCCTGCAGATCGTCGACGACCACCCGCTGACCGTGACGGGCGACGCGGAGCAGCTGCGCCGCATCGTGACGAACCTGCTCGCGAACGCCCGGACGCACACCCCGACCGGCACCGCGGTGGTGGTGTCGTTGCAGCGGATGGGGCCGTCCGGTGCTGGTGCGGCCGCTCGCCTCGTCGTGGCCAACGACGGGCCGCCGATCCCGGCGGACGCACTGCCGACCCTGTTCGACCGGTTCACCCGGGGTGAGGCCTCGCGGACCCGTGCGCAGGGACAGGGGACGAGCGGCCTCGGGCTGGCGATCGTGCAGGCCGTGGTGTCGGCGCACGGCGGGAGCGTGCGGGTGGCCTCCGGCCCCGGTCGGACGGCGTTCACGGTGGACCTGCCGGACGTGGTTCCTGTGCCCGCTTCGTGACGTCCGCCTCGCCCGCTTCGTGAGCAGAAAAGGTCGCGTGCTCTGGCGCGACTCGACCATTGCTGCTCACGAAGGACGCCGATCCCGACGGCGACGCATACTGGTCGCATGACGAAGGAGTACGGCGAGCTGCCGGGTCGCCCGGACCCGTCGGAACTGGTGGTCGAAGTGCCCGCGTTCGAAGACGACCGTCCGCAGCCCGAACCTGCACCGCCGGCGGCCGCACCGGAGCTCGTCGCAGCGACCGAGTTCGCCCGGAGTTCCCACGCACCGCCGACGATCCGCCGAACCCAGGTCCGCGCAGGGATGTGGATCGCGGGCGTGCCGATCGCGGTCCTCGCGGTCATCGCGATCGTGCAGATCCTGCAGATCCTGCTGCAACCCTGACGGTACCCGCGTGCTCGTTCCGGGTCAGTCGTCACGGTCGTCGACGTCTGATCCGCAGAACTCGCCGAGAAAGCGCGAGACCCGAGCGCCCAACCGTCCGGATGGGGCCCGCGCCGGAGGATGGCACGCGCCCGGCGCAACCGTCCGCATCATCAGACGATCGTCCAACGTCCGGGCCGAACGCGTGCAAGCCGGCACCCGGCGACGCAGGCTGGGTCCTGTCCGAGCTGGACGACCCACACGGGTCACCACCGCAGAGATGGGAACACGATCATGAACTCGTTCAAGCGCAAGTCCGTCAAGCTCCTCGCCGGCACCGCACTCGGTGGCGCCGTCATCGCCGGGGCGTTCGTCGCGGCACCGGCACAGGCCGCTGAGCCCGCACCGAGCACCTCGGCCTCCGTCGGCGGCAACGTCAACGTGAACCTCGACCCGGTCGCGATCGTCAACGCGATCAAGGACGCCGTGAACGACCAGAGCGACCGCGGCGGCGCCGTGCAGGCCGCGCTCGACGTCGGCTACTGGAACGCGGGCAACCCCGACCGCCTCACCGTCGCGGTGGTCAACAAGAACCAGGACATCACGGTGTCCGGCGACGTCGCGGACGCGCAGTCGATCGACATCAAGGGCGGCAACTACGTCATCTACTGGTTCAAGGGCCCCGGCTCGATCACGAACAACGGTGACGGTGGCTGGCTGAACTGGGGTGCGTTCGGCAACATCGAGCGCATCGACAACGTCATCCACGTGAACGGCGGCTGATCCGCCGACGCCGCACCGACGCCCCCGGGGACCACGGTCTCAGGGGGCGTCGTCGTGTGTGGCGGGACGCTCGGCGGCGGGCTCGATCGCCGGGGGCCAGGTCCGTGCTGCACCGCGGACCTCGCGCCGTGCACGGATCCACCCCTTCACGAAGGCGACCGACACCAGCGCCGTCCGGTTCGGCGCCTTCCACGACTTCATCAGCCGTCCGAGGTGCCACGCGACGGCCTGGCGGCTGTAGGCCGTCTCCTTCGCGATCTCGTCGTTCGAGAGCCCCTGCGCGGCGAGCGCGAGCATCTGCTCCTCGGTCTCGTCGAGGCCAGGCGCACGAGCGACGAGGTCGATCTCCCCGGTGGTGACCGCCGCCGCGGACTCGACCGCCGATCGCCGTCGCTGCTGGGCCCAGGCCTCGGCCCAGCACGAGCCGAGTTCGTGGGCGACGAGCGAGGCGCGGCTCATCGCGAGCATCGTCCGGCCGGCGTGGTCGAGGGTGACGGCGTGGTCGCGGGTGGCCGTGTGCATGACGAGGGCGAAGACCCGGATCGCCGGCAGGGCTCCGCGGAGCACGACCGACACGTCGACGCGGGGGTCCTCGGCGCTCGCGGCCGCCACCGCGCGCAGCTGGGCGAGGCACTCGCGGTCGACGGGTTCACCGCGCTCCACGGCACGCAGCGCGGCGGGGAGCACGAGCGGGACGATCTCGGCGTACCGGCGTCGCAGCCAGTCGTGGCCGTCCGGTCGGATGCCGTGCAGCGGAGGCGTGAGCAGGAGCTCCTCGAACTCCGGACACCGCTCGTCGAGCGCCAGGCCGAGCCGCTCCCCCGGGAGCAGCACCGCCGATCGGTGTGCGTCGTCGCGCTCGGTCGTCATCGTCCGTCGACCGTATCCGCGCGACACCTGTCGTGTTCGACCGTGACGTGAACGGTCGCCGAACGCCGTTCTTACCGGGAGCACAGCGCACTGCCTCGGTCCGCATGTGCCCGCTGCCGAGCATGAGCGGCATGACGGAGACGAACCAGACCCTCGACATCGACATCGTCGTCCCCTGCTACAACGAGCAGGACACGCTCGCGGCCCACGTGCGACGCCTGCACACGTTCTGCCGGACGTCGTTGCACCACACCTGGCGGATCACGATCGCCGACAACGCCTCGACGGACGACACCGCGCGGATCGCCGACGACCTGGCCGCCATGCTGCCCGGCGTGCACGCGGTCCACCTGCCCGAGAAGGGTCGTGGGCGGGCGCTCAAGGCCGTGTGGGGTGCATCTCCGGCGACCGTGCTCGTGTACGTCGACGAGGACCTGTCGACGGACCTCGCGGCACTCGAGCCGCTCGTGGCGCCGCTGCTCTCCGGGCACTCCGACCTGGCGATCGGCACGCGGTTGGCGGACTCGTCGCGGGTGGTTCGGGGCAGCAAGCGCGAGTTCATCTCCCGCTCGTACAACCTGCTGCTCCGCACGACGATGGGGGTGTCGTTCTCGGACGCGCAGTGCGGGTTCAAGGCGGTCACGAAACGGGCGGCCGACCAGCTGCTGCCGCTGTGCGAGGACGACGCGTGGTTCTTCGACACCGAGATGCTCGTCCTCGCCGAGCACGCGGGACTGCGCATCCACGAGGTCCCGGTGGACTGGGTCGACGACGTGAACTCGTCCGTGCAGATCGCCTCGACGGCCACCGAGGACCTCAAGGGCATGTGGCGCGTCTCGCGGGGCATCGCCAGCGGGCGGGTGCCGGTGGGTGCCGTGTACGAGACCATCGGCCGCCGTCCGTTCACGCCACCGCACGTCGGGTTCCTCGGGCAGGTGCTGCGCTTCGGCGCCATCGGGGTGCTGTCGACCGTCGCGTTCGCGGTGCTGTACGCACTGTTCCGTCCGGCGATCGGGGCGCAGACGGCGGACTTCACTGCCCTGTTGCTGACGGCGATCGGCAACACCGCACTGAACCGGCGCTTCACCTTCGGCCTCCGCGGGCGGGCTGGCGCGGGTCGGCACCACGTGCAGGGGCTGGTCGTGTTCGGCATCGCGTGGGCGATCACCTCGGGGTCGCTGGTCGTGCTCCACAGCAGCGTGCCGGGAGCGTCGCACGGTGCCGAGATCCTGGTGCTGACGGCCGCCAACCTGGTCGCGACCTGCGTTCGGTTCGTGCTGTTCAAGGCGTGGGTGTTCCGCAGCGGGCGCCGTCGCCCGGAGCTCATCCGCCCCGGCACGACCCCCGCCGCCGACGCCAGCACGGCGGTGACGGAGCCGATCGCCGTCGACGAACGGACCGGCGAGCGCGCAGCCTGACACCGTGCCGGGCTGTCCACTCGGTGCGGGGTCGTTCGGCCCGCGCGGCCCGTCGCACCGTGCGGTGTGGCCCGTCCCGTGCGAGGTTGCACGCTCCGTGCAGCGGAACAACAGCGCACCGAGCGGGCAACCTCGCACCAGCCGAACAGACGCGCACGGTGCGCCGCACCGCGCGGTGTTGCGTGGGCGGTATACCGCGCCGTAGCATCGCCGTACCGCACCACAACCCCACAGGGCCCGACTGCCAACACCGGTCTGCCCGCGGCGAGCGCTCCATCGATGCAGCCTGGCCGTCCGCTGCCGGCAACGCCCCACTGGACCCGCACACGTGAACCCCACATCTTTCGGTCTCTACGACCCTGCCCGCGAATCGAGCGACTGCGGCGTCGGTTTCATCACCCGACTCGACGGCACGCCCCACCACGACGTCATCCGCAAGGGTGACGAAGCACTGTGCGCCATCCCCCACCGCGGCGGCAAGTCCGCCGAGGGTGTCGGTGACGGCGCCGGTGTGAGCATCGACCTGTCGGTGGAGTTCTTCAGCGCCATCACCGGCCAGGAGCTCCGCGCCGGTCACTTCGGTGTCGCGAACTGCTTCGTGCCGAGCGGCGCAGGTGCGGCGGCGGACGCCGAGCGCGCCCGTGCGCGGCAGACCGTCACGGACGCCATCGAGCAGCAGGGCTTCGAGCTGCTCGTGGTCCGCGACGTCCCGGTGGACCACTCCGTCGCCCGACCCGAGGCCGAGCAGTACCAGCTGCCGATCGTGCAGTGGGTCTTCCGCGCGCCCGAGCAGTGGGACCGCACCGAGGTCGACGCCGCGGCGAACCGTGCCCTGCTCACGATCGAGTCGGTGTCCTACGGCGAGGCCGCCGAGCAGCGCGCCGAGCACGCGGCCCTGTACCCGCTGTCGCTCAGCGCCCGGACCCAGATCCTGAAGGGCCGTCTGAACTCAGGCGAGGTCATCGGGTACTTCACGGACCTGCGTGACCCGCGTCACTCGGTGCGGACGCTGTACTTCCACACCCGGTTCTCGACGAACACCGAGCCGCACCCGACGATGGCGCAGCCGTTCCGGCTGATGGCGCACAACGGCGAGCTGAACACCGACCGGAAGAACCGGCTGTCGGACGAGGCACTGGCGCGTGCCCGCACCCGCAGCATCGTCCGCCCGCCCGGGCAGTCGGACTCGAGCCGCCTCGACCAGACGCTGCAGAGCCGCGTGTTCGACGACGGACTCGAGATCGTCGAGGCCGTGGTCTCGCTCATGCCGCCGGCGTGGGAGAACGACCGCACGCTGACCGCCGACGTGCGGGACATGCTCGAGTACTTCTCGCTGTACGAGGAGAAGAACGACGGCCCCGCCGCCGTGATCTTCAGCGACGGCGACGTCGTCGGCGCGCGCCTGGACCGCCTGGGGCTGCGTCCGCTGCGCACCGTCGAGACCACCGAGTACCTGATGGTGTCGTCCGAGGCCGGTCAGGTCACGTTCGACGCCGACGAGGTCGTGCACCGCGGCCGCATCGAGGCCGGCGGCATGCTCGTCGTCGACCACCGCACCGGGACCCGGATGCGCACGGACGAGGTGCTGCGCATGCTCGCGGCCCGCCGCGACTACGGCACGCTGCTCGACGCTGCGCGTGTGGACCTCGACGACCTGCCCGCTCCGGACTACGAGCGCACGACGACCACCCTCGGCTACGAGGGCGACCTGTCGCTCGCCGGCCGGTACGTGGCGTACTCGCTGAACCAGGAGAGCTTCCGGTTCATGCTCGACCCGATGCTGCAGAACGGCTCGGAGCGGATCTCGGCGATGGGCTACGGCAACGCCATCAACGCCCTGAGCGACACCGAGGGCGGCATGGCGAAGTACTTCTCGCAGCGCTTCGCCCAGGTGACGAACCCGCCGCTCGACTCGATCCGTGAAGCCGACGGCATGAGCATGCGCGTGGCGCTCGGCGCGAAGCCGGACGGCACGGGTTCGACGAGCCGACAGCTCGTCGTGCAGTCGCCGATCCTCGGCCACCTGGACATGGTGCGCCTGCGCGACCAGGACATCGTGCCGCTCGAGCGCTTCGACATGCTCTACGTGCCGGTGCTCGGCGACGAGCAGGCGAACGCCGACGCCGTGCGCGACGCCGTGGACGCCCTGTGCGACGCCGTGGAGCAGTTCGCGGGGACGTCCGGCGGCATCGCCGTGCTGACCGACCGCGAGGTCTCGTCGGCCCGTGCGCCCCTGCCCGTGATCCTGGCCGTGGCCGCCGTGAACCAGCGGCTCATCGAGACCGGGCTGCGCCTGCGGGTGTCCGTCGTCGCCGAGAGCGGTCAGCTGCCATCGTCACACCACGTGGCGACGGCGCTGGGCTTCGGCGCCTCGGCTGTGTACAGCTTGAGCGCGCGCCTGCGTGCCGAGGAGAAGTACCCCGCCGCGCCGGCCCCCGCCGGTGAGCTCACCGCGACGGACCTCGCGCTGAAGCAGTTCCGCAAGGCCGCCGAGAAGGCCCTGGCGAAGACCATGGGTCGCGTCGGCCTCTGCACCGCCGAGAGCTACATCGGTGGCGCGTTCTTCGAGCCGAACTACCTGGACACCGGCGACGACGTCCTGGCGCGGGTGTTCCCGCACATGCAGGCACCCGTGGGCGGCGTCGGCTTCGCCCGCATCGCCCAGGCGGCGACGGACTGGCACGAGCGTGCCCGCTCGGTCGCGGCCGAGGGCCAGGTCCCCCTGCTCGGCCTGTTCAAGGAGCGCTCGGACGGTGCCGGCCACTCGTTCGGCGTCGCGAGCGTCCGCGGGTTCGGCGGCATGACCGAGGAGCGTCCGGCCTTCGAGCGCTCCGGCGACTCGGACGCACTGCGCCTGCTGACGCTCGGCCAGCTCGACGACTCCTTCGGCATCACCGACGCGGCGTACCGCAACACCGGCTACGACCGCCTCAGTGACACCGAGATCGACCAGCACCGGATCACGCCGGGCTACGTCACGTTCCTGCAGACCACGCACGACGAGCGGTCGCGCCGTCCCGCTGCGCTCCGCGACGTGCTCGCGCTGCCCGCGGACGTCACCGGCATCGACACGGCCGAGGACTTCGCCCGCGAGCTGGGCCGGTTCTCGACGACCGGCAACGCCAGCGTCACCGTGCGCGGGCTGTCCGGCTCGCGTCCGACGGACGACCAGGACCTGCCGGGAGGCACGGAGCGGTTCCGCCTCGCCCTCGCGTCCACGGGGACCACGGGTGCACTGCGCCACCAGGCCCTGGCAGACGGCCTCGCGCTGCTCTACCCGGGCCAGGTCGACGTCGACGCCGTCGACGCCACCCAGGTGACGCTCCGCGCCACCGGCGCGGCCGTCGGGCTGCTCGCCCTGCTCGAGAGCGCGCCCGACAGCGTCGAGCTCGACGAGGTCCAGCCGGCGCACGAGATCACCCGGACCCTGGCGTCCGGCGCGATGAGCCACGGCGCCCTCGTCGCCACCGCGCACGAGGCGGTGGCGCACGGCACGAACATGGTCGGCGGCATGTCGAACAGCGGTGAGGGCGGCGAGCACCACTCCCGCTACGGCACCATCCGCGGCTCGCGGATCAAGCAGTTCGCCTCGGGTCGCTTCGGCATCTGGGCGGGCTACCTCGCCGACCCCATGCTCGAGGAACTCGAGATCAAGATCGGTCAGGGCGCGAAGCCCGGCGAGGGCGGTCAGCTGCCCGCGCCGAAGGTCACGGTGGACATCGCCGCGGCCCGTGGTGGCACCCCCGGCGTCGAGCTCATCTCGCCGCCGCCGCACCACGACACGTACTCGATCGAGGACCTGGCGCAGCTCATCCACGACTGCAAGGCCGCCCGTGTCCGGGTGATCGTGAAGCTCGTGTCCTCCGAGGGCATCGGCACCATCGCGGTCGGCGTCGCCAAGGCCGGTGCGGACGTCATCAACGTCGCGGGCAACACCGGTGGCACCGGTGCCGCGGCCGTCACGAGCCTGAAGTACGCGGGACGTTCGGCGGAGATCGGCGTCGCCGAGGTCCACCAGGCCCTCGTCGCGAACGGCCTGCGCTCCAAGGTCACGCTCCGGTGCTCGGGTGCGCACCAGACCGGGTCCGACGTCGTGACGAGCGCCCTGCTCGGCGGCGACAGCTTCGAGTTCGGCACGACCGCGCTCATGATGCTCGGCTGCGTCATGGCGAAGAACTGCAACGTGAAGTGCCCGGCCGGCCTCACCACGAACGCCGAGGCGTTCGAGGGCGACCCGCGTGCCCTCGCGCAGTACCTGCTCAACATCGCCCACGACGTCCGGCAGATCCTCGCTCGCCTCGGTCTGCGCTCGCTGCGCGAGGCACGGGGTCGCACCGACCTGCTGCAGCTCCTCGACCACCCTGCGAGCGTCGGGCGTCTGGACGCCCGCGCCCTGCTCGCGCAGGTGCCGGAGAAGGTCGTGACGGACCCGGAGTACCTGGAGAAGGACTTCCACACCGACGACGCGCTGCTCGAGCGCATCCGCACTGCGCTGGTCGACCACGCCCAGGAGCACGTGCTCGTGCACGGGGTCCTGCTCGGCAACAGCGACAAGTCCGTCGGCGGCCAGCTCGGCATCGACGTCGAGCGCCTGCTCAACCACGAGCTCCGCGCCGAGGACGTCCAGGGGCTGCCCGCCGTGGCGACCGACGACCGCGGGCGCCGCCGGCTGGTCGACGGTGCGGTCACGATCCGCACCCAGGGCTCGGCCGGTCAGTCGTACGGCGTGTTCAACAACGACGGCATCGTGCTCGAGCACACCGGCACCGCGAACGACGGCGTCGGCAAGAGCCAGAGCGGCGGTCGGATCATCGTCCGCGCTCCGGGCGGCGGCAGTGCCGACCAGGGCGGGAACGTCCTGATCGGCAACTTCGCGCTCTTCGGGGCCACCGGCGGCCGCACGTTCGTCGAGGGCGAGGCCGGAGACCGCTTCGCCGTGCGCAACTCCGGCGCCACGGCCGTGGTCGAGGGCGTCGGCGACTTCGGGTGCGAGTACATGACGGGCGGCGCCGTGTTCAACCTCGGCGCGTTCGGCAAGGGGCTCGGCAACGGCATGTCCGGCGGGTTCCTGTACCAGTACGACCCGTCCGGTCAGGTCGCCCAGCGCGCCAGCACCGACTCGCTCCTCGTGTTCCCCGTCACCGACACCGAGCGCGGCGCGTTCCACGAGGCCGGCGCGCGCCTGCTGCTCGAGTGGCATCTCGAGGCGACCGGGTCGGCGCTGGCCGAGCGGCTGCTCGCCGACTGGGAGACCACCCGGCAGCACGTCTTCGTCGGCATGCCGCGCGCCCTGCTGCTCTCGCAGGACGCCGGCGAGATCCTCGCGGCGGCCACCCGCTCCGAGCTGCTCGACGAGCTCGCGTCCTCGATCGCCACGGACAAGCTCCGTGCGTTCAAGGTCGACTACCGCGACCAGCGCACCGTCCTCGACGGCCGTGCCCCGGCCCTCGGCGACCAGGGCGACGACATGTTCTCGCTGCTGTCGTCGTACACGGTGCTCGGCGTCGCCCAGGACGTCGCCCTCGAGCGCGTCCCCGGTGCGGGGCCGAACGACCCCCGCGTCACCGAAGCGGTGAAGAACCTCGTCCTGACCGAGGACTTCTCGGTGAAGCAGCGCGTCGTGAAGTACCTGCGCGGCACGCTCGACCGGTTCGCGGACGACCAGCTCGCGACGCTCATCGCGATCAAGCGGCTCGACGACTACAAGCGTGCGCTCACGCAGCGGAACAACCGCAGCATGGACGCACCGGGCACCACGGGGTGGATCATGCACCAGAACGCCAAGAACGACGGCCGCGTCCGCGAGGCCCGCTTCGACGAGCTGCTCGCCACCGCGGCGCTCGAGGACATCGCCCGCCGTGCACCCCAGGCGCCGACCGAGGCGGTGTCCGCGTGAGCCTGCTCCCCCCGACCGGATCGCTGATCCCCGTCGACGCACCGTTCTCGGCTGCCCAGGAGTCCTGGCTGGCCGGGTTCATCGCGGGCATCGCCGCCGCCGGCAGGAAGGCGTCCGGCGCCGCCCCCACGACGACGATCGACGTGCTGTTCGGCACGCAGACCGGCAACGCGGAGTTCCTGGCCGACGAGCTCGTCGCCGGGGCGAAGGCCCGCGGGCTCGGTGGCCGTGCCGCTGCACTCGACGCCGTCACCCCGGAGCAGCTCGCCGGGATGACCCACGTGCTCGTCGTCACCTCGACGTACGGCGAGGGCGAGATGCCCGACAACGCCGGTCTGTTCTGGGAGGCGGTCCAGGCGTCCACCGTGCCGCGGCTCGAGGGGCTGCAGTACGCGGTCCTCGGCCTCGGGGACACCAGCTACGACGAGTTCTGCCAGGCCGGCAAGCTCCTCGACACCCGCTTCGAGCAGCTCGGCGCGACCCGGGTGCACGACCGCGTGGACTGCGACGTCGACTTCGAGGACGCCGCCGCACTCTGGAGCGCCGCCGTGCTCGACCGGCTCGCTGCCGAGGCCGGCGCGACGGGCGCACCCGGCGCGACCACGGGCAGTGGTGCCGACGGCGGTGCCACCGCGACCGGCGGGGCGGGCGCGGGTCGTGCCTCCCGGCCGGGGTCGCAGTGGAACAAGCGCAACCCGTACCCGTCGCGACTGGCCGAGAACCGCCTGCTCTCCTCGCCGCGCAGCGCGAAGGAGATCCGGCACTACGAGTTCGACCTCGGCGACTCCGGCATCGAGTACGCCGCCGGCGATGCCCTGGCGGTCGTGCCGGTCAACGACGAGGTCTTCGTCGCGGAGCTGCTCGAGCAGGTCGGCGCGAACGGCGGCGAGGCGTTCGACGGCCGACCGATCACCGAGGTGCTGCGGAGCGACCGCGAGGTCCGCACGCCGTCGAAGGAACTCATCGCGGACCTCGTGCAGCGCGCCCCGGCGAGCGAACTCGCCGCGGTCGTCTCGCACGGCGACAAGCACGAACTGGACCGCTGGCTGTGGGGCCGTGACGTCCTCGACCTGCTGCGCGACGCCGGACCGGCCGCTCCCGGACTCGACGAGCTGCTGCCGAACCTGCGCCCGTTGCAGGCACGCCAGTACTCGATCTCGTCGAGCCCACTGGCGCACCCAGACCGCATCCACCTGACCATCGCGTCCGTCCGGTACGGCGACCCGCACCGGATGTACGCCGGTGTCGCGTCGACGTTCCTGGCGGACCGGGTCGACCCCGACGGGACGGTCGACGTCTACCTGCAGCCGAACGCGTCGTTCGGCGTGCCGGCCGACGCATCCGCACCGATGATCATGATCGGACCGGGCACCGGCATCGCCCCGTTCCGCGGGTTCCTGCACGAGCGGGCCGCGGCCGGTGCGACGGGGCGCAACTGGCTGTTCTTCGGCGACCAGCACCGCGACACCGACTTCGTCTACCAGGACGAGCTCACCGAGCTGCAGGAGCAGGGCGTGCTGAACCGCCTCGACCTGGCGTTCTCACGCGACCAGGCCGAGAAGGTCTACGTGCAGACCCGGATGCGCGAGCAGTCCGCCGAGCTGTTCGCCTGGCTCGAGGACGGCGGCCACGTGTACGTGTGCGGCGACGCCTCGCGGATGGCGAAGGACGTCGAGGCCGCGCTGCTCGACGTCATCCGCATCGGCCGCGGCCGCGACGAGGACGACGCGCTGTCGTACCTGGCCGACCTGCGCCGCACGAAGCGGTACGTCCGCGACGTCTACTGAGCCAGCAGTGCCCGCCCGATCCGGGCAGCAGAACGCCCGGGCAGCAGAACGCCCCGGTAGCGGAACCCGAATCCGACTGCCGGGGCGTCCTGTGGAAGGGTGCCGGTCAGTGAGGCCTGACCGACGAGCCCAGTGGCGTGACGCAAGGACCCGGGTGCGATGACCCGGCTTCCTGGACGACGAGTCTCCTGATCCGGGACTCCCGTCGTGCTCGCCACTCGATCGCCGATGGTTGGTCGGCGCCGGGCGCGCACTGCGTCACGGTCATTCGGGTCCCCCTCCTGCCGCGGTTCGTTGCCGTCACCGGCTCCCTGGATGCCGGCCCGAAGGGACGACTCTGATCCGCGGTACAGAAACGCTACGACGATCGGCGGATCTTCGGAACCCGTTGACGGGAATCACTCAGCCGTGCTACCGCTCGGTGTCCCCGAAGCGTCGTCGGCGTCCCCCGGTGCGACCGCTCGCGACCACGCCGAGTCGGCCGCCGTGCTCGTGTCCGGCGGTTCCGGCGTCAGGACGAGCCCCGACCCGGACGTGGCTGAGGCGTAGAGGTCCTCGAGCCAACTGCGGTTGATCGACGGCACCCGGCTGCCGGAGAACTTGAAGTGCAGGCCGACGTTCGGGTTCAGCCAGATCGTGCTGCGGCCGTTGCCGTGGACGACGTCGTCCTTCCACGAGAACGCGAACCGGTGATCACGCCGGAGCATGTTCACGATCACGATCTGCAGGTGTGTCATGGCACGGTCGTCGATGCGGAGGTCGAGCGGCTGGCCGTCGTAGATGAGCTGACCCATGGCCCCTTCTACTCCATGGTGCCGGTGTGGTCGAGCGATCTCGCCCAGGTCGTGATGGTGGTGTCGAACCAGACGGCGTCGACGTTCCGCTCCCAGGCGTGCTCGGCGGGCTCACTCACCGCCAACGTCACGGTGTCGGGGTGCGCGTCGGCGAACTCCCGACTGACGGCGAACGGCACGGTGGTGTCCCCCGACGAGTGGATGAGCAGGGTCGGCGGCAGGCTCCGCGGCGCGTGCAACCAGGAGAGCGCGCGGACGTCCACGGGTGAACGGAGCCCGACGAGGCGGCACACGAGCGGCAGCGCCATCGCCCGGAGCGCGGCACCGACGACGAACCCGGGGAGCCCGGCACGACCGGCCTGGGAGCGCACCGTGGTCGCCCAGTCGAGCGCCGGCGACACGAGGACCAGCCCGACGAACCGGTCGCGGTGCGCCGACCGTGCCAGCAGTTCGTGGGTGATCGTCGCGCCCATCGACCACCCCACGATGACGAGCCGTTCGGCCCCGTTCGCGACGGCGTGGTCGAGTGCGGCCTCGACGTCGGGCCACTCGCGGGCGCCGAGGTGCGAGGCACGGCCCTGCCAGGGCGCTTCGCCGTCGCCGCGGAACGACGGGACGATCGAGGTCCAGCCGGCCTCGAGTGCCGCCGGCACGGTCCGGAGCGCCGTCACGCGGGTGGTGCGGATGCCGTGCACGTGGACGGCCCAGGTGGCGGCGGGCGCGGCCTCGGGGCCGCCGGGCCGGATGACCCAGGCCGGCGCGGGTCCCACGGGCGTCGCCAGGTCGACCTCCGCCCAGTCGACGTCCATCGCGGCGGGGTCCGGGTGCACGTGCCCGCTCCACCGCACCCGTGTCGACACGTCGCCCGTCGTCCGGACCACCGCACGCCGCACGGTGCCGGCGGCCTCGTCGACGTCGAGCACCGGTCCGACCGTGGTGTGCCCGGTACCGTCGTGCCACAGGCCGTACTCCCCCGGGCGCACGGTGTCGTCGGTGATCGGGAGCCGGATCGAGTCGTCGGTCGTCTCGAGCACCGGGGTCCAGCGGTCGCCGCCGGGCAGCACGATCTTGCCGACGACCTTCCGCACCACGAGCAGGAACGCCGCCGCCAGCACGACGAGCACGCCGAGCACCCACCAGACGATCGTCATCGCATCAGCCTCCGAGACTGCGGGTCAGGGTCAGTTCCGCCGATCGCACCTGGGCGAGTTCGGCGTCGTCGAGGGTACGGCCCTGCACCTCGGCGTCGCGGATCGCGATGACGAGGTCGTAGGTCCGTGCCTGCACGTCGCCGTCCCGTTCGACGGCACGCAGTTCGTGGCGCCGGGCGATGCGGCGGAGCCGTCGGTGGTGCCGACGGCACGTCACGTCCCGCCACCACCGGCGGAACGTCAGGGACGCCATTGCGACGACGATGAGGACGATGCCCAGGTAGAACGGTGGGTCGAAGCCCAGACGGAGTCCGTCGCGCAGCGGAGCGGGGAACCACCCGAAGTGGTCGGCGGTGAGGGAGAGGAGCTCGTCGATGCTCGCGATGACCACGAGCGACAGGCCCACCCGGAAGACCACGAGCGCGACCGGGTTGCGCAGCACGCCGTACCGGAGCGTCGCGGCGGCGATCACGCCGACACCGACCATGTAGACCGACCCGTAGAGCCACATCGCCGGCTGGTGGATCTCCCGCACGATGAAGTGGAAGTCGGTGCCGCCCCGGTCGCGCACGGCGAAGAACGGGACGGCGAAGGCCACCACCACCACGAGGAGCGCGAGCGGGCTCGCCAGCCCCGGCCGCTTCGGCAGGTCGGACGTGCTCGCCCGGAGCATCAGCCAGAAGGCCGCCGTGGCGCACACGTTCTGCACCAGGTTGATGAGGTTCGTGCCCCCGAGGGCGCCGTCGAGCACGGTCTGCGGTACGACGCTGCCGAGTGTCAGCAGCCCGAGCGCACCGACGCCGGTCGCGCCCCAGGCGGCGCGGCCACGTGGGTTCCGCAACACGTAGGGCGTGCGGGCGAGGAAGATCAGCGCCGCGCACCAGAAGGCGGCGGCGTGCAGGACGGCCATCAGCCGTAGGCCCGCTCGTCCGCGCTCGCGCTGCCGGCGAGCAGCACGGTCGCCAGCTCGTACGCGAACCGCTCGGCGAAGTGCTCGTCGTCGTCCGAGATGCTCACCAGTCCGGTGTCGCCGTCGAGGGCGCGGCGGCACACGTGCCCGCCCGAGGCGAACTCGGCGATCGAGGTGGTGGTCGGGGCTCCGGCGTCGCCGTGCACGAGGTGTCCGAGCTCGTGCAGGACGCAGTGCATCCGGTACAGCTCGGGGGCGCCGGCCGGCACCAGGACGAGGTTCTCGTGCTCGAACTGCGACACCAGCGCGGTGAGCGACCCCCAGCTCGGACCGTCGACGTCGACCACGCGGGTCGGCTTGCCGACGAACCGACCGACCCCGGCGACCACGTCCGGGAGCCTCGGCGACGGAGGAAGGGTCGCGACGAGGGCACTGACGGTGTCCGACGCGCTCGAGCCCACTGGCATCGCCCCTTTCGATCTCCGCGGACAGACTACCTGCACGTCCCCCTTGCGCACGAGGTCGCACGGACGGAGCCTGGGACCAGGACCGAACCCGACGACCGAACCGACGACCAGGAGCGACGATGCCCACCACGTCCGTCCACACCGATCCCGAGGCCCTCGCGCTGACGCTCGTCGCCGAGTTCCCCGTCCCGGTCGAGCGCCTCTGGGGCGCCTTCGCCGATCCCCGTCAGCTCGAACGCTTCTGGGGTCCGCCCGGCTTCCCCGCCACCTTCACCTCGTTCGACCTGCGGCCCGGCGGCCGCGCCGACTACCGGATGACCTCACCTCAGGGCGAGCGGTTCCACGCGGTCTGGCAGGTCACCGCGGTCGACGAGCCACACCGCATCGTGTTCCGCGACCTCTTCACCGACGCCGACGGCGAGGTCGACGACGGGTTGCCGGCCAGCGAGACCGTCTTGTCGTTCGAGACCGTCGGAACCGGGTCGCGTGTGACCGTCCGGTCGTCGTTCGGGTCCACCGCCGACCTCGAGACCATGGTGGACATGGGCATGGTCGAGGGCTACGAGCAGGCCTTCGGGCAGCTCGACGCCGTCCTCGCCGACCTGCGCGAGTACGCCCTGGGCAACGGCACCGTCACCGAGCTCGTCGACGACACCCACGTCCGCATCACGCGGGCCTTCGCAGCACCACGCCACCTGCTGTGGCGGGCGCACACCGAGCCCGAACTCGTCCGGCAGTGGTTGCTCGGACCGGACGGGTGGGAGATGACGGTGTACGAGAACGACCTGACGCCGGGTGGCACGTTCCGGCAGGCGTGGGCGCCGACGGGAGACACCGAGGGCGAGCCGTTCGGCTTCGAGGGCGAGAACCTCGTCGTGGAACCGGAGCGGCGGATGGTGTCGACCGAGCGGATGACCGGTGCGCCGTTCCCGCCGAACACGAACGACCTGCAGTTCGACGAGGCCGACGGCGTCACCCTCCTGACGCTGCGCATCACCTACCCCGACCGGACGCAGCGGGACATGATCCTGGCCACCGGCATGACCGACGGCATGGAGACCAGCTACCAGCGTCTGGAACGCGAGGTCCTGTCCGCCACGTGACCAGCGGACGGACGGGAGGCCCGTGGCGGGGCCGCCACGGGCCTCCCGTCCGTCACGCGGTGCGTCTCAGGACGCCTCGTAGTGGCGCGCGCCGCCGCGCACCCCGGCGAAGCGGTACGGCCCTGCCGTGACGCGCGGACGCTCGACGTCGTCGCTCGTCGCGGCGCCGGTCGCGTGCAGCTCGCGGTACGCGTCCACGGTCAGCGGAACGCGGGCCGAGAGCAGCTGCCGGACCCGGCCGCCGCGACGGTGCTCACGGTAGGACGGCTGCACGATGCCGGTGAGGAGCTCGCCGACGCTGCCCGAGCCGTAGCTGAACAGGGCGATGCGCTCACCCGCCAGGTCCTCGTCGAGGTCGAGGAGCGCGGCGAGCCCGATCCAGAGCGACGCCGTGTACGTGTTGCCGGTCTGCTTGTTGTACGTGAAGCCGACGAACAGCTCCGACTCGTCGAACGGCACGCCCACGTGCTGCGTCAGCTTCCGGTGGGCCTTGAGCGCCATCTTCGTGAACGGCTGGTGGTGGACGAAGCGCACGATGTCCTCGTACGCCGGTCCGCCTTGCTCGGCGAGGTCGTCCCACGCGCCCACGAAGGCGTCGACGTAGGCGCTGACGGACAGGCGGCCGTCGACCAGTGCGGTGGAGCGGTCGTTCGGGCGCCAGAAGTCGTCGACGTCGGCGGTGAACACGCCGGCGGCCGGCTCGATCTCGATCAGGTCGGGGTCGGCGGACACCAGGATCGCAGCCGCACCGGCACCCTGGGTGGGCTCGGCGGCGGTGTCGACGTCGTAGCGGGCGACGTCGGCGGCGATGACGAGCACGCGCTCGTGCGGTGCCCGGGCGATGATGCCGAGGGCGAGCTGCACGGCGGCCATCCCGCCGTAGCAGGCCTGCTTCAGCTCGACGACGCGGACGTTCTTCGGCAGGCCGAGCAGCCCGTGCACGAACACCCCGGCGGCCTTGGACTGGTCGACGCCGGACTCGGTGGCGAACAGCACGGTGCGGATGCCCTCGACGCCGTGGCGGTCGATGACCTCCTTGGCCGCGGCGGCCCCCATCGTGACGATGTCCTCGTCCGGGGCGGGCACGCTGAAGGCGTCCTGGCCGATGCCGACGTGGTACTTCGCCGGGTCGACGCCAAGGCGCTCGGCCAGGTCGTCGAGCTCGAGCACGTGGTGCCCCGTCGCGATGGCGATGTCGTGGATGCCGATGCGCGTCATGCTGCGCCTCCGGCCGGCTTCGTGCCGCGTCGCTCCATGGCGACGTGGGCGGCCATCAGCTCACCCGGGTTCGTCTGGGCGGCGAGGAGCGAGAGTTCCCCGCACAGCACCGTGGCGGCGCACAGGGCGGCGAGACGACGGGCGTTCGCACCGGGCTCGCGGTCCTCGCGGCAGCCGAGGCGCACCAGGGCGTCCTCGACGACGGGCAGGTCCCCGCCCTTGCCGTTGCCGACCGTGCCGACGATCAGGTGCGGCAGCGAGGTGGCGAAGTACAGGTCGCCGTCGCGGTTCTCGGCACTCGTGATGCCCTGCGAGCCCTCGACGATGTTCGCGGCGTCCTGCCCGGTGGCCAGGTAGAAGCCGAGCAGCATGTTCGCGTAGTGCGCGTTCGCGGAGCGGAGCGCCCCGGCGATGGTCGAGCCGATGAGGTTCTTCGCGATGTTCAGTTCGACGATGCGCTCGGTGCTCGACCGCAGGCGCTTCTCGACGATCTCGCCGGGGATCACGATCTCGGCGATGGTGTTGCGGCCACGACCACGGATGCCGTTCACCGCGCTGGCCTTCTTGTCGGTGCAGAAGTTGCCCGACACGGACACGTAGCGCAGGCCCGGCTGCCACGCCAGGATCGCGGGCAGGAGCTTGTCCGCCGCCTGCGTGACCATGTTGTGGCCGGAGGCGTCACCGGTCGTGAACGCGAACCGCAGGAACAGCAGGTCGCCGACGATCTCGGGGTGCACCTCGATGAGCTTCGCGAACCGGCTCTGCCCGGCGACCAGCGCCTCGAGCTCGTCCTGTCGCGCGAGGATCTGCCCCGCAGCGACGTGCGCCGCGGCGGCACTGGCCGCGCGGACGACGACCGAGCGGGTCATCCGCTCGTCGACGACGGTCGCGACGATGCCGTCGTCGACCATGCGCGAGATGCGGGCGCCGCGGCCGACGGACGGCCAGAGCGGCGACTCGTACGTGGCGAGCGGGACCTCGTACTCGCCCTGGACCGCGTTGCCACTGATGCGGATCGGTCCGACCCACTTGGTCGGGATCGGCGTGAGCAGGTCACTCATCGAGGGCTCCTTCTGGTGCTCGCACCGCGACGCTGAGGTGTCTGATGTCGTGCGCCTCCCAGGCGCGGTGGATGCCGGCGGGGTCGATGTCCGCGGGGACGAGTGCGATGCCGCAGTCGCCGCCGCCGGCGCCGGACGGCTTCGCCGCTCCGCCGGCCGCCTCGACGACGTCGCACAGCGTCGCGAGGCGTTCGGTCTCGATCTTCGACCCGACCGAGTCGCCGAGGCGCTGCATGAGCACCCGGGCACGTCGGAGCGCGTCGAGCGTCTGCTCGGCGTCGCCGGTCTGGAGGCCCGTGGTCAGGTCGTCGACACAGCTGCGGCTCTCGTCGAGGAACGCCTGGTACCCGCCGTTGCGGTGTCGACGCACGACGCCGACGAGCTTCGTGGTCGAGGCCGGCGAGCCGGTCCAGCCGACCAGGAGCTGCAGGTTCTCGGGGGCCGGCAGCCGCTGGACGTCGAAGCCCGCCCACGCGGCGGCGTCGGTGAGGATGTCGGACACGCGGCGCTCGTCGACGAACGACGCGAGGTGGTCGCGGTCCGGGGCGCTGTAGCGCAGCCATCCACCGAAGGTGCTCGCGGCGAGGTCCCCGCCGGAGGCCCGCGGGTTCACCCGGATGGTGGCGAGCAGGGCGACCTGGAAGCGCTGCCGCTGCGTCAGGCCGATGCCGTAGAAACGGTCGAGGGCACCGACGGTCGCGACGGTCACCGCCGCCGAGGACCCGAGCCCGAACTTCCGGCCGCTGGCGTCGTCGAGCTGGCTCTCGATCCGCAGGTCGTGGAAGCGCGGGGCGATCCCCCGCTCGGCGCGGAGCTTCTCGACGAGGTCGATCGTCGCCATCACGTAGTCGTAGGGGTGGTGCTCGCGGTCCAGGGCGAGGCCGTCCTCGTCGCGCGTCCACGTCAGCGGCAGGTGGCCGTACTCCTCCGAGTGCACGCTGCCCGCACCGTGCGCCTCGGACACGCGTGCCGTGATGGCGCGGTCGAGGGCGATGAGGACGGACGGCTGGCCGGGCTCGACGACGGCGTACTCGCCGGCGACGAACAGCTTGCCGTGGGCGCGGAACTCGATCACTGCACGGACTCCTTCTGGTCGGGGCTGTCGCTCGCTGCGGCGACCCCGATCTCTTCGGAGCGGAGCACCCGAGCGGCAGGTCCGGTGCCGGACTCGATGACGTCGCCGAACGACGCCAGCGCGGTGGCCACGGCGGAGCGGTCCTCGGGCCGGCAGAGCACGACCACGTTCGGGCCGGCGTCGGCGGTGGCGTAGGCCTCGAGCCCGGCGGCGCGGAGTTCGCCCACGGCGTCGAACACGGCGACGCTGCGCGCGTTGAGGTAGCGGATGGGCGGGAAGGCGCCCTCGATCGTGGCGTGCATGCGCAGCGCGTTGCTCTCGGTGATCTCGCCGATGCGCGTGAAGTCGCCGGCTGCGCAGGCGTCGAGCATGTCGCCGACGGTCTCGGTGGTCGACGTGACCCAGGCCGGGTAGAACGGCGACGTGGCGATGGTGCGGCGCATCGCCTCGCGCGAACCGATGGGCTTCGGTCCGGCGTCGATCGTCACGACCACCATGGCCATCGGCGGTGCCGGGATCGGCTCGGCGAAGGACCCCTGGTCGTCGCCGGCGTGCCACACGGCGACACCGCCGGGGATCGACCGCGTGGCCGACCCCGAGCCGCGTCGGGCCAGGCGGGACAGGTCGCGCGGGGACAGGTCGAGGCCGTACGCCGCCGAGGCCGCGGTGGCGAGCGCCGCGAACCCCGACGCGCTCGAGGCAAGTCCAGCACCGGTCGGCACGGTGTTCTCGGACACGACGGACGCGCGGGCGTCGCTGCCGACGAGCTCCCGCACGAGGTCGAGGAACTGCTGCACGCGCACCAGGGCGCCGTCCTCGACGACGTGACCGTTCAGCGTGAACCGGTCACGGGCCTCCTGGCCGGTGCCGGACCCGCCGTCCAGCGTGACGGTCGTCGTCGTCGGGAACACGTCGAGGCCCATGGAGACGCTGCCCGTGGCGGGCAGCGCGAGCTGCGCGTCCGCCTTGCCCCAGTACTTGACGAGGGCGATGTTGGGGTGCGCGACGGCGGTGGCGGTCATCAAGCGCGGGCTCCGATCGTGGTGGTCCAGGTGGCTGCGGCCCCTGCGCCGCGGAGTGCGGCCGCGATGCGGTCCGCGTGGTCGTCGTCCGCGGCGAGTGCGAGCACGCACCCGCCCCGCCCGCCGCCGGTCAGCTTCGCGCCGAGGGCGTCCGCAGCACGTGCGGCGTCGACGAGCCGGTCCAGGTCGGCACTCGACACGTCGAGTGCGCTGAGCAGGTCGTGCGCGGCGTCCATCGTGGCACCGAGCCCCTGTGCGTCGCCAGCCTCGAGTGTCCCCCGTGCCCGCCGTGCGAGCGCGCCGATCCGGTCGATGACCGCGTCGACGGCGACCGGGTCCTGGTCGTGCCGTTCCCGCACGGCCGCGACCGCCTGCCGGGTGTGGCCGGGGACACCGGTGTCGGCGACGACGAAGGTGAAGCGGGCCCCGAGGGCGACGGGCTCGATGCGGCCACCCTCGAACCAGACCGGCACCGCGGCGACGACACCGCGGGCGTCGAGTCCTGACGGACGGCCGTGGGCGACCCGCTCGCACTCCTGGATGAGGTCGTGGTGGGTCTCGGCGTCGAGGGACTCGCCGAGGGCGTCCGCGACGGCTGCCGTCACGGCGGCGGCGACCGCTGCGCTCGAGCCCATGCCCCGGGCGGTCGGGACCTCGCTCTCGACCCGGACGTGGAAGTGCCGGTCGGTCACGCCGAAGTGCCGCAGGGTCGCGGTGACGGCGGTGACGGTCGGCATCACGGCTGCAGGTGCGAGGTCGAGCGGCCCCGTGTGCACGGTGGACTCGAGGGTGTGCCCGACGACCGTGCCGGTGGCCTCGTCGACGCCGGCGGTGACGGGGCTCACGGTCGCGACGACCCGGGCGTCGAGCACCGGCAGGACGAGAGCGGGTGCGCCGTAGACCACGGCGTGCTCACCGATCAGGATCGTCTTGCCGTGGGACGACGCGGTCCCGGAGCCGGGGGTCGTGGTGGAGTCGAGGTCGCTGCTGGTCATCGTGGGTCACGTCAGCCTAACCGTCCGGGCCGGAGCACGTATTGGGTTGTGCACAACCGAGTTGCGTGCGATCCTGGTGGCATGCCCGTGACCGACGAGATGGTGTGCTTCTCCCTCTACGCAGCGAGCCGCGCGACCACGCAGGCGTACCGCTCGCTGCTCGAACCCTGGGGACTGACCTACCCGCAGTACCTGGTGCTCGTGACCCTGTGGATCGAGGGTGACCAGACCGTCTCGAGCCTCGGTGACCACCTGCAGCTCGACTCCGGCACCCTGTCGCCCCTGCTCCGCCGCATGGAGCAGTCCGAGCTCGTCCGCCGCGAACGCCGCAGCGCCGACGAGCGCGTCGTGACGATCACGCTCGGCGACCGCGGCCGCACCATCCGTGCCGACCTCGCGCACATCCCGGCGACGATCGCCGCCGGCATGGGGCTCCCCGACGAGCAGGCCGCCACGGAGCTCATCGCGACCCTGCACCGGCTGACCGAGACGATGCACGCCGCGGCCACGAACGACACCGCCGCGACGCCCGACCGCGCCGCCGTGGACCACTGACCCCACGAAGGAAGGAACACCATGGAAGCCCTCTACACCGCCGAGGCCCTGGCCACCGGCGAAGGCCGCAACGGCCACGTCGCCACGAGCGACGGCACGGTCGAGTTCGACCTCGCCATCCCCAAGGAGATGGGCGGCTCCGGCAACGGCGCGAACCCCGAGCAGCTCTTCGCCGCCGGGTACGCCGCCTGCTTCCACTCCGCACTGCAGGGCGTCGCCCGCAGCCAGAAGGTGAAGATCACCGACTCGTCCGTCGGCGGCCGCGTGCAGATCGGCCCGAACGGCGACGGCGGCTACCAGCTCGCCGTCATGCTCGAGGTCGTCATCCCCGGCCTGGAGCACGACCAGGCCCAGGCACTCGCCGACGCAGCCCACCAGGTCTGCCCGTACTCGAACGCGACCCGCGGCAACATCGACGTCACCATCGTCGTCTCGGAGGACTGACCCATGAGCACCACCACCCCCACCACCATGCGCGCCGTCGTCCACGAGACGTTCGCCGAGCCCGCCGACGTCCTCGGCGTCCAGGAGCGCCCGGTCCCCACGCCCGGCGCCGGCGAGGTCCTCGTCCGCACGGTCCTCTCCCCCATCCACAACCACGACCTGTGGACCGTCCGCGGCACCTACGGCTTCAAGCCGGAGCTCCCCGCCGCCTCGGGCACCGAGGCACTCGGCGTCGTCGAGGCCCTGGGCGAGGGCGTCACGAACCTGACGGTCGGCCAGCGCGTCGCCGGCGGGGCCTTCGGCGTCTGGGCCGAGTACTACACCGCGAACGCCGCCGGGCTCGTCCCGGTGCCGGACGCCATGACCGACGAGGCCGCAGCACAGCTCGTCTCGATGCCGTTCAGCGCCATCAGCCTGCTGCACTCGCTCGACCTGCACGAGGGCGACTGGCTCATCCAGAACGCCGCGAACGGTGCCGTCGGGCGCATGGTCGCCCAGCTCGGCGCGGCCCGCGGCATCAATGTCATCGGCCTGGTGCGTCGCGCCGCCGGTGTCGAGGAGCTGCGCGAGCAGGGCATCGAGCGCATCGTCGCCACCGACGCGGACGACTGGAAGGACCAGGTCGCCGCGATCACCGGAGGCGCCCCGATCGTCGCCGGTGTCGAGTCCGTCGGCGGCAAGGCCGCTGGCGACATCGCCAGCGTGCTCGGCGAGAACGCGACCCTCGTCGTCTTCGGCGCGATGGCCTCGCCCACGCTCGAGATCCCCTCCGGCAAGGTCATCTTCGGCCAGCTCACCGTGAAGGGCTTCTGGGGCAGCGTCGTCAGCAAGACGATGCCGGCCGAGACGAAGGGCCAGCTCTTCGGCGACCTCATCACCCGCGTGCTCGACGGCTCGCTGACGCTCCCCGTCGCCGAGACCTTCGCGTTCGAGGACGTCCGCGACGCCGTGCGCGCCTCGGACACCGCCGGCCGCGTCGGCAAGGTGCTCCTGCGCCCGTAGCGCGACCACTGAACGGACGGGAGGCCCGGTGCCAGCTGGCACCGGGCCTCCCGTCTGTCTGCACGCGCGATCACCGCGCCACGCGCGCGACCTAGCCGCGCGACGCCTTCTGCGGGACCGTGAAGATGTTGCCGGTGGTGACGCCCTCTTCCACCTCTTCGAGGGTGCGGCCGCGGCTCTCCGGCACGAACTTCCAGATGAAGAGCAGCGCGAGCAGACCGACGATGCCGAAGCCGAAGAACGTCCCGGTGATGCCGGTCGCGGCGACGATCGTCGGGAAGTAGAGCCCGAGGAACGCGTTGGCGATCCAGAGGCAGAACACCGAGATGCCCATGCCGAGCGCGCGGATCTGGGTCGGGAAGATCTCCGACAGCACCACCCACACGGCGATGTTGAGGAAGGTCTGCATCGAGCCGACGAACGCGACGACGAGGAACAGGATCACCCACGGGCGAGCCGGGTTGCCCTCGGGCAGTGCGACCGAGGCGATGCCGATCAGGAAGTGGCAGACCGTCGTCAACGAGAAGCCGATGATCAGGGTCGTCCGGCGGTTGATCTTCTCCATGTTGTACAGCGCGATGACGCCACCGACCACGGCGATCACGCCGGGGGCGATGTTCGCGATGAGGGCTGCCGACGCCTGGAACCCGGACTCGATGAGGACGGTCTGCCCGTAGTACATGATCGAGTTGATGCCGGTCAGCTGCTGGGCGACGCCGAGTCCGGCACCGATGAGCACGATGCGGATGAGCCACTTGTTGCCGCGCAGCGTCTGCCACCCGCTGACTCGATCGGCCTTCGCCTCGAGGTCGTTGCTCCGCTTGATGTCGTCGAGCTCGGCGGTCGCACGCTCCGTGGTGCGGACCTGCTGCAGGACGGACAGCGCTTCGTCGTAGCGCCCCTTCGACGCGAGCCAACGCGGCGACTCCGGCACCCGGAGCATGCCGACGAACAGGGCGATCGCGGGGAGTGCACAGACGGCCAGCATGACGCGCCAGACGCCGTTGCCCTCACCCCACAGGTTGCCGATGATGGCGTTGACCACGAACGCGGCGAGCTGCCCGATCACGATCATGAGCTCGTTGCGGCCGGACAGCGAACCCCGGATCTCGTACGGAGCGAGTTCGGCGAGGAACACCGGGACGACCGTCGATGCACCACCCACCGCGAGGCCGAGGAGCACACGACCGACGACGATGACGCCGAACGTCGGTGCGAAGACGCAGATGAGCGTGCCGAGGAAGAACGTCACGGCGAGGGCGATGATCGTCTTGCGCCGCCCCCACCCGTCGGCGATGCGGCCGCCGAGCATGGCACCGATCGCGGCACCGAACAACAGGGAGCTGGTGACGACGCCCTCGGTGAAGTTCGTGAGGCCGAGCTCGGCCTTCATCGGGTTCAGGGCACCGTTGATGACGCCGGTGTCGTACCCGAAGAGCAGTCCGCCGAACGTGGCGACCAGGGCCAGGACGCCGAGGCGGCGTCGGTGTGGTCCGGTCCCGATCGGGGGCAGTGCGACAGTCGGGGCTGTCGGCTTGATGTCGACCATTCGGTGACTCCTTCGTCGGTGATCGCGCTTCAGTGCGTGCACCGATGGTAACCCGATTCCATGTCCTGTCAATTGGACATTCTGTCGTCAGGACGATTGGATCGGTCCACATAACGCCTGATCAGGACGGGAGCGGTCCAACGGCCCCCGTTCGACCGTCAGGACTCGTCGGGCGTCGGGCTGTCCCCCAGCACGTCACCGAGCGACGCGATGTCCGCGCCGTGGTCGGTGTAGCGCCGGACGGTCCGTCGGGCAGCTGCGCTCGCGGCACCGGACAGCGCCGGGTTGCGTCGCGCGGCATCGGCCACCCGGCCCGCGTGCCCCGCCGTCGAGAGCAGGACGTTCGCCAGCGCCCGGGCGTCGCCGCGCTCGGGCACCCCGGTGACCGTCCACGCTGTGCGCACCTGGGCGTCCGGCGTCACACCGCGTCGGGTGCCCATGCGGTGCCAGTCGGACAGCACGCCCTCGGTCCGGGACGCCGCGCGGTCGGCCTCGCCCGCTCGACGGCGCGCGGCGTCGCGTGCAGCGGACTCGCTCGCGCCCTCGACCGTGTCGTACCGGTCGGTGAGGCCGTCGGCCCGGCGCCGGACACTCTCCGCCCGTTCACGAGCAGCGCCGTCGTCACCGCCTTCTTCTGCGATGCGGGCGGCGTGCGCGGCGGCAGCCGCGGCGAGGATCTCCGAACGCTCCATGGCCTCGACGGTAGCCGTTCCGACCGACACCGGCGACCGCCGCTCCGCCGGATCCGCGGTACGTCTGCAGACACAGGACGGAGGCGCTGCGTTCGCCCCGGGGACACCGCGCGGTTAGCATCGAGCTGAGGGGGAATCATGAACCGGACGCTCGCGATCGGGGTCGTCGTCGCGGCCACCGTGGCACTGTCGGGGTGCTCGCTGCTGCGCGGGTCGGACCGAGCCCTCCCCGCCCCGTCCACCCCGGCGACGACGCCGACCTCGTCGCCCACCCGGACACCGACGCCGGACGCCGACCCGGAGGGTGACCTCCTCGAGTCGTCGGCGCACCCCCGCACGCCGACGCCGGAACCGACCGAGTCGGCGGCTCCGGCGCCGACGCTGACGCCGATCCCCGCCGGGACCGTCCTCGCGCAGGGTGACGTCGCATCACCGAAGGGCAGCGTGCACTTCCGGTTCCGCGTGGTCGCGGTCGGCGACGACACGTTCACCGCGCAGTACTCCGGCTTCACCTCGACCTTGCCGGTGCCGGTCGGGGTCGGCCTGTTCGACCTGCCGCGCGCGGTCGGCGACGGCCTGACCTACCCCGGCGTCGGCGACCGGACGCTCGGTGGGCCCACCAGCACGGCGACCGCGGTGGACGTCCCGCTGAGCGGATCCGGCGTCGACCCGTCGCACCTCACCACGCTCGTGACCTACTCCGCGGCGGCTCCGGGGCAGGAGGTCCCCGTCGAGATCGCTGCCGGCAAGGTGCTCGCGGTGACCACCGTGCGGTGGTCCGTCCCGGCGCGGCAGACGAACGTGCACCCGGAGGACGCCGGTGCCCGGGCGAACGCGACCGGTCCGGTCACCGCGACCACGACGGGCGGGGCGCCGCGGTCGTACACGGTCGCGCCGGACGACCTCATCGGCGACGTCGCCGCCCGCTTCGGCATCAGCGTGCGGGCGCTCGTCTGGCTCAACGAGGGCGTGCAGGTGTTCGGGACGGACCAGCACCTCTACGAGGGAACGACGCTCAACCTCGACCCGCTCGCCCGCTGACCGCGGCGGCCACGGCGCCGGCGACCTTTCGCGGTGAGCGACACCTCACGGGCCGCGCCGCGCGTGAACTGTCGCTCAGCGCGAAAACCGCCTCGGGTCCGCCCCGCGGCCAGCGCGACCGGCAGACGGACGGGAGGCCCGTGGCGAATCCGCCACGGGCCTCCCGTCCGTCAGGTGGGTACGTCGCTACTTGCGCAGCTCCAGGTACTTCGCGATGAGCGCCTTGGTCGAGGCGTCCTGCGCGTCGAGCGCGGCCTGGTCGCCCTCGACGGCGGGCGTGACCTGCAGCGCCAGCTGCTTGCCGAGCTCCACGCCCCACTGGTCGAACGAGTCGATGCCCCAGATCGTGCCCTCGGTGAACACGATGTGCTCGTAGAGCGCGATGAGCTGGCCGAGCACGCTCGGGGTGAGCTCCGGCGCCAGGATCGACGTCGTCGGCTTGTTGCCCGGGAAGGTGCGCGCCGCGACGATCCCCTCGTCGGTGGTGCCCTCGGCACGGACCTCGTCGGCGCTCTTGCCGAACGCCAGCGCCTTGGTCTGCGCGAAGAAGTTCGCCAGGAACAGCGTGTGCACGTCGGTGCCGGGTGCGACGCCCTTGCCGTCGCCGGTCTCGTCCTTGAGCGGACGGGCCGGGTTCGCGACCGTGATGAAGTCGGCCGGGATCAGGCGGGTGCCCTGGTGGATGAGCTGGTAGAACGCGTGCTGGCCGTTCGTGCCGGGCTCGCCCCAGAAGACCTCGCCGGTCTCGGTGGTGACGGGCGAGCCGTCCCAGCGGACGCGCTTGCCGTTCGACTCCATGGTGAGCTGCTGCAGGTACGCGGCGAAGCGGTGCAGGTACTGCGTGTACGGCAGGACCGCGTGGCTCTGCGCACCGAGGAAGTTCGTGTACCAGACGTTGAGCAGGCCCATCAGGACCGGGACGTTCTGCTCGAGCGGCGTGGTGCGGACGTGCTCGTCGATGGCGTGGAACCCGGCGAGGAACTGCTCCCAGTTCTCCTGGCCGATCGCGACGATGACGCTCGTGCCGATCGCGGAGTCGACGGAGTAGCGGCCGCCCACCCAGTCCCAGAACCCGAAGGCGTTCTCGGGGTCGATGCCGAAGGCCTCGACCTTGTCGAGCGCGGTGGAGACGGCGACGAAGTGCTTGGCGACGGCGTTCTTCTTCTCGTCGTCGGCGGCGTCGGTCAGGCCGAGCCGCTCCCACAGCCACTGGCGTGCGAGGCGCGCGTTCGTCAGGGTCTCGAGGGTGCCGAAGGTCTTCGACGCGACGATGAACAGCGTGGTCTCGGGGTCGAGGTCCACGGTCTTCTCGTAGATGTCCGCGGGGTCGATGTTCGACACGAAGCGGGCTTCGAGCCCGGCCTGCACGTACGGCTTGAGTGCTTCGTAGACCATGACCGGGCCGAGGTCGGACCCGCCGATTCCGATGTTGACGACGGTCTCGATGCGCTTGCCGGTGACACCGGTCCACGAGCCGTCACGCACCTGCGACGCGAACGCGTAGACCTTGTCGAGCGTGGCGTGCACGTCGGCGTCGACGTCCTGGCCGTCGACGGTCAGCGGCGCCGCCGGGACGAGCCCCTCGGTCGTCTTCGGACGGCGGAGCGCGGTGTGCAGGACGGCGCGGTCCTCGGTGACGTTGATGTGCTCGCCGGAGAGCATCGCCTGGAAGCGCTCGGCGACGCCGGTGTCCTTCGCGACCTGCAGCAGGGCGGCGAGGACGTCCTCGGTGACGAGGCCCTTCGACAGGTCCACGGTCAGGTCGGCTGCCTGGAACGTGTACTGCTCGGCACGGCCGGGGTCGCTGTCGAACCACCCGCGCAGGTCAGGGGTGAAGTCGGCAGCGATGCTGTCGAGCTTCTTCCAGCCTTCGGTCGATGTGGGGTCGACGGGAGCGGATTCGGTCACTTCGGTCCTCCTGGGATCACGTTCGAGACGTACAGCCCGCAGGTCACCGCACCAGTGCGTCGCGGACCGTCTTCGAGCGTAGTGCCGTCGGCACCGTGGTGCGCACCGCCGGACGGGAGGCACGGGGCGCGTTCGCTGCGCGCGTCACGTCCGGCGGGTGGTCGGCCTCAGGGCCGGGGTGCGAAACGCCGCAGCCGCAGGCTGTTCGTCACGACGAACACCGACGAGAACGCCATGGCGGCGCCGGCGAGCACCGGGTTCAGCAGCCCCGCCATCGCGAGCGGGATCGCCGCCACGTTGTACGCGAACGCCCAGAACAGGTTGCCCTTGATGATGCCGAGCGTGGCGCGCGACAGCCGGACGGCGTCGGCGACGACGGTGAGCCGACCGCTCACGACCGTGATGTCACTGGCCGCGATCGCGGCGTCGGTGCCGGCCCCCATCGCGATGCCGAGGTCGGCCGCGGCGAGCGCCGCAGCGTCGTTGACGCCGTCACCGACCATGGCCACGCTCCGTCCCTGGGCCTGCATGCCCCGGACGGCGTCGAGCTTGCCGGCCGGGGTCGCGCGGGCGTGCACTTCGTCGATGCCGACCTGTGCGGCGACGGCGCGTGCGGCGCCGTCGTTGTCGCCGGTGAGCAGGACGGGGTGCAGGCCGAGGGCCACGAAGCGCGCGACCGCGTCGGCTGCCTCGGGCTTCACGGTGTCGCCGACGACCACGACGCCCAGCACGCGGCCGTTCCGCGCGACGACGACCGCGGTGCCCCCTTCGGCCTCGGCGGCGGTGACCGCGGCCGAGGCCTCGTCGGGCACGACGACGGCCCAGGACGCTGCGAGCCAGCGGGTCCCGCCGACGAGCACGACGTCGCCGTCCACGACGGCCTGCACGCCGGCGCCGGGGGTGGAGTCGAACTGTTCTGCGGCCGGGACGTCGAGTTGCCGGGCCGTCGCGGCCCGCACGACCGCACGTGCCACGGGGTGTTCCGATCCGTGCTCGACGGCGGCGGCGAGCCGCAGCACCGCGTCCGCGTCGAGGGTCGCGTCCGTCGAGGTCACGGCGCGCAGGGTCATCTCGCCGGTGGTGACGGTGCCGGTCTTGTCGAGCACGATGGCGTCGACGCCACGGGTCCGTTCGAGCACCTGCGGACCACCGATCAGGATACCGAGCTGGGACCCGCGGCCGGTGCCGACGAGCAGTGCGGTCGGCGTCGCGAGTCCGAGGGCGCACGGGCAGGCGATGATGAGCGTGGCGACGGCCGCGGTGAACGCCGCCGTGACCGAGCCGCCGAGCACGAGCCAGCCGACGAACGCCAGCACGGCGAGCGCGATGACGATCGGCACGAAGACACCGGAGACCCGGTCGGCCAGGCGTTGGACGTCGGCCTTGCCGGTCTGCGCGTCCTCGACGAGCCGCCCCATCCGAGCGAGCTCGGTGTCGGCGCCGACGCGGGTGACGGCGACCACGAGCCGGCCGCCGACGTTGATCGTCGCGCCGGTCACCCGATCGCCCGGTCCGACCTCGACGGGGACGGATTCGCCGGTGACCATGCTGCGGTCCACGGCCGAGGACCCGTCCTGCACGAGGCCGTCGCTGGGGATCCGCTCCCCCGGCCGCACGACGACGACGTCCCCGACGACGAGCGCGGACGCGGCGACACGCCGCTCGACGCCGTCGCGCAGCACCGTGGCCTCCTTCGCGCCGAGTTCGAGCAGGGTGCGGAGTGCCGCCCCGGACTGCTTCTTGGCGCGGGCCTCCATGTACCGGCCGGCCAGGATGAACACCGTCACGGCCGCGGCGACCTCGAGGTACAGGTCGGTCGCCTCGGGGTCGGTCGCGATCCACGAGAACGTCATGTGCATGCCGGTGGTGCCGGCGTCGCCGAAGAAGAGGGCGTAGAGGGACCAGCCGAAGGCCGCCAGCACACCCACGCTGACCAGGGTGTCCATGGTCGCGGCACCGTGTCGGGCGTTCACCCACGCGGCGCGGTGGAACGGGAGCGCGCCCCACACCGCGACGGGCGCGGCGAGTGTCAGGGCGAGCCACTGCCAGTTCGGGAACTGCAGGACCGGGACCATCGAGAGCACGACGACCGGCACGGCCAGGACCGTCGACACGACGAGTCGTCGGCGCAGCGCTCCGGCCGGGTCGTCGGCGTCGTCGTCCGGCTCCGTCGTGTCGGCCGGCGGCGCGGGGACGGTCGCACCGTAGCCCGCGGACTCGACGGCGGCGATGAGGGCAGCGGGGTCGGCGGGGCCGTCCGCGGCGACCTGCACCTGTGCCTTCTCGGTGGCGTAGTTGACGGTGGCGGTGACCCCGGGGAGCTTGCCGAGCTTCCGTTCGATGCGGTTCGCGCACGAGGCGCAGGTCATGCCCGTGATGTCGAGCTCGACGATGCCGTCCGTCACGACGGCACGACCTCGTACCCCGCCTCGGCGACCGCGCCGCGGAGCGCATCGGCGTCGACGGGCGCGTCCGAGGTGACGGTCACCGACGAGGCACCGCCGGGGACGAGCGCGACGGCGACGTCGGACACCCCCTCGAGTTCGGTGAGTTCCTCGGTCACGCTCAGCACGCAGTGCTCGCAGGTCATGCCCTCGACGAGCAGCAGTTCGGTGGTCACGGTGTCTCCTCCTGTGGTTCGGGTGCGGGCGGCGGTCACGAGCGCACGAGCCGGGCGATGGCCTGGCTGGCTTCGCGGACCTTCTCGTCCGCGGCGTCGCCTCCCTCGGCGACCGCCTCGGCGACGCAGTGCTTGAGGTGGTCCTCGAGCAGCGACAGCGCCACGCGTTCGAGCGCCCGGTTCGCCGCCGAGATCTGGGTGAGGACGTCGATGCAGTACGTCTCGTCCTCGACCATGCGGGCGATGCCGCGCACCTGGCCCTCGGCGCGACGGAGCCGCTTGAGCAGGTCGTCCTTGTCGCCGATGTACCCGACGTGTTCGTGCATGGTGGCCTCCACGGTCCTCAATACGGTACCCCCCTAGGGTATTCCCTCCGGTGGACGCGCGGACACGAACGAGGGTATTCACCTCGCCGTGCCGTCGATGTCATGATTTCGACCATGACCGATCCGGCGACGAACGGCTTCCGCAGACTGCGGTTCGCCGACGGCGACGGCTCCGACTACTCGGACATCTTCGAGGCGGAGTACCACGGGTCCGACTTCGCCTCGGAGACGTACGCGACGAACGACACCCGGTACGAGTACACCGTGGTGGGCGACGACGACCTGACGCTGCGGACCATGCGCGCTGAGGGCGGTCGACGGGGCGGGGTCATCGGGGCGCGGGAGGACCACGTGGTCTTCTGGCTCACCAGGGGCCGGCTCGAGATGCACTTCCCCGACCGCACACGCGTGGTCGAGCCGGGCAGCCCGTACATCGCGAGTGCGTCCGAGGCGTACCGCTTCGAGTCCGACGGCACCGTCTACAACGGGGTGCACATCGCGGACTCGTTCCTGCGGACCGTCGGGCGCGACCTCGGCTACCGGCTGCCGGACGGCCCGCTGCTGTTCGAGCAGCAGGACGAGGTCATCGCCCGCCGCGAACCGCTGCGCCACCTGATCGGGGAGCTCGGCCCGGCTCTCGTGGACGACCGCGTGGTCGGTCCGATGCGGACGGCGCTGAACCGTCGCCTGGCGATCGTCGTGCTCGACACCTTCCCGATCCGCAACCGCGGCGACGACGTCCCCGTCGCGAACCGCCTGCGCGACGCGATCCGCTACGTCGAACAGCACGCGGCCGAACGTCCGGCGGTGTCGGACATCGCCGCGGCGTGCGGGCTCAGCCAGCGGGGGCTGCAGGACGTGTTCGCCCGTACCCTCGACTCCACGCCGCACCGGTTCTTGCGCGAGCACCGGCTCGACCGTGCCCGGAGCGAACTCCTGCGCGCGGGCGACGACCGGGCCCCCGGCGCCGACGGGGTCGCCGTGGTCGCGCGTCGGTGGGGCTTCACCAACCCGGGCCGGTTCGCCACCGCCTACCGCGAGCGGTTCGGCGAGGACCCCGCCGCCACGCTCCGCACGTCGCTGTCCGCACGCCCCGACAGCGGTCGGTCGTCGTGGCGCGTCCGCCGCGCGGTCGCGTTCATCGAGGAGCACGCCGCCGAGGACCTCTCCCTGCAGGACATCGCCGACGCGGCCGGGGTCCTGCCGCGACGCCTGCAGCAGCTCTTCCGGGCCGAGCGGGGCGAGTCCCCGATGGCGTGCGCCCGAGCGATCCGCGCCGCTGCAGAACGCAACGCGGCGGACGGAACACGCGAAACCGCCTGAGCGGACGGCCAGGGGGTACAGCCACATCCCCGTGTTTCCGCGGATTCCTGGATTTCTGCCGAATCCGAAAAGTCATGTGTGACGAATCTCTGGTGCAGCCCGTCTCATCCGTGAACAGCAACCGCTGGGAACGCCCGGCGGGTCACTCGGAAGGAACGAACCATGGCTGACTCCATCACCACCACCCCGGCAACCACCGCTGCGGCCCGTGCCACCTCGCACGCCGGCTCGAACAGCGGCGTCACAGGCAAGACCGTCATCGACGACACCGTCGTGTCGAAGGTCGCCGGCATCGCGGCCCGCGAGGTCAACGGCGTGCACTCGCTCGGCGGCGGCGCTGCCCGTGCGATCGGCGCCCTCCGCGACGCGATCGGCCAGCGCGACTTCGGTCAGGGCGTCAAGGTCGAGGTCGGCGAGAAGCAGGTCGCCGCGGACATCGTCATCGTCGCCGAGTACCCGGTGTCGCTCCAGCAGGTCGCCGACGGCGTCCGCAGCAGCGTCGCACGTGCCCTCGAGCAGATCGTCGGCATGGAGGTCGCCGAGGTCAACGTGACCGTCCAGGACGTCTTCATCCCGGGTGACGACGACGACAACGACAACGACGAGAAGAAGGAAGCGCGAGTCGCATGAGCAACACACTGATCGGTGCCCTCATCGGCGCCGTCCTCGCAGTCGTCGCACTGCAGTTCGGGTTCTGGGGCTTCGTCCTGGTCATCGTCTTCGGTGCGATCGGGGCCCTCGTGGCCGCCCTCGCCACCGGCAAGATCGACCGTGGCGCCCTGACCGACGTGCTCACCGGGCGCCGGAGCTCCCGGTGAACGCCGGCCCGGACGTCGTCCCGGGCCGCGTCGAGATCACCGCTCGTGCACTGACCTCGCTGGCGCGGGCCGTCGCAGCCGAACGGCTCGGCGCCCCCGCCAAGCGGGTCAGGGTCGGTCTCGGAGACGCGGCCGGAGCGATGGCCCTCGACGTCACCGGCCCGATCGCCGCGGGCGACGACCTCGTCGCCCGTTCGGCCCAGGTCGCCGACGAGGTCAAGCGCCGCGTGAGCGAACTCACCGGCCGACGCGTCGGCAGTGCCCACATCGAACTCACCGGGATCGTGCGCGAGCGCGAGTCCCGAACCCGGTAGGAGACCATCATGAGCAACGGTTCCGTCGAACGACGCATCCGTCGTCGGAGCGTGCACCGCTCCCGCTCGACCGCAGTGGCGGTGGCGCTGGTGGTCCTCGCACTGGTCGCCGCGTGGATCGGCACGGAGTCGGTCCTGCGGGCGATCGGGCGGCCTCCGCTCCTCGCCGACCCGCAGACCGCCGTCGACGCCGCACTGCAGCCCGACGCCGCGTTCGTCACGATCGCCGAGGTCATCGCCGTCGTGCTCGTGGTCCTGGGCATCGTGCTGATCGTCCTGGCCCTGAAGCCGGGCCGCCAGCACCGCTCCGTCGTCCAGCACGACCGTGGCGCCGTCGTCATCGACACCCGCATCGTCGCCTCGACCGCGGCCAACGCCGCCGGGACGGCCGCGGGGGTCCCCGAGGGCAACGCCTCGGCCACCGCCCGCGGTCGCCGCACCGACGTCCGGATCGTGCCCGTCACCGGCATCCCGGTCGACGAGCAGGCCGTGCAGGCAGCCGTCCGCGACCGCCTCAGTGGTCTCGACGAGCGGTTCGGCCAGAACATCCGCGTCCGCATCGACGAGAAGGGGACCCTCGCATGACCAAGAGCAACCGGACCATGAACCGGATCATCCTCCTCGTCCTCGGCCTCGTCGCCGTCGTCGTCGGTCTCACGATCGGCGCGGGCGTCGTGCCCGCCGTGCAGGACGCGATCAAGCCCACCGTCGACCTGCCGAGCAGCCTGGACGTCCCCGCGTCCTCGCTCTGGATCGTCGCCGCCGCCTGCGCCGTCGTCATCGTGCTCGCCCTGGTCTGGGTGTTCACCCGCGGCGGGGGCGGCACGTCCGTCGCCGTCCGCGAGCGTTCCGGTGAGGACGCCGTCACGGTGAACGTCGCACTCGTCCGCGACGTCGTCGAGCACGAGCTCGCCGGGGTCCGCGACGTCGTCGGCTCCCGGGTCGACACCTACCTGGTGCGGAAGCAGCGTGCCGCTCGCATCCGCGTCGCGGTCCGCCGCGGCGGGGACGCCGTCTCGGTGCTCGACGCCGTCGACCGCGCCGTCGCGGTCCTCGACCGCACGCTCGGCCGCCAGGTGCCCGTCCTGGTCCACCTCACCGGTGGGACCCGTTCGGCGCTCGCGAAGTCGACGCGCGTCCACTGACACCCGTCAGCCGGACGCGACCCCGGGCCTCCCGGCCCACCGAAGACCCACGCAACACCCACCACCGGGCGCACGCCCGACCGATGAAAGGACCCGTCATGGGACTCGACGACAAGATCAAGAACGCTGCTCAGGACCTCGCCGGCAAGGCGAAGGAAGCCGTGGGCAAGGCCCAGAACGACGACTCCAAGGTCGCCGAGGGCCAGAAGGACCAGGCCTCCGCGAGCGTCAAGAAGACCGGCGAGGACGTCAAGGACGTCTTCAAGAACTAGGACGCTCGATGCGTGTCGGGGCACTCGCGACGTCGAGTGCCCCGATGCGTTCCGCGGACCCGAACGAGGAGGAACCATGCAGCACGACCCCCATGCGCACACGCAGGTCACCGAGGTGGCCCTGCCCGCAGAACTGACGGAGCCGCTGCCCGACGACGCGACCCCCGCGATGCTCATCGCGCGAACCGCGGCGGAGACGGCGCTCGGCGTGCCCGGCGTGCACCACCTCGGCGGGACCGTGTCCCGAGCCGCCGACGAAGTGCGGAAGCGGCTCGGCCGCTCCGCCGGGACCGCCGGTGTGCAGGTCGACGACGAGGACGGCACCTTCGCGGTGCAGGTCTCCGTCATCGTGACCTATCCGCAGAACGTCCGCGAGGTCGCCGACGAGGTGAAACGACAGGTCGCTGCAGCAGCCGGCCAGGTCGCATCCGCGCCGACGACCGTGGACGTCCGCGTCCTCGACGTGCACGGGCCGTTCGACGACGAGCCCTCGCCCGTCGAGCGTGCGGCCACCGCCGTCGGCGATGCCGTGCAGGATGCCGCCAAGGCGACGAGCGAGACCACGAAGCGCGTGGCGACGGCGACCGTCGACGCCACGAAGCAGGCGGCCGACGCGACGGCCGAGGCGACCAAGCGCGCCGCCGACGCCACCGCCGACGTCACGAAGCAGGCAGCCGAGGTCACCGCCGACGCCACCAAGCGTGCCGCCGACGCGACGGTCGACACCGCCAAGCGTGCTGCCTCGGCCACCGCTGAGGCCACCAAGCAGGCCGCTGACCAGGCCGCGGACGCCACGAAGCGTGCGGCCGACGTCACCGCGGACGCCGCAGAACAGGCCGTGGACGCGACGACCGCCACCGCCGGCCGTGTGCACGAAGCCGCGTCCGATGCGCTCGACCGTGCGTCCGAGGGCGCACGGGACGCTGCCGACATCGCGCGCGACGCGGCCAGCAGCGCACGTGCGGCCGTCGTCGACGAGGACATTGCGACCCCCGTCGTGGCCTCCGAGACGGCTGCCGATGCCGCCGTGCGCGCCGCCGACTCCGCCGAGGACGCCGCGCAGGACGCCGCCGACGCCGCAGCCGACGCCAGCGAGGCAGCGCGGGCAGCAGCCCGCGACGCCGACCAGCCGACCGACCCGACCACGGACCGACCGTGACCACCGCCTGGTCCGGCGGTCGTCGGCCCCGCACCCGTCAGCCCCGGCCGCGCGGTGTGTGGATCGCCGGTGGCATCGGCGTGGTCCTGGTCGCCGGGGTCCTGCTCGGGGCGTTCCTGCCCCTGGTCGGGTTCCTCGGCGGCGTCACCGCCACCACCGCCGGCCTCGTGCCGTTCCCGTTCGTGCGGGTCACGGTCGTCGCGGTCCTCGGGCTGATCGTCGTGCTGGCGCTCCTCGCCATGGCCCTCACCCGTCGGCACACCACGACGGCGACGATCTCGGTCGTGCTCGCCGTCCTGGTGAGCATCGCCGTCACGATCGTCCCCGTGGTCCTGGTGGCCGTCGGGTCCGCCGACCGCGCCGGGGACGTGTGGCCGATCGTCACCGAGCTCTGGCAACGCTTCACCGGCTGATCCGCCGGCACCTGCACCACCGACCAAGGAGTCCCACCATGCGCAACCGCATCATCGTCATCGGCCTGATCGTCCTGATCGGGTTCTGGTTCGGCTCCCGCGCGAACCGTCCGGTCATCAAGACGTCCAAGGGCGAGACCGTCCGCAAGGCCTGGAACGACCCGCACGCCCGCAAGGCCCGCAAGAAGCTGGGCAAGAAGATCGCCAAGGCCGCCAAGCGGCACAGCTGACGACCGGGAGGCCCGGATCACCTGCGCCGATCGGCGCGCGTGATCCGGGCCCCGCGTCCGCTACCCTCGCGACGTGAAGCGTCTCTCCCCCGGCCAGCGCTGGGTCATCGGTCTCGGCGCGTTCGCGCTCGTCTGTCTCGTCGTCGGCATCATCGGTCTGGTCGTCGGCGTCAGGAACCGGTACGGGTGCCTCTCGGACGGAGACGTCTGGCCGCAGGAGCGCTGCCTCGGCGATGACTCCGGCATTTTCTGGGGCAGCGCCCTCGGCATCATCGGCCTGCTGCACCTCGGCTTGACCGGCCTGGCCGGTGCGCTCGTCTGGACCTCGACCCCGGCCATCGCTCCTGGCCCCGCTGAGCGCCCCATACCGGGCGCCGGTGCGACTCACCGGGTGTTCTCGTACGGCACGCTGCGGCAGCCGCTCGTGCAGGAGTCGCTGTTCGGCGGCCACGTCCCGACCACCCCGGACACGCTGCCCGGGTGGCGGCTCGACTGGGTGGCGATCACCGACCCCGAGGTGGTCCGGACGAGCGGCTCGGACCTGCACCCGATCCTCCGCCGGGGTGCACCGGACGACGTCGTCGAAGGTGTCGCCCTGACCCTCGGCTACGAGTGGCAGCTCCGCGCGGTCGACGACTACGAGGTCGCTGACTACCAGCGCATCCGGGTCGAGCTCACCTCGGGTCTGTCCGCCTGGGTCTACGTGGCGGCCGACGAGGCCTGAGCCGCCGCCAAGCGCGCGAGGCCCTCGTCGATCGACACCGACGGGGACCACTGCAGGTCGGCTCGGGTGCGGCGTTGGTCGAACCAGTGCGCCGTCGACAGCTGCTCGGCGAGGAACCGCGTCATCGGCGGCTCGTCCTGCCCCGGACGTACCCGCCACACGGCCTCGACGAGCGACCCCGCGGCCCGGGCCACGACAGCCGGCACGTGCCACCGCGGTGCCGCGACCCCCGAGGCCGCGCAGATCCCGGCGAGCAGGTCCGCGACGGGCCGGGGTTCGCCGTTCGTGACGACGTAGGAGTTGCCGTGCACCCCGTCGTCGGCCGCGTGCTCGAGCGCCGCGACCATGGCGGACGCGGCGTTGTCGACGTAGAGGGTGTCGATCAGGGCGGCACCGGAGTCGAGCAGCGGGAGTCGCCCGGCCCGTGCCCGCTCGACGATCCGGCCGATCAGCTGGGTGTCCCCCGGCCCCCACACCAGGTGCGGGCGGACGGCGACGACGGCGAACCCAGGAGCGTCGGCGTCGAGTGCGAGGAGTTCGGCCGCGGCCTTCGTGCGGGCGTAGTCGCCTCGCGCGTGCTGCGGTTCGGCGACACCGGCTCCGGCGCCGACGAGCGACGACCCGGTGTGCGCGACCGACGGCGACGAGACGAACACGAACCGCCGGGCGCCGGCACGGCGTGCGGCGTCGACGAGTGCTCGGGTGCCGTCGACGTTCACACGGACGAAGTCGGCCCGGTCACCCGCCAGGGAGACCTTCGCGGCGAGGTGCACGACGGCGTCGACCCCGTCGACCGCGCGTGCCACCGCGGCGGCATCGGTCATCGAACCGGCGACGTCCTGCACGCCCGCGACCCCGGACGGCCGTCGCTGGAACGTGCGGACCTCGTGTCCGGCGTCCCGCACGGCTGCGGCGGTCGCCTGTCCGAGGAACCCGCTGGCGCCGGTGACCAGGACCGTCACGGGCGGGCCATCCGTCCACCCGACAGCACCGCGGTCGCCCAACGGGACAGCCGGGCGCGGTCGACCTTCGAGTTGTGCCGGATGTCGGTCGGCAGCACGGGCACGGTCAGCACCGCTGCGAGCGGGACCCCGGCCGCGGCACGGACCGAAGCGGCCAACGCCGGCGGAGCCAGGGCAGGCCGTCGGGCACGTCGCCCGCCGGTGGTCTCGACCACGGCGACGACCTGCTGCGTTCCGCGCGGGCCGATCCCTGCGACGCCGGCACGACCGACCCCGGGTACGCCCTCGATGCGCTGCTCCGGTCCGACCGGGGTGACGACGCCGTCGGGCGTGGTGAGCACGTGCTGCATCCGCCCCTCGACCCAGAGGCGCCCGGACGCGTCCAGGTGTCCGACGTCACCGGTGCGGTGTCCGCGCGGGTCCTCGACGCCGAGCCGCGCGACGCGGTTCGTCCGCCAGAGCCGGTCGTAGTGGTCGCGCACGTGTGGTGCCACGACGACGATCTCGCCGGTGACGCCCGCCGCGTCGGTCAGCCCACCGGTCGCTGCACCCGCGGCGTCGAGCGGCGCGATCCGCACCCGCACGTTCGCCGCCGGGAGCCCGACGCAGATGCCCTCGTCGTCCGAGGCCGCCGCCGAACGGACGCCGTCCAGGTCGACGTCGGTCATGAGCAGCCCCTCGGTCATGCCGTAGGGGGTGTGCGCACTCGCGTTCGGCATCAGCTCGGTCGCCGCGGTCAGCAGCGCGGCCGACACCGGGGCGCCCGCCGACAGGAACAACCGGACGCGCGCGAGTGCCGCACGGTCGGCGTCGGTCAGCACCGATGCCGTCGCCACGACGTTCGCCAGCGCCGCCGGCGACAGGAACACGACGGTCGCGTCGGCAGCGGCCACCGAGGCCGCGACGGCGCGCGCGGTCAGGGTCCGGGGCGCGGTGACGTCCATGTCCGGCGCCACCGACCGGGCCCCGAGGGCCGGGCCGAGCAGCGCGAAGGGTGCGAAGCCCGCGACGAGGCCGGTGCCGACACCGATGTCGTACTGGGCCGCCAGGACGTCGCGGACGGCACCGAGCTGTCCGTGCGTGTAGACGACGCCCTTCGCCGGGCCGGTCGAACCGGACGTGAACAGGATCGCGGCCGGAGCATCGGACGCCGGCACCGTGGGCAGCACGGAACCGTGCGCGAGCCGACGGGCACCCCGCCGGGCGACGTCGACGAGCGTGTGCTCGACGCTCAGCGCACGCCGTGCGGGTGCGGGCAGCGGGACGGTCGCGATGCGCCGACCCGGCCAGCCGAGTGCACGAGCGGCTCCGAGGCCGGGCAGCGCGCCGATGATCCAGTCGGGCCGGGCTCCGCGGACCGCACGGGTCAGACCGCGCAGCCCCAGTCCGGCATCGGCCACCACGACGACCGCGCCGATCCGCACGCAGGCGTACAGGACGGCCGTCAGGTCGGCTCCCGGGGTGACGAGCAGCGAGACACGGTCACCGCTCCGGACACCGAGGTCGTCCAGCCCGGCGGCGATCTCGTCCACACGACGGGCGAGCAGGCGCCACGTGATCGTCCGGGGGCCGCCGGCCGCGGCCATCTCGACCAGGGCGGGTTCGTCGCTGTCGCGCAGGTCCTCGAGCGCGGCGCCGAGCGGGCGGCTCACGTCGGTCGACTGGTCGGCGTCGACCGGGAGGCCCGTCTCGGCTGGAGCAGGCACGTGTCCGTCCGGCAGACGGTCACCGATCCAGTCGAACACCGCCCCCGCCACGTCGGCGTCGTCGGGCAGCAGGTGGCCGGCACCCTCGAAGCGGTGCACGTCGGCGTGCGGCAGCCGCTCGGACAGGTCGTCGAGGTAGCGCTCCAGGAACACCGGATCGCGCGGACCCCAGAGCAGCAGCGCCGGGACGTCGAGCGCAGCGACCCCGGCGGCGATCCGGTCGAGCTCGGGCGCACTCCGGTGCCGGGCGTCGACGGGGATGTCCGCCACGAATCCGCCGATGCCACCACGACGCGCGGCGCCGCGGTAGGGGGCACGGTAGCCGTCGGCCACGGCACGGTCGAGCTTCGGGTGGGCGATGCCGAGCGTCGTCTCGAGGAACGCCGGCGTCACGACGGTCGCACGGCCGAGCAGCCCCGGGCCCAGGGCGAGCCGCAGCGGCGCGGGGATCGGGGCGTCGTCGGGCTGGTGCACGGCGGTGTTGCACGTCATCACGGCAGCCAGGACGTCGGGGTGGTCGACCGCCCATCCGAGCGACACGACGCCGCCCCAGTCGTGGCCGAGGGTGACGACCGGGCCGGTCAGCCCGAGTTCGTCGGTCAGGGCGCCGAGGTCCGCGACGCGCTGCGGCAGCCCCCGTTCCACCCCGGTGCGCTCCGAGAAGCCCATGTCGAGCTGGTCGACGGCGACCACGCGCCAGGCCGGGCCACCGGCCTGGGCGACCTCGAGCGAGGTGCGGAGCACCGACCGCCACAGGTACGACCACGTGGGGTTGCCGTGCACGCACAGGATGGTGCCGACCGGTTCCACGCCGAGCGCCGCCAGGGACCCGGCCGTGTCGAGGAGGTGCCAGGTGCGCGCGGCGCGATCCGTGCCTCCCGTCCGCTCTGCAGACCACGCGGGGACCGTGACCAGGCGTGACCAGGCCGGGTCGAGTCCGGGCAGGGACGGCGGCTGCGTCGCCGGAGCCGTGCTCGCGGCGACGCGGGGCAGCCGGGACCTCACCAGTGGAGTTCCATCATCGCCGTGTTGATGCCGGAACCGACGCCACCCAGGAAGACGCGGTCACCGCGACGGATGCCGCCGGACTCGACCTCGTCGGCCAAGGTGATCGGGATCGACGCCGGGCCGACGTTGCCGAAGCGCTGGTAGGTGGTGGGGACCTTGTCGCGCGGGATGCCGATGGCCTCGACGAACGCGTTGGTGTGCACGTCGGAGACCTGGTGCAGGACGTAACGGTCCATGTCGGCCCAGTCGAAGTGGGCACGGGCCTCGGTCCAGGCCGCGACGACGAGCTCCATGCCGCCCTTGAGCAGCATCTTGGCGTCCGTGAACATGCCGTCCACGCTGCCGACGCACAGGTCGTACCACTGGGTCGCCGCGCGGGTGACGCCGCCGACGATCCGGTGTCCTTCGGGGTGCAGGTCCGCCGGGCCGAGCACGGCGGCCGCGGCACCGGACCCGAGGGTCAGGCTCGCGAACTCGCTCATGAAGTCCTTGCGGTTCCGACCACCCTGGTTCAGGCGGTCGATGGTGTTGAGCTGCACCTGGTCGGCGTCCTCACCGTCGACGACGAGCGCGTACTTGATCTGACCGGAGTCGATCATGCCCGCGGCGACGCTCATGGCGTTGACGAACCCCAGGCAGGCGTTCGCGATGTCGAAGTTGATCGCGGACGACGGCAGACCGAGCCCGTGGTGCAGGCGCACGGCGACCGACGGCTCGAGGTGCGGACGGGTCACCGAGGTGTTGATCAGCAGCCCGATCTCGTCCGGACGCACCCCCGCCTCGGCCATGGCACGACGGCCGGCGTCGATGGCGGCGTCCTGGAAGGTCTGGCCCTCGCCCCAGTTGCGGCGCTCGATCACACCGGCGACCCGCTCGAGCAGTCCCATCGGCAGGCGGAGGCGGCGGAGCACGCCGCGCAGCTTGGCCTCGATGTCGGCGGAGGTCGTCACGCGTTCGGCGGTCGTCGTCGCCACGGACAGCAGCGAGACGTTGTGGTGCTTCGCCGTGGCGTTGCCGGGCTGCTCGGGTTCACTGCTCGGCGCCCGGTCACTGCTCGCTGCCCGGTCGACCGGCCGTTCCGTCATGATCGTCACCGACACATACTTCCTCATTTCACCTGTGTGTGCAGTCCGGCTCGGCTGGACGCGCGGTGTCAGGCGTCCTTCGGGAGCTTCCGGATCTTGCTGCGACGGCGTCGACGGTCCGGCACCATCGAGCGCATCTCCTCGAGCTTGCCGAAGCAGAGCAGCCGGTCACTGGCCTGCAGCTCGACGCCACTGCGCGGGTTCGGGATGACGGTCGCGCCCCGGTGCAGGGTCAGCACCGTGATGTCCCGGTCCCACAGCCCGGACTCCTTGATCGTCTTCCCGACCAGGTCGGCGTTGGTGTGCACGAGCAGCTCGGCGACGCCGTAGCCCGTCGAGACACTGAGCCGCTGGCGCACGTCGATCTCGGGGAAGGCCACCTGGTTGCCGATGAAGTCGATGATCGCGCCCGCGACGTCCAGGCCCGTCGCACGCTCGATGCCCTCGAGCCCCGGTGACGAGTTGACCTCCATCACGAGCGGACCGTCGTTGCCCTCGAGCATGTCGACACCGGCGACCTTGAGCCCCATGATCTGCGCCGACCGGACCGCGACCGCCTCGTACTCGGGCGACAGCGTGACCTTCTCGACCGTGCCGCCACGGTGCACGTTGGAGCGGAACTCGTCCCCCGACGCCGTCCTGCGCATCGCGGCCACCACCCGGTCGCCGACGACGAGCGCGCGGATGTCACGGCCACGGCTCTCCGAGATGAACGACTGGATCAGGACGTTCTGCTTCGTCGAGTGCAGGGTCTCGACGATCGACTCGGCGACCTTCTCCTCCGGTGCCAGGATCACGCCGATCCCCTGCGTGCCCTCGAGCAGCTTGATCACGACCGGAGCCCCGCCGACCCGTTCGATCGCGCCGCGGACGTCGGCCCGGCTGTTCACGAACGTCGTCGCCGGCATGCCGATGTGGTGGCGGGACAGGATCTGGTTCGCCCGGAGCTTGTCGCGGGAGTTCGTGATGCCCGTCGCGGTGTTCGGCGTGTACACGTCCATCTGCTCGAACTGCCGCACCACCGCGGTGCCGTAGTAGGTGATCGAGTTGCCGATCCGGGGCAGCACCGCGTCGTAGTCGGACAGGAGCTTGCCGCGGTACAGCAGGTCCGGGTCCTCGCCGGACAGGTCGATCGCGAAGCGCAGCGTGTTCAGCACCTTGACGTCGTGGCCGCGGTCGAGCGCCGCAGCACGGAGGCGCTGGGTCGAGTACGCCTGCGGGGCGCGGGACAGGATGGCGAGTTTCATCGAGGGGTTCTCCGCGGGGTGGGATCGACGGCGACGGTCCATCCAAGCACGCCCGCGCCGCGGCGCCGCCGACCGCCTTGCAGAGCGAGCGCGTTGTACTCTTTTGACGCATGTGCGGTACGCTGGATTGACTGATCGGACGGTGCGCAATGGCGAAGAACCAGCACGGTCTCCGGGCGACCCGGAGCAACCGGACCCCTCGACTCGCAGGGTCCGGACGGTCGACGTCGCGGCGACCCGCGTCGTCCGAGTGGCGTGTCCGATCGCGCAGACCGTCCTCGACCGAGGCGGTCGCGCCACCGACCACGACCTCCACCGGTCCGGCCGACGACCTCAGGGATCGCCTCGTGGCCGCACTCCTGCGGCACGTCGACCTGATCGACCTCGCCGAGGTCGAGCGGGTGAACGGATCGATGGACGCCGTCGCGGAGCGGATGCTCGCCAGCATCCCCGGCGCCGATGTGCTCGACGAGCGCGTCGGACCGTTCTACGACACTGCCGGCCTGCGGAAGTGGTTCCAGATGAGCCGGCAGACCCTCGACGCGCAGGCCAAGGTCGGCGACGTGCTCTGCGTGCTGTCAGCCGACGGCTTCCGGCTCTACCCGTCGTTCCAGTTCGATGCACGGGGCATCCTGCTGCCACGGTTGCGCGATGTCCTGGCCGGCCTGGACCCCGACCGGGTCGACCCCTGGGGCGAGGCCGTGTGGCTGAACGCGCCGGCGGACGAACTCGACGGACTCACGCCGGCCCAGGCGCTCCGGACGGACCGCGCGGACGAAGCGGTCCGTCTCGCCGCACTCGCCGGAGCGTTCCGACTCGGATGACCACCGTCGCACGCACCGACGTCGTCCAGACCGCACCACCGGCCGGTCTCGACCTGACCGGCTTCCCCAACGGGGGCAGACTCCCCACCGAGGTGTTCCGCGCGCACCTCGCCGAGTTCGCGCCCTGGTACTTCGCCAGCCACCCCCACGGCCGCTTCAACCTCCGGGAGCCGAACGGCACGTGCTGCTTCGCAGCCGCGGCCTCGACTGCTGTCCGAGAGTTCTTCGGCCCGAAGGTCCGCCGCAACGAAGTGAGCGCTGCCGACGCTGCCGCCCTCCGCGTCTCGACGATCACCCCGCCGTCCGATGCGAGCTCCGCCCACGTCAGCGGCGCGGGCGCTGCACGCTTCGGGGTCACGAGCGAACTCACGACCATGGGCGACTACGCCGTGACGCAGGCATGGGCCGAGCTGTTCAAGGACCGGGTCGATGCACTCCGCTACGACTCGAGGTTCGACCCGGGGGGCGAGGCGTGGGCACTGTTCGGGACCGCGGGGCCGGCACCGTCGCTCGGCGGCGCGACCGCGGTCATCGACGGAGCACGTGCGGCCGAGGCAGCCGGCGTTTCGGTGCTGCCCGGGCCGCCGCGGAAGAGCGCCGTCCGGATGGTGCCGAACCCGCCCGCCTGACCGGCACAGTCGCGCATGGGACAGGATGGGCACATGGCCCGTGCTCCGAAGTCCCCCGACGGCGGACTCGTCGTCGCCGGCTGGCGCGAGTGGGCCGGCCTGCCGGACCTCGGTCTGCCGTGGATCAAGGTCAAGCTCGACACCGGTGCACGCAGCTCGGCACTGCACGCGTTCGACCTCGAAGAACTCCCGGGCGACCGGGTCCGGTTCTCCGTGCACCCGTGGCAGGACACCGATGCCGACGCCGTCACGATCGAGTACGACGTGCACGACCGGCGCATCATCCGCAGCTCGACCGGGCACACCCAGGAGCGCATCGTCGTGCTCACCACGATCACCCTGGCCGGGCGCGCCGTCGTGTCCGAGGTCACCCTGAGCAACCGCGACCAGATGGGGTTCCGGATGCTCGTCGGGCGCGAGGCCCTCCGACAGGGCTTCCTCGTCGACCCTGCGAGGTCCTTCATGGCCGGTCGGGCGCCGAAGGAGATCCGGCGCCGCAACCGCGGGCGAGCCTGAGCGCTGCTCGCCACGCGGCACGGGCCGTGGGCGCGACCGATCGGCGGCCTGGAGGCGCGGTGCGGGGACGCCACGGGCCTCCCGTCCGCCTCGGCGACCGCCCAGGGCGCGGGCTGGGTCAGCGACCGAGGTGACGGCCGAGGAAGGCGAGTTGCTGCGGTGCCAGGCGGCGCCAGTAGCCGTGCGTGTGGGCGCCGGGCTCGAAGCCCCCGGCGGGCGGCGTCGCGAAACCGTCGACGTAGGCGTGCGCCGCCGGAGCGAACCCGTCACCGTTGCCGCAGTCGACACGGACGGCGACCCCGTCGAGCGCGCGCTGCCGACCGAGGACCGTGTTCGCACGGAAGTCGGCCGCGTCGTCGAAGGCTCCGCGGGCGGTGTCCGCTGCTGACGTCCAGAGCGCCGGACTGATCGCCGACACGGCGCGGACGCGGGACGCACCGAGCACCCCGCCGAGCCGGAGGGCGCCGAACCCGCCCATCGAGTACCCGGTCAGCGCGAGCCGGTCGGTGTCGAACCCGCGCCGCGCGATCCGGGGCAGGAACTCGTCGACGACCATCGCTGCGGGGTCGTCCCCGTCGGAACGGTGGTGCCAGTAGCGGTTGCCGCCGTCGATCGAGGCGATCGCGAACGGAGCGCCGCCACCCGTGATGTGCGCCGCGAGGAACCGGTCCCATCCGAGCTCCCGCCCGAAGAACGCCGAGTGGTCGTCGCCGTAGCCGTGCAACGCGACGGCCACCGGCAGCGGGGTGTCCGACGCCGGAGCGGCGATGGTCCAGCCGACCGTGCGCCCCTTCCTGGAAGCCGACACGAAGGTGCCGGAGACCGAGGGGACCGGGTCGACGTCGGGGATCGTACCGTCGGCACCGTTGAGCCCGAGCACGCGGTACATCGTCGACCGACCCGGCAGCAGGTCGAGGTTCACCGCCTCGGCGGCTGCACCCGCGGCGACGATGCCGACTCCCCCGATCAGCAGCGACCGACGGGTGATCGTCGACGCACGCGAACGGGTCATCCGAGGGGCACCGTTCCGTCAGAGGTCACGCGCTTCATCACGAGGGTCGAGGAGAGTCGCTGCACACCGGGCAAGGTACCGAGCGCAGCGTCGGAGAACCCCGGGGCGCTGATGAGCGGTCAGGATGCCGCGACGAGCGCCGCGGCGACCGCACGCGCCGTCGCCGTGCCGACCGACGGATCGCGCAGGCGCATCGCGAGGTACCCGGAGACGACGAGCAGCAGCTGGTCGGCCAGGGCGCCGGCGCGCTCGCCGACGACGGGCGCGGCACGTTCGGTCAGCCGGGTCCGGAGCGCACCGGTCTCGCGGTCGAGCACCTCGTGCACCTCGGCTGGGGCGTCCGCGTACTCGGCAGCGGTCCCGAGGAACGCGCACCAGCGCGAACCGGCGGCGGTCGACCGGTAATCGTCGAGCGCGTCGAACACCGCGAGCAGGCGGCCACGGTCGTCCGGAGCAGCCTCGACCGCGCGGTCCCACGTGGCGAGCCAGTGGTCGTGCCGGCGATCGAGGGCCGCGGCGACCAGGGCTTCCTTGCTCGCGTACCCGCGGTAGAGCGTGGCGCTCGAGATCCCGGCGCGGTCGAGCACGGCGTCGATCGGGGTGGCGGCGATGCCCCGCGTGAAGAAGAGCTCCTCGGCCGCGTCGAGCAGCCGCTGCTCGGTTCCTGGACGCATCGCCATGCAAGCACCCTAGGCTCTCAAAAGTGAAACGATCGTTTTCGTTACGACAGTGGGTGTTCCTCGGCAGCGGTCTGGCCCTGATCGCCGCGACGTACGGGCTGGTGCGCCTGGCGTTCGGCCTCTTCCTGCCCGACGTCCAACGTGACCTCGGCCTGCGCCCGGACGCCGCCGGGTGGGTCTCCTCGGGGGCCTCGGCGATGTACTGCGTCGGCGCGGTGGTCGGGTTCCTGGTCGCCGCACGCGTCCCCCGGGTGCTCGTCGCCGCAGCCGCCGGGGTCGCCGGGGTCGGTGCGCTCGCGATGGCAGCGGCGCCGGGGCCGTGGTCCTTCGGGATCGCTGCGGTGGTCGCCTCGACCGGAGCGGGGCTCGCGTCACCGGCCCTCGTGCAGCTCGTGTCGCGCACGGCGCCGGGGTCCGTGCAGGGAACGGCGCAGGCGGTCGTCAACTCGGGGACCGGCCCGGGGCTGATCGCCGCCGGGGCGCTCGCACTCGTGCTCCTGCCGGACTGGCGGACGGCTTGGGCGTGGTCCGGGGTCTTCGCACTCGTCGTCGGCGTCGTGCTGCTGGTGGTGTCCCGTGGGAGCGGGTCCGGCGGTGACCGACCAACCGCACCGGGGACGGCGTGGTTCGCGGTGCACCGACGGGTCATCGCGCTCGCGCTGCTCTTCGGTGCCGGATCGGCGGTCGTGTGGACCTACGGCCGCTCCGCGCTGGTCGACGCGGGCGCGCCCGTCGCGGTGTCGGTGTCGGCGTGGATCGCGCTCGGGGTCGGCGGTGCTGCGGTCGCCGTGACGGCTCGGTGGACGAGCGGACTCCGCGCGCGGACGCTCTGGGCGGTGACCGCGGGCGCCGTGGCGGTGGCCGTCGTCGCACTCGGTACCGCGCCGCAGTCCACGGCGGTCGCGATGCTGGCGTGTGCGGTGTTCGGTTGGGGCTACACAGCGGCCACCGGCGCGTTGATCGCCTGGACGACCGAACTCGACGCTGCGCGGTCGTCGGCAGGGACGTCGATGCTCTTCGTCGCGCTCGTGCTCGGCCAGGCCGTGGGATCGGCGGCATCGGGCGCACTCGTCGGCACGGCGGGCTACGCGGCGACGTTCGTGGTCGGGGCGCTCGTCACGGCGGCGAGCGCCGTGCCCGCCGTGGTCGGCAGGCGCGGAGGCACTCCGCACGGTGACGCCGCCGTCACAGCAGCGGACGCAGCTCGATCTTCCGGTTGCACGCCCGCGACGCCTCGTGCGCCACACGGAGCGCCGTCTCGGCATCCGGCAGCTCCATGACCCAGAAGCCCGCGACGAACTCGGCGCTGTCGGCCACCAGTCCGGGCGTGGTGTCCGAACCGCCGCCACGGGCGTCGACGACCGTGCCATCGGCGGGGGCGGACACCCCGGCGGCGAACACGACGGCATCGCCCAGGCGTTCGTTGAGGGCATCGACCGCAGTGGCCTCGGCCTGGGTAGCGGACTCCGTGCGACCGGCGGCGTCGGCCTGCCCGTCGTCGATGACGTTGACGAGGAACTGCATGGTGACTCTCCTGCTCGTTGGCCGGAGGCTACTCCCCGACCACCCGGTTCCGTGACGCTCCGTGACGAGCGACGGGACCGCGAGCCCCGGGACGTGCCTACGCTCCCTCCGACGGCGACCCGGCCGCCCACGACCACGGAGTACCCGATGCCCCACGACACCATCGCTCGTCGAGTCGACGAGTTCAACGACGGCTTCACCGCGCAGATCGGCCCCGAGCTCAGCGCCGTGTTCGATCGGGAACAGGCCGACCTGCGTGCCGACGGCGTCCCCGACGGTGTCCTCGCCGTCGGGGACGACGCCCCGGACGCTCCACTGCTGGACGCGACGGGCGCCGCCACGTCACTGGGCGCCGCGCGTGGTGACACGCCGACCGTGATCGTGTTCTACCGCGGCGCCTGGTGCCCGTACTGCAACCTCACGCTCCGCACCTACCAGCAGGAGTTGCTCCCCGCGCTGCAGGGACGCGGGGCACGACTCGTCGCCGTCTCGCCGCAGACCCCCGAGGGCACCGAGCAGTCGATCGCGAACGGCGAGCTGGCATTCCCGGTCCTGTCCGACCCGGAGAACGTGCTCGCCGGTCGGTTCGGCGTCGTCACGGCGCCGAGCACTGAGGCACGAGCAGCCCACACGGAGCTCGGGTTCGACGTCGCCGACAGCAACGCCGACGGAACCGCCGCGATCCCGTTCCCGTCGGTCTTCGTCATCGACGAGCACGGTGTCGTCCGGTTCGTGGACGTGCACGTCGACTACACGACGCGCACCGAGGTCACGACGGTCCTCGCGGCCCTCGACGGCCTGGACGGGGGCGGCACCCGCTAGCGTTTGCTGCATGGGGACGACAGCGGAGTGGTCACGGCTGCCCGTGGGGCGCCGCGAGCACCGCCAGGACGCCGTGCTCGCCCTGGTGCTCGCCGCCGGCCTGACGATCACCACCGTCCTGTACGGGGCGTCCGGCATCTACGGCGACGACCAGGCGGCCTGGTGGGTCTCGGCCCTGATGATCGTCGCGAACGCGGTCCCGATCGCGTTCCGTCGCCGGTTCCCGATGTCCGCTGCAGTGTTGTCCGCGCTGGCGTTCGCGGCCACGCAGCTCCTGCACGTGCCCGAGGTGTTCCTGGTCAACTTCACCCTGTTCATCTCGCTGTACTCCGTCGGTGCATGGTGCGCCGACCGGGTGCGGGCCGAGGTGGTCCGGTGGGTCGTCATCGGCGGGATGTTCGCGTGGCTGTTCCTCGCGATCTCGTTCGGCTGGGCGGTACCGAACGCACTGCCCAACGACGACGGCGCCCTCATCCCGCCGTACATCGCGTACTCGCTGCTGAACATCGTGATCAACGTCATCTACTTCGGCGCCGCCTGGTACGCGGGCAACCGGGCCTGGGCCTCGGCCGTCGCCCGACACCAGCTCGACGAGCGCACCGCGGAGCTGGCAGCCGAACGGGAGCGCAGTGCTGCCCAGGCCGTGACGATCGAGCGGGTCCGGATCGCCCGCGAACTGCACGACGTCGTCGCGCACCACGTGTCCCTGATGGGCGTGCAGGCCGGCGCTGCCCGACGGGTCATCGACCGTGATCCCGCGCAGGCGACGGCATCGCTCGGCGTGGTCGAGGAGAGTGCGCGCACGGCTGTCGAGGAACTCCGGCGGATGCTCGGCACCCTGCGGTCGGCGGACGAACCGGGCACCGGTGACCGCGGTGTCGGGGACGCTCCGAGCACCGAGGGCATCGCACGCATCGTCGAGCTCGCCGAGTCCGCTCGGGTCGCCGGTCACCCGACCGAGTACGTGGTCGTGGGCAACGAGCGTCCCGTGCCGCCGACGGTCGCCGCCGTCGCGTACCGGATCGTGCAGGAGGCCGTGACGAACGTCCTCAAGCACGCCGGCCCCACCGCCCGCGCGGACGTCCGGCTCAGGTACCTCGACGACGGCGTCGAGGTCGAGGTCACCGACGACGGGCACGGCGACCGTGCTGCGCGGAACACGTCGGGCAGCGGCCTCGGGCACATCGGCATGCGGGAGCGGGTCGCCGCCGTCGACGGACGGATCGAGATCGGGCCACGCGCCCGGGGAGGCTACCTGGTGCGGGCATGGCTGCCGACGACGTGAACGAGACGAACGACCTGAACGGCACGACCGACCTGACGATCGTGCTCGCGGACGACCAGGAGCTGGTGCGAGCCGGGTTCCGCGTGATCCTGGAGTCCGAGCCGGGGTTCCGCGTGATCGGCGAAGCCCCCGACGGTGCCCGTGCTGTCGAGGCCGTCCGGGCCCTGCGCCCCGACGTGGTGTGCCTCGACGTGCAGATGCCCGGCGTCGACGGGCTCGAGGCCGCTCGGCGGATCGCAGCGTTGCCGGACCCGCCGGCGGTGCTCATCCTGACGACGTTCGACAGCGACGACGCACTGTTCCAGGCGCTCGAGGCTGGTGCCAGCGGCTTCCTGCTGAAGAACGCCTCCCCCGAACGGCTGATCGACGCCGTCCGGACCGTCGCCGCCGGGGACGCCCTGCTCGCGCCCGACGTCACGCGCCGGGTGATCAGCCGAGCGACGGCCGCGCCGGTGGCGAGCGCGCGGACCGCGGACGGCGCGCTGGCAGCCGCCGGACTCACCGAGCGCGAGACCGAGGTGCTCCGGCTGCTCGCCCGGGGGTTCAGCAACGCCGAGATCGCCGCCGAGCTGTACGTCGGTGACGCCACCGTGAAGACCCACGTGTCGAACGTGCTGCAGAAGCTCGCGCTGCGCGACCGCATCCAGGCCGTCGTCTGGGCGTTCGAGCACGGCGTCGCCGGCTGACCGAGCCCGACTCGCCGACCGGCCGCCGCCGCGAAGTCCGACGTTCCACGAGACGTTCGACGCGTGGAACGTCGGAAGATGCACACGCATTGCGTGCGGGTGCATGTTCCGACAGAACGTGAGTCGTTCGACGCGTGGAACGTCGGAAGATGCACACGCATCCGGCCTGGAGGCACACCACGGCACCGCGGGACGACGCAGCCCGCCCCCTCCGCCGCGCGGTGGAGCCGACCACCCACCCAAGTCCCGCCGGATGGCGGAGGCGCCCCGTGCCTCCCGGCCAATAGCGTCGACGCAGGCGGCGCAGGCCGTCGCGAGAGGGGTACGACATGCTCACCATCGAAGGGGTGACCAAGCACTTCGGCGACCGCCGGGTGCTCGACGACGTGGGGTTCACGGTCGGCAACGGCCGCCTCACCGGGTTCGTCGGCGGCAACGGCGCCGGCAAGACGACCACCATGCGGATCATGCTCGGCGTGCTGCAGGCCGACGCGGGATCCGTCTCGATCGACGGCACCGCGGTCCGGCCCGCCGACCGCCGCCGTTTCGGCTACATGCCCGAGGAACGCGGGCTGTACCCGAAGATGCCGGTGGCCGAGCAGATCACCTACATGGCCCGGTTGCACGGCGTCGACAAGCGCGCGGCGACCACGCGGACCACCGAGTTGCTCGAACGACTCGAGCTGACCGGCCACGCCGACGACCCCGTCGAGAAGCTGTCGCTCGGCAACCAGCAGCGGGTGCAGATCGCCGCGGCCCTGGCCCATGATCCCGAGGTGCTGGTGCTCGACGAGCCGTTCTCGGGCCTCGACCCGATGGCCGTCGACACGGTGCTCGGCGTCCTGCGCGAGACCGCGGCGCGCGGGGCCCCGGTGCTGTTCTCGAGCCACCAGCTCGACGTCGTCGAACGGCTCTGCGACGACGTCGTCGTGATCGCGGGCGGCACGATCCGTGCCGCCGGCCCGCAGGACGAACTCCGCAAGCAGGCCGGGCCCGCCGCCTGGGAGCTGCTGGTCGACGGCGACGTCGCCTGGCTCCGCGACGAGCCCGGTGTGACGGTCCGCGAGTTCGACGGCGGCTACGCCGTCTTCGAGGCCGACCCGTCCACCGCCCAACACGTCCTGCAGCGGGCCGTCCAGCAGGGCACCGTCGGGTCGTTCGCCCCGCGGGTCCCGCGGCTCAGCGAGGTCTTCCGGGAGGTCATCCGATGAACGACTCCTTCGTGCAGGCCGTGCGGCTCGTCTCCGCACGCGAGATCCAGGCACGCATCCGCAGCAAGGCCTTCGTGGTCTCCGCCCTCATCCTGATCGGCATGGTCGTCGCGTCCATCGTCGTCGGCGGCATCGTCGGCAAGGCCACCGCCGACGACACCACGCCGGTCGCCGTGGTCGACAGCGTCTCGCTGCCCACCACGAGCGGGCTCGACGTCACGAAGTCCGGTTCCGTCGCCGACGCGGAACGGCTCGTGCAGAACGGCGACGTCGACGCGGCGATCGTGCCGTCCGACGACCCGCTCGGCTACAAGGTCGTCGGCCTCGACGAAGCCCCGACCGACGTCGTCTCCGCGCTGAGCGTCACACCGCGGATCGAGCTGCTCGACCCGGACGCGCTGCCCGGCGGACTCGTCTACCTCATCGCCATCGCGTTCGGCGTCGTGTACTTCGCCTCGGCCGTGACCTTCGGCCAGTCGATCGCGCAGAGCGTGGTCGAGGAGAAGTCGACCAGGGTCGTCGAGATCCTGATGTCCGCGATCTCGGCCAGGGCGCTGCTCGCCGGTAAGGTCCTCGGCAACAGCGTGATGGCGTTCGCGCAGATCGTCGCCGTGGCCATCGCCGCCGTCGTCACCCTGGCGGTGACCGGGCAGGACAACATGTTCTCGATGCTCGGCCCGAGCATCCTGTGGTTCGTCGGGTTCTTCGCCGTCGGCTTCGTGCTCATCGCGTCGCTGTTCGCCGCGGCGGCCGTGCTCGTGTCGCGTCAGGAGGACGTCGGCAGCGTCACCACGCCGGTGATGATGCTCGTGATGATCCCGTACATCCTGATCATCGTCGCGTACAACAACCCGACCGTGCTCGGCATCATGTCGTACGTTCCGTTCAGTGCACCGATCGGCATGCCGATGCGGATCTTCCTCGGCACGGCCGAGTGGTGGGAGCCGATCCTGTCGCTCCTGATCGTGGTCGCCGCGGTGGTCGTGGTCGTCCTGGTGGGCGCCCGCGTCTACGAGAACGCGCTGCTGCGGACGGGCAGTCGCGTGAAGCTGACGGAGGCGCTGCGCGGCTGACGCCGCGGTGTGGACGGGAGGCCCGGATCACGTGAGCAGATCGGCTCACGTGGTCCGGGCCTCCTGTCCGTTGCCCGGTGCCGGCCCGGCACGCAGCGTCGGTCCGGCACGCAGCGCAGGTCAGGCGCTCAGCGTCGCGAAGGCGGACCGGTGCCAGACCAGCGGGCTGTGCGCGAAGTCGGACATGAGTCCGAGCACGCGGAGCACGACGATGTCGTGGTCGCCGGCCGGGTAGGTGTGCTCGACCGAGCACTCCAGCCAGATCGGCGCCCCCTGCAGGAAGACCGCTCCCGTGTCGGCGACCGTCGTGTCGACCCCGACGAACCGGACCGACTTGTCGCGTGAGGCGAGCTGCCGCGTGACCTGCGCGTGCCCCTCGCCGAGGATCGAGACGCCGATCGTGCCGGCGTCGCGGAGCACCGGCCACGTGGTCGAGGTGTGCTGCACCGCGAACATCACCAGCGGCGGGTCCTGCGAGACCCCGACTGTGAACGACGACGCGACGAGCACGGTCGGTTCGCCGTCCACGACGGCGGACAGCGCGGCGACACCGCAGGGGAAGCCCGAGAACGCCTGCTTGAGTGCGGAGAGGTCCGGGGCCTCGGTGGAGTAGGGGCTGATCATGACGCGGTTCCTTCCTGGTGGCGGGCGGTCGCACCGACAACGACGTCCCGCCAACGGGCGAGCCAGACGTCGGTCGATGCGGGGTCCGAGTACTGCTTGTCGTTCAGGTACAGGGCGGGGGCGGGGACGGTCGCGCCGAGTTCGACCAGCACCGGTTTGAGGAAGACCTCCGGGGCGAGCGCGTGGGCCGGACCGGCACCGAGCATGAGCGGTACCGCGACGACCCCGGCGAGTCCGTCACCGGTGCCGAACTGGTCGAGGAACAGCTTGAGCACACCGGTGTAGGTCGCCTTGAACGTCGGCGACGCGACGACCACGAGGTCGGAGCCGGCGACGGTCCGGACGGCGTCGGACACCGCCGTGTCGCCCCAGCCGAGCAGGCCGGCGCCGAGGTCGATGACGTCGACGACGTGGTCGGGGGCGCGACCGGTGAGGCGTTCGAGCACGACCGTCGCGGCGTCGAGCGTCCGTGAGGCCGGCTTGGGGTTGCCGGCGACGACGGTGGTGATCATCGGGGTGCTCCTGTCGTGGTGGTTGGTGCTGCGGTCGTTGGTGCAGTCCACCGCTCGTTCGTTTCGCCGTCGTACCGGATCCGTATCGGCTGGGTTACGCCAGCGACCCCCGGACCGGCAACACCGGAATGTCCCGGTCAGCCGGGCTGTGCGTCCGGGGGCCCGGGGCATTCCGCCAGCCGCCGTGCGCGGCCGTCGCCTGCGAATTGTGAGAGCGCCGTTACCGGAAGTCGCCTCGGATGCGTCCAGCGTGTTTCGCCCCGCCGTCGCCGCCCCGTCACCGCCCGGATCCGCGCGTGCACGGGCCTCGGTGGCGCAGTCGTCCCCCGCGGAACCACGCGGCGGACGCCCCGCGCGCACCATCGCGACGGGTGGCCTAACACCAGCGAAACAAACGCCTAACAGGACCGTTACCGGGCGACCGCCTGCTGGCTCCCCGCTGCCGTTACATTCGCATCAGCCCCACTGCAGCGGCCGGCGTCACCCCGACGCCCCGCCGCCGCCGGTGAACGTCTCCCGGCTCCCTGCACACGCCACCCCGCGCCGCGGGGTGTTCGTCGTACCCGCTGCAGCTTCCCCGCACCTTCCCTGCTCCACCCGTCCAGGAGGTCCCCGACCGATGTCGTCCCCCGCACCGTCCCGAACGCGTCTCCCCCGCCCCGCGCTCCTCGCCGCCGCACTCTCCGGCGTGCTGTTCCTGTCCGCCTGCTCGGCCACGTCGACCGCATCGACGACCTCCGGCGACGACACCGCCGGGGTCGAGCACGCCACGAGCCAGATCGAGGCGGCCAGCGTCGACCCCGAGTTCACCTTCGAGGGCGAGCCCTTCGACATGTCGGGGATCGCCGGCAAGACGATCTTCAACATCCCGAACTCGTCCGCTGTCCCCTTCATCACCGCGGTCGACGAGGCCGGCGAGAAGGTCGCCGAGCAGTACGGCGCGAAGTGGATCGAGTACACGAACCAGGGCACGCCCACCGAGCACTCCGCCGGCATCGACCAGGCGATCAGCCGCGGCGCCGACATCATCGTGCTGGCGCAGGGCGTCAACGGTGAGCTCATCGTCCCGGCGCTGAAGCGTGCGAAGGCCGCGGGGATCCCCGTGCTGATCAGCCACACGTACCAGACCGGCGAGGCGCTGCCGGACCAGCTGCAGGACCTCGTCGCCGCGCAGGTGACCGCCCCGTTCCACGAGGCCGCGAAGCTCAACGCCGACTGGGCCATCAAGGAGACGAAGGGCCAGGGCGACGTCCTGATCATCACGTCCTCCGAGGTCCCCCCGTCGGACGGCATCGTCAAGGCGATGCAGGACGAGTTCGAGGCGCAGTGCGACGGCTGCAGCGTCAAGGTGACGAACGTGCCGGTCGCCGACTGGGCGACGAAGATCTCGTCGACGGTGCAGTCCGCCGTGCAGTCCAACCCGAACCTCGACTACGTGCTGCCGGTCTACGACTCGATGACCCTCTACGTCGAGGCCGGCGTGACCGCGGCGGGCAAGACCGGCCAGGTGTTCACCTCGTCGTACAACGGCACCCCCGCCGTGCTGAAGATCCTGCAGGACGGCAGCGTCCTCACGATGGACATCGGCGAGAACATGGAGTGGCTCGCGTACGCCACGCTCGACCAGGCCGGCCGCGTCCTGACCGACACCCCGATCATCGAGGACGGTGACGAGAAGACCCCGCTCAAGGTCTTCACGAAGGACAACGTCGACGAGACCGGCACCCCGCCGGCGCCGAGCAAGGGCTACGGCGACGCGTACAAGACCGGGTACGAGGCCATCTGGGGCGCGGCCGAGTGACCGCCGTGCCGGTGCTGCGGATCAGCGGACTCACGAAGCGCTTCGGCGGACTGACCGCACTCGACGACGTCGACCTCGAGGTCCTGCCGGGCCAGGTCCACGCGCTCCTCGGCGAGAACGGCTCCGGCAAGTCGACCCTCATCAAGATCCTGTCCGGCACCTACGCGCCGGAGCCGGGAGCGACGATCGAGGTCCGTGGTGCCCGACTGCCACTGCCGGTGCCGCCCGGGTACTTCCGCCGCGTCGGGATCAGCTTCGTCCACCAGGACCTCGCGCTCGTCCCGTCCCTGGGCGTGACCGAGAACCTGCGGCTCGCGACCGTCGTGGCCGGCCGGGGCCCCTTCGTCCGCTGGGGCGCCGAGCACCGCGCCGCCGCCGAGCTGTTCGCGCGGTACGGGGTCGACATCGACCCCCGTGCACGGATCGACGAGCTCTCCGACACCCAGAAGGCGCTCGTCGCGATCCTGCGGGCCGTCGCCGAACTCGGTGACGACCGCGCGCTCATCGTGCTCGACGAGCCGACGGTGTTCCTGCCGAAGGAGGACGCCGACCTGCTGTTCCGGGTCGTCAAGGACCTCGTCGCGGACGGCCGCACCTCGGCACTGCTGGTGTCGCACGACATGTCGGAGGTCCTCGAGCACGCCGACCGGGTCACCGTCCTGCGGGCCGGCCGGGTCCAGGCACACCGTGACACCGCCACGACGACGGCCGAGGAACTCGTCGCGCTCATCGTCGGACGCGGGCTCGACGGCGCCGCCGCCAGGACCCCTCGGCCGGCGACCACCGGTGACGCCGTCGTGGCGGTCCGCGACCTCCGGGTCGGTGTCGTCGACGGCCTGTCGTTCGACGTCGCCGACGGCGAGGTCGTCGGCATCACCGGCCTCGCCGGCTCCGGGGTCGAGGACGTGCTGCCCGGCCTGTACGGCGCACGACCCGCGACCGGATCGCTCACCGTGCGGGACGACGGGGTGCAAGCCGCCCCGATCGACCTGACCCGGGTCTCGCCCGGTTCCTCCATCGCCCGCCGTGTCGTGTACGTCCCCGCCGACCGCAAGCGCGAGGGCGGGGCGCTCACCCTGTCCGTCGAGCAGAACGTCACGCTCCCCGTCCTCGGGAAGCTCCGAGGGCTGCTCGGCCTCTCCCCCGCACGGGAACGGTCGCACGTCGCGGGACTCGTCCGTGACTACGACGTCCGACCCGCCGACCCGTCCGCCCTGTTCGGCACGCTGTCCGGCGGCAACCAGCAGAAGGCCGTCCTGGCGAAGTGGATGCAGGACGACCCCCGGCTCGTGCTGCTGCAGGAACCGACCCAGGGCATCGACGTCGGCGCCCGCGCGGCGATCTTCTCGATGCTCCGCCGGAGTGCGGAGCAGGGCGTCGCCATCGTCTGCGCGTCCACCGACTACGACCAGCTCGCGCAGCTGTGCGACCGCGTCGTCGTCCTCGCCCACGGCCGCGTGCACGACGTGCTGACCGACGAACGCGTCGACCGCGACGTCATCGCGGCCGCCGTCGTGGCGAGCCTCGTCGACGCGGCCGAACCCGCTGCTCCGTCCGCCGCTGCTCCGTCCCCTGCTGCTGTTCCCTCCCTCGTCAAGGAGAACGCCTGATGTCCACCACCGCCGACCCCGTCCTCGAGACCTCGATCGTCCGTCCGACCCGCCCGCGCTTCTCATGGGGGCACACCGAGCGCTACGCCCTGCTCGGTGCCTGGCTCGTCATCGTCATCGCGTTCAGCATCGCGCTGCCCGACACCTACCCGACCCTCGGCAACCTGCAGAACATCCTCGGGTCCCAGTCGGTCCTGCTCATCCTGGCGCTCGGGTTCCTCTTCCCGCTGACCGCGGGCGAGTTCGACCTGTCCGGCGCCTCGACGATGTCGCTCTCCGCCATGACCATCGCCGTGCTCAACGCGAAGATGGACGTCCCGCTCGTGCCCGCGATCGCCGCCGGTCTCGTTATCGGCGTCGTGGTCGGGCTCGTCAACGGCCTGCTCACCGTCGGGTTCCGCATTGACTCGTTCATCGTCACGCTGGGCACCTCGACGTTCATGATCGGGATCATCCAGTGGATGAGCGCCTCGTCGTCGGTGACGGGCATCGACCCCGCGCTCGTGCAGGCCACGGTCGGGTGGCGCGGGCTCGCCGGCCTGCCGCTGGCGTTCGTGTACGGCCTGATCGCCACCGTCGTCGTCCTGGTCGTGCTGAGCGCCACCCCGGTCGGCCGACGGCTGTTGTTCGTCGGCACCGGTCGCACCGTCGCCGAACTGTCCGGGCTGAACGTGCGACGGCTCCGGGTCGGTGCGTTCGTCGGCGCCGGCCTCACCGCCGCGGTCGCCGGGGTCGTCTACGCCGGCACGCTCGGCGGCGCGGACCCGTCGAGCGGACAGTCGTTCCTGCTCCCGGCGTTCGCCGCCTGCTACCTCGGCGCGACCGCCATCATCCCGGGCCGGTTCAACGCGATCGGCACCTTCATCGCCGTGTACTTCCTGTTCTCCGGGGTCGTCGGCCTGCAGATGCTCGGCGCGGACAACTTCGTCCAGCAGCTGTTCTACGGCGGCGCCCTGATCGTCGCCGTCGCCGTGTCGCAGACCATCCGGCGGCACTCCGTCGCGACCGCCGCCAAGGCCGCCGCGAAGCGTTCCTGACCCACCTCGTCCTCCCCCTCCCTGCTCGACACCCACCACAGAAAGCGAGTCCCCCATGGACATCGGAGTCTTCATCCCGATCGGCAGCAACGGCTGGCTCATCTCCACCACGTCGCCCCAGTACAAGCCGTCCTTCGACCTGAACCTCGAGATCGTGCAGAAGGCCGAGGCGTACGGCTTCGACTTCGCGCTGTCGATGATCAAGCTGCACGGGTACGGCGGCCCGAGCGGGTTCTGGGACGAGAACCTCGAGTCGTTCACGCTGATGGCCGGTCTCGCCGCCCGCACCGAGCGGATCCGCCTGTTCGCCACCACCGCGGTCCTGACGATCCCGCCGGCGATCGCGGCGCGCATGGCGGCGACGGTCGACTCGATCTCGCACGGTCGCTTCGGCCTGAACCTCGTCGCGGGGTGGCAGAAGGCCGAGTACGACCAGATGGGTCTGTGGCCCGGCGACGACGTGCACTTCAAGCGCCGCTACGCCTACCAGACCGAGTACATGCAGGTCATGAAGGAGCTGTGGGAGCACGGCGAGTCCGACTTCAAGGGCGACTACTTCACGATGAACGACTGCAAGATGCTGCCGAAGCCGACCGGACACATCCCGATCGTCTCGGCCGGCCAGTCGTCGCAGGGCATGGCGTTCGCCGCCCAGTACTCCGACTACAACTTCTCGATGGGCGTCGGCGTGAACACCCCGACCGCCTACGCCGACCAGAACAAGGCCCTCATCGAGGCGCGGGCGAAGACCGGTCGTGACGTCGGCTCGTACGTGCTGTTCATGATCATCGCCGACGAGACCGAGGAGGCCGCCCAGGCCAAGTGGGCGCTCTACAACGACGGCGTCGACGTCGAGGCGATCTCGTGGATGACGGGCCAGGCGCTCACCGACACCGAGGGTGAGGAGGGCAACACCGCCAAGCGGATCTCCCTGCCCGAGGGCGCCGTGAACATGAACATGGGCACGCTGGTCGGCTCGTACGAGCAGGTCGCTGCGATGCTCGACGAGGCCGCCGTCGTCGAGGGCACGAAGGGCATCATGGTCGTGTTCGACGACTTCCTGCAGGGCATGGACGACTTCGGCACCCGCATCCAGCCGCTGATGCGCACCCGCGAGGGCGTGGAGTCCGTTGCTCCGAGCGCGGTCACCGCATGAGCGCCGCAGGGAGCCGACCGGTCATCGAGGTCGCGGTCGTGCAGGCCGGACAGACCCCGGCCGACGGCGACGTCGCGCTCGACGAGCTCATCGCCCTGTTCGAACAGGCGGCCGAGGGCGCCGACCTCGTCGTGTTCCCCGAGCTCTGCACCACGCCCTACTTCTGCGGCGTGGTCAACGACAGCCGCAAGGCCTGGGCGCAGCCCGTCCCCGGCCCCGCAACCGCACGGTTCGCAGCGGCGGCGAAGCGTCTGGGCACCGCCGTCGCCTTCGGCCTGTACGAGGACGCGGGCGACGCGCAGTACAACAGCGCCGTGCTCATCGACGCCGACGGCACGCTCGTGCACGGCACCGACGTGCACGGCGAGCAGGTGGCGTCGTACCGCAAGACCTCGATCCCGACCAACGCGATCTCCGACGTCGACGAGAAGCACTACTTCGCCGCCGGCTCCGGGCCGGTCGTGTTCGACGCGCTCGGCACCCGCTTCGGGATGCTCATCTGCTACGACCGGAGCTTCCCGGAGTACTGGCTCGCATCGCGGGCCGCCGGTGCCGAGGTGATGCTCGTGCTCGTGTCGTCGATGGGCTTCCGCGAGACCCTGTTCACCCAGGAACTGCAGGTCCGCGCGCTCGAGACGCAGACGTGGATCGTCGCCCCGAACCGCGGCGGCGAGGAGACCGTCGACGGCAAGACCGTGAGCTACTTCGGTCGGTCGTCGGTCGTCTCACCGCGGGGCGACCTGGTCGTCTCGGCACCGGCCCACCAGGCGGGGCCGATCATCCGGGCCACCATCGACGTCGGCGAGGTCGCCGCGGCACGCCACGACTTCCCGCTCGGACGCGACCGCCAGCCCGGGGTGTTCCGGTACCTCGCCGACGCCCACGCACCGGCGGCGGTCCCCGCGTGACGGACGTCGCCGCCGTGGTCCGCGGCACCATCGCCCCGCAGCTCGACCGGGCGCTGGCCGCCAGCCGCGCGAACCCGCTGCCGGCAGCCCCGTCGTCGCTGCGCGCGGAACCGGCACACAGTGCGCAGCTGTTCGGCCTGCTCCTGGGCGCAGCGATCGAGGCGGCCCCGGCCGTGGCGGCGACACCGGGCACGGGCGCCGACACGACCCCGGCCCGGCCCGCAGACGCGCCGTCGGCGTCCCGCCCCGCCGCCGCCGACCCCGCCGCTGCCACGGTCGTCGAGCTCCTCGACGCCTACCGTTCCGGCACCACCACCCCGTCCGCCGTCCTGGCCGCACTCGCCCCGCACTGGACGAGCGACGACGTCTGGTCGGACGCGGTCCTGCGCCTGGTGGACGGAGCCGAGGCAGCCGCCGCCGAGTCCACCCGCCGCTGGGCGGACGACGAGGCCCGGCCGCTCGAGGGCATCCCGTTCGCCGTGAAGGACATCATCGACGTCGCGGCGACGATCGTCACGAGCGGCTCGCTCCAGACCGGCGACCGTGTGGCCCCGGCCGACGCGACCGTCGTGGCCCGACTCCGTGCAGCCGGCGCGATCCCCGTGTTCACGGCGGCCACGACGGAGTTCGCCTGCGGGGGGCCGCACAACGCCCGCTACGGTGCCGTACGGAACCCCTGGGACCCCGAGCGCTGGACCGGTGGCTCGTCGACCGGGTCGGGTTCGGCGCTCGCCGCCCGGATCGTCCCGCTGGCGCTCGGATCGGACACCGGCGGGTCGATCCGCGTGCCGTCCGCACTCTGCGGCACCACCGGCATCAAGCCGACCTACGGCCTCGTGCCGCGCACCGGGGTCGCGAGCCTGTCGTGGACCCTCGACCACGTCGGACCGATGGCCCGCTCCGCCGAGGACCTCGCGCTCGTCCTGGCGGTCATCGCCGGGTCCGACGGCGAGGACCCGACGACGTTCACCGCCGTCCCGCTCATCGAAGCGGCACCGGAACGGGTCGAGGAGCTCCGCATCGGGGTGCCGCGCGGCTGGTTCACCGAACGCGTCGACACCGCGGTGCTCGACGCCCACGCCGCCGCGACCGAGCAGTTCCGCGCCCTCGGAGCGGCCCTCGTGCCGATCGAGTTCGACGACCTCGAGTCGATCGACGCGGAGTGCTGGACCGTCTTCTACGGCGAACTCGCCGCGAACCAGGAGGCCAACGCCGCCACGGCCGACCTGTTCGACGCCGGGACCCGAGCCCGGTTCGACGTGTCGTTCCTGCCGACCGCGGCGGACTACCTCCGGGCGCTCCGCCGCCGCCCGCTCGTGCAGGCCGCGATGGTCGCGCGGATGGACGAGGCGGGCGTGGACGTGGTGCTCACCCCCGGCATCGGGGCCACCGCTCCGCGACTCGACGACCTGACGATGTCCGTCGACGGTGAGCGGTTCAACCTGCACGACGTCATCCCCCGGAACACCCGCCTGTTCGACTACGTGGGGTTCCCGGCACTGATGATGCCGGCGGGTACCGCGCCCGACGGTCTACCCGTCGGCGTACAGCTCGTCGCGCGGCCGTGGGACGACCGCCTGGTGCTGTCCGCGGCCGCCGCCTTCCAGCGGGTCACGACGCACCACCGCCTGGTGCCGCCGTCGTCCGCCGTGCGAGGGCCGACCGATCAGTAGCCGCACCATCGACAAGGGCGCCGCCCGACGACGCGCCTGGCAGGTGCTCTGCGCCTCGAGCCTGAGCGTCGTCCTCGTCTTCATCTCCTCGAGCGCCCTGCTCGTCGCGCTCCCCGACGTCAGCCGCGACCTCGACGCCAGCGCGGTGCAGTCCAGCTGGGTGCTCCTCAGCTACATGCTCACCACGACCACCCTGATCCTGGTCTTCGGACGGATCGCCGACCTCGTCGGTCGGCGCCGCCTGTACATCGCCGGCATCCTCGTCTTCCTGCTCGCCTCGCTCGCGTGCGGGTTCGCCCCGGACGCCGCCGTCCTGCTCGGCGCCCGGCTCGTGCAGGGCGTGGGTGCGGCGGCCATCGTCACGAACACGACCGCACTGCTCACCGACGTCTTCCCGGAGTCGATCCTGTCGCTCGGCCTCGGCCTGAACGCCACCGTCGCCGCGGTGGGGCAGGTCATCGGCCCGGTCGTGGGCGGGTTGGTCGCCGAGTCCTTCGGGTGGCGCTGGATCTTCCTCGCCGGTGTGCCGATCTCGCTCGCCGGACTCGTCTGGTCGCTCCGGTTGATCCCGCACAGCACCCGTCCCCGTTCCGGCGAGCGCCTCGACGTGCCGGGGTCGATCCTGTCGGTCGCGGCCGTCGGCCTGCTCGTCGGTGCCGTCTCGATGGGCGGCTCGATCGGCTGGTCGGCCGTGCCCGTCGTGGCGATGGCCTCGGGCGCAGTCGTCCTCGGCGGCGTGTTCGTGTGGACCCAGCGCCGGGTCGCGCACCCCCTGGTCGACCCGGCGATCTTCCGCGACCGCGCCACCATCACCCTGTTCTCCGCAGCTGGTCTCTGCGCCCTGTCCAGCTACGCACTGGTGCTGCTGGCATCCCTGTCGTTCCAGGCCGTCGACGGCAAGGACGCCGTCGAGGCCGCCCTCTGGGTGCTCCCGACCCCGATCGGCACGACCGTCGCCGCCGTGACCGCGGGGTTCCTCGCCCGTCGCGTGGCCGCCAGGACCCTGTCGACCATCGGCATGCTCCTCATCGCCCTCGGCGCCGCGGTGCTCGCGGTCTCCCTCGCCGACGGCAGCGCCTACGTCGTCACCGCCACCGGCCTCGGCGCGGTCGGGGTCGGGACGGGCGTGTTCATGACGCCGAGCACGTCCGCACTGATGACCCGGGTCCCGGAACACCGACGCGGCATCGCCAACGCCATCCGCTCCGCCCTGCAGAACGCCGGCTTCCTGTTCTCGACGGCCCTCGGACTCGCGATCGCGACGGGCGGCCTGTCCGCGTCCCAGGCGGCAGCCGCCTACGACGGCAGCCTGCTCGGCCTGCCGGCCGGCGACGTCCAGGTGTTCGTCGACGGCGTCCGCGCCGCAGCGCTCACCTTCGCCGGCTGCGCGGCCCTCGGTGCGCTCATCGTCGCGTTCGGTCCGTTCGGACCACCCGACCGGGAGGCACCACTCCGGCCCGACAGGTCGGGTCCGGTCCCCGAGCCGGGGGCGTCCACGTGACCGTCCCCACCCTGGCAACGACCACCCACGACGGAAGCAGGACCCCATGACCGACGACCACCAGGACTACGCGGCGGCCGGGTTCACCGGCGCGCTGCAGCCGGGACGACGCGCTGCGCTCGTCGTCGTCGACCCGGTCCGCGCCTACGTCGACCCCGACTGCGGGCTCTACGCCGGGGTCGAGGAACCCGTCGAGCGGATGCGGGAGCTCACGATCGCTGCCCACGCCGCCGGGGTGCACGTGGCGATCACCACCATGGCGCTGTCCGCCGACGGGTCGAACGCCGGGGTGTTCTTCCGCAAGGTGCCGGCGCTCGCCGCGTACCTGCCTGGGGCGTCCACGGGGGCGTTCGTCGACGGGCTCGAGCCCCAGGACGGGGACACCCTGGTGCCCAAGCAGTACCCGAGTGCGTTCTTCGGCACCTCGCTGGCTGCCGACCTCGTCGCCCGCGGTGTGGACACCCTGTTCATCGCGGGGCTGTCGACGAGCGGGTGCATCCGCGCGACCGCCACGGACGCCATGCAGCACGGGTTCGTGCCGATCGTCGTGCGCGAGGCGGTGGGCGACCGGTTGCCGAGCGTGCACGAGGCGAACCTGTTCGACATCGCCGCCAAGATCGGCGAGGTCTGGAGCATGGACCGGGTCCTCGAGCACTGGGACGCGGCATGAGCCCCGCGACGAGCACGGTGACGAGCACCGCGGCGCCGGTCCGCGGTCGGCCTCGGAGTGCCGCCGTCGGCGAGGCCGTCTACACGGCGTGCGTGGAGATCCTGGCCGAGGGCGACCCGCGCGCGTTCACGATCCGGGCCGTCGCCGACGCGGCCGGGGTGGGGGCGGCGACGATCTACCGGCGGTGGTCGAGCAAGGAGGTGCTGCTCACCGAGACCGTCATCCGGTTGATGGAGGAGCACATCCCCACGATCCAGGACGCCCCGATCGCCGAGGGGGTCCTCGGGCTCACCCGAGGGTGGGTGCACGCCCTGGTCGCGACGCCGGTCGGCCGCGCACTCCCGCTCATCGTGGAGACCGCGTCGCACGAGCCGCGCGTCGCCGAGGCCGTCACCGAGTGGCACCTGGACCGGCGGCTGCGGGTGAACGCGATGCTGCAGCGCGCGATGGACGCCGGCGACCTGCGTCCGGACGTCGACCTCGGCATCGCCGTCGACCTGCTCGGCGGACCGACGTTCTACCGACGCGTGTTCGTCTCGCTCGACATCCAGGCGCCCGACTACCCGGTGCGCCTGGCCCGGGAGTTCCTGCGGTGGGCCGGCTGGACCGGCGACGTCTCGACGGTGGGGGTGGCCTCGTGACCGGGATCGTGCCGGAGGAGTTCGCCCCGACCGCGGCCTGGACCGACATGGGCGTCGGGACGACCCCGTCGGCGCCGGGGCACTGGATCGGGTTCAACCGACGTTCCGACGCAGCGCGCCAGGTGTCCGACCTGATCCGGGCCGACATCGTCGCCGGCCGGTTCACCGGCCCGCTGCCCTACGAGTGGGAGCTGCTCGACCTGTACGGCACGACCAGGAACGTCCTGCGGGCTGCGCTGACGTTGCTCAAGGAACAGCGGCTGCTCACCCGTGCACCGCGATCCGGCACGTTCGGTGTCCGGCCCGTCGCCTCGGTGAGCCTGGCCCGCACGTCCGACGAGGTCACGATCTACGGCGAGACGGCCGGCGGCAGCGTGTTCGAGTCACCCCGGCTCAGCATCGTGCACCTGTGCGTGCAGCAGGTGACCGCGCCGGAGACCGTCCGACGCAACCTGCAGATGACCAGCAGCAGCGCGTTCTTCGTCGAGAGCCTCATCTCGTTCGACGGCGAACCGAGCCGGGTCCGGACGAGCTGGGTCCCGCACGAGCGCTTCCCCGACCTGGTCGCCGAACCGCTCACCGAGTACGTGCCGGACGTGCTGGTCCGGAAGGCCGGTGCGCGTCCGGAGGCTCGACGCTTGCTGCTGAGCACCGTGAACGCCGACCAGTGGACGGCCGACCTGCTGGACATCGATCCCGGGCAGGCGATCTTCCACATCGAACGGCTGATGTGCCTGGCGGACGGGACGCCCGTCGAGTACGGGTTCTCGCGGTACCGCGGCGACCGGGCGGTGATCGACTCGCGGATCATCTGACGCCGGCGCGGCTCCGCGTTCTACAGCAGGCCGAAGACCGCCTGCGCGCCGAGGCTCGTGCCCGCCACGAGCACCCAGAGCGCGATGCCGAGCAGCATCGGACGGAACCCGGCACGTCGCAGCGCCGCGAAGTCCGTCGAGCAGCCGATCGCCGCGAGCGCCACCGTGATGAGGAACGACGCCGCGGTCGCGAACCCCGGTGCGGCATCAGCCGGCAGCACCCCGACCGTCCGGAGCAGCACCACCACGAGGAACCCGATCAGGAACCACGGGACCAACCGGAACACGCGGAACCCGCTGCGCGACCCCGTGTCGGGCGCGAGCTGCGCGCGGGAGGCGCGTCGGGCCTTCAGTCCGGCCAGCCCGATGACGATCGGGATGATCATCAGGGTCCGCACCAGCTTCACGACGACCGCCGTGTCGGTCGCCTGGCGACCGTAGACCGTCGCGGTGGCGACGACGGACGACGTGTCGTTCACCGCAGTGCCGGCGAACACGCCGAAGGCGTGCTGGCTGAGGCCGAGGGCGTGGCCGAGCAGGGGGAAGGCGAACACCGCGGCGATGTTGCAGAGGAAGATCGTCGACATCGCGTAGGCGACGTCCGCGCTGACCGCACCGATGACGGGCGTGACGGCCGCGATCGCGGACGCACCGCAGATGCCGGTCCCCACGCCGATCAGGGTGCGGAGGGCGCTCGACACCCGCAACAGACGGCCGATCCCCCAGGCGGCACCGAGGCACACCACGAGGGTCGTCAGCATGACCGGCAGGGTCTCGCCGCCGATGCGCAGGACCTCGCCGATCGACAGCTGCGCGCCGAGCAGCACCACCGCGAACTGCAGCACACGGCTCGACGAGAACTTCACGCCGGGAGCGAGCACGGCGAGGGTGCCGCCGGTGCGGCGACGGACGAGCCAACCGAGCACCGCGCCGATCAGGACGGCGGGGACGGGCCCGCCCACGACCGGGAGGACCGATCCGATCAGGGTCGCGACGAGGCCGATCGCGACGGCGACGGCGACACCGGGTGCGGCGGTGCGGGCGAACTGCATGGGAACAGCATCTCGTGCTCGCGGCCGTCGTGCGGTCCAGCCGGGCAGGATGGTGCGGTGGAGTACTCGGGCGAGCGGTGGGTGCAGCGGCTGCGCGACGGCGAGATGCCGAAGCGGTGGCCGTTCCTCGTCGGCCTCGCGATCGTCACGGTGGCCGGCGGGATCGGGGTGTACTTCTCGGCGACCCACCTCGACGGCATCCTGCACTCGGACGCCCGACGCCCGTTCGCCGTCCCGCTGTTCTCGGTGCTGCTGCTCGGGTTCGGGCCCGTGGCCGCGGTGCTGTCGTGGCTGCGCGGGCGGCGCGACCGCGTGGTGCTGGACCGGATCCGCCGGAACGGGACCACGACGCGCTTCCACCTGCCCGTCCTCCGCACGGGCCCGTACGCCGCCGACGACTTCCCGGACCCGAGGCCGGAGCTGTGGACGGTCGACGCGGCGGGTCTCCACGCGTGGTCACCCGAGCGCGACGAGCCCGTGTTCGACCTCGTGTGGGACGACGTCAGGACGATCGAGCTGGCCTCGACGGACGTCCGCGGACAACGCACCGACACCGGGATCTGGATCGTCACCGAGGCGGTGGGCCGGTTCGTGCTGCTGCCGCGCGCAGTCATCGGGCGGCCGTTCGGCGCGAGCGTGACGAAGATCCACATCCTGATGCAGGTGCTCCGGTCGCTGCGGCGCGAGTTCGATCCGCGCCACGACACCGGGCGCTCCGGTCGAGCCCCGGCCGATCGATGACGACACCCGACGAGCAGTGGGTGCAGCGGCTGCGTGACGGCGAGATGCCGAAGCGGTGGCCGGTCCTGCTCGTGGCCGCGGTGACGACGGCCGCGGGGCTCGGCGTGCTCGTCGCCGAGTTCGCGTCGCCGGACTTCCTGCGCGGTCTCGACAGCGCCCGCACACAGGCCAACTTCGTCCTGTGGCCGCTGCTCGTCGCCGGGTTCGGCCTGCTGCTGGCGGTGGTGACCTGGAGCGCCGGTCGGACCGATCGCCGCACCCTGGCACGGATCCGGGAACGCCACACGCCCCGGTTCCACCTGCCGGTCTCCGCGTCGGGGTTTCGGGCAACCGACGACCTGCCGGGCCCTCGACCTGAGATCTGGACCGTCGACGCGTCCGGTCTGCACGCGTGGGCGCCGTCGCGGGCGGAGCCGGTGTTCGACCTGCCTTGGACCCACATCCGGAAGTTCTCCGTCGCCACGAAGGACGCACGCGGACAACGGGTCGACTTCGGCGTCTGGATCAGCACGACGGTCGGCGAGGACGTCGTGGTGGAGCCACGACCAGCGCTCGGACGCGGGTTCGAGGGCGGCCCGGACAAGCTCGCGACGATCGTTCGGGTCCTCCGCGCACTGCAGCGCGAGCTCGGCGGTCGGGGCGCTGCCGCCGATCAGCCCTGAGCGGGCGGGACCTCGCCGGTCATGTCGACGCGCTCGGTGCCGTCGTTCCAGATGTACGTCGCGGTGGTGCGACCGGAGGCGTCCGCGTTCGCCTCGTTCGCCTTCGCGTACGTGTAGGTGACCTTGATCGAGGCGTCGGCCAACCGCTCCACAACCGGCTCGAACGCGTACTGCTCGGAGGTCGCGGTGCCGAGGTACCGGCCCTGGTGGAAGAGCAGGATCGCGTACGGCGACCCGGCGGTGCCGAACTCGGGCGCGACGACGGACCAGGACAGTGAGGCGCAGGCGTCGTAGCCGCTGTAGTCGGCGTTCGCGGCGTCCCACTTGGTGTCCTCGAGGCCGGCGGGTGACGGCAGCGCAGCGATCCCGGCGGCTGCTGCCTCGGAGCCGGTCGCGGGACCACAGGTCGGGGTGGGGGTCGGCGTCGGTGTCGGCGTGCTCGTCGACGTCGGGGTGGCTGCCGTGTCCGTCGGCGCCGCGGTCACGGTCTCGGTGACGGTCGGGGTCGCGTCGCCGCCGTTCCCGCCACCGGAGCATCCGGTCAGCAGGGCGACCACGGCGGCGCCGGTCAAGATCAGGGCAGTCTTCGAGGTACGCACCACTCCACGGTGCACCGGCGGCGGTGTCGGCGCTCGCATCGTTACCGGCCCGTAGTCTGCTTGCATGCGGGGAGAGGGCATCGGGGCATCGGCGGGGACGCGTTCCTCAACCGACCGGACAGCATCGACTTCGCGGCTGCCGTCGACCTGATCGCTTCGTGGATGGTCCGTCGACCCGACTGAACGTTCGAGCGTGTGCGACCGTCGGACATTCCGGTGACGCCACGACGAACCGGACGTATTCTGCTGTCGGAAGCAACGGCGGTTCCGAACACCCTTCGCCACGTTCACCGTCGTGGCGTCCCGCCTCTGCGACGAAGAGTCCAACCGTGACCGAACATCTCATCGAGTACGTCGCCCGTGACCGCACGGGCATCACCGCCGTCGTGACGACCACCAGCGTCATCGACGTCGACACCGTGATCCAGCACATCCGCTCCGGCCACACCGGCTACTACGTGGCTGCCGATTCCTGGAAGCGCACCCCTGTCCGGAGCATGTCGTTCATCGGCGGCACCTACCTGTTCGCGAACTGGGACGGATCGAAGCGGAACATGCTGCACGACCTGGCGTTCCGGTCGCCGACGCGCGCGGTCCAGACCGCGCCGCCGGCGGAGTCCCGCTTCGCGCGGTTCCTCAGCGCGGTGTTCGGCCGCAGGCTCTCGCAGCCCTGACCCGGGCACACGCCTTCCAGCGCGTCAGCTGACTACGACGTCAGGGTCCTCCGGATCGGATTGCTCACGTTTCCCGTCGCATCGACCGCCCAAGCGAGCAGGGTGTACCGCTGACCTTCGTGCAGACTCGGCAGCGGGGCTGAGCCGGGACTGCCCCCACCGATCGCCGAGCCGGAGAGCACGGTCGCGCCGGTGCCGTCGCCCTCGACCAGACGAACCACGGTGGACACGGCGTCAGACGACTTGGAACGACCCCAGCTGACAATCCGGCGCTCAGCTCCGGTGACCGTCACCCCTGCGGGACCGCGCGGCACAGTGACGTCTGCCCGGTGACGGAAGAGCAGCTCTCCCTGGACCGGGTCGGGATACGGGTCGCTCCCGCAATCGACGGTGAAGACGACCTTCGCGCGGTCGACCATTCCCCGGCCCTTGAAGGTCAGCCCGGAGATCTTCTCCGTTCCCCTCGTCCCGTTGCAGTCCCGGTACGCGCGCGAGATGTTCAGGGTCGGGACGCCGGTCCCGGTGTCACCGACGGCGAACGTCCCGTCCCGCAGCGACTGGCCCGGCGGCATCGCGAGTTCGAGACGGTTGACGTCGACACCGTTGACGTAGGTGGCGGTGGCACTGAACGCGACTGAGGAGTCGCCGGTGCGTTGCCCCCAGAGCGCGTACGGCCCGTCGGCATCGGTTCGGGTCTTTCCCAGCGCGATCCAGTTGCGTCCCTTGACGGTGAGCCGTGTGATGCCGAGGGGCGCGTCACCCGCCAGGTCCGCCGTGACCGTCGAGCCGTTCGACGGCACCGTGAGCGCCGCTGTCCGGGGACCACCGTGCGCTGGTGAGAACCCGACGCGCACTGAACAGGTCGATCCTGCTGCCAGGACCGTCCCACTGCACTTGTCGTCCGCCAGCGCCCAGTCTCCAGCTTGCGGTCCACCGAGAGCGACATGTCCGAGCCTGACGGGAGTTGAGCCGGCGTTGTGCACGGCCTCGTTGGCCCATACTCGCGTCCCGTTGACCGGAGTCTGCGGCCAGTGCAGGTGTGTCCCAGCGAACCGGACCGCGGGGTCGTCCTGTCCGAAGCGGATCTGCCCGAAGTACGCGTCCGATGGGAGGTCTCCGCGCAGGCGGAACACCGCGTCGAAGCGAGTCATCGTGCCAGCGTCGTCGAACGCGAGGTCGCGCACCTCGAGCTCGCCGGTGTCTCCGAGCGGGAACGTACCGACGGCGAGGTCTTCGCCGTCGGCACGCTCCAGGTCGAAGTCCTCCATGGTGAGCGAGGTCCCGTCCTGGTGCGGGAACGTCACTCCCACGGTCGTCTTGGTCGCGTAGCGCAGCGTGACGTCGCCGTCACCCCAGCGTTGCGGCACGATCCGCTCTGGGGGTGTCGTGTTCCCGAGCATCCCGATCACCACAGGCTGCTGATCAGCTGCACTGGCGGGCTGTGCAGCCATGGCTGAGCCGACGATCGCGATGATTGCGCATGCGGCGATGGTGCCGATGCCTGCCGTCCGTGGCATGGTGCTCCTTGGGCGATTTGAGTGACTGTCACTCATATCCTGTCCGACGGGGCCACCGTTGTCCGGTCAACTCAGCGACGGGTCACCCCTGGGCGCCCTCCAGCGTCGCCGCGAGCGGGTCGAAGCCCTCGGGCAGCGACGCGATCGGTGCGACGGTCGACTCGACCTCGATGAACGAGCGGGCGGCGATGGACTCCTCGACCGCGACCATGGTGTCGAGCACGTGGTACCCGACCTCGCCGGTCGCGATGTGCGAGCCACCGCCACGGATGGCCCGCGCCATGTCGAGCACGCCGAGGCCTCGTCCGACGGTGGGCTCCTCGTCGAGCAGCACGTCCCACTCCTGCGAGAACGGGAAGGACGCATCGGCGGTCAGCGGCCGCGCGATCCGGATCGGGTGCCCGCCACCGAACGTGTTCGGGTCGGGCAGGACGATCGTGCCCTCGGTCCCGTTGACCTCGAACACGCCGTGCCGGAACAGCGGGGTGTCGAACGACAGCAGCGACTGTGCGTTGCCACCCTGCTCGAACGAGGTCAGGACGGAGACGTGGGTCGGCACCTCGACGGGGAACGAGTCGCCCGCGTTCGGCCCGACGACCAACTGCCGCGTGGACCGCGACTGAGACCCAGTCGCGACGACCGAGTCGATCGGTCCGAGCAGGTGCACGAGCGCCGTGAAGTAGTACGGGCCGATGTCGAACAGCGGGCCCGCGCCCTTGGCGTAGAGGAACGACGCGTTCGGGTGGAACACGTCCGGCCCCTGCCACTGCATGCTCGTGACCGCGGTGAGCGGGGTGCCGATCGCACCGGCCTCGATCGCACGCTTGGCGGTCTGCCAGCCCGGACCGAGCACGGTGTCGGGCGCGATGCCGAGCTTCAGCCCGAGGGAGTCGGCGAGTTCGACGAGCGACGCAGCCGAGGCACGGTCCACACCGATCGGCTTCTCGCTCCACACGTGCTTGCCGGCACGCAGTGCGTCCATCGAGACGGCGACGTGCGTGGCGGGGAGCGTCAGGTTGATGACGATCTCGACGTCGGGGTCGGCGAGCACGGATGCGCCGTCGCCCGAGGCCGCGACACCCCACTTCGAAGCCGACGCCGCGGCGCGCTCCGTGTCGATGTCGCCGATCCGGACGACCTCGACGTCGGGGAACGTCGTGAGGTTCGCCAGGTACTGCTCGCTGATCATGCCGGCGCCGATGAAGCCGATGCCGACGCGTCCGGTGCGGGTCATGCGGACACCTCCGACGCGGACGACGAACCGGCCGGCGCGAGCTGCGCCGCGAGCCACTCGTACGACTGCTGCACACCGTCGAAGACGTCCCCGTCGAACCCGTCGAACTCGATGACGGCGTACTCGAGGGCCGTCGCCGCACGCAGCGCCTCGGCGAGCCGGACGTCGCCCTGGCCGGCCGGGGTCTGGTCGGTGGGGATCGTCGCGGTGGAGATGTCGTCGCGCATCGGACCGTCCTTGACGTGCACGGCGACGATGCGGTCACCGAGCTCCTCGATGAACGCGACGACGTCGATGCCCGCGGCCGATGCCCAGTACAGGTCGAGCTCGAGCACCACGGCCGGGTCGAGCAGCGACGCGAGCACCTGCAGCGCGGGCTGCCCGTCGATCTGCGGCCGGAGCTCGTGGTCGTGGTTGTGGTAGCCGACGCGCAGACCGTGCTCGGCGGCCTCGACGGCGGCGGCGTTCAGCCGTGCGGCGACGCGCTCGACGCCCTCGCGGGTCGTCCACGCGTCGGGCCCGACGAACGGGTCGATGACGATCTCGAGGCCGAGTTCCTTCGCCGCGGCGAAGGTGTCGGCGTGCGACGGAGCGGTCATCACGGTGCCGTCCGGCAGCGGGATGGTCTCCTCGACCAGGAACGCGTGGCCGGTCTTCGCTGTGATGCCGTGGGCGTCGAACGCGGACTTGAGCTGCGCTGCTCGGTCCACGAACGCGAACGCTTCGACGGTGTCGAAGCCGATCTCGGCCAGGCGGCGGACGCCGCCGTCGAGGTCGGGCTCCAGCGCGGCGTTCACCGTGTAGAGCTGCAGGGAGATGGCGGGAGCCATGTCGGGTCCTTTCCGGGGGTGGTACAGGTGACTGCCTGGAGGCGCGACTCGCGTTGCAGACGCACGCCGCGCCTCCAGGCCGCTGGTTTGGTGCGGTGCCTACCGGACCGACTTGATCGGCAGGATGACGAGGGCGCCGAGGATGACGGCCACGCCGGCACCCCAGAGCATGAGCGTGTAGTTCTGACCACCGCCGATGCCGAGCAGGAACAGGCCGACGGCCGGAGCGAGCGACTGCGGCAGCGCGTTCGCGATGTTGATGACGCCGAGGTCCTTGCCGGGGCGTTCCGGGTCGGGCAGCACGTCGACGATCAGGGCGGTGTCGATGGCAGCGTAGATGCCGAAGGCGAAGCCGAGGACGATCTCGGCGAAGTAGAAGCCGCCGACGGTGTCGACGTGGGCCAGGATCACGAGGCCGACCGCGGTCAGTGCGGTGGAGCCCCAGACGAAGACCTTGCGGCGCTGGACGCGGTCCGACACCCAACCGGAGACGGCGGCGCTGACGAGCAGGGCGACCGTGTAGAGCAAGACGCCGAACGCGACGACCCCGACGGCCTCGGCCTGCGGCAGACCGATGCGGTCCTGCATGTAGAGCAGGCGGTACGTCGTGAACATGAACGTGCCGAACGTGATGAGGAAGCGACCCCACCAGGCGAGTCCGAAGTCGCGGTGCTTGAACGGGTTCGTCCAGAACGAGCTGATCAGGTTGATCCAGCTGAACGGCTTGACCGGCGTCGTCGGCAGGTCGTCGCGTGCCACGAAGCAGTAGACGAGGATCGCGATGATCGCCAGGACACCGGGGGCGATGAAGAGCACCGGGAGGTTGCCGACCAGGTACACGGCCAGGTACAGGCCGGCGAGGATCGCGATGTTCTGCGCGAGGGCGATGACGCTCGAGGCCTTGCCGCGCTGGAACTCCGGCACGTTGTCGGCGAAGCTCGCGGTCAGCGTGGCGAGGACGGCGTTCGCCGTGACCTGCGCGAGGACCCAGGCCAGCGTGAGCTGCAGGACGTTCGGCGAGAACGCGAGCCAGGCGAGCGAACCGACGAAGACGATGACGCCGCCGAGCATCCACGGGCGTCGACGTCCCCACCGGCTGCGGGTGCGGTCGGAGATCGCGCCGAACAGCGGGTTGGCGAACAGTGCACCGAGGGCACCGAACGGCAGGACGGAGCCGACCACGGTCTCGGGGCTCGTGGGGTTGAGCTCGGTCGCCTTGATCGACATGCTCACGAAGACCGGCGTGAGCAGGGCGACGAACAGGCCGAACTGGGCGAAGCTGAGGCCCCAGAGGTAGCCGCGGCCCACACGCATCGTGCTGACGGACTGCGTGATCCCCTCGACCGAGAACGCTCGGGGCGCCGCGGCGTCCGAGGCGGTGGCACCGGCGGCTGCGGTGACCGCTGGTGATGCGGTCCCGGCGATGCCGCGGGTGGGTTCTTCCTTCGACGTCGGTGTCGACATGACTCCTCCTCGAGTCATAGGGGGCTTCGGGGCCCTCGAATACCTAGTGCTGCTAGGTGATCGGGACTGTAGCACCGGAAACCTCCGACCGGAAGTTTTTGGCCCGATTGTTGCGCCGGTACATTGGCACTCGTGACCTCCAACGATGGAATCGGCACCAGGGGCCCCTACGCCAAGGGCGTGCAGCGTCGGCGGGAGATCCTCGACCAGACGCTCGACGTCGTCGCCTCGCGCGGGATCGACGGCACCTCGCTGCGCGCCATCGGCGATGCGATCGGGGTCTCGCACGCGGCACTGAAGCACTACTTCTCGTCCCGCGAAGCGCTGCTGGTCGAGGTCCTGCGGGAACGCGATGCCGCCTCGGACCGGGCACTCGGCGACACGGCCGGGGTCTTCACCCGGCTGGCCTTCGTCGCCGACCGGAACGTCAGCGAGCCGGCACTCGTGACGCTCTACACGACCCTCCTCGGGGCGTCGGTGGAGTCCGGCAACGAGACGGCGCGGGAGTTCTTCGCCGCACGGTTCGCCGAGGCACGGGGGAACCTGGTCGCCCAGCTGCACGACGAGCTCGCGGCGTCGGGGCGGCACTCGGACGCCGACCTCGAGCAGGTGGCGTCGCTCATCATCGCGGCGTTCGACGGGCTGCAGGTGCAGTGGCTGCTGGACCGGAACGTGGACATCGCGGGGACGCTGCGGTTGCTGGAGCGGGTGTTGTAGGGGGCTTTCGGTCGGTCGCGCGTCGACGTAGAACGACACCGGGTCGACTCGGAACGACACCGGGTCGACTCGGAACGACGTCCACGTCGTCGTGCGACAACGAGGACGTCGTTCCGAGTCGACGGACGACCCCTACTTCTCGCCGTCCTCTTCCGGGTTGAAGTGCGAGTCGTCCCCGACGTGCCCAGCGGCCAGGCCGTCCGGGTCGTTGGGGATGGTGTTGTCATCGCCGAGCCCGCCCGGCTTCTCGATGCCCTCGGAGTCGTTCACGGGGGCCTTGGCGTCGTCGTCGTGCGTGTTGCTGCTGTCGGTCATGGTCTGCTCCAGTGCAGTGGTCGAACCGAGGGCGACGCCCCCGGCAGGTGCTGACCTCGGACGCTACGTGCCGCTGCTCGGAATCCACCCACCAGCCGCGTGCCCCGACCGGTCGACAGCGGAGTCGCCGCTCGGTAGATTGTTCAACAACCCGCGACGACAGGGAGTCCCCGTGACGACGATCGACCTGAACAGCGACCTCGGCGAGGGGTTCGGCGCCTGGACGATGGGCGACGACGCCGCGATGCTCGACGTCGTGTCGAGCGCCAACGTCGCCTGCGGATTCCACGCCGGCGATCCGACGATCATGCTCGCCACCGCCCGCGCTGCCGCCGAGCGCGGGGTCGCCATCGGAGCGCACGTCGCCTACCGCGACCTCGCCGGCTTCGGGCGCCGTCCGGTGCACGTCACACCGGACGAACTCCACGCCGACGTCGTGCACCAGCTCGGCGCGATGGCCGCCACTGCGCGGGTCGCCGGCACCGCGGTCACCTACGTCAAGCCCCACGGCGCCCTGTACAACACCGCGTGCGCCGACCCGGTCCAGGCCGAGGCCGTGGTCCGGGCGATCGCCGACGTCGACAGCTCGCTCGCGGTGCTCGCGCTGCCGGGTTCCGAACTCCTGCTCGCTGCCGAACGTCACGGGCTCCGCGCGGTCGCGGAGTCCTTCGCCGACCGCGCCTACGAACCCGACGGCTCCCTGGTGTCCCGCAGCACGCCGGGTTCGGTGCTGCACGATCCGGACGAGGTCGCCGCCCGCGTCCTCCGCATGGTCACCGACGGGGTCGCGACCGCCTTCGACGGCGCCGAGCTGCGGGTCAGCGCCGACTCCGTCTGCGTCCACGGCGACTCCCCCGGTGCCGTCGCGATGGCCCGTGCGATCCGAGCCCTGCTGACCGAGCACGGCGTCACGATCGCGTCGTTCGCACCGTGACCGTCCTCGACCTCCGGCCAGCTGGGCGCACCGCCTTGCTCGCGACCTTCGACTCACTGCCGCAGGTCGTCGCGTTCCGCGCCGGGCTGACCGCGACTCGGCTTCCCGGCCTCACCGAGGTCGTGTCCGGCGCGCGGACGCTGCTGCTCCGCTACGACCCGGCGACGACGGACGCCGCGAGACTCCGCAGCGCACTCGAACGAGTCGTCCCGTCCGCCGACGCCGATGCGGCGAGCGCCGCGGACCCGCTCGTCATCCCGGTGGTCTACGACGGCGAGGACCTCGACCAGGTCGTCGCCCTGACGGGCATGCGCCGCGACCGCGTGATCGCGTGGCACACCGGCCAGCTCTGGACGAGCGCGTTCTGCGGCTTCGCTCCGGGCTTCAGTTACCTCACCGGCACCGAGCCGTCACTCGACCTGCCTCGCCGGAGCACGTCGCGCACCGTCGTGCCGAGCGGCGCCGTCGCACTGGCGGGCGAGTTCAGCGCCGTCTACCCGCGCGCCTCCCCCGGCGGCTGGCAGCTCATCGGCCGCACCGACGTACCGATGTGGTCGCTCGACCGGGAACCGCCGGCGCTGGCACCCGCCGGCACCCGGGTCCGGTTCGTCGACGCGGGTGCGGCATGAGCGCGCTGACCGTCCTGCAGGTCGGCTACGGCGCGGCAACGCAGGACCTGGGGCGGCCGGGCTTCAGTGACATGGGCCTCGGCGCGGCGGGCGCCGCCGACCGCGGTTCCGCAGCACTGGCCAACCGGCTGGTCGGCAACCGTCCCGATGCGGCCGTCCTGGAGGCCCTGCTCGGCTCCGTCACGCTGCGGACCGACGCGTACGTGGCCGTCGCCACCGCCGGGGCCGCCTGCCCGGTCGAGATCGAGCGAGCGGACGGCCGGGTCCGCGGTGCGGCCTCGCACGAGATCCTGATGCTCGCACCGGGTGACACGCTCCGGATCGGCACCGCCACCGCCGGGCTGCGCTCCTACATCGCGGTCCTCGGCGGGTTCGCGGTCGAGCCCGCACTGGGTAGTCGCTCGTGGGACTCACTTGCACGCCTCGGGCCTCCGCCGTCGTCGCCGGGTGACGTCCTGCCGATCGGCGACGCGCGCGCTTCGTGGCCGATCGTCGACGCCGTGCCGCAACCCGACGAGCACTGGCCGGACGACCCGGTCGTCCTCGACGTCACCGCGGGCCCCCGCGACGACTGGTTCACGTCGGACTGGCGCGACACCCTGACCCGTCAGGACTTCACCGTCGGGTCGGACAGCGACCGCGTGGGGGTCCGCACCACGGCTCCGCAGCCACTCGTCCGCGCCGTGACGGTCGAGCTGCCGAGCGAAGGGGTGGAGACCGGTTCGCTGCAGGTCCCGCCGGAGGGCTTCCCGGTGCTGTTCCTCGCCGACCACCCGGTCACCGGCGGCTACCCCGTCGTGGCGGTCCTCACGCCGGAGTCGGTCGACCGTGCCGCGCAGCTCCGCCCGGGCGACGCCATCCGCTTCCGGTTCGTCCACTGACGACCGGCTCGCTGACCGATCCGGAACAGGTCGGCGCCGCTGCGGGTTGAGTCGGACACTGCTGACGAAAGGTGCACCACATGTCGATCACCGTCCTGCTCGAGGTCCAGTTCCGGAGCGACGTCCCTGCCGACACCGTCGAGGCGGCGATCCGCGAGACGCTCGCGCAGACCCGGGCCTTCGACGGCTGCGAGTCCCTCGAGGTGCTGGTCGACGACGCCGACCCGACGCGCATGGTCGTCGTCGAGTCCTGGACGAGCGGGGCCGCCCACGACGCCTACGAGGCATGGCGGGCGACCCCGGACGGTGCCGCAGCGATCGGACCGATCGTCGCCGCTCCGCCCGTCGCGCGGACGTTCGCACGGACGATCGCGATCAGCTGACCTGCTGTGGGTCAGCCCGTGTACTCGTAGGTGCTGACCCAGTCGATGTCGAGGTGCCCGGCGGCACCCCAGTTGCCGACCTGGAACATGTACCGGTGCGCGGTCTTCGGCACGTTCGACGTGACCGTCTTGATGACCTTGCCGTCGAGCAGGTACTGCACCGACTTGCCGGGGATCCACTCGACCGAGTAGACGTGCCAGCTGCGCCAGGTCACCCCGGTGCTCATGCTCGTCGAGTTCGCTTCCTGCCCGGCGACCATCGAGTGGTGGTGGAGCATCGGCGACCCCTCGAAGTTCGCCTCGGGGTAGTCGATCTCGCCGTCCGACCAGACGTTCGACGACGGCCACAGCATGAACGCTGCACCGTTCCCGTCGCCGCCGGTGGCCTTCGCGCGGACGCTGAACTTGCCGCCCACGTGCGACCACGCGCCGTTCGGGGTCCCGAAGGTCCCGGCGGCTCCGTGCTTGCCGTCGAGCGTGACGTCCATGTAGCCGTTGCGGGCACTGACCTGCGAGCCCGAGTAGTACGTGCCGCCCGTCCCGTCCGGGTAGGGCTGCCACGAGTTCGCGTAGGTCTTCGCGAACTGGCCGTTGGCCGAGGCCGTCGTGCTGAAGTTCTCGACGAAGGTCTGCTTGAACTTGCCGACGTTGCCGACCGGGGCGGTGACCCCCGCGTAGGCAACGGTTCCCGCTCCGAGCGGTGCCGCCACGACGACGGCTCCGATGAGTGCGGCGATGAGTGCGGTCCGCCTGATCCTGCGGTGCTGCATGTGTCACTCCCTGGTGTGACTGGTGGCACCCGTTCCCCTCGGGCACCCAGCCGGATCTCGGCTGCGCACCGAGGGTAGGTGCATTCTGCAACCGATGCAGGGGGTTGACACTCACTGCTCGCGATGTTGCAGAGCGGCACACTCCAGACCAGGGGCTGCGCAGCTCCCCCGTCGGCGGTATCTTGTTTGCATGCAAACGTCGGCCGTCGACGGTGTCTACACCACCCCCATCTACGCGTTGAACGAAGCCGCGCAGATCGTCCGTGCGCCGTCGAGTTCGTTCGCGCGGTGGGCCCATGGACACAAGTTCCGACAACGGCGCGAAGGCGAGTGGGGGTGGAGCGAACCGATCCTCACCGGAGTGCGCGAAGGACGTGGCTACACCGTGCCGTTCAACGCCCTTGCCGAGGGGTACATCGTCGAGACCTTCCGCCGAGCCGGGCTGCCCATGGCGCGGATCCGTCCGGCGATCACCGCGCTCCGGAACGAGATCGGCATCGAGAACGCGCTCTTGAGCGAACGCCTCAAGACTGACGGTGCGGAAATCCTTTTCGAGAATGGTGACGACGAGCTGGTCGTCGTCCGGAACAAGCAGGGCGTGTTCCGGGACGTCGTCGCGGAGTACCTCCGGACGATCACCTACCGCAACGGATTCGTCCAGTCCGTACGACTCCCGACCTACGAGCGGGCAGAGGTCGTCGTTGATCCGCTCCGGAACTCGGGCCAGCCGACGATCGACCGGATCGGCGTAAGCGTCGAGAGTGTCGTCAGCCGCGTCCGTGCCGGAGAACCGATGGCGGATGTCGCCGAAGACTTCGGTCTGGCGAAGCGAGAGTTGCAATCACTGCTCGTTCAGGCAGCGTGATCTTGCTGTCTGCCCAGTTTCTTCTCGACCGATCTGTCGGAGGGCGACTCCTCGTCCGCAGGCTCCGCGAAGCAGGCTGGGACGCTCGCACGCTCGCAGAGGTGTACGGCGACGACCGCGCACAACGAATGCGCGACGAAGAGTGGATTGCCGAGGGCACTCGCGGCGGGTTCCTTCTGCTGGCCAAGGACCACCGCGTGGCCAGCCGGCCGCTCGAAGCACAGGCGATCTACATGAATGACGCGAGAGTCATCGCCTTTGCGCGGGGAGAGATCACCGCTGGAGTGATGGGTGACTTGTGTCTCGAGCACGAGCGGTCCATCCATCGGCTGGTGCAGGCCAGCCCGCCGTTCGTGATGTCCCTCAGCGAACGCGGGATCCGGAGGAAGCGGCTCAACTTCCCGTGACGGGACTCAGCTGACGGCAGGGTCAGCGCGCGGCGTGCTCGCGTGCTTCCATGGCGTCCCAGGCGAAGCTCGCGAGCCAGTGCGTGGAGTAGTACTCCTCGCCGACACTGGCGGCCAGGCCCGAGGCGAGCAGCCGGTCGGCCGCCTCGTCGAGCAGGCTCGCGAGCCTGTCGTCGTCGAGCTCACCGGCGCGCAGGGCCTCCGCGATGCGCCGGGCCGATCCGGCTCGCGACAGGTCGAGCCCGAACAGGTGCACCTGCTGCGGGTCGTTCTCGTCGCGGACCACGGTCGACTGCAGGATCGCGTCGCCCGACCGCACCTGGGCGAAGAAGCCGTCCGACCACGTCGCGAACTCGGCCGGGGTCAGCACGGCCCGCATCAGGTCGGCCTCGGCCAGTCCGGCGGACAGGAAGTCGTGTCCGCTGCGCTCCCAGGCGAACGGCCACCCGGCGTCCTCGCCGAACCACTCGCGCGCCGCCTGCTCCACCGTCGCGGCGAGCTCGTCGCGGCCGAGCGACCGTGCGGCCTCGAGCACGAGCAGCAGACCGAACGCCGAGTTCGAGTGCACCCCGTGCCGCACCGGGTGGGCAGCGCCGTCGACCCAGCGGGTGACGAGGTCCTCGAGCACGTCGACGACGGGCGCGAACCCGGGGGCGAGCTGCCGGATGGCCGGCACCTCGGACGCGGAGACCTCGGCGGCGAGCTTCGCGAGCCAGGCCCACCCGTAGGGGCGCTCGTAGTGCGGCGTCGTGCGGAAGTAGGCGGCTTCCGTCGCCAGGTGATCCGCGCTCAGGTGGGCCTGCAGGATCGCGGTGAGCCGGGCCTCCAGGTCGGCCGGCAGGCCGTGCGCGACCAGACGCGCTGCGAGCCAGTGCATGTGCACGGACGAGTGCCAGTCGTACGACGTGGCGAAGGCGGGGTGCAGCTCGACCGGCAGCGCCCGGTCGTCCGGGCCGGACGTCGTGTGGTGCGCCGCGTACGGGTACTCGCGGGTGGTGTTCTCGGCGGCGACGGCCGCGAAGCGGTCGGCCCACGCGGCCCGGGTCAGGTCGAGCGGGGCAGCATCAGAAAGCGACAAGGTACATGACTCCCATGTTGACGACGAGCAGGATGGCGGCGGTCGGGATCTGCGCCTTGATCGGACCGTACTTGTCCCGCATCTCGAGCAGGGCAGCCGGCACCAGGTTGAAGTTCGCGGCCATCGGGGTGACGAGCGTGCCGCAGAAGCCGGCGAGCATGCCGATGGCGAAGATCGCGGCGGGGTTGCCGTCGAAGCCCTGCACCAGGACGGGCCAGCCGATCGCGGCCGTCATGATCGGGAAGGCGGCGAACGCGTTGCCCATGATGATCGTGAAGAGCGCCATGCCGAGGCAGTACACGACCACCGCAGCGAACAGCGACCCGCCGGGCAGGATCGACTTGATGATCGTGCCGACGGCGTCGCCGACCCCGGCCTGGGTGAACACGATGCCGAGGGTGGAGAGCATCTGCGGCAGCAGCGCTGCCCACCCGATGGCCTGCAGCAGTCGGCCGCCCTCACGGATGGGCGTGGCGATCCTCGGCGGGCGCAGGACGAACACCGCGACGACCACGGCCAGCACCGAGCCGATGCCCAGGCCGGTCAGGGTCGCGCTGCCCTCGGCGAGCAGGGGTGCACCGCCGATCGAGACGAGCGGACCGAGCGTCGCCACGAGGACGGCGACCACGGGCACGACCAGCGCCGGGATGAAGAGCTTGCTGCCGAACCGGGTGGCGAACGCCGCGCGCTCGTCCGGGCTGGTCGTCGCGAGGACGCTCGTGCTGGCGGACGGCTTCGTGGCGGCAGCGGTGGGCTCGGCCGGGCCGGTCTCCGCACCCGTGCCGGCACCGGGGATGCTGGCGACCCGCGTGCGACTGGTGGTCCCGGTGAACCCGAGTCCGGCGAGGGCGACCATCACGAGGACGGCGATGCCGAGCACCCACGACGGCGCCGTCTTCGCGGCGACGAAGGTGCCGTAGAAGAACGAGACCCCGAGGATCCCCCAGAACGCCGCGTTGCCGAGTCGCTTCGCGTGCGACGTGTCCGTGACGATGAGGACGGCCACCGCGATGAAGAACGCGCCGATGAGCCAGTAGAGCCATTCGCTGGTGATCACGCTGCGGCTCCCTGCGTCGGGGCGTCGACGCGTGCGTCGGCGGCCATCTTGTCGAGCGTGCGGTCGAACAGCAGCAGTCGCGTGCCGTGGACCAGGAGCGCGGCGATGCCGGTCGGGATCGCCCACAGCGCCAGGTCGATCGGTTCGAGCGACAGGCCGTAGGTGGCGTCGACGAAGGTCGTGATGAGCAGGATCGAGCCGACGGCGACGAAGACGTCCTCGCCGAAGAAGACCCCGACGGTGTCCGACGACGCCGAGTAGCCCTTGATCTTCTCGCGCATCCGCTCGTCGATCCGGCCGTACTTCTTGATCGCAGCCCCTTCGGCCATCGGGTGCACGAGGGGCCGAACGGTCTGCGCCGGCCCGCCGATGCTGGTGAGGCCGACCGCGGCCGTGACCTGCCGGATGGCCAGGTACCCGGCCAGCAGACGACCCGTCGTGAGCTTGTCGAGCTTCGCGATCAGGCGCTTGGCCTGGTCCTGCAGCCCGTAGCGCTCGATCAGGCCGATGACCGGCAGGACGAGCGCGAAGGTCGTGACGGACCGGCTCGACGCGAAGCCGTCGCCGAAGGCGGTGAGGATGCCGACGGGACCGATCCCGCCGATGGCTGCGGTGACGATGCCCGCGACGGTCACGACGAGCAGCGCGTTGATGCGCAACGCGAACCCGATGATGACGACGGCGACGCCGATGAGGACGAACATGCGGGACAGTCTGGACCGCATTGTTCAACAATCGCAAGGGGGCGTTCTGCTCTGTAACACGACGGTCACACGGTGCGGGGTTCGCACCTGCGATGCCCGAGGCCGTGTCAGGATCGGGACATGACCCGAACCGTCAGTGGTGCCGACTCGACGGCCGACCGGCTGCGCACCATGATCGCGGCGGGCGAGTTCTCCCCCGGGGCACAGCTGTCGGAGGAACGGTTGAGCGACCAGCTCGGGGTGTCACGGAACACCCTGCGCGAGGCCTTCCGGCTGCTCGCGCGGGACCGGCTGGTCGAGCACGTGTTCAACCGCGGGGTCTTCGTGCGACGCCTCTCTGCCGAGGACGTCACGGACCTGTACTCCGCCCGTCGGGTGCTCGAGGAAGCCGCGGTCCGCGCGTGCTCGCCCACGTCACCGGCCCTCGATGCAGCCGCGGCGGCCGTCGCAGCTGCACGGGACGCTGCCACCGCGGGCGACTGGGGCGCCGTGGGCACCGCGGACATCCGGTTCCACTCCGAGCTCGTCCGAGCGGTCCCGAGCGCGCGCATCCACGGCCTGATGGACGGGCTGCTCGCCGAGATGCGGCTGGCCTTCCTGACGACCGACGACCCGGGGTCGTTCCACGCCGAGTTCGTGGACCGGAACGACGCGATCGTCGCGGCGTTGCGCGCCGGAGACCAGGCGGGAGCGTCGGCGCTGTTGGCGGACTACCTCGACGATGCGGAACGGACGCTGCGGGTGGCCGCGGACGCGGCAGGCTGACGGGAGGCCCGGTGCGGTTCCTGCCTGCGCGCTCGGCCCGCCTCGACTAGCGCTGGTACCGGCCGAGGCCGCGCTTCCTGTCGCGGAGTGCGACGGCGAGCATGCTGCCGCCCAGCAGGAGCCACAGGACGGCCATGATCGCGTGGAAGACACTCGGATCGATGATCGCCAGGACGCTCCAGAGCACCCCGACCGCGAGCCACACCACGCCGACCCAGACCAACGGCCGCCCGAAGGTCGCGCGGAGGAACCGGTTGTCGCTGCTCATGAGCCGAACCCTACGCCCGGCCGTGTGCCACGTCAGCCCCCGACGAGCGCCTTCACCGCGTCGATCACGATCTGCCGACGCCGCGCAGGTGCGACCGCCGCGACCAAGGAGCCGTACTCGGGGGAGGTCGAGCTCCAGAACGCGGCGAGGTGCATCACCAGACCGAGCAGCACCGCCGGCCGGTAGCTGCGCGGCAGGACCCCAGCGCGCTGGGCGTGCTCCACCGCGGCGACGGCCTCGGCGTTGCTCGCGATGACGGCTTCGAGCGCACCGTCGCTCCCCCGCTCGAGGCGGTGCCACGTCGCGAGCCGTTCGGCCCACGGACGCTGAACGTACGAGTCGTGCAGGCGAGCAGCCCACTCGGCGAGGTCGTCGGTGTCGACGGGGACCTCGTCGAACGTCTCAGCGACGGTCTGGGCGAGGAGCGCGTCGAACAGCCCCTCCTTGCTGCCGAAGTAGTGGAAGATCTGCGCCTTGTTGCTCGACGACGCCGCGGCGATCCGCTCGATCTTGGCGCCGACGAGCCCGGCCGCGGCGAACTCGTCGCGTGCTGCGAGCAGGAGTCGTGCGCGCATCGCGTCGGCGGCTGGGGGCGTGAAGCGTGCCATGCCGACAACCGTATCGACCGAGTCGACGCCGCGGAGCCGGACGGCCGCGATGCCGGGCCGGTCAGGCGCGCTGCCCTGAAGCACAGCAGCGAACACGACGCGCTGGTGACGTTGCACATTTCACCGGTTACCGGCAGGTTGGTGTTCATTCGGCGAGGGACGCCGATCAGGAGGGAAGACCCATGACGTCAACTACCGCCTCAGCGAGCAAGCTCGCAGTCGTTGGACTACTAGCAGCCGGACTGTGCGCACCGATGCTGGCCGCCCCGCCAGCTCAGGCAGCGACAGGAGCTCCATCGTCATCGGTCGCCTCGATCGTCCAGGATCTCGACCTTCAGGCCGTCGATGTCGAACGGGGATTAGCGCTCATCGAGAGCATTCCGGAAGCTGTACTGCTGAACGGCCAGTCTGCGTACGAGGAATGGGTAGCTGGTAACCCGACGATGCAGCGAGCGGCTCGGGCGAGCATCCTCGAGTGCACGGGCGCGATCGCCCTCATGATTGCATCGACGGCATTCCCAGTCGCCAAGATCTTGAAGATCAAACGTTTGATCAACTCACTCGGCGGTGTCACAAAGGCAGTCCGAATCATGTGGGGCGCTTCGTTCAGCTGGGAGAAGATCCGAGCCCTCGGCGGGGCCGCGGCCGCACTTGGTGCAGAGCTCCTCGGGGTCGCGGCCGTGAAGCGAGGGTGCTTCCGATGAGTCGCTGGACGCCAGCACTGATCATCCTCGGTGGAATCGCGTTGACCGCCTGCGCATGGCTCACGCTCGACCTGCTCTACTCGTGCATGGCCGCGCTCGCGACGATCACGTACGCCACCTTCGCACCGGGCATCGTGGGAAACACGCCGATCCCGCGAGGGTCAGCGCCTGACCCCAGCCAGGTGAAGAGATGGCGCGAAACGCACCCGGGCTCGACCGTGAGCGAAGCAATCGCAGCCGTCACGAAGCGCTAAGGAGTCGGCTCGGAGGCCTGTCGGGACAGCGCCTCCGAGCCCCTCCCAGTGCCGCTGGCTCCGCGCACCATGGCTGCCGGCGCGCGACCAGCGATGCATTCGTGCGCGAGAGAGTCGGTTTGCCGCGCGGAGAACGGCGCCGCGCACGAATCCCCCGGAAATGGGCAAGAATGCGTCCCCCGATCCTCCCTAGGCTCATGACAAGCGCACCACCACGCCGCAGATCCGCGGCTGACCCAATGACGGGAGGTTCGACATGTCACAGTTCGTCCAGGAGTTCACGCAGGGCGCCATCGTCGGAGAACCCGAGGTCGTCGAGGACCGCCCGTCGGTGCGCGAGGTCGCCGAGCATCCCGCGTGGACGCGACTGAAAGCCGCTGTCGTGTCGTTCCGTGCGCTGCAGACAGCCGATGGCTCTGTACCCGACCAGGCGGACCACGCGACCGCTTCCGAGCACCTGGCCACGATCCTCCCGGCCATTGCCGAACTGGCCCCGTTCTTTCCGCACGATGCGGCGTACCTCGCTGCACTGCAGCGCGATTTCGCACGCTGGGAACGCGACGGTTTCGGCGTTCCCGACTTCCTCGACGCCCTGAACGAGTTCCAGCCGCAACAGCACCGCATCGACGGACTCGGCCACCTGGTCGTCTTCCCGATGGTGACGCAGAACGGGAGTTCCTCGCGGTTCGTCGAAGCCGTCCTGGTCGAGGTCATCTGGCCGGAGTTCATCGCGGAACTCGAAGCGGGCGACTACAGCAACAAGCTCTTCGTCGCGTTGCGGTTCGTCGACTTCACGCCCGGGTACGACACGAATTCTGCGGTGCTGTTCCCCGAGACGGTCGCGATGCGCGAGATCCCGACGTTCACGTGGGGTGCGATCTTCCAGGACCGCGAAGCCGCTCGCTACCGCCGAGTCGTCCGTGCCGCTGCGGAGATCACCAAACTGGAGTTGCCGGACGACGCTGCAGCAATGCTCGACGACCAGGAGCTGACGGAACAGGTCTTCGTGATGTGGGACATCATCCACGACCGATCGCACATGCGCGGCGACCTGCCGTTCGACCCGTTCATGATCAAGCAGCGGATGCCGTTCTTCCTCTACTCGCTGGAAGAACTCCGCTGCGACCTGACGGCGTTCCGCGAATCCGTGCGGCTCGAACGCGCGCTTTCCGCTGTGCCGGATGCAGATCTCGACGAGGCGCAACGCGCGATCCGCGACCACGCCCGCCTGGTGCAGTACGCCGTCGTCTTCGACCGCATCTTCCGGTTCGCGATCACCGGCAGCCGTGTCCGGAACTACGACGGCCTCGGTGGGCAACTGTTGTTCGCGTGGATGCACCAGCACGATGTCCTGCACTGGACCGACACGCAGCTCACCATCGACTGGGATGCCGTTCCCGATGTGATCATCGCGCTCAGTGATCAGATCAACGAGTTGTACCGGCGGTCGATCGACCGGCCGAAATCGGCGCACTGGCTCGCTGCGTACGAGATGCTGACCCGGACGCTCACGCCGCACCCGGCATCGAGATGGGCGCGGGGACTGCCGGAGGAAACGCTCGCCGGAATGCCGAAGGGCTACACCGACGCGGTGCTCGACGACGAATTCCCGCTGTCGATGTTCTACGAGGCGCTGAACAAGAAGATGGCTGCGGTCATCGCTTCGACCGCCGGCATCACCGGCTCGTCGTCGGTTGCTCCGTCCGCTGTTCCGTCCGTTCCGGACGTCGCCGCGTGAGCGCTGGCTCCCTGTCCGGTCGCACGGTGCTGGTCGCGGGCGCGACCAGCACCAGCGGCGCGGCGGTCGCGCGCGCACTCACCTCCTCCGGGGCGGCCGTCGTCGCGGTCGGCACCAGACCCGACGCACTGGAGGCCCTGCACGCCTCCGTCCCGGGCGTCACGACCCACACGTGCGACCTCGCAGACCTCGGCGCGGTCACCGCGCTCGCGGCTGCGGTCCACGAGACGGCGGGACCGGTCGACGGGCTGGTCCACCTGGTCGGTGGGTGGCGTGGGGGCGGCGGCATCGCCGGCCAGTCGGACGACGACTGGGACTTCTTCGACCGGGCGTTCCGCACCCTGCGGAACACCACACGCGTCTTCTACGACGACCTGGTGGCGTCGCCGGCCGGACGGCTCGCGTTCGTCTCGTCCACCACCGTCGACTCCCCCACGGCGGGCGCCGCGAACTACGCAGCAGCCAAGGCCGCCTCCGACGCGTGGGTCCGTGCCGTCGCCCAGGGCTTCCGGAAGGACGCTCCGGACTCGGCGGCAGCCACGGTCTTCGTCGTCGGTGCCCTCGCCGGTCTCGAAGAGCGGCTCGGCGTCGAGGTCGTGCGGCTCTGGACGGCACCGCCAGCCGACGTGAACGGCGCCCGTCTCCCGCTCCCGGCCGCTCCAGCTGCGGCCTCGAACCTAGGATGAACCAGTGACCCTTCGACTCCACGACCTGGACCTGCGGGGCTTCGCCTCGGACAACTACGCCGGTGTCCACCCCGAGATCCTCGACGCGATCGCAGCGGCCAACGACGGCCACCAGATCGCCTACGGCGAAGACGTCTACACGGCCCGTCTCAACGAGGTGATCGGCGACCACTTCGGTTCGCAGGCGCAGGCGTTCCCGGTGTTCAACGGGACCGGAGCCAACGTCGTCGGGCTGCAGTCGATGCTGCCGCGGTGGGGCGCCGTCGTCTGCACCACGACCGCGCACATCCACACTGACGAAGCGGGCGCTCCCGAGCGCATCGGCGGGATCAAGCTGCTGCCGGTCGAGACCCCCGACGGCAAGCTCACCCCCGAGCTCATCGACAAGGAGGCCTGGGGCTGGGGCGACGAGCACCGCGCCCAGCCGCTCGTCGTCTCGATCACGCAGACCACCGAGCTCGGCACCGCCTACACGGTCGACGAGATCCGGGCGATCGCGGACCACGTCCACCCGCTCGGCATGACGCTGCACATGGACGGCGCTCGCATCTCCAACGCCGCCGCGACCCTCGGCCTGCCCCTGCGCGACTTCACCACCGATGCCGGCGTGGACGTGTTGAGCTTCGGCGGAACGAAGAACGGCATGCTCTACGGCGAGGCGATCGTGGTGCTCAACCCCGACGCGTCAGAGGGACTGCGCTACCTGCGCAAGATGAACATGCAGCTGTCGTCGAAGATGCGGTTCGTCTCCGCGCAGCTCATCGCGCTGCTGTCCGACGACCTGTACCTGCGCTCCGCCGGGCACGCCAACGCCATGGCCGCCCGACTCCGCGGCGCGCTCGAGGCCCGGATCGCCGACGGCAGCATCCAGGGCGTCGGGTTCAGCCAGGAGACCCAGGCCAACGGGGTGTTCGCGACGCTGCCCGCAGGGGTGGCCGAGCGGCTGCGCAAGCACTTCCGGTTCTACGACTGGGACGCCAGCCGCAACGAGGTGCGGTGGATGTGCGCCTACGACACGTCGGAGCAGGACATCGACGACTTCGTGGCGGCGTTGACGCGGGAGCTCGACGCGGCCTGATCCAACGTAGAATCCCGTGTGATCTCCGAGCAGCCCGAACCCAGCGGCATCCTCCCCGAGGACCTCGACGCCACACTCCGGGTGCTCGAGCAGATGAGCGACATCGACGAGACGCACCCCGACTTCGTGCGGGTGCGTCAGGCCACGGCGAAGATGTTCAAGGCCGTGAAGCGTGCGCACCGACTCGAGAAGCGCGCGGTCATCGCCGAGGCCGACCGCCTCGTCATCGCCGCCACCGCGACCGGAGCCGCCGACCGGATCGACGACGAGACCCGCGGGGTCCCGATCAGCACCTCGACCACGGCGTCCACCGCCGGCACCCTGCTGAAGTCACGCCCCTGCTACATGTGCAAGCAGCAGTACACGGTCGTCGACGCGTTCTACCACCAGCTGTGCCCCTCGTGCGCGGCGATGAGCCACGCGAAGCGTGATGCCAGGACGGACCTGAGCGGCAAGCGGGCCCTGCTGACCGGCGGCCGCGCGAAGATCGGCATGTACATCGCGCTCCGCCTGCTGCGCGACGGCGCCCACACGACCATCACGACGCGGTTTCCCCGCGACGCCGTGCGCCGGTTCACGAGCCTTCCGGACTCCGCCGACTGGATCTCGCGCCTGAAGGTCGTCGGCATCGACCTGCGTGACCCGGCCCAGGTCATCGGTCTCGCCGAGGACGTCGCCGCTGCCGGCCCGCTCGACATCCTGATCAACAACGCGACGCAGACCGTCCGCCGGTCGCCCGGCGCGTACCAGCCCCTCGTCGATGCCGAACTCGCACCGCTGCCGGACGGCCCGCTGCCCGAGCTCGTGACCTTCGGGCACACGAACGACCAGCACCCGCAGGCGCTCGCCCGGTCGGTGACGGCGCACCCGATCCTCGCGGCCGCCGCAGCCCGCGCCGACGAACTGACCGAGCAGGCCATGGCTCCGGGGTCGAGCTCGCTCAAGCGCCTGGCCATGGGCACCGCGATCGACGCCGGTGGTCTCGTGCCTGACCTGCACGACGTGAACTCGTGGACGCAGGCCGTCGACGAGGTCGACCCGCTCGAGATGCTCGAGGTCCAGCTCGCGAACACCACCGCGCCGTTCATCCTGATCTCGAAGCTCCGTCCAGCGATGGCGGCGAGCGAAGCGCACCGCACCTACGTGGTGAACGTCAGCGCGATGGAAGGGGTGTTCGGCCGGGCCTACAAGGGACCGGGGCACCCGCACACGAACATGGCGAAGGCTGCCGTGAACATGCTCACCCGCACGAGTGCGCAGGAGATGTTCGAGACCGACCGCATCCTGATGACGAGCGTCGACACCGGGTGGATCACCGACGAGCGACCGCACCCGACGAAGGTCCGGCTGGCGGAGGAGGGCTTCCACGCGCCGCTCGACCTCGTCGACGGGGCTGCACGCGTGTACGACCCGATCGTGCGGGGCGAGGCGGGCGAGGACGTGTTCGGCGTGTTCCTGAAGGACTACAAGCCCAGTTCCTGGTGAGCTCGGCGGCCGGAGCCGCTTCGCTGCGGTCCAGCAGCGCTGCCATACTGACGACGTGACGAAGGCGCAGCCCGTCATCGGGCGTGAGCGGGAGACCTCGGCTCTCCGAGACGCGGTCGGTCACGTGGACAGCGGTGGTTCCGCGTTCGTGATCGACGGCGAAGCGGGCATCGGCAAGTCGTCGCTGGTCGCCGATGTGCTCGAGCACGCGAGCCGCCGAGGACTGCGAGTGCTCACGACGACCGGCACCCTCGCTGAGTCGGCGGAGCCGTACTCAGCGCTCCACATGCTCCTGTACCCGTTGCGCGGCGGCATCGCGAACCTGCCGTCGCCGCAGCGACGGGCGTTGGACGTCGCGTTCGGGGTCGCCACGGGAATCCAGCCGTCGCCGCTCCTCGCCGGACTCGCCGCGCTGACCCTGCTCTCGGACGCGGCGGCCGAACGTCCGCTCCTGATCGTCGCCGAGGACCTGCACTGGATGGATGCACCCTCCGAGTGGGCGCTCCGCATGATGGCCCGTCGCGTCGGCGAGGACCCGGTCGTCATCGTCATGACCACGCGGAACACCGATGCGGTGGAGAACCCGGGCATCCGACGCCTGCACCTCCGTCCACTCGACCAGTCCGCTGCCGACGAACTGCTCGACGGAGTGCCTGGAGCACCGACGGGGCAAGCGCGACGCGACCTCGTGCTCCGCGCCGAGGGCAACCCCCTGGCACTGCACGAGCTCGGCCGGTCAACTGCGGCGGCCGAGCGCACGCGGGAACGACCCGTCGTCGGACGGGTCGAGAAGGAGTTCGCGGATCGGTACACGGAGCTCGACCAAGGGGTCCGGTTGGCGATCCTCGCCGTGGCACTGTCCGGCGGCACCGTCGCCGAGGAAGCCGCCCGAGTCGCCGCACGCGCAATCGGCAGGTTCCCGACACCGACCTGGACCGAGCAGGCATCAGCGGCCTCGCTCCTCGAGTGGGTCGCACCCCGTGCAATCCGGTTCCGGCACCCGCTCGTGCAGTCGGCGGTCCTGTCGGTGGCGTCACCGCCGGAGCGCACCGCTGTCCTCCGGTCGCTCGTGCTCGAGCACCAGGACGACCCGGCACGGACCATCTGGTGGCGCGCCGAGCTCGCCACCGGTCACGACGATCCCCTCGCGGACGAGATCGCCGCGCTCGGCGACGAACGGACCGCGATGTCCGACACCTTCGTCGCGAGCCGGGCGTACGAGCGTGCCGCCGAGCTGACGTCGGACGTGGCCCGACGCGTCGAGCGACGCATCGTCGCGGCGGAACTCGCCGGGCTGTCCGGCAGGACCTCAGACGCGTCGCTCTTGGTGCAACAGGCTCGCGACGAGGCGCCTCCCGGGTTGCTCGCGGCGCGCGCAGCGTGGGTCGCCGAGACCCTGCCCACTGGTCGGACGGGCCTGGCAGTCGGCGACCTCGGACCGGCGCTCCACGCCGTCTCCGAGATGCAGCTGGCAGGCGGCGTCGAACACGCCACCGCCGCACTGCTCCACCTGGCCGCGATCGCCTGGGACCACACTGCCGAGGCGGACCCGGGCGACCCGATGCTCGTCGTCGTCGAAGCCCTCGCGCTTCCCGAGGACGACCCTCGGTCGATCCTGCTGGCGGCCCGGACCGAGCCGCTGGCCCGGGGCGATCGTGTGCTGGAGCTCGCGTTGGCGGCGGCGCCCGCGGCCCTGGACGAAGAGACAGCGTGGCTCCTCGGGTACGCGCTCAACCTCGTGGGCGAGATCGACACGGCTCGTGTCCTGCTCGACCGTGCCCTCGCGAGCATGCAGACGCGTGGCGAGTTGCGGACGTTCCCGCAGGCCCTCATGGGGACCTCGATGACCACGTACCTCGCCGGGGACGTCGCCCGGGCGCGCGCCCTCGCGCAGCAGGCCGCGTCGCTCGGACGGGACCTGGGCGACGCCGGGTTCTCTGCCGCGGCGCGGTGCGCGCTCGCCTGGTTCGACGCCCTCGAGGGCGAACAGCCCGACACCGAGCGGATCGCCGGCGGGACCGAGGCGGGCGCGCAGGTGCTCCGCTCGAGTGCGATGCGCGCAACGCTGCTCGGCGCGACCGGATTGGCGCACCTGGTCTCCGGCCGGGCAGCGGACGCACTCGAGCCCCTGCGACGTCTCTTCGACCCCGACGACGACGCGTTCAACCCGACCTTCGCCGTGCTGACCTCCCACGACTACGTCGATGCCGCGCTGGAGTCCGGCAACCGACCGGACGCCGAGCAGCGGTTGGCGGACCTCGAGCGGCTCCACGAGCGGTGGCACGCTCCCCTGGTGCGCACGGCCGTCCACTCCGCCCGGACCGCGCTCCTGTCGGACGACGACCTCGAGTCGGCGTGGGCGACCCTGCAGCACGATCGTTGGCCGGTCCCGTACGTGCAAGCGCGAGCGCTCCTCCGACTCGGTCGCCGTCTGCGTCGCGCAGGGCGGAGCACCACCGCCCGAGCAGTCCTGCACGCAGCCCTGGACCTGTTCGAGGCGATGCCCGCACCGATCTGGGCAGAGCGGACACGAGACGCCATCCGGGCCACGGGCGAGCGCCTGCCGACGACGGGGCAACGCAGCATCGACCTGCTCACCCCGCAGGAGCTCCGGGTCTGCACGCTCGCAGCCCAGGGCCTGAGCAACCGCGCCATCGGCGAACACCTCTTCGTCTCCCCCAGGACGGTGGGCGCCCACCTGTACGCGGCGTTCCAGAAGCTCGGCGTCTCGACCAGGCAGCAGCTGCCGTCGGTCCTGGCACCCGGGGCGACCGCGGCGGACGACTAAGTCACACGACGCCACATCTCGGTCATCGTGACCGATGTGCACCGCCGGCCCGCGGCCCTAGCGTCACGGATGGAAGCAGACGCTTCCACCACCGACGGAGGTCCACGGCACCGGCTGTGGACCGGGACGGACCGCACCGTGACCGAATCGCCCACCATCGTCCTCATCCACGGAGCCTTCGCCGACGCCGCCAGCTGGGCGCCCGTCACGAAGCTCCTCCTCGATCAGGGGCACGAGGTCCTCGTTCCGCCCGTGTTCAACCGCAGCCTGTCCGGCGACGCGGCCTACATCCAGTCGTTCGTCGAGCAGATCGACGGACCGGTCCTGCTCGCCGGGCACTCCTACGGCGGTGCGATCCTCACCGTCGCAGGCGTCGCCGAGAACGTCGTCGGGCTCGTGTTCGTCGCCGCCTACGCGCTCGAGGAGGGCGAGAGCCTCGGCGCCCTCCAGGGCGGGTTCCCCGACAGCGACCTCGCGGCGAACCTCGTCTACGCGCCCTACCCCGTCGACGGCGCCGAGCCCGGCACCGACGTCTCGGTGGCCATCGACGCCTTCCCCGCGGTCTTCGCGGGCGGCCTCGACCTCGAGAAGGCCAAGGTCCTCGCAGTGTCGCAGCGCCCGCTGTCCGCGGTTGCGTTCGGCGAACCCGCATCCGTCGCGGCGTGGAAGACCAAGCCGTCCTGGGGCATCGTCTCCAGCGCCGACCACACCATCAACCCGGACGTCGAGCGTTTCGGCTACCAGCGCGCCGGGGTCCGCAAGGTGGTCGAGATCGACGGACCACACCTGGTGATGCAGACGCACCCCGCCGAGGTCGCGGCCTTCATCACGGACGCCATCGCCGAACTCGGCTGACCACCCACCGACCACCACAACCGAACACCAGCCACAGGAGACCGACCATGGGTTACGTGACCACCGACGACGGTGCAGAGATCTACTTCAAGGACTGGGGCAACGCCGATGCGCAGCCGATCGTGTTCCACCACGGCTGGCCGCTGTCCTCCGACGACTGGGACGCGCAGATGCTGTACTTCCTGGCCGAGGGCTTCCGCGTGATCGCGAGCGACCGACGGGGCCACGGGCGCTCCTCGCAGATCGGCACCGGCCACGACATGGACCACTACGCCAGTGACGTGTCCGCCGTCGTCGAGCACCTCGATCTGCACGATGCGATCCACATCGGACACTCCACCGGTGGTGGCCAGGTCGCCCGCTACGTCGCGAAGTACGGTCAGCCGCAGGGCCGGGTCGCCAAGGCTGTCCTCGTGTCCGCCGTGCCGCCCCTGATGGTGAAGACCGACGCGAACCCCGAGGGCACCGACATCTCGGTCTTCGACGGGTTCCGCCAGGCACTCGCCGCCAACCGCGCCGAGTTCTTCCACGCCGTCGCCTCCGGCCCGTTCTACGGCTTCAACCGTGACGGCGTGACGCCGTCCGAGCCGGTCATCGCCAACTGGTGGCGTCAGGGCATGACGGGCAGTGCCGTCGCGCACTACGAGGGCATCAAGGCGTTCTCGGAGACGGACCAGACCGAGGACCTGCGCGCGATCACCGTGCCCGTCCTCGTCCTGCAGGGCGACGACGACCAGGTCGTGCCCTACGCGGACGCCTCGCTGAAGCAGGCAGAATTGCTCAGCGACTCGACCTTGAAGGTCTACGAGGGCTACCCGCACGGCATGCTGACGACGCACGCGGACGTCATCAACCCGGACATCCTCGCGTTCATCCGCGGCTGACGTCGCTGACGCTGCGTTCGCAGCAACCCGGACTGGAGGCGCGGTGCGGGTGAGTCGATCGACTCACCTGCACCGCGCCTCCAGTCCGTTGCCCACCGTGCGTCAGCGGCCCGGCCGGCGGTTCAGAACAGGTAGCCGCCGGACGCGAAGTCCGTGACGAACTCAGCGACGACGAAGGCCGCCAGGAGGCCGGCGAGCGTGCCCAGAGCGGCGAAGGACCCCGGTTGCCACCGGCGCCGACGGGCGACCACCCAGCACGTCCCGACGACGGCGATGACACCCGAGACGAGCGGATACGCGATGAGGACGACCGAACTCGCGTCGTAGTTGCAGTTCCTCGCGGTGTCCGTGCACCCGACGAAGGCCATCTGGCTGAGCACGACCCAGAACCAGGCGAGGGGCGCGGCGACGTAGGTGACGGCCAGCGTGACAGCGGTCACGACGAGGTCGATCGCGCCGGGCTTCGTCGGGACGTACGGTGTCCGAGGCTGCGCTCGTGCCGGGCGGAGGTACGCGTCCTCATCGGGGCCGAGCCACTGGTGGTTGCGTTGCTCCCCCATGCGCTCACGCTAGTGGATCGTCGCACCACTCCGGGGATGCCTCGGTCCAGGGCTCGACGGCCGCACGGAGCAGCTCCGCCCCTCAGTCGCCCTCGTGCGCAGCCAGGGTGGCGAGTACGAGCTTCGTGATCCGACGCTGCCCTTCGTCGTTGGGGTGGATGCCGTCCGTCGAGTAGATCCCCGTCCCGGACGTGTCGGCCTCGGGGAAGGTGTCAGCCATGCTGACGTACGCGGCTCCGCCCTTCGCCGCGGCACGCTTGATCTCGGCGAGGTAGCTCGACCACGGCTCCGCCATGCCGTCCGTCATGCTCGAGGCCGGGGTGAACTCGCCGATCACGAGCAGCGAGGGCTTCGTGGGCAGCGCCGCGAGCGTCTCGAGGAACGCCACGTACTGGGCGCCGAGCTCGTCGGGTGTGAGGTTCGCCGCGTCGTTGCCGCCCAGCGTGATCGTGATGAGGTCCGGAGCAGCACGACGCATCGCCGTCAGGAAGCCCTCTTGGTTCATCGTGAACGTCGCGATCGTCGAGCCCGAGTGCGCGGAGTCGTAGCGGTGGATGCCCGCGTCCCGGTCGCCGTCGTAGATCGTGAACCCCAGCAAGGAGAACGGCGCGACGGCGGTGACGGTCACCGTGTGCTCCCCGCTCGACAGTCCGTCCACCTTCGTGATCGTCCCGGTACTGGCAGTCCCGGTGGTGGCGACGGTCGTCGGTGCGGCTCCGTCGACGCTGTAGGTGAAGTCGCCGGAGCCGGGGTAGCGCGCCCACCAGATGTCGATCCCGGTGCCCGTGAAGCCGTAGCTCCGCGAGGCGCCCGCCTGCATCGCGACCGATCGGTAGCCGAGGTCGGGGGTGGTGATGTCGAACTGGCTCTCCCCCGTGCGCGCCGTCGCCCAGTCACCCCAGGTCGAGTCCGGTGCGTACACGGCGAACTGCGCCGGGAGGTACCCGGCCCCTCCGGTGACCCCGTTCGTCGGGTGCTCCGTGCGCAGCTGGTCGAGCGTGAGGTCCATCCACCGGGTGGAGCGTGACGAGGCGCCCTGCCCCTCGGTGATCGAGTCCCCCAGGGCGACCCAGTTCGCGGGCGCCTCGGTCCGGTCGGCCACGGCGGCGTTCCAGGTCGCGAGCGGCTCGGCGACCTCCGGGGTCTTCGCCGCGGAGCACCCCGTCGCGACGATCGACACGATTGCGACGACCAGGCCGGCGACGAGCCGGGGCGCCCCGCGACGCCGACCGCGATCGGTGGTGCGCTCGTGGCCGTTCACGTTGTCTCCCCTGGGTGGGATGTGGTCCGCGACCGGGCGCCGGGTCGGGCAATGCTAACCGCGCAACCCTGGTGAACTACCGTCGTCTCCGTGCCCTCCTCCACCGGGACTCCGGACCCGACTGCCGGTCCGCCGACCGCGCCGCACTCCGTCAGACGGACCATCGCGGTCGGTCTGGCGATCGCCGTGTCGGCAGCAGCGCTGGTCGGCATCGATGCGGTCGCCGGGTCCGCTGACACCGCGGCGTCGCCGGTGACGGTGACCAAGGTCACCGCGGCGTCCACCGTCACCTCGACCGGCAGCGCCGTGCGGGCCACCCTGAAGGTCACGAACACCACCTCGGTGCGGAAGCCAGCTTCGTCGGCCTGGCTCTCCCTGTCGACCGGCACGAAGAAGTACTCGCTCGGCCGGGTCGCGGTGCAGGCACTCGCCCCGGGCTCGAGCACGACGGTCAGCGCGGTCCGCACGACGCCTTCCCGTGCCGCGGCCGGGAAGTACTCGGTCCTCGCCTGCGTGGGTGCGTACTCCGGGCAGCACTGCCGCACGTCCGCTTCGACCGTCACCACCAAGCCGACGCCCCGACCACGTCCCCAGACCGGCGTGATGCTCGACGTCGCTCGCGCCTACTACCCCGTGGCACTGATCAAGCGGTACATCGACCTGCTCGCCGACGACGGCGGCCGCTTCCTGCACCTGCACCTCACCGATGACCAGAACGTCGGGATCGAGAGCAAAGTCCTCGGCCAGACCCTCGCGAACGCCGATCTCGACCACGGCGTCTACACGAGCCGCGTGACCGGCCGTCCGTTCCTCAGCGCCGCACAGGCACGCACGATCGCCGGGTACGCGGCGAAGCGGCGGATCGCGATCGTGCCCGAGGTCGACACTCCCGGCCACATGGCTGCCGCCTTCGCCCTGCTCGAGGCGGAGCACGGCACGAAGTGGGTCGACCGCATCCGTTCGGGCGAGAGCGAGCTCGACCCGTCGGCGCCGGGCAGTCTCGCGCTGGCGACCAAGCTGTACGCCGAGGTGCAGCGGACGTTCCCGTCCAGCCGCACCGTGCACATCGGTGGGGACGAATGGGGCGGCGACGTCACCGCCGCTCAACGCGTCGCGTGGATGAACGCGATGGCGGCCGCGCTCGGCAACCGCGAGGTGTGGGCCTGGAACGACGGGATCGATCGCGCTGCGGTCGGGCGACTGGACCCGCGCATCCACGTCACGTACTGGAGCTTCGACGGTGACACCGAGGACGCAGCCGAGCGCCGCGAACGCCGAGCACGCCGGGCCAGTGCGGGCGACCTGCAGCAGGCCGGGATCGACCTGCTCAACTACAACTCGTACTACCTGTACGAGGTGCCGACCGACCTCGACCCCGCCGACAGCGACTACACCGTCGCCGACCTCCGCGAGCACTGGTCACTCCGGACGTGGGACGGCGACTCCGGTGCGCTTCTCGCTGCTCCGATGTCGGGCGCGGCCGTCGCGATCTGGGGCGAGGACCTCGACAGTCCACCCGCTGACGCGCTCCTGCGGTGGAGCGCGCCGCACGTGAAGGCGATGATCGAGACCGCAGCCTCCTGACGGACGCGTGTCGTGCCTCCCGGCCGACCGCCGGAACCGCCGGACCACCGGAGCCGCCGGACCACCGGAACCGCCACCTGCCTACCCGAGCGGCTCGACGCCGTAGCCGGCGACCACCGCGCGCAACTCGTCCAGGTACGTCTGCGCCTGCACGGTGAGGGGAACCGAGGCGTGCGCGATCCAGCCGATCTCGATGCGTTCGTCGACGTCGAGGGGGATGGCGACGATCTCGGGGTCGAGGTCGTCGCTGATGAGCCCGGTCGAGATCGTGTAGCCACCCAGACCGATCATGAGGTTGAAGATCGTCGCCCGGTCCGAGACACGGATCTCCCGCTTGCTCGACATCGTCGACAGGATCTCCTCGGACAGGTAGAAGGAGTTGTTCGCGCCTTGGTCGAACGTCAGCCGAGGCAGGTCGGCGAGGTCCTCGAGCGTCGCACGCTCCCGTGACGCGATCGGGTTCCGCCGGGCCACGAAGATGTGCGGCTCGGCGACGAACAGCGGCGTGAAGACGACCCCGGCGTCCCGCAGCAGCTTGCCGAGCACCTGCTTGTTGAAGTCGTTGCGGTAGAGGATGCCCACCTCGCTCCGCAGCGTGCGGACGTCCTCGATGATGTCCCAGGTGCGTGTCTCGCGCAGCGAGAACTCGTACTCGTCTGCCGCCGCGCCCTCGACCATGCGGACGAAGGCCTCCACGGCGAATGAGTAGTGCTGGGAGGACACCCCGAGCAGCCGACGCGACCGCTGCCGGCCGATGTAGCGCTGCTCGAGCAGGGAGACCTGCTCGATGACCTGCCGGGCGTACCCGAGGAACTCGACGCCGTCGACGGTGAGCACGACTCCCCTGGCCGAGCGCACGAAGAGGGGACGCCCGATCCGGGTCTCGAGGTCCTTCATCGCCGCGGACATCGTCGGTTGCGACACGTAGAGCAGATCGGCAGCGGCACTGATCGAGCCCTCGGTCGCGACCTCGATGAAGTACCGGAGCTGCTGGAGGGTGATGTCGTTCGGGACCCGAGCCATAGGCTGAACCTATACCGCCGCATAGCGTCTCGGTATTACCTGATGGCCTGCGGTTCCCGTCATGATCAAGGAACCCCTTCCCCAGCGCCCTCGGGCGCTCGACGAACAGATTGCCGACCATGGCGAACGACCTCACCTTCAGCATCACCCGGACCCGCTTCGACGAGGACTACTCCCCCGCCGACAGCTCCCGGCTGACCACGAACTTCGCCAACCTGGCGCGCGGCGAGCACCGTCAGCAGAACCTCCGTGCTGCGCTCGCGATGATCGACGGGCGTGCGAACGAGCTCTTGGCTGCCGGCGATCGCTACCGCCTGCAGCTCGACATCGTCTCGGCCGCGCTGGCGTTCTCCGATGGTGGAGCCGACGCCGAGTTCCCGCTGCTCGAGATGCTCGACGTCACGATCGTCGACCAGCACACCGGCGAGCACCACCACGGCATCCTCGGCAACAACTTCTCGTCGTACCTGCGCGACTACGACTTCTCGGTGCTGCTGCCGTCGTCTCAGGGCCTGCCGTCCGACTTCGGCGTGTTGCACGGGGCGCTCTTCCAGCGCTTCCTGGAGTCCCCCGCGTTCCGCTCGGACTTCAGCGCCGAGCCCGTCGTCTGCATCAGCGTCTCGACGAGCCAGACCTACCGCCGGACCGGGTACGTCCACCCCGTCCTCGGCGCCGAGTACGAGCACGAGCACTCCTCGCTCACCGACGACTACTTCGGTCGGATGGGCATGCGGGTCCGGTACTTCCAGCCCGCCGGAGCGTCGGCCCCGCTCGCGTTCTACACGCGCGGTGACCTGACCGGGGACTACACGGACCTGCAGCTCATCGGCACGATCGCCACCATGGAGACGTTCCAGAAGATCTACCGCCCGGAGATCTACGCCGCGAACACCCCGGCTGGGAGCACCTACCAACCCACCCTCGACCACACCGACTTCACGCCCACCCCGGTCACCTACGACCGCGAGGAGCGCAGCCGCCTCGGGATCACCCAGGGTCGGTGGACCGAGGAGCACCTCGTGACGCCGCACCACGCGCTCCTCTCGCGCTTCGCTGCCGACGCCGCCGTTCCTTCTCTTTGATCGTTAGGACTCGCAACAGCATGAGCACCCTCCTGCCCACCTCGATCGTCGGCAGCCTGCCGAAACCGTCCTGGCTCGCCGAGCCCGAGCGACTCTGGTCCCCCTGGCTGCTCGAAGGAGACGCCCTGACCGAGGGCAAGCAGGACGCCCTCCGCTCCGCCGTCCACGAGCAGGAGCGCCGTGGCATCGACATCGTCAGCGACGGCGAGCAGACCCGCCAGCACTTCGTCACGACGTTCATCGAGCACCTGGACGGGGTCGACCTCGAGCGCAAGGAGACCGTCCGCATCCGCGACCGGTACGACGCGGCTGTCCCGACCGTCGTCGGTGCCGTGAGCCGCCGGGCGCCCGTGTTCGTGGACGACGCTCGCTTCCTGCGCGCCCAGACCGACCGTCCGATCAAGTGGGCGCTCCCCGGCCCGATGACCATGATCGACACCCTCTCCGACCAGCACTACAAGAGCCGCGAGAAGCTGGCGTGGGAGTTCGCCACGATCCTCAACCAGGAAGCGCGCGAGCTCGAAGCCGCCGGCGTCGACATCATCCAGTTCGACGAGCCCGCCTTCACCGTCTTCCACGACGAGGTGCAGGACTGGGGCGTGGCCGCACTCGAACGCGCCACCGAGGGCCTGCACGCCGAGACCGCCGTGCACATCTGTTACGGCTACGGCATCGAGGCGAACAACAAGTGGAAGGAGACGCTCGGAGCCGAGTGGCGGCAGTACGAGCAGTCGTTCCCGCTCCTGCAGCAGTCGTCGATCGACATCGTCTCGCTCGAGTGCATCCACTCCCACGTTCCCCTCGAGCTCGTTGAGCTGATCCGCGGGAAGAAGGTCATGCTCGGGGCGATCGACGTCGCGACCGAGACCGTCGAGACGCCGGAAGAGGTCGCGGAGGTGCTGCGTCGGGCGCTCGAGTTCGTCGACGCGGACAAGCTCATCCCGAGTTCGAACTGCGGGATGGCTCCGCTGGCGCGTGGGGCCGCGCTGGACAAGCTCGGGGCGCTGTCCGCTGGCGCAGACATCGTGCGGGCTGAGCTCGTCGGCTCGGCGGTCCCGTCAGCGCGTTAGTCGTCGTCAACTGCAGGGCGGCTCCCTTCCGCAAGGAGGAGAGCCGCCCTCTTCGTTTCGCCCGCCTCGTGCTCGGCTATCGATCCGGCCTGGAGGCGCGGCTGCCGTCCGGCTGACAGGTCCGGTTGGCACTGGCGTCGCCCTTCACCGCCTCCACCAGCTCGGTCATCAGCCGTCGCGTGTCGGCCGCGCCTCCTGCTCGATGAGCGCCGCGGCGATCGCGTCTGCCGCATGCGGAGCCTTCGCGAGGGCGTGGACCGCGGCAGTGACTCCTGCCGCGTTGGCGATGACCGCTCCTGCCGCTCGCACCTCTCCGTTGATCCAGATCGATGCCCCTTCCCGCTGCCAGCTCACCGTGCGGGAGGGGCCAGCTCCAGGTTCGAGCGCCCAATGGGCGTAGCGACAGAGATCCTCGAACGTGGACCAGACGCCGCCTGCAGCCGCGAACGACGATTCTCCGAGCGCCCACGGCTTGATCGCACGACCGAAGAGCTTAGGAACCACGCGATCTACCGGAGCGGGCACGAGGGCCGCAGAGCCAATCCCCGCCGGCTCGAGGACGTGCTGGCGCACAGCGTCGAACCAGTCGCCGTGCACCTCGTCGAGTACCGCGCCGAGCAGCGCGCACCCGAGGTTCGAGTACACGAAGCGGCCTCGCGGCGTGGCCGGCACCGCAGCTGCCAGATCCAGAGAAACCCCGACGGACTCTCGGTACGGGTCGCCGAACAGACGGTCGCGCATCGTGGCGGGAAGCCGTGGCAAGCCCGAGGTGTGGTGGACGAGGTCAGCAATGGTCATGTCGGCATCGGGCACACCGGGGAGGTAGTGCACGACCGGCCGCTCGACCTCGAGTGTGAGCCAAGCCGTCGTGCCCACGAGTCCCTTCGTGATGCTCCCCCACTCGAGCATCGAGGCAGTGGCGTAGGGCCCGCGGGGCTCACGGACGGTTCGCCAGCCGTCAGCCGTGCGAAGACTCGCTCGCCAGAGCCCTTGAAGTTCACGCGGGGTCCGCACCTGATCTCTTCCTCCGCAGAAGCGTCGTCAAGGCGTCTGCAGCGCCGTTCCGCCGCGACCGGACTCGGGACTGGCGGCTCGGGACATCACCGATCGCCATTCGATGGGAATCAGGCGTCGTCATCGAGGTACCGAAACCTCTGCCGCCGCCCGCGGAGCCGAACGGCGAACCACGACACCGGACCGACGAAGGGGACGAAGAGGACGACGAGAGCCCAGGCGAGCAAATGCCATCCCGTCGGTGACGCGGCTCTGATCAGCGACGTGAGAGCTGCAAGGGAAAGCAACAGCCCGAGGATGCAGACGCTCATCGCGGCACCATCCAGCGCCGTCGGGACGAGAGGACTCACGCCCAGTCCTCCGTCGGTCTCGACATTCCGTCCGCTGCCCTTCTCGGCGACGAAGAGGTGACCATCGAAACATTGCCGTTCATACATCGGCACACTAGCGTCGAACTTATGGATGGAGCAATGGTGTTTGCGCTGGCTCTCGAGGTCGGTGCCGCGGTACTCGTGACCTGGGTGACCTGGAGAGCCGCGAACGGGTCGCTGGCTCGGAACGATCTCGCCGGCGTCCGGACCCGGATCACGATGTCCAGCGATGCGGCCTGGCGCATCGGGCATCATGCGGCACTGCGTCCCACCGTCATCAGCGGGACGATCACCGTGGCTTGGTGCATGGTCAGCATCGGTCTTGCGCCGCTCCGCCATCCGATCTCGGTCCTCGTGGCCGCAGGAGTGCTCGTCGGCGACGCAATCCTGTCGATTCCGGTGGCGCACCGTGCAATCCGTCGGGCCTCCCTCGAGAGCTGATCGCGAAGTCGTCTCTGCCAGGTCTGCGTGCCACGCGCCGGACAGGAGACACGGTGCCAGCTGGCACCGTGCCTCCTGTCCAAACACGCGTTGCCGCGAAGCGTCAGGCGCACGGCGTTGACTACGCCCATGATCTCCAAGAGCCTCATCCATCAGGTCGAGAGCGCGACGGTCCGGGATCGCGACGGCGCGATGGTCGGCAATGTGACGCAAGTGTTCCCCTCCGACGAGGACGGAAGCGCGGCCTACGTCAGCGTCGCGACGGGAATGCTCGGGAGACACCAGGCGCTGGTCCCGGTCGAGGACGCCACCTTCGACGGTACGGATCTGCACGTCGGGTACACGAAGAACGCAATCAAGGGCGCGCCATCCCTCGGAGTCGGACACATCCTGTCCCCTGCCGAGGCGAACGCCGTCCGCAAGCACTTCGGGCTCTCCCCCGCCGGCAAGGCCACCGGCGACATGGGCGACGCGCACGAAAACCTCAATCAGGCCGGGACAGGTCCGGCAGGCGCGGACGACACCGAGGGCGCTGGGACGACGCCGCCGGCGTGAACGGTGCCTGAGCGATGACGTCCGCCTGCGTTCCGTACTCCCTACAAGCGGACCTCGGCGCGCCCCGCCCACGTGCCAATAGGAGTCTTGAGCCGAGCGTGCGCCAGCGGCTGAACATACGATCCGATGGCGGGATCTAGCAGGGCTCGGGGTTGGCGGTGGCCGAGGGCTCTGGATGGGCACCCTTCGACGATCGCCGTCGTGCAGGGTGGCCGCTAGAGGACTACGGCCAGGACGACCCATCCGACGATCGCTGATGCCACTACCAACAAGAGCGGGGAGACCGACACTGGTCGTCCCTCAGGCGGTCCTCGCCGTTCTCGCACGACGACGAAAACGACGCTGGCTGTGAGAACCCCAAGTACGACGGCCCATACCGCCCACCAGGCACCCCCACGTCCCAATGCAAACGCAAGCCAGCCGCCCTGGGCCGGAAGTAGGAGGGCTCCGCCAACTCGGTCGGCCACCGCACGTCGTCGCCGGCCACGGTTCCGCCGCGCGCCGAGCTCACGATCACGGACCATCCGCTCAATCTAGCGAGCGAGCGGACTATGACCCGATTCTGTCAACCGCTGTGGTGTCGGAGCATCCAGCGCGTCCGGTCGACGATCCGCTTGCGGACGGGCTGACTGCCTCTAGCGGTAGCCCCCATGGCTCGGAGTCGCCGGTACCGCACGGGCTTGGTCAGCGGCCCATGCCGAGCGCGGACTCGATCCGGCTGATCGTCCGGCGCATCGCATACTCGTCTTGCGCCGGCTGGTCGTCGGCCACCCACAGGTGGACCGCTCCGAGCTCCAATGTTCTGGGTGCAAGGTGGACCACGATCCCCCATCTGCGCGCGACACCGCGCGGCGTGGGCTCGCTGAACACATCGAAGCCGAGCGCCTCCGAACGGTGGGCGATCGGGGACCCCTGCCCATCGTTGCGCGTCGACCAGCTCGTAATGCCCGTCCGGTCGAAGCCGAGGTCGCACGGGAACCAGATGCGCAGTCTGGGGCTCCAGGCTGCGAGGTCGGCGGCCGTCGATTCTGTCGCGTGCGCGGTGACGAACGCGGTACCGGGATGGATCTCGGCCTTCTGTTGTAAGCGCGCCCGCCGGCGGTGGTTGACCTCGGTGGTGACACAGGCGACACCGAACCCGAACGTGATGAGGATGCCGAGACGGAGCTCGGTGGACAGGGCCCGTCCCTCGTCGGTGCCGATCAAGACCGCGAGGACGATCGTCGCGGCGCCGAAGACGACGGTGATGGCGGCGAGGACGATCGTCGACGGGCGCACGGCTCGACAATGCCAGAACCCGCGGTGCAGCGGAATGCTCACACCGTCACCGTCACCGTCACCGTCACCGTCACCGTCACCGTCACCGTCACCGTCACCGTCACCGTCACCGTGAGCACTGCGACAGCGGAGTGCGAACCGTCCGGTTGACGATCCGCGACTGGGACGGTGCCTGCGGCACCACGGGCACACACCGCCCGGATCCTTCGCGTGCCAACGACCACGCCCAGTAGGGTCGCGTCATGCGCACCAGGGTTGCTTCGCCAGGGGATCCGTACCTCAACCGCGTCGGTGAGCTCGCGTACGCGGTCACTTCCCTCGAGGGGACGCTGATCTTCGACATCCCCAGGCTCGCGTCGACCATCCCAGCGGGAACGTTGGACGTGGCTGCGCTTCAAGGTGAATCGGCAGGGACCATCGCGCGGCTCTTCAGGGAAGCGGCGATCGTCGTCACGGACGAGCGCACCAAGAAGTACTTCGCGCACGGTGGTCGGTCACTCAACGAGGTCGCGACGCTTCGGAACGATGTTCTGCATGCGCGTCCGGCAACCGTCTCCGGCAAGCAGCGGCTGCATCGAACTCGGAAATCTGGCGCGTCGTTCCCGATTGATGACGTATGGCTGGATGCCGCGCTCGATGCGGTTCAGGTTGAACTTGACGCGGTCAACGCGGTCCGCCCGAGCTTCGCGGACTTCCCTGCCTAAACCCCCCTCGAGGTCCTCTCGAAGGTGCTCGTAGGAACGGTCGAATCCGTCGCCGCCGAATCCTCCAGAGCGCTCCAGGCACCAGTCGTCAGCCTGGGGGCTGGTCCACCCCCAGGAGCGTGCCCACGCACGAGCGGTTTCGTAGGACTCGGCGTGTACATCCGTCACTACGGCAGCTCGCTGACATCCGGACACGTCGCAGACGATGGCGACCGCGGGCAGTGCGCTCACGATCGCGTCGCTCTGTGGATCACACCGTCCGGGGTGATCCGCGCTGGCGTGTACGCACCCTGACGTGCCGGAGCGGCGAGCTGCTGCCCCGGCTCGAATGCGGACGGCCACCATGCCGGCACCCAGGCTGGCGCTGCGGAACCCCGGACCCACGGGGCGCTGCCCGCGCCGAGGGCGGAGTACTTCGTCTGGCCAGACTCGCGGATCCACCCGGCGACCTCATAGACACGCTCGATCTTCCCGTCGACGGCGAGAACAAGTGGGTGCGCTTGCGCTCGGACCTCGGCGCCGACCGCCCAGTATCGGCGGTCGGCTTGCTCCCGCTCCGCCGGAGTGGTATCCCCATACACGCGTCCGTCCGGCTGCACCCACTGCCGGTCCCGACGCCACACGGTCGGCACCCACCGCGTCACGAGTCGCTCGTACGGCGGGTAGAGCATCCGGCCGGTGAACCCGTCGGCGTGCGCCAGCAGCGCGTCGCCCGGCCACTCCGAGATCAAGTGCAGTCGCCGCGGCAGCGCGGCCGGACTCGTGCCCGACGGCTCCGAGGTGATCTTCGAGACTCGGGGCTGGGAGATGCCGGCAACGGCCGCGATCATCGACTGCGCGATCCCATCCGCGGCCGCGTTGCGTTGCGCCTCCTCGAGGAGCGTCTGCACCTCGCCCTCGAGCGCCCGGAGCCGATGCACCAGTCCCGCCGCGATCGACACGTCCGCCAGTCGGCTCTGGATGTGCTCGTCCCGGTCGCTCGCGCTCATGGCGCGAGACCACCAGTACTCCCCTATCTCATAACCACGGTGACCGATAATCCCCATTATGTTCGTACGTGTTTTGATGCGGCTAATCTCTGGGAATGGACTCACCCTCTGAACGGGTCGGACGTGCGATCGATGACGCGCTCACAGCCACTGCCGCGAACGCGCCAGCGAGCGTGATCACACGGGCCGCCCTCCGTGTCGCAATGCTCCGACAGGACGCCGTCGCGGAGTTCTGGTTGCGCATGGAGGTGCAGGGAGTCGACGACTCCACCCAAGACCGCAACCGGGCGCTACTCGCGCGGCTCACTGCCCAGATTGGAGCTGAGGATGCCCAGAAGGAGTGGGCGATCGCGGCGAAGTCATTCGAGGTACGACGCAGGATGAAGCTCGACGACAAGGAGACCTTCCTGTTCCCGTCTGTCGCGAGCCTTGAGTCGTCGCTCGCCTCCCTGGTCACCATCCACGATGACGAGATCCCCGAGGGCATGACACCACTCGACACCGGATTGGCCTTCCTCGACCGCCGGAAGTTGCGCGCGAGCCTGACGATGCCTGTCTCGGAACGCCGAAGCATGCTCGAACGAATCAAGGATGCCGCGTACACCTACGTCCTCGACGCCGAGGCGCAGATTCTCGTAGGCGAGGCAGTCCCAGACTCCGTCGCGAGGGGGCGAGCGTTCGTCGAGACGGAGCTCGCGAGGGTTGCCCCGTCCGCGCTTGAGGCACTGCGGGCCGCGGAAACTCGTTCTGTTGACGACGAGCAGGAGGCCGCCAGCCAGGCCGCAACTTCGTGTCGCCGCGCCATCAAAGCCCTGGCAGATGCGCTCTACCCGCCTGGACCTCCCGTTGCAGGCGAAGACGGCGTGACCCGCTCGATGGACGACGATCACTACCGGAACAGGCTCACGACCTGGGTGCACGAGAGGAAGGGGCGCTCAACCCATGCAGACCTGCTCGCGTCCAACCTCGTCACGCTGGGTACCCGCCTGAAGTCGCTCGACGACTTGGCGAGCAAGGGCGTGCACGCAGACCTTTCACGGGCCGAGGTGGAGTCGTGCGTCTCATGGGTTTACATGCTCGCAGCGGATCTCCTCCGCGTGGAAGTCCAGTCCACCGCTCCAGTGGAGTGACCTGATTGCAAACAATGTGCTTGCACCCTGCTTGCGGAATGCAAGCATTGACACACTGAGCCTCGCAGTTAGTCGCGAATCCGCGGTAGAGTGGCCAGTGTTCGGGAATTACCTGGATACAGAACCGCCCCGGCGATGCCGGGGCGGTCTGTCCTGCACAACCCGCTGACCATCGAACTTGCCGTCTCACCGTCAGCGGAGAGGTCTTTATGACCAGGCACTTCGCCGTGTCCATGCGGATGCGCGTCCATCGCGTTGTCCGTGTTCGTATCGAGTCTACCGCGGATGAAAAAGTTACGCCAGCGCGTAAAAGCTCTGCGGTAGCTATTTCGTTTATCCCTTTCGTGTTGACGACGATGCTTACGACGTTCCAGTTGTGGGACCACGTATCGTCCGCCATCACGACAGTGTTCTAAACGAAGCAGAACGAACGGCCCGTCTCGCGCTTTCCGCTTTCGGGTCACCGGGCAGACGTCGCCGGAATAGGAGCAGGTCGGTGACGGCTTCCGTGCCAGCGGAGCGGCGGAACGCGCCCGAGGGCAGCCGAACAGCGCCGACAAGGTCGGCCATCTGGTTCATCTCCCGCCGGGCGGCCGGGTTCGCAGCGTCCAGGGTGAAGTGGCTCGTCAGCACGGCGACCATGCCGCCGGGCCGGGTGAGGGCGAGAGACTTGATGATGAAGTGGTTGTGGATCGAGTGCCCGCCGGAGTTGTGCGCCGGGTCGTGGAGGGCCACGTTCGCGAACGGGACGTTCCCGACGACGGCGTCGAAGTGCCCAGTCGGGAACCGGGTGTCTGCGAACGACTCCGCCCGCACCTCCGCGCCCGGGTAGAGGTGCCGGGAGATCCCGGCGGTGGTCCTGCCGAGCTCGACACCGGTCATCGCCGCGGTAGCCGGGGCCATGCCGATGAAGATGCCGGCGCCGGAGCCCGGTTCGAGGACTCTCCCTCCGGTGAACCCGAGTCGGTCTAGCGCCGACCAGACCGTCCGCACGTAGGCGGGGTCCGTGTAGTGGGCGTTGATCGTGGTGCGCCGCGCCTGCGCGTACGCGTCGTCGTCGAGCAGCTGCCGGAGCTGTGCCCGTTCGGTCGCCCATCCGAGCTTGGTGTCGTCGAACACCTCGGGCAGCGCACCCCAGCTCGACCACCGCGCGAGCTGCTGCTGCTCTGCCGTCGTCGCGGGTCGCTGCTCACGATCGAGAGTGCGAGCGGTGAGGATCGCGGTGACGTTCGCGTCGAACCGGGCCTTCTGCCCCGACGGAGCAAGGTCTTCCTGCGACGTCGGCCGGAACGCTACCGGTACAGGCCCTGCAACCGAGTCAGCTCCGCCGTGAACTCCTCCGTCGCCAGCTCGCCCCGTCGCGCCTGCAGGATCGCGATCAACTCGTCGACCCGCTCCCGGCTCGGCAGATCGCCCTCCAACTCCCCAGACACCGGCAGGTACTCCTCCAGAGCCTCCGCCATCGCGGCGTCCTCCGCCTGCAGCCGGATCGAGTTCAACCGTCCGACCCGCTCGAGGTACGTCTCGCCCGCCGGCACATTCTGGGCCTCCAGGAGCGAGGCGACCTGATCGGTCTGCGCCGCGATCCGCTCCCCCAAGTCCTCGAACACCGTCTCCGGGTCCCCGGTCTGCCGGAACCGATCCAGCGCCTCCGCGTGCACGCGCTGCATCGCGAGACTCCCGTACTTGTTCATCAACATGCTCCTTCGTGCTCTCCCCGCCGATGGGCTCGTCGGCGGCAGTGGTGATCGCGGTGGACGCGTCGCCGCGGCTGAGTCCCCAGAGATCAAACAGGGGAATCTGGTCAGCGGGAATCGGGTGGCGGTGACGCGGCGCCATGCGAGGTCCTTCTACAACCGGCGGACCCCGCCGTTCGGGGCCCGCTGTGAGTGGGGCACCCGTTCTCCGTGTCGTATCGCCGAGTACGACACGGGTCTACACAACCTCGCTAGGCGTTGAGGACCTCAGCGAGCTCGTCCGGTGTCAGGTCGAAGGAACCATCGCCGAACGCACCAGCGCGAATCTTCTCGCGCCAGATGGGGGTGAATGCTTCCAGCATTCGCTTGTACGAACGCAACCAGGTGTGGTGCGAGTTGCCGCCGTCGTAGGGCGTCCCGTCCGCGAACCGATCCGCCAAGTCGACCCACTTCCCCTGATCGACGACCAGGTGCTGTGCGTAGCTGAGCAGGCGGCTCTCATAGTCGTCGTTGGCGTCGAACCCGCGGAAGACTGCGCTGTTGTGCGACCGCGCCTCCACCGCCTTGCGCTCCTCGTCGTCAAGACGCTTCATCGACGTCTCGAGAGCACGGAACATGTCGAGGATGTCCATGACGAGCCCGCTGTCGCGTCGCGGCAGCTCGGCGTAGATCGCAGTAAAGAGCTGCGGGTACTCCCCTGTCCACCCGTACTCGAGGACCTTGGCGCGCTCAAGCTCCCACCCGGCGCCATCAGGGTCCGCGGCGAGCTGTCGCGCGTGGATGCGGTGCAGCATCGCGAGGGTGTGACGTTCGACCGTGCTGAGTCGCTCCGGAACGGGCGCCTGACCCGATCGATCGACTTCGTCACGGTCGTCGCCGCGTTCAAGACTCGCGAGAAGCACTTCCCTGGAGTGCTCCCCGATCTTCAGGCCGTGTTCGCGCGCAATGGATTCCAGGCTGTCGTACGCCCCGTCAGGGACACGTGTGGTGATGACTTTGCTCATGCGAAACAATGTAACGCATACATGTATACATCCGCAAGGGGAGTTGTCGCTGGTGAAGGCAGCCGCACTCACGGACGTTCGTCCGTAGCCTGGACAGCGACGAGGAGGTGCCCGGGTGACGATGACAACGCGTGTGCTCTACAGCAACGTGAAGCCGCACGCCTCGAAGACCTCCACGGACCCGAGCACGGCGTGCTCGGGCTGCCCGTGAACGTGTACTGGGGCCCGAACCCGGTCGTCGACTTGGACACCGATGACGGCATCGAGAAGGCCTACCAGTCGGTGATCCAGGAAGGTCGCGTCGAGGACCTCATCGCGATCCTCCACCCGGCACGCCTCCGCGCCATCTGGGCAGACCTGCTGATCCCGGGCCGTGCTCGCACCGAGTGGGAGTCCCGCTTCCCGGCCCTGGCCGCGGGAGCAAGGACACCACCAAGCTGCAACGACAGATCACCCACGCCGCCCTAACGCTGGGCCCTCAATATCAGCGGCGTTCTACCCGCGGGAGTTGGGTCGTTGTGTATCGGGCTCGCCGGACCGCCGCGATGTATGGCGCAAACGTGGCGCGTAGGCGCGCCCGGCCCTGCGGCGTCAAATCGATCTCGTAGTCCACGCCATCGAAGCTGAACCGCACCGGCTGACCGTCGGGCAACGACTCCCCCGTGAGGTCATCTACCCGTTCAACCCGCAACGCCACCCTGCGAACCTAATCGACCGCGGAACTGCAAGGCGACGTCGGGGACGAGCAGCCCTGCCCGCGAGCTCTTCGCCACTCTAGTTGCCGCACGGCGGCACGCGAACGCTGTGGATGGACTCCTTGTGAAACTTCCCACGTATGGTCCGGCGCACAGGCCGGGCCTTCAGAACGCGCGAATGCCGAACCGTCGAGTGACTGTGACCAAGTCCGGGTCGCGCACTTCGATCGGGGCCGTGTTTGTGACTGCGAGGTGTCCGTGTGCACGGTCTAGCCAGATCGCTCGACACCAGGATTCACCGTGCTTGCTCCCGAAGTGGATGCCCATCGGGTGGGTGCCGTCGTCGAGGCGAGCGTCGTGGACGATGTCCGCGATCGCAGTTGTGAGCGCGCGATCTTCACCACGCAACCCGGCCGTGGTGAAGGTGTCGTAGCCGCCGACGAGCAGCTGCGTTTGAAGGCTCGGCTCGAGCGCACTGATCGAGTCGGGGTGCTCGATGTCCACGAACCAGCCCGTCGACGGGTGCTGGATCTGGAGCACGGTGCGATCGTCTCGCCAGGAACGCGGGAGCGCCCCGGTCTGCATGAAGGTCCGCTCCTCCCACTCAGCGCCAACCTCGGCAAGAAACTCTTCAAGGGTGAGACTCATCGCTGCTGCGTCCGCCTCGAGAGCGCTGCCGGTCCCGAGAGGCAACTTGAAGCCGGCTAACACCTCGGCGAGAGCCCCTGTGCGAAGGGCTGCCGTGTAGAGCGTGCTGGTGTCGACAGCGTCGTAGCGGCCCCAGCTGGAGCGTTCGGTTTCGTGTCGGAGCGGAGCTGAAATCTCGGGGTACGTGTTTTTCGCCACACGGTGCCCAATATCGCCGGTACATGGGATCAGGCGCAGGCCGGTCGAGGTGCAAGTGCGCGCGTCTCTCACGCGTCGACGGTGCCATCGATGAACGACTGGACGGCGCGGCCGAGCTGAGCTGCGTCATCTTCACGGACTGCAGTGAGGGGGGTGCGTTCGCCGAGGAAGGGGTTGGCGCCGATGAACCAGGCGCGGGCAACGTGAGCGCCCTCATGCTCGGCAACGAGGCTCCAAAGACGGGCCAGCAGGCGCAGCCGCCGCTCAAAATCAGCGCCTGGGCGGGGGCCGTCGTCCTTTGCCCATTTGAACGGAAGCTTGCGGTCCTTGCTTCCGGTCGCCGCCGCAATGAGGGTAGGACCAAGCACAGCGTTGAGCTCGCGGACAAGTTCGTGGATGTCGAGCCGAGTGACGCGACCGTGCTGCACCTCTGTTGCGACCGTCATGACACCAGTATTACACCCTTCCAATTGGCTCTGCCAGGGCAGGTTGTCAGGGGGCGCGGTCCAGGTAAGCGCGCAAGTCATCGTCCGCGTTCCCAGCTGCGCATCGGTAACGACCCCGCAGAGCCCGATGTCTTCGCCGAACGATCATCGTTCCGAGGCGCGAGTCCTATCGTCGGTGACTACTCGTAGTCTGAGGGCGTGACCGACCCTCGCTTCCAAAAGTCATCCTTCGTCTGCCCGCACTGCGGTGTGCTTTCGCAGCACCATTGGTCGCAAACCTTCACCCGTGGTGTAGGGAACGCTGTGCAGTCGATGAATGAGCGCCCAAAACGCAGCGTGGATTTTCCCCCCGCGTGGTCGGCTTCCCGATGCACGGTCGAGTCCTGCCAGCGGTACTGCTTGTGGCTCGGCGATGAGCTGAAGTACCCCGCTAACGGGTCCTCCGCGCTTCCGCTGCCAGCGGCGGCGATGCCGGCGGAAGTCCGTGATCTCTATGAAGAGGCTGCACTGGTCTTCGGGGTGTCCCGACGTGCGGGCGCCGCGCTCGCGCGAGCCACGCTCGAGGCGCTGCTGCGTCACGTGGACCCGAACGCCGGCAAAGCGAACCTCGATGAGCGGATGGCGCGCATGGAAGGCCGGCTCTCGACGACCCTTTGGGACACCTTGGATCTCGTCCGCCACGTCGGCAACAAGGCGCTCCACGTCTCAGGAGCACCCGACGAAGCTGTGATCCTGGTGCTCGACGAAGCGGACAGCGACGTAGGGCCCGCACTGTTCGAGATCATCAACGACGTCGTCGACGAGACGATCGTGAAGGAGCAGAAGCGGGCACGCCTGGCCAATCTGATTCCATCAAGCGTGCGCGACGGCGTTGAGCGAGTCCGTAATCGTGTCCGAGACACCACCTCGATCGGCGAACCATCGGAACAGAACCCGCCAGCGAGCTGACGACGCCTCGTCCATCGGGCTAGGGCGCCGGCGCGACAACAACCTCGCAGCACGATCGGCAAGCCTTCAGCTGCCGCGACCGGGGCACGCTAGTTCAGGGTCGGCGATTCGCCCGAGTCGCCCGCTTCCCACGGCGGCAGCGATGACACGTCGGCTGCCCGCGCCCGGCGCGCGGTCCGCCCGTTCGCTTCGGTGCGGCGGATGGGTTCGGGCTGGCCGTTCCGGAGGCGCTGCTCGGTGACGCCGTCGTCGATGCGGGCCATGACCTTCCGGTACGACCTCGACAGCTTCGCCTGCTGCGCGCCGTCCTGCTCGAGTGCGGTGGCGAGCCGCTCGCGGGCGCCAGCGAGCTTGCCGCGTTCGGCAGGTTCGACGGGGCGACCCGCGTGCCGGTTCGCGTCGTCGCGGGAGGCGAGCTCGGCGAGGCGTTGGTCGAGCTTGACCAGGGTCCGCTCACGCTGGCCGATCCGATCGACGACCTTCTCGAGCGCGTTCCGCGCATCGTGCTGCACGGCCCGCTCGGACTGCAGGCGGTCGTCGATGTCGGCGACGTGCCCCCATGGGCGGTCCTGCCATGGTGCCGGCACGTCCGGCTCTCCCGGCGCCCGGGCGGCGGTGTCGAGTTCCGCCTGCGCGGCGGTCCGGCCATCGGCGATGGTGGTTTCGGGGATGCCACGAGTGATGGTGTCGATCAGCTGCGCGCGGGCGTCGTCGAAGGTGCCGGCGATGTGGATGGACTCGTTGTGGAACTTCCCACGCGTGTTCCCGACGTACAGGCCTGCCGCGTCGACGCCGGGGCCGGTGTAGGCATCGTCGGTGGTTTCGCCCTGGATGCCCGACGCGTACGCCAGGTGCAGGTGCAGGTGCTTCGCCGCGTAGTCCGCGTCGATCTTCCGCACGTCACCGGAAACCCCCCGCCGCACGCATCGTCAGACTGCCGTCGCGGTGGATCTTCGCGACCGTCCACAAGGCGCGGTTCTCCACGTCCAGGTCGCGGTCGTTCTTCCTGGTCTGCACGACGTCGCCGACGTGCACGGCCTGCTCGTGTTGCCCAAACCCGGTGCGGGACGAGTTGACGGTGATCTGGCTGCGGCGGATGCGTTCGGCCTGGATGGCTTCGTTGACCGCCTGCGCGGTCTCGTTCGTGCCGGTCACGAGCGCGATGCTCTTCCGGCGGCCGGTGACGTCGAAGTGCTTCTCCACCATCCGGTCGCGCACCTCCTGCTCGTTCGCGGCCAGCGACACGTGGCCGCCGGCAACGAGCTCGTCGACGATGCCGGCGGCGGTGTCCGTCGTCGCGGCCCACAGCCGGAGGGTGAGGTCCGCGTAGGCAGTGTCCGGCCTCGAGGGGTCGGCCTTGTCGCGGAACCGGTGCACGGTGGACAGCTCCACGGTGGCGGAGGCGCGCCTCGCGAGCATGGCCATCGCGCCGGCATGGCCGACGGGCATCGCCTGGTACTGGTCCCCGACCATCGGATCCCAGCGCCGGTCTCCCGCGCGACGACGGCGAGGGCATGGGCGGCGTCGAGGTCGACCATGGACGCTTCGTCGACGACGATCCGGTCCCCCGCACGCAGCGGGAACGACCGGCCGTACTCGAACGCGTCCTTGACGCTCGGCTTCCACTGCTTCTCCGGTCGGCGCGACCAGATGGTGCGTCCGGTACGGCGGTCCGTGTCCCACTGGAAGCCGTAGTCCATCGGCAGCCGGTGCAGCGATGACCCGGTCGTGCCGATCTCCCGGCTGGCCACGGACGCGGCCTTCTTCGTCGGCGCGACGACGACCATCTGCCGGCCCTGCTCTTCCAGGGCGCGACGGGCGACCTTCAGCAGGGTGGTCTTCCCGGCGCCGGCGGGTCCGATGACCGCGACGAGCCGGTCCGTCCCCGCGACCGCGGCCGCCGCGTTCGCCTGCCCGGCGTCCAACGACTTGCCCGTGTCGAGCTCCTTCGCCGCTGCCGTGGCCAACGGCCGGTCATCGAGCGCCCGGCCGGGTCCGTGGAGGGTGTCCTGCGGCTCGAGCCCGCTGTATCGAACCATCCGAGAGGCGACATCCGGTACCGGTCCCTCCATCGAACGCATTGCCTACGCGTGCTCCAACCCGCGGTGCGCGCACGCCGACGAGCGCGCTAACGGGATGGGTGGGCGCAGTAGAAGGGCTCTCCCTGGTCTCTCGATAGCCGATTCGCAAACGGACGGGTCCGTGTAGGTGCGTTCTCAGTACTCGAGCGTGGGCCACTCCTGCAGTCGTGAGAAGCGTGGACGCGAGGGGATCGGCTCGTCGTCTTCCATGACGCGGAGCTCGGTGAGCACTGTGATCTGACCGACGTCGTACGAGCGGTGTGCGACTCCGTCGCGCTCGTCGACGACCATCGTCGTGCGTTGCGCAGGGTCGAACTCGTGCTCAAACGTGAACAGCAGCCAGTGCTCCTTGATCCGCTGGACGAGCATCGGTGAATAGCTCGCGGGCGCCCCCCACAGGAGAAGCAGCTCCGGAGTGAGCAGTCGAACAGGAGGGGCCACTGTGCCGCTACGCGCGAAACTCACCTCGGACGGGCCGTCAACAGAATGAAGCACGCCCTCCGCATAGCGGTCCCGATGCGAGTCCCCCTGCCGGTCAAACATCCAACTTTGGTCGCGCTCGTCAACAACCGCTTGGAACTGCCACGGGCGTTCACGACCGTCCCGTCGCACACTAACGCCGCGCGCGAGCCGGCGTCTTGGGAGTCGGAGGGCAGCGACCTCAGTTCGGAGCGTAGGGACGTCGGCCTCGGTCAGGACAGTATCGAAACGCACCTCGTCAGTGTGGCCGATCCGCATCGCGCAGCGTGCAGCGTGCGGGGAAGTTCCCGCTAACCGATCGTCTAACGGACGTCGGTGTCCTCTGGCGCATCTCCGCGACGGCGGATAGCTCGGAGAACCGCTCTCCAGCTGGCGAGGTACACCACGAGGCCGATTGCTATCGCGATCGTTGCGGGGCGCCGACGAGCACGAGTACCAGCGCTGCGGAGAGCGCTGCCAGAAGAGCGCCGACGAGAAGTAGGGTCTGGAAGTTGCGCAGCCGCCGCTCGGCTCTGGTCGCTCGCATGTTTCGAATCTAACGAAAGCGTCCGTCAGCCTATCGGCTACCGGACAGAGGACGGGTCCGGGCTATTGGGCAACCGATTTCCACTCTCGGAGACTGAGACAGAATGGGTGCAGGGTCAGGACAGCGCTCAACATGATCGAGACTACTGCAGGTAAGTTCGTGCTCCGGCATGCTGTCGCTCGTCGCCGATACAGTGATGCCGTGCCACAGACCATCGACCCCGAATGGGCCCGCGAACGTCTCGAATGGTGGGTTGAACGGACTACGTCTGGCCGATCGACGAGTGCCAGTGGAGGTCTTGTCTCGTGGGTCTCGGCGGGTCCGGTACTGACGGACCTCCGCCGAAACGAACATCAGATCCAGTCCATCCTGCGCGTGATTCTCAGCCGGAACAGCGTCTCGACGCTTTTGTCTCCATTTGGTACACAGGGCCACGTGCATGTGAATGCCGGAGTTGAGCGGGTGCAGTACGCGATCGGCGTGCTCGAAACGTCCGCGGACACACGAGCTCATATCCGCGGCACGGAAGCTCCCACCATGTCCGCGGATGCGTTGCACGAAGACGTCTGGCGAGCAGCCTCAAAATTGTGGGGCGATGGACACTTCTCCAAAGCTGTCCAGCGTCCCGCGACGTTCCTCAACGCGGACGTGCAAGCGCGTGTAAGCCGCTCCGATGTCTCGGATCAGCCGCTTATGGTGCAGGCTTTCTCGCTTGCTGCCCCCGAGCCAGGCAAACCCAGATTGCGGTGGCCAGGTGAAGACACGAACCTGACCGTGAAGGCGATGCGAACCGGCTTGCTCAACTTCAGCCAGGGTGTATTCGCCGCGATCCGAAACCCTGCCACACACAGCACCGAGGAGCTGCCGAAGCAGATCGCGCTCGAGCAGCTAGCGACCCTCAGTACTCTCGCCCGGTGGATAGATCGCTGCGAACTCATCACCGCGTGAGCGCGAGTGACCGGTGCGATCCTCCGCGAATCTCGATCTCGGTCCGCCGAATGAACGGCCCGTGGTCTTCCACCGCGGCGCATGTGCCAGCATAGTCGTATCCGCTCCCTCCCGACGAGAGATGGTTAACGACTGCAGATGACGAACGACTATGCGGAGTCTGCTGCGGCCGACGCGCTGGAAAGACTTGCCCTAAGCGTTGACGAGGCCTGCACGACTGGTGAGGATCCTTGGTCGGCGCTCCAGCAGTTGGGTACTCTGCGTCAGGGGAGTGAGGAAGTAAGCGAGCTGCTGTCATACGCGGAGCGCGCTCTTGCGTACGAGTTCGAGGAATTGACTGGCGCTTGGGGTGAAGTGACTCTCGGGCGCAGGTTCTCCTCAGCTACGGGGGACTGGCCGCCGGCTTTTGACCAGGTGGGCGACGCGGAGAAGCGATGCTGGAGCGGACTCGCTGAGCGAGTGCGCTCGCCGCTTGCACTCGCACATTTCAAAGACCTCACGCTTCAGACGGGCGCAGCGCAGGGCCGTGAGAGGGCTCTGGAAGTCATTGACCTGTACTTGCAGCTCTCGAGGGTCGAGAGCCTCGATAACTACTACCGCGCGTCCTGCCTGCGAAGAGCCTGGACCCTTGCGCGGCGTTTTGGGCTCGGAGATCACGAAGAAGCGGCGCGACACGCGCTATTCGATTTCAGCGGCGCTGCAACACGAGTTTGGAACGCAAGCCCTGCTGTGATCTTCCGCGCTTTGGAGCCGCTCGCGGTTGCACCGCGACGAGGCGCATTCGTCGATCCCTCGAGGGCTGAGGTGCTGGACTTGCTTGCTCTCGTAGAAGCGGCCCATCCCGCCGACGTAACGACTCTTGAGGCCGTCTTCCAGGCACGTGAAGCGGGCGCTTTGGGAGATCCAGATCGGGAACTGGCACGTCGGAGACTCGTAAGCGGCTACATGCAGATTGCCGCGGTGACGGAAGGGTTGGTGAAGCAGCACTGGCTGCACACGGCGGCGCAGGCTGCTCAGCGCTTCGGGCTGACGGACCTTCGGAGGGAAGCCGTCAGCCTCCTTCAATCCATCGACCTCTCCGAACTCGGGCTCCGGTCGGTGAGCCATGAGGTGCTCATGCCCCGGTACGCGTTCGACGCCCGGCTGGGGCAATATCGGAAGAGCAGGGATGCTGAAACTGCGCTCGCACTCTGGCTGACGACGCCGGCCCCGACTGGGAGCTACGAGCGCAACTCGGCATCTGTCGCTCGCCAAGGCCTTGGTCTACTTGACCTCGTTTCGAGGTCGATCCTGGACCAATATGGACTTCCAGTCCGCACCTCGACCGGGCCCGAGAGTGGAAGGTCTGAAGCCCTGGAACGTCTCGAGTCCGCAACAAGTGCATCCCAAGCGATCCTTCTCGCTCGCGAACTGCTAGCTATCGGTAGAGAGTACGGCCCGATAGCGGAGACGCACGTGGTCGCGACGTTGGTGTCTCGTTTCGGGTCGGACCATAGACTTACGGCATCTTGGCTCTCGGCGTTGTGCAGCTTCTGGGATGGGCGCCCCGGAGACTCGGCTCGAGCTGCTTTTCCGTTGATTGAAGCAGCGACGAGAGGTTTACTTCTATCCCTTGGGGATCCGCTGTACCGCATCGAAACCGGTGCGGCCGGCGGGAGGTTCCCTAGTCTTGAGACCTACGCGGATCACCTCGAGCAGCACGACTTCGACCAGGACTGGCTCAGGACAATCCGTGGACCTATTTCAGACCTAAGGAATGCGTTGGCGCACGGGCACCTACTCGATCCCAGCGCGGAGGACGCAGCGCTGCTGCTTCGCGTCGCGGGCCTTCTCGTCGCGATAAGCCCGCCTGACTCGACCACGGTAGATCAGAACGAGGTCGTTGCACGCCTTCGAGACCCGGTCAAGGTAGCGGCGCGGTCAGCACGTCTTCGGAGACGATGGCGGCTCGTCTGGGTTTCGGCCAAGGCCGCCGATTGACCAACAGTCACCTAGGCCCGCCCCGACCGTACGGAGTGACGTTCGGGTGTCCCACCCGCTTCGATTGGTGCCTTGTCGCTGGCCTCAATAGCCGGTCGACCATCGAACGAACTGCTCCACGCTTCAGCAGGTAGATGAGCTCTGTCTCACATAGCCCGTCCGCGCTCGACTTCGTTGACGGGGGGCGACATACGGACATAAGAACGCCCCGCCAGCCGAAGCCAGCGGGGCGTTCCCCGGTCGAGCGGAACCTAGAAGTCCCAGTCCTCATCCTCGGTCTTCTCCGCCTTGCCGATGACGTACGACGACCCCGACCCCGAGAAGAAGTCGTGGTTCTCGTCCGCGTTCGGCGACAGGGCCGACAGGATCGCCGGGTTCACGTCCGTCGTCTCCTTGGGGAACATCGGCTCGTAGCCCAGGTTCATCAGCGCCTTGTTCGCGTTGTAGTGCAGGAACTTCTTGACGTCCTCGGTCAGCCCGACCTGGTCGTAGAGGTCCTGCGTGTACTGCACCTCGTTCTCGTAGAGCTCGAACAGCAGGTTGAACGTGTAGTCCTTGATTTCCTGCTTGCGCTCTTCCGATGCGCCCTCGAGGCCCTTCTGGAACTTGTACCCGATGTAGTACCCGTGGACGGCTTCGTCACGGATGATCAGGCGGATCAGGTCAGCCGTGTTGGTGAGCTTGGCGCGCGAGGACCAGTACATCGGCAGGTAGAAGCCGGAGTAGAACAGGAACGACTCGAGCAGCGTCGAGGCGACCTTGCGCTTCAGGGGGTCGTCACCGGTGTAGTAGTCGAGGACGATCTGGGCCTTCTTCTGCAGGTTCACGTTCTCGGTGGACCAGCGGAAGGCGTCGTCGATCTCGGGCGTCGACGCCAGGGTCGAGAAGATCGACGAGTAGCTCTTCGCGTGCACCGACTCCATGAACGCGATGTTCGTGTAGACGGCTTCTTCGTGCGGGGTGATCGCGTCGGGGATCAGGCTGATCGCGCCGACGGTGCCCTGGATGGTGTCGAGCAGCGTCAGGCCGGTGAAGACCCGCATGGTGAGCTGCTGCTCTGCCGGCGTCAGCGTGTTCCACGACTGCACGTCGTTCGACAGCGGCACCTTCTCGGGCAGCCAGAAGTTGTTGACCAGCCGGTTCCAGACCTCGACGTCCTTGTCGTCCTGGATGCGGTTCCAGTTGATGGCACTGACCGAGCTGATCAGCGGGATGGACTTGCCCGTGGCGTGGACCGGGTCGGTGAGGGTCATGGGATTGTCTTCCGGATTCGAGATGGTGATCTGATGACGGACTGGAGGCGCGGGGCGGGGCCCGCCCCGCGCCTCCAGGAAGAGAGCAGCAGCTCTACAGCATGCAGCTGACGCAACCCTCGACCTCCGTGCCCTCCAGCGCGAGCTGGCGGAGACGGATGTAGTAGATCGTTTTGATGCCCTTGCGCCATGCGTAGATCTGCGCCTTGTTGATGTCACGCGTGGTGGCGGTGTCCTTGAAGAACAGCGTCAGGGACAGGCCCTGGTCCACGTGCTGCGTCGCAGCGGCGTACGTGTCGATGATCTTCTCGGCACCGATCTCGTACGCGTCCTGGTAGTAGTCCAGGTTGTCGTTCGTCATGAACGGCGCCGGGTAGTAGACGCGGCCGAGCTTGCCTTCCTTGCGGATCTCGATCTTCGACGCGATCGGGTGGATCGACGACGTCGAGTGGTTGATGTACGAGATCGAACCGGTCGGCGGGACGGCCTGCAGGTTCTGGTTGTAGATGCCGTGCTCCTGGACAGACGCCTTCAGCGCCTTCCAGTCCTCCTGCGTCGGGATGGTGATGTTCGCGTTGTCGAACAGCGAGGCGACACGAGCGGTCGCGGGGGTCCACGCCTGGTCGGTGTACTTGTCGAAGAACTCACCCGACGCGTACTTCGAGTCGCGGAACCCGTCGAAGGTCTCGCCGGTCTCGATGGCGATGTTGTTCGAGGCGCGCAGGGCGTGGAACAGCACCGTGTAGAAGTAGATGTTCGTGAAGTCGATGCCCTCTTCGGAGCCGTAGTAGACGCGCTCACGAGCGAGGTAGCCGTGCAGGTTCATCTGGCCGAGGCCGATGGCGTGCGACTTGTCGTTGCCGTCCTCGACGGAACGCACCGAGGCGATGTGCGACATCTGCGACACGGACGTCAGACCACGGATCGCGGTCTCGATGGTCTTGCCGAAGTCCGGCGAGTCCATCGTCAGCGCGATGTTCAGCGACCCGAGGTTGCAGGAGATGTCCTTGCCGATCTCCTTGTAGGACAGGTCCTCGTTGAAGGTCGTCGGGGTGTTGACCTGCAGGATCTCGGAGCACAGGTTGGACATGTTGATCCGACCCTTGATCGGGTTGGCCTTGTTCACCGTGTCCTCGAACACGATGTACGGGTAGCCAGACTCGAACTGGATCTCGGCGATGGTCGTGAAGAAGTCACGCGCCTTGATCTTCGTCTTCTTGATGCGCGAGTCGTCGACCATCGCGCGGTAGTTCTCGGAGATCGGGACGTCACCGAAGGGGACGCCGTAGACCTTCTCGACGTCGTACGGCGAGAACAGGTACATGTCCTCGTTGTTCTTCGCGAGTTCGAACGTGATGTCCGGCACGACGACGCCGAGGGACAGCGTCTTGATGCGGATCTTCTCGTCGGCGTTCTCGCGCTTGGTGTCGAGGAACTTCATGATGTCCGGGTGGTGGGCGCTGAGGTAGACCGCACCGGCACCCTGACGCGCACCGAGCTGGTTCGCGTAGGAGAAGGAGTCTTCCAGCAGCTTCATCACGGGGATGATGCCCGAGGACTGGTTCTCGATCTGCTTGATCGGGGCGCCGGCCTCGCGGATGTTGGAGAGGAGCAGGGCCACGCCGCCGCCGCGCTTCGAGAGCTGCAGCGAGGAGTTGATGCCGCGCGAGATCGACTCCATGTTGTCCTCGATGCGGAGCAGGAAGCAGGAGACGAGCTCGCCGCGCTGTGCCTTCGCCGTGTTGAGGAACGTGGGGGTCGCGGGCTGGAAGCGGCCGGCGACGATCTCTTCGACCAGGTCGATGGCGAGCTGCTCGTTGCCCTGGGCCAGGCCGAGGGCGGTCATGACGACGCGGTCCTCGAAACGCTCGAGGTAGCGCTTGCCGTCGAACGTCTTGAGCGTGTAGCTCGTGTAGTACTTGAACGCACCGAGGAACGTCTGGAACCGGAACTTCTTCGAGTACGCCAGGTCGTTGAGTCGCTGGATGAAGTCCAGCGAGTACATGTCGATCGTGGCTTTTTCGTAGTACTCGTTCTCGACCAGGTAGTCGAGCCGCTCCTTCAGGTTGTGGAAGAAGACGGTGTTCTGGTTGACGTGCTGCAGGAAGAACTGCTTGGCGGCCTCACGATCCTTGTCGAACTGGATGTTCCCGTCCGCGTCGTAGAGGTTGAGCATCGCGTTGAGGGAGTGGTAGTCCATCCCCGTCTGCGGCGACGTCAGATCGACGTCTGCAACTGCTGCGTCCAAAATGCATCCAATCCTGAGTTGACCGCCGACACGTCGTCAGGGGTCCCGAAGAGTTCGAATCTGTAGAGAAGGGGGACGTTGCACTTCCGCGCGATGACGTCCCCGGCCAGGCCGTAGGCCTCGCCGAAGTTCGTGTTGCCGCCGACGACCACACCGCGGATGAGCGAGCGGTTGTGCGCGTCGTTGAGGAACTTGATGACCTGCTTGGGGACCGCACCCTCGCCGTTGCCGCCACCGTAGGTGGGCAGGAACAGGACGTAGGGCTCGTCCACGTGGAGGAAGGGTTCGCTCGGGTAGAGCGGGATCCGGTCCGCGTCGCGGCCGAGCTTCTCGACGAAGCGCGCGGTGTACCCGGACACGCTCGAGAAGTAGACCAATCGGCTCATGGCGCGCTCCTCGGTGGAAGGTGCGGACAGACGGACCGGGGGTGTCCTGTGGGCGGCGATCCGGGCCTCCTGAGCGGGTCCGGGGTGACCGTCCACAGGACGGGAGGCGACTACGCCAGTTCGGCGCTGAGCGTCGCGATCTTGTCGGGGCGGAAGCCCGACCAGTGGTCGTCGTCCGTGACGACGACGGGGGCCTGCATGTAGCCCAGGCTCTTGACGTGCTCGAGGGCTGCCTCGTCGGTGGAGACGTCGTGCACTTCGTACTCGATGCCCTTGTTGTCGAGGGCCCGGTACGTCGCTGTGCACTGGACGCAGGACGGCTTGGTGTAGACGGTGACGGCCATGTTCTCCCCTGGTTTCTGGGCCTGATTCCAGGTCCGAAGTTCGTGTGCGGTGCTGAGGACGACGCTACTACATGTTGTGCCCGGCGGACCCGTCGACCACAAGAGAAAGTGTTACACGCCTGTAGTTTCCACAACCCGATCCACAGACTGTGGATTCCCGGAGGCCCGGTTTTCCGCCACTCTCGCACCCACCACCGACACTCTCCACAAGCTGTGGACGGAAGTTCTCGACACCTCCCGTCGGCGTGTCTGAGAACGGTGTCGACGAGGACCTCCTCCACACCTCCCCCGGACGGGTGACACCCCGATCCGTCCGGTCCGTACACTCGTCTCGTGAGCACGTACGGCCCCCTCCTGAAGACCCCCGGCGTGGGTCGTGTCATCGCTGCACAGCTCACCGCGCGCTTCCCGTTCGGGATGCTCTCGCTGGCCTACCTGCTGCACGTCGAGCACGTCTTCCACTCCTACGGCGCCGCCGGCCTGGTGCTCGCGACGACGAGTGTCGGGCAGGCACTGGCCGGCCCGCTCACCAGCCGCTGGATGGGCAGCTGGGGCATGCGCCCCGTCCTCATCCTGACGAGCATCGTCGCGCTCGTGAGCATGGGGGTCATCGGCTTCGTGCTCATGCCGCTCTGGGGCTACGTTGTGGTCGGGTTCCTCGGCGGCCTCGCGGTCCCGCCCGTGCAGCCGGCGGTCCGCACCATCTACCCCAAGATGGTGACCTCGTCGCAGCTCACCCCCTTGTTCTCGCTCGACGCCAGTGCCCAAGAACTGATCTGGGTCGCCGGCCCGGTCATCACCACGTTCGTCGCGACCCAGGTCGGCACGGTCGAGGCGATCGTCGTCGCCATGGTCTTCCTGGTGGTCGGCGGCATCTGGTTCATCGCCTCCCCCGAGCTCGGACGCGTCCGCATCCCCCGCTCGAAGCGGGCGTTCGGCGTGGTGCTGAAGCGGCCGTCGGTCGTCGTCGCCACCCTGACCGGTCTGCTGCTCATCGGGGCGTGCGCCGCGGTCGAGGCCAGCGTCACCAGCGTCTTCGGCGAGGGCAGCCCGAACGCCGGCATCGTCCTGGCCGTGTTCGCGGTCGGGTCCCTGTTCGGCGGCCTGGCCTTCGGCCACCGTCCGATCTCCCCCAACACCCTGTGGACGCGCATGGCGATCGTCTTCGTCGGTCTCGCGCTCGCCCTGGGCGGCACGAACTTCTGGTGGCTCTGCATCGCCCTCGTGATCGCGGGCATCGGCATCGCGCCGGCACTCGCGGTGATGTTCGGCTCGGTCTCCGCCACCGTCAAGTTCTCCGACACCGCCGAGGCCTACGGCTGGATGGGGACCGGTCAGCTCATCGGCGCCGCGGGCGGTTCCGCGGTCGCCGGCTTCCTGATCGACAGCAGTGGCCCGGTGGGCGGCTTCACGGTCGGTGCGGTCATGGCCGGGGTGGGCGTCGTCGTCGCACTGGGGGCGAAGCGCTGGCTGCCCGACCTGCGCGGCCGTGACGCCAGCCCCATCCCCGACACCGAGCCGGTGGTCCTGCCGACCTGAGCGCGGGCGCGGGCTTTCGGCGGCGTACTTGGTCGAATCGGGCGTACCTGGTCGAAAGTTCTGACCAGGTACGCCCGTTTGCGTTTGCGATCGCGGCCGGTATGGGAAGGAACGTGCGTCCGGCAGACGGGTCGCGTTCTCCACAGATGGCCGGGAGGCCCGGCGCGCGCCCGCCACGCACCGGCAGGATGGGTGCATGGTCAGTTCACTTCCCCTGCGCGACGGCGCCGCGATCCCCGCGATCGGGTTCGGCGTCTACAAGGTCGACGACACCGAGGCCGAGACGGCGGTCGGTCTCGCGCTCGACGCCGGCTACCGGCACGTCGACACGGCCGAGATGTACGGCAACGAGACCGGCGTCGGGAAGGCGATCCGGGCCTCCCGGCTCGACCGTGACGACGTCTTCGTGACGACCAAGGTGTGGAACGACCACCAGGGGCGCGACGCGACCCTGCGGGCGTTCGACGGCAGCCTCGAGCGGCTGGGGCTCGACGCGGTCGACCTGTACCTGATCCACTGGCCGGCCGCGGCGAACGACCGCTACGTCGACACCTGGCGCGCGCTCGTCGAACTGCGCGACTCCGGGCGTGCTCGGAGCATCGGGGTCTCGAACTTCCAGGTGCCGCACCTGCAGCGGCTCGTCGACGAGACGGGTGAGGTCCCGGCGCTCAACCAGGTCGAGCGGCACCCGTGGCTCCCGCAGCGCGAGCTCATGGAGTTCCACCAGCAGCACGACATCGTCACCGGAGCGTGGTCACCACTCGGTCGCGGTCGACTGATCGACGAACCGGTCCTCACCGGCATCGCGGACGCCCACGGGGTGAGCGTCGCGCAGGTCCTCGTGCGGTGGAACGTGCAGCAGGGGGTCGTGGTGCTGCCGAAGTCGGTGACGCCGTCGCGGATCCGGTCGAACCTCGATGTCGACGGCTTCGTGCTCAGCGACGACGAGCTCGCGGCGATCGCCACGCTCGAGTCCGGGCAGCGGACGGGTTCGCACCCCGACTCGGTGTCGTGACGCGGAGCGTGTGTGACGGCGTAGGTTCTTCGGGGTGAACGATCCTCAGCAGACCGCCCGTGAGCACCTCGGACCCGATGAGCACCTCTACTGGGCCGGCTCGAGCGACCCGGCGAAGCTCTTCACGGGGCGGGACGGCTTCCTCATCCCGTTCTCGCTGTTCTGGACCGGCTTCATCCTGTTCGCAGTCCTCGACGTCGTGCGGAACGGATACCTCGGCGTGGGCGCGATCATCCCGATCGTCTTGTCGCTGGTCGGCCTGCACCTCGTGTTCGGGCGCTTCATCGTGAAGGCCCACCGCAAACGCACGACCGTCTACGCCGTCACCGACCGCCGCGCGCTGATCATCAGGCCGAACACCACCCGCGAGGTCCCGGTGGGGCGCACCGATCGCACCATCACCTGGACCGGGGGCCGACGGCACTGTTCGGTGGAGTGGAACACCGGCGATCCGAGCGGAGTGGCGGCGTTCTTCGCCGGCGGAGCGACCGCCAAGATCTACGCGAACACCGGACTCGACGGGCTGTTCGGACCGCAGGTGTTCGCGTTCTGGGACGTCCGCGACGGCGAGGAACTCGTCCGCGAACTGGACCGGGTGTCCCGCTAGCCCCGGCGGTCCTCCTCCGACTGCCACGGCAGGTGCAGGTCGCCCGGCGCAGGCTCCACGTCGCCGGCGTCATCCGCGCCGCCCGTTCCCGGTGCGGCGGTGATCTTGGACGTGTCGATTCCGTCTGCCTCGAGTTCGGCTTCGCTGCGCTGGTTCGTCTGCGACGCCTCGGTCTCCCGCTCGCTCGACGGGCTGTACGCAGTGTCGGTCGAGTCGGGATCCGGCGTCTCCGGGATGCTGTCGCTCATGACCCGGACGGTAGTCCGTGTGCCCCGAGTACCAGTTCGGTCACGGCGGTCGATCGGGCCGGACCCCGGCGGTACGCTCCCTGCCGTGGGGGAACGATGACACGGATGCGGACCGCGGCGAGCGCGGTCATCGGTACGGCGATGGTGGGGCTGCTGCTGACGGGCTGCACGGCGTTCGGCGGGGACGACACCCTGCCGAAGCCGATCCGACAGGCCACCGAGCGGACGGCGGAGCCGATCCCCGATCCGACGCTCACGACCGAGCAAGTCGACGGGGAACCTGACGAGGTCGAGCAGGTCCTGCCCACGGGCACGATCGCGGCGGAGACCGACGTCACGTCCCCGAGCGGTGACACGAGCATCCACGTGCGCATCGTGGCGAACGACGAGGGTACGTTCACCGCGCAGCTGTCCGGCTACCGCACGACCAACCCGCAGCAGATGAGCCTGCAGTTCCGGCACCGGACCGCCAGCCCGCTCGATGGCGGTGACGCCTCGGCGCGGGACACGACCGAGTGGACCGCCGCCTCCGGGCCGCCGAAGACCGTGGTCATGAACGACGCCGGTGCACGACCGGACTACTTGCGCAGCGTCGTCCTCGTCCCTGCCTCGGTGCCGGACGAAGACCCCGCGAAGCGTCCGTGGGTCGGATCGGTGCTCGCCGCCGGCGCCCTGGAGTGGAAGATCCCGAACCCGTACCCGGACCTGCGCATCACCGTGGGCAAGGACCGACCAGGGGCGTACGGCATCGTCACGGACGCCGACGGACGACCGGCCGACTACCTGGTGGCGCACGGCGACGAGCTGACCACGGTCGCGCAGCGGTTCGGCATCACGCCGGCCGAGGTGCAGTGGCTCAACCCGTACATGGAGACCCGCGCCGACGACTGGTTGCTCGAGGGCAGCACGCTGAACCTCGACCCTGCGCGCCGCTGACCTCGGCGCGGACGGCACCCGACCGTCCGTTACGCTCGACGGGCACCAGCCCCGACCAGGAGGTCCCCTCGTGACGATCGTCGCCGCAGCAGACGGCTCAGCCCTCGGCAACCCCGGCCCCGCTGGCTGGGCCTGGTACGTCGACGACGACCGCTGGGCCGCCGGTGGTTGGCCCCGGGCAACGAACAACATCGGCGAACTCACGGCCGTCCTGCAGTTGCTCCGCGCGACGAAGGACTCCGGCGAGCCGCTGCACATCCTGTGCGACAGCCAGTACGCCATCAAGGCCTGCACCGAGTGGCTCGCCGGGTGGAAGCGGAAGAACTGGCGCAAGGCCGACGGCAAGCCGGTCATGAACGTCGAGATCATCAAGGAGCTCGACGCCGAACTGCAGGGCCGCAAGGTGACGTTCGAGTGGGTCCGCGGGCACGTCGGCCACGAGATGAACGAGGCCGCCGACGTCCGCGCCCGTGGTGCGGCCACCGCCTACCAGAACCACACCGACGTGCCGCACGGTCCGGGCTGGCCCGGCGTCGAGGTCACCGAGCCGTCTGCACTGCCCGAGGCGACCCCGCCGGCCACGCTCTTCTGACCGACGAGCTCGGTCAGCCTGGGTCTGGGAGACCCAGGAACACCGAGGCACTGGTCCGCATCCGACCCCGAGACGATGCTGGGCGCATGGAGAACACCGAACACGTCCTGGTCACCGGCGGCTCCGGCTTCATCGCTGGCCACCTGATCCTGCAGTTGCTCGACGCCGGACACCGCGTCCGCACCACGATCCGGTCCCTCGACCGTGAACCCGCGGTCCGTGCGGTCGTCGCCGAGGCCGGCCTGACCGCCGACGACCGGCTGGAGTTCGTCGCCGCCGACCTGACGTCCGATGACGGATGGGCTCAGGCGGTCGCGGACATCCACGTCGTGCACCACGTCGCCTCGCCGGTGATGCCCGGCCACGTCGAGGACGAGGACACCGTGATCCGTCCGGCGGTGGAGGGGACGCTGCGGGTACTGCGCGCCGCACACACGGCCGGAGTCGATCGGGTCGTGCTGACCTCGGCCTTCCATGCGGTCAGCTGGGGTTACCCGCACTCCGACCACGTGTTCACCGAGGCCGACTGGACGGTGCTCGACGGGCCCGGAGTCGACGCCTACGGGAAGAGCAAGACCCTCGCTGAACGCGCCGCGTGGGACTTCGTCACGTCCGAGCCCGGTGCGCCGGAGCTCGTCACGACGATGCCGGTCGCGGTGATGGGCCCGGCGATGGGGCACGCGGTGTCTGGCGCGAACCACATCCTGCAGTCCATGCTCTCCGGGGCGATGCCCGCGACACCGCGACTGTTCATCCCCATCGTCGACGTGCGTGACGTCGCCGCGGCCCACGTCACCGCGACGACCGCCCCGGATGCAGCGGGCAAGCGGTTCCTCTTGTCGAACGGCCCGGCGCTCGAGATGGCCGAGATCGCCGCCACCCTCCGCGAGCACCTCGGTGACGACGCCCGGGCAGTCCCGACGCAGACGCTGCCCGACGACGTCGTACGGACCGCGGCCGAGACCCAGCCGCAGTTCCGTGCGATGGTGCCCGACCTCGGCTACGCCAAGCGCACCTCGAACGAGCGGGCCCGCACCGTGCTCGGCTGGACCCCTCGTGATCCGCACGAGGCGATCGTGGCGGCGGCCCGGAGCCTCGTGGCGAAGGGCCTGGTCCGCCCCTGACGAACCCTGCTCCACCACTGACCCACGAGGATCAGACCGCCCGCTCCCAGAGCGCCACCGTGCTCTCGAGCCCGTCGTACCGGTACGGCTTCCGCTCCCCTGTCGGTGCGTGCCCGAGCGCCCGCCAGAACGGCTCGGCACCGACCGCGTTCGTCGCCACGATACCCAGTCGCAGTCGGTCGGCGCGGGCGTCAGCCGCCAGGGACACGACGGCCTCGTGCAGGACTCGTCCGAGGCCGGAACCCTGCCGATCGCTACGGACAACGAGCAGCCCGATGTACGCCGTGGTCGGCGCTGGGTAGCCGAGCAGCACGTCCGCGAACGCCACGAGCGAGTCGCCGTCCCACAGCCCGATCCCGTGCTTGCCCGCCGGGTCGAAGCCGTCCGGCACCGACACGAGTGCGCTCAGCCCGTCGGACCGCCCCGGCGGGTACCCGGTGATCCGCTCGGCGTAGTCCGGCACGGTCTCGAGCAGCGCTTGCAACGCGTCGACGTCGTCAGCGCCGAGCGCGCGCACGACGAACGAACCAGCACCGCCCGGCATCAGTCCACGTCCACGTCGGCCCACCCGTCGAACCGACCGATCTCGGTGACCCGGACCACGGCCTCACCGGCTTCGTCCGAGGCGTCGAGGTCGATCGTCGCCGAGAACCCGAAGTCCTTGTCACCCGACGGGTCCGCGAAGATCTGCCGGGCACGCCACACACGCGCCGAGCCTGCAGCCCCAGAGCCGGACGCCCCCACACCCGTCGCCCCAGCACCCGTCGCCCCCGCCTGGTCGAGCACCAGGTAGGACATCGACCGCGCCTCGGCATCGGTGCCGATGGTGTCGTGCTCCTCGTAGTACTCCTCGAGCACCGCGTCCCACGCGTCACCGTCGAACCCGGCTGCGGCGTCGAGCGCCCCGAGGCCGTCGACGTCGTCCCGTGCGGCGAGCAGCACCCGCTGGAACAGTGCGTTCCGCACGAGCACGGTGAAGGCCCGCACGTTGCCGGTGAGCCGCGCAGGCTGCGGCGGCGCGATCTCCTGCTCTTCGGCGAGGGCGAGCAGCACGTCGCCGTTGAGCAGCGCCTCCCACTCGTCGACGAGCGAGGAGTCGGTCTGCCGGACGACCTCGCCGAGCCACTCGATCAGGTCGTCGAGCTCCTGGTTCCGCTGTTCCTCGGTGATGGTCTGCCGCATGGTCCGGTAGGCGTCGGACAGGTACCGGAGCACGAGCCCCTCGGACCGGGTGAGCTGGTAGAACCGCACGAAGTCGCCGAATGTCATCGCGCGCTCGTACATGTCACGGACGACGGCCTTGGGCGAGAGCTGGAAGTCGAGGACCCAGGGCTGTTCCGCCGCGTACGCCTCGTACGCCGCCTCCAACAGCTCGGACAGCGGGCGAGGCCAGGTGACCTCCTCGAGCAGCTCCATCCGCTCCTCGTACTCGATGCCCTCGCGCTTCATGCGGGCGACCTCTTCGCCGCGCTCCTTGAACTGCTGCTGCGCCAGGATCGCCCGCGGGTCGTCCAGTGTCGCCTCGACGATCGAGACCATGTCCAGCGCGTAGGTGGGAGAAGCAGGATCGAGCAGCTCGAACGCGGCGAGCGCGAACGGGGACAGGGGCTGGTTGAGGGCGAAGTTCGACTGCAGGTCGACGGTGAGCCGGTAGGAGACCGGAGGCCCCGGCACCCGCTCGATGACCTGCGCGTTGATGAGGGTCCGGGCGATGACGAGCGCACGCCGGGCCATCGCGAGCTGGCGGGCACGCGGTTCGTGGTTGTCGAACACCAGCGCGCGCACCTCGTCGAACGCCGAACCGCCGCGGGCCACCACCGACAGCACCATCGCGTGCGTGATGCGCATCCGCGACACCATGGGTTCCGGTTCGGCACCGATGAGCCGGTCGAACGATGCCTGCCCCCAGGACACGAACCCCTCCGGTGCCTTCTTCCGCTTGATCTTGCTCTTCTTCTTCTGGTCGTCGCCAGCCTTGGCGACGGCGCGGGCGTTCTCGATGTCGTGCTCGGGGGCCTCGGCGACGACGTCACCCTCGGTGTCGTACCCGGCACGTCCGGCACGGCCGGCGATCTGGTGGAACTCGCGCGCGGACAGCTGGCGCATCTTGGTGCCGTCGAACTTCGTCAGCCCGGTGAACAGCACGGAACGGATCGGCACGTTGATGCCGACGCCCAGGGTGTCGGTGCCGCAGATGACGGGCAGCAGTCCGCGCTGTGCGAGCTGCTCGACGAGCCGTCGGTACTTGGGCAGCATGCCGGCGTGGTGCACGCCGATGCCGGCGCGGATCAGGCGCGAGAGGGTCTGTCCGAAGCCGGCGCTGAAGCGGAAGCCCGCGATCGCCTCCGCGATCTGGTCTCGACGCGCCCGATCAGCGACCTTCGCCGACATGAGCGACTGCGCCCGCTCGAGCGCCGCGGCCTGCGCGAAGTGCACGATGTAGATCGGTGCCTTGCCCTCCTCCAGCAGCCGTTCGACGGTCTCCTGCACGGGCGTCATCACGTACTCGTACTCGAGCGGCACCGGTCGGCTGACCCCGGTCACGCGCGCGGTGGGTCGGCCGGTGCGTCGGGACAGGTCGTCGGCGATGGTCGTGACGTCGCCGAGGGTGGCGGACATCAGCAGGAACTGCGCGCGTTCGAGCACGAGCAGCGGCACCTGCCAGGCCCAGCCGCGGTCGGGGTCGCCGTAGAAGTGGAACTCGTCCATCACCACGACGTCGACGTCGGCGTCGGGTCCTTCGCGCAGGGCCAGGTTCGCCAGGATCTCGGCGGTGCAGCAGACGATGGGGGCGTCGCCGTTCACACTGGAGTCGCCGGTGACCATGCCGACGTTCTGCGCGCCGAACAGCTCGACGAGCTGGAAGAACTTCTCGGAGACGAGCGCCTTGATCGGTGCCGTGTAGTAGCTCCGCTTGCCCTCGGCGAGCGCGGCGAAGTGCGCGCCGGCCGCGACGAGCGACTTGCCGGTGCCGGTCGGGGTGCTCAGCACGACGTTCGCGCCGGAGACGAGCTCGATGACCGCTTCGTCCTGTGCCGGGTACAGTGGCCGGCCGCCCTCCTCGGCCCAGGCCGCGAAGGCCTCGTAGACCTCGTCGGCGTCGACGACGCCGTCCACCGCCGCCGGGATCGCGGCGACGAGCGGGGGCACGGTGGTGACGTCGGTCATGGCCCCATCCTCCCAGGCTGCGGTGACGAGGTGGTCGGTACGGACGACCGGGAGGCCCGGCTCCATACGCGCGCATAGACTCGCGTCATGCGCGAACTCGGCTTCCTCACCTTCGTCCCGAACCACGGCGGCACTGCGGGTGCGGCGAGCGCCCTGCAGGATGGTCTGCGGCTGTTCGAGACGGCCGAGACCCTCGGCTACGGCACGGGCTGGGTCCGCGGTCGGCACTTCGAGCCCTTCCTGACGAGCCCGATGACGTTCTTCGCCGCCGCGGCCCAACGGACCAGCACCATCGCCTTCGGCACCGCGGTGCTCGGCATGCGCTACGAGGACCCGGTGCGCCTCGCCGAGGACGCCAGCACGGTCGACCTGCTGAGCGGTGGGCGCGTGCAGCTCGGCATCAGCACGGGCATCGCCGGGTACGGGCCGATCCTCGACCCGGTGTTCGGCTCCGTGGACCGCTCGTTCCGCGACGAGGCCGAGGCCCGGGCCGCCCGACTGCTCGAGGTGCTCGACGGCGACGCACTCGGCAGCGCCGGCTCTGGCTACGAGAGCATCCCGGCCGGTGCGGACCTGACCCTGCAGCCGCTCAGCCCCGGCCTGCGCGACCGCGTGTGGTGGGGCGGCGGCAGCATGGGTACCGCGGTGCGCACGGCCGAGAAGGGGCTGCTCCTGCACTGCTCGACCCTGAACACCGAGGACACCGGTGCACCCTTCGCCCAGGCGCAGGCCGACCAGGTCGCGGCGTACCGCGAGCGGTTCACCGAGCTGCACGGCGGGACCGGCCGCACGTCGAAGGTCGCGGTGGGCCGCATCGTCGTGCCGTTGCTCGACGACCACGACCGCGCGGTCCACGACGAGTTCCTGACCGGGTACGCCTCGGGAATGGACGACGAGGGCCGACCGCTCTCCGGTCCGCCGTTCCGGTTCAGCAAGGTGCTGTCCGGCGAGCCGGCCGCCATCGTCGACGCCCTGCTCGCCGACCCCGCCGTCACCGCCACGGACGAGCTCGTGATCACCCTGCCCGCGAACGGCGACGTGGCCGCCCACGAGCGGATCCTGCGCATCGTCGCCGAGGAGATCGCGCCGGCACTGCGGGCCTGAGAACGGATCAGGACACCCGGCGGGGCTCAGATCGAGTCGGTGATGCTCGAGAGCCCTGCCGGATGACCATCTCGTCCCTGATCCGCACGGGATGGTGGGACCATCGTTCCACCTACCGAGCGGTTTGTCACACTCGGTTGCGCCCTCAGGACGAGAAAGTTGACCATCCGTCACCCGTTTTGCCCGGATTGCACGAAGTCCGTCAACCGGTTGGCCGAAGCCGTTCCCGGCGGGAACCGTCGGAACGGACGAATGCGCCCCCGCGCGGACGCGGGGACGCATTCTGGACGCACCGGGGAAGCTGGGGCATCGTCAGCCGGATCAGGAGGCTGATTCGCACAACCAGCGACCCCGTAGTCGGTGCGTGCGCCGACGGTAACCAGCCGACTGGCGCACATCGATGTTACTCAACAGGCGTCGTCGGTGCGCGGAAACCGGACGAACTGGTCAGACCAGTTCGACGGCCGCGCTCCCGGACTCGTCGGTGACCGAGGCTCCGACGTGCAGCGTGAAGGCGCCGGGCTCGTACTGCCAGGCTCCATCCCAGTGCGCGAACGCCCGGGCCGGCACCTCGATCGAGACCTCGGTCGACTCCCCCGCGCCGAGGCGGACCGGGGCGAACCCGACGAGCCAGCGCGCCGGACGGTCCACCGCCGAGGACTCGCGCGAGGCGTAGACCTGCACGACGTGCTTGCCGGCGCGCGGTCCGGTGTTGGCGACCGTCGCCGTGACGATGACCGCGTCCCCCTCGGACACGGTCGGCGTCGCGACGACGCCGTCGATGGTCCAGGTCGTGTAGCCGAGGCCGTGACCGAACGGGTACGCAGGCGTGGTGCCGGCACGGAGCCAGGCACGGTACCCGATGTGGACGCCCTCGTCGTACGACACCTTGCCGTCGACGGGGGTGACGTCCAGCACAGGCACGTCGGCCATCGCGACCGGCCAGGTGGTGGGCAGACGTCCGCCGGGCTCCTGCGCGCCGGTCAGCACGTCGGCGAGCGCGTTGCCGTACTCCTGGCCACCGAACCAGGTGAGCAGGACCGCGGCGACGTCGTTCCGCCACGGCATCTCCACGGGCGAGCCGGCGTTCACGACGACGACCGTGTTCGGGTTGGCCGCCACGACCGCACGCACCAGGTCGTCCTGGTGGCCGGGCAACGCGAGCGACGAGCGGTCGTAGCCCTCGGACTCGACCTTCGAGTTCGTGCCGACGACCACCACGGCGACGTCAGCCGTGCGGGCAGCATCGACTGCGGCATCGATGAGCACCGACGGGTCCTCGTCGGACGGCTCGGTGCCGAACTGGTACGCGAGCACCCCGCCGAGGGTCTCGTCCTGGATGACGTCGTACTCGATGCGGATCGCGACCTGCTGCCCCGAGGTCACCGACACGGGCACCGAACGTGCCGGCGGGTTGAGGAACGCCGCGCCGAGCTGGTCGCCCTCGAAGGGCACGTCCTCGTCGAGCACGAGCTCGCCGTCGATCCACATCCGCGACCGGCCGGCCGCACCGATGCCGATCCGCACGGTGCCGGTGGACGGCGCGGTGTAGGTCGTGGTGATGTCGAGCCGGTCGGCCTCACGCGTGGGGGCGTCGCCGCCGAACCAGAACAGTGCCGTGGCGCGGCGGTCCTCGACGTACAGCTCCTCGCCGTCCTTGACGAAGGCGACGCGGGCGCCGGGCTCGCCGGTGCCGGGGTTCGTGATGGTGGACAGCGGGAACTCCGCGATGCCCTCCTGCACGACGGCACCGATCGCGTAGTCGACCGTGGCGCCCGGGAACGCCGAGCGGATCCCGTCGAGCGGCGAGACGACCTGCGACGGCACGACCGTGGCCGAGCCACCACCCTGCGTGCGGGCCTGGTCGGCGTTGTGGCCGATGACGGCGATGCGGGAGACGGCGGGCGCGTCGAGCGGCAGCACGCCGGTGTTGCGGACGAGGACGGTGCCCTCGGCCTCGGCTTCGCGGACGAAGGCGACGCCGTCCTCGACGTGCACCGGCTGCGCGGCCACGGGCTCGAAGCCCTCGAGCGCGCCGACGCGGGCGGCGAGGGTCAGGATGCGGCGGACCTTGCGGTCGATCGCCTCGATCGGCACCGCACCGGACTGCACGGCGGCGAGCAGCGGGCCCTCGCTCCACCACTGGTTCGGTCCGGGCATCGCGACGTCCTGCGACGCCTTCGCCGAGTCGACCGAGCGCACGCCGGTCCAGTCGGACACGACGATGCCGTCGAAGCCCCACTCCGAGCTCAGCGGCGTCTCGAGCAGGTCGTGCTCCGACGCGGTGACGCCGTTGATGGAGTTGTACGACGACATGATCGCCCAGGCGTGTGCCTCGGTCACGGCCTTCTCGAACGCGAGCAGGTACAGCTCGCGCAGGGCCCGGTCGGAGACCTCGGTCGACGCGGTGAAGCGGTCGGTCTCGTAGTCGTTCGCGATGTAGTGCTTCGGGGTCGCGGCCACGCCGTTCTCCTGCACACCGTCGACGTACGACGCGGCCAGGTCACCGGTCAGGACCGGGTCCTCGCTGAACGCCTCGAAGTGCCGGCCGCCGAGCGGCGAGCGGTGCAGGTTGATGGTCGGGCCGAGGACGACGTCGACGCCCTTGCGGCGTGCCTCGACGGCTGCTGCGGCGCCGTAGCGCTTCGCGATCGCACGGTCCCAGGACGCCGACAGCGCGGTCGCCGAGGGCAGGTTCAGCGACGGGTCGCGTTCGTCCCAGACCTCACCACGGACGCCCGAGGGGCCGTCCGACATCAGGATCCGGCGCAGCCCGATCTTCTCGATGGGCCAGGTGGTCCAGAAGTCGCGCCCGGTCAGGAGCTGCACCTTCTCGTCGGTGGTCAGCTGGTCGACGAGCGCGTCGATGCGCTCGGCCGTACTGGAGGCAGTTGTCACGTCGTTCACGGTAGTCACGGTGGTCGGTCCTTTCGTTCAGAGCCTGGGGAAGCGTGGTCAGCGCACGCCGCGGATGCGGGACACCGAGACGATGCCGAGCAGTCCGACGACGGCGCCGGTGATGAAGAAGCCGCTGTACCCGCCGGTCAGGGCGATGACACCAGGGGCCGCCGCGGGCACGATCGACTGGGGCAGGGCCTGCGCGATGTTGACGACGCCGAGGTCCTTCGCGTTGTCCTCGTCGGACGGCAGCACGTCGGTGATGAGCGCCAGGTCGACGGCGTAGAAGACGCCCATGCCGGCACCCATCACGAACTCGCCGACCAGGACCATGCCGAGCGACGGCGCGAGCGCGATGATCACGAGCCCGACCACGCCGACGATGCCCGCGATCGCGACGAACAGCTTGCGGCGGCCGAGCTTGTCCGACAGCCAGCCGGCGATGAGCGAGGTGAGCACGATGCCGACGACGTTCCACAGCGTGCCCTGGAACACCGCGTTCGCGACGTGGTCCGGGTCCACGCCGATGTCGTCGCGCAGGAAGTACGTCAGGTAGCTCACCGCGGTGTACTGCGCGGCGACCATCAGGAACCGGGTGAGCCAGGCCCAGCCGAGGTCCGGGTGCTTCACGGGGTTGAAGACGAACGAGCCGAAAACCTGCCCGATGCCGAGCTTCGACGTCGGCCGGTGGGTCAGCACGCGGTCGCGGAACACGAGCGCGTAGAGCACGACGACGATCGACCCGATCGCACCGGGGATGATCATCTGCGTCGCCGAGGTCGAGAAGAGCTGCACGAGGAACGTGCCGCCGACGAGCGCGAGGTTCTGGGAGAGCCCGAGCAGCGCCGCGACCCGGCCGCGCTGGGACCGCGTGACGTGGTCCGGCAGGACCGCGGTCATGGCGGCGATCGTGGCGTTGTAGGCGATCTGCGTGACGCCCCACGCGAGGACCAGCACGACGGTCGAGGTCGTCGTCGCGACGACCACGAGGCCCGCGAAGCCGACCACGGTGCCACCGATGATCCACGGACGACGCATGCCGAGCCTCCCGGCAGTCCGATCGCTGAAGCGACCCGCCAGGGGGTTGGCGACCATCGCGGCGAACGCGCCGACACCGAGTGCCAGGCCGAGCACGCCCGCTTGGTTGTCCGGCGCGATCTCGGCGACCTTGAGCGCCATGGCGACCAGCACCGGCGGCAGCAGCGCGATGTACAGGCCGAGCATCGCGATCGGCATGCCGAGCGTGTACATGAGCGGGGCACCTCGGCCGCGCGTGGGTGCGACTGCGGTCGGGGTGTCGTTGACGGTCAGGGCGTCGTTGGCCACTGCAACCTCTTCTCGGGTACGCCACCTGCACCGGTGACTCGCACGCCTTCGTCGGCGGCTCCGCCCACGGTAACACCAAAACCAAGTGCGGCTAGGTTTTCTGTGTGCACTCCGAGCGGTACAGTCCTGCCATGGCACGACGGGGTTCGTACGCGAAGGGCATCGCGAAGCGCGAGGAGATCCTCACGGTCGCGCTCGACCTCGTCGCCTCGCAGGGGTTCCGCCGCACCAGCATCAAGGACATCGCCGACGCCGTCGGGCTGACCCAGGCCGGACTGCTGCACTACTTCGACTCCAAGGACGAGCTCTGGGTCGAGATCCTGCGACGACGCGACGAGCTCGACCTCGCCCACGACTGGCAGGCGCCGGACCCGGCCGCCCTGCTCGCCGCGATCGTCCGGCACAACGCCGAGGTCCCCGGCCTGGTGCAGATGTTCGTCAACCTCTCCGCCGCAGCTGCGACCGACCCCGAGCACCCCGCGCACGCGTACTTCCAAGAGCGCTACGAGCGCAGCCGTCGCGACCTGTCCGCCGACTTCCGCACCATGCAGCAGGACGGACGGCTCCGCGCCGACGTCGATGCCGAGGAACTGACGAGCGTGCTGCTCGCGGTGTCCGACGGCATGCAGATCCAGTGGCTGTTCGACCCGTCGCGGGACATGGCGCAGCACGTCGAGCTCGTCGCCCGCCTCGCGATCGCCCAGGTCGCCCCCACCGCCTGACGCTCCCCCGCCGGACAGCGGGGTACGGACAGGGCCTGGTCGGGTCAGGCGGCGCCGGGCAGGATGGGGCGTGCCCGGAGGGCGACCCGACGACGATGTGGAGTGACGCGATGACGCGTGTAGTGGTGACCGGCGGCAGCGGCAAGCTCGGACGAGCGGTGGTGCGCGACCTCGATGCGCACGGGTACGACGTGGTGCTGCTCGACCGCGTGCCCTCCCCCGACCAGCCCGAGGGCGTGCAGTTCGTCCGGATCGACCTGACCGACTACGGCCAGGTCCTGAACGCCCTGCTCGGCATCGACGACCGGTACGACCACGTGGACGCCGTCGTGCACCTCGCGGCCGTGCCCGCGCCGGGCCAGGTCCCCGACGTAGCGCTCATCACGAACAACGTGACGGCGTCGATCAACGTCTTCCACGCCGCACGCGCCGCGAAGGTCAAGAACCTGGTGTGGGCGTCGAGCGAGACCCTGCTCGGCATCCCGATGGGCGAGCACCACCCGCCCTACCTGCCCGTCGACGAGGAGTTCGCGGTCCGCCCGCAGTCGTCGTACTCGCTCGGCAAGGCGGTCGAAGAGGAGATGGCCCGCCACTTCACCCGCTGGGACCCGGAGCTGAAGATGATCGGCCTGCGGTTCTCGAACGTGATGGACGAGACCGACTACCCGGCGTTCCCGTGGGACGCCACCCCCGAGGCGAAGACCTTCAACCTGTGGTCGTACATCGACTCGCGTGACGGCGCCCAGGCGGTCCGCAAGGCCGTCGAGGCCGAGCTCACCGGGTTCGAGGCGTTCGTCATCGCGAGCCCCGACACCGTGATGGACACCCCGACGATCGAGCTCGTCGAGCGCTACGTGCCCGACATCGAGCGTCGCGCGGACATCGACGGCGTCAGCTCGCTGCTGTCGTCCGAGAAGGCCCGCGAGCTGCTCGGCTACGCCCCCGAGCACAGCTGGCGCGACGGCCGCTGACAGCGACCGCGCCGTCCGTTCGCTAGGCCGGCAGCAGCAGCCCGTCGAGCACCAGGTCGCGCGCCGCCGGCAACAGGTCGGCGGCGAGCACCTGCTCGTCGACACCCGTGATCTGCGCGAGCGCGCCGACGATCGCCGCGACGGACAGGTCCCCGTCGCAGGCTCCGACGAACGCGGCGAGCGCCGTGTCCGCGTCAACCCGCCGTCCGAGTCCGCCGCCCTGCACGAGCGTCATCACCGTGGGGTCGTCGTTGCCCGGCCAGTAGTAGCGCTCCTCGGTGACGTCGCCCGCCACCGTCAGGTGCGCCGTGGCGAGCGCGGCGTCGTCGTGCGCGGCGAGCCACGCGGCCGCGTCCAGGACGCGAGCGACCGTGGCTCCGAGCCCGGCGGGGTTGGAGCCGAGCGTCTCGGGGACGCGCTCGAACCGGCGGAGGCTCGCCGTTCCTCCTGGCAGGGCTCGACGCACCACGACGTACCCGAAGCCGACGCCGGTGACGCGGCGGTCCGCGAAGTCGTCGAGCCAGGCGCCCATGAGCGTGTCGAACTCGGGCGTCCCGGGCTTCGTGCCGCCGTCGCGGATCCAGGTCTCGGCGTACGACGTGGGGTCCTGGCGCTCGCGCTCGACGACCCACGCGTCGAGGTCGGTGTCCTCGAACCAGCTGCGCACGCGGTCGAGGCCGTCGACGCCCCAGTGGTACTCCCAGTTGCCGAGCAGCTGCGCGGTCCCACCGGGCTCGAGGTGCTCGGACAGGCCGCGGAGCACGGTCTCGACGAGCGCGTCGCCGACCATGCCGCCGTCGCGGTACTCGTACGAGGGGACGCCCGGCCGACGGGGTGTGATGACGAAGGGCGGGTTCGACACGATGCGGTCGAACCGCTCCCCCGCGACGGGCTCGAAGAGCGAGCCGTACCGGAAGTCGATCCCGTCGATGCCGTTGAGCTGCGCGTTGAAGCGGGCGATGTCGAGGGCGCGGCGCGAGATGTCGGTGGCCACGACGTGCTCGGCGAAGCGCCGGGCGTGCATGGCCTGGATCCCGCAGCCGGTGCCGAGGTCGAGGACCGTGCGGACGGGGACGGGGACCTGCAGGCCGCTCAGCGTGGTGGTGGCGCCGCCGATGCCGAGGACGTGCTCCTCGCTGATCGCGTGGCCGAGGGCGAGTTCGCCGAGGTCCGAGACGATCCACCAGCTGCCGGCGCCGAGGTCGTCGACGAAGGCGTAGGGACGCAGGTCCACCGTCGGCTCCACGACTGTGGCGTCGGTGTCGCAGACCCGCAGCAGCCCTGCCGCGACCACGGCGTCGAGCCCGGCGGTCGGGAACGCGACTGCGGCGTCCGCGCGGGACGTCGGCAGTCCGAGCACGAACAGGGTGGCGAGGGTGCCGAGCGGGGATGTCTCACGAGCGGCCAGGGCACGGAGGGCCGCCACTCGCGACCCCCGGTGCAGCGATGCGGCCGCTTCGGTCCCCCAGAGTGCATCGACCCGGTCGACGGTGAAGCCGGCGGCGTCGAGGTCCGCGGCGAGCGCCGTCGTCACGGCCGGGTCAGCACCGATGTCGGGGAGCGTGTGCACGGCCACCCCGGCGCCGGCGTCGGCACCCGCGCCGGGCACCGCGCTCACGACTCGATCCCCTCGCGGAGCAGGGCCGCGGGCACCTGCCAGTCGAGCACCAGGTCGAGCAGCCCCGGGAACCGCTGCTGCACGTCCTCGATCCGGACCCGGCTGATGCGGGTCAGGCCCTCGAGGTGCTGTTCGAGCAGTCCGGCCTCGCGCAGGACCCGGAAGTGGTGGGTGAGCGTGGACTTCGGTCGGTCGATGCCGACCCAGCCGCAGCTCCGTTCACCACCGGCGGCGTCGACGAGGTAGCGGTGCAGGATCGCCAACCGGATCGGGTCGCTCAGGGCATCGAGGACGACGGGGAGGTCCATCTCGGCCACGGACGGCTGGGGCAGCCGCTCGGGGGCATCGACGTGCGCGGGCATGGACGGGACGCTACCACCGTTCGGCTTGCTGTACGACTTGCGTCGTACTGCGGACTGCGGTACGAATGCAGTCGTACAACGGACCATCGGAAGGATGCTCATGCAGCAGTCAGCTCGCTCGGTCGCCGGGTTCTGGATCCTCGCGGCGATGCTCCTGGTGTCGGTCGCGTCGTCCGCGGTCCCCTCGCCGATCTACCCGGTCTACGCCGCCGAGTGGCACCTCACGCCGCTCATGCTGACCGGCGTCTTCGCCATCTACGTCGCCGGGCTGCTCGCGAGCCTGCTCATCGCCGGGCGGCTGTCCGACCACGTCGGCCGCAAACCCGTGCTCGTCGCCGGTGGTCTCGGCGTCGCCCTGTCGCTCGGACTGTTCGCGATCGCGGACGGCGTCGGCGCGCTCATCGTCGACCGCATCGTGCAGGGCGTCTCCGTCGGGCTCCTGATCGGTGCGCTCGGGGCGGCCCTCATCGACAACTCGCTCGAGCGGCACCCGACCCTGGCCGGCGTGCTGAACGGCGTCATCCCGCCGATCGCACTCGCCACCGGTGCGATGTCGAGCGGCGCGCTCGTGCAGTGGGGTCCGGCGCCGGAGCAGCTCGTCTACCTGGTCTTCGGCGCACTGCTCGTGCTCCTCGTGCTGGCGCTGTTCGTGGTGCCCGAGCAGGTCCAACGGCGCCCCGGAGCACTCCGTTCGCTGCGCCCGACGATCAGCGTGCCGCGGAGCTCGCGTCGACTCTTCCGCGGGGTCGTCGGTTCGCTCGTCGCCAGCTGGGCCCTCGGCGGCATGTTCCTCTCACTCGTCCCCTCGGCCCTCGGTGCCGTGTTCGGCATCACGAACCACTTCGCGGCCGGCGCACTCATCGCCGTCGTCACGGGCGTCGGCGCGCTGACCGGGCTCGCGACGCAGCGGATGGACGCTCGTCGCGCCGTGCTCGTCGGGCTCGTCGCCCTGGTGCTCGGGCCGATCGTGACCGTGGCGTTCGTGATGGCCCACTCCCTGCCCGGCCTCGTCGTCGGCAGTGCGATCGCCGGCGTCGGCTTCGGCGCCGGGTTCCAGGCGCCGCTGCGGATGCTGCTCGCGACCGCAGCACCGACCCACCGCGCCGGACTGCTCTCGACGATCTACGTCGTCAGCTACCTGGCGTTCGGGGTCCCCGCCGTCATCGGTGGGCTGCTCGAACCGTCGATCGGACTCGTCCCCGTCATCGCCGGGTACGGCGGGTTCATCGTCCTCGCTGCCGTCGTCGCGCTCGTGCTGCAGCTGACGTCGAAGGACGCGGCCGCCGTCGAGGAGCAGGCCGCCGAGGTCATCGAGCGCACCGCCACCGGCTCGATCCGCGTCGCGGCGGAGTAGCGGGCCGTCCGCCCGGAGGGCGGCGCGCGCCAGGCGCACGGTGCGAGGTTGGTCATCCCGTGCGAGGTTGCTCGCTCAGTGCGCGCATACAGCGCCGCACGGAGCCATCAACCTCGCACGCAGTGACCAACACGGCACGGTGCCGGACGCGCCGGGCCGACTCAGTGCCCCGGGTGCGCCGAGTTCGCGCCGCGCGCCCGTCCACGAGCACGCACCCCGACCGTCCGCGCAGCACCCGTGTGGGCGGCGTCGACGTCGGCCTTGCCCCGGTCGGCAGCATCACGCAGGCGCTTCGGTCCGTGCCGCTTGGCCCAGTCCCAGAATCGGTGCAACTGCGCCTTGAGCCACACGATGATCTTGTGGAAGAAGTGGAACTCGCTCGCCAGCACCGTGAGTCCGATGAACACCACGAGCCAACCGGGCCCGGGCAGCGGCACCAGGATGAGTCCGATGATGACGACCAGCCCGCCGACGATCCCGACGAGCACCTTGTAGAACAGGTGCAGGTGCGGCCGCGCGTGGATCCAGGTCCGCATGTCGTGGAACCACTGGAAGCGCTGACGCGGCGCACCGTCGGTCCGGCTCTCGCCGGGTCCGTCGTTCACGTCGCCGTCCATGCCGAAAACGTAGGGCCCGCGGCTGGGAATCCGCGGCGCACGCGGTGGACGCGCGGTGCGCGTGACGGACGACGCGTGGCGGGGATGCGCCGCGCCTCCCGTCCGTCAGCGAGTGTCCGCCGGGAGGCCCGTCACGCGTGGGCGACGCACGTCGCGGCCCACGGGACGGCGGCCAATCGGGCCGCTGGGATCGGTTCGCCGCCGACCGCGCAGGTCCCGTAGGTGCCGGCGTCGAGCCGCGCGAGCGCGGCGTCCACCTGCTCGATCCGCTGCCTGGCCGCGTCGCGGACGGCGCCGAGCGAGCCGCGCTCCCACGCGAGGGTCGCGCCCTCGGGGTCGTGCTCGTCGTCGGAGTTGGCGTCCTGGCGGGCGTCACTGACATCGCGCATGCTCCGCTCGACGTCGGCGAGCAGCCGTACGTTGCGGGCGCGCTCCGTGTCGAGCGCAGTGCGGGGGTCGTCCATGGCGGACACCGTAGTCGTGACGGAATGCCCGACTCTCCGGATGCGTTTGCATCGACATGACGAAGATCGGGTTCCTGTCGTTCGGACACTGGCGCGACGTGCCGGGGTCGAAGGTGCGCAGCGGGCGTGAGTCCCTGGTGCAGGCGATCGACCTCGCGGTCGCTGCCGAAGAGGCCGGCGTCGACGGCGCCTACTTCCGCGTGCACCACTTCGCACCGCAGCAGGCGGCACCGTTCCCCCTGCTGTCCGCGATCGCCGCGAAGACCAGCCGCATCGAGATCGGGACCGGCGTGATCGACATGCGCTACGAGAACCCGCTCTACATGGCCGAGGAGGCCGCGGCGACCGACCTCATCTCCGGCGGACGACTGCAGCTCGGCGTCTCCCGTGGCTCACCCGAGACCGCCCTCGCCGGTTACCAGCAGTTCGGCTACGTGCCGGACGCGTCTGACGAGAACGGCGGCGACATGGCCCGCGCGCACACCAGCGTGTTCCGTCGCGCCATCGCCGGCGAACCGATGGCCAACGCCAACCCGCAGATGACCGGCTCGGTCGGATCGCTGCCGATCTCCCCGCTCTCCGACTCGCTCGGCGACCGCATCTGGTGGGGCGCCGGCACACGCGCCACCGCCGAGTGGACCGCCGAGCAAGGCATGAACCTGATGTCGTCGACCCTGCTCACCGAGGACACCGGCGTGCCGTTCGACGAACTGCAGGCCGAACAGATCGAGCGCTTCCGCCGAGTGTGGGCGGAGTCGGGCTGGGACCGGACCCCTCGGGTGTCGGTCTCGCGGAGCATCATCCCGATCATCGACGACGAGTCGCGGCACTACTTCGGCGTCCGCGCACAGGTCGAGGGGCAGGACCAGGTCGGGCACCTCGACGGCGGGCTCGCACGCTTCGGCCGCTCGTACATCGGCTCGCCCGAGGACCTCGTCGCGGAGCTGGCGGCCGACCAGGCCGTCCGCGCTGCCGACACCGTGCTCGTCACGGTGCCGAACCAGCTCGGCGTCGACTTCAACGCGAGACTGCTCGCCGCGGTGAAGGACGTGTTCACCGAGGTCGACGCGGCACCCGTCCCGGCCTGATCTGCTCGGTCAGGCGCTGACGGTCGGCGGCTGCGTCTACGCAGGCGCCGTCGGCGTCGGCCAGATCAGCCGGAAGCGCTCGCAGACCACCGGCATGTCCGGTTCGAAGCCGCGCGGGTTCTCGGAGTGCTCACGCCAGTACGCCTCGTGCACCGTCCGCCAGTGCTCGAGAGTCCGGTCTCCTTCGCCTTCGGCGCGCGCGTGCTCGGCCCCGACCGCGTCGAACGGGACGATCCGGACGTCCGTCGTCTCGATGACGGCCCTGGGAACACCGGCGCCGTCGGTCACGATGCTGCACTCACCGGCCGCGGGGAGCGGGTCCCCCGTCGCCTCGTAGTCCCAGAGCGATGACGCGGTGCCGTCCTTGACCCCGCGGAGCACCAGGCCGAGCAGCTCGTCTGCCTGCTCCGGAGTGGCACCGAACGACCACGCCTCCGGCACCTCGGCCGGCAGTTCCGGAGCCTCGTCGCGCCGCTCGTTCCAGAAGTCATCCAGGCTCGCGGTCACCAGCCGACCGTAGCGCACCGCCGGGTGTCCGCACTTGTGCCGACACCCGCCTTGGGACTGTGGCGGCGGGGCGGCGTCCCCTACCGTCGAGGAGCACCATCCCCCGCACCTCGAGGAGTCCCCGTGACACTGCCGGCCGCAGGCTGGTTCCCGGACCCGCAGGACGCCAGTCGTCTCCGCTGGTGGGACGGTCACGCCTGGGGTGCCGCGACCCGTGTCCTGCCGAGTGCTCCGGAACCGGTCCTGCCGATCGTCGTCGCGCCTGTCGGCCCCGCGTTCTCGGTGCACACGGCATCGATCCGGACCCACGCGTGGGCGTCCGGCGGCGGTCGCGACCGCCGGCTGTGCGTGTTCACGGTGCTCGCGGTGCTGCTGGCTCTGACGTCGATCCTCATCAACCCGCTGGGTGTCTGCAGCGCGCTCGCTCTCGGGTGCGGGCTCGTCGGCGTCGTCCGCCCCGGTGCGACCGGCGGGTGGGCGGTCGCTGCGAGGAGTGCGTCCTCGAGCGCGGTGGTGGTCGCGGTCGCGACGGGCGCGGTGGCGGCGTCCGCCCAGTTCCACCTCTTCTGAGGCATGCGGGGCCGTCACCGTCCGACTTCGTGAGCAGAAATGGTCGGGTGCCGACCAACGACCCGACCATTGCTGCTCACGAAGTGCACGTCCGGGCCCGCCGCAACGAGACCTACCGCCGCGCCCGCGGATGCGCCGTCTGGTACACGTCCCGCAGCATGTCCGCCGTGACCATCGTGTAGATCTGGGTCGTCGCGACGCTCGCGTGCCCGAGCAACTCCTGCACCACCCGCACATCGGCACCGCCCTCGAGCAGGTGCGTCGCGAACGAGTGCCGGAAGGTGTGCGGCGAAACGTGCGCCTCGAGTCCCGCCGCCTCGGCCGCCGACTGGATCACGAGCCACGCGCTCTGCCGTGACAGCCGAGCACCTCGGGCGCCGAGGAACAGCGCCGGCGTCGAGGCTCCTCGCGCTGCGAACACCGGACGGGCCCGCACCAGGTAGGCATCGATCGCCGCCCGCGCGAAACTGCCGAGGGGCACGACCCGCTGCTTGTTCCCCTTGCCGGTGACCTTCACGACGGCGAGGCCATCGGCGTCGGGGGCTGAGTCGTCGGACAGGGTCGTCACGTCGTCCACCGACAACCCCACCGCCTCGGAGATCCGCGCGCCGGTGGCGTAGAGCAGTTCGAGCAACGCCTTGTCCCGCAGCTGCACGGGGTCGTCGGCATCGACGGACACCGCGCCGAGCAGCCGCTCCATGTCCTCCACCGAGATGGCCTTCGGCAGCCGCATCGGGGCCTTCGGCGGCCGGACGGCGGTGCCGGGGTCGAGCGGCAGCCAGCCCTCCCCCGCCGCGAAGGCCGTGAACGAGCGCACCGAGCTGAGCATCCGGGCGATCGACCTCGGTGCCAGCGGACCGTCCGGCTTCGTCGCCAGGTGGGTCACGAACTCCGAGACGTCTGCCCGAGCGAGCCGCCCGACGTCGTCGATCGCGGACGCCCCGCCGGCCCGGTCGGCACCGTCGGAGTCGACCACCGGAGCCGTCGCCAGCCACGAGGTGAACACCGCCAGGTCACGCCGGTACGCCGACAGCGTGTGCTGTGACAGTCCCCGCTCGATCGCGACGTGCCGCAGGTACGTCTCCGTGGCACGGTCCAGGGGAATCACGACAGCAGGCGCACGGTCAGTGCAGTGCCTCGTCGGGGGCCCCGACCCGGTACCCGGTGAACGTCACGGTCAGGCCGGCACGCGTCGGAGCTGCACACAACAGTCCGGCCGACACCGCAGCATCGGGATCGAGGTACGCAACCCGCACCAGCCGGGGTTCCTCGTCGTCGACCCACGCCCGGACGGTCACGGCATCACCGTCGCGGCTGGCCCGGACGGTCACCCCACGTCCCACCCACTCCGGCACGGGCGCCACCGACCAGTCCGAGAAGTCACGGGTCACCACGGCGCCGAGCTGCGGCGTCCCATCGGAGAACTCGACACCGGCCTTGATCCAGTTCCGCTCGTCGACGCGCAGGAAGAGACCGGCCTGGTCGAACTGCTCCGTGTAGTCGAGGACGAACGATGCCTCGACCGAGAACGACCCGTCGAGGGGCTGCACCAGCGCGTGCTCGGAGTCGTGGACGAACCCGTACGAGGTGGTCCGCCAGGCGTCGCTGCCCTCGACCGCGGTCACGCGCAGCACATCGCCGTCGAGCTCGACGGCCTCGGGCTCGTGCGTCCACGTCGCCGCGTCGACCAGTTCTCGCAGGCTCATGCGCGGCCTCGCTCGAGCGCATCCACCGCGAGCACGGCCACGACCAGCCCGGAGTTGTGCAGCCGACCATCGAGGATCGCCTCCACCAGCTCGGCCCGCGGCACCCACCGCTTCACGATGTCGGCTTCCTCAGCCTCGCGCTCGAACGCCGTCGTCGTGGGCCGCACGCCCCGGGCGCGGTAGACCTGCAGGAACTCGTTGCTCCCGCCGGACGACGTGTTGTACCGGACCAGCGGCTCCCACGTGTCCGCTTCGAGGTCGGCCTCTTCAGCGAGTTCGCGAGCGGCAGCGACCTGGAGGTCCTCGCCCTCGACGTCCAGCAGCCCGGCCGGCAGCTCCCAGTCGCGCACCCGAACCGGGTGTCGGTACTGCTGGATCACGAGGACACGGCCCTCGTCGTCCTCTGCGTAGACCGCGACTGCACCGGTGTGGTCGATGTACTCCCGCACCATCGTCTCGTCGTGGTACGCGATCGCGTCGCGGCGCACGTCCCAGACGGCGCCGTCGTACACGACGGTGGACTCGGTGACCTCGAACGAGGCGGCTTCGTCAGCGATGGGTGCGTCAGTCACGGAACCATCCAAGCACGCGCCCCTCGCGGAACCAGGTTCCGGACACAGCACCGCGTCGTTCCGCGGTTCCGTGTCCGGAACCAGGTTCCGTGGGCGCGACCAGACGACGGACGGGAGGCGCGGTTCCAGCTGGCACCGCGCCTCCCGTCATCGACAACGCGCGTTACGCGACCTGCTCCTCGTTCTGCGGGTCGAACAGGCTGGACGCCTCGTGGCGCTCGATCGCGGCCGCGACGAGCCCCGCGAACAGCGGGTGCGCGTTCGTCGGACGCGAGCGCAGCTCCGGGTGCGCCTGCGTCGCGATGTAGAACGGGTGCACGTCACGCGGCAGCTCGACGTACTCGACCAGGCTGCCGTCGGGCGACGTGCCCGAGAACACCAGGCCGGCGTCCGCGATCTGCTGCCGGTACGTGTTGTTGACCTCGTAGCGGTGACGGTGGCGCTCGGACGCCTCGGGCGCACCGTAGAGCGACTCGGCCAACGACCCGGAGCTGAACGTCGCCGGGTACAGGCCGAGGCGCATGGTGCCGCCCAGGTCGCCGCCGGCGATGATGTCCACCTGCTCCGCCATGGTCGCGATGACCGGCGTCGAGGTCTCCGGGTCGAACTCGGTGCTCGACGCGTCGGTCAGGCCGGCCTCGTGGCGGGCGTACTCGATGACCATGCACTGCAGGCCGAGGCACAGGCCGAGCGTCGGGATGCCCTGCTCACGGGCGAAGCGCAGCGCGCCGAGCTTGCCCTCGATGCCGCGCACGCCGAACCCGCCGGGGATGCAGATGCCGTCGACGTCGCCGAGCTGCTTCGCAGCACCCTCGGGCGTGGTGCAGTCGTCGGAGACGACCCACTTCAGCGTCACCTTCGCGTCGTGCGCGAAGCCACCGGCACGGAGCGCCTCGGTGACCGACAGGTAGGCGTCCGGCAGGTCGATGTACTTGCCGACCAGGGCGATCGTGACGTCCTTCTTCGGCTCGTGCACGGCACGGAGCACCGGCGTCCACGCGGTCCAGTCGACCGGGCCGGCCTCGAGCTTGAGCGCGTCGACGATGACCTGGTCGAGGCCCTGGTTGTTCAGCAGCGTCGGCAGGTCGTAGATCGACGGGACGTCAACGGCGTTCACCACGGCGTCCTCGTCGACGTCGCACATCAGGGCGATCTTCTTCTTGTTCGAGTCCGACACCGGGCGGTCCGACCGCAGCACGAGGGCGTCGGGCTGGATGCCGATCGAGCGGAGCGCGGCGACCGAGTGCTGCGTCGGCTTCGTCTTCTGCTCACCCGACGCGTTCATGAACGGCACGAGCGACACGTGCACGAAGAACACGTTGTTGCGGCCGAGTTCGTGGCGCACCTGGCGCGCCGACTCGATGAACGGCTGCGACTCGATGTCGCCGACCGTGCCGCCGACCTCGGTGATGATGACGTCGGGCTGCGGGTCGTTCTCCGCCTGCTCGCGCATCCGACGCTTGATCTCGTCGGTGATGTGCGGGATGACCTGCACGGTGTCACCGAGGTACTCGCCGCGACGCTCCTTGGCGATCACCGTCGAGTACACCTGGCCGGTCGTGACGTTCGCCGACTGCGCCAGGTTGATGTCGAGGAAGCGCTCGTAGTGCCCGATGTCGAGGTCCGTCTCCGCACCGTCGTCGGTCACGAAGACCTCGCCGTGCTGGAACGGGTTCATGGTGCCCGGGTCCACGTTGAGGTACGGGTCGAGCTTCTGCATGACGACCTTGAGGCCGCGAGCCGTCAGGAGATTGCCGAGGCTGGCTGCCGTCAGGCCCTTGCCGAGAGACGAGACGACCCCGCCGGTCACGAAGATCTGCTTCGTCACCTTCGGGGTCGGGGTGTTTGCCTGGGTACCGCTGCTGAGAGTGTCCGCCACGGGATTCCATCGTACGTCAGAACTGCCGGGAGGCGCGACCTCGGTTCGCCGTGGGCGTTGCGCGAGGTGGGTGGCCGGGTCTTCGGGCCGTGCGCGCGTGGGCGCGCGTGGGCGCGCGTGCTTGCCTGCGTGCTTGCCGCGCTTGCGCGCGTGCTTGCCTGCCTGCTTGCCGTGCTTGCGTGCTTGCGGCCGCGTGGCAGGTCAGGCCGTCTGGCCAGCCACGTCGAGCAGTTCGCGGGCGTGCTCCACGCCGCTCGCGCTGTCGCCGAGCCCCGAGAGCAACCGCGCCATCTCCTGCAGGCGGTCCTCGCCCTCGAGCCGTCGCACACTCGACGAGGTCACGGCGCCACTCGCGTCCTTGACCACGTTGAGGTGGTTGTTCGCGAACGCCGCGACCTGCGCCAGGTGCGTGACGACGATGACCTGCGTGCGCTCGGCGAGCTTCGCCAGCCGACGGCCGATCTCGATCGCCGCCGCACCGCCCACGCCGGCGTCGACCTCGTCGAAGACGAACGTCGGCACGGTCGTGCTGCCGGCCATCACGACCTCGATCGCGAGCATCACGCGCGAGAGCTCGCCGCCCGATGCCCCCTTGCCGATCGGTCGGGGGTCGGTGCCGGAGTGCGGCTGCAGCAGGATCGACACCTGGTCGCGTCCGTGTCGGCGGTACTCCCCCGCGTCGGTGACCTCGACCACCAGGGTGGCGCCGGCCATCGCGAGTGTCTTCAGCTCGGTCGTGACGCGCTTCGCGAGGTCCGCTGCCGCCTTCGTGCGGGCAGCGGTCAACGCGGCCGCGGCCACCCCGAGTGCCTGTTCGTCCTGTTCGACGGACTGCTGGAGGGCGGCGATGCGGTCGTCGTCGCCGTCCAGCTCGAGCAGGCGGTCGCTCGCCCGCTGCCCGTAGTCGATGACGTCGTCGACGGTCTCGCCGTACTTGCGGGTGAGGCCGGCGAGCAGGGCGCGCCGTTCGTTGATGAGCTCGAGGTCGTGACCGGCCTCGGGCTCGAGCGAGCCGAGGTAGCTGGAGATGCTCGCCGAGGCCTCGGCCGCCTGGATGCCGAGCTCCGTGAGCTGTTCGAGCACGGGCTGCAGGGCGGCGTCGGAGTCGGCGACCCGCTCGACGGCGCGTCGGGCGGACTCGACCAGGCCGACGACGTCGGAGACGCCGTCGAGGGACTCGCTGGACAGGGCCTCGTGCGCCAGGGCCGCGGACAGCCGGAGTTCCTCGAGGTTGCCGAGCCGGTCGGCGCGCTCGGCGAGCTCGACGTCCTCGCCGGGCTGCGGGTCGGCCGCTTCGATCTCGTCCGAGGCAGCGCGGATCCGGTCGGCTTCGGCCACCCGCTCGTCGCGGTCGCGCGTCAGTGTCTCGAGTTCGCCCGTGTGCTGCTGCCACGCGTCGAACGCGGCGACGTACCGGTTCAGGGCCTTCTCGAGGGCCGCCCCGCCGAAGCCGTCGAGCGCCGCACGCTGCGCGGTCGACGAGGTCAGTCGGATCTGGTCGGACTGGCCGTGCACCGTCACGAGCTGGTCCGCGAGTTCACCGAGCACCGCGACGGGAGCGCTGCGGCCCCCGACGGTCGCACGGCTGCGGCCCTCCGCCGAGACCGTGCGCGTGAGGATCAGTTCGCCGTCCTCCACCGCGCCGCCGGCGTCCTCGACTCGTTCGGCGACGGCAGCGTGCTCGGGGACGTTCCACCGGCCCTCGACCACGGCGCTCGAGGCACCACGGCGGACCGAGCCGGCGTCCGCCCGAGCACCGAGCAACAGCCCGAGGGCCGTGACGATCATGGTCTTGCCGGCACCGGTCTCGCCCGTGACGACGGTGAACCCCGGACCGAGTTCGAGCGTGGTCTCGCCGATGACCCCGAGGTCACGGATCGCGATCTCCTCGATCATCGGTGGTGCTCCTCGCCTCGGCCGGTCACAGGTGGTCCTCGTCCTCGTCGGTCTGCGGCCCGCGCCACCCGGTGACCGGGAGCCGGAACTTCGCGACCAACCGGTCGGTGAACGGGGCGTCCTTGAGGCGCGCGACCCGCACGGGGTCCGGCGACCGTCGGACCTCGACGCGAGCGCCCGGCGGCAGGTCGTGCGTCCGGCGACCGTCGCACCACAGCACCCCGACACCGCTCGTGCGCCGCAGGACCTCGATCGCGAGCGTGCAGTCCGGGCCCACCACGATCGGGCGGGCGAACAGGGCGTGCGCGCTGAGCGGCACCATCAGCAGGGCGTCGACGTCGGGCCAGACGATGGGACCGCCGCCGGAGAACGAGTACGCCGTGGACCCGGTGGGGGTCGACACGACGACGCCGTCGCACCCGAACGAGGACAGCGGGCGACCGTCGACCTCGGTCACCACTTCGAGCATGCGCTCGCGCGATGCCTTCTCGATGGTGGCCTCGTTGAGCGCCCAACTCGAGTAGACGATCTGGTTGCCGACGACCACGTCGACCTGCAGGGTGACGCGCTCCTCGACGTGGTACTCACCCGACAGAGCACGCTCGACGGTCTCGGCGAGGGCGTCCCGCTCGCTCTCCGCCAGGAAGCCCACGTGCCCGAGGTTCACGCCGACGATCGGTGCCCGCGTCTCGCGCACGAGTTCGGCCGCGCGCAGGATGGTGCCGTCGCCGCCGAGCACGATGACGATCTCGAGCTGGTCCGCCTGGACGTCGACGCCCAGGATGTCGACCTGCCCCACCGAGGCTTCGGCCCGCCGGATGTCGGCGTACTCGTCGAACGGCATCACCGGGATCAGACCGGCGGCGTGCAGGAGGTCGCAGACCTCGACCGCAGCGTCGATCGAGTCACGGCGACCCGTGTGGGAGACGAGCAGGATGTGCCGGTCGTCGCTCATGCGGTCCCCTCTGTGAGTTCGGTTGCCCGGACTCTCCATTCTGTCGGATTGCCACCGACACCACGCTGGAAGCGCGCGAGGTACTCGTGGTTCCCGTGCGTCCCGATGATGGGCGACGCCGCGAGCCCGGTGGTCCCGAAGCCCAGGTCCCATGCGGCCCACAGGACGTTCATCAGGGCGTCGTCGCGGAGTGCCGGATCGTGCACGATGCCCTCGCGCACCCCGCCGCGACCGACCTCGAACTGCGGCTTCACCAACAGGACGAAGTCGTCGGCGGGGACGGCCTCGGCCAGGGCGGGCAGCACGAGCCGGAGCGAGATGAAGGACAGGTCGCCGACCACCAGGGTCGTCTCGGCTGCGGCGCCGTCGAGCGCGAGGTAGTCCGACCGGGTCAGGCTGCGGGCGTTGGTGCCCTCGACCACGGCGACACGCTCGTCGACGGCGATCGTCGGGTGCAGTTGCCCGTGCCCGACGTCGAGCGCGATGACCCGTCGAGCACCACGGGCCAGGAGCACCTGCGTGAAGCCACCCGTGCTCGCACCGACGTCGAGCACCACACGGCCGGACGGGTCGACGCCGAACGCATCGAGCGCTCCGACCAGCTTCTGGGCAGCGCGGGAGACCCACTCGTCGGCCGCGTCGACCACGATGTCGGCAGCCGGCGAGGTCGGGGTGGAGGGCTTCACGACGGGACGACCGTCGACCGTCACCCGGCCGTCCTGGATGAGCTTGGTGGCAGCGGTGCGCGACCGCGCGAGGCCACGTGTCGCGAGCAGGGCGTCGAGGCGGACCGGGGTCGCGTCGGGCACGGCTCCGTCCGGTTCAGGCACTCGCGGTGCCGCCGCTCTCGAGCCGCGTACGCAGCTCGTCGTGGAGTGCCGAGAACGCGTCGGCGCGCTCGACGAGCGGCAGGGCCTCGGCCGCCGAGGTGCGCGCGGCGAACTCGTCCTGCGGTTCCAGGTCGGCGGACGGCTGCTCGGGGTTCGGCACGTCCGACACGCTACTCGCCGCCGTACAGCTGCGGGTCCACGTCGAGACCGTAGATGGCCAGGCCGGACTCCCAGATCAGCGCTGCGCCGGCACGGAGCCGATCGATGTCGCTGCCGGCGTCGAGCACCCGCACCACGTGCCCCCGCATCGCCACGGTGGCGCTGCCGACGGTGACGTACCGCGTGCCGTCGTCGTCCTGCCGCCGGACTGTCACCGGGTAGGGCTCGGACAGACCACGGAGGTCCTCGAGCACGAACAGTGGACGCGAGCGCTGATCGGCCGCGAGCACCTGCTTCGCCTGGTCGATGCCCGTGAGCACGAGGACGCTCGGGATCCCGACGTCGTTCGCCCCCTTGATGTCGGTGTCGAGACGGTCACCGATGAACAGTGTCTTCCCGCCGCCGAACCGCTCGACCGCGGCGTCGAAGATCGGGCGCTCCGGCTTGCCGGCGACCACGGGCATCCGCCCCACGGCCTGGTGCACCGCGGACACGAGCGTGCCGTTGCCGGGGGCGATGCCGCGCTCGACCGGGATCGACCAGTCCATGTTCGTGGCGACCCACGGGATCGCCGGGTCGGCCAACGCGAACGACGCCTCGGCCAGTTCCTTCCACCCGAGGTCCGGTGAGAAGCCCTGGATGACCGCGGCCGGGGAGTCCTCGGCACTGGTCGTCACCGTGAAGCCGGCGGCCTCGACGATGCTCGACAGTCCCAGCCCACCGGTGACGAGCACCGTCGCGCCGGCGGGCACCAGCGTCGACAGGAGCTGCACGCCCGCCTGCGACGACGTGACGACGTCGTCCTCGGACACCTCGAGCCCGTAGCGCTCGAGGTGCTCGGCGACGTCGATCGGTCGTCGGGACGCGTTGTTGGTGATGTACCCGACCCGTGCGGTCAGCGAGGCCCGTGTGAGCGCCTCGACCGCGTGCGGGATGGCGTTCCGCCCCCGGTAGACGACGCCGTCGAGGTCCGTGAGCACCACGTCGACGCCGTCCGTCGGCGCGGTCGGGACGTCAGTCGGCTGCGGAGCCGTCGACGTCGCGGGGGTTGTCGTCGTCGAGTTCGCCGGGCTCGTCGGCGTCGCCGGGTTCGCCGACGACGTCGGGCTCGGCGAGGGCTGGCTCGTCGTCGTCGTCGAGGTCGGCGTCGTCGTCGAGCTGGTCGGTGTCGTCGAGCTCGCCGGCGTCTCCGTGTTCTTCGACTTCGAGCGTTTCCTCGACCACATCAACTGTCTCCCAAGCGTTCTCGTCGGCGGCTTCGGCGAGAGCCGCTGCCGCACGGTCGACACGGGCCCACCACTCGTCGGCCTCGTCCTGGCGGCCGAGCTCTTCGAGCGTGGCCGCGTAAGCACTGTAGAGCGCCGGTGACCACGTGTAGGCCGTGGACGGGTCCAGCTGTGGAATCTCCAGCTCGCCCAGGGCAGCTGTGGGGTTCCCGAGGTCGATGCGTGCGCCGGACATCGCGATCGCGAGTTCGACCTGCACCGCGGTGTCGAGCGCGGCACGCTCCACCGAACGGCCGAGTTCGAGCGCACGCTCGGGGCGGCCGAGGCCTCGTTCGCAGTCCACCATCATCGGGAGCTGGTCGTTGCGGCCGGAGATGCGCCGGTAGGTGCGGAGCTCGCGCAGCGCGGTCGCGAAGTCCCCCAGGCGGTACGCCGTGATCGCAGCGGTCTCGCGGACGACCCCGACGCGACCGGCACGGCGGGCGGCGCTCAGAGCGTGCTCGTTCGCCAGAGCGGGGTCCTCGTCGACGAACAGCGCCGCGGCCACGAGGTGCCGGGCGACCCAGTCGGCGTTGTCCTTGCTGAGCGTCTTCAGCTCCATGCGCGCTGCGGGGTCGAGGTCGCGCGCATCGATCTCGTCGGGGATGTCCGGGTCGTCGTGGCGCGGGCGGATCGACTTCGTGCCGTACGGGTCGCGGTCTTCCCAGTCGTCGCGGGCTGCCTCGCCGAACCGTGCGCCGGCGTGACGCGTCCCGTCGCCGAAGCGGCGTCGGTCGTCGCCACCGTCCTGACGCGGGCGGTCGCCACCACGGGCCGGACGGTCCGAAGCACCCCGGAAGGACGGACGGTCGCCGTCACGACGCGGACGGTCGGCGTCGCGGGCCGGACGGTCGCCGTCGCGGGCCGGACGGTCGGAACCACCGCGGTACGCGGGACGGTCGGAACCACCGCGGTACGCGGGACGGTCGCCGTCACGACGCGGACGGTCCGATGAACCGCCACGGTACGACGGACGGTCGCCATCACGAGCCGGGCGGTCAGAGCCGCCGCGGTACGGGCGGTCTCCATCGCGAGCAGGACGGTCGGAACCACCGCGGTACGCGGGACGGTCGCCATCACGACGCGGGCGATCCGAGCCGCCCTGGAACGGGCGGTCACCATCACGACGCGGACGATCCGAACCACCCTGGTACGGGCGGTCACCATCACGACGCGGACGATCCGAACCACCGCGCTGAGCAGGACGATCGCCGTCGCGGGCGGGACGGTCCGAGCCACCGCGGTAGGCCGGCCGGTCGCCACCGCGGGCGGGACGGTCGGGACGGTCCGACCCACCGCGGTACGCGGGACGGTCGCCATCACGACGCGGACGATCCGAACCACCCTGGTAGGGGCGGTCCCCATCACGACGCGGACGATCCGAACCACCACGGTAGGCGGGACGGTCACCATCACGCGCGGGGCGGTCCGACCGGAACGGACGGTCCCCGTCGCGGCGCGGACGCTCAGCACCGCGGGGGCCGTAGCCGCGCGGCGGACGGCCGGAGTCGCCGCGATCGCTCCGCCACGACGGACGATCATCACGGTCTCCGGAGCGGAACGGACGGTCGCCACTGCTCCGCGGCGCACTGTCGCGACGTGCAGCGCCGTCGCGGAACGGACGGTCGGAGCGCTCAGGACGGTCACGACGGTCATCCTCACGGCGTTCGAAGTCACGCGGACCGGACGACCAACGGCCTCCGCTCGCAGCGTCTCCGCGCGGACCTCCGTCGCGTCGAGGGGCTCGGTCGTCCCGTCGGGGTCGGTCTCCCCGGTCGCCGTCGTTCCGCCGCTCGTCGTCGTTCGCCACCGTTGCTCCTCATCGCGTGCCCGAGCCGAAGGCCGGGCGTTCGTCCGCTGTGTCGTTGTGTTGGGTGCCGCGTCGGTCGGACCGACGTTCGAGCTCCAGTCCATCACGAACCGGAGCCGACGTCGAGCGACGAGCGGCAAAACAGAAATGGCCACCGGCCACCACCGTGAACGAGGGTCTCCCCTGCGAATTCACGATGGAGGGCCGATGGCCACATCTTCTTACGTTAAGTCCGGCGGCGTCCTACTCTCCCACAAGGTCCCCCTTGCAGTACCATCGGCGCTGAGAGGCTTAGCTTC
>NZ_JABMLA010000008.1:0-159323 GCF_013204965.1 Curtobacterium sp. VKM Ac-2861
GCTGCTGTGTGCGCGCCGAACACACCCTGGTGCAGGGTGGAGAACCAGCAATGTGCGGCTGGTGAGCGCTCCGGGTGGTTCCCGGTCTGTGCAGGTGATTCGGGGGCCTCCGGGAAAAGGTTTGGACCGATCTGTCCTCGTTACCGGTCTGTGACCTTCGCGCCCTGGGCGCGACCAGCGGACGGACGGGAGGCCCGGTGCCAGCTGGCACCGGGCCTCCCGTCCGTCGTCCACGTGGGTTCAGAACGCCTTGCCGGGATTCAGGGTGCCCGCCGGGTCCAGGGCGTCCTTGACGGCACGGTGCATCGCGAGGACCCGCTCGCCCAGCTCCTGCCGCAGGCCCGGCAGCTTGAGCAGGCCGACGCCGTGCTCACCCGTGACGGTGCCGCCGAGTGCCAGGCAGTCCGCGACGATCTGGTCGAACGCCTCCTTCGCGCGGGCCTTCGCGGCCTCGTCGCCCTCGGGAGCGATGATCAGCGGGTGCAGGTTGCCGTCGCCGGCGTGCGCGATGTTCGCGATGGTGACGTCGTGCGCCGCCGCAGTCGCCTGGATCCGTCGGAGCATCTCGGGCACCGCGCTGCGGGGCACGCAGATGTCCTCGGTGAGCACCGGGCCGAGCCGCTCGAGTGCCGGGTACGCGAGTCGCCGTGCCTGGAACAGCCGGTCGATGTCGTCGGGGTCCGTGGCGCGCTCGACGTCGGTGCCGCCAGCCTGCGCGAAGACGGCCGCGACCTGGTCGGCGAGCTCGTCCCCCGCGGCACCAAGCTCGTCGACCCGGGCCAGCAGCAAGGTGTCGACGTCGGACGGCAGCCCGAGGTGCATCCAGTCGTCGACGGCCCGCAGACAGGCCCGGTCCACGATCTCGAGTGCTGCGGGGATGATCCCGGCACGCGAGATCGCGGCGACGGCGTCTCCGGCGGCGCTGAGCGAGGGGAAGTAGCCGATCACGGCGCGTTCGTCGCGTCCGGCCAGGGGGAGCAGCTTGACGGTGACCGACACGACGATGCCGAGCGTGCCCTCCGACCCGACCATCAGGCCGGCCAGGTCGTACCCGGCGACGCCCTTCGCCGTGCGGCGTCCGAGCTCCACCACGGAACCGTCGGCCAGCACGACGGTCATCCCGAGCACGTAGTCGCGGGTGACTCCGTACTTCACGCAGCAGATGCCGCCGGCGTTCGTCGCGACGTTGCCCCCGATCGTCGAGATGGCCGAGCTCGCCGGGTCCGGCGGGTACCAGAGTCCGTGTTCCGCGACGGCAGCGCGCAGTGCGTCGTTGATCACACCGGGCTGGACGACGGCGTAGCGCTCGTCGGTGTTCACCTCGAGCACCGCGTCCATCAGCTCGAGGGACAGGACGACCGATCGGGCCATCGCGTTCGCCCCGCCGGACAGCCCGGTCCCGGCGCCGCGCGGCACGACCCGCACGCCGGCGGCGGCCGCCCACCGGACGGTGGCGACGACGTCGTCGGTGCTGCGTGCGAGGACGACGACGAGCGGTGCGGTGGAGTCGGCCCACTCGGCGTCGTCGTGGCGGTACCGCTCGAGCGACGCCGGGTCGCGGAGGACCTGGTCCGGCTCGAGCAGGTCGTCGAGGGCGGCGGTGTCGACGGCGTGACTGACGGTCATCGGTTCGGGGGTCCTTCCGGGCGCTGCGGTGCGGCGCCGACGACGATACCGCGCTGAGCGGACGACCCGTGTCGTCTGCCAGGGACGCCGGACGACGGTGAGGCACGCGGCGGATCCGTCGCGGACGGCAAGGAGGCCCCATGTACTTCCACGCACAGACCTGGATCAACGAGATCGCTGACGGCGAGCCCGACCCGGCAGCCGCCAACGCCCTGCAGGAAGGGCTCGGCGGGCAGTTCGGCGAGATGCGCACGATGATGCAGTACCTGTTCCAGGCGATGAACTTCCGTGGCCCGGCGGCGAAGCCGTACCGCGACCTCATCCAGGGCGTCGGCACCGAGGAGATCAGCCACGTCGAGCTCATCGGCACCACGATCTCCCGCCTGCTCGACGGCTCGCCCGAGTACACCGGCAAGCTCACCGACCCGCTGGACAAGCCAGGTGCGAAGGGTGCGACGCCGCTGAACATCGCGCTCGACACGAGCAACATCCACCACTACCTGGTCGGCGCCCAGGGTGCCCTGCCGGTCGACGCGGCCGGCAACCCGTGGAGCGGCAGCTACGTCTACAACTCCGGCAACCTGCCGCTCGACCTGCTCTACAACCTGATGCTCGAGTCCACCGGTCGCCTGCAGAAGTGCCGGATCTACGAGATGACGGACAACCCCACCGCGCGCAGCACCGTCGCGTACCTGATCGTCCGCGACCAGGCGCACGAGAACGCCTACGCGAAGGCGCTCGAGACCCTCGGCGTCGACTGGAAGACCCTGCTGCCGATCCCGAAGACGAACGCCGAACGGTTCCCGGAGGTCAAGGAACTCGTCGACCTCGGGCTGCAGAGCAAGCAGTACAGCTTCGACCTCGACGGGGCGTCGGAGGCGGGCAAGATCTTCCGCGGGGCGTCACCGTCGAAGGACGGCACGGACCTGACGGCGACCGAGCAGGCCCCGGCCGGCGTGCCGTCGTTCATCGCTCCGGAGCGACTCGAGGAGTTCGCTCCCGGACTCGATGCCGACCTGCTGGCGCTCATCCAGCAGACCGCCGAGCTCGAGCTCGACGCCGTCGAGGTGAGCACGTACGGGCCGGTGGCCTGAGCCCGCACGCTCGCGGATCAGTCGAGGCAGAACTCGTTGCCCTCGACGTCCTGCATCACGATGCAGGACTCGTTGACCTGATCCGCGAGCATGCGGCGGAACTGCGTCGCGCCGAGCGCGACGAGGCGAGCGCTCTCCGCATCGAGCGCTGCGAGACGTTCCTCGCCGACCAGACCGGTGCCGACCCGGACGTCCAGGTGCACGCGGTTCTTCACCGTCTTGCCCTCGGGCACCCGCTGGAAGAACAGCCGCGGCCCGACGCCCGTCGGGTCGACGCACGCGAAGGCGGAGTCCTGGTGCTCGGGCGGGAGCGAGGCGTTGAACGCCTGCCAGTCGTCGAACCCGGTCGGGGGAGCAGGGACCTCGTAGCCGAGGACCTCGCACCAGAACCGGGCGACCCGCTCCGGCTCGGCGCAGTCGAACGTCACCTGGAGCTGTCGCACCGTTGCCATGCGCGCCAGGGTAGGCGCGCGGCGCGGGTCGCGCGCACCCGTTCTCCGACGGACCACGAGTTGATCGACGCGTGGTCCGTCGGAACACTCGTGTTCCGACGCCGGAACAGACGTGTCAGTCAGTGCTTCCCGCGGAGGCGACCGATGCCGAGGACGATCGCCACGACGACCATGCCGAGGACGACTCCGGCGACCGCCGAGACCGCGGTGTCGACGATCCACGTGATGACCGGGCCTGTGGCCTCGATCGCGTGCTCGATCGTGTGCAGCAGGTCGTACGGGCCGTGCCAGAAGGTCTCGGCGAGGTTCGCGATGACCAGGTGCCCGCCCACCCAGAGCATGGCCACGGTGCCGATGACGCTGATGACCCGGAAGACCGTCGGCATGGCTCGCACGATCCGTGCTCCTGCGCGTCGCGTCCGGCGGACGGAGTTCTTCATCATCTGCAGACCGACGTCGTCGATCTTCACCAGCAGGGCCACCGCGCCGTAGACGACCGCGGTCATGACGAGACCGATCACGATGAGGGCGCCGAGCGTCGGCCAGAGCCCGAGGTCGGGGTCGAGCCCGGCCAGGGCGATGAGCATGATCTCGGTGCTCAGGATGAGGTCGGTCCGGATGGCGCCGAACACGAGCTTCGGTTCGGTGACCGAGTCGGTGGAGCCTGCGCCGTGGTGGACACCGAACCACTCGGTGACCTTCTCCGCGCCCTCGAAGCACAGGTACGTCCCGCCGATGAGCAGGAGGTACGGCAGCACCCAGGGCGCGAACGCGGTGAGCAGCAGCGCGAGCGGGATGATGATGATGAACTTGTTGAACAGGCTGCCGAGCGCGATGCGACCGACGACCGGCAGTTCCCGGGCCGGCGCGAGTCCCTGCACGTACTGCGGCGTGACCGCGGCGTCGTCGATGACGACCCCGGCGGTCTTCGCGCTCGCCTTCAGGGCCGCGGAGAGGATGTCGTCCACCACGGCGAGCAATCCGACTGACATGACTTCGTTCTCCGCTCGTCCGGGCCTGTGACGGTGCTCAGCGTAGTGGGCGCGGCCGACCCTGAACGCCGCCGGGGCACCGTCCGTAGGCTGACGGCATGGCTGACTTCACCGCTGCACAGGCCGCCGTCGTGCGGATCGAACGCGCCGAGGAAGGGCGTTGGGACCTCACGGTGATCAGCGACTCGGGCGTGAAGATGGGGCACGGCGTGTACCTGTTCGACGCCGCGCACGACGACGCCGAGGACGAGCAGGCCGCCGCACTCGACTTCGTGCGCGACTACGGCTTCCGGTTCGAGCGCGACGCCGTGCAGGCTGACGGCGCGGACGCATACTGGGCGCCGCTGCTGCCGTCCGACCAGCAGTAGCCGGCTACAGGGACGCGATCAGCCGCTCGACCCGCATCCGGATGTCGTCGCGGATCGGGCGGACCTGCTCGATCCCCAGCCCGGCCGGGTCGGCGAGGTCCCAGTCCTCGTACCGCTTGCCGGGGAACACCGGGCAGGCGTCCCCGCAGCCCATGGTGATGACGACGTCCGACTCGCGCACGGTCTCGGTCTCGAGCACCGCTGGCCGGGCGTCGGCGATGTCGATGCCCTGCTCGGCCATGGCCTGGACGGCGACGGCGTTGACCTGGTCGGCGGGCTCGCTGCCGGCGGAGAACACCCGGACGCGGTCGCCGGCGAGGTGCTGCAACCACCCCGCGGCCATCTGGGAGCGTCCGGCGTTGTGGACGCACACGAACAGGACGGCGGGGCGGTCGGTCATGCGCCCATCATCCCAGCGAGGGTGCCCGTCATCCCAGCGCTGACGCCTCGAACCCGATCAGCCACGTGACACCGAACGCGTCCCGCACGGTGCCGTCCCAGTCGCCCCACGGCCGTTGCTGCAGTGCATCGACGACCGTGCCGCCCTCGGCGAGCGCGTCGAACCACCGCCGCAGCACGTCGGGTTCGTCCGCCCCGAGGAGCGAGAACAGCAGGCCGGTCGCCGCGAACGGCTCGTCGGTCTCGCTCGCGTCCGCGGCGAAGAGCTGCAGCCCGCCGGTGAGCTGCCCGTGGGCGACCGCGTCGGCGGGGCCGTCGGTCCGTGAGAAGTCGGCGTAGGTCGCGATCTGGACCTCGCCGCCGAAGACACCCTGCCAGTGCTCGAGGGCCTGCCTGGCGGTGCCGGCGAACTGGAAGTACGGCGACGGTCCGGTGACGTTCATGCCCGGACGATACCGCCGGACGACGGCGCCCGTCCGCTCGTCAGGCGCTCGGTGCGATGCCGTCGAACGCGCGTCGCAGGATCGCGGCCGCGTCGGGGTCGTCGCCCGTGGCCCAGGTGGTGATCGCCACGTCGAAGCACCCGAGGGCTGCCTGCACGAGCACCCGTGCCCGCAGGTCGGCGTCGGGGCCGTGGAGCTGCTCGACGACGAGGGGCGTCAGGACGTCCGCCCAGGCCTGGTGCTTCTCGAGGTTCCGTGCGCGCAGCGATGCGGTGCTCGTCATCACGCGGACGGACCGTCGACCGGTCTCGGGGTCGTCGGTGCTGCCGCGCTCGAGCATCTCGGCGAAGGCCTCGCGCAGCGCGGGCCACACCGGTTGGGTCGTCGACCGCGACCGGAACGCCTCGGCGAGGGCGTCCCGGTGTCGCGCGGGGTCGCCGATGACGGCGTCCTCCTTCGCGGGGAAGTACCGGTGGAAGCTCCGCGCTGAGATCCCCACCTCGGCGGCGACCTGTTCCACGGTGACGTTGTCGAACCCGTCGGTGTCGAACCGCTCGAGGGCCACGGCGGCGATGCGCGCGCGGACGGCATCGCGGGTGATGTCCCGCAGGCCGGTTCGCACGTCGCTCACGGGGCCGATCGTACCGCGACGTCATCTTCGGTCCAAGTTGTCAGACTCTGACAGGAGTGGCGTACAGTGCCAATCGCATGACCACCACACGTCACGAAGGGACGGCACCATGCAGCAACGCACCCTCGGCCGACAGGGCCTCACCGTCAGCGCCATCGGCTACGGCGCCATGGGCACCACGTTCGCGTACGGACCCGGCGACGACACCGAGTCCGTCGCCGCGATCCGGCACGCCCACGAACTCGGCGTCACGCACTTCGACACGGCCGAGCTGTACGGCTGGGGGACCGGCGAGCGGCTCCTCGGCGCGGCGCTCGCCCCGATCCGCGACGAGGTGACGATCGCGACGAAGTTCGGGTTCACGCCCGAGGCCTACGCACCGGACTCCCGACCGGAGCACATCCGGCAGGTGGTGGACGCGAGCCTGCAGAACCTCGGCACCGACTCGATCGACCTGCTCTACCAGCACGTCCACGATCCGGCCGTCCCGATCGAGGACGTCGTCGGCGTGATGCAGGAGTTCGTGCAGGCCGGCAAGGTCCGGTACCTCGGCCTGTCGAACACCGATGCCGACCAGATCCGCCGTGCCCATGCCGTACACCCGATCTCGGCGTTCCAGACCGAGTACTCCGTCTTCTCGCGGGAGTCCGAGGCGCTCTTCCCCCTCGTCGACGAGCTCGGCATCGGCGTCGTCGCCTACTCGCCGCTGGCGCGCGGCTTCCTGAGCGGTGCCGTGCAGCCGGCGAGCGCCTACGCGGCCGACGACATCCGCCAGCAGCTCGAGTGGTGGGCGCCGGAGCACTTCGACGCGAACGTCGCCGTCGTCGCCGCACTCACCGAGATCGCCGACGCGAAGGGCGTCTCGCTCTCGCAGCTCGCGTTGGCCTGGATCCTGGCGAAGCGCGCCGACCTGGTCCCGATCCCCGGATCGCGCAATCCCGGACGCGTCGCCGAGAACGTCGCCGCCGCCGAGGTGCGGCTCACTGACGACGAGGTGGCGCGCATCGACGCGCTGTCGCGCGACGTCCGTGGGAAGCGAGCGATGGGCTGAGCCCGGCCGGGTGCCGGACGGGAGGCCCGTGGCACGCCCGCCACGGGCCTCCCGTCCGTCCGGTGGTCGTGTCCAGGGCGCGTCTCAGGCGAGCAGGGCGAGCGCGCGGTCCACGACGTCCTCCGGTCGGCCGTCGCCGTGCAGCGCCCACCAGGTGAGGGCCGCGCTCGCCGCGGCCGCCAGGGCGTGCGCGCGCACCGACACCGCGAGGTCGTCGGGCGTCGCGCCGTCCCGCTCGGCCACGAACCGGACGATCGCGTCGGTCAGGGTCGTGACCGTGGCCGCGCCGACGTGCTCGAGCGAGGGGTTGGCGCGGATGACACGGAGCCGGTGGCGGGTGACCTCGACGGCGTCGTCGGGGAAGGTCGCGCCGATCCGGTACGCCGCGCGGAGGGCGTCCGACGACGACTCCGTGGACGGCCGCTGTCGGAGCGCGTCACCGAACCGCGAGGCGAACTCGTCGAGCCCGCCCCAGACGAGCGCCGCCTTGTTCGGGAACAGCCGGAACAACGACCGGCGGCTCACCCCGGCAGCTGTCGCGACGTCGTCCATCGACACGGCGTCGAAGCCCTGCTCGTCGAACAGCCGGAGCGCCACGAGGGACACCGCGTCCGGGTCGATCGTGCGGGGGCGTCCCGTCGGTCGGTCGCTCGTCGGCCGGTCGCTCGTCGGGCGCATGGAGTCCTTTCGGCACTGAGTGCTATAACCGTCGTGGCGCAGCGAGCGCCTCTCAGTGAGGAGACGACATGACCGACACCACCGCCGGACGTTTCACCGGCAGGACCATCATCGTCACCGGGGCGGGTTCCGGCATCGGACGCGCCACGGCGACGCGCATCGCGAACGAGGGCGGGCGGGTGATCGCGACCGACGTCGTCGCCGACCGCCTCGACGCGCTCCGCTCCGAACTCGAGGGCCTCGAACTCGAGACCGTCGTCGGCGACGTCGCCGCCACCGAGACCATCGACGCACTCATCGCGGCAGCGGGCGATCGCATCGACGGACTGGCGAACGTCGCCGGCATCATGGACGCCTTCCTGCCGCCGAGCGAGGTCGACGACGCCACCTGGGACCGCGTCTTCAGCGTCAACGTCACCGGACCGATGCGCCTCACCCGCGCCGTCCTGCCGCACATGATCGCCGCCGGCCGCGGCGCCGTCGTGAACGTCGCCTCCGAGGCCGCACTCCGTGCCTCGGCAGCGGGTGCCGCGTACACGGCGTCGAAGCACGCGATCGCCGGGTTCACCAAGAGCGTGGCGTTCTTCCACGGGCCGCAGGGCATCCGCGCCAACGCGGTCGCGCCGGGCGCGGTCGCGACGAACATCGAGGCGCCGATGCGCAGCGAGTACGCCGCCAGCCGGGTCGGCCCCATCATGCAGGTCGCCATCCCGCCGGTCGCGCAGCCGGAGCAGCTCGCAGCGGCCATCACCTGGCTGCTCAGCGACGACTCCGCCAACGTGAACGGCGCCGTGCTGCCGAGCGACGGCGGGTGGTCGGTCGTCTGAGGCGGGACGCGCCGCCTACACTGCCGACATGACCGAGGTCCCCGTCGCGCGCTCCGAGTGGGGCCGGTTCGCCCCCGACTCCGTCGAACGCCGGATGCTCGAGCACACCGGCACCGCCCTCGGCCTCGTCCTCCGCCCGCGCACGGTCGTGCTCGATCGCGCCCGGGTCGAGGTCGAGGGCATCGACGACGCCGACCGCGTCGTCGTGCAGCTCGTCGCGAACCAGGGCGCCTACAAGCCCGCCTGGCGCAACAAGGTGATGGCGGACCTGTTCAAGCTGCTGTGGCTGCGGCAGTCGGTCCCCGGCGTGGAGCGGGCCGTGCTCGTCGTCGCCGAACCCGCGGCGAGGGCGCTCGCCGGGTGGGTGGCGGTGGCCGCCGAGGACCTCGGCGTCGAGGTGCTCGTCTGGGACGGGCAGACCGCGGTGCCCTCGCCACGCTGAGCGCAGTCGACCCGACCCGCGCACTCGTTCACACGTTCGCAACACATGTGGTCCGACTCCGTAACACGGGCGTCCTAACCTCATCACCAGCAGCGGATTTCCGCGTCGCAGACCAACCCGAGCTCGCGACGCACGCTCTCCGCCATACGAGACCGAGCCTGCGTGCTCGCCGACGGTATGGAGGAACGGATGACCACATCAGCGGTCCGCGTGGACGCGGTGCGCAAGGTGTACGGCAGCGGCCCGAGCGCCATGGTCGCGCTCGACGACGTCGAGTTGACCATCGAGCCCGGGAAGTTCGTGTCGCTCATCGGCCCGAGCGGCTGTGGGAAGTCGACGCTGCTCCGCCTGGTGGCCGGGCTCGAGCCCGCCGACCGCGGTGACGTCCGGGTGCACGGTGTCACACCGGCCCAGGCCTGCGCGGCGAAGCTCATCGGACTCGTGCCCCAGGCACCGGCGCTGCTGCCCTGGCTCACCGTGCTGCAGAACGTGTCGCTCGCCGGGCGCGTGAACCCGGGTGCCGGCCGCCGCCGCGCCGCCATCGAGGACCTCGAGGAGCGCGGTACCGGCACCGGCCCGGACATGCGCGAACTCCTGCGGATGGCGGGACTCGGCGAGGCGATGGACAAGCTCCCCGCACAGCTGTCCGGCGGCATGCAGCAGCGTGCCGCGATCGTCCGGGCCTTCGGCCTGCGCCCCGACGTCCTGCTGATGGACGAGCCGTTCTCGGCGCTCGACGAGTTCACCCGCGAGAGCCTCCAGGACCAGCTGCTCGACCTGTGGGACGAGCTGCGCACGACGGTGCTCTTCGTGACGCACTCGGTGTCCGAAGCCGTCCGGATGTCGGACACCGTCGTCGTGATGGCGCCGCGCCCCGGCCGGATCGTCGACGTCATCGACATCGACCTGCCCCGCCCGCGCAACCAGCGATTGTTCGAGGAACAGCGGTTCCACGAGTACGAAGACCTGGTCCGGACCCGTCTGCACAGCGCCTGGCGCATGACCGATGCGGCCTGAGGGAGACGGGACCATGAGCGCCACCACCACCTCCACACCCGCCGCGACCGCCACCACGGCCGACGCCGAACGACGCACCGCCCGCCGACCGGTGCCCGGTTGGCTCCGACCGACCGTCTGGTTGCCCCTCGTCGTGATGCTCGCCGTCCTGGCGGTGCTCTGGCAGATCGGCGCGACGGCGATGCCGTACCTGCTGCCGCCGTTGCCCGCGGTGGGGGAGACCCTCGCCACGCAGCTGCCCTACTACCTGCAGAACGCCGGCATCACCCTGGCGGAGTCGCTCGTCGGCCTGGCCATCGGGTTCCTCGCCGCCTTCGTGCTCGCGGTGCTGACGAGTGAGCTGCCGATCGTCCGCCGTGCGGTCATGCCGATCGCCATCGTGCTGAACGTCACGCCCCTCGTCGCGATCGCGCCGGCCCTGGTGGTGGCGTTCGGGTTCGGGCCGCTGCCGAAGCTCGTCATCACGGCGCTCATCTGCTTCTTCCCGATCCTGATCAACACCGCCGCAGGCCTGCGGTCCGTGCCGCAGCCCGTGCTGCAGGTCTACAAGACGATCGATGCCTCCCGGTTCGAGATGCTCGTGCACCTGCGGATCCCGAACGCCCTGCCGTTCGTGTTCGCAGCCCTCCGGATCGTGTTCCCGCTGTCGATCATCGGCGCGGTCGTCGCGGAGCTCTCCGCCTCGGGATCGACCGGAGGACTCGGCACCGTGATCAGCACGGCGTCGTCGATGAACCAGCTCGACGTCGTCTACGCGGCGATCGCGATCCTCGCGGTGATGGGCGTGGTCCTGCTCGGACTCATCACGCTCGTCGAGCGGCGCGTCCTGCACTGGCACCGCACCGCGAACGACTGACTCGCGCGGCGCCGGCCGCACCACGCGGCCGCCCCGCGGCCCTTCCGCACCACCCGCCGGCGCGAGCCTGCCCGCGCGACGTCAGCCGCGCCTCCAGGCCGACGTCCGGCGACCCACCGACCCACCCGCACCCGCCCTGCACCACCCATCCCTTCCCACAGGAGTGACCATGCAGCACAGCACCATGCAGCACCGCACCACGCACCGCACCAAGGCCGCGCTCGCGGCCCTCGCCACCGCCGTCGTCGCCCTCGCGCTCGCCGGCTGCAGCACCGGCTCGAGCGCCGGCACCACCTCGTCCGAGGGCAGCGCGATCTCGGCCGAGCGGTGCAAGGAGAACCAGGACGCCGGCAAGATCACCTACCTGTCCGGCTACCAGTACCAGTCGTCGGCGTCGATCCTCGAGTACATCGCGGCGGACGAGCTCGGCTACTTCAAGGACCTCTGCCTCGACGTGACCCTGAAGCCGGGCTCGGGTGACACCGCCCAGAACACGAAGCTCCTCGCCAGCGGCCAGGCCACCGTGTCCGCCGTCGCCGAGCAGGACCTCATCCAGGCCCGGGCGAACGGCATCGACATCACCGGGATCTCGTCGTACTCGAACGCCGGCCTCGACGTCCTGATGACGAACAAGGACATCACGAAGCTGCCGCAGCTCGACGGCCAGGTCGTCGGCCACAAGGGCTACGTCCCCGCCTCGGTCCGGGCGATGATGGAGAAGGCCGGTGTCGAGTGGGACTCCCTCACGCTCGTCAAGGAGGGCTACGACCCGTCCGTCCTGCCCCGCAAGCAGAACGGCCTCGAGGCGCTGACCGGCTTCGTGTCGAACGAGCCGAACCTGCTCAAGGCCGCCGGTGACGACGTCACCGTCTGGCAGCCCGTCGACTACGACATCCCCTCGTCGATCGGCGCGATGGCCGTCAACCCCGCCTTCGCGAAGGCGCACCCGACCGCGGTCGAGGACGTCCTGCGCGCAGCCTTGCACGCCTACGACTTCTGCTCCGCGAGCGAGGCGAAGACCAAGCAGTGCGTCGGGTACGCCGCGAAGCTGTCCGGCGCGACCTACGACACCGCCCAGAACACCAAGATCTGGACCACCGAGACGAAGGTCATCGCGGACAACCCGACGCCGGACCAGCCCCTCGGCGGGATCGACCCGGAGAACGTGACGAAGCTCGTCGACATGCTGCACCAGTTCGACATCGTCAAGAGCTCCGTGACCGCCGACGACGCGAAGAGCTGGTTCACGAACGAGTACATCGACGCCATCACGAAGGACGGCGAGACCGTGTGGCCCGCACCGTGAGTCCCATCGTCACCGAGTGTTCCGCAACGACCAGAAAGGCGGCGTGAGATGCCCGCGAAGGAGTACGGGATCTTCCTCCCGATCGGCAACGGCGGGTGGATGCTCTCCACCACGGCACCCCACCCCGAGGCGACCTACGCGTGGAACAAGCGCGCGGCGCTGCACGCCGAGACGATCGGCCTGGACTTCGTGATGTCGATGGCGAAGTGGCGCGGCTTCGGCGGCTCCACCGACCACTGGGGCCGTTCCCTCGAGTCGATGACGATGATGGCCGGCATCGCCGAGGCCACCGAGCGCGTCAAGATCTGGGCGACGATGCACGCCAACGTCCACAACCCGGCGGTCGCAGCGAAGATGTACACGACGCTGCAGGACGTCTCCGGCGGCCGGGCCGGCATGAACATCGTCAACGGCGCCTACGCGGCGGAGTTCGAGCAGTTCGGGATCTGGGACGCGGCCCTCAGCCACGCCGACCGGTACCGGATGACGGAGCTCTGGACCGAGGCGGTCACGCGCCTGTGGACCGAGGACAGCGTGACGATGCACACGCCGTACTTCGACCTCGACGCGTGCGAGTCCCGTCCGCACCCCGCATCGCGGCCGACCATCATCAGCGCGGGCAAGTCCGAAGCGGCCCGGGCGTTCCAGGCGAAGCACGCCGACGGCGCCTTCCTGGCAGCGGACAGCCTGGACGAGATGCGCGACCTGTCCCGCGACGTCCACGACCGCGCCGCCGCCGAGGGACGCGAGTGCCGCACCTACTCGATGCTCACGGTCGTGCAGGGCGAGACCGACGCCGCCGCGCAGCGGAAGGTGCGCGAGTGGGGTGCCGGCGTCGACCGCGAGGCACTGGCCTCGATGCGGGCGTCGTGGGGCGTCCCCGCCGAGCAGGCGCGTGCCTGGGCGGACGGTGCTGCCGGTGAGGACGCGTTCCAGACCGCGTACGTCGCCGGGTCCGCCGAGACCGTCACCGAGCACATCGAGTACATCGTCGACCGGGGCGAGCTCGACGGCCTGATGCTGATCTTCCCCGAGTACGACCAGGACATGGTGCTGTTCGGGGAGACCGTCCTGCCGGCGCTCCGCCAGCACGACGCGGCGGTCGTCCGGTGACCGGGGCACTCGACGCGGGTCGCGACCCGCGGCTCGCGCAGTTGCTGTCCGCTCCGCTCAGCCCGGCGCTCGTCGTCGTCGACGTGCAGCGCGACTTCGGTGAGCCGGCGCGGATCGCCCCCTACGGACTCGACGACCGCGCGTCCGTCGCGGTGGACGCCGCCGTCACCCGCATCGGCTCGCTCGTCGACGAGGCCCGCGCAGCGGGCGTCCCCGTCGTCTGGGTCGAACTCGGCAGCGACCCGGCCCGGCCGTGGCGCTCCAGCACGTGGCTGCGCGGGGGCGACCCGGACGGCCCGATGCCGGACGACGAGCCGTGCCGGATCGGCACGGAGGGCGCCGAGTGGTACCGCACGGCGCCCGAGCCCGGTGAGACACGCGTCGTCAAGCGCGGCTACAGCGGGTTCCTGGGCACCGACCTGGAGGCCCGGCTCACCGCCGCAGGGATCGGCTGGGTCACCGTCGTGGGACTCACGACCGAGTGCTGCGTCCTCGCCACCGCACAGGACGCGATGCAGCTCGGCTGGCCCGTGGTGGTCCCGCAGGACGCCACCGCCGCGTACGACACCGACGTGCACGACGCCGCACTGACCCTGATCGACCTCAACGTGGGCGTCGTGACCGACGCCGACGAGACGGTGGCGCTGTGGCGCGCGGCGGCTGACGCTGCTGCGTCTGCGTCTGCGTCTGCGTCTGCGTCCGCTTCGCCGGTGGGTGCCCGATGAGCGGCATGCACCTGGCCTACGACCTGTCCTTCACCCACACCGAGGGGCGGTGGGCAGCGGCCGGCAGCTGGGTCGGCCAGGACTTCCCCGACGTCCGCATGTACATGGAGGTCGCCCGGACCGCCGAGCGCGCAGGCGTGGACATGCTGTTCTTCGGCGACGGGTCCGGTGTGCCGAGCACGTGGCGCGGCAGCATCGACCCGGCCGTCGAGTGGGGCATCCAGTGGCCCCGGCAGGACATGTCGCCCGTGATCGCCGCGATGTCCACCGTCACGGAGCACATCGGGTTCGGGCTCACCTACTCGTCCACGTTCACCCACCCCTTCTCCGTCGCCCGACTGCTCAACTCGCTCGACCACGTCACCGGCGGGCGGATGGCGTTCAACGTCGTCGCCTCGTCGCGGGGCGCGGACGCGGCGAACTACGGGTCCGACCACCTGATCGACCACGACCTGCGGTACGAACGGATGGAGGAGTTCATCGGCGTCTGCCGTGCGCTCTGGGACTCCGTCGCCCCCGACGCGATCGTCCGCGACCGCGCGACCGGCCGGTTCGCCGACCCGGCCGGGGTGCACCCGATCGACCACGACGGCCGCTTCTTCAAGGTGCGCGGCCCGCTCGCGAGCGTCCCGAGTCCGCAGCGGCACCCCGTCGTCGTGCAGGCCGGCAACTCGCCGCGCGGCATCGCCGCCAGTGCGTCGTTCGCCGACCTGGTGTTCGGGTTCGGGTCGAGCGTCGCCGGACAGCTCCGGCACCGGAACGCCCTCGACGCAGCGCTCACCGACGCCGGTCGGGACCCGTCCGGCGTCGGGATCCTCTGGGCGACCCAGGTCATCGTCGGCGCCACCGACGCCGAGGCCGCCGCCCGCCGTGACTCGCTGCTGTCGTTCTGGAACCGCGAGGCCGTCGGCACCTTCATCTCGCACAACGCCGGGTACGACTTCTCCACGCTCCCGGAGACGTTCCGCCTCGGCGAGCTGCGCGACGAGATCGTCGCCGCGCAGGCGAGCCCGGCCGGCCTGGTCGGCAGCCTGGTCGCCGAGTTCGGCGAGGACCACACCATGGACCGCGACGACTTCTTCGAGCACGGCTGGCGTGCCGCGACGGGCCTCGACCACATGCTGGTCGGCGACGCCGCGGGGGTCGCCGACGCCCTGCAGGCGAACTTCGCGGCCACCGGCGGACGCGGCGGCTACATGCTGTCCAGCCCGCTCGGCATGCCCACCGGGTTCGCCGACCTGAGCGAGCTGCTCGTGCCGGAGCTACGTGCCCGAGGTGCCCTGGCGCCCCGGTACCCGGGGTCGACGCTCCGCGAGAACCTGGCGGTGTGAGGTGACCCCGGCCCGTCGGTGGCTCGCGCTCGGCGGGCTCTGCCTCGGCTTCTTCATGCTGCTGCTGGACAGCACGATCGTGTCCGTCGCCCTGCCGGACATCGGCAGCGACCTCGGCACCGACGCGTCGCTGTCGGTCTGGGTGAACAGCGCCTACCTGTTCGCGTTCGCCGTGCCGCTCCTCGTCGCCGGACGGCTCGGCGACCGCTTCGGTCACCGCCGGGTCTACCTGCTCGGGCTCGCGGTGTTCACCGTCGCGTCGGTCGGGTGCGCGTTCGCACCGGGGATCGGCGCGCTCATCGTCTGGCGCGCCGTGCAGGGCGTCGGTGCCGCGCTGCTGACACCCCAGTGCCTGACCGTGATCCGCTCGTTGTTCGAACCACCCCGGCTCGCCGTCGCGCTCGCCGTCTGGAGCGCCGGTGGCGGTGCGGCGACCGTCGCCGGCCCGATCGTCGGCGGCGTGCTCGTCGAGGCGTGGGGGTGGCCGTCGGTCTTCCTGGTGAACGTGCCCGTCGGCATCGTCACCGCCGTCGCCGTGCTGCGGTTCGTGCCGGTGTCCCGACGCATCGCGGTGCCCCTGCCGGTGCTCGCCGTCGTCGGGGTGACCGCCGGGGTGTTCGCGGTGGTCGTCGGTGTCCAGGGCGCGGGCGACGGCGTCCTCGCCGCACCCCTGCCGAGGGTCGGTCTGGTGGTGCTCGGCGCACTCGTCGTCGCCGCGGTGCTCACGGTGCAGCGCCGCGCGGGGGACCGGGCGCTCGTCCCGCTCGGGTTGTTCGGTGACCGCGGGTTCGTGACCGGTTCGTGGGGCGCGACCGCCGCGTCGTTCTGCGTCGGCTCTGCCCCGATCCCGCTCATGCTCGACCTGCAGGACGGACGTGGTCTCGGACCGGGGGCCGCGGCCCTCGTGCTCGTGCCGATGGGGGTCGCCTGCCTGGCCGCCGCACCGTTCGTCGGCCGCACGACGAACACCGCGGGCCCCCGTGCGACGGCGACCATCGGCGCCGTCCTGCTCGTCGTCTCGGTGGCACTGACCGCCGTGCTCATCGGGATCGCCGCACCCTTCTGGGCGGTGGCGACGGCGTTCACCGGCTTCGGGGTCGCGAACGCGTTCGTCTGGTCGCCGTTCTCGCTCGCGGCGGTGCTCGGGGCCGGACCGGCGACCATCGGTGCGGCGTCGAGCACCTTCAACACCGTGAAGCAGCTCGGTGCCGTCCTGGGCAGCACGGTCACCGCGGTGCTGCTCGCGGTGTCGACCGACGCGGTGGCCCTCGGCGCCCTGGCGCTGGCGGCCCTCGGGGCACTCGTGGCGGCGGCGTCCCTGCCAGGGCGAGCGCCGGCGGTCCTGACCGGCGCGGTCGTGCACGGCGCCGGGGTCGGGCACGGGCTCGGGTTCCCGACCGCCAACATGCTGCCCGACGACGCGGGCGCTGTTCCGTCGGACGGGGTCTACGTCGGCTGGCTCACCGCGCCGACGTGGTCCGGTGCCCGTGAGGCGCTCGTGTCGATCGGCAGCAACAGCACCTTCGCCGACCGGCCGCGCACCGTCGAGATCCACGTGCTCGACTTCGACGGCGACCTGTACGGCACCCCCGTCGAGCTCACCGTCGGTCGTCGGCTCCGGCGGCAGCGCACGTTCCCCGGGCCGGACGCCCTCGTCGCCGCGATGCGTGCCGACGAGCGCCGTGCCCGCACCCTGCTCGCCCGCTCCTGAACGAAGGAACCACCATGCAGCACGACTTCATCGACGACCCGCTCGACATCCGCGAGGCGATCGCCGAGGTCCCCTCGGTCGTGGCCGCCATCGCCGCACGGGTCGAGGGCGCGCCGGTCGTCATGGTGGCGACGTCGTTCACCGTCGGGGTCTCGTACGACCCGCCGCTCGCGACGATCGCCGTGCAGCACTCGTCGACGACCTGGCCGGACCTGGCCGACGCGCCGGTGCTCGGCATCTCCGTGCTCGCCGAGGGGCACGCGGCGCAGACCCGGCAGCTGGCCTCCCGCGATCGGGCGAAGCGACTTGTCGGCGTGCCGCACGTCGACACCGGGTCGGGTGCCGTGCTGCTCGACGGCGCGCACTCGTGGCTGGAGTGCTCGGTCGAGGCAGTCCACCGCGCGGGCGACCACGACATCGTGGTGCTGCGGGTGCTCCGCTTCGCCCGCGACTCCGCCAACGCCGCGCTCGTGTGGCACCGGCCAGCTCGGCGGCGAGCAAGCGTCGCCACCGCCTGACGTTCTTTCCCAGAACGCGTGCGATGGGAAGCGGAATCGGGCGCACCTGGTCAGAAGTTCCGACCCGGTACGCCCGAAACGACTCGGTACGCTCCGCGCGGCGGCCCGCGCGGCGCCCGTCAGGAAGCCAGCGCCGCCATCTCGCGCACCACGGCCCGGAGCCGCACCGCGAGCTCGTCGTTGTTCCGCACGGAGTCGCGGTGGGCGGCCTCGCTGAGCGCCGACATCACGAGCGTCACCGCCGTGCGAGCGGTCTGGTCGTCGGTCCTGGTGCCCACGACGCTGAGGAGGGACTGGCGCGACTCGGCCATCCACTGCATCACCATCGAGGACATCTCGGGCCGGAGGACCAGCAGCTCCTTCATCCGTCGGCGGTCCTGGGACAGCGGTACGGTCGCCGCGACGAGGGTGCAGAGGTCGTCGACCAGGCCGCCACGAGCCTCGGCGAACCATGCTGCGGAGGGCTCCGGGACCTCGACGGAGTCGAGTCCGAGGGCGGCGTGCGCCTTGGACGAGAAGTAGTTGAAGAAGGTGCGGGGCGAGACGTCGGCATCGGCGCAGATCTGCTCGATGGTGACGCCGTCCAGCCCGTGCGCGGACACCAGCGTCAGGGCCGCGTCGTGCAGCGCCTGCCGGGTCTGCTGCTTCTTGCGCTCCCGCAGGGTGCACGGCTCCGTCGCCGCTGCAGCTGCCGGGGTGGTGATCACGTGGACTCCTGGTGGTGGGGGTTGGTGGGCCGCCCGTGCCGGAAAGGGGGCACGGCACGGACGGCCCGGTCGGTCACCGACGGTGCGTCGGCGTGGATCCGGTCGAACCCGATCCGGTCGAACCCGATCCGGTCGAACCCGATCCGGTGGGCACCGAGCCGGTCGGCACGGACCCGGTCATCGGACCGGTGAACGAGCCGGCGTCGGCAGCGGCGGCGCCGGCTTCGGCCTCGAGCTGGGCCTCGGCGGACAGGTCGGCACGCTCCTGCAGGGCGGAGCGCTGGCGCAGCGGCGGCACCCGGAAGAACCAGGTGAGCACGAAGGCGAGCAGGATCACGCCGAGGCCGACCCAGTAGATCGTCACGGACGAGGCGTTGAAGCCCGCCATGAACGGCCGGGTCAGGCGGCTGTCGGCACCGGTCAGGAACGAGGTGTCGTTCGTGCTGGTGGCGCTGTCGCTCGTGGTGTTGCCGTCGTCGATCTTCTTCGCGAGCTCCGGGGTGAGCTCGTCGACCCAGTACGAGCGCTGCGAGGCGTTCGACCAGTCGACGGACACGGTGCCGTCCTGCACGCTGGCGTGTGCCTGGTCGGCGACCTGCTCGAGGGCGGACTGCTCGGCCGCCGGCGTCGCCGCTGCGACCTGCTGGTCGATGACGGACTGGGCCGAGGCGGCGGGGACCGCACCGGCGGCGACCTGCTGCTGCACGGCTGCCGTGACCTGCTCGGTGACCGCGGCGTCGGCGGCCTGCGTCGCCTTCGCCGAGGCAGCGTCGAGCTGCGACTGCACGGTCTTCGTCAGCGGGGTGACGACGGGCGTCCAGATCTTGTCCATCGCGCCCTGGTTCGCCTTCGCGCTGGCGACGGTGGGGTTGAGCGCGGCGTCGAGCGCCGGGCCGAGGTCCTTCTCGTTCGCGGTCGCGTGCAGGATGTTCGCCGGCATCACCGAGAACAGGATCGACAGCAGGACGGCGGTGCCGAGCGTTCCACCGATCTGCCGGAAGAACGTGGCGGACGACGTGGCGACGCCCATGTCACGGGCCTCGACGGAGCCCTGCGAGGCCAGGGTCAGCGACTGCATGACCGAGCCGAGGCCGAGGCCGATCAGGAACATGCCGATCATCAGGAACCAGAGCGGCTTGTCGATCGACATGAAGGTCAGGACGACGTAGCCGGCGGACACGAGCGCGGTGCCGATGACCGGGAAGATCCGGTAGCGGCCGACGCGGGCGACGATCTGACCGCTCGTGATCGAGGCGATCATGAGACCGCCGACCAGGGGCAGCGTGGCGAAGCCGGACTCGGTCGGGGTGAGCCCCACGACGATCTGCAGGTAGAGCGGGATGGTGAGCATCGCACCGAACATCGCGAAGCCGACCAGGAACCCGATGACGGTCGCCATCGAGAACGTGCCCGAGCGGAAGAGCTTGAGCGGGATGATCGCCGCGTCGCCCATCTTCGACTCGATGAGCAGCAGCCCGATCAGGCCGACGACCCCGACGACGTAGCAGGCGATGGCGGCGGGGGAGCCCCAGCCCCAGATGCGGCCCTGTTCGGCGACGAGCAGCAGCGGCACGAGGGTGACGATGACGGCGGTCGCGCCCCACCAGTCGACCTTGGGCTTCGCGTCGTCGGCACTGTGCACCTTCGGCAGGTGCAGGAAGACGATGACCATGAGGAGCGCGGCGACACCGATCGGCACGTTGATCAGGAGGACCCAGCGCCATCCCGTGATCCACAGGATCTCGGAGGAACCGGCGAGCAGCCCACCGATGAGCGGCCCGATGACGGACGAGATGCCGAACACGGCGAGGAAGTAGCCCTGGTACTTGGCACGTTCGCGCGGGGCGAGGATGTCGCCCATGATCGCGAGCGGCAGCGACATGAGCGCACCGGCACCGATGCCCTGCACGGCGCGGAAGGCCGCGAGCATGAGCATCGAGGTGGACATCGACGACAGGACGGCGCCGAGGATGAACACGACGATGCCGAAGATGTAGAGGGGCCGGCGGCCGAAGATGTCGGAGAGCTTGCCGTAGATCGGCGTCGCGATCGTCGAGGTGATCAGGTAGGCCGTGGTGACCCAGGCCTGCTGGTCGAGGCCGTGCAGGTCGTCGCCGATGGTGCGGATCGCCGTGCCGAACACCGTCTGGCCGAGGGACGACAGGAACATGCCCGCCATCAGGCCGTAGATCACCAGGAGGATCTGGCGGTGGGTCATCAGGGGCTGCGGGCCGGTCCCGCCGGAGGCTGCTGGGGCCTCGGCGGTGTGCCGACCGTGCTGCACCTGGACGGGTGCGGTGGCGGTCATCGAACTCCTTTTTCGTGCTGTGTAACTTTGCAGACCGCGCAACGATACATCTGTTGCTTCCAGCAAGCAACTAAATGTGCCGACTACGCTGGCCCCATGTGCGACGACCGGCGTGCCGCCGAGCGACTCCTGCGATCCCAGCTCGACCGGCTGTGGGTCCGGCAGACCCTGCGTTCCTCGCTCATCGAGTCCAGCGGCGGCCTCGACCCGACCGCGCGGGTGATCCTGCGAGCCGTCGCCGGTCACGGACCCGTCCGTGCGACCGCGATCGCCGACGCGACGGGCCTGTCCCGCCCGGTGATCAGTCGCCGGGTGGCGTCGCTGGTCGAGGCCGAGCACCTGGTCGGCTCGCCGGACCCCGCCGACGGCCGAGCGACCCTGGTCTCGCTCGCACCCGCGGGCAAGCAGTTGCTCGACCAGCTCGACGCCGCCGGTGCCGAGGTCTTCGACGACCTCACCGAGGAGTTCGCCTCGGACGAGCTGCGCTCGCTCGCCGAGATGCTCACGCGACTGAACGACCGGGCCGACGCGGTCCTCGGGATCGGCACCACGCGCCCGTGACGTGACCAACAAGAGGACGGGAGGCGCGGGGCGGGCCCGCCCCGTTCCTCCCGTCCGCACGCCCCCCGGTCACTGCGGAGCGTGCATTCGAGATACCGTTGGTGTATGAGCACGGACACCGCCACCACCACCGAGACCACCGACGAGGGGCCCGTGGTGACCTTCGCCGATCTCGGCCTGAGCGATGCTGTGCTCAAGGCCGTCAAGGACATCGGCTACGAAACCCCTTCCGCCATCCAGGAAGCCACCATCCCCACACTGCTCGACGGCCGCGACGTCGTCGGCCTCGCGCAGACCGGAACCGGCAAGACCGCCGCCTTCGCGCTGCCGATCCTGTCCCGCATGGAGCCCGGCAGCAAGAAGCCGCAGGCCCTCGTGCTGTCCCCGACGCGTGAGCTCGCCCTGCAGGTGTGCGAGGCGTTCGAGCAGTTCGCGTCGCACATGAAGCACGTCCACGTCCTGCCGGTCTACGGCGGTCAGGCGTACGGCGTGCAGCTGTCCGCCCTGCGCCGCGGCGTCGACGTCATCGTCGGCACCCCCGGTCGCATCATGGACCACCTGGCGAAGGGCACGCTCGACCTGTCCGAGCTGAAGTACCTCGTGCTCGACGAGGCCGACGAGATGCTCAAGATGGGCTTCGCCGAGGACGTCGAGACGATCCTGGCGGACACCCCCGACGACAAGCAGGTCGCCCTGTTCTCGGCGACCATGCCCGCCCAGATCCGCCGCATCTCGCAGCAGTACCTGACGGACCCGGCCGAGATCACCGTCAAGACCAAGACGAAGACCGCCGCGAACATCACGCAGCGCTACCTGATGGTCTCGTACCCGCAGAAGGTCGACGCCCTGACCCGCATCCTCGAGGTCGAGGACTTCGAGGGCATGATCATCTTCGTCCGCACCAAGAGCGAGACCGAGACCCTGGCCGAGAAGCTCCGTGCCCGTGGTTACGCCGCAGCCGCCATCAGCGGTGACGTCGCCCAGGCCCAGCGCGAGCGGACCGTCAACCAGCTGAAGTCCGGCAAGCTCGACATCCTCGTCGCCACGGACGTCGCCGCCCGTGGCCTCGACGTCGACCGCATCACCCACGTCGTGAACTACGACATCCCGGTCGACATCGAGTCCTACGTGCACCGCATCGGCCGCACCGGTCGTGCCGGCCGCTCGGGTGACTCGATCAGCTTCGTCACCCCCCGCGAGCGTCGCCTGCTCTCCGCGATCGAGCGCCACACGAAGCAGCCGCTCACCCAGATGCAGCTGCCGACGATCGACGACGTCAACGAGACGCGCCTGACCCGCTTCGACGACGCGATCACCGCGGCGCTCGAGGACCAGGGTCGCATCGCTGCCTTCCGCGACGTCATCGCGCACTACGTCGAGCACCACGACGTCCCCTCGGACGACGTCGCCGCCGCCCTTGCCGTCGTGGCGCAGGGCGACTCGCCGCTGCTCCTGACCGCAGCCGACGACGCCCTCCGCACGCAGATGGAGCGCGACGCCCGCCGTGGCGAGCGCGACGACCGCGGTGCACGTGACGACCGCGGCCCGCGCAGCGACCGTGGCGGCGACCGTGGTGGCGACCGGGACCGTGCGCCCCGCCGTTCGCAGCCGATGACCGCCTACCGCATCGAGGTCGGCCGCCGTCACCGCGTCGAGCCGCGCCAGATCGTCGGCGCCCTGGCCAACGAGGGTGGCCTGCGCCGCGACGACTTCGGTGCGATCCGCATCCAGCCGGACTTCTCCATCGTCGAGCTGCCCGCCGACATGGACGGCGGCGTGCTCGACCGCCTGACCGACACCCGGATCAGCGGAAAGCTCATCGAGATCAAGCCCGACCGCCGTGGTGGTGGCCGCCGCGACGAGCGTCCGGAGCGCAAGCCGCGCTACTGACGCGAGTCGCGTCGTCGACGCGAGTTGCGTCCTGGACGCGACCACCTCTTGACGGGAGGCACGGTGCCAGCTGGCACCGTGCCTCCCGTCCGTCGTCCGGTCGCGTCTCCCGCCGCGGGCCGCCCCGCGTGCCGGCCTTGCGTCACCAGCTTTGCGGTGCGGGGAACCGCAGATCACGCTCGGATCCGTTCCCCTGGCGCCCGAGCGGTGCTGTGATACCTGGAGCCGTGACGCAGGGAGCCGCGGAGAAGGCAGGGGAACGAACGTGTACCGAGCACTCATCACCGTCGCAGCAGCGGCGGCGCTCGTCATCGGGGGAGTGGCGCCGGCGACGGCAGCCCCCTCGTCCTCGGCGCCCGGAGCGCCCACCACCGTCCGGGTCACCGGAGCCGGCGACAGCGCGACCGTGACCTGGGGCGCCCCGAAGTCGGGCGCGAAGGTGACTGGTTGGAAGGTCACGATCGCCCCCGCGCAGCAGCAGCCCGGCAACGGCGTCGACCGGCTGCCGGCGAAGGCGCGGTCCGACCGCTTCGGTGACCTGACGCCGAAGACGACCTACAAGTTCTCGGTCCGGGCGATCGGCGCGAAGAAGTCCGGCCGCACGATCCTGGTCCGCTACACCACGCCGTCCGTGGTCGACACGACGCAGTCGCTCTTCGCCCTCGACGCGTCCGGCAACGTCGTGCGCTTCGCCGAGGACGGTTCCGGCGCCGGGAAGGTCGTCGCCGCGAAGGGGACGGGCTTCGCCGCGGACGACGTCGGTGACGTGTTCACCCCCTCGGCGGACCTGACCTCGATCCTGTTCCACCCCGCCGACGGAAGTGCCACGCGGACGCTGGCGACCGGGCTGCACCTGACCCCCGACCTGCGTTCCGACGTCGCCGGCAACCTGTACTGGATCGACTCGGTGACGGGTGCGGTGCAGAAGCTCCCCGTCGGCAGTTCCACCGCGACGGCCGTGCTCGACCTGACTGCCACGGGCAGCGGGCAGCGGTTCTGGACCGTCACCCCCGACGGCAAGGTCGTCGTCGTCGGCGGTTCGCAGTTCTCCCCGATCGTCGTGGGCACCGGCATGACCGCACGGGCGATCACCCTCCCCGGCAGCTCCGGCGTCGGGTACCCCGCAGCGGTCCTCGCCGACTCGCACGGCAACGTGTACGTCGACATCCGTTCTCCCGGTGCCGCCGGTTCGTGGGCCTGGTACCAACTGAAGCCCGGTGCCACGGCGTTGACCACGATCGAGCCGCGACTGGCCTTCGAGTACGGTGCCGCGAACGCCGACGGCTTCTCGCTCCTGCAGTCCGCCGAGTGGTGCACCGCTCCGGCCGAGTACCCGACCAGTCCGACCGGCTGCAAGGTCGACCGCACGATCCCGGACAAGCTCGTGGTGGGCACCGGTGGGAAGTCCACCGTGGCGGTCTCCGGCATCACGGCAGGGTCGCGTGGTCCGAACACGGGTGCCGCCTCCGACGACGGGGACGTGTTCGCGAACGTCGACAGCGGGCCCTCGGCCGGGCTGTGGCGTGTGCCGGCCTCCGGCGGGGCTGCGCAGCAGCTGTCGTCGGCGCAGTACTCGCGGCTGCTGGTGATCTGACCGGCAGACCGAGGCAGGACGGGGTGGGACGCAACGGCGCGTCCCACCCCGTCCTGTGTTCCGGGGGTCGGGGGGGCGAGGTTCCGAAATCTTGGAGTGTCGGCGCTCTTTCTGCCGCTCCATGGAACCTCGGCGGCACACTGGCGGCGTGTTGTGGAACCTCGGCGCCACCCGGTGTCGCGAGGTGGGGGCGCGGGGTGGGGGTGCAGGGTACGAGGTCCGAGGTTCCGAGATCTCGGAACCTCGGCGCGCTCTCGGCCGTTCCGTGGAACCTCGGCGGCACACCGGCGGCATGTTGTGGAACCTCGGCGGCGCCGCAGCCCGCCGCCGCCCGCCGCAGCCCGCCGCCCCCGCCGCCAGCCCGCCTCACACCACCCCCGCCAGCCCGCCTCACGCCACCCCCATCACCGTCCGGCGACACACCTCGTCCCACGGGGTCGGCTCGATGCCGAACACCGCGCGACTCTCGGCATCGTCGACCACGTACGGCGCAGTCCACTGGTAGCTCATCTCGGCGAGCTCCCGCATCATCGGCGACACGACCCCGAGCGCACGGATCGCCGCCGCGGGCATCCGGTGGACGGCCACGGGTGCCTTGCCCGCCGCGGCCAGCACCTCGGTCAGTGCCTGCCGCTGGGTACGAGGAGCGTTGCTCGGCACCATCCACGTGCGGCCGTGCGTGCGCTCGTCCGAGGCCGCCGCCACCAGGGTCCTGGCGACGTCGAGCACGTCGGTGAAGGTGTGCGGCAGGTCGGTCCTGCCGATCATCGTCACGGCCTTCCCCTGCAGTGCGGCCGGCAGCACCCGCGTGACGTGCCCGTTCGCCCCGATGCCCGGCCCGACGTAGTCCGAAGCCCGGACCTCGACCGTGCGGATGCGTCCGGCACGGTGCGCGGCCAGGGCGTCGGCCCACAGCCGTGCGCGGAGGATCCCCTTGTGGTCGGTCGCCGCGTCCGGGGTGTCGGCGCGCATCGGGCCGTCGACCGGGCCGTACGGGTACAGGTTCCCGGTGATGGCGTAGACGGCTCCGGTCCGCTCGGCAGCGGTCAGCATCGACGCCGCGAGCGGTGGCCAGGTGCGCTCCCACTGGGTGTAGTCGCCGGGGTTCGCGCAGTTGTACAGCACGGCGGCGCCGTCGGCTGCCCGGGTGAGGGCCTCGGCGTCGGAGGCGTCGAGCGCGAGGTGATCGACCCCTGACAGGCCGGTGTCCCGACCCGAGCGGGTGGCGACGGTGACGTGCTCGCCGCGCTCGGCGAGCAGCGCGGCGACGTGGCGGCCCACCGGGCCGGCGCCGATGACGAGGTGGTGGTGCGACATGGTCCCTGCTTCCGTCCTGGTTGTGAGAGCGGTGCTCTCGCAACCAGGATGCGCGTCCGGCGACGAAAGAGCAAGAGCACTGCTCTCATTTGTGTGCAGTGCTCTCGTGTGGCATGGTAACCAGATGGCACCGACAGCACGCGAGCTCGCCCGGCAGACGATCCGGGCGGACATCCTGGCCGCCGCGCGCACCCGCCTCACCGACGAGGGGCCCGCAGTGCTCAGCCTCCGAGCCGTCGCCCGCGACGTCGGCATGGTGTCGTCCGCGGTGTACCGGTACTTCCCGAGTCGCGACGACCTGCTCACCGCGCTGCTCATCGTCGACTACGACGAACTCGGCGCAGCGGTCGAGGCTGCTGACGCCGCGGCCGGCCCGGAACCGGGTGCACGCTGGGTCGCCGCGTGCCGCGCGATCCGATCGTGGTCCGTCGCGCACCCGGGCGACTTCGCGTTGCTGTTCGGGTCGCCCGTGCCGGGATACGCCGCACCGCGCGAGACGGTCGTGCCCGCCGCGCGGACGACGCTCGCGCTGGTGCGGGTGGTGGCCGATGCGGTCGCGCCCGGCGGGAACGTCGCGTCGGCGTCGGGGGCGGACGGGAGGCCCGGATCACCCGCCGCGCCCACGGCGGCTCCCGGGGCGGCCGGTCCCGCCGTCGCGGACGCAGTGACCACCCTGCGGTCGTTCGGCATCGCACTGCCCGACGAGGTCCTGGTCCGCACCCTGATGGCCTGGTCGACGGTGTTCGGGACGATCTCGTTCGAGCTCTTCGGTCACTTCGTCGGCTCGGTGTCCGACGGCGCCGCCTACTTCGACCAGGTGATCGCGCGGCTCGCCGACGACCTCGGGTTCGCCGCCGCGTTCTGACCCGGTCGTGCGGTCGCCCCGAGCCGTTGTCCACGACTCGCACTCGGGGCCTGACAGAGTGCCGGTCACTGCGGTAGACAGGTCCCTACGCCGAGGTCGTGCCCGACGACCGGAGCGGACGGCCGGCACGGTGTCCCCTGGGCAGCGGCCGGACGGCACCACACCCGGGCGTGCGCTGCGGCCGGGGTCCGCGCGGATCAGGAGGCACCCTTGCGACGCAGCTCGGCCGGCGACCCCGCAGTCGGAGCGACCCGGTGACGGGGCTCGACGTCAGCCGCCAGGACCGCCGCCGGCTCACCACCGGCACGGCCCGCCGACGACTCGTCACGGTGCGCACGGTCGCACTCCTGGCGTCGATCGCCGGTGTGAACTACGTCGTCTGGCGCTGGGCCGCCTCGGTGAACTGGCACTCCTGGTGGATCGCCGTGCCGCTCATCCTGGCCGAGACCTACAGCGTGATCGACTCGCTCCTGTTCGCGTTCGGGGCGTGGCGGTTGCGCGAGCGCGGTGAGCCCCCGACGAAGCCGTCCTCCGACGTCACGGTCGACGTCTTCATCACCACCTACAACGAGCCCGTCGACATGGTCGTGCGCACGGCCCGTGCGGCGCAGGCGATCACGCACCCGCACACGACGTGGATCCTCGACGACGGCAACCGCCCCGAGATGCGTGCGGCCGCCGACTCGCTCGGCATCGGTGTCATCACCCGCGGTGCCGACTGGATCGACCGTCCCCGGCACGCCAAGGCCGGCAACCTCAACAACGCCCTGCTCGCGACCCAGGGCGAGTTCCTGCTCATCCTCGACGCCGACCAGGTACCAGAGCCCGGCATCCTCGACCGCACGCTCGGCTACTTCAAGGACCCGCGGATGGCGCTCGTGCAGACGCCGCAGTGGTTCGAGAACGTCCCCGAGGCGGACCTGCTCGGCAGTCAGGCGCCGCTGTTCTACGGGCCGATCCAGCAGTCGAAGGACGGCTGGAACGCCGCGTTCTTCTGCGGGTCGAACGCGATCCTGCGGCGCGAGGCACTGATGCAGCTCGGCATCTCCCGCTACGTGGTCGAGGTCGAGGCCTCGGTGCAGCGCACGATCACGACGTCGCGGAAGCTGTTGGCCCGTGCCCGTGAGACCGAAACGGACCCGCGGGTGCTCGGCGCCCTGGACGAGGCCGAAGCCGTCGTCGACCGCGCCCGCGACCAGGTCCGGGCCGGCGAACCGCTCGGCGACGTCACCTACGCGTTCCAGCGGGGGATCGACACGATCGCCTTCCGGTTCGCCGCCGCCGACCTCGAGTCGGTGCGGAACGACCTGCAGGAACTCGCCGCGATGTCGACCGACGCGAACACCTTCGCCGGGCTCGACGACGCCGCGCTCGACGTGCTCGGGCGGCGCGACGCATCGCCCGTGGCGGCGATCGAGTCGATCGCGGTCCTCGCACGGGCACTCGACGTCAACCGTGACGACGAGGCGCAGCCGATCATGCCGCTGGCGACGATCTCGGTGACCGAGGACATGGCCACCGCAATGCGGCTGCACGGGCTCGGCTGGAAGTCGGCGTACCACGACGAGATCCTGGCGAAGGGCCTGGCGCCGGAGGACCTGCCGACCATGCTCGTGCAGCGGCTCCGCTGGGCGCAGGGCACCATGCAGGTGTTCTTCCGCGAGAACCCGCTGGTGCAGAAGGGCCTGTCCTGGGGGCAGCGCCTGATGTACTTCTCGACGATGTGGAGCTACCTGTCCGGGTTCGCCGCGATCGTCTACATCGCGGCCCCGGTGCTCTGCCTGTCGTTCGGCGTCGTCCCGGTGCAGGCCTACAGCGTCGACTTCTTCGCCCGGCTGATCCCGTTCCTCGTGCTCAACCAGCTGCTGTTCTGGGTGGTGGCCGCCGGCAGACCGACGTGGCGTGGGCAGCAGTACTCGCTCGCGCTGTTCCCGGTGTGGATCGAGGCGGTGACGAGTGCGTTCGAGAACGTGTTCCGCGGCAAGCCGCTCGGGTTCCGGGTCACGCCGAAGGTGCGCGACGAGACCGAGCAGAAGCCCCGGTGGGACCTCGTCAAGCCGCAGCTCATCGCGATGGGGGCGCTGGTCGCGGCACTGATCCTGATCGGCATCCGCTACCTGACCGGGCAGGCGTCGGGCATCGCGCCGCTCGTCAACACCGCGTGGGTCGTCTTCGACCTGTTCATCTTCAGCATCGTGATCCGGGCCGTGCTCTACCGCGGCCCGGGCACGGGAGTCCAGTCAGAGCACGAGTCGAGCACCGCCGGAGGACCACTGTGAACGCCGAGACCACCTTCGACGTCGCCGCGACGCCCGTGTCGCTCGACGAGGTCCAGGACCGCTTCGGCGTCTGGTGGGACGGCCTCGGCATCGACGACGCCCGGCTCCGCTTCGCGCTTGAGACCGCGCTGGCCGAGGTCGCGGCGAACATCGTGGAGCACACGATCCGTTCCGACCAGGAGACCGGTCGGCGCTACACCGTGCGGCTCGAGTCGACCGAGCGAGCGCTCACCGCGGAGCTCACCGACAACGGTCTGCCCGTGGACATCGACCTGAGCGCCGTCACGATGGCCGACGTCGAGCAGGAGAGCGGACGCGGTCTGGCGCTCGCGATCGCCGCCCTCGACCGCCTGGAGCACCGGCACGAGCACGGGCACAACGTCTGGACGCTGGTGTGCGACCGGTGAGGCTGCTGGCGGCCCGCGTGGTCGCCGTCCTCGTCACGATCGCGACGCTCCTGCTCGGCGGTGCACTGCCGGCGTCCGCGGTGACGGTGCACACGGCCGCGGCGACGGAGCCGGCGAGCGGGACGACGTGGTTCGGCCCGGACCTCGACTGGGGCGACGACTCCCCGGCGGGGTACGAGGGACGGCTCGGTGCGACGCCGTCGATGTACGGGGTGGAGATCGACTACCCGCTGGACCGCTCGGCCAGGCGAGAGCTCCTCCGCGCGACGCGTGCCGCGGCGACGCAGGGCGCGGTCCTCGTCGTGAGCCTCGAGCCCGGGCAGTCGCTCCGGTCACTCGACGCCGCCGACGCCCGCGCCGCGAACACCGCGTTCCAGGAGATCCACGACCAGTACGACACCCAGGTGCTCGTGCGGTTCGCGCCGCAGATGAACGGCACGTGGGTGCGCTGGGGGCAGCAGCCGACCCAGTTCGTGCAGGCGTTCCGGACGCTCGCGACCGCCGTGCACGGCGGCGACTCCGACGCGCGCATGGTGTGGTCGCCGTCGTACGGTGCGGGGTACCCGTTCGGCGAGTCCGCGGGACGACTGGCAGACCTCTCCGCGACCGACGTCGCGAAGCTCGACACCAACGGCGACGGCGAGCTGACCGCGGCCGACGACCCCTACGAACCGTACTGGCCGGGCGACGCCTCGGTGGACTGGGTCGGCTTGTCGATGTACTACTTCGGCAAGGGCAAGTCGACCGAAGCCGCCGGTCGTGACGTCCCCCTCACCCGCAACGACGTGCCGGAGCGTGGCGAGGTCGAGTCCCGGTTCGACGAGACGTGGGGCTACGAGCAGCAGCAGGCGGACAGCTTCTACGACCGGTTCGCCGTCGACGGCGACCGGTCGATGCTGCTCGACACCGGTGCACTGTACGACCACACCCGCCGGGGCGACGCGGAGCTCCCGGTCAAGCAGGGCTGGTGGCGGCAGGTGATCGCCTCGGTCCAGGACCGCCCGTTGATCCGGGGCGTGACCTTCCTCGAGACGAACCGCCGCGAGCCCGAGGCCGGGAACCGTGTCGCCGACTGGCGCGACACAGCGGTGCCCGGGATCGCCGGGTCGTTCCGCACCGACCTCGAGCGCGGCGACCACTTCGCCTTCGGGCCCGTCACCGACCGCATCACCACGCAGCAGGGCAACGCCGCGACCGACCAGCAGTACGACACCGGCGGCGACCAGATGGCGTGGATCGTCTGGGTCGCCGTGGGCCTGGCGGTGGTGTTCCTGCTGAGCGGGCTGTTCGGACGGTTGCTGCCGAGCTGGCGCTACCCCGACGACGGCAAACCCGGGCGCGACCTGCGGCTCGACCTGTTCCGCGGGTTCATCATCCTGGCGGTGGTGATCACCCACATCGAGATCGGCGGGCCGTACTCGTACCTCACGCTGCACGCGGTCGGTGCGATCACCGGCGCCGAGATGTTCGTGTTCCTGTCCGGCATGGTCCTCGGCATGACGTACCCGTTCGCCATCAAGAAGTTCGGCGAGTGGGCGGCCGCGATCGGGGCGTGGAAGCGTGCCCGCAAGCAGTACCTCGTCACGCTCGTGGTGATCGCGGTCGTCTTCGCGCTGAGCTTCGTCCCGTTCCTGAACACCGACGCGATCACGACGTTCACCGACCGGGGGACCGGAACCGGGGGCGTCGGTGCCGAGGGCCGGGTGTACGACCTGTACCCGAACGCGATGCAGCTGCTCGGTTACCCGCCGCCGTGGTACGCCATCCGACAGTTCCTGCTGCTCGAGATGGGCCCGTGGCCGTTCAACATCATGGGTCTGTTCGTGGTGCTGAGCCTGTTCATCCCACCGCTGCTCTGGCTGATCCGCCGCGGCTTCTGGTGGGTGGTGTTGGTCGTGAGCTGGGCGCTGTACGTGTTCCAGGCCCTCAACCCGGAGTTCCGCCCGCTGAACTCGCAGTTCGAGGCGGTGTTCCCGCTGCTCACCTGGCAGGTCGTGTTCACCCACGGCCTCGTGCTCGGGTACTACCGACGGCAGATCATCGGCGCGCTCACCGGGCGGCTCGGCAAGATCCTGGTCGGCATCGGTGTCGGCGGCTACGCGGCGTTCCTGGTGTACGTCTGGGCGGCGAACCACGCCGGCTTCACACCGGTGCCGTTCCCGGCGTCGATGTACGAGGACCTGTACAACACGGCGTACCAGCGGGTGGACCTGCAGTGGGGCCGACTGGTCGACATCGCGTTCTTCGCGATCGTGTCGTACGCGATCCTGACGGTGTTCTGGAAGCCGATCTCGGCGGCGATCGGGTGGCTCTGGATCCCGATCGGGCAGGCGAGTCTCTACGTCTTCGTGTGGCAGGTCTTCTTCGCGCTGGCGATCGCGTCGATCCCGGGCGTCCCGTGGGGCGACTTCTGGATCGGCTTCGTGGTGCACTCGGCGTTGATCCTGCTGGCCTGGTACATGGTCCGCAAGAAGTTCCTGTTCTCGGTCATCCCGCGCTGACGCGACCGCGGGACGGACGGGAGGCCCGTGGCGGCGTCGCCACGGGCCTCCTGTCCCGCTCCGGGTCGCGTCAGCGGACCGCGACCACCAGCGGCGTCGGGTCCACCGGGTCCGGCGGCACCGGCAGGGAGCCACGGATCTGGTTCTGCGCCTGGCACTGGCTCGTGCAGTTGGTGGCACCCTGCGACAGCTCGACGGCGTCCTCGCCGAGCACGCCTCCGAGCCGACCACCGGGCTGGACGGTCCACGTGGTGGTCGTCGCGGTCTGCGACGTCTTCGTGGCGACCTGCGGGCTGTCCTTGCCGAGGAGCATCTGGTGCGAACCACTGCCGGACGCCACGGCCGCGACGCCGTCGCCGAAGTTGATCTTGCCCGTGTACGGGTTCGTGAAGTAGACGAGTCCCGCACCGAGCGTGTGCGTGAACGTCACCGGGCCGGCGAACTCGGTCTCCATCTGGAAAACGCCGCCCTGGGCGCCGTCCTTCGCCTGGACCTTGAGCTTGCCGGCGGCGGTGGCGAAGATCGCGACGAGGGTGTCGTCCTTGACGTCGAGCGAGGACAGCTTGGTGCTGGCGAGCTGCGCGGCGGTGAGCGAGGGGACCTTCGACGCGAACACGACGGTGGGCTTCGTCACCATCCGCTGCGTGTCGGGCGCGCCGGTGAGCGTGTAGTCGTACACACCGAGGTCGGCGATGCGGATGTCGAAGCCGTTGTGCTTGCCACGGACCTTGATCGAGCCCGAGACGGCGACGTCCTTGACCTTGAAGTCCTTGCCCACTGCGGGGTTCGTCGTGGTCCCGTTCACCGTGACGGCGTAGTCGCCACCGGTCGAGGTCTTGCCGGACGCGTTCGCGGGGGAGACCCCGACGAGGGCGGCTGCGGCCACGGCGCCGAGGGAGACCGCGGCGGCGATGCCGGTGAGTCGGCGGCGGGAACGCCGGGTGGTGGGGGATGCCGTGTGCATGGGTGCCTCCTGGGGAGGGGCCGGGGTGGCCCGTACACGTCGATCGTCGCCGGACCCGGTCGTCGGCACCATCGGACCTTGGTACTAGTACCCGGTCACCAGCCGTGGTCGCGGGCCCAGAGCGCGGCGCTCGTCCGGTCGGCGACCCCGATCCGCCGGAACAACGAACCGACGTGCACCTTCACCGTCCGTTCGGCGATCCCGAGCTCCGTGGCGATCTGCCGGTTCGACAGCCCGCGAGCGAGCCGCACCAGGACGTCACGCTCGCGTGGGGGCAGGTCCGGTCCTGGGTCGACGTGCACGGCCCCGGGCAGGAGCGCACGGGCCACCCGCGGGTCGATGGGCGTCTCGTCCCGGGCAGCGGCGCGGACCGCGGCGACGACCTCGTCGGGGGAGGCGTCCTTGAGCAGGTAGCCGGTCGCTCCCGCGGCGAGCGCGGCTCGGACGCGGTGGTCGTCGGAGAACGTCGTGAGGACGAGCACCCGGACAGCGGGCAGCAGGGCGCGCACCTGCCGGGTTGCCTCGACCCCGCCGGCGCCCGGCATCGACAGGTCCATCACCACGACGTCGGGTCGGAGCCCGGGGGCGAGCGCCACCGCGTCCTCGCCCGTCGACGCTTCGCCGACGACCGCGCAGTCGTCGGTCGTCGCGAGGACGGCGCGCAGGCCGCCCCGGACGAGGGCGTGGTCGTCGACCAGGAGCACCCTCACCGCAGGTCCTCGGTGTCCGCGGGGACCTCGAGCTCCCAGGTGGTGCCGGTGCCGGACCCGGTGCGGAGGCTCAGGGACCCGCCGGTGTCCTCGGCGACCTCGCGCAGCAGCGTCGTCCCGAGGTGCCCGGCGCGGATCGAGCCGACGACGACCGCCGGGTCGAACCCGGTGCCGTCGTCGGCCACGACCACCCGCACGACGGCTCCGGACCGGTCCACCGTGACCTCGACGCGGTTCGCTCCGGCGTGCTTGACGGCGTTCCAGACGGCCTCGCGGACGAAGCGCACGACCGCGAGGAGCGCCGCCGGCGAGGCGTCGACGACGTCGGGCGAGCGGACGACCGTGGTCAGTCCGGCGGCGCGGGCCCGTACGCAGGCGTCCTCGAGCGCGGGACCGAGTCCGTCGGGCGTCGGGGCCGCTGGACGGATCGTCGACATCGACGTCCGGAGCGAGGACACCGCCGACCGGAGCACGACCGCGGCGTCGCGCGTGGCGGGGTCGGCGCCCAGCGACAGGGCGAGGCCGGCGACGTCCTGCACCGGGCCGTCGTGCAGTTCCGCGGCCATCCGGCGACGTTCGGCGGCCTCGGCGTCGAGTGCGCGGCCGAGCAGCCGTTCGCGCAGCCGCTGGCCGGAACGGATGCGGACGAGCAGCCAGAGCAGCAACGGGACGAGCAGTGCGAGCACGACGGCGACGACGCCGAACGCCAGGGCGGCGAACGACCCCCGCAGGTCCGCAGCTCGGGCGAGCACGTCGTCGTAGGGCTGGTACGCCTCGAACAGCAGCGCTTCCCCCGAGGGTGTGTGCACCGCCTGGTACGCCTCGAGCAGCGGCCCGTGTCCGCGTTCGTAGCGGTTCTCGGGCTCGTCGAGGTCGGACACCTCGGCGTCCGACCGGTCGGACGCCAGTGCCTCGAGGTCCTCGGCGGACAGCGGGAACCGCTCGCCGACCAGCCGCCGTTCATCGGACCACAGGACGGTCCCGTCCGCCGCCCAGAGCTTCATGCGCACGGCCGATCCGGTCCGGAGCTCGCCGGCGACCGCGTCGTCGAGTCGGGTTCGGGCGGCGGCGTGATCGGCGTCGGTCGCGGCCGGGTCGGCGATCACGTCGAGCAGCGCCGGTTCGACCACGACCCGTGCCAACGCCGCGGTGTCGGTGGTCGCGTCGCGGACGGCGAACGACTCGGCGATGCGCTGGGAGACGAGTGCCCCGGCGGTCGCGACGGCGGCGCCGCCGACCACGGCGGCGAGCACGACCCCGACGAGGACGCGCCCCCACGGAGTCCGCCCCGTCCGTCGCCGCGGGTCGGCGGCCACCACCACGACCGGCTGCGCGGTCGTGCCACTGTCCGACGACCGTTGTCCGTGCACAGGGACACCGTAACCGGCGCGCCCTGGTCGTGGGGGAAGGCGGACGGGAGGCCCGTGGCGGCGTCGCCACGGGCCTCCCGTCCGTCCTCGGTCACGTTCACCGCACGCGTCGCGCCCGACGGGAGCGGTCGCGGTCCCGCGACGCGCCGCTCACGTCCGCCGAGGTTCCGATCGGGGGCCTGACGGACGCCGACATGCCGAGATCTCGGAACCTCGGGGGAACACGCGCGGGCGTGCCGGGCGGGTGTGCCGGCGCGCTACGGCGCGGGCACGGACGCACTCAGCGCTTCGCGCACCGAGCCCCACGCGGCCAGGCGGTCGCGGACCGCGTCGTGCCGCTCGGCGGCGAGTGCCTCGGCGTGTGCGCGCTCGAGCACCGCGTCGATGACGATGCGCTGCCCGGTGCGGGTCGAGGCGATCGCCGCCTCGACCATCGCGAGGCTCATGACGTTGCCGTGCACCTCGCCGTCCGGGGTCTCGCCGGAGCGCACGGCGTGCACGAAGGACGTCAGCGCCCCGGCGATCTCGTGTCCCACGCTGGCAGCGGGCGACGGCGCACCGGCGGTGCCGTCGAGGTCGCTGGAGGGGTCGTGGTCGCCGTCCCACAGCGCGGTGCCGGCAGCACCCGAGGCCCGCCAGTCGCCGTTCCACGAGGTCTCGGCGCCCGGCGCGCACCACGAGCCGTCGTACACGTACCGGACGTCGTCCTCGAAGGCGAAGACCGCTGCCGCCGCCGCGTCGCCGCGGTACCAGGACCACGACGGGTTCCACGACTCGCAGTACACCGACACCGGATCCCGTTCGAGCACGTAGCGGGCGGAGTCGAACGCGTGGATCGCCATGTCGAGCAGCAGGACGTCGTCCATCTGCTCGCGGAAGCCGCCGAAGTGCGGGGCCTTGGCGAACCGGGTGCCCAGGCCGCCGATCGCACCCAGGCCGCGCACGTGCTGGCGGAACGCGACGAGCTGGTCGTTGTAGCGTCGCGACTGCGACACCATGAACAGCTTGCCGGTGGCCTCGGCGGCCGCGGCGAGCGAGAGCGCCTCGGCGACCGTCTGCGCTGCGGGCTTCTCGCCGAGCACGGGGAGCCCGGCGTGCAGGGCCTGCAGCGTGACGGGGTGGTGCGCGACCGGGACGGTGATGTCGAGCACCGCCTGCGCACCGGTCTCGGCGGCGAGCACGGTCAGGTCGGTGCCGACGGGGATGCTCGGGTCGCCGGCGTGTTCGGCACCGGCCCGGGCGGCGTCGAGGTCGAGGTCGACGATGCCGACCAGCTCGACGTCGGGGTCGGCGGCGACGGTGCCGAGCCAGGCCCGGCCCATGCCGCCGGCGCCGACCTGCAGGACGCGGAGCGCGGTCACGCCTGCGCTCCGGCGTGGTCGTCGACGGGCGCGTCGTCGACAGAGGCGTCGTCGACGGGCGCGTCGTCGAACGGGCCGCGGTAGTGCTGGCCCTCGAAGTACTCGCCCAGGTCGTAGCGGCGGAGCGTCGGGATCTCCCGCTCGCGCTCCGGCCGCGCCCACTCGGTCGCGTTCGCGATCACGCGGCGGACGTCCTTGTGGTGGTAGACGGGGAAGTCCTGGTCGCCGGGCGAGAAGTAGAAGATCTTCCCCAGGCCGCGGCGGTACGTCATGCCGCTCCGGAACACCTCGCCGCCGGTGAAGCCCGAGATGAAGACGAGCTCGTCGGGGGTCGGCACGTCGAAGTACTCGCCGTACATCTCCTGCTCGGGGATGACGATCGGGTTCGGGACGCCGCGGGTGATCGGGTGCTGCGGGTTGACGGTCCAGACGAGTTCCTGGTCGTGCTCGCTCCGCCAGCGAAGAGTGCACGTGGTGCCCATCAGCTTGCCGAAGATCTTCGACCAGTGGCCGGAGTGCAGGACGACCAGGCCCATGCCGGACAGGACGTGCTTGTGCACCCGGTCGACCACGGCGTCGTCGACGTCCTGGTGCGCGGCGTGCCCCCACCAGGTCAGGACGTCCGTCGCGGCCAGGACCTCGTCGGTCAGGCCGTGCTCGGGTTCCTGCATGGTGGCGGTCCGGACGACGGCGTCGGGCAGGTTCTCGCGGATGCCGTCGGCGATCGCGCCGTGCATGCCGTCGGGGTACCGCTCGGCGACGTGCTGCTCGACCTGCTCGTGGACGTTCTCGCCCCAGACGGTGATGCGCAGCGGGGTGGTGGTCATGGTGTGCCTTTCTGGCTGGGTTGCGTGGTGGCGTCGGTCCGGGGCCGTCACTTGACGGCACCGCCGAGGGCACCAGCGGAGATGTACTTCTGCGCGAAGATCAGCAGGACGGCAGCGGGCAGGGACGCCAGCACCGAGGTCGCCATGACGGGTCCCCAGTCGGTGACGTTCGAGCCGATGTAGTTGTAGATGCCGAGTGTGATCGGTCGCACCGCGGTCGTCGACGTCAGGGTCAGTGCGATGAGGAAGTCACCCCACGCGCCGAGGAACGTGAAGAGCGCCGCGGTGACGATGGCGTTCCGGCTGATCGGCACGACGATCGACACGAACGCCCGGAAGTCGCTGGCGCCGTCGACCAGTGCGGCCTCGACCAGGCTCGGCGGGATCGACTCCATGAACGCCCGCATGAGCAGGATGGCGAACGGCACCTGGACCGCGCTGTCGGCCAGGATCAGCCCGACGTAACTGTTGAGCAGCCCGATGTTGTTGAACAGCGTGTACAGCGCGTTCGCGATGACGATCGCCGGGATCATCTGGGTGATCAGCAGCACGAGCAGGAACACCCGGCCGCCGCGCATCCGGAACCGGGCCAGCCCGTAGGCGGCCGGCGTCGCGATGGCCAGCGTCAGCAGGACGGTTCCGAGGCCGATGATCATGCTCGACAGGAAGTTCTGCCCCTGCTGGGCGAACGCGGCCTCGTACCCGGCGAAGGTGGGGGAGAACGGGAACCACGTCGCCGTGGCAGCCCCGGACGTCGCCTGCAGGCTGGTGTTCACCATCCAGTAGACGGGGAACACCATGATCGCGAGGAACACGCACCCGAGGATCGTGAACGGGATGCCCTTGGCGGAACCGCGCGGGCGGGGTGCCCGGGTGGTCCGCTTCGTCGTGATCGCGCGGGTGGCGGTGACGGTCTGGTTCGCGAGTCCGACGCTCATTCGTCGACCGCCTTCCGGGAGATCGCGATGTAGACCATCGCGAAGACGAACGAGACGACGATGAGCACGTTGCTCACCGCGGCTCCGATGCCGAACTGGAAGTTGATGAACGACTGGTGGTACGCGTTCGTGGCGAGGGTCTGCGTCGAGTTCGCCGGCCCGCCGCCGGTCAGGCCGAGGATGATGTCCACGACCTTCAACGTGTAGACGACCCCGAGCACGACCACGACGCTGACCACCGACCGGATGCTCGGCCACGTGATGTACCAGAACGCCTTGAACCCGGTGGCGCCGTCGAGCGAACCGGCCTCGTAGAGCTCCGGCGGGACGGACTGCAGGCCGCTGTAGAGGATCGTCGTGTTGAACGGGATGCCGAGCCACACGTTGACGCCGATGACGGCGATGAGCGCGAGGCTCGGGCTGACCAACCACGGGACCGGGGCGATGCCCACCACACCGAGGAGCTGGTTGAGTGCCCCGCTGTCCTGGTCGAGCAGCCACTTCCACACCGCGCTCGAGGCGATGAGCGGCAGGAGCCACGGCAGGAGCAGGAGCCCCCGCAGGAAGCCCGACAGTGGGAAGTGCCGGCGGAAGAACAGCGCGAGGCTCAGCCCGATGACGAACTGCAGGATGATCGAGCCGGCCGTGAACAGGGCGGTGTTCACGAGGCTCGTCGTGAAGACCGAGCTCTGGAACACCGAGATGTAGTTGCCGAGTCCCACCCAGGGGGCCTCGCCGGTGAAGAAGGTCGCGGTCGTGTAGTCCTGGAAGGACATGATGATGTTCTTCACCACGGGGTAGCCGAAGAAGACGGCCACGAAGACCGCCGCTGGCACCACGAAGAGCCATCGGGTCACGCCGGATCGGAACCGGGCTCGTCGCTGCCCGGGTCGGGGGGTCACCACGGGCGGGATCGTCCGTGGTCGTGTCTGTGTCGAGGCGCTCACGCCGGGGTCCTTTCCTGCACGCCGGAGGGAGCCGACCGGTCGGCCGGCTCCCCGTGGACTACTGCTCTTGCGACTGCGCCTGCTTGAGCGCTGCCTCGGGGCTGGCCTTGCCGGTGAGGGCGAGCTGGACGGCGGTGTAGATCTTCGTGGCGGCCTTGGGCCAGTCGGGTCCGAGCTCACCGGTGCGCGCGCGAGCGGTCTGCACCGTGGTGACGAAGGACGCGACCTGCGGGTGGTCCTTCGCCCAGGCGGCGCCGGCCTCGAGGTTGGTCGGCACGTTGCCGCTGACCTCGGACAGGGTCTTCTGCATCTTCTGCGAGTGGAGGCAGCCGACGAACTTGCCGGCGAGCTGCATCTTGTCCTTGTCGCCGGTCTGCGGGACGGTGAACGCCTCGCCGCCGAGCGGTGCGACCGTGGCCTCGCCGGTGCGCGTCGGGATCGGGACGCTGTCGAACTCGAGGCTCTTCTTCTCGTTGAGCGCCGGCAGCTGCCAGGGACCGTTGATCATCATCGCGGCCTTGCCGGCCAGGAACTGGTTGTTGACGTCCGCCTGGGCCCAGTTGATCGAGCTCTTCGACATCGAGCCGTCGTCCTGCAGGTCCTCGACGAGCTGCAGCGCCTGGGTGGCGTCCGCGGTGGCGATGTCCTTCTCGTCACCGCCGTTCGACCAGAAGAACGGCAGGAACTGCCAGGTGCCCTCGTACGTGTTGATGTTGCTCATCGCGAAGCCGTAGGTCGAGCCCTTGGTGAGCTTCTTCGCCGCGGCCTTGAGCTCGTCCCACGTCTTGGGCGGCTGGACGCCGGCGTCCGCCAGGAGCTTCTTGTTGTAGTAGAGCGCGATGGAGTTCGTGTTCGACTGCAGGCCGTAGAGCTTGCCCTTGTAGGTGCTCGCGGCCTTCACGCCGGGCACGTCGCCGTCGGCGTCGAGCCCGTAGTCCGACAGGTCGGACAGGGCACCGGAGGAGGCGATCTGCTGGACGTCGGGGTTGTCGAGCATGAGGACGTCGGGCAGCGTCTTCGACGATGCCTGCTGCAGCACCTTCGCGATCAGACCGGCGCCGGCGACGTGGTTGATCGTGACCGTCGCGCCGACCTCCTTCGCGCACGTCTTGTAGACCGGGTTGTAGTTCGCGTCGTAGTAGTCCTCGATCGTCAGGGCCTTGCTGCCGCCCGACGAGGCCGATCCGGAGCCGGAGCAGCCGGACAGGACCAGGGGGATCGTGGCGACGACGGCGACAGCGCCGACGAGGGCGCGCGTCCGGCGGGACATGGAGGGGAATCTTTGCTTCATTGCAGAGCTCTTCTCTTGACGGGTGCTGGGGCAGGCACGCATCGACGAGGCCGCTGACGTCATCGTCGCTGTGCTCCTGGGGCGAGAAGCTAACAGATAAGCGCTTCACCTGTAAAGCGCTTTTCTGACTTCCCGCGCGCTAGGATCAGCGCCATGGCCACGATGCAGCAGGTCGCCGATCGGGCGGGGGTCTCGATCGCCACCGTGTCCTTCGTGGTGAACGGGACGAAGTACGTGACCCCCGGCACGACCGCGCGGGTGAAGACCGCGATGCGCGAGCTGAAGTTCCGCGGCAACGTCGTCGCCCGGGCCCTGGCGAGCCGGCGGACCCGGATCATCGCGCTGCTGTTCCCGACCACCGGCAACCGCTTCAGCCCGACGACCTCGCAGTTCTTCATGAGTGCCGCGGAACGGGCGTCCGAGCGGGGCTACCACCTCGTGCTCTGGCCGGTGGACCCCGCTGGAGACGACCTCGACGACCTCGTGTCGGGTGGGCTCGTGGACGGCGTCATCCTGATGGAGGTGCGGATGGACGACCCCCGCGTCGCCGTCCTCACCGACCTCGGCGTGCCGTTCACCCTGATCGGCCGGACCCGCGACAGCAGCGGTCTGCCCTTCGTCGACATCGACTTCGAGACGACCATCGAGGACAGCCTCGACCACCTCGAGACGCTCGGGCACCGCCGGTTCGGACTCGTGCTCGAGGACCTCGAGGGCACCCCGATGGCCGGCTACGCACCGCACCTGCGCGTCGAGGCGACCTTCCGGCGCGCGATCGCCGAGCGCGGGCTGGCCGGGACGGTCGTCACCGCCGGGCCGGGCAGCGACGGCGGACGGCAGGCCACGAGCGACCTGCTCGCGGCGGACCCCGACGTCACGGCGCTGCTCGTGATGAAGGACGACTCGTCCGCCGGCGTCCTGGTCGGCCTCTACACCGCCGGGCGGCGGGTCCCCGAGGACGTCTCCGTGCTCAGCATCGCGTCGTCCGAGGCCAACGCTGACCAGCACTACCCGCGGCTGTCGACCATGGTCGCGCCGGGTCAGGAGCTCGGGATCCGGGCCGCCGACGCCCTCATCGAGCAGCTCGACGGCACGTCCGACGACCTGCCGCACTTCCTGCTGCCGTGCACGCTCCGCACCGCGGAGTCCACGGCCCCCGCCCCCGCCTGACCGCCTGCCGGACGGGAGGCGCGGTCCGGCGCCGCCACGGGCCTCCCGTCCGCCCGTTCCCACGTTTCGGGCTGAGCGACAGTTCGCGGGGCCGCGAACCCGTGAACTGTCGCCCAGCGCGAAAGCTCGGCACCGCGTCCCGCCCGCGCCCGCGTCCCGCCCGCGCCCGCCGCGCGCGTTCAACCTGCCGTTCGCCATCTGGATCATGCGGAACTACCTCGTCGGGATCCCCTCGACGATCGAGGAAGCGTCCGAGATCGACGGGGCGGGGGCCTGGCGCACCGTGCTCAGCGTGATCCTGCCGATGGCGAAGCCGGGCCTGTTCACGGTCGGCGTCTTCACGTTCACGGCGTCGTGGAGCGAGTTCCTGATGGCGCTGACGTTCAACAGCGAGAACTCGTTCCGGACGATCCCGGTCGGCATCGCGCTGTTCGGCACGCAGTTCACGGTGCCGTTCGCGCAGATCTTCGCGGCGAGCGTCGCGGCGACGGTGCCGATCGTGATCCTGGTGCTCGTGTTCCGCCGCTCGATCGTGTCGGGGCTCACCTCCGGTGCCGTCAAGGGGTGACGCGTCCATTGATTCCTGAGGGATAGTCCGCCAGGATCGGAGCAGACGTCGACGGCGACGGCCAGGACCAACCACCCCGGCCGTCGCCGCCACCGATCGGCGTCACGGATCAGGAGACACGTCATGGCTGACAGCACTGCGCCCCCGCGCGCCCGGAACCGTGGCCGTCGCGCCGCGGACGACACCGCCCGCCGCTCCCGGCGTCGCAACCGGGTGTTCGCGCTCGCTGCCGGCGGGGTCCTCGTCATCGGCGGCGCGGGCTACACGCTCGCGTCGTGGACGGACACCGAGTGGGTGTTCGGCGGCAACGGCTCGGGTGGGCCGGGCGTCGGCACCTCCGGGTTCGAGGTCGAGCAGAACGTCACGGCGCCGTTCGCCGCGGCGGGCTTCACCTCGGACGAGACGAACCCGGGGCAGGCGCTCCGGTTCACCGTCGACGCGCTCGCCCTGTCGCCGGGCAGCGCGACCTACGCCCCCGTCGCGCTCCGCACCACCGCCGACTCGATCGCCGGCGACCTGGTGCTCCGGGCAGCGGTCCCGGCGTCCGGTGTCACGGTCTCCGACGCCGACGACGTGCTGTGGAACGCCCTGCAGGTCCGGGTCGCCGCGATCACGGACACCACCGCAGTGTGCGACGCCACCGCGTTCGACGTGCCGTGGACGAGCGTCGCGTCCGGGCCGCTCGGCACGGCTGCCGCGACGATCGCGCGGCCCCTCGCCGCGGCCGGCGGGTCGACGCAGGTGTACTGCTTCGAGGTCTCGCTGCCCGCGTCGCCGACCCTGCCCGCCGGCACGTCGGTCGACGCGCTCCAGGGGCGGACGGCCGCGCCCGCGTGGCAGTTCGCCGCCGAGTCCGACTGAGCGCGGCCGTGCGCGGCTCCACCGCGCCGACGTCCTCCGACGAGGGCGCGGCGCCGCCCCGTCGTCCTGCCGACCGCATCCGCACCATCGTCCTGACGGTCGCCGGCGCGATCGGGCTCACGTGCCTGCTCGCCTGGGCCGCCGTGGCGTTCACCGGGCTGTCGTTCGTCGTCGTCACCACCGGGTCGATGGCCCCGACGATCCCCGCGGGCGGGCTCGCCATCACGCACCGCGTCCCCGCGGCCGAGATCACCGACGGGGACGTCGTCACGGTCCCGCGCGGGGGGTCGGCCCTGCCCGTCACCCACCGGGTGGTCGCGGTGGACCGGGTGCCGGGGGACACCGCCGCGCGGTCGCTCACCCTGCGGGGCGACGACAACGCCTCCGACGACCGCGACCCGTACGTCGTCCGGCACGCCGGACTCGTGCTGGCACACGCCCCCGGCCTGGGCTCGGTGCTCGTCGTGGTCACGAGTGCCCCGGCCCGTGGGCTGGCGGTCGCGCTCGTCGGCGTGCTCGTCGCGTGGGCGTTCTGGCCGGCCCGGCGGGAGGACTCGTGACCCGCGTCCTCGCCACCTCCGCGGCGGTCGCCGCGGTGCTCGTCGGTGCGGCCGGGGTCGGCACGACGGCGGTGGCGGTCGCCGCGACGGACTGGAGGCCCGTGGCCGAGACCGGCACGCCGGGCCGGTTGGTGCTGCACACCGGTCCGGAGCCCCTCGTGCTGCCCGGGGCGGGGAACGACGCGGACGTCACGTGGCAGGTGCGGACGAGCGTCGACGAGCCCGGCCCGGTCACCCTCGACCTGCAGCTCACGGGGCGGGGCGGCCTGCCGGGCGGGACCGACGGCGTGCTCGTGTCGGTGGCGACGTGCGACCAGCCGTGGGGGGACCCGTCGGGAGCCCCCACGTGCGGCGGACAGACCGCCGCCCTCGTCGACGCCGTCCCCCTCGTCGACTGGGCGACCACCGCGCCGTCGGTCCGTGTGCCCGACCCGGACGGCGACGGCTCGGCGTACCTGCTCGTCCGGTTGTCCCTCGGTGACGCCGCGACCACGGTGCCCCGGACCGCCGAGGTCGGCGTCGGCGTGACCGCGCGCGGCGGGGACCCCGTCGTGCCCGGACGCCCGACGCACGGCGACGGCGACGGCAGTGGCGAAGGCGGGGGCGACGACGTCGGTCCGGTCGTCCTCGCGATGACGGGCGGCGGGTTCGCGGGGCCGGTGCTCGTCGCGGTCGCGGCCGTGCTCGCCGGCGTCGCCCTCCGATTCCGACGCCCCGGGAGCCGGTCGTGAGCCGGCGTCCGCTGCACCTGCGCCGTGGGCGGATCGCGGTCGTCACCGGCATCGTCGTCGCAGCAGCCCTGGTCACGCCCACCGCCGTCCCGAGCACCGCGTCGTGGTCGGACCGCGAGTGGGCGCACGGGGCCGTGGGGACGTCGTCGTTCGACTGCGGCACCGACGCGGACTACACGTCGACGGCCTCGAGCCGGTTCCTGGGCGGGAGCATCGCCGGCATCGACCTCGACGACGTCGCGACGGTGCGCGGGGTCGACGTCGCGAAGACCGGAGCCGCACCGGCATCGGTCGAGCCGGCCACCGCGCCCGAGCTCGGCACCGGCGGCCGCCCGTTCACGCAGGCGTTCGGCAACCCGCTCGACGTCGGGCTGCTCGGCGACGTGGCGGGCATCGACCTCACCGGTCTCGGCCTCGGACTGCCGGCCGGTTCGGCGGGCGCGGTGAACCAGGTCGCGACGGCGTCGGGCACCGGTGACGCGGTGGCGGCATCCGGGCTCGTCGCGGACTCCGGTGGCGTGCTCGTCACGCCGACGACCCCGTCCGGGGACCTGCCCGACCCGGCGTCGATCACGCTCGGCCGCGCACTGCCGGGCATCGCGGACGTCACCGACGTGGGGCTCGACGTCGGTGCCGTCGGTGCGAGTGCGCAGCTCGCCGGGTGCGACGCGATCAGCGACGACGTGTGGGGCGGGGTCGTCCAGCGGACGCTCGCGACGAACCTGCGGGCCGCGGTGCAGCAGGTGGCAGCCGACAGCGGCCCCACCGGGCTCGAGCGCGACTACGGCATCGCGAGCCTCGACCTCCGTGTGGACAGCCCGCTTGTCGGTGCGCTCGTCACGGCCGTGAACGACACCGTGGTGCAGCTCGACGCCACGGTCGACGCGCTCGGTGGCACGGACGGGGTGCTCGCACGGACGATCAACCAGGGCGTGCTCGGGGTGCTCGGCGGGCTCACCGGCAGCCTCGGGCTCGGCACCATCGGGGGCACGGTCGAGATCACCGGGCCGGACCTGGCGGGCGCGGTCGCGCCGTTGCTCGCCGAACCCGTGCAGGACGCCGGCGGAACGTTGTCGCTCGACTTGTCGGCCGGATCCGTCCGGGTCGACCTCGCGCACCTGCTCGGCGACGACGAGCACGGGCTCAACGACCTGCCGCCGAACCACGAGGTGGTGCTCGACGCCGTCACCCTCGGTGCGCTGGCCGACCGGCTCGGGCAGGTGGTGGACGCCTGGGCGGGGAAGATCACGACCGCCCTGACGACCGCGCTCGGGTCCCTGCACGTCCGGATCGCGCTCGCCGCCGACCTCAGCGCACCCCTGGTGCTCGGCATCCGCGTGAAGATCGCCACGCTGTCGATCGGCGTCGACACCGGGGTCGCGGCGCTCATGGCGGGGCAGACGAAGCTGTCGGTCGGGGTCGCGCTGCTCGGACTCGACCTGGGTGGTCTGCTCGGCGTCGTGACCGGCCTCGCCACGTCGCTCGTGAACCCGTTGACCCAGGCGGTGGTGGGGGCGCTCACGACCCGGTTGTTCGCGCTCGTCGGGACGCTCGGCACGACGCTGACGACCACGATCGGCGGCCCGGTGGTCCGTGCGCTCGGGACGGTCCTCGCGCGGCTGCCCGGGGTGCTCTCGCTCCGGGTGAACGTGCAACAGGACCTCGCGGCCGCCCCGACCCCGGCCGGCCGTGCGACGACCGGGCAGTACACGCAGACCGCACTCCGCCTGTCGATCGCGGACGCCCTGGTGCCCGGGGGACTGGCCCGCGTCGATCTGGCCAGCGCCGTGGTGGGGCCGAACTCCGTGTCGCTCCTCGATGCCGCCCGCGCCCGAGATAGGTAGCATCGTTACCTAGCTGCGCATGGTGGACAATCACCGGAGCCGCATGCTGACCGCCCGTAACCTGCCGTCAGGGGCTCGGGGCGCCGAGGTCGACGGCCGCGATGATGCGGTCGACGATCCGGACGAACCGGACCCTGTCCCGTTCCGAGAAGGAGGCCAAGAGCTCGTGCAGGTGCTTGTTCGTGCCGTCCATGGCGATCGAGTAGTCGCGTCTGGCGGTCTCGGTCAGCTCGATGTGGCGACTCCGTCCGTCGGCCGGGTTCGGCACACGGCTGAGGTGTCCGCTCTGCTCGAGTCGGTCCACCATGCCGGTCACCGCCGGTCCGGTCAGGCCGAGGTGCTTCGCGAGGTCCTTCACGCGGACGGTCCGGTCGGCCGCTTCGGCGCGGGACACGAACTGCAGCACGGTCAGGTCGCTGCCCGAGACGTCGAGCTGGTCGCGCAACCGCGCCCGCAGCGCGGACACTGCTGCTTCGAGTCGGGTCAGCGCCGCCACGAGGTCGAGATCGCTCACGAGCGAGCCCCCTTCGAACCGATCGGGTCCGCGCCACCGTACGCCGTGCTCACCGGGTCAGCGTATCCACATAACGAGTTGCACGGTCAGGTTCGGGTGTCCGGCACGGGGGCGATGCACCGTGACTGACACGTACGATGCCCCACGTGCCGGCGGACGCGCGAGCGAGTCGGTGCGCTTCGAAGTGTCCGGCATCGATCCGGAGTCGGCGGCGCGTGACCTGGCCATGGTGCACGGCGCCGAGCAGTGGTCCGCCCAGCAGACCGGCAGCGAGTTCCTCTACCGCTACACCGCGGTCGGCGACACCGAGATCAGCATCCGTCGGTCCCAGATGCGCGGCGTCCTGCGCGGTGCGATGCCGATCAGCACCGACTACATCGTCGCGTGGATGACGAGCGGCAGCGCCCACCTCGACCTCGGCGGGCAGCGGGTGGACCTGCACCGGAACGTGCCGACGCTGCTGCCCTGCGACACCGCGTTCGTCTTCGCGGCCGAGGACCACGACCAGCGCCTGGTGCACCTCGACCGGGAGCTCGTGCACCGGGTCGCCAGCGAACAGCTCGACCTGGGCGACCGTCCGCTGCGCTTCGACCACACGCGCGAACCGGACAACGCGATGTACGGCCGGTGGCAGGCTGCCCTCGCCGCGCTGTCCCGCGCGCTCCGTGTCGGCGGGCCGGACTCCGACACCTGGGTCGAGGCGAAGTCGCTCGCGATCGCCGCGTTCCTCGAGACCTTCCCGCCGCAGCTCGACGACCTGCCGGCCGAACTGGCCCTGCCGCGGAACGCCCGGCTGCGCGCCGCCGTCGAGTACGTCCACGCGCACGCGTCCGAGACCGTGACCATCGCCGACCTCGCCGCGGTGGCCGGCCTGAGCGTGCGGTCGGTGCAGGAGTCGTTCCGTCGGGTGTTCGACGTGTCGCCGCTCACCTACCTGCGGGACGTCCGTCTGGACCGCGTGCGCAGCGAACTCCTCGCACTCGACCCGCAGGTCGGAGCGATCGGCGACGTCGCCCGACGCTGGGGGTTCGCGCACCTCGGCCGGTTCTCGGCGTCGTACGCAGCCAGGTTCGGCGAGTACCCGAAGCAGACCCTGCGCCGCTAGCCGGGGGTCAGGCCCGCGGCGCGGGGCCGGTGCTGGAACGCACCCGCAGCGTGGTCGACAGACGGACGTGGTCCGACGCGGCTTCACCACGGAGCATCGTCAGCAGCATCTCGACCGCACGGGACCCGAGTTCGGCCAGCGGTTGCGAAACGGTGGTGAGCGGCGGGGTGGTGATCGACGCCTGGGGGACGTCGTCGAACCCGACGACGGACAGGTCCTCCGGCACCCGCAGGCCGAGCTCCGCCGCGGCTCGCAGCACACCGACGGCCGACGAGTCGTTCGCGGCGAACACCGCGGTCGGTCGCTCGTCCATCGTGAGCAGGTCCCGCGCGACAGCCGCGGACTGCTCCTCTTGGTAGTCGCCGTCGCGGACGAGCCGCTCGTCGATCGTGAGTCCGGCGGCGGTCAGCGCGGAGCGGTACCCGGCCTCGCGCAGCTGGGCGGACGCCAGGTCGACGCGCCCCCGCAGGTGCGCGATCCGGGTGTGCCCGAGCGCGAGCAGGTGCTCGACGGCCTGGACCGCCCCGCCCTCGTTGTCGGCGTCGACCGTCGCGTGGCCCTCGGGCCCGGTGTGCGGGTCGATCGCGACGACCGGGATCGACGAGCTCGACAGGGCCGTGGTCGGGGTGACGACGATGGCGCCGTCGATGAGGGTGCCGGACAGGCGTGACAGTGACCGGCGTTCCCAGCCCGGACGGTCGGCGCCGGTCATCAGGCCGGCGTAGGCGAGCAGCTCGTAGCCGGTGCCGGTCGTCGCACTCGAGATGCCGCGCAGGAGCTCCGTCGAGAACGGCTCGAACTCGGGCACCAGGATCCCCACGACCCCGGTGCGGGAGCTCCGCAGGCTGCGGGCGACCAAGGACGTCTCGTAGCCGAGGTCCGCGACGACCTGCTGCACGCGGATCATCGTGGCCGCGGCGACGCCGTCGCGCTGGTTGATGACCTTCGACACGGTGGGGATCGAGACCCCCGCGACCCGTGCGACGTCGCCGATCGTCACCCGGCCGGCACCGGGACGCGCGCCGAGTGCCGAGTCCATGTGCTCACCGTACCGCTGATGGCGTGTCGAAACGGCGTAGAAAACGTTATCGATATCGATTGACAAGCGGCAGGAGCACCTGGCACGCTCTCCGCAGCGGCAGTGGATGTCGCTGCATGTCAACGACGACACGAGGAGTTCCACGATGACGAGGAAGATCCGTGCCGCGGCAGCCATCGCGCTGATCGGGGCGACAGCACTGGTGGCCACGGGCTGCTCGGCAGGCGGCAACGCGGCCGACGACGGCAACGGGAAGGTCACGATGACCTTCTGGCACAACTCCACCACCGGACCCGGCAAGGCCTACTGGGCCTCGACGGTCAAGGCGTTCGAGGCGAAGTACCCGAACGTCACCATCAAGACGCAGGCCATCCAGAACGAGGACCTGGACGGCAAGCTGCAGACCGCGCTCAACTCGGGCGACGGGCCGGACGTCTTCCTGCAGCGCGGCGGCGGCAAGATGGACGCGATGATCGCCGCCGGGCAGCTCATGGACATCTCCGGCTCCATCAGCGCCGACGCGAAGAAGTCGATCAGCGCCGGGACGTTCGCGGGCTACGAGAAGGACGGCAAGACCTACGCCATGCCCGGTGCCGTGCTCCCCGAGGGCATCTGGTACTCGAAGGACCTGTTCCAGAAAGCCGGCATCGACCGTACCCCGACGACGATGGACGAGCTGAACGACGACATCGCGAAGCTCAAGGCCGCCGACATCGACCCCGTCGCCGTCGGTGCGAAGGACGCCTGGCCCGCCGCCCACTGGTACTACAACTTCGCGCTGCGCGAGTGCAGCCAGAAGACGCTCGAGGGCGCGGCGAAGTCGCTGAAGTTCGACAACGCGTGCTGGACGAAGGCCGGCGAGCAGCTCGAGGACTTCACCGCGACGAAGCCGTTCAACGACGGGTTCCTGACGACCGCTGCCCAGCAGGGTGCCGGCAGCTCCGCCGGTCTGCTGGCCAACCACAAGGCCGCCATGGAGCTCATGGGGGCGTGGGACCCGGGCGTGATCAGCTCGCTCACCCCGGACGGCAAGCCGCTGGCCGACCTCGGCTGGTTCCCGTTCCCGACCATCGACGGTGGCAAGGGTGACCCGAAGTCGATGATGGGCGGCGTCGACGGCAACTCCTGCTCGGCGAAGGCCCCGAAGAAGGCCTGCACGGACTTCCTCAACTTCATCGTGCAGAAGGACAACCAAGAGGCCTACTACACGGCGTTCCAGGCCATCCCGGTCAACCAGGAGGCCCAGACGGTCGTCGACGCGGACTACCTGAAGTCGGCGCTCGCCGCCTACCAGGACGCGCCGTTCGTCTCGCAGTACCTGGACACCCTGTACGGCCAGAACGTCGGCAACGCGCTGAACACCAGCGTCGTCGACCTGCTCGCCGGCAAGGGCAGCGCGAAGGACATCGTGGACACCACCAACCAGGCTGCGGCCAAGGGCTGACCATGACCCTCGACACCTCGCTCGGCACGACCCCGGCCACCGGGTCGGACACGGCCGCGGGGACGTCCCCGGCGGGGAGCGGTACGCCGCTCCCCGCCGGACGGCGGTCCACGCGCCGCATCGCGGACTGGCGGAAGCGCGTCGAGATCGCGGTGCTCGCCGGCCCCGCGGTCATCGTCTTCGTCACCTTCGTGATCCTGCCCGTGGTGCTCGCCGCCTACTACGGGTTCTTCAAGTGGCAGGGCTACGGCCCGCCCACCGACTTCGTGGGGCTGCAGAACTACCTGATCATCTTCCAGGACAAGGCGTTCCACGCGGTCCTGATGCACAACGGCTTCATCGTCGTGCTGTCCCTCGTGCTGCAGGGGCCGATCGCCATCGTGCTCGCGCTCCTGCTCAACCAGAAGATGCACGGCCGCGGGCTCGTCCGCGTGCTCGTGTTCGTCCCGTACGTCATCTCCGAGGTGATCGTCGGCACCGGCTGGAGCCTGATGCTCCAGTCGAACGGCGCGGTGAACGACCTGCTCCAGGGCATGGGGCTCGGCGGGCTGCGGGCCGACTGGCTGTCCAACCCGGACATCGCCATCTGGACCCTGCTCGTGATCATCTCGTGGAAGTACATCGGCTTCGCGGTGATCCTGTTCCTGGCCGGCCTGCAGAGCATCCCCGAGGAGCTGTTCGAGGCCGCGGCCATCGACGGCGCCGGTTACTGGCAGATCCAGCGGCGGATCACCCTGCCGCTGCTCGGCCCCACCATCCGGATCTGGGCGTTCCTGTCGATCATCGGCTCACTGCAGCTGTTCGACCTCGTCTACATCATCTGGGGGCAGTACATCTCGTCGACCGCCGGCACCTCGACGATGGCGACGTACATGGTCGCCAACGGTCGCACGTCCGGCAACTTCGGTTTCGGCAGCGCCGTCGCTGTGGTCATGTTCGTGATCTCGCTCGCCGTCGCTCTGATCTACCAGCGCTTCGTGCTCCGCCGCGACACCGCGGGTGCACTCACCGAGAGGAAGAACTGATGGCCACCACGAGCATCGTCGCCCCCGGGCGGCGGGCCACGCGGGAGCGGCGGTCCAGCGCGGCCATCGGTCGCGCGAACCCGCTCACCTACCTGGTGGCGATCCTGTTCGTCGCCGCGAACCTCGCCCCGGTGCTGTACATCGTGCTGGGCGGCTTCCGGACGAACTCGCAGATCACCACGAGCCCGGCCGGGCTGCCAGCGCCGTTCGAACTCGGCAACTACGGATCCGTGCTGTCCAGCGGGATCTTCTGGCAGCAGCTCGCGAACTCGACGATCAGCGCCGTGACCACCACCGCGGGCGTCGTCGTGCTCGGACTGATGGTGAGCTTCGTGCTCGCCCGCTACCGGTTCGCCGGCCGCGGTGCGCTGTACGCGCTGTTCGCCGCCGGTCTGATGTTCCCGATCACCGTCGCCATCACGCCGCTGTACCTGCTCGTGAAGGACCTCGGGCTGACGAACAGCCTGGCCGGCGTGATCCTGCCGCAGATCGCCTTCGCGCTGCCGACCACGGTCATCATCCTGGTGCCGTTCCTGCGGGCGATCCCGGACGAGCTCGAAGAGGCAGCGTCGATCGACGGCGCCAGCCGCCTCGGGTTCTTCTTCCGCATGGTCGTGCCGCTGTCGCTGCCGGGCGTCGTCACGGTCGGCATCCTGGCGTTCATCGCCAGCTGGAACAGCTACATCCTGCCGCTGTTCATCCTGAACAACGAGGGCAGCTACACACTGCCGCTCGGCGTGCAGGCGTTCTCGTCGCAGTACTCGGTCGACACGGCCAAGGTGCTGGCGTTCACGTCGATGTCGATGATCCCGGCACTGGTGTTCTTCACCATCTTCCAGCGCCGCATCGTCGGCGGCCTGACCGGGGCGGTGAAGGGGTGACGACGACGGACGCGACCCGGGACACCGGACGCCAGCCGCGCCTCCAGGACGACAACGACGCACCCGACGCACACGACGCACCCGACGCGACCGGACCCGACCGCGCCACCGCCCTGCTCGCGGCCATGACGCTCGACGAGAAGGCGGCGCAGCTCGTCGGCTACTGGCTCGACCAGACCGGCGTCGTCGCGCCCATGCAGGGTGAGATGGCGGCGGCCGCCGACGGCCGCACCCTGGCGGACATCACCCGCGACGGCATCGGCCAGTTCACCCGCGTCTACGGCACCCGACCGGTCGAACCCGACGACCGCGCGGCGTGGCTGTGGGCGGAACAGCGGCGACTCAAGCGCGAGACCCGGCTCGGGATCCCCGCGCTCGTGCACGAGGAGTGCCTGACCGGGCTCGCCGCGTGGAAGGCCGCGACGTTCCCCACCCCGCTGGCGTGGGGTGCGGCCTTCGACCCGGACCTGGTCGAGCAGGTCGGCGCCGCCATCGGCGCGTCGATGCGGCAGCTCGGCGTGCACCAGGGCCTGGCGCCGGTCCTCGACGTGATCCGCGACCCGCGATGGGGGCGGGTCGACGAGTGCATCGGCGAGGACCCGTACCTGGTCGGCACGGTGGGGACCGCCTACGTGCGCGGCCTGCAGTCGGCCGGCGTCGACGCGACCCTCAAGCACTTCCTCGGGTACTCGGCCTCGCAGGCGGGGCGGAACCACGCGCCCGTGCACGCCGGGCCGCGCGAGGTCGCCGACGTGTACCTGCCGCCGTTCGTGATGGCCCTGCGCGACGGGGGCGCCCGGAGCGTCATGAACTCGTACGCCGAGATCGACGGCGTGCCCGTCGCGGCGAACGGCGAACTGCTGACCGGCCTGCTCCGTGACGAGCTCGGCTTCGACGGCACCGTCGTCGCCGACTACTTCTCGGTCGCGTTCCTCGAGGTCATGCACGGCATCGCCGCCGATCGTGGCGAAGCCGCGGCGCTCGCGCTCGAGGCGGGCATCGACGTCGAGCTGCCCACCGGGGACGCGTACCTCGCGCCGCTCGTCGAGCGGGTGCGTGCCGGTCTGCTCGACGAGCGCCTGGTCGACCGGGCGGTCCTGCGGGTGCTGCGGCAGAAGGAGCGACTGGGGCTGCTCGACCAGCAGGCGTTCGAGGACGAACCGCCGACCGGCATCGACCTGGACACCCCGCTGCACAGGTCGTTGGCGAAGCAGTTGGCGGCGCGGTCGCTGGTGCTGCTGTCGAACGACGAGGTGGTCGCTGGCGCTGGCGCTGGCGCTGGTGCTGGCTTGCCGGCGGCCGCGCCCGTGCTCCCGCTGCGCGTCGGGGCGTCCGTGGCCGTCATCGGCCCGAACGCCGACCGTGCCGAGGCCCTGCAGGGCTGCTACTCGTTCGCCAACCACGTGCTCGCGTCGCACCCCGACCTGCCGCTCGGTTTCGCCATCCCGACCGTGCGCGAGGCGATGGTCGACGCCCTCGGCGACGACGCCGTGCGCTTCGCCGCGGGCTGCGCCGTCACCGGGTCCGACCGTGCCGGGTTCGCGGACGCCGTCGCCGTGGCCGCCGCGTCCGACGTCGCGGTCGTCGTCGTCGGCGACCAGGCCGGCCTGTTCGGCCGCGGCACGGTCGGCGAGGGGAACGACACCGAGTCGCTCGACCTGCCGGGCGTGCAACGCTCGCTCGTCGAGGCGGTCGTCGCCACCGGCACGCCGACCGTGATGGTGCTGCTCACAGGGCGGCCGTACGCCATCGGGTGGGCGCTCGACGGCGGCGGCGACGGCGTCGTCGCCGCCGGCCCGGCCGGCGCGGGACGTCCGGCCGCCGTCGTGCAGGCCTTCTTCCCCGGCGAGGAGGGCGGCACCGCCATCGCCGACCTGCTCACCGGCGCCGCATCGCCGTCCGGTCGCCTGCCCGTCTCGCTGCCCCGTGCCGCCGGCGCCCAGCCGTACACGTACCTGCACCCGCGGCTCGGGGGGCCCTCGGACGTCACCGCCGCCGACTCGACGCCGGTCCGCCCGTTCGGCTTCGGCCTCGGCTACACGACGTTCACGTACGACGACCTGGTCGTCGACGCGTCCGTCCGCTCCGACGCCGTGTTCGAGGCATCCGTGACCGTCCGCAACACGGGCGCACACGCGGGCGAGGACGTCGTCCAGCTCTACGGCCACGACGTGCACGGCAGCGTCACCCGACCCGAGGTCCAGCTGCTCGGCTACGCGCGCGTCGCGCTCGCCGCGGGGGAGTCCACCCGGGTCCGCTTCTGCGTCCCCGTCCAGCGGTTCGCGTTCACCGACCGTCGCATGCGCCGGGTCGTCGAACCCGGTGCCGTGCAGGTCTGGGTCGCGTCCCACGCGGCGGCGTCACGACCGGGAGGCCCGGTGCCGGCAGGCGGGATCGTCGCGTCCGGCGACGGGCCGGTCCGACACCCCGTCCCCGGCTCCGCGACGGAGCGCGCCACGGTCGACGTGACGGGGCCGGTGCACGAGGTGACGCTGGACGACCCGCGGGTCGTCGAGTGGACGGTGGCCTGAACCGGGGCTGCGCCGACGGGGCGGGCCGTGCGGACGGATCAGGACGCACGGCCCGCCCCGGCAGCGCTACCGCGAACCCTGCTGCAGGGTCTCGGGCAGTGGCGGCAGGGGGCGATCGCTGTCGGCGACCCGGGTCAGCCGTGCTGCCAGTGGTCGGAAGAGCGCCGACAGCAGCACCTTGTCCGCCACACCCCGGGCGGCGAGCCCGAGCCGGGTCTGCGGGTACGCGAAGTGCACGATGCCCTTCGGGATGCCCTGGATCTTGTCGACCAGGGGGCGCATCCACGTGTCGAAGGCGTCGAGCGCGCGGTCGAGGTCCTCGTCCGCCGTGACCGATGCCGCCAGCACGTACCCGCTCGTCAGGGCGAGCGAAGCGCCACCGCCACCCATCGGTGTCACGCACCAGGCCGCATCGCCGATCACGCACACGCGGCCGCGGTGCCAGCGCGGCATCCGGATCTGGGTCAGCTCGTCCAGGTAGACGTCGTCCGAGCCGTCGAACCCGTCGAGCACGCGCTCGGTCTGCCAGCCGGCGTCGGCGTAGCGGGTCCGCAGTGTCGCCAGGGCCTCCGACCGCGAGCGGCCGACCAGGTCGTCGCCGCCGGCGTAGGCCAGGATCGCCCGCGTCGTGCCGTACGGGTCCGGGCGCAGGTGGACCTGACGCCCGCCGACAGCGTTGTACCAGCGCCAGCGGTCGTCGTCGGACGGCGTGCGCGGGATCGTCCCGAAGACCATGGTCACCCCGAGGTCCCGCTCGTCGACCTCGCCCTCCGCGGCGAAGAGCCGGTCGCGGGTCCGGGAGCGGACGCCCTCGGCGATGACCACGAGGTCGGCGTCGAGCACCCGTCCGGCGTCGGTGGTCACGGTCGCCCGGCGTCCGCCGGCCTGGTCGTCGACGTCCTGGATCGTCTCGCCGTAGACGATGCTGACGCCGTCGGGCAGGTCGTCGAGGATCACCCGGGCGAAGTCGCCGCGCAGGACCTCGAGTTCTGCGGTGGCACCGTCCGGGCCGTCGGAGGGCAGCTCGGACCGGACCTTGCCGTCACGATCGACGATCACCGTCCCGGTCTCGGTCGTGTTGCGTGCGCGGACGGCGTCGACCAGGCCCATGCGCTCGAGCACCTCGCGAGCGACCCCGCGGACGTCGACGTTCTGCCCGCCGTCGCGGAAGGACGGCGCACGTTCGATCACCGTCACCTGCCACCCGACGTGGCGCAACCACCAGGCGGCGGACAGGCCTGCGATGCTGGCTCCGGAGATCACTGCGTGCTGTGAGGTCATGCTTTACAGTAAAGCAACTGCACAGTAAAGGAACCTGGATGCCCGACATCGACCCCCTCACCACGGTGTGGTCCGACGACGAGGTGGCCGTCATGCACGCGCTGCGCGACTGGGCCGTCACCTTCGACGAACTCCAGCGCCACCTGTCGTCGTGGATCGGTCTGCCCGGTTCCGACGCGAACGCCCTCGGGCAGATCGTGTGGGCGGACCAGGCCGGCGAGCCACTCTCCCCGGCGAAGTTGGCCCGGCGGATCGGCATGACGTCGGGCGCCACGTCGGTACTGCTCGACCGCCTCGAAGGGGCCGGGCACGTCACCCGGCACCGCGAGAGCGCCGACCGACGGCGGGTCACCCTGCGGCCGACCGAGTCCGCGCGAGCCGAGAGCGGGCGGTTCCTCGCGTTCTCCGGTGCCGAGATCGCCGCCACGGTGCGGGACACCGATCCTGAGGAGACGCGGGTCGTCCTGGCGTTCCTGCGACGCATGACCGACGCCGCCGCGTCGGCGAACGGTCGCCTGCAGGCACGCTGAGGGAACCGACGGGCGGCGTCGCCGCGCTCAGTGCTCCTTGACGAGCGCCTCGACGTTGTTGCCGTCGGGGTCGCTCACGAACGCCGTGTAGGCGCGGTACTCGGGCCAGTACCGAGGCTCGTGGCGCGAGAGCCCGCCGGACGCGACGGCCGCCCGGTGGAACGCATCGACCTCGGTGCGGCTCGCCGCCTCGAACGCCAGGTGCAGACCACGGGTCACCGTCGTCGTCGTGGGTGCGGTCTCGAGCGAGACGCTCGGGGTGTCCCGGCCGGTGGTCCAGTACTCCGCGATGGACTCGGTGCGGTAGCCCGCCTCGACTCCCAGCGGCGCGAGTGCCGCCGTGTAGAAGGCCTCGCTCGCGGCGAAGTCGCTGGCGAAGACCCCGAGGTGGTGGATGAGGCGACGGCTCGGCACGGCTCGAACCTAGCCGCCCGGTCGAGCCGTTCGCACGTGCCAGACTGGCCACGTGACGACGGGGACCGACGACCTGCCGGAGCGGCGCCCCACCGGCGGCCGCCTGCCGACGATGCGCGACGTCGCCGAGCACGTCGGGATGTCCCGGCAGCTCGTCTCGCTCGTGCTCCGCGGTGCGCCCGGACCCAGCGCGGAGTCCCGCGACCGGATCCTCGCGGCGGCGGCCGAGCTCGGCTACCGCCCGCACACCTCGGCCCGGCTGCTCCGCGAGGGCCGCACGCGGCTCATCGGCGCGGTCTTCAGCATGCGCAACCCGTTCCAGGTCCGGTTCGTCGAACGGCTCTTCGCCCGTGCCGCCGAGCAGGGCTTCGGCGTCGCCCTCGGTCCCGCCGGTGCCGAGCGCTCCACGGACCAGGTGGTGGCCGACCTGCTCGGCGAACGGGTCGAGGCCCTCGTCGTGTTCAACCCCGACCCCGGCGCGACCGCGCTCGAGGAGGCGAGCCGCCTCGTCCCGGTCGTGCTCCTCGGCGAGTGGACGGACGCCCCGTACGCCGACAACGTGCACGTGGACGAGGTCGGTGGGCTCCGCGCGGCGGTCGACCACCTGGTCGACCTGGGCCACCAACTCATCGCGTACGTCGGTGGCGAGGACGGACTCGTCGGCCTCGATCGCGCGACCGCCTACCGCGACGCGATGCAGGGCGCCGGACTCGCAGCCGAGACCGACGTCGTCCCCAGCGGCTTCAGCGAAGAGGATGGCGCCGCGGCTGCTCGCATGCTCGTCGCCCGCGACGACCTGCCCACCGCCGTGGTCTGTTGCGGTGACCAGTGCGCCACCGGCCTGCTCGCCGTCTTCGCGCAGCACGGGGTCGACGTGCCGGGGCGGGTGTCGGTGGTCGGCTTCGACGACAGTTACCTCGCGTCGCTCAGCTACCACCGCCTGACGTCGGTGCACCAGGACGTCGAGGCGACGGTCGATGCGGCGCTCGCTGCGGTCCTCGACCGCACCTCGGGAAACGGTGGGGAGCGACGTCGGGTCGCGACACCGACCGGCCTCGTGGTGCGCGAGTCGACGGGGTCCGTCGCGCGCTGACGCGGAACGACATCGTGGTCGTCGCACGACGTCGACCATGTCGTTCCTCATCGATCACAGGTCGATTTGGCTCGTGCTAACCTCGCCACCATGATCCCGAGCGCCCTGCCTGAGCCCGACGTCTTCACCGCCGACTCCGGCGAGCCCGCCCTGCGTTGGGGCATCGTCGGTCCCGGCTGGATCGCCGGTGAGTTCGCCGACGCGCTCGGTGCCCACACCGCCCAACGCGTCGTCGCGGTGGCCTCACGTTCGCTCGACCGGGCCGAACGGTTCGCCGCGGAGCGGGGGATCGAGACGGCGCTCGGCAGCGTCGACGCACTGCTGGCGCGATCCGATGTCGACGTCGTGTACATCGCGACGCCGCAGAGCGACCACGCGCCGACTGCCCTCGCCGCGATCGCCGCCGGCAAGCACGTCCTGGTCGAGAAGCCCTTCACGGTGACCGCTGCCGAAGCGCGTGCGGTCGCCGATGCCGCCCGCGCAGCCGGCGTGTTCGCCATGGAGGCGATGTGGAGCCGCTACCTGCCGCAGGCCTCGGTGCTCCGGACCCTGCTGGCGGACGGAGCGCTCGGCGAGGTGCGCAGCGTGCTCGCCGACCACGGCCAGGCGATCGCGTTCGGCCCGGACCACCGGCTGTTCCGTCCGGAGCTCGGCGGGGGAGCGCTGCTCGACCTCGGCATCTACGCCGTGCAGTTCGCCTCGATGGTGCTGGGGTCCCCGGACCGCGTTACTGCACGGGGCTGGATGACCGAGTCCGGCGTCGACGCCTCCGGCTCGCTCGTCCTCGAACACGGCGCCGCCCAGGCCGTCCTGCACACGACCATCGCCGCGCGGACGCCCACGACCGCGTCGATCGCCGGCACCGAGGGCACGATCGACTTCGCCGGACCGTTCTACAACCCGACGACCTTCACGATCTCGGCAGCAGCGCACGGTTCGCCCGTCCTGCACTGGCAGGACCCGACACCGCTGCGGGGCTTCGCTGCCCTGGCCTGGGAGGCCACCGCCCTGGCACGCTTCGTCGGCGAGGGGCGGACGGAGTCCCCGCTGCACACCCTCGACGAGACGATCTCGATCCTCGAGACCGTCGACACCGCCCGCGCGCAGATCGCCGCGGGCTGAGCAGGAGACGACGATGTCCGACCTCATCACCACCCTCGAACAGCAGGAGCGCGACTTCGTGCTCGATGGCTTCACCCACGACGACGCCTGGGAGCTGGGCTCCCTGATCCGCGGCATCGCCCACGAGGCCGGCCACGCCGTCGGCATCGACATCCGGCGTCCTGGCCTCGGGCTGTTCCGCGCGGCGACCCCGGGCATCACCCCGGACCAGCACGTCTGGATCGACCGCAAGGCCGCGGTCGTGCTCCGGATGGAGCAGTCGAGTGCCCTCGTCGACGCTCGGTTGTCCGCCGCCGGGGTCGATCCGGCCGCGATCGGGTGGCTCGGCGCCGATTACGCCGTGACCGGAGGGTCGTTCCCGATCCGGGTTCGCGGCGCCGGGGTGGTCGCGGCCGCGACGGCCTCCGGCCTGTCCTCGATGGAGGACCACGACCTGGTCGTCGCTGGCCTGCGCGCGTTCATCGCCTCGCGTTCCTGACGCGACCGGGTGCGGACGGGAGGCCCGGTGCCAGCTGGCACCGCGCCTCCCGTCCGTCACCCGGTCACGTTCGCGGGCGTGAGGTTCCACGACTTGCCGCTCACGTTCCCCGGGGTTCCGTGGACGGCCCCTGGGCGCCCCGAGATGCGAGGATTTCGGAACCTGGGGGGCGCCCAGCGGACGCCCGCTCAGGCGGGCAGGGGGACGAAGTCGAACTCCTGGAACGATGCGACCTCGTCCGCCCAGCGGGTGGCGACGAAGCGCTGGTGCGCGGGGTGTGCGTCGTACGCCGAGTAGGTGTCCTGGTCGGCGAACGCCATCGAGAACTGGAACCGGAAGTCGCTCTGTGTGGACACCTGGCGGGACACCGTGAAGTCCTGCACGCCGGGGATCGCCGGCAGGGTGTCGCGGGCGGTCTCGAGGAACGCTGCCTCGTGCGGGGAGCCGGCGGCGTGGACGAGCGTGAAGCAGACGGTGTGGACGATCATGCGGGGTCTCCGGTGGGGTAGTCGACGAAGGCGAAGGCGGACCCGTCGGGAGCCCACCCGTTGACGTTGAGGGTGCCCTGCCCGCCGTCGAGCTCGACGATGGTCTCGGCTGCCTGCCAGACCTCGGGTCCCCAGGCGCTGACGGATCCGTCACCGGTGACGAGGCGCAACCGCACGCGCTCGTCGGCCGGGTGCCCCTCGGTGCCGGGCGGGAACGACAGGTAGACGGCGGCGTCGTCGGTCGGGGCGGGGTGCGGGAACCAGTTGACGTGCTCGTCGACCGTGAGCTGCTCGATCCCGGTGCCGTCCGGCCGTACCCGGGCGATCTGCGCGTGCCCCGGTGCGGACTCGAACTGCTCGGTGTTGAACAGGATCCACGCGCCGTCCGGCGTCCACTCCGGGCCGTCGGCCGCGGAGGGGTCCGTCGTCACGGCGCGGTCCGAGCTGCCGTCGACGCCCATCACCCGGATCGTGCCCGAGGACCAGACGGCGTTACCGGACGGGTCGAGCCGGACGTAGGCGAGCTCGGAGCCGTCGGGGCTGACGCCGTGCAGGAAGTGCAGACCGCCGTCGTCCGCGGTGACCCGGGTCGCTGCGCCGCCGGTGAGCGGGGCGCTCCAGATGTGGAAGTCGTTCGCGCTGACGTGCACGGTGACGCCGTCGGGATCGAGCACGTGGTCGTTGTTCAGGGGCGGGACGCCCTCGATCGCGACGTGCTCCGGAGCTGCGGCGCCGTCGGCCGGCATCGTCCAGAGGACCCCGTCGCCGTTCAGCACGAGACGGCCGTCGGCGGTCCAGTTCGGCGCTTCGTAGAGCCGCTCGGCGGACTCGTGCACGGTCGTCACGCTGCGGTCGGCTCGGTGCCAGATCCGGATCCGGCAGGTCTGGCCCGGTGCGAGCACGCGACCCGGGGCTTCATCGTCGAGGGGCATGGCACACCTTCCGCAGTGAATGTTGGCTCGTGACAACCCTAGCCGATGTGGATCGTGATCCACCCCCCGCGTTGGGGATGATGACATGTCCTCGCTTCCAATAAGGTGAGGGGGATCGTACCTAGACGAAAGCTCACGTTGCCGCACTCCCCGCGCCCTTCCCGCCTGCCCTTCATCGCCGCCACCACCTCGGTCGTCGTCATCGCCGGAGCATTGCTCGCCGCGATCCCGAACACCGCAACCGCTGTGGAAGCACCGATCGCGACGCCGACCGCCACGGCGACCGCGACGGACGTGCCGGCCCCGACCTCCGAGCCGACCGCCTCGACCCCGGTTCCCGTCACGCCGTCCGCGCCCGCGGTGCCGACGGCATCCCCGAAACCCACGGCTACTCCGAAGCCCACGGCGACTCCGAAGCCCAGCGCGACTCCGAAGCCCACGCCGTCGACGATCTCGGTCACCTACGCCGGGGACTCGCTGACCGCGATGGACGGCTCGTGGATGCGGCAGATGAACGACAAGTCGCTCACGAACATCGGCGGCACGGCCATCGGCGGTGCCACGACGCCGCGGATCCTGACCCGGTCGTCGGCGAAGGACGCTGACGTCCTGGTCGTGATGGCCGGCACGAACGACCTCCGGTACGCCTACAGCAGCAAGAGCATCCAGCAGAACATCGGCAAGATCGTGACGAAGATCGGCGCCCGGCACGTCGTCATCGCCGCGATCGCTCCGTCCAACATCACGAAGTACGGCAAGAAGCGCATCGACCGTCGCAAGCAGGGCGAGATCCTCAACCGTGACCTGCAGAACTACGCACTCACCCACGGCTACCTGTTCGTCGACCCGTGGGCGGCGGACCGGCAGCTCAACGGTGGATGGCCGTCGAGTCGTACGTACGACGGCGTCCACCCCACGGTCGCGATGTCGAAGAAGGTCGCGGTCCGCATGCAGCAGGCCATCCACATCGCCGTGGAGGGTGCGAAGGGCTAGCCTGATCGGACGGCGCACGTCCGACCATCACACCGGAGTCATGGCAACGCAGAACTGAGCCAGCGCACCCGCGCAGGCAATCGCATCGCGAGCGACCCGCTCGCGATCCTTCTGCACGCCCGCGACGGCTCTGCGTCGCGATGACTCCTGGGATCCTTCGTGTTCTTCGCCTCTGCCCGACTCCGGGCTGCACGCTCAGCACTCTCCGAACACCGCTTCGTCACGTTCGCGGTGCTCATCGACACTGTCGGCGCCGGCCTGACGCTGCCGCTGACGATCGTCTACTTCACCCTCACCACCGACCTACCGCTCACGGTCATCGGTCTGCTGTCGACGGCGGCGTCCCTCGTCGCGCTACCGATCGGTCTGCTGGGCGGGGTGGTCACTGACCGCCTCGGCGCGAAGGTGTCGATGATCGTCAACAACCTGATGTCCGCCGCGGGCTTCGCGGTCTACCTGATCGCACACGACCCGGTCTTGGTGTTCGTCGCGATCTTCCTCGCCAACGCATCCGAGCGCCTGTACTGGACGTCGTGGACTGCCTACGTCCACGACCTCGCGGACGGGCGACCGTTCGAACGGTGGTTCGCGTTCCTCGAAGCAATCAAGGCGGCAGCCCTCGGCTCAGGGGCGATCCTCGCGGCGGTCACGCTCGCGCAGGGGCAGGACGGACTCCGCTGGCTCATCCTCGCGAACGTGGTCACGAGTGTCGCGGCGGCGGTCGTCTTCGCCACGCAACGAACCGGCGAACGGGCACGTCACCCGCAGCCGCCACGCGGTGCGGACGAGTCGTCCGGCACGATCCGGGAGTTCTTCGCGGACCGCTCGATGCGGCTCATCACCCTCGGGCAGTTCCTCATCGGCCCGGCGATGGTCCTCCCGAACGTCGCCCTCAGTGTGTTGTTCGTCCAGCAGTGGCACATGCCGCCGGCGGTGGCACCCGTGCAGTTCGCCATCGCCACCGCGCTCTGTGCCGTCTTCCAGACCTCGGTCACGCGGTGGGTCGTCGGGTTCCGGCGCGGGACGTTGGTCGCGGTCGGCGCCCTGCTCACTGCGCTGACCGCGCTTCCGCTCATCGTCCTCCCGCCGCTGGACGGTGCAGCGGCCTGGTCCTACGTCGCCGTCGTTGGGGTGCTGCTCGCAGCGGCGGACATGATCGCGTTGCCGGCCGCCAACGCCGTCATGGCCGAGGCTCCGCATCCGCGCGTGCGGGGTCGCGCGATCGGCGTGTTCCAGACCGCGAGCTCGATCGGGATGGCGCTCTTCCCGCTCGGTCTCGGACTGCTCGACACCGATGTGCCGTGGCTGCTCTGGGTGATCACGGTGCTGGTGTTCGTGGGGGCGGCGTGGAGCTGGCGCGCGGCCGTGAGCGGCCTGCCTGCCCGGGTGCAGATCGCCTCACCGGGTGACGCAGACAGCTGAGGGCCCGGGAGAACTTGTACCGAGCTGTTGACACAGAGGCGCTCCGGCTTGTACCTTCTGGACAGTACATTGGAGGGGTCATGGAGTACGTCGTGGGATTCGCAGGAGTGCTGGTCGCAGCACTCGCAGTTGGTGGGTTGGCCGGATGGCTCCGGCTCCGCCGGTCCGTGTCGAGTGAACGAGGCGCAGCGGTGGTGGTGGCGCAGCGGGCACTCCTGGTCCGGGTGGTCCTGAGCCTCGTCGTCGGCTTGGCCGTGTTCGTCGTCTGTGCGGTCGCGGGGACGAACGCGCGAGCGCTGCAGGGCGTGTCGTTCTTCGTGGGGCCCAGCGCCGGCGCAGGCGTCGCACTCCTCGTCTTCGCCGCGATCCCCGCCGTCGCGATCGACGGCGCGACGGCGCATCGCTCCGCGTCGTTGCAGGTGCGGTCCGCACGGAGTGCCCTGCTTCCGCGGCAGTGGCGGCGTCTCTGGTGGGCGGTCGGATGTGCCGTCGGCATCGTCCTGGTCGCGGGGCTCGGATCGGCTCCCGCGCCGGACGGGCGGTGGCTGTGCACGAGCGTGTTCCCGATGCAGTGCCCGGCCGGCGACGGGCCGTACCTCTTCCCCGGCTGGTACTTCGGCCTTCCGGCGCTCCTCGGCATCGCGCTGCTCTCGGCTGGGGTGTGGGCGTCGCTCTGGCGGATCGCGGTGACCCCGGCGGCGGCGTGGCCGGATCTCGATGCAGCGGACGGAGCGCTGCGCCAGCGTGCGGGGCAGGTCGTCGCACTGGTCGGGACTGCCGCTGCACTCCTGACCGCGGCGGTCTTTCTCTCGGCGGCCGGTCTGCCGTTGATGAACGCGCTGCACCTCGACTCCGGTCTGGCCGGAGGGGCCGCAACGGTGGTGGCGCGACTCGGGATGGTCGTGGTCCTGGCTGGAGTCGTCGTCGCGTTCGCGGGCATCGTCACTGCCGTCGCGGCGGTCGTCCGAGCCGTGACGGCAGCCCGCCTGATCGCGACGGGGGCGGTCGCCGCGTGATCACCCTCAGCGCCGATGACCCGACGCCACCGTTCGAGCAGGTCCGCAAGCAGCTGGCCGACGCGATCCGGTCCGGTGAGCTCACGGCCCACGAGCGGCTCCCGTCGATCAGACAGCTCGCCGGCGATCTCCGCGTCGCCCCGGGGACGGTCGCGCGGGCCTACCAGCAGCTCGAGGCAGACGGCTTGATCGCCACCGGCCGCGGCCGCGGGACCACGGTCCGTGAGACGCAGGCAGTGTCCGATGCAGTCGTCGCGAGTGTCGCGCAGATGGTCGAATCGGTGCGGGGCGACGTCGGACTCGACGCGCTCCTGGCGACCGTCGCGTCGATGTGGGAAGGACGTCGGCGCTGACGGTGCCGACACGGTGCGCCGTGCCTTCAGACTGAGCCCTCGCCCGGGTCAGCTGACCTGCGCCACGCGCCGACGTGCCCGCAGCGCGACGACGGCGGCGAGTGCCCCACCGACCACGGCGCCGATGGTGTTCGTGATCCAGTCGCTCGTGTCGCACGCCCGACCGATCACGGGGACGACCGCCTGGACGATCTCGATGAGGACGGAGAACGCGCTGGCGCCGACGGCCGCGAGGACCGGGCGCCGCCACCGCACCCCGGCCAGGAACGCGACCGGCACGAACAACAGCACGTTGGCCGTCGACTCGACCGCGGTCGGCACCAGGTACGGCAGTCCGACGTTGCAGGTGACGTCGGACCGGGGAGCGCCGTCGGGGGACAGGGTGAGCGCGAGCGTCACGACCACGGCGAGGCCGAACAGCACGGCGGTGAGCCGCGGCAGGCGCGCCAGCCAGACGCCCACGACGGGCGCGACGACGATGACCGCGATCAGCACGCCGAACGCGAGCCACGGTACTTCGATGAGCAGGGTCGAGAGCATGGATCTCCGGACGGGAGGCCCGGTGCCGGCTGGCACCGGGCATCCCGTCCCTCAGGGGTGTCGGATCAGAGCGCGGCGCGACGACGGCGCACTGCGCGTGCGCCGATCAGGCCGGCGCCGACCAGGACGAGGCCGACCGCCCACGGCAGGGCGCCGGTGGCGTCCGAACCGGTGTAGGCGAGCTGCCCCGTGGTCGGGGTCGTCCCCCCGACGGTGACCGTCGGTTCGGTCGACACCGTCGGCACGGTGGGGTGCACGTCGACCGGGAACGAGGTGCTCTGCAGCCCCTCGCCGCCGACGGTCAGGGTGTGCGTCGAGGCGTGCGGGAAGGTGACGCCGACAGCGCTCTCGGCGTCGAACTCGGTGTACGGCGCGATCACGTCACTGGCGACGTCCGAGGTGACGATCGGCGTCCAGACGGGGTCGCCGTCCGCGTCGGCGGGGTCGATCGGGTTCCCGAAGCGGTCGACCAGGTTGCCGGAGACGACGAGTGTTCCGCCCTGCGCGACGGTCGGACGTCCACCGTCCACGACGTCGAGACCCCCGAAGGAGCCGTCCTCGTCGATCGTGAGCTTCACGGTCAGGACGGTGCCGTCTGTGCCGATGATCCACATCGTCTTCTTCGGCGCGTCGATCGACTCCGCGTCGAGGGTGAAGACCTGGACGCCGTACGCGGCGGCCGGGTCGACGGTCAGCTCGACGTACTGCGTGACCGACTCGGTACCGCTCGTGGCCGTGATCGCGAACTGGTACCAGGACGCCGTCTTGGCGGTGCCGCTCAGCTCACCGGTGGCGGCGTCGAAGGTGATGCCGTCGGGCAGCTGGATGTCCGGACCGAACTCCTCGTCCGTGTCGTCCGGTTGGAACCCGAACCCGATCGTCCAGCCGGAGTCACCGGAGCCGCCGGAGGTGCCCGCGGAGAGCGCCGCTGCCTGTGACTTCGTCATGGCGACGTCGCCGTCGTCGTCGCCGTCGTACCAGGCGAGCGCGTACGTCGGGGCGGGGGAGCCCTGCGCTCGGAAGGTGTACGAGAACGGGTCGCCAGCGGTCGTCTCGAGGGCGAGCGGGTCCCCGGCGTCTGCCCCTTCGGCGATCGGCGTGTCCGCGGCGTCGACGAACACCGGGTCCTGCGTGACGGGGGCCGAGGTCGCCGTCACGGTCGCCGTCGATCCGTCGGGCAGGGCACCGGTGACCTGGACCGACACCCGTTCCCCGGCCTGCGCCGCATCGATCGTGTACGAGCCGCTCGTCGCCAGCACCGTGGCGGAACCGGCCTGGGTCCAGACGTACCGGAACGCCCCGTCCTCGTCGAAGCCGACGGGGACGGCGGTGAGCACGGCGCCGACCTCCGTGTCGCCGGTGATGGTGACGGCTGGGTCGACGGCCTGCTGCGCGGTCGGCGCCGAGGTCGGTGACGGCGTGGCGGTCGGCACTGCGGCGGAGGGATCGGCGGTGGCTGTTGGGTCCGGTTCGGACGCCGTGGGCGTCGAGGCGTCACTCGACGGCTCGGTGGTCGTCGGCGCGGCATCGGGTGACGGCGTCGCGGACGTCGGGGCGGACGGCTCCGCAGCGGCCGGCTCGGATGGACCCGCCGTCGGTGAAGCGGCCTGCGCCGGGGCGTCGGCCGCCGCGGGAGCGGACGTCGCGGTCGACGCCGCCGGGTCGGTCGCCGGCTCGGCGTGGGCGGCCGTCGCGGTCACGAGGCCGAGGCCCGTGGTCAGCGCGACGAGGGCTGCGGTGGTGCCGACGGCGCAGGCGCGTCGGACGGTGGAGGCGCTGTGGCGCACGGGTCCCCCTGGATCGTGTCCGGTCGGGTGCCGGATCGTGTGGATCAGCCGAGAAAGCTCAGGCGTCCTCGGATCGTAGGGCCTGGGACCGCTTCAGACCGACGTGGTGTCCGGATCGTGACCATGACTGGGGGCGGCGGTCGTCGCGCGGAACCCCCGGTCGAGGAACGCGATGATCCACTCGAAGCTCGCGTCGACGTCGGTGCGCATCTGGAACCCACCGGACGTCTCGATCGTCGCGAAGCCGTGCAGGACACTGCGCAGCAGGCGGAGCGCGTGCACCTCGTCGGCGGGGTCGAGCCCGTAGCCGCGCAGCGCCGCTGCGAACGAGGCGAGGGTGCGCTCCAGGGCGACGGCCAACGGGTCGTCCGGCCCGGTGGGACGGATCCCGACCGTCGCCTCGTACCGACCGGGGTGGCGCTGCACGTACCGGCGGACGGTCTGCGCGGCCGCCTCGACGGCATCGCGCCCGGCGAGCCCCTGCATCGCGTCGCGCAGGTCGTCGCCGAGTTCGTTCGCGGCGAGGATCGCGATCCGGCGGGTCAGGTCGGTGAGTCCGTCGACGTGCTTGTACAGCGACGGCGACTTCACGCCGAGCCGTTCGGCGACGACGCTCATGCTCAGCCGTGCGAGTCCGATCTCGTCGGCCAGCCCCGCCGCGGCGGTCGTGACGGCGGCGGGGTCGAGTCCTGCCCTAGCCACGGTGGCCACCGACCGGCGCGAGCGTGCGGCCGAGGAAGGGGAGCACGAGCGCGAGGACCTCGGTCGGGGCCTCGGTGTGCGGGTAGTGGCCGGCACCGTCGATGACGGCCAGCTCCCCGAGCCCGTCGGGCAGATCGGCCAGGATCCGCTCGCCCTCGGCCCGCGGGACGGCCCAGTCGGGGTCGGCGCTGCCCTCGATCACCAGGACGGGGCACCGCACGTCCGCCAGCCGTGCACCGGCGTCGGCGGGCGAGGTCTTGGTCATCGCGCGCAGCACCGCCATCCGCTCCGGCTGCCGCAGCGTCGACTCGATGCGGCCCAGTTCCTCGGTCCAGTCGGTCGGCTTCGTCGGCACGGCGAGGTCCAGGTAGGCCAGCCAGCCGGTCAGGCTCCCCGTCGTCATCACCTTGGCGAGCTGGAAGGTGCCGGCGCGGTGGCGGCGGTTCCGGAGCAGGCCGCCGAGGTCGAACGACTGCTTCCGTGTGAACGGCGCCAGCTCGACGATGCCGGTGACGACGTCGGGGGCATCGGCGGCGGCGATGGTGGCCGCCCCGCCGCTGATCGACTGCCCGACGATGACCGCGGGGCCGCCGAGGTGCCGGACGACGGCGACCAGGTCGCGAGCGATGTCGGCGCGCTGGTACGACGCCCATCCCGTGCTCGAGTCGCCGCACCCGCGGATGTCGACGTTCGCCACCCGGTAGCCGGCGGCGACGAGCTCGGGGACCAGGAACCGGTACGCGTGCCGGCTGTCGCCCATGCCGTGTGCGAGGACGACGAGCGGTCCGTCGCCGCTGACGTCGTACGCGATGGTGCCTTCGTCGGTGCGCAGGTGTTCGAGCATGACTGCCTCCATGGCTAAGTGTGTTAGCTAAAAGCTAAGACCATTAGCCGATGCTGTCAAGCCCGCCACGGCACTTGCGTCGTGCGGCGGCGGACGGGAGGCCCGTGGCGGGCCCGCACCGGGCCTCCCGTCCGCTCGTCGGTCGCCGTCAGTGCACCGTGTCCAGCGCGTCCGACAGGTCCAGGGACCAGACGGCGACCCCGGTCAGGCCGAGCCGCTCGGCGAGGGCCACGCGCTCGCGCAGCGACCGCGCATCGGACCACCAGAGCACCTCGCCGCTGGGCAGGGTCGCCGTCCACTCGCCCGCTGTCGCGTTCCAGGTCGGGGTGACGCCGGCCTTCCGGACGCGACGACGGGCCTGGTCGTCGGACAGCTGCCCCGCCGGTCGCGGCCCCTTCCAGTGGTAGCCGTACCCGGCGACGCCGAGCACGATCTGGTCGGCGGGCGCGAGGGTGGCGAGCGCCCTGGCGGACTTCGACGCCCAGGGCAACGACCCGACCGGCCCCGGTGCGTCCGGCTCCCACGGGCCGTGCTGGTCGTAGGCCATCAGTGTGAGGTGGTCCAGCGGAGCGCGGAGTGCCCGGACGTCGTACCCCATGCGCGCGTACCCGGCCGCGGTCGTCGACGCCGACAGGGCGATGTCGAGCCGGACGTCGTCGCCGACCGCCGCACGGAGCTCCCGCGCGAAGGCCGTCAACCCCGCCGTGTCGGCCGCGGTCAACGCCTCGAGGTCGATCATGACCGAGTCCCACCCGCCGGATCGCACGTCGGTCGCGAGCGTGCGGACGACGTGGGACCGGTTGGCGGGGGACCGGAGCATCCTCCGGGCGATCGGCTCGCTGAAGTCGCCGTCGGCGTAGTTGCTGACGAGCAGCTGCGCCTCGAGCCCGCTGGCGTGCGCCCGGTTGCGTTGTGTCCTCGCCTCGAGGGAGGGGGTGCTGACGCGCGTGCCGGTCCGGCTCAGCAGCAGCCCGTCGACGCCGACGACGTCCATCGCCGATGCGTTGCCGTCGATCAGCGCGGGGTCCGCCCCCTCTGGTTGGAAGCCCGTGACGTCGAACCAGTCGGGGGTGCCGGACTCGGCGTTCGCGGGGCCCGTGCAGCCGGTCAGGACGAGGCCCGCGGTCAGGACAGCGGCGAGGAGGACGGAACGCGGCCGGGTGATCACGCTCCGAGTGTGTCAGGCCCGAGCAGTCGCCGCGTCGACCGGTGTGCTGAACTGCTCGACCAGCGTCCGCTTCAGGACCTTGCCGCTCGGTCCGAGGGGCAGGGCGTCGACCACGTGCACGACCCGCGGGAACTTGTACGCCGCGATCTCGTCGGACACGAAGTGGACGAGCTCGTCGGGGCTGACGGTCGCACCGGCACGGAGCACCACGGCGGCCTCGATCTCCTGGCCGTGCAGCTCGTGCGGGACGCCGAAGACCGCCGCCATGGTGACGTCCGGGTGCGTCGCCAGCACCTCTTCGACCTGCCGCGGGTACACGTTGTAGCCGTTGCGGATGATCATGTCCTTCGTGCGGTCGACGATCGTCAGGAACCCGTCGTCGTCCTTCGTGCCGAGGTCGCCGGTGCGGAACCACCCGTCGACGATCGCCGCGTCGGTGTCCTCCGGCCGGTCCAGGTACCCGTTCATCAGGTTGTGCCCGCGGATGACGAGCTCGCCGATCTCGCCGTGCGGCAGCAGCACGATCGCGTCGGGCGTGGCCGGGTCAGCGATCTCGACGTCGACACCCCACACCGGCGTCCCGATCGTTCCCGGTCGGGGCGCGCGGCCGACGTGGTTGAAGGTGGCCACGGGCGACGTCTCGGTCAGGCCGTAGCCCTCGTGGATCGGCGCGTCGAACACGGACTGGAACCGCTCGAGGACGGCCAACGGCAACGACGCCCCGCCCGAGATCGCGTAGCGGAGGTCCGGGCGGGCGTCGTTGCGGGTCGCGGCGTCGAGCAGTGCCATGTACATCGTCGGCACCCCCATGAAGATCTCGCAGCCGTGCTCGACCATCGCCGACAGTGCTGCGTCGCCGTCGAACTTCGGGAGCATCACGATGGTGGCGCCGGCGCGGAACCCGGTGTTCATCGTGCAGGTCTGACCGAACGTGTGGAACAGCGGGAGTGCCCCGAGCAGGACGTCGCCGCGGTGCATGTCGAAGGTGCTCATCAGGTTCGTGTTGACCTGTTCGAGCAGGGCGAAGTGCGAGCCCTCTGCACCCTTCGGCTTGCCGGTGGTCCCGCTCGTGTACAGGATCGTCGCGGTGTCGAAGGGGTCGCGGGGGACGTAGGTGTCGAGGGGTTCGGCTGCCGCGGCCAGGGCCTCGAGGCGGTCCGGGCCGTCGTGGCCGTCGTGGCCGTCGTGGCCGTCGCGGTCGGCCGGCGCGAGGACCGTGATGACGTCGACGCCGGCGAGCTCGGCACCGGCCGCGCCCTCGGCGAGCAGCGGAGCGGCGCAGACGAGCAGCATGGCGCCGCTGTCCTGCAGCAGGTACTCGATCTCGCGCCGCTTGAGCAGCGCGTGGACCGGGACGACGACGGCGCCGAGTGCGAGGGTGGCGTAGTAGACGCGGGCGAAGTCCGCGACGTTCGGCACGAGCATCGCCACGCGCGATCCCTCGGTGACCCCGCGGGCCCGGAGCGCTCCGGCGTAGGCGAGGGTCTCGGACCACAGCTCGGCGTAGGTGGTGCGGTGGTCGCCGACGATCACGGCGACGTCGTCCGGGTACCGCGCGGCGGACTCGGCCAGGATCGCGGCGACCGAGGCGGTGGCTCGGGTCGGTCTGGGGGTGCCGTGGTGAGCGGCGGTGGTGGGCTCGGTGCGCGTCATTCCGGTCTCCGTCTTCGGTGACGAGTGGTTCCCCGGATCATACGTCCGGCCGCCGGTCAGAACGTCGTGCGCTCCTCGAACACCGACATGATCATGGCAGCACCGAGCCGCGCGCTCCGGGCGGGCTTCGCCGAGCCCTGCACGGCTGACTCCACCCGGGCTCCCTCGACCAGCAGCGACAGGGTCTCGGCGATGTGCGCCGGCATGTCCGCACGGGTGCACAGCAACGTGAGGTGGCTCTCGACGTCGCGGAAGTGCTCGGCTGCGAGCGCGGCGATCTCCGGGTCCTGCCGTCCGAGCTCGGCGTGTCCGTTGATGAACGCGCAGCCGCGCCACCCCTCGTCCGCGAAGCACTCCTCGAGGTAGTTGAAGATGCCGAGGATCTCGTCGCGGGGATCCGCTGAGGTGGTGGCGATGTGGTCCAGGGCTCGACGCCACGCGCCGTGCCAGCGTCGCAGGACCGCCACCACGAGCGCCTGCTTGGACGGGTAGGCCGCCGTCAGCTCGTCCACGCTCATGCCCGCGCGCGCGGCGACGTCCTCGAAGCGCACCGGGATCACGCCGTGTGCCGTGAAGAGGTCGTCGGCGGCCTTGGATGCGGTGCGCTGCGCGGTCGTCTCGACGGCCGGGGGCGTGAGTGTGAGGAGCGTCATGGGGAAGTGTGGATCACCCTATCGATCGGTTCGGACGGCGGTCGAGAGCTCAGGATGCGAAGAAGTCCGCGTAGGACGGGTCGGCGTGACCCATGTGCGCACTGAGACGGGCCTGCACGATCTCGTCGAGGTCGGCGGGCGGGGTCAAGCCCCGTCGGCGCCACTCGACCGGGTTGCTGCGCAGCTGCTCGAGCGTGCTCTGGTCAAGCATCGTGGCGTTCCTGTTCTGCGAAGAGTGCGGTCATGTCGATGGCCTGGGTGCGGACGTCCTCGAACGTGGATCCCTCGCGGATCACGCGGAGAGTCCGAGCACGGCGGCGGCGGACGCGAGGACGCTCACCGAGACGATGCCGGTGCTCACCGCGGCGATCTGCAGCGTGCGCTGTCGCTGGGCGTCCCGCAGTTCGCTGAAGCTGCCGCGGTGGCGGTTGCGTCGGCCGGACGCCGACGTCGCTTCGAATGCCTGCTTGGGTGCGCTGATCGGGTGGACCGGAGTTGCGGTCACGGCGGTCATGTCGTCCTCGTGTTCTCCTGAGCGGCCCGTTGCCGCTGGATGACACGACCGTACGAGCAGCGGGGTCGTCGGTGCGCGCCAGGACCGATGACTCGACGGATCGCGGATGTCGGGAGCGGCCCGGCGGTCGAAATCCGGACATCGTCCCGTCGCCAGGAGCATCCGGTCCACGCGACGACGATCGTCGGTAGCGCTTCTCGGACAGCGACACGGACGACGCGTGTCCGTTCGGTCACACTGCTCTCGGTGAACCGATGACAGACGAACGAGCTCGCGTGCAGGACGACGTCCGGTCCGCCGACGTCGACGAAGCACGCGACTTCCTGGTCGGGGCGTACGACGCCTCCGAGTGGCGCGCCGAGACGACCGCGCAGCCCTTCACCTTCCGGTACTCGGCGGTCGGCGACTCGACGATGACGCTGCGCGCGATCCGGTTCGACGGGCACCTCGACGGCGTCATGACGCCGTCGGACGACTTCGTCGTGCAGTGGATCACCCGGGGTACCGGCTTCATCGGCGAGGGTGACGACCGCCTCGTGAGCGCCGTGGGCCGGCCGCAGCTGTGGCCGCAGGACGGCGCCGCGTTCACGTACCAGGACTACGACCAGCGTCTCGTGCAGATCAACCGGGCATCGCTCGAGGAGGTCGCCGGCGAGCGCGGCGCGGCGTCGGGCGGCGTGCAGCTCGACCACACCGTGCAACCCGACGACCGGGCCGTGACGATGTGGCGGAACACCGTCAAGCTCATCTCGCACACGGTGCTCGACCGGCAGGTCTCACCGCTGCTGCAGGCGGAGATGGGCCGGCTGGGGGCGCTGGCGCTGCTCGAGCTGTACCCGGTCGTCTCGGCCACGCTGCCGGACGAACTGCTGCTCCCGCGCAACGCGCACATCCGCCGGGCCGTCGAGTACGTGCACGAGCACGCCCACCTGCCGATCACGAGCACCGACCTGGCCGAGGTGGCCTCCCTGAGCCTGCGTGCCCTGCAGCAGGCGTTCCAGCGGCAGCTCGGGGTGAGCCCGAACGGCTACCTGCGCGGGGTCCGTCTCGACCGGGTGCGCGACGAGCTCGTGCACGCCGACCCGGCGGGGACGAGCATCGCCGACGTCGCCCGGCAGTGGGGGTTCGCCCACGCTGGTCGGTTCTCGGCCGCCTACCTCGAGCGCCACGGCGAGTACCCCCGGGACACGATGCGGCGGGCGTGACACCCCGACGGCCATGATGGGTGCGTGCTCGACGACGACACCCACCGCCACCGACTGGACGCGGTCCTTCGTGCCGTCGGGAGCTCGGACGACCAGGCCGAACGGCTGCTGGGCGGATCCGTGAACCACACGTACCGGGTGCGGCGAGCGGTCGGTGCCGACGTCGTCGTGCGGTTCCCCGTCGACGCCCTGCGCTCGGACGAGTTCCCCGTCGAGGCGTGGGCCGCGCGAGCGGCTGCCGCAGCGGGCATCGAGGTCCCTCGGCCCCTCGACCACGGCATCCAGGACGGCGTCCCCTTCATCGTGTCCGAGTACGTCGAACCCGACCCGCGGCCGATCGATCACCCCTGGACGTGGCTCGGGTCATCCGCCCGCACCGTCGCCTCGATCGACCTGGGCGAGGCGCCGGCGTCGCTGTTCACCCGCTTCGGCACCGACCTGGCTCGGGCGTGGTCGGCGCACCTGGCCTACAACAGCGCAGCGCTCATCGCGGACGATCCACTCCGCCGGGACGGCGCCTACACCTCGGCCGGCGCGCTCCGGAGGCACTTCGAGCGGCTGGCCGCGGAGCACTTCGCGTTCGGACTCGCACACGGTGACCTGGCACCGCGGAACCTGATCGCACGGGGACCGGGTCGTGCGCCCGTGCTCATCGACTGGGGTGCTGCCGAGACCGGTCCGTCACCGTGGACCGACGCTCGTCGGGTGTTCGAGTGGGCGTTCGTCGACGAGACGATCTCGCGGGCCGAGTACGACGAGTTCACCGCCGCCGCAGGGCTGGCCAGCCCGGCTGACCACGCGACCCTGGCGTCGCTCACCGCGCTGCACCTCGTCGACGTGACCCGGTGGGCGCGGGAGCAGCGACCGGACCTGTACGCCGAGTACGTCGACCGGTGCCGGGTCGGTCTCGAGCGCGTCGAGCGTTTCGATCGGATCGAGCGCGCTTCGGGGGAGTGAGCGGCGAGCGAACGCGGCGGCCCGGGGGCGTCGGTCACGCCCCGAGCAGGCCGCACCGCCGCAGGATCTCGTCGACGACCGCCGACAGCGGCCGGGTCGCGTCGATCGGCGTGCCGGGAGGCGTGTCCGCACCGGACGCGTGGAGCTGACGGACCAGGGCCCGCTCGGCCGTGCGGCCCCGCCCCGCCCACTCGTCGCCGGCGCGCGCGTCGAGTCGGTCGTCGAGCGTCGCTGCGTCGACGGTCAGGACGAAGACCTCGTCGAACAGGTCGAGGAACGCCCCGACGTTCCGGGATCCGCCACAGAAGAAGGTCACCGGTTCCGAGCGGTCCGCCGCCCGCTCCCGGACCAGCTCGGCGTTCCAGAGGTGGTGGGCGTGCACGTCGAGGCCGGACAGACCGTCGACGGCGGCGCCGGTGCGCGGATCTCCCTGGTACGCGAGTTCGCGGTCTCCGTTCACCGCCGGGAAGCCGCGCCGGCGCAACTCGAGGCAGACGGCCGTCTTCCCGGTGCCGGAGACGCCCTCCACGAGGTGGTTCCTGACGCCCATGCGTGGCACGCTACGCGGCCGTCGCCGTCACGCCCGTGCGCGCAGGAACGCCACCTGCCGTTCCCAGTGCCGGAAGCCGCCACCCTCGTGCCCGTTGTACGGGTAGACCTCGATCTGACGGTCGGCCAGCGCGTACGTGTCGTCCGCCCCGAGTGCGTTGAAGGCGGCGAAGGTCGTGCGCGGCGGCACGACGTCGTCCATCAGGGCCACGGAGAACAGCGCCGGGGCGGTGATGCCGGCGGCGTGGTTCACCCCGTCGAAGTACGCCGCGGTGTCCCACACCGTGTCGGCTGCGTCGCGGTGCACGGACAGGTAGGTCGCGAGCTCCAGGTACGGGCCCCCGACGGCGATGTCGGTGCCGCCCTCCCAGTCGCACAGGAACGCGACGTCGGGCAGCACCGCGGTGATCGGTCCGACGTGGGCCTCGACCAGGGCAGCTGCGGCGATGGCGATGCCCCCGCCCTGGCTGCCGCCGGTCAGGGCGATGCGTGACGGGTCGACACCGGGCAGCGTCCGCACGGCATCCACCAGGCGGACGGCGTCGGTGTACACCCGGCGGTAGTAGTGGTCCGCGGGGGAGCCGATGCCGCTCGTCATCCACCCGCTCGCGTGCGGTCCGGAGCCGTGCGGGTCGGGGGTGTCGCCGCCGGCCCACCCGCTGCCCTGGCCACGGGTGTCCATGACGACGTGCACGTACCCGGCGAGGGCCCAGTGCACGCGTTCGCCGGGGCGCCCGCGGCCGCCGCCGTAGCCGAGGAACTCGACCACGACGGGCAGCGCCGTGTCACGACCGGCCAGCGGTCGCGAGACCCAGGCGCGCACCGGATCGCCGGCGAACCCCGGGAACGTCAGGTCCTCGACGACGAGTCCGGTCACGGGGGTGTCGGCCGGAGCGAGGGCGGGAGCCGTCCCCGCTCCGGCTGCCCGGGCCGCGGTGATCGTGTCCGCCCAGAACGCGTCGAAGTCGGCCGGTCGCCGGACCTCGGATCGGTGTCGACGGAGTTCGTCGAGCGGGAGGTCGGTGCGTGCCATGGGTCTCCTCGGTCAGCGCGCCGCGGCGCGGTACTGCTCCAGCACCTCGGGGTGCGGGTCCGCCGGCACGGTCGTCGTCGCGATGTCCCACGACGGCAGCGCGCCGGTCAACGCCCAGGCTGCCTGACGCGCGGCCCCGGACGCCACGTACTCGCCGGGTTCCGGGATGAGCACGTCGCGCCCGAACACCTGCGCCGCGACGGTCCGGACGGCCTCGTTCCGCGCGGCCCCGCCGATGAGCAGCAGTCGCGACACGGTCACGCCGGTCCCCTCGACCGCGGCGAGCCCGTCGGCCAGGGCACAGAGCATGCCCTCCACCGCGGCGCGCGCGAGGTGCGGTCGGTCGGTCGTGCCCGGGGTCATCCCGAGCAGTGACGCGGTCGCGTCCGGCCGGTTGGGCGTGCGCTCGCCGACGAAGTACGGCACCAGCACGAGGCCGTCGGCCCCGGCCGGCGCCTGCAGCGCCAGCTCGCCGAGCGCGTCGTGGTCCACGCCGAGCAGGCCGCCGATCACCTCGAGCACGCGGGCTGCGTTGAGCGTCGTGACGATCGGGAGGCGCGACCCGGTCCCGTCGGCGAAGCCCGCCACGGTCCCGCTCGGGTCCAGGACCTCGGTCGCGGTGACGCCGAAGACGGTCCCGCTGGTCCCCAGGGACACCGCGATGTCCCCGGGAGCGAGTCCGAGTCCGAGCGCCGCACCGGCGTTGTCGCCGAGTCCGGCGGCCACGACCAGTCCGGACGGTGCGACCGCGCCGTTCGGCAGTGCCACGTCGACGTCGAGCGTCCCCATCGCCTCGTCGTGGGCGACCACGCGCGGTACGACGACCGCGGACGTGTCGGCGGAACCAGGTTCCGGACGCAGCACCGCGGAATCGCGTGGTTCGGTGTCCGGAACCTGGTTCCGGGCGGGGGAATCGACACCGCCGGCGACGCGCATCGGGCGACCGAGCGCGAGTTCGAACAGCTCCGGGTCGTACTCCCGGCGCACCGGGTCCCAGTAGGCGGTGCCGCTGGCGTCCGAGGCGTCGGTGGCGAGTGCGTCGAGGTCGGGGCCGAGCGGACTCTCGTCGGCCGGGCCGTACCCGCGCAGCCGCCACGACAACCAGTCGTGGGGGAGCGCGACGGCTGCGACGCGGCCGGCGTTGTCCGGCTCGGCGTCGCGGAGCCACCGCAGCTTGGTACCCGTGAACGATGCCACCGGGACCAGTCCCGTCCGGGCGACCCAGGCCTCCCGTCCGATCTCCTCGACCATCTGCGCGGCCGCATCCGCACTGCGCACGTCGTTCCAGAGCAGGGCGTCGCGGACCACGTGACCGTCGGCGTCGAGCGCGACCATGCCGTGCTGCTGCCCGGCGATCGCGACGGCGCCGACGTCGGTGAGCCCGCCGGCGTCCGCGACCGCGGTGCCGAGGGCGTCCCACCAGCGGCGGGGATCGACGGACGTGCCGTCCGGGTGGGCGGCACGTCCCTCACGGACGACGGCACCCGTCGCCGCGTCGCGGATCGTGACCTTGCAGGACTGGGTCGACGAGTCGACGCCGGCGACGAGCTGTGTCATCCCCGCAGCCTGTCAGCGCGCGCCGAGCAGGTGCTCGATGGCGAGCTGCTGCAACCGGACGAAGCCGAAGCCCTTGCCGCCGAAGTACGCGTCGGCGTCGAAGTCCTCGTAGGCCGAGCGGTCGGACAGGAAGGCGTCGTAGGACTCGCCGTCGTTCAGGGTCGGCGTGCTGAGCTCCCCGACCTTCGAGGCCTCGAGCGCGGCCTGCACCTCGGGGTCGGCGCGGAAGGCCTGCGCGCGCTCCTTGAGGAGCAGGTACATGCGCATGTTCGCGGCCGCCGAGTCCCAGACGCCCGTGATGTCCTCGGTGCGGCTCGGCTTGTAGTCGAAGTGGCGCGGGCCGTCGTAGGCCTGGCCGCCCTGCGGCGAACCGTGTTCGAGCAGGTCGACGAGCGAGAACGCGTTCTGCAGGTCGCCGTGGCCGAACACCAGGTCCTGGTCGTACTTGATGCCGCGCTGACCGTTGAGGTCGATGTGGAAGAGCTTGCCCTGGTAGAGCGCCTGGGCGATGCCGGCCGTGAAGTTCAGGCCCGCCATCTGCTCGTGGCCGACCTCGGGGTTGATGCCGAACAGCTCGGGGCGCTCGAGGGTCTCGGTGAAGGCGATCGCGTGGCCGAGGGTCGGCAGCAGGATGTCGCCGCGGGGCTCGTTCGGCTTCGGCTCGATGGCGAAGCGGATGCCGTAGCCCTTGTCGGTGACGTAGTCGGCGAGCAGGTTGACGGCCTCGCGGTAGCGCTCGAGTGCGGCCTGCACGTCCTTCGCGCTGTCGTACTCGGAGCCTTCGCGGCCGCCCCACATCACGAACGTCGACGCACCGAGCTCGGCGGCGAGGTCGATGTTGCGCAGGACCTTGCGGAGTGCGAAGCGGCGGACCTGCCGGTCGTTCGAGGTGAAGCCGCCGTCCTTGAACACGGGTGCGGAGAACAGGTTCGTCGTCACCATCGGCACGATGAGGCCGGTGGAGTCGAGCGCACCCTTGAGGCGGTCGATCTTCGTCTGCCGCTCGGCGTCGGTCGAGCCGAACGCGAACAGGTCGTCGTCGTGGAAGGTCAGGCCGTAGGCGCCGAGCTCGTCGAGCTTCTCGACCGCCTCGACCACGTCGAGGGCCGGACGGGTCGGCCCGCCGAAGGGGTCGGAGCCGTTGTAGCCGATGGTCCAGAGACCGAAGGAGAACTTGTCTGCACGGGTGGGCGTCGTTGCCATGGTGGTCACCGTTCGTCGTCGAAACAAAATGTTGCCGCGCCCAACATAAGCGGTAGTGTTGGCTGTGGCAAGGACGTGATCGCAAAGGAGCGAGCGGATGGCAAGTGTTTCGACGGCGCAGCAACGACTGCGGATCGCCATGGTGGGGCACGGCTTCATGGGAGCCGCACACTCACAGGCGTGGCGGACCGCCCCCAGGTTCTTCGACCTCGGGGTCGAGCCCGAGATGGCGGTCATCGTCGGGCGCGACCCGGAACGCACCGAGGCCGCTCGCGTGCAGTACGGATGGCAGGCTGCGTCGACCGACTGGCGCGCCGTCGTGGCCGACCCGGACATCGACGTCGTCGACATCGTGTCGCCCGGATCGTCGCACGTCGAGATCGCGATCGCCGCGCTCGAGGCCGGCAAGCACGTCCTGTGCGAGAAGCCGCTTGCCAACACCGTCGAACAGGCCGAGGCGATGACCGCCGCTGCCGCAGCCGCCCGGGCGCACGGGGTCCGCGCCATGGTCGGGTTCAGCTACCGCCGGGTGCCGGCCATCGCCTTCGCCCGACAGCTCGTGCAGGACGGCCGGATCGGCACCGTGCGCCAGGTCCGCGCGCTCTACCTGCAGGACTGGCTCGCCGACGAGGACGGCCCGATGACCTGGCGCCTCGACAAGGAGCTCGCCGGTTCGGGGGCGCTCGGAGACATCGGCGCGCACGCGATCGACCTCGTCGAGCACGTCACCGGCGCCGAGCTCACCCGGGTGTCGGGTCTGCTCGAGACCTTCGTGACCGAGCGCCCCCTGCTCGCCGACGGCGTCGGACTCTCCGGCACGGCGTCGAGCGAGCGCGGGCAGGTCACCGTCGACGATGCCGCGTTCTTCACCGCCCGACTCGGCGGCGGTGCGGCCGACGGCGCGATCGGCACGTTCGAGGCCACGCGCTACGCCACCGGCCGGAAGAACGGCCTGACGCTCGAGATCAGCGGGTCCGAGGGTGCGATCCAGTTCGACCTCGAGTCCATGAACGAACTGCGGTTGTACGAGTCGTCGGCACCCGCGGGAGAGCAGGGCTTCCGCCGCATCCTGGTCACCGAACCCGAGCACCCCTACATGGCGGCGTGGTGGCCGACCGGACACCTCATCGGGTACGAGCACACCTTCAGCCACCAGGTGAAGGACTTCGTCGAGGCGATCGTGGCCGGCACCGACCCGTCGCCCTCGTTCGAGGACGGCCTGCACGTGCAGCGGGTGCTCGACGCCGTCGAACGCAGTGCCGCCGACGGCAGCAGCTGGACGGTGACCGCGTGACCGCCGCCGACGGCACACGCCAGGCGCTCGTCGTCCGCGGGGGCTGGGACGGCCACCAGCCCGTCGAGACCACCGACCTGTTCGTCCCGTTCCTGCGTGACAACGGGTTCGCGGTCCGGGTGTCGGACTCGACGGCCGTCTACGCCGACGAGTCCGTCATGGCCGAGGCCGACCTGATCGTGCAGGTCGTCACCATGTCGACCATCGCCGACGACGAGTTCGCCGGGCTGCAGCGCGCGGTGCTGAACGGCGCCGGACTGGCCGGCTGGCACGGCGGGATCGCGGACGCCTTCCGGAACACCGCCGACTACCTGCACATGGTCGGCGGCCAGTTCGCCCACCACGCCGGCAAGCACCCCGACGAGCGCGTCGGGGAGCAGTCCGACAACTACATCCCGTACACGGTGCACCTCACCGACCTCGGACGATCGCACCCGATCACGCAGGGCATCGAGGACTTCGACCTCGTCACCGAGCAGTACTGGGTGCTGTCCGACGAGTACAACGACGTCCTCGCGACCACCACGCAGGAAGCGCGCGACTTCGACGCCTGGAACCGTCCGGTCACCGCACCGGCGATCTGGACACGGCAGTGGGGCGAGGGCCGCGTGTTCGTCTCCGCGCCCGGGCACCACCTCGAGGTCGTCGAGTCGCAGCCACTCCGCACCATCATCGAGAGGGGCCTCCTGTGGGCAGCACGGTGAACGAACCCGTCCTCCGCGTCGGGGTGGTGGGCGTCGGCGTGATCAGCCAGCAGTACTTCGAACACTTCCCGTCCCTGCCCGGACTGTCGCTCGTCGCGGTCGCCGACCTCGACGTCGACCGGGCGCAGGCGGTCGGTGCCGCGCAGGGCGTGCGCGGCACGAGCGTCGACGAGCTGCTCGCGGCCGACGACGTCGACGTGGTGCTTAACCTCACGATCCCCGCCGCCCACGCCGACGTCGCGACCCGGGCGCTCGCCGCGGGCAAGCACGTCTACGGCGAGAAGCCCCTGGCGATGTCCACGGCCGAGGCCGAACCGGTGCTCGAGGCCGCCCGAGCCGCGGGCCTGCGGGTCGGCAGCGCCCCGGACACCGTGCTCGGCACCGGCATCCAGACCGCGCGGGCCGCCCTCGACGACGGCCTGATCGGCACCCCGGTCGGAGCCGCCGTCGCCTGGAGCGCCCCCGGCCACGAACTCTGGCACCCGGCACCCGCGTTCTACTACCAGCCCGGTGGCGGCCCGCTGCTCGACATGGGCCCCTACTACCTGACCAGCCTCGTCACGTTCTTCGGACCGGTCGTCCGGGTGAGCGGCAGTGCCACCCGCTCCACCCGCGAGCGGACCATCGCGACCGGACCGAACGCCGGCACGTCGATCCCGGTCGACATCGACACCCACGTGGTCGCGATCCTCGAGCACGAGAACGGCGTCGTCTCGACCGTCACGGTCTCGTTCGAGGTGTGGGCGACCCGCGCACCGCTCTTCGAGGTGTACGGCACGGCCGGCACCCTCGGTGTGCCGGACCCGAACCGGTTCTCGGACCCGGTGTCGATCGCGACGGCGGACGACCGCGAGTGGCGCGAGCTGCCGGTCTCCGCCGGGTACGCCGACGCCGGACGCGGCTACGGGCTCGCCGACCTGGCGCACGCGATCACCACGGACCGTCCGCACCGGGCCTCGGGCGACCTCGCGTTCCACGTGCTCGAGGTCATGGAGGCCGTCTCGGCCGCGGCCCGCGACCACACGGTCGTCGACGTGCGCTCGCGCGTCGACCGCCCCGCCACCGTCCCCGCGGGGTCCGACCCCGGGTCGTGGTGACAGCCCTCGAACACAGCACGGACCCCGACCACCGCACGGAAGGACGACGACGATGACGACGACGGACGCGAGCGACCAGGCGGAGCCGACCCGGGCCTCCCGGCCGGTCACGCTGTTCACCGGACAGTGGGCCGACCTGCCCTTCGAAGAGGTCGCCCGGCTCGCCGGCGACTGGGGGTACGACGGACTCGAGATCGCCTGCTGGGGCGACCACCTGGACTTCCGGCGCGCCGCGACGGACCCGGCGTACGTCGCCGAGCGGCAGGCGATCCTGGAACGCAACGGGCTGCAGGTCTGGACCATCGCGAACCACCTGGTCGGCCAGGCCGTGTGCGATGACCCCATCGACCAGCGGCACGAGGACATCCTGCCGCCGCACGTCTGGGGCGACGGCGAGGCCGAAGGTGTCCGACAGCGTGCCGCCGAGGAACTGCAGTGGACCGCACGCGCCGCAGCGGCACTCGGGGTCGACACCGTCACCGGGTTCTCCGGTTCGTCGATCTGGAAGACCGTCGCGGGCTTCCCGCCGGTCCCGCCGAGCATGATCGACGCCGGGTACCAGGACTTCCACGACCGGTGGTCGCCGATCATCGACGTGTTCGAGGAGGTCGGGGTCCGCTTCGCGCTCGAGGTGCACCCGTCCGAGATCGCCTACGACTACTGGACCGCCAAGCGCACGCTCGAGCTCTTCGCGGACCGGCCGGCGTTCGGGTTCAACTTCGACCCCTCGCACTTCGTCTGGCAGGACCTCGACCCCGCCGCGTTCCTGCTCGACTTCGCCGACCGGGTCTACCACGTGCACTGCAAGGAGTCGGTGAAGCAGCTCGACGGGCGCAACGGCCGGCTCGGGTCGCACCTGCCGTGGGGCGACCCCCGCCGCGGCTGGGACTTCGTGACCGCCGGACACGGTGACGTGCCGTGGGAGCGCGTGTTCCGCGTGCTGAACCACATCGGGTACACCGGCCCGACCAGCGTCGAGTGGGAGGACGCCGGCATGGACCGACTCGTCGGAGGACCCGAGGCGCTGGCGTTCGTGCGGCAGCTCGGCACGATCGCGCCGCCGTCGGCCTCGTTCGACGCCGCGTTCTCGCAGTCGCGGTGACCGGCGGTTCCGGGCGTACCTGCCGGATCCGGGCGTACCTGGTCGTTCGTTTCGACCAGGTGTGCCCGATCCCGCTTCCCATCGCGGGCGTTCTGGGAAGGACCGAACACGCGAGGATGGGCCAGCACACACGGAGCACGACCGAGAGGACCCGATGGCTCGCCTGACAGCGGCACCCGTCGTCGCGCAGACCCCGACACGCGGCAACGCTGCGCGCGTCCTCCGCCTGGTGCACGAGGACGGTCCCATCACCCGCGCCGAGATCACCCGACGCACCGGACTCAACCGGTCGACCACGCTCACGCTCGTCGGTGAACTGGTGGAGCGCGGACTCGTGCACGAGGACGTCCCTGCAACGGGAGGCGCGACCGGCGGCACGGGAGGCACGACGAGCGGCGCGACCGCAGGCGTCGGCCGTCCGAGTCCCGTCGTCCGCGCCGTGGCTGAGGTGGTCGCCGTCGCCGTCACGGTCGAGGTGGACGCCGTCACCGTCGCGTTGGTCGGGCTCGACGGCAGCGTGCGCGACCGTGCGGTGGCGTCGAGTCGCTCGGCCCCGACCGCTGCCCAGGCAGTCGAGACCATCGCCGGACTCCTGGACGAGCTGGTCGCCGGGGACGCCGCACCCGCCCGGATCGCCGGCATCGGCGTCGCCGTGCCCGGGACCGTACGGGTCGAGGACGGCGTGGTCCGCTCCGCGCCCCACCTGGGCTGGCACGACGAACCGATCGCCCGTCCCCTCGCCGAGCGCACCGGCCTGCCGGTCCGTGCGACGAACGACGCGAACTCCGGTGCCTGGGCGGAGCGCCTGTACGGCAGCGGCCGCGGAGTCGACGACCTGATCTACCTCAACGGCGGCGCGAGCGGTATCGGCGGCGGTGTCATCAGCGCCGCCCGACCCCTCAGCGGCGCGGACGGCTACGCCGGCGAGCTCGGCCACACGTTCGTCGCGGCGAACGGTGTCCGCTGCCACTGCGGGGCCGTCGGGTGCCTCGAGACCGAGGCCTCGCGCGACGCCCTCGTCGCGGCGGCCGGTGTCGCCCCGGACGACCCGTCCGCGCTCGCCGCGGTGCTCGCGCAACGCCGACCCGAGGTCGAGCGGGTGGTCGACCGCCAGGTCACCGCTCTCGCGACCGCACTCCGCAACGCGATCCACACCGTCAACCCCGAGGTGGTCGTCCTCGGCGGGTTCCTCGGGGTGCTGCTCGAGCACGTCGGCGACCGCATCGAGGTCGAGGTCCGCGCCCAGTCGATGGCCGCCGTGACCGAACGGCTGCGGATCGCTCCGGCGGCGCTCGGTGCCGACGTGCTGCTCCGCGGCGCCGCCGAACTCGGGTTCCGCGACCTGCTGCGAGACCCGACGGCAGCCCGGCTCGTCCCGAGGCCAGCTCCAGCCGACTCCACCTCCACACACACGTCCGACCGCTCCACCACCCCCACGCCGGATCACTCCACCACCCCCACGTCCGACCGCGACGCCGCGGCCGAGGAAGCGAGAACCCCATGACCTCCATCCAGCGCCAGCGCACCAGCGTGCTGCTCGGGACCCAGGACCTGACCGTCGAGGACCGCCCCGTGCCCGAGGTCGAGCCGGGCGACGTGCTCGTCCGGGTCGCCGCCGTCGGGGTGTGCGGCTCCGACGTGCACTACTACCGCCACGGCCGCATCGGGGACTTCGTCGTCGAGGAGCCCCTCGTCCTCGGCCACGAGCTGTCCGGCACGATCACCGCCGTCGGCGCGGGCGTCGACCCCGCCCGTGTGGGGGAGCGCGTCGCCGTCGAACCGCAGCGCCCGTGCCACCGCTGTGCGCAGTGCCTGGCCGGCCGCTACAACCTCTGCCCGCACATGCGCTTCTACGCGACCCCGCCGGTCGACGGCGCCTTCGCCGAGTTCGTCACGATCGAGGCCGAGTTCGCCCACGTCCTGCCCGACTCCGTCTCGTTCGAGGCCGGTGCCCTGCTCGAACCGTTGTCCGTCGGCATCGCCGCGGTCCGCAAGGCCGGCATCGTCCCCGGCTCCTCGGTGCTCATCGCCGGTGCCGGTCCGATCGGGATCATCTGCGCCCAGGCGGCGCGGGCCTTCGGCGCCACCCGGATCGTCATCAGTGACCTGGTCCCCGAGCGCCGGGAGCGTGCGTTGCAGTACGGCGCCACCGAGGTCGTCGACCCGACCGTGGTGTCCGTCGCCTCGGACATCGCCCCGGTCGACGCGTTCATCGACGCCAGTGGTGCTCCCCGAGCCGTGTCCGACGGCATCAAGGCCGTCGGACCGGCGGGCGCCGCAGTGCTCGTCGGGCTCGGCAACTCCGAGATGACCCTGCCCGTCGAGCACATCCAGAACCTCGAGGTCACGGTCACCGGGATCTTCCGCTACACCGGCACGTGGCCCGTCGCGATCGGCCTGGTCGCCTCCGGGCAGATCGACCTCGACTCGCTCGTGACGGGTCGGTTCGGCCTCGACGAGGTCCGCGAGGCACTCGAGAGCGACACCGACCCGGAGTCCCTCAAGTCGGTCGTCTACCCCGGCGGCGTGCCCGCCTGAGCGCGCACGGTGCGCGGTTCGCCGCCCCGTGCCGCGTTGCGTGCCACGTGCGGGGTTACGACCGGACACGGTGCGCGGAAGCTCGCACGGGGTGACGGCGCGCGCACGGTGCGGACGGGAGGCCCGTGGCCAGGCCGCCACGCGCCTCCCGTCCGCTACGTGACCCGGAACGGGGCCACCGGTGCGTCACCGGGACGCGCTACGGTTCGCGCATGACCGCTTCACCGGCCGCCGTCGTGCCGCAGCGCACCGACCGGCGCGCGCTCGTGTCCTGGGCGCTGTGGGACTGGGGGTCCGCGGCGTTCAACGCCGTCGTCACCACGTTCGTGTTCAGCACGTACCTGGCCAGCCGGGCGTTCGTCGACCCGGCGAAGGTGGCGGACACGTCCGCCGCGGGCACGGCGTTGGTGGAACGCGAACTCGCCCACAACGCCGCGGTGGTCTCCACGGCCCTGACGATCGCCGGCATCGTCGTCGCGCTCGTGGCCCCGGCGATCGGGCGTCTGGCGGACTCGTCCGGGCACCGCCGCCGGTCCGTGCTCATCGCCACGATCGGCATCGTGCTGTCCATCGGCGGCATGGTCTTCGTCGCACCGAGCCAGCCGTACCTCGTGCTCGGGGCGGCGCTGCTCGGCATCGGCACGGTCGCGTACGAGATCGCGAGCGTGGGCTACAACGCCATGATCGGGCAGGTCGCGTCGGGGGAGCGCACCGGACGGGTGTCCGCGATCGGGTGGGCCGCCGGGTACTTCGGCGGCATCGTGCTGCTCGTGCTGCTGCTCGTGCTCTGCATCCAGGACTTCCGCGGCGACGGCGTCGTCGGCGGACTCCTGCAGCTGCCGGCCACCGTCGCGACCGGGCAGTGGGACGTCCGCGTCGCCATCGGCATCGCCGCCGTGTGGCTCGCGGTCAGCTCGATCCCGCTCTTCGTCGTCGTGCCCGAGGCCGCGCCCGACCACCGGCACACCGGCGGTGTGCTCGGTGCCTACCGCGACCTGGGTCGCGACATCGCCCGCCTCTGGCGCGAACGGCGGAACGTGCTCGCGTTCCTGGTCGCCAGCGCGGTGTTCCGCGACGGCGTCGGCGCGGTGTTCACCTTCGGCGGCATCATCGCGGCGCAGGTGTTCGGGTTCAGCGCCTCGCAGGTCATCCTGTTCGCCATCGCCGCGAACGTCGTCGCCGGCGTCGCCACCTTCGTGTCCGGACGGCTCGACGACCGCTTCGGCTCGCGCGCGCTCATCATGGTGTCGCTGATCGGCCTCGCTGCCTGCGGGCTCGGCGTCCTGGCGGTCGGTACTCGGACGGAGTGGTTCTGGGTGCTGGGGCTGACCCTGGCGTTGTTCGTCGGACCGGTGCAGTCGTCGTCGCGGGCGTACCTGGCGCGGCTGGCGACCCCCGGCCGCGAGGGCGAGCTCTTCGGCCTCTACGCCACCACCGGCCGGGCGGCGTCGTTCCTGGCGCCGGCACTGTTCGGTGTCGCGGTGACGGTCGGCGGCTCGACGCGTTTCGGGATCCTCGGGATCGTGGTGGTGCTCGTCGTGGGGCTGGTGCTCATGGCGTTCGTGAAGGCCGAGCCGCGGGTGGTGCGCGCGTAGGTGTCGGCGTGTGGGTGTAGCTGGTCGTTTCGGGCGTAGCTGGTCGTTTGTTCTGCCCAGGTACGCCCGATCCCGCTTTCCATCCCGAGGTCGATGGGAAGGAACGTCACCGGTGCGGTTGTGCGCACGGTTCTGCACAGGGCCGCGGTTCCACCGGACTCCGCAGCGCGGGTGCGCCAGGATGGACCCATGACCGACCAGCGCATCGCCGTCGTCGTCCTCGCCGCCGGGCAGGGCACGCGCATGAAGTCGTCCACCCCCAAGGTGCTGCACCGGCTCGCCGGGCTGCCGCTCATCGCGCACGTGCTGCGGACGGCGTCGTCCCTCGGGCCGGAGCACGTGGCCGTGGTCGTGCGGCACGAGCGTGACCTGGTCGCAGCGGAGATCACCGAGCGTGCGCCCGACGCCATCATCGTCGACCAGGACGACGTCCCCGGCACCGGCCGCGCGGTCGAGGTCGCGGTCCAGTCGCTGCCGGCGGACTTCGACGGAGCCGTCGTGGTGCTCTCCGGCGACGTCCCGTTGCTCGACGCGGCGTCGCTCCGCCTGCTCGTCGACGCCCACGCCGGAGGAGGAAACGGTGCGACCTTCGTCAGTGCGATCGCCCCGGACCCGACCGGCCTCGGACGGATCGTACGGGATGCTGACGGCGCGTTCGTCGGTGTCGTCGAGCACAAGGACGCGACCGCCGAACAGCTGGCCATCGCCGAGGCGAACGCGGGCATCTACGCATTCGACGTGACGCGCCTCCGGGCGGTCCTGCCGTCGCTCACCACGGCGAACGCGCAGGGCGAGAAGTACATCACCGACGCCCCCGCGCTGATCAGTGCGCGAGGCGGGCGCATCGACGTGGTCACCCTGACGGACCCGTGGCTCGTCGCCGGCATCAACGACCGCGCGCAGCTGTCCGACGCCGCTCGCGAGCTCAACGCCCGCATCGTCCGCCGGCACCAGCTCGCCGGCGTCACCGTGCAGGACCCGGCCACCACCTGGATCGACCTCGACGTCTCGATCGAAGCGGATGCCGAGGTCCTGCCCGGCACCCAGCTCCTCGGCGCGACCGCCATCGCCGCGGGTGCCGTCGTCGGGCCGGACACCACGCTGCGCGACACCGAGGTCGGCTCGGGCGCGACGGTGAACCGGGTCGACGCCACCCTCGCCGTCATCGGTGACGGTGCCTCGGTGGGGCCGTTCGCGTACCTGCGTCCGGGCACGATCCTGGGCGACCAGGGCAAGATCGGCAGCTTCGTCGAGACGAAGAACGCGAAGATCGGGCGCGGCAGCAAGGTCCCGCACCTGTCGTACATCGGCGACGCCGAGGTGGGCGAGGACTCGAACATCGGTGCGAACACGATCACCGCGAACTACGACGGCGTGCACAAGCACCGCACCGAGGTCGGCTCGCACGTTCGTACAGGCTCGCACAACGTGTTCGTCGCCCCGGTTAGGATTGGTGACGGTGCGTACACGGGTGCCGGAACGACGGTCCGCAAGGACGTCCCGGCCGGATCGCTCGCGATCAGCTACGCCCCACAGCGCAACACCGACGGATGGGTCGAGGAACACCGACCCGGCACACCGGCGGCCGAGGCTGCTCGGCACGCGAACGGCGAATAGATCCTGGCGACCACCGGTCGTCGACATCGACCCCACACGGGTCAGGGAGTGAGCACCGCACTTGTCCGGAATCAAGACAACCGGCCAGAAACGACTCGTCCTCGTCTCGGGGCGAGCACACCCGGCGCTCTCCGCCGAGATCGCAGAGGAACTCGGTGTCGACCTGGTCCCCACCGATGCCCGGACCTTCGCGAACGGTGAGCTGTACGTCCGGTTCGACGAGTCGGTCCGCGGGTGCGACGCGTTCGTCATCCAGTCGCACACGGCGCCGATCAACGAGTGGCTCATGGAGCAGCTCATCATCGTCGACGCGCTGAAGCGGGCCTCGGCCAAGCGCATCACCGTCGTCGCGCCGTTCTACCCGTACGCCCGTCAGGACAAGAAGGGCCGCGGCCGCGAGCCGATCTCGGCCCGCCTGGTCGCCGACCTGTTCAAGGCCGCGGGCGCGCACCGCATCATGAGCGTCGACCTGCACGCGGCCCAGATCCAGGGCTTCTTCGACGGCCCGGTGGACCACCTCTTCGCCATGCCGGTGTTGCTCGAGCACTTCCGCGAGATCCTCGACCCGTCGATGCTGACGGTCGTGTCTCCCGACATGGGGCGCGTCCGCGTCGCCGACATCTGGTCCGAGAAGCTCGGTGCACCCCTCGCCATCATCCACAAGCGTCGCGACCCGCTGGTCCCGAACCAGGTCACGGTCCACGAGATCGTCGGCGACGTCTCCGGCCGCTGGTGCCTGCTCGTCGACGACCTGATCGACACCGGGCGCACGATCGCCAAGGCAGCTGAGGCGTTGAAGGCTGCCGGCGCGATCGGCGTCGTCGTCGCCGCGACCCACGCCGTGTTCTCCGACCCGGCCACCGAGCTGCTGCAGAGCGAGTTCATCGACCGTGTCGTCGTCACCGACACCCTGCCGGTGCCCGTCGAGAAGCGCTGGGACCGTCTCGAGATCCTGCCGATCGCCCCGCTCCTGGCCCGCGCCATCCACGAGGTCTTCGACGACGGGTCCGTCACGTCGATGTTCGACGGCGCAGCGTAGCGGAGCCGTCGAACCATGGGCACAGCCGGCGGCGCCTCACCGTCTCGTCGACGTGACGTGTCTGCGGACCGTTGCTGACCCATCCCGCGCGTGACGCCCTCGCGGCCCGGCTTCGGGCCGCGGGGAGCGTCTTCGCCGAGGACGAAGCCGACCTGCTCCTCGAAGCAGGCGACGGTGAACCAGTCCGGCTGCGTTCCCTGGTCCAGCGTCGCCTCGCCGGTGAGCCGCTCGAGTACGTCCTCGGCTGGGCCGCCTTCGACGGACACCGCATCCGGGTGACCTCCGGGGTGTTCGTCCCGCGTGCCCGGACGACCGTCGTCGTCGAGCAGGCTGCCCGTCGTTTGCAGCGCTACGACCGCGTGGTCGACCTGTGCTGCGGCGCCGGTGCGATCTCGGTGGCGTTGTTCGGCCGGGTCGGCGCGCTCGACCTCTTGGCCGCGGACATCGACCCGGACGCCGTCGACGTCGCGGCCGAGAACATCGGCGACCGCGGGATCGTCGTCGCCGGCGACCTGTTCGCGCCGCTGCCGGACCGGTTCCGCGGTGCCGTCGACGTCATCGCGGTGAACGCCCCCTACGTCCCGACGGCGTCGATCGCGATGATGCCGGTCGAAGCGCGGGAGCACGAGCACCGCGTCGCGCTCGACGGTGGGGTGGACGGCCTCGACCTGCACCGGCGGATCGCCGCGGGAGCGGGGGAGTGGCTGCGCCCCGGTGGTTCGGTCGTGATCGAGGTGTCGGGGGCGCAGGCAGATGCGTCGGTCGCGGCGTTCGTGTCCGTCGGGTTCACGGCCGTGGTCGAGCAGGACGACGAGGTCGACGGCACCTGCGTCGTCGCGACGCTCCCCGCCTGACCCGACGAGCCCGAGCCGCACGAGTTCGACCCGCACGGGCTCGACCCGCACGGGCTCGACCCGCACGGGCTCGACCCGCGCGAGTTCGGCCGGCGCTTGGTTCGCCGACCGGTCGCGACACGCCGCTCAGTTCCGTCGAGGTCGCACAGATGGTCGTTCGAACGCTCGACATGCCGAGATCTCGGAACCTCGGCGACCAGCGGACGGCGTGCCGCACGGCCTCACCCGACGCCCCCGACGCGCGCCGGCCAGCGCTACTTCGCGTCGACCGTCACCGACGCCCAACCCGAGGCCCCGTTCGGCGCGGGCGGCCGCTCGACGCTCGTCTGCACCTCGCCGTCGGCGCTCACGGCACGGACCTCGATCCGGTGCGAGCCCGCGGTCGGCGTCCACCGCAGCACCCACTGGCGCCAGGTGTCCGCGGACACCGACTCGGCGAGTTCCGCCTGCTGCCACGCACCCGAGCCGACCCGGACCTGCACGGCCTTCACCCCGGTGTGCGGCTGCCAGGCGACCCCGGCGATGGCGACCTGCTCGCCGACGGTCACGGTCGTCCCGTTCCGTGGGGTGTCGATGCGCGACTCGAGCTTCACGGGCCCGCGTTCCGACCATCCGCGCGGCGTCCAGTAGCCCTGCGCATCGGCGAAGCGCGTGACCTCCATCTCGGTCACCCACTTCGTCGCCGACACGTACCCGAACAGCCCGGGCACGACCATCCGCGCCGGGAACCCGTGCTCGGTCGGCAGCGGTTCGCCGTTCATGCCGATGGCGAGCAGCGCGTCGGTGCCCTCGTCCTGCAGGACGTCCAACGGCGTCCCGGCGGTGAACCCGTCGATGCTGCGGGAGAGCACCATGTCGGCGTCCCCGGTCGGCTTCGCGCGGGCCAGCAGCTCCCGGATCGGGTACCCGAGCCAGAGCGCGTTGCCGATCAGGTCGCCGCCGACCTCGTTGGACACGCAGCTCAGGGTGGCCATGTGCTCTTCGAGCGGCAGGGCCAGCAGCTCGTCCCACGTCAGCGTGACCTCGTTCTCGACGGCGCCGTGGATGCGAAGGCTCCAGTCGGCCGGGTCGATCGAGGGGACACGCAGCGCGGTGTCGATCCGGTAGAAGTCGGCGTTCGGTGTGACGTACGGCGTGATCCCGTCGACGTCGAGCGAGGCGCCGCCCGGCACGGCCGGTGCGGGTGTCGCCGCCGCGGGCAGGCGCACGGCTCGTCGGGCAGCGGCGACCGCCTGCATCGCGGACGACCCCACCCGGGAGGCCGTGCCCACCACGACCGCGACCGCTGCGGTCGCGACACCCCAGACCAGGAACGCGCGGCGCTCGGTCGAGGCAGGTCGCGGTGACGCCGACGGGACGGCCGCTGCGGCCTCCCAGCGCCGGAGCCGACGGAGCAGCAGTCGCAGGGTGATCACGGCGGCTGCCACGCCGAACACGGTGGGAGCGCCGTCGAACGTGCCGCTGCCGGAACGGGTGCTCACCGCGATGAGCGCGAGCACGCCACCGACGGCGAAGACGAGTGCCCCGAAGGGCGGCCGAGCGCGCTCGAGGACCCCGGCCCCGGCGCTGATCGCGGCGACGATGACGGTCATGAGCGCGAACAGTGCGACCTTGTCGCCGGTGCCGAACAGGGCGACCATCAGGTTCTTGGCCCCGGCCGGTGCGAGGTCGATCACGGCGGACCCGACGGCCACCAACGGGCTGCCGGCACCACCGAGGAGCAGCGCCCCGAACTCCGCGATCCCGAGGAAGGCGGCGGCGGCCACGAGACCGACGGCCGCAGCGAGGACCGCGGGCCGGCGGAGCGGGGCTCCGGCCGGGTGTTCGTCCGTCGATGGGTCGTCCGGCGTCGGGACGTCCGTGGTGCGTTCGGTGGTCACCGCCCGAGCGTAGGTCGCCCGGCCGCTCGTCGGCTGTGCGTGCGGTTCCCCGGGCGTTCACCGACCCCGGCCAGCACCTGCCGATCGGGCCGTGCGAGGATCGGGGTGTGCCGAGGCGTCCAGATCCAGTTCCGCGCCCCGGCCGCGCCCGCCGATCCGACCGCACGCCGATGTCGGCTGCACAGCGCCTGTCCACGTTGCGGTGGGTGATCGTGGGCATCTGGGCGGCGCTCCTCACCGCGCGGATCATCGTCGTCGCGACGGCACCTGACGTGGACCTGTCCTGGTTCGGGATCGTCGAGTTCGGTGCGATCGCGCTGGGCGTCACGGTCATCGTGGTCGCGGTCTTCCGTGCCGCTGCGGTGCGACGTCGGCACGCTGACGAGGCCCTCGCGCTCGCCATCCGCCGCATCGACCCCACGGTCTGGCTCGTGCCGGCGGCTCCGACGACCGAACTGCGCGACGCGATCGCCGAGGTCCGGCCGGAGGTGAGCCTCGGTGCCCGTGTGACGTGGGCGTTCGGGGCGACCGAGGCCTCCCTGTGGGAACTCGACGACCGCAAGGCCACACGGTTGCTCGTGGTCCGTTGGAGCCGGGTGGTGCACGTCGGGATCGAGGACGTCCACGGCGACGGTGACCACGCCGATGCCCGTCGGGCGTGCGCGGTCGCGATCCACTACGTCCGGCCGGACGACACACCGGCGGTCGCGACCTTCTTCGTGCGGACGGCTCCCGGCTCTCGTCGGTTGCTCGGCCGCGGACAGCGGCTGGACCGGCTCGTCGCCGACCTCGCGCGCGAGCGCATCGTCGCCTGAACCGAGCGCTTCGTCGTGACCGAGCGCACTGCGGTCGGACGTGGGAAGGGCCCCGCCGATCGGCAGGGCCCTTCGAGGGTGCGGTCGTGCCGCGGTCTAGTGGGTTGACGGTTCCTGGTCGACCTCGCGGCGGTCGTCGTCGGACCACAGCGTGTGGAAGGTACCGTCCTTGTCGATGCGCTGGTAGGTGTGCGCGCCGAAGAAGTCGCGCTGCCCCTGGATGAGCGAGGCGGGCAGCCGCTCGGAGGCGAGCGAGTCGAAGTAGGACAGCGCCGACGAGAAGCCCGGCGCGGGGATCCCCGATGCGGCGGCGATCCCGACGATGCGGCGCCAGGCGGCTTCACCCTCCTGCACGGCGTTCGCGAAGTACGGGTCGACGAGCAGTGACTCGAGCTCCGGGTTCTTGTCGTACGCCTCGACGATGCGGTTGAGGAACTGGGCACGGATGATGCAGCCGCCCCGCCAGATCTTCGCCACGTTGCCGAGGTTGATGTCCCAGCCGTACTCCTTCGCCCCGGCGATGATCAGGTCGAACCCCTGCGCGTAGGCGACGACCTTCGAGGCGTAGAGCGCCGCGCGGACGTCGTCCTCGAAGCCGTCGGGGACCTCGGCGATGGCGGGCCGGTCCGGGAACGCCTGCTGCACCGCGGCACGCTGCGAAGGCTTCGACGACACTGCGCGGGCGAACACCGCTTCGCCGATGCCGGAGACCGGGATGCCGAGTCCGACCGCGTTCTGCACGGTCCACACGCCGGTGCCCTTGGACCCCGCTTCGTCGCGGATGACGTCGACGAGGGGCTTGCCGGAGTCGGCGTCGCGCTGCTTCAGGACCTCGACCGTGATCTCGATCAGGTAGGACTCGAGGTCGCCGCCGTTCCACTCCTGGAACACCTTGACCAGGTCCTCGACGGAGAGCCCGCCGACGCGGCGGAGCAGGTCGTAGGACTCGGCGATGAGCTGCATGTCGGCGTACTCGATGCCGTTGTGCACCATCTTGACGAAGTGGCCGGCGCCGTCGGTGCCGATGTGGGTCACGCAGGGCTCGCCCTCGGCGACCGCCGCGATCGACTTGAGGATGGGGCCCAGGGTCTCCCAGGCTTCCTTCGAGCCGCCGGGCATGATCGACGGCCCCTTGAGCGCGCCCTCTTCACCACCGGAAATGCCCGTGCCGACGAAGTTGAGGCCCTTCTCGCGCAGGTCGTGCTCACGCCGGATCGTGTCGTGGAAGTTGGCGTTGCCGCCGTCGACGATGATGTCGCCTTCCTCGAACTTCTCGGCGAGCTGCGAGATCACGGCGTCGGTGCCCTTACCGGCCTGCACCATGATGATCGCCGTGCGCGGCTTCGAGAGCGAGGCGACGAAGCCGTCGATGTCCTCGGACGCGATGAAGCCGGCGTCACCGTGCTCCTTGATGAGTTCTTCGGTGCGGGCGTAGGTGCGGTTGTACACCGCGACCGTGTTGCCCTCACGCGACGCGAGGTTGCGTGCGAGGTTCGACCCCATGACGGCGAGGCCGATGACCCCGATGTTCGCCTGACCAGTGCTGTCTGCCACGTCGTCTCCTTTGTCCGGACGTGACACCAACCTACGGTCGGCGCCCTGGGACCGCACGGGTGTTACGGCAACTGGGGACCACTGTTCACCCCGTCAATACTGTGGAGGGATGACCGACACCGCTGTCCTCCCACCTGTCCTCGTCATGGGCGTCTCCGGTTCCGGCAAGTCCACGATCGGGCAGGCGCTCGCCGACGCGCTCGCCGAGCAGGGCGAACCGACCGTGTTCGTCGACGCCGACGACCTGCACCCGGCCGCGAACAAGGAGAAGATGCGGCAGGGCATCCCCCTCACCGACGACGACCGCTGGCCGTGGCTCGACGCCTGCGCCGCGCAGATCGCCGCCGTCGAGGCGTCCGGGAGCCGCTGCGTGATGGCCAACTCGGCCCTCAAGCGCGTCTACCGGGATCGGCTCCGGCAGTCGGCGCCGGGCCTCGTCATCGCGTTCCTGGACGGCTCGCACGACCTCATCGCCGAGCGGCAGGCGCACCGGCACCACGAGTACATGCCGTCGTCGCTGCTCGACTCCCAGTTCGCGACGCTCGAACGGCCGCAGGCCGACGAGGCCGCCGTCGACGTCTCCATCGACGGGCCGGTCGACGACACGGTGACGACGATCCTCGCGGCGCTGTCGGTCACTTCCGGCTGAGCTCGGACAGCCGGGCGCGGTACTCCTCGGCATCGATGTCGCCGCGCGCGAAGCGGTCGGCGAGGACGCCGCGAGCGTCGGAACGGGCCCGCCACGACCCGCGTCGGAGCACGCCGAACACCAGGAAGACGACGAGGAACACGACCAAGAAGAACACCGGGAACACGAAGAACGGGAAGCCCGGGCCCTGCCAGTGCGGCCCGTACGTCGCTGCCGCGGTGAGTGCTGTTGCCGAGATGGTGCTGAACACGGGGACCTCCAGTGGTCGGGTTGGGTGCCGCAGGAGCGACAGGACAAGCGTCCGGTCTGGAGGCCCGTCCCGCGTCCGCCACCGAGGCGCACTTCCGTCTGCTCCCACGGGCGTGGACGGGGTTCTCCTGCACACCCCGGTACTCCCGGGGGAGTACTCCACAGGTCCTCGTGCGGCCGATGCCGCCGCGGACGGGCGACCCTAGGCTCGACCCATGACCACGGCACCGCGCAGCGACGACCTCGACCGGGCCGGTGCCCGGTGGCGGGGCCGTCCCCGGTTCGCCCGGGTCGGGCGGGTCGTGCCGGTCGCGTTCGTGCAGATCGTCGGGACCCTGGTGGCCGCGCGGATCACGCCCGCCGGTCCGGGCGGACCACCGTGGACCCGATCCGCGGCGGCCGTCGGAGTGGACCCGGTCGTCCTGGGCCCACTCGCGGTCGCGCTGCTCGTGGCGGGGGTCGTCGTCCTGCCGTGGCGCTGGCGGTGGCCGCGGTCCGTGCTGTTGCTGACCTTGGCCACGACCGTCGGGTACGCCGTCGTCGTCAGTCCGCGCGGACCGTTCGTGGCCGCCTTGACGATGGCGATGGCGAACGCGTGGTTGCGCGGCCACCGTCGGACCGTCGCTGCTGCCGCGGTCGTCGCAGTGGCCGTCCTGCCGACGGCCGACGTCGTGCTCGGTCGGGCACCGACGATCGACCTCGCGGCCGTCGGACTCTGCGTCGCGTGGGTCACGGTGACGATCGTGGTCGCCGAACTCGTCCGGGTGCGGACCGAACGCGTGGCCGAACGCCGTCGTGCCCGTGCCGAAGCCGAGCGTCGGCGCGCGGGTGAGGAACGGGTGCGCATCGCACGGGAGCTGCACGACTCGGTTGCCCACAGCATGTCCCTCATCACCCTGCAGGCCGGCGTCGCGCTGCACCTCGGTGCGGAACTCCCGGCTCCGACCAGACAGGCCCTGGTCAACATCCGCGACTCGAGTCGCGATGCCCTCGTCGAGCTCCGGACGATCCTCGGGGTCCTCCGGTCGGTCGACAGCGACCGGCGCGACGGTGACGGTGACGGACCGGACCGGAGTCCCGTCCCCGGACTCGAACGTGTCCCCGACCTCGTGGAACGTGCCCGAGCCGCCGGCGTCGCCATCGAGCTCTGCGTCGACGGCGATCTCGGGTCGGTGCAGGGGACCACCGGGCGCAGCGCGTTCCGCATCGTGCAGGAGTCCGTGACCAACGTCATGAAGCACGCCCCGGGGCACGTCGCTCGCATCGAGGTCACCATCGGACCCGACGTCGTGGACCTCGCAGTCGAGGACCGACCGACGCCCGGCGCGCCGACCTCGTCCGAGGGCACCGTGCCGGCCGGACTCGGCACGACGGGCAACGGCGTCATCGGCATGCGGGAGCGAGCGGCCGCGGTCGGCGGCGACCTACGAGTCGGCCCGACGACGGACGGCGGCTGGCGGGTTGCGGCCAGGTTGCCGCTGGCGACGGATGGTTCGGTCGACTCCGCGGGTGGCGCAGTGGACCCGGCCGACGCGTCGGAAGGTGGCAGCGCATGACCACCATCACCGTCCTGCTCGTCGACGACCAGGTGCTCGTCCGAGCCGGTCTCCGGGCGCTCCTCGATGCCGAGCCGGGCATGACCGTCATCGGCGAGGCGGGGGACGGGGACGACGCCGTCGACCTCGCCCGCAGCCTGCGTCCCGACGTCGTGCTCATGGACATCCGGATGCCGGGCACCGACGGCATCGCTGCGACGCGACGGATCAGCGCCGACGCCGCGCTCGACGGGGTGCACGTGGTCATCCTCACGACCTTCGAGCAGGACGACTACGTGTTCGAGGCGATCCGCTCCGGTGCCGCCGGGTTCCTGGTGAAGGACACCGAGCCGGCCGAACTCCTCCGGGCTGTCCGCACCGTGGTCGCCGGGGATTCGCTCCTCTCGCCGCGGGCGACCCGCTCCCTGATCGAGGCCTACGCGACCCACGCCAAGCCCGCGTCCCTCGCTCCGGGCCTCGGCGTCCTCACCGCCCGTGAGCGCGAGGTCATGCAGCTCGTCGCGATCGGCCTCACCAACACCGAGATCGCCGAGCAGCTCTTCGTCAGCCCGCTCACCACGAAGACGCACGTGTCCCGCGCGATGATCAAGCTCGGCGCCCGTGACCGCGCGCAACTCGTCGTCTTCGCCTACGAGACCGGCCTCGTCACCCCCGGCTGGCAGCCCTGATGCCCCGGTACGCTCGCGGGATGAACGTCATGCGCACTGATCTCGACGCACTGCTCGACCGCGCGCTCACCGAGTACGCCGACGCGCTCACACGCCTCGCGACCCGCCTGAGCTGACCGGACTCACCGCCGCGTCGCGCGGACGGCAGCGTGCGGCCGCCGTCCCGGATCGACCCGGACCCGGACGTCCACCACGTCGAACCCGTGGTCGTCGAGGACCTCCGCCAGCGCGCCCGTCGGCCACCGGTACGCCGTGACGACCGCGTGGTCGAAGGACTCGATCGAAGGCCCCTCGAAGAACCCGACCAGCAGGCCGCCGCCCGGCCGGAGCACCCTGCGGAACTCGGCGAAGACCTCGCCGACGCAGGACGGATCGTGGTGGATCACGGAGTACCAGGCGAGCACCCCGTCGACGCTGCCGTCGTCGAGACCGGTGGACTCGATCGCGCCCAGGCGGAAGTCGACGCCGTCGTGCGCACGTCGTGCGTGCTCGACGAAGGGTGCGACCGCGTCGATGCCGATCACTGCGTGCCCACGATCCGCCAGGTGTGCGGCCCAGTGCCCCGGCCCGCACCCTGCGTCGAGGATGCGCGCACCGGATCCCGACGCCCAGGCCTCGACCTGTGTCCGGTCCTCGTCGTGGACGGCCGACATCGATCCGAGGAGCTCCGCGTACTCCTCCGCACGGTCGCCGTACGCAGCGGTCACGTCGAGGTCCATCGTCCGACCGTACCGGCGCCGGTGGCAACGGACGGCAACAGTCGCCGTCGGCACCTCGGACGAGTTGCATGGACCGCATGTCGTCCAGGGGACTCGGCGTCGTGGCCGGGGCAGAACTGACCGAGGTGGTCCGCCGCGCGGGCGCCGACCACGTGGAGCCGACGATCGCCGGCAACCTCGCGGTCCAAGACGGAACGGGGTGGCAGCGGAACGAGGTCTACGCCGGCCAGCGGTTCCCGTCCTTCGCCATCCTGGTGCCCGGCGACCTCCCGCTGCTGACCACGGAGCTCGGGACGGTCCGGTCCTACTTCGAGTCGGTCCTGCCGATCGTGCGGTCGGTCGCGGAACCGGGCGCGACGATCGTCTTCGGGTCGGGGACCGCTCGGAACGCTCCCGACGGCATGGCGGGCGACGACGCCCTTCGCCGGTTCGGCGAGGTGGTCCGGACCGCACGCGATGTGGCCGCCGCGAACGACCTGCGCATCGTGGTGGAACCCCTGAGCCGCGCGGAGACGAACGTCCTGCACACGGTCGAGGCGACGGTGGCGTTCCTCGAGGGCGCTGGCCTCGACGGCGTCGGCGTCGTCGCCGACCTGTTCCACATCCGGAACGAGGGCGAGTCGTTCGAGGTCCTGCGGCGCCACGGCGACCGGATCGGGCACGTCCACCTCAGCGATCCGGACCGTCGGCCGCCCGGCACGGTCGACGACGTCTGGCGCGAGTTCCTCGCCGCCGTGCACGACGGCGGGTACCGGGGCGCCGTCTCGCTCGAGTGCCGGTGGGCGCCCGACGCCGAGACCGCCGAAGCCGAGATCCGTTCCGCGCTGGAACGCGTCCGCAGCGTCACAGCCACGGCCACGGCCCCGGCCCGCACCGCTACAGCTTGAACGTCGCCCGCGGGATGTCGGACACGATCCGCCGTGCGGTGCGGACGGCGTCCTCTTCCGAGATCTCGTGCGTGACGACGAGCGATGCCAGGTACGCCGCGTCCGCTCGCCGCGCCATGTCGTGCCGCGCGGGGATGGAGCAGTACGCCCGGGTGTCGTCGATGAACCCGGAGGTCTTCGTGAACGACGCCGAGTCGGTGATCGCGGAGCGGTAGCGGCCGATCGCCGCCGGGGTGTCGATGAACCACCACGGTGCTCCGGCGTACACGGCGGGGTAGAAGCCGGCGAGCGGGCCGATCTCGCGCGAGAAGACGGTCTCGTCGACGGTGAACAGCACGAGGTGGAAGCCCGGAGCGGTGCCGAAGGAGTCCAGGAGCGGCCGCAGCGGCGTGGTGAAGGAGCCGACGGCGGGCAGGTCGTGGCCGGTGTCCGGGCCGAAGCGTTCGAGCGTCGGTGCGTGGTGGTTGCGGATGACGCCGGGGTGCAGCTGCATGACGAGGCCGTCCTCGACGCTCATCTCGGCCCAGCGGTAGAGCATGTCGTGCCGGTACGCGGTGGCGTCCGCCTCGGAGACGGACGACGGGTCGCGGAGCGCCTCGGCGTGGATACGCTCGCGCGACGTGGCGGACAACGGCGACGATCCGGCGTCGAGCACCCCGGTGTCCGTGGCGGTCGCGCCGTGCTCGATGAAGTACTGGCGACGTGCGCGGAGTGCTGCCAACAGCCCTGCGTGGGTGCCCGTGTCGATGCCGGCGGCCTGCCCGATGGACGCGACCACGGGCCTCCAGTCCGGCCGCGACGGGTCGAACACGGCGTCCGCGCGGAACGTGGGGACCACCCGGCCGGTGAACGTGGGGTCCGCGGCGAGCTGCGCGTGCGCGGCGAGGTCGTCGGCAGGGCCGTCGGTGGTGGCGAGGACCTCGATGCCGAAGGTGTCGAACAGGGCGCGCGGGCGGAAGGCCGGCGACGCCAGCAGGCCGGCGATGTGGTCGTACTGGGCGTCGGCGTTCGCCGCCGACGGCTGCTCCGTCAGTCCGAAGACGTCGTGCAGCTCGGTCTCGAACCAGTAGCGGACGGGGGTGCCGAGGAAGTCGTCCCAGTGGTCCGCCAGGTTCCGCCAGATGGCGCGACCGGGAGGCACGGGGCTGGTCCCCGACAGGTCGGCGCGTCCCAGCGCGGCCAGGTCCACCCCGTTCGCGTGCAGCAGGCGGAGCACGTAGTGGTCGGGCGTGATGAGCAGCGACGCGGGGTCGCTGAACGGCTGGTCGGCGGCGATGAGCGCCGCGTCGACGTGGCCGTGCGGGGAGATGATCGGTGCGTCCTTGACCGCGTCGTAGACGGTCCGTGCCACCTGGCGTGCACCGGGGTCGGCGGGGAGCAGCCGGTCGGGGTGCGGGGCGAGACGGGTGGCGGTGCTGGTCTGGGTCATCATCGACTCCTTCGAGGACGGTACGGACGGCGGGGCGCGGCGGGGCCGGCGGGTGCAGCGGGCGTGCGCCGGTGTCAGGCGGGCGCAGGGCCCGTCGACTCCCGGACGGTCAGGTGGGTGGGCAGTGCGACGGCGCCGGTCATGTGCTCACCGGGCAGCTCGTCGGCGGGGATCGCACCGAGGCGGCCGAGCAGCATCCGGATCGCGACCCGGCCGGCGCGTTCGATCGGCGAGGTCATGGTGGTGAGCGGCGGGTTGCAGAAGTCGGCACCGAAGATGTCGTCGCAGCCGACGATGCTCACGTCCTCGGGGACGCGGACGCCCCGTTCCCGCAGCCGCGCGAGCATGCCGATCGCGATCAGGTCGTTGAAGGCGATGCAGGCCGTGGCCCCGGCGTGCACGGCGGCGTCGGCGGCTGCGGCTCCGGAGTCGACGAACGGCGCGTGCGGCCCGATGCGGGCGACGCGGACGCCGAGGCGCTTCGCGACGCGCACGAGCGCCTTCCACCGGCGTTCGTTCGACCACGAGCTGTCCGGACCGGCGACGTAGAGCACGTCGCGGTGGCCCAGGGAGACGAGGTGCTGCACGGCCTGCTCGACGCCACCGGGGGTGTCGATGAGCACCGAGGGCACCCCGGCGGGGCGACGGTTGACGACGACGAGGGGGATCCGCTCGGCGAACCGGGCGATCTGCGCGTCGGACAGGCGTGAGGCGGTGAGGACGACGCCGTCGGCCTTCGCGCCGATCGAGCTCAGGGTGGCGAGCTCGGCGTCGGCGGACTCCTCGGTGTCGACGAGCAACTGCGTCCACCCGGCGCCGGCGAGCTGGTGCTGCGTACCGCGGATGACGTCGAAGTAGAACGGGTTCGTGATGTCGGAGACGAGCACGGCGACGGCCCGGGTGCGGCCGGACGTCAGGGCGCGTGCCTGCGAGTTGGCGACGTAGCCGAGTTCGCGGGCCGCTCGTTGGATGCGCTCCTGCGTGGTGTGGTTCACGCGGTCGGGCAGTGAGAGCGCGCGGGACACGGTGGACGGGGCCACGCCGGTCGCGTCGGCGATGTCCCGGATGGTCACGCGCCGGGCGGCGCTGAAGCCGGCGCCGGCGCTCGTGTCGGCGCTCGCGTCGGATCGCGTGCCGAAGCCGCTGCCGGCGCCGGAGACGTCGATGTCTGTGTCGCTCACGAGGCCGAACGTATTCGCGTCTGGCAACAAGTGGCAACCGGTTGCCGGATGTTGCCAACGGCGGAACAGTGGTGCCACCGGGCAGCGCCGCCCGGAGGAGGTCTCGAGGAGGAAGCCCCCGGATGAACAGAACACGGCTGAAGCCCCGCACCCTCGTCGGTGCCGTCGCGGTGATCGCCCTCGCCGCTCTCTCCCTGCAGGGCTGCGCCGTCGTGAACGGCAGCGGCGACGACCCGAACACCCTCCGCGTGATGATGGGCGCGGACACCACGTACCCCAAGGAGCGCAAGCAGTGGCAGCAGGACACCGCTGCCGAGTTCAAGCGCACCACCGGTGCGGACATCCAGTGGGAGACCTACTCGTCCGCGCAGGAGGAGTTGACCGCCATCCAGACCAGCGTCATCTCCGGCCAGGGCCCCGACGTCTACGCCATCGGCACCACGTTCACCCCCACCGCCTACGCCACCGGTGCCTTCGTCGAGATGGGATCGAAGGAGTGGCAGGCCATCGGCGGCAAGGACCAGTTCGACCCGGCCTCGTTCGGCATCTCGGGTCCGAGCGACTCGAAGCAGATCGGGATCCCGTTCGCCAGCCGTCCGTTCGTGATGGCCGTCAACAAGGACCTGCTCGCGAAGGCCGGCATCACCGACATGCCGACCACGTGGGACGAGCTGACCGAGGACGCGAAGGCGACGACGACCGGTGACCGGCACGGCCTGGCGATCGCCTACGCCGACGGCTTCGACCCGTGGAAGTTCGTGTGGGGCATGGCGCAGAACGCCGGCAACACCATCGTCGACGGCACGAAGGCCGAGATCGACAGCGACGCCGTCGAGAACGCGTACCGGACCTACTTCGACTGGGTCACGAAGGACGGCGTCGTCGACAAGGCCGCGATCGGCTGGAACAACGCGCAGGCCCTGGCCCAGTTCACCGAGGGCAAGGCCGCGTTCTTCCCGATGACGACGACCACCGCGATCAACTCGTTCAAGGACACCAAGGTCGACGGCAAGTACGAGTTCGCCCTGCTCCCCACCGTCCCGCCGGGGGCCAGCGAGCGCCCGGCCGACGGCATCGAGGCCGCGAGCATCCTGTCCGGCGACAACTGGGTGGTGGCCGACTACGGCACGAAGCAGCAGCTGTCCTTCGACTTCGTCAAGCAGCTCAGCGCACCGAAGGCGCAGCTCGAGTACTACGACCTGTTCGGCAACCTGCCGACCAACGCGTCCGCCGCCGCTGACCTGGCGGCCGACAACCCGCAGCTCAAGCCGATCATCGACGCGGGCCGCCTGTCGAAGCCCACCGCCTTCACCGGCGCCTGGTCCGACATCCAGCTCGCCCTGGTCGACGTGGTCGTGCAGTCGATCCCGTCGCTCAAGAGCGGCGAGGTCACCGACGACCAGCTCCGCAAGCGTCTGCAGGACGCCCAGAAGGACGCCCAGTCCACCCTCGACCGTCAGAAGAACGGAGGTCTGTGATGACCAGCACCCAGACCAGACCGCCGCAGCGCACGGAGCAGACGGTCCGCCCGCACGGCACGACGCCGCTGTACAAGAAGGAGCGTCCGCTCTGGATGCTCATCCCCGGCGGGGTCCTCATGCTCGCCGTCATCGTGGTGCCGCTCCTGGTGGGCTTCTACATCGCGATGCTCGACCTGGACCAGTACACGCTGCGGCAGTGGTTCAGCGCTCCCTTCATCGGCTTCGCGAACTTCACCGAGGCCTTCACGAACTCGCCCCTGCTCCACTCGATCTGGATCTCGGTGTCGCTGTCCGTCCTGGTCACCGCGGTCACCGTGCCGATCGGCGTCGCGGCGGCGATCTCGACGCAGAACCGGTTCCCGGGGCGCGGCCTCGTCCGGTCGATCTACCTGATCCCCTACGTGCTGCCCGCGTTCGTCGTCGGCACGTTCTTCCGCACGATGCTGCAGCCGCAGGGCGTCGTGAACTCGATCCTGCACACCGACGTGCTCTGGCTGAACGGCTCCGCGTCCTACTGGGCGCTGGCCGGCGTGATGATCTGGACGAGCTGGCCGTTCGTCTACCTGCTCTCGCTGGCCGGACTGCAGGCCGTGGACAACGAGGTGCACGAGGCCGCCGCGCTCGACGGGGTGACCTGGTGGGCGAAGCTCCGCTACATCATCTTCCCGTACCTGCGCGGGCCGCTCAGCCTGGCGGTGATCATCGCGATCCTGCACAACATCAACAACTTCACCCTGCCGTTCGTGCTGTTCGGCATCCCGCTGCCGTCGAGCGTCGAGGTCATGCCCGTCCTGACGTACATCGCGAGCTTCCAGTCGTTCCGCTTCGGTCTGTCCGCGGCCATGGCGATCTGCTCCCTCGTGATCGTCGCCATCCCGCTGTTCGTCTACCTGCGAGCCGTCAAGCTCGACACCGGTGACGACGCGGGCCCCAACCGGAAGCAGCGCCGCGCCGACCGCGCCACGCTCGCCGCCGCCCCGACCGCCGCCGACATCGACGGAGCACGAGCATGAGCACCCAGAGCACATCCTTCGCCGGCACCACCCGGACCCGCCCGACGTCGACCTTGACCGAGAGCATCACCGCACCCGGTCGACGCCACAAGCGCCCCTACGACACCGACGTCACCCGGCTCCTGCCCCGCTGGCTGCTCATCGTGGTGATCGCGATCATCATCGCGTTCATCGCCGTCCCGGTCCTGTACATCCTGTTCGGCTCGGTGAACTCGGACGTCGCGGTCGCCCGCGGCGAGTACTTCCCGTCCGAGTTCACGCTGTCGAACTACGTCGAGATCTGGTCGACGGTCGCCCTCGGCGAGGGGCTGGTCAACTCGATGCTCACCGCCGGCGCGGTCGCCATCGCGAGTGCCGCGCTCGCCGTGTCCACCGCGTACGTCCTGGTCCGGTTCCGGTTCCTCGGCCGCCTGACCATCCTGCGTGGGCTCCTCGCGCTGCAGTCGATCCCCGGCACGCTCCTGCTGCTGCCCGTGTTCGTGGTGTTCTCGAACATCGCCAGTGCCACGGGCGTGCAGATCATCGGCACCCGCTGGGGTCTGTTCGTCACCTACCTGACGTTCGCCCTGCCGTTCTCGACCTGGGTCATGGTCACGTACCTGCGTGGTCTGCCCAAGGAACTCGAGGAGGCCGCCCGCATCGACGGCGCCTCGAGCACGAAGATCCTGACGAAGATCGTCCTGCCGCTGTCGTGGCCCGGCATCGTCGTCTCGGCGATCTTCGCCTTCCTGCTCGGCTGGAACGACGTCCTGTTCTCCACGATCATGACGACCCCGAACACCCGGACGGTGGCCGTGGTCCTGCAGGTGCTCGGCACCGCGCAAGAGGGCGGTGCTGTCCCGATCTACGGCCAGATGATGGCCGCCTCGATCGTCTGCGCCGTGCCGGTCGTCGCCCTGTACCTCATCTTCCAGCGCTACCTGGTGGGCGGTCTGACGGCCGGCTCCGTCAAGTGAGCGCGGCAGTCACCGCAACCCAGAACCGGACTGGAGGCCCGTGGCGGCCCCGCCACGCGCCTCCCGTCCGACACGAAAGGACACCATGACCGACCAGCCCACGTGGGAACTCTCCGGCTTCGGCGACGAGATCGACTCAGACCCCGTCGTCCAGGTCGCGGTCCTGCAGGCGCTCGGCGCGAGCGCCATCGAGGTCCGCAGCGCCTGGGGCGTGAACGTCGTCGACCTCGACGAGGACCAGCTCGCCGGACTCCACCGCCTGCTCGAGGAGCGCGGACAGACCGTGTCCGCCATCGCCTCGCCGATCGGCAAGGTCTCCGTCGACGAGCCCGTCGAGCACGAGGTCGGACGGCTCGGTCGCGCGATCGCCGCCGCGCACGCCCTCGGCACCACGAACATCCGGATCTTCTCGTTCTACTTCGAGGGCCGGCAGCCGGAGGACGTCCGCGACGACGTCCTCGTCCGGATGCGCGCCCTGGCCGACCTCGCCGCACGCGAGGGCGTGACCCTGCTGCACGAGAACGAGAAGGACATCTACGGCGACGTCCCCTCGCGCGTGCTCGACATCGTCGAGAGCGTCGGGTCCCCGGCGCTCCGACTGGCCTGGGACAACGCGAACTACGTGCAGTGCGGCGTCAAGCCGTTCACCGACGGGTGGGCGCAGCTCGCGCCCTACGTCGACTACCTGCAGGTCAAGGACGCCCTGGCCGCCGACTCGTCGGTCGTCCCCGCGGGTGAGGGCGACGGCGAACTGCTCCAGACCCTCACCGCGCTGCGCGACGCCGGCTACTCCGGCTACGCCTCGCTCGAGCCGCACCTCAGCGACTTCACCTCCCTCGGCGGGTTCTCCGGCCCCGCGGCCTTCGGTCGCGCCGGTCGTGCCCTCCGCACCCTCACCGACCAGATCGGAGTCACCCTGCGATGACCACCCCACTGAAGTTGGCAGTCGTCGGCGCCGGCGTCATCGGACGCCACCACGCCACGGTCGCCGTCCACCACCCGGACCTGCAGGTCGTCGCCCTCGTCGACGCGATCCCCGCCGCCGCCACGAGCGCCGCCGACGAGATCGAGGCGATGGGCGTCACCCGCCCCGTCACGACGTCCACCATCGAGGAGGCGATCGCGCAGACCGACATCGACGTCGTCGCGATCTGCTCGCCCTCCGGCATGCACGTCCAGCTCGCCGAGACCGCCCTTGCCGCCGGCAAGCACGTCGTCATCGAGAAGCCCCTCGACACCACGATGCCCCGGGCCCGGCAGATCGCCGCGCTCGCCGCAGCGGCACGCGACCGTGGACTCGTCACGAGCGTCATCAGCCAGCACCGCTTCGACCCGGCCTCGGCCGCCGTCGCCGCAGCCGCCCACGACGGCGGGTTCGGCACCGTGACCTCCGGCCTGGCGAGCGTCGCCTGGTACCGGTCGCAGGGCTACTACGACTCCGGCGACTGGCGTGGCACCTGGGCGCTCGACGGTGGTGGCGCCGTGATGAACCAGGGCGTGCACACCGTCGACCTGCTCGTCTGGGCGCTCGGCCGTCCGGTCGAGATCTCGGCCCAGACCGGGCTGCTCGCGCACGACCGCATCGAGGTCGAGGACACCGCCGTCGCCACCGTCCGGTTCGCCGGCGGCGCGCTCGGCGTCATCCACTGCACGACCGCCGCGTACCCGGGCCTCTCCGCCCGCTACGCCGTGTACGGCACGCACGGGTCGGCGATCGTCGACGACGACCGCCTGGCCTACTTCCACATCGCACCCGACGCCGCGACCCTCGAGTCCGCGTCGACCACCTCGAACGCCTCGGCGGTCGCGGGCGCGGTCGACCAGAAGGACGACGTCGTCCCGCCGGAGCACGTCGTCGGCGGCCCTGCCGAGCCCGACCACTTCGCCGCAGGGCACGGTCGGCAGTACACCGACATCGTGGCCGCGATCCGCGAGGGCCGTGAGCCCGGCGTGACCGTCGACGCGGCCCTCGTGTCGCTCGCCACCGTCCGCGGGCTGTACGTCAGCGCGACGCTCGGCCAGCCCGTCCGCATCGACGACGTGATCGACGGCAAGTACGACGACGTGGTGCCGGTCGTCGGCGCACCCGCAACCGCCACCGCGACCGAAGGAGCCACCCGATGAAGTTCTCCGTGTTCACCGCCTCCACCCCCGACTGGACCCCGTCGCAGGCCGCCTCGACGCTGGCCGAGCAGGGCTGGGACGGCGTCGAGTGGCGCATCGTCGACGACCGCCCCGCGGACGGCACCGTCGTGCCCGCCGGTCGCTCGTTCTGGGCCGGCAACAACTCCACGTGGCAGTTCACCGGCATCCAGGACCAGGTCGGCGAGATCGCGCGGATCACCGACGCCGCCGGCCTCGAGTACTCCGGCATCGGCGGGTACCAGCAAGCGTCGGACCACGAGGGCGTCGAGACGATGCTCCGCGTCACGAGCGAGCTCGGCGCCCGCCAGGTCCGCGTCTCGATGCCGATGTACCGGCAGGAGAAGGAACGCACCGGCGAGACGTACGGGCAGATCTTCGACCGCACCCGCGCCGACCTCGAGTGGGCCGTGACCCGGGCGACCGAGCTCGGCGTCAAGGCGCTCGTCGAGCTGCACCACATGACGATCACGCCCTCGGCCTCGGCGGCGCTGCGGCTCGTCGACGGCCTCGACCCGGAGCACATCGGCGTCATCCACGACCTCGGCAACCTGGTCATCGAGGGGCAGGAGGACCACCTCGCCGCGTTCGAGCTCCTCGGCCCGTACCTGGCACACGCCCACGTGAAGAACGCCCGCTGGGTCGACACCGGCGACACCCGCGCCGACGGCAGCACGATCTGGCAGAACGAGTGGGCGCCGCTGCGCACCGGGCAGGCGTCCGTCTCCGAGTACCTCGACGCCCTCCGCCAGGTCGGCTACGACGGCTGGGTCACCATCGAGGACTTCTCCACCGACCTGCCCCTCGAGGCCCGCACCGCCGACAACCTGGCGTACCTGCGGTCCCTCGTCCCGGTGTCGGCATGACCGATCGCCGACCGGGCATCGTCCACCTGGGGGTGGGTGCGTTCGCGCGCGCCCACCTCGCCTGGTACACCGCCCACACCACTGGGGAGCCGTGGGGCATCACCGCCTTCACCGGCCGCTCGCCCGCGGCGGCGGACGCCCTCACCGCGCAGGACTGCCGGTACACGCTGGTCACGCGTGCTGCGTCCGGCGACGACGCCGAGGTGGTCGACACGATCGTGGCCGCCCACCCGGGCAGCGACGACACGGCCTGGAGGCACGTGGTCGCGTCCCCGGAGACCACCATCGTCACGCTGACGGTCACCGAGCAGGGCTACCGGTCCGGTTCCGACGTCCCGGCCCGGTTGGTCGCGGGGCTCGACGCCCGGCGGACGGCCGGCGGCGGGCGCATCGCGCTGGTCAGCCTCGACAACCTGACGCACAACGGCGCGGTGCTGCGCGAGGCCGTGCTGGGCGCCGCCACCGACCCCGGACTGCGCGCGTGGATCGAGGCGAACGTCTCGTTCCCGTCGTCGATGGTCGACCGGATCACCCCCGCGACCACCGACGCCGACGTCGAGGGTCTCGCCGCCCTGCCGGGAGCACTCGTCGGGGACCGGGTGCCCGTCGTCACCGAGCCCTTCGCGGAGTGGGTGCTCGAGGACGCCTTCGACGGGATCGACCGCCCCGCGTGGGAGACCGCCGGCGTGCGCATCGTCGACGACGTCACCCCGTACGAGCAGCGGAAGCTCTGGCTGCTGAACGGCTCGCACTCGCTGCTCGCGTACCTCGGGCTCCAGCTCGGGCACGAGACCGTCGCCGCGGCCATCGACGACCCGGTGTGCCGTGCCGCCGTCGAGCAGCTGTGGGACGAGGCCGCCCGCGAACTGCCCCTGCCTGCCGACGAGGTCACCGACGCCCGTGCCGCCCTGGTGGACCGGTTCCAGAACCCCCGCATCCGGCACACCCTGCGGCAGATCGCCTCCGGTGGATCGCAGAAGCTGCCCGTCCGGGTCGTCGACGTTGTGCGGCACCGACTCGAGCGTGAGCCGTCCGCCGGCATCGGGCCCGGCGCCGCGACCGCGATCGCCGCGTGGTGGCTCCACGTCACGACGCAGCCCGACCTCGTGGACGACGACGGAGCCCCCGGGGCAGACTCGGACGTGCGCGACGTGCTGCGCGTCATCGCCCCCGACCTCGACACCACCGACGTGGTCGACGCGATCACCGCGGCGGCCGACGACATCCGGGCGGCGAGCACCGCCGCACGCACCACCACCAGCACCGCCCGAACGAGCACCGACGAAGGAGTCCACGCATGACCGACACCACCACGAACCCCGCGGCCCCGGTGCCGGGCGCCGCCGACACCGGCGCGGCGACCGGGCACACCTCCGGGCGTCCGGACACGTGGGCGTCGGCCGACCGCGGCCAGCTCATCGAGCGTGCCGAGGTCATCGTCACCAGCCCGAACCGGAACTTCGTCACGCTGAAGATCACGACCGCCGACGGCGTCACGGGCCTCGGTGACGCGACGCTGAACGGCCGCGAGCTCGGTGTCGCCACGTACCTGTCCGAGCACGTCGTGCCGCTGCTGATCGGCCGCGACGCCAGCCGCATCGAGGACGCCTGGCAGTTCCTGTACCGCTCGTCGTACTGGCGTCGCGGCCCGGTCACGATGGCGGCGATCGCGTCCGTCGACATGGCGCTCTGGGACATCAAGGCCAAGGTCGCCGGCATGCCGCTGTACCAGCTCCTCGGTGGCGCATCCCGCACCGGGCTGATGGCCTACGGACACGCCTCGGGCAAGGAGCTCCCCGAGCTGTTCGACTCGATCCGCGAGCACCAGGAGGAGGGCTACCGCTCGATCCGCGTGCAGACCGGCGTCCCCGGCCTCGAGAGCATCTACGGCATCGCGTCGAACAAGACCACCGAGGGCAACGAGGGTGTCCGGTACGACTTCGAGCCGGCACAGCGCGGAGCCTTCCCCGCCATGGAGGACTGGGACACCCGCGCCTACCTGCGCCACGTGCCCACCGTGTTCGAGGCCGTCCGGAACGAGTTCGGACCCGAACTGCCGCTCCTGCACGACGGGCACCACCGGATGACCCCGCTGCAGGCCGCGAAGCTCGGCAAGTCCCTCGAGCCGTACGACCTGTTCTGGCTCGAGGACTGCACCCCCGCCGAGAACCAAGAGGCACTCAAGCTCGTCCGGCAGCACACCACCACGCCGCTCGCGATCGGCGAGGTCTTCAACACGATCTGGGACTTCAAGGACATCATCCGCGACCAGCTCATCGACTACGTCCGCGGAGCGGTCACGCACATGGGCGGCATCTCCCCGCTCAAGAAGACGATGGACTACGCCGCGATGTACCAGATCAAGTCCGGGTTCCACGGGCCGACCGACATCTCGCCCGTCGGCCTGGCCGCCCAGATGCACCTCGGGATGGCGATCCACAACTTCGGCATCCAGGAGTACATGCAGCACGGGCCGCAGACGAACCAGGTGTTCCAGCAGACCTTCACCTTCACGGACGGCTACCTGCACCCCGGTGACGAGCCCGGCCTCGGGGTCAGCCTCGACGTCGACGAGGCCGGCAAGTACCCGTACGAGCAGGCCTACCTGCCGTTCAACCGCCTGGCCGACGGAACGGTGCACGACTGGTAGCGGCAAGCTGTGGGTGTGGAGTTCGCAGAGGTCGCCCGGGAGCTGCTGCTCGTCGCGCCCGATGACTTCGTCGCCGAGCGCACGGCCCGCCAGCGTGCGGTCCGGAAGGACGACCGGGCCCTGGCGGCGGCGATCGGGAAGCTCCGGAAGCCGGCCCCGGCAGCGTGGGTCGTGGACCTGCTCGCGCACGACGGCGCCCTCGACGACGCGGTCGACCTCGGGCCAGCCCTCCGGAAGGCCCAGGCCGACGCCGACCCCGGCGAGATCCGGACACTCCGACAGCACCGCTCCGAGGTGATCGAGGCGTTGACGCAGGCCGGCGCCGACCTCGCCTCGGACGCCGGACACCCGGTGACGGCGGCGGTGCTGGCACAGGTGCGGGCGACGATCGAAGCTGCGATGGCCGATCCGCACGCAGGCGCCGCTGTGCGTTCGGGGCTGCTCGTGACGCCCTTGGAGAGCGTGGGGTTCGACGCGGTCGACCTGGACGGGGCGCTCGCGGATCCGGACGCGGTGCCCGACGCCTGGTCCGGCAGCGATGCCCCACCCATCCCGATCACCCAGGCGAGGGGCGCGCGGAAGGCGAGCCGTGCCTCCCGGTCGACGGAGACGGAACCCCAGGACGGACCGGAGGCGGACGCCCAGCCCGAGCCGAAGCGTGACCCGGCCGCCGAGCGGAAGGCCGCACGCCAGGCGGAGACCGCCGCCCGGAGCGAGTCGCGCGACGCCGATGCCGCACTCGACGCCGCGGAGGCGGACCTCGAGCAGGCCGAGGAGCGCCGGGCCGACCTGCAGCGCGAGCTCGATCGGGCGATCGCGGAGATCGAGGCCCTCGAACGGGCGCGCGACGCCGCCGAGGCGACGAGCAACGACGCCCGCGAGCTGCTGGCGGCTGCCCAGGAGCACCGGCGCAGCCTCGGTCGCTGAGCCTCGCGGAGCGATCCTTCCCATCACGCGCGCGATGGAAAGTCGAATCGGGCGTACTCGGTCAAAAGGAACGACCACCTACGCCCGGAACGACCCACTACGCCCGGAACGACCCACTACGCCCGGAACGACCGCCGATCGTTACACAACAGTTGTCGTTCTTGACGAGCAGCGTTGGAGCGGTCTAACGTCGGACACCATGCTTCGGGCCGGCGATGGTCCGCCGGGATCCGTCTCCGCATCAGCACGGGGCGCCCCGGGTACAGGACTCGCATCATCGCCGACGCCCGACCGCCCGCAGCCACTGCGCGGGCGGTCGGGTGCGTGGCGCGCGGCGCACCCCGGAGACATGCCGCGATGCCGGGTCGAGCACTCCGGGGCCCCTCCAGGAGAGACGACACATGTCGGAACCCCGCACCAACCGCACCACGACCATGACCCCGCCGAACGGCGTGACGACCGCCCCACCTGCCACCGCACCACCGGCTGCCGGGCGCGAGGGCTTCATCGCCCGCCTCGGCATCCCGCACCCGCTGCGCTGGGGCTTCCTCGGTGTCCTCGTCTTCATGACGGGCGACGGCATCGAGTCGAACTTCATCGCTCCGCACATCGCCGCGGCCCTCGGCTCGGGCGGTACGGACAGCGCCGCGATGGTGATCGGCATCTACGGCGTCGCCGTCCTGGTGGCGTCCTACTTCGCCGGCGTGCTCTCCGAGCTGTGGGGCCCGCGCCGCGTCATGACGATCGGGGCCGTCCTGTGGGTGGTGTTCCAGGTCGCGTTCCTCGCGGCACTGCCCACCGGGTCGGTCGGGCTGATCGCCCTGACGTACTTCCTGCGCGGACTCGGCTTCCCGCTGTTCGCCTTCTCGTTCCTCTGCTGGGTGAACCACACCGTGGCGCGCGACCGGAACGCCACGGCCGTCGGCTGGTTCTACGTCGTCTTCACCGGCGGCCTGCCGACGCTCGGCTCGCTCATCGCGATCGGCAGCATCCCCGCGTTCGGTGGCGGCCACACGGGTGAGACGTGGTCGATGGCCCTGTCGCTCGTCCTGGTCGTGGCCGGCTGGGTGATCGTCCGGTTCGGCGTGCACGAGCGGACCGGGCTCGGCCGCATCGCCCCGCGCTCGCACTCCGCCGCACGGGTCATCGCCAGCGGCATCGAGGTCTGCATCACGCGCCCCAAGGTCCTGCTCGCCGTCCTGATCCGGCTCGTCAACACGGCGCCCGAGTTCGGCATGTTCGTGATCATGCCGGCGATCATCGGTACCGAGCTCGGGTGGGGCCAGTCGAAGTGGCTCACGATGACGGTGATCGTCTACGCCGGCAACATCCTGTTCAACGCCTTCTTCGGTGCCCTCGGCGACCGCATCGGCTGGATCCGCACCGTCAAGTGGTTCGGCATCGGCGCCTCGGCGATCGGGCTGCTGGCCTGGTGGTACGTCCCGCACCTGGTGCCGGCCGGTTCCGAGTGGGGCTTCTGGCTCGCCACCGCCGCGGGCACGGTGTTCGGCATCATGCTCGCCGGGTTCACGCCCATGGGCGCGATCGTCCCTGCCTTCGCCGGCGAGGAGCGCCGCGGCGCCGCGATGGCCATGTACGCCACGGCGGCCGGCGGTGCGACCTTCCTCGGCAACGCCGTGGTCAGCGCCGTCCTGCCGTGGGGTGGGCCCGGTGGCGTGGTCTGGACGTTCGTCGGCCTCTACGTCCTCGCCTTCGTGGTGCTGTCGTTCCTCAAGGTGCCGAAGGAGGCGGTGGCCGCTGGGCACTGAGGCACGACACGCCCGGCGGGTGCTGGTAGAGTCGGTGATTGACTTCGGCGAGGGCCGCGACAGCGGCCGTGATCGACGCGGTGGGAGACCCGGCCCAGCCCAGGGAACGTTCCTCACGCGTGCACGCGTTCGAGTTGCAACACCACAGACCCCCACGATGCCGGACCGCCGGTGTCGACCCCCGAGACCAGGAGGCACCATGGCCGACTACACGAAGCTCGCAGCGGACGTCCGCACCAAGTTCGGCAAGGGTGCAGCGCGCAAGCTCCGCGCCGCCGACAAGATCCCGGCAGTGGTCTACGGCCACGGCACCGAGCCGAAGCACATCTCGCTGCCCGGTCACGAGACCATGCTGCTCGTCCGTACCGCCAACGCGGTCGTCGACCTCGACATCGAGGGTGCGGCCCAGCTCGCTCTCGTCAAGGACGTCCAGCGTGACCCGGTGCGCCAGATCATCGAGCACATCGACCTCGTGGTCCTGCGCCGCGGCGAGAAGGTCACGGTCGACGTGCCCGTCGTCATCGAGGGCGAGTCCTTCTCCGGCACGATCCACGTGCAGGACCTGAACACCGTCTCCCTGCTGGTCCTGGCGACCGACATCCCGGAGCACGTCGTCGTCAACGTCGAGGGCCTCGAGGACGGCGTGCAGATCCACGCCGCCCAGCTCGAGCTCCCCGAGGGCGCCGAGCTCGAGACCGACGCCGAGGCGCTGGTCGTCGCGATCGTCACCCCGCGTGGCACCGCTGACGACGACGCTGCGGACGAGGCCTCGGCCGAGGCCGGTGCCGAAGCCGGTGCCGAGGGCGGCTCCGAGCCGGTCGACTCCGAGTAACACCCCTTCGAAGGCATCTGGTCGACGCTGTGGCGGATCGAACGTTGGTCGTGGTCGGACTCGGGAACCCCGGGCCCGACTACGCCGGCAACCGTCACAACGTCGGCCAGATGGTCCTCGACGAACTCGCCGCCCGCATGGGTGCGCGGTTCAAGAAGCACAAGACGCCGAACCAGGTCGCCGAGGGGCGCCTGGTGCCCGGCGGTCCGCGCCTGGTGCTGGCGAAACCGGGCTCGTTCATGAACACCTCGGGCGGACCGGTCTCGTCGGTCCTCGGGTTCTACAGCGACACCCCGGCCGACCTCGTCGTCGTGCACGACGAGCTCGACCTGCCGTTCGACACCGTCCGCCTCAAGGGCAGCGGGGGTCACGGCGGGCACAACGGGCTGCGCGACATCATCAAGGCCACCGGCACGAACGAGTTCACGCGCGTGCGGGTCGGCATCGGTCGTCCGCCCGGTCGTCAGGACCCCGCCGACTACGTGCTGCGTGACTTCTCCGCAGCCGAGAAGAAGTCGCTGCCCATCCTGCTGGCCGACGCCGCGGACGCGGTCGAGGCGATCGCCGAGGTCGGACTCGTCGCCGCGCAGCAGCGGGTGCACGCGCCGTCCTGACCGCGCTGACCGATCCCGGCCGTGTTCGCCCGTCGCGCACCACGCGGGCGGTGTCGGTGGGGGCCGGTACCATCTCCTGAGTGACGATCTCGGGCATCATCCCTGCGCTCTCGCGCGCCTCCGCGTTCGATCGCGTGCTCCGCGCCGCGCCTCGTGACGCCGACTTCTCGGTCGTCGACGGCCTGCGGGTCCCACTGCTCGGGGCGCTGCTCGCCGAGCGGAACGGGCCGCAGTGCGTGCTCGTCATCACGGCGACGGGGCGTGAAGCCGAAGCGGTCCGCGACGCCCTCGGCAGCTACGTCCCCGACGCCGACGTCCTCGAGTTCCCGGCGTGGGAGACCCTCCCGCACGAACGGCTCAGCCCGAGTGCCCAGACCGTCGGCACCCGCATCGCGACGCTCCGCAGGCTCGCGTCCTGGTCCGCCGCCGCCGCCGACGCCGCCGACCGCCGCACCACCATCGTCGTGGCGAGCGTCCGCGCAGCGCTGCAGCCGATCGCCGCCAACCTGACCTCGCTCGCACCCGTCGTGCTGCGCACCGACTCGCGCGGCAACGACCTGGCCGCCATCGCCGCGAAGCTCGTCGACATGGCCTACGCCCGCGTCGACCTCGTCACGCGGCGCGGTGAGTTCGCGGTGCGCGGCGGCATCCTCGACGTCTTCCCGCCCACCGCGGACCACCCCGTCCGCGTGGACTTCTTCGGCGACGAGATCGAGGCCGTCAAGGCGTTCTCGGTCGCCGACCAGCGCACGACCGAGGACGACCTCGGCTCGGTCGAACTCACCGCCTCGCGCGAACTCCTGCTCAGCGACGACGTCCGGCAGCGGGCGCGCGAGATGCTCCACGAGTTCCCGAACCTGTCCCAGATGCTCGCGAAGATCGCCGAGGGGATCCCGGTCGAGGGCATGGAGTCCCTCGCCCCCGCGCTCGTGCAGGACCTCGTCCCGATGACCTCGTACCTGCCCGAGGACGCCACCATCGCGGTGTTCTCGCCCGAGCGGGTGAACGGTCGCGCGAACAGCCTGGCCGAGACGAACACCGAGTTCCTGCAGGCCGCGTGGAGCGCCGCGGTCGCCGGGGCCCAGGCGCCGATCGACCTCGACGCCGGCAACTTCCTGACCGTGCAGCAGCTCAAGAACACCCGCGGCCAGCGCACCTGGTGGACGGTGTCGCCGTTCGACTCCGGTCTCGACGAGGGCGACACCGCGCGCGTGCTCACCGACGCCGAGGCAGCAGCCGAGGCGGGGGAGTACATCCGCGTCCGAGCCGAGGCAGTACCGAGCTTCGCGGGCAGTGCCGACGGCGCGATCGCGCACGTCAAGGCGCTCACCGATGACGGGTGGGCGGTCGTGGTGACCGCCCAGGGCCAGGGTCTGGTCGAGCGGGCGGTGCAGGTCCTCGCCGACGCCGGGGTCGCAGCCCGTGCCGAAGCCCTGCCCGCGCCTCCCGAGCCGGGTGTCGCCATCGTCACGACGGCCACCGTCGAGCACGGCTTTGCCATCCCGGATCCGCGCATCGTCGTGCTCAGCGAAGCGGAGTTCTACGGCCGGAGCGTCCAGCAGGGCGCGCGCACCGTCAAGAAGCTCGCCAGCCGTCGCAAGAACGTGGTCGACCCGCTGCAGCTCAAGCCGGGCGACGTCGTCGTGCACGCGACCCACGGCATCGGCAAGTTCGTGGAACTGGTGAGCCGCGAGGTCAGCTCCGGCGGCCGCAACGCGGTGAAGACGCAGCGCGAGTACCTCGTGCTCGAGTACGCGCCGTCGAAGCGGAACTACCCCGGCGACAAGCTCTTCGTCCCGACCGACCAGCTCGACCAGCTCTCGCGGTACGTCGGTGGCGAGTCACCGACCCTGTCGAAGATGGGCGGTTCGGACTGGTCCGCCGCCAAGTCGAAGGCCCGCAAGGCCGTCCGCGACATCGCCGTCGACCTGGTGAAGCTGTACTCGGCGCGGATGGCGTCGAAGGGGCACGCGTTCGGCCCGGACACCCCGTGGCAGCGCGAGTTGGAGGAGGCGTTCCCGTTCGCCGAGACGGCCGACCAGCTCACCACGATCGACGAGATCAAGCGGGACATGGAGCGGCCCATCCCGATGGACCGCCTGCTCTCGGGCGACGTCGGCTACGGCAAGACCGAGGTCGCGATCCGCGCCGCGTTCAAGGCGGTGCAGGACGGCAAGCAGGTCGTCATGCTCGTGCCGACGACGTTGCTCGTCCGCCAGCACATGGAGACGTTCCAGGAGCGCTTCGCCGGGTTCCCCGTGCACCTGCGCGCCCTGAGCCGGTTCCAGTCCGAGAAGGAGTCGAAGGAGACCATCGCCGGGCTCGCCGACGGCACCGTCGACATCGTCATCGCGACCCACCGGATCCTGTCGCAGGGCATCACCTTCAAGGACGTCGGGCTCGTCATCATCGACGAGGAACAGCGGTTCGGCGTCGAGCACAAGGACCAGCTGAAGAAGTTCAAGACGAACGTCGACGTCCTGGCGATGTCGGCGACGCCGATCCCACGCTCGCTCGAGATGGCGGTCACCGGGATCCGCGAGATGTCGACCCTCGCGACCCCGCCCGAGGACCGCCACCCCATCCTGACCTTCGTGGGGCCGCAGTCCGACCTGCAGGTGGCTGCAGCGATCCGCCGCGAGCTCCTGCGCGAGGGCCAGGTGTTCTACGTGCACAACCGCGTGCGGGACATCCAGGGCGTCGCCGCGCACCTGGCCGAGATCGTTCCGGACGCCCGCATCGCCGTGGCACACGGGCAGATGTCCGAGAGCACCCTCGAGCAGGTCATGGTCGACTTCTGGGAGCGCCGCTTCGACGTCCTCGTGTCGACGACGATCATCGAGACCGGTCTCGACATCGCGAACGCGAACACGCTCATCATCGACAAGGCCGACAAGTACGGGCTGTCGCAGCTCCACCAGCTGCGCGGACGTGTCGGCCGAGGGCGCGAGCGCGGGTACGCGTACTTCCTGTACGACTCCGAGAAGCCCCTGTCCGAGACCGCACAGGATCGCCTCGAGACCATCGCCGCGAACAACGAGCTCGGCGCGGGCATGCAGGTCGCCATGAAGGACCTCGAGATCCGCGGCGCCGGCAACCTGCTCGGCGGCGAGCAGTCCGGGCACATCGCAGGCGTCGGGTTCGACCTGTACCTCCGGATGATCGGCGAGGCCGTCTCGCAGTTCCGCGGTGACGTGGCCGAGGGGCAGACCGAGTTGCGGCTCGAGATCCCGGTGGACGCGCACATCCCCGAGGACTACGTCGAATCCGAGCGGCTCCGGCTCGAGGCGTACCAGAAGCTGTCAGCGGCCTCGGCCCCGACGGCCCAGCAGGACGCCATCGACATGGTGCTCGACGAGCTCACGGACCGCTACGGGCAGCCGCCGCAGGCCGTGCAGACGCTGGTCGAGGTCTCCCGCCTGCGTCGGATGGCGCAGCAGGTCGGCCTGTCCGACGTGGTCGTCATGGGCTCGAACCTGCGCGTGGCGGGCAAGGAGCTCGCCGACTCGTCGCAGGTGCGGCTCAAGCGGATGTTCCCGGGTGCGAAGTGGTTCCCGCAGCAGAACGCGGCGAGCATCCCGATGCCGCGGCCGCACGACCAGGCGCTGCCGGACGACGCCCTGATCCAGTGGGTGGAGAGCATCCTCACCGCCGTGTACGGCGCGACGACGCCGGCGGAGGCGCCGGCCGCGTAAGGGGTGCAGTGGTCGCGAGCGGCGACGGACGGGAGGCACGGTGCGGGCTGGCACCGTGCCTCCCGTCCGCTCGTGGGCGCGTCCACCGCGCACACGCAGTTCGCGACGATCCACGCGTCGATCGACGCGTGGATCGTCGCAAAGGTGGTGCGGGCCCGGAACCGCGCCCCGCTACTCGGTCGCCTCGGCCTCGGACAGCTCGCGCCGCCCGCGGTACGCCCGGGCCCGCAGCGTGACCACGACCGCCGACGCGACGATCGCGATGCCCGAGCCGACGAGCACGGCGAGCACGCCCTCGTCGAGGATCTCCTCGTTCCGGGCGAACGCGAGCTCGTTCATGAGCAGCGAGACCGTGAACCCGATCCCACCGAGCACCCCGACGGTGATGATCGAGAAGAACGACAACGACGACCGCCCTGGTGAGCGGAAGATCCGCGTGGCGACCGCGCCGAACAGCGTGATCCCGATGACCTTGCCGACCGGCAGCGCGATGACGACCGCCCAGAACGTGGGGGAGAGCTCGCCGATGCCGACGGCGGGGATGGCCACCGCGGCCGACGCGAACGCGAACACCGGCAGCACGATCGCGTTGGACCACGGCTCGACGTTCTCGTGCAGGGTGTGGCCAGGACGCCGGGGGAGCACGAGCCCGAGCGCGACGCCGGCGATGGTGGCGTGCACGCCGGAGTGGTAGACGAGCCACCACGTCAGGAGCCCGACCACGACCATCGCCACGATGAGCAGCGTCTGTCCGTTGCGCCCGGGACGGAGCATCCGGCCGAGCAGCCAGAACACCGCGAGCGTGACGACGGCACCGGCGAGGGCGAGGAAGTCGGTGTCGTGCGCGAACACGACGGCGATGATGATGATCGCGATGAGGTCGTCGAGCACGGCCAGCGCGAGCAGGAACACCCGGATGCCGCTCGGCAGCCCGCGACCGAACATCGCCAGGACACCGAGGGCGAACGCGATGTCGGTCGCCGTCGGGATCGGCCAGCCGTGCGTGTACTGCGTGCCCGCGGTGACGAGCAGGAAGATGCCCGCCGGCACGAGCACGCCGCCGACCGCCGCGATGGCGGGGATGATCGCGGTCTTGGGGTTCGACAGCTCACCGTCGACGAGCTCCTGCTTCAGCTCGATCGCGACGAGCAGGAAGAACACCGCCAGCAGGCCGTCGCTGATCCAGTGCGCGATCGACAGGTCGAGGCCGACGGCACCGAGCGGCAGGTGCGCATCGAGCAGCCGTTCGAGGCCGGGGCCGACCGGAGAGTTCGCGACGACCAGGCCGAGCACGGCGGCGGTCAGGAGCGCGATGGCGCTGAAGCGGGGGGAGCGGACGAGGGACGACATGGATCTCCGTCTCGAGGGGTCGGGTGGTAGTCCGTCGACCAGACTTCCCGACACACCACGACCAGCATACGTGGGTGAGACGATGGCGCGATGACCGCCGTACCGGACCTCGTGACCGTCGTCGACCGCCTGCTCGCCGAGGACGGGGGCTGCGTCTGGAACCGGGCGCAGACCCACGCCACGCTCGCGCGCTACGCGGTCGAGGAGTCCTACGAACTCGTCGACGCCATCGACGACGGCGACCCGGACGACGTCCGCGAGGAGCTCGGCGACGTCCTGTACCAAGTCGTCCTGCACGCCGGGATCGCCGAACGCGCGGGGGAGTTCACCCTGGAGGACGTCGCCGCCGGGGTCCGCGACAAGATGGTCCGTCGACACCCGCACGTCTTCGGCGACGAGACCGCGGACACCGTCGACGACGTGGTCCGGGTGTGGCGCGCGGCGAAGGCGGCGGAGAAGTCGGCCCGGACGAGCGCCCTCGACGGCGTCCCGCGTGCGATGCCGCCACTGGAGCGGGCCGTCAAGCTGCTGGAGCGCCTGGAGGAGCACGGTGCGGCCGACACTGCCGTCGCGTCGGTCGTGGCCGCCGTGCCCGTCGCGCCCGGCGAGTCCGCCGAGTCTGTCGCGCCCGCCGCGTTCGGCTCGGTCGCTGACCGGGAGGCCCGCGGCGCGTCCGCCACGTCGGCTGCGGCACCCGGAACGGGGACCGCTCGGGCATTGGCCGGGTCGCCGGAACCGGCCGACGGTGCGGGGGCGGTGGACCCGGCGTGGGGGATCGCGATGCTGGAAGAGGTCGCCGGAGCGGTGCGGGACGGGATCGACCCGGTCGCGAGTCTCCGCGTGGCGGTCGCTGCGCTCGAGGAAGCCGGCCGCGCCGCGGAGTGAGTGCGCGGGGAGCCGCAGCGTGTGTGCGCGGGGAGCCGCAGCTTGTGTGTGCGGGGAAAGAGAAGGGCGCCCTCCTAACCCGAAAAAGGAGGGCGCCCGTGAGCGGGTGGGCACACCCCCAGGGAGAGGTGTGCACGCAGAACCCGCTCGGGTCGCGGGGCACACTGCAGCACGGTGCCCACGCGATCGGTCCGGAGAGTGGATCAGGCACGCTCCGAACCGAGGTTCTGCATCCAGTATGCCAGTGCAACGCATGCCGCGCAAGCCGGCAGGGTGCATCTGCCAGACTTGACGCCATGGCGACGACCGTGACGGCACCCCGTGGCATGCGCGACTTCCTCCCGGCGGACAAGGCCCGACGCGAGCACGTGCTCGGTGTCGTCCGCGACGTCTACTCGCGGCACGGGTTCGACGAGATCGAGACCCCCGTGGTCGAGGACGCCGCGCGGCTGCACTCCGGGCTCGGCGGAGACAACGAGAAGCTGGCGTTCGCGGTCATGAAGCGCGGGCTCAGCACCGAGGACCTGCAGGCTGCCCAGGCGCCGCTCGACCTCGCTGACCTCGGGCTCCGGTTCGACCTGACCGTGCCGCTCGCCCGGTTCTACGCCTCGCACCGCGCCGAGCTGCCCTCGGTGTTCCGATCGGTGCAGATCGCGCCGGTCTGGCGCGCCGAGCGTCCGCAGAAGGGGCGCTACCGCCAGTTCGTGCAGTGCGACATCGACATCCTGGGGGAGCCCGGGCAGCTGGCCGAGATCGAGCTCATCCGCGCCACGACCGCAGCGCTCGACGCGCTCGGGGTGACCGGCACCACGATCCGCATCAACGACCGGCGGATCCTGCTGACCCTGCTGGCGTCGTGGGGCATCGCGGACCCCGCTGCCGCCGACCGCGCACTCATCACGGTCGACAAGCTCGACAAGATCGGCCCGGACGGCGTCGCCGCCGAGCTCCGCAGCACCGTCGGACAGGAGCTGCCGGGGCTCGAGGACACCATCCGTGCGCTCGAGGCCGCGGACTGGACCTCGGTCGAGGGTGCTGCGTGGCTCGACGCCGAGGCGTTCGCCGACCTGCTGCGCCTGCGGGAAGCGCTGCCCGGTGTCGACCTTCGCTTCGACCCGACGCTCGTGCGCGGCATGGGCTACTACACCGGCACGATCTTCGAGGTCGCGCACCCCGACTTCGGCTACAGCCTGGGCGGCGGCGGTCGGTACGACGGCATGATCGGTCGGTTCCTCGGGCATGACGTCCCCGCGGTCGGCTTCTCGCTGGGCTTCGAGCGCCTGGTCGACCTCGTGACACTCCCGGAGTCCGCCGAGTCGGACGCCGTGGTGCTCGTCTACGACAAGGACGTCGACCCGGTCCGGCTCGCGGCCCTCAAGACCGAGGCGCTCGCATCGCACCGGCGCGTGCGGCTCGAACGGCGCACCAAGAACACGAAGAACCTGCTCGCCGGTCTGGCCGCGCAGGGGTTCTCCGCCTTCGCGACCGTCGGCGCCGACACGACGTCGCTCGAGGGTGTGGAGTTCCGCCCGCTCGACTGAGTTGTCCACACCGGGCGTCACGGTCGACGTCGTGTTCACCTCGGCTCGCTAGGATCGGTCCCGCAAACACCACAACCAATGTGTAGGGAGTACCCCGTGGCCCTGATCGATGCCGTAGGCGCACGCGAAGTCCTCGATTCCCGAGGCAACCCGACGGTCGAGGTCGAGGTCCTCCTCGACGACGGCGTCGTGTCCCGCGCGCTCGTCCCCTCCGGTGCCTCCACCGGCGCGTTCGAGGCGTACGAACTCCGCGACGGCGACGCCTCGCGCTACGGCGGCAAGGGCGTGCTCAAGGCCGTTGACGCCGTCCTCGACGAGATCGGCCCGGCGCTCGAGGGCTTCGACGCCACCGACCAGCGCCTCGTCGACGCCGCGCTCATCGAGCTCGACGGAACCGAGAACAAGTCCCGCCTCGGCGCGAACTCGATCCTCGGTGCCTCGCTCGCCGTGGCCCGTGCCGCTGCCGACTCGGCTGACCTGCCGCTGTTCCGCTACCTCGGCGGCCCGAACGCGCACACGCTGCCCGTTCCGCTGATGAACGTCGTCAACGGCGGTGCCCACGCGGACACCAACGTCGACATCCAGGAGTTCTTCCTCGTGCCGTACGGCGCCGAGTCGTTCTCCGAGGCGCTCCGTTGGGGCGTCGAGACCTACCACGCCCTCAAGGGCGAGCTGAAGAAGCAGGGTCTCGCGACCGGCCTCGGCGACGAGGGCGGCTTCGCGCCGGAGCTCGCGTCGAACCGTGCGGCGCTCGACTTCCTGCTGACCGCGATCGAGAAGGCCGGCTTCACCCCGGGCAAGGACATCGCCGTCGGCCTCGACGTCGCGTCCACCGAGTTCTTCCACGACGGCAAGTACTCGTTCGAGGGCAAGCAGCTCTCGAGCCAGGAGTTCACCGCGTACTTCGCCGACCTCGTCGCGAACTACCCGCTCGTCACGATCGAGGACCCGCTGGCCGAGGACGACTGGGAAGGCTGGTCGCACCTGACCGCCGAGCTCGGCGACAAGGTCCAGATCGTCGGCGACGACCTGTTCGTCACCAACCCGAAGCGTCTGCAGCGGGGCATCGACGAGAAGGCCGCGAACTCGATCCTGGTGAAGGTCAACCAGATCGGCACGCTCACCGAGACCCTCGACGCGGTCTCGCTCGCGCACCGTCACGGCCTCACCTCGATCCTGTCGCACCGCTCCGGCGAGACCGAGGACACCACGATCGCGGACATCGCGGTCGCGGTCGACGGTGGTCAGATCAAGACCGGTGCACCGGCTCGTTCGGACCGCGTCGCGAAGTACAACCAGCTGCTCCGCATCGAGGAAGAGCTCGGCGACGCCGCGGTGTACGCCGGTCGCTCGGCCTTCCCGCGCGCCAAGTCACTGTAAGCAGCTCGGCCAGCAGCACCGGCACCACCGAGACGCCGTCCTCCTCCGGGAGGGCGGCGTTTCGTCGTGTGCGCGGCCTCGGCGAGTCGCTGCAAGGCCACCGAACGGCTCCGCGCCGGGGTCAGGACCTGCCGCGCGCGCTGCGTCGAGTGGTCACGAGTCGTCGGCTAGCCCGGGCTTGGCCGACAGGACCTGACCGCCGGACGCACGCCGGGCGGTGTGTCGTGACCACTCCTGGCACGGGCCGGACGGTGCGGACCGGAGCCGCGCCTCCCGGCAGCATCGATCGGACGACACGAGTCGCTGAGAGGCCACCGAACGGCCGCGTGCCGGGCGCTCCCACCGCGTCGGTCGGGTTATCGTCGGGACGTGCCCAGCCAGAAGCCCCGCGTCCGCCGCGTCCCAGTGGCGATGCCCGACGGCAGCACGTCGGCGCAGCCCTGGTACCGCTCGATCCACTTCTCCGGGTTCAGCCTGCTGATGCTCGCGATCATCGTGCTCTTCGTCGTGGTGCTCGCCCCGTCGCTCCGCACGCTCATCCAGCAGCAGGAGCAGATCGCCCAGCAGCAGCGTGAGGTCGCGAGCCAGAAGGCCGACGTCACGCAGAAGAAGAAGGACGTCGCCCGCTGGGACGACCCCGCGTACATCGAGGCGCAGGCGCGCGACCGCCTGCTCTACGTGTACCCGGGCGAGGAGAGCTACCTCGTGATGGGCGCCGAGGACCGGAAGGCCGAGACCACGCCGACGACGGACTCCGGCACGCCCGTCAGCACGAAGGTCCAGACGCCGAAGGTGGACTGGGTGCAGGCGATGCTGTCCTCGGTGCTGCAGTCGGGGCTCACCGACGAGACCGCCGCCGACCTCGTGGCCCCGGACGTCTCGGGCACCGGCGAGAGCAAGTAGCACCGAGCCGGACCCGTCCGGCACGACGGTGCGCGGGGTACCGGGTCTCCGGTAGGCTCACGTTCCCGTGACGACCCCTCCCTTCGACCCGCCCTCCGACCGCGACGTCCAGGTCGTGTCGGCGCAGCTCGGCCGACCGGCACGCGACGTCATCGGGATCGCGGCACGGTGCGTCTGTGGCAACCCCACGGTCGTCTCCACGAAGCCCCGACTGTCGAACGGCACCCCGTTCCCGACGTTCTACTACCTGTGCCACCCCGCGGCCACCGCCGCGGTCAGCACCCTCGAGGCCAACCAGGTGATGCCGGAGCTGGCAGCACTGCTCGAGGACGACACCACCGCGGCCGCGTACCTCGCGGCCCACGAGTCCTACCTGGCCGATCGCGAGTCGATCGAGCACGTCGACGAGATCGTCGGCATCAGCGCCGGTGGCATGCCCACCCGTGTGAAGTGCCTGCACGCCCTCGTCGGTCACGCCCTCGCCGCCGGACCCGGCGTCAACCCCATCGGTGACCTCGCGCTCGAGCGCGCGGACTGGTCGCCCTCCCGGTGTGAGTGCCGGGCGTATGATGACGGTGCAGACGCTGGAGTCGGGGCGGGTGGCGGCGAAGTCTGACTCGACTCCGAAACCCCCATCCAAGGAGATCATCCCCCGTGCCCAAGATCCTCGTCGTCGGCGGCGGTTACGCCGGTTTCTACACCGCATGGAAGCTCGAGAAGCACCTTCGCCAGGGCGAAGCCGAGGTCGTCATGGTGGACCCGCTGCCGTACATGACGTACCAGCCGTTCCTGCCCGAGGTCGCTGCCGGTTCGATCGAGCCGCGTCACGCGGTCGTCTCGCACCGCCGCCACCTCAAGAACACCCGCGTCGTCACCGCGAAGGTCACCAAGGTCGACCACGCGACGAAGACCGCCACGATCACGCCGACCGAGGGCGAGGCGTGGGAGGAGTCCTACGACCAGATCGTCATGACCGCCGGCGCGGTGTCCCGCACGTTCCCGATCCCGGGTGTCGCGGACGAGGCCATCGGCCTCAAGACGATCGAGGAAGCCGCGGCGATCCGCGACAAGATCCTCACGAACTTCCACAAGGCGGCGAACCTGCCGGCCGGTCCCGAGCGTGACCGCCTGCTGACCGTCGTCGTCGTCGGTGGTGGCTTCGCCGGCATCGAGGTCTTCGCCGAGCTCCGCTCCTTCGTCACCGACCTGCTGAAGAGCTACCCGCAGCTCTCCTTCGACGAGACGCGCTTCCACCTGGTCGAGGCGATGGGCCGCATCATGCCCGAGGTCTCGCTCGAGACCTCGCACTGGGTGCTCAAGAACCTGGCGCAGCGCGGTGCGAACGTGCACCTCGAGACCCAGCTGGCCTCGGCCGTCGGTGGCGTCTGCGAGCTCAAGACGAGCGACGGCGCGATCGAGAAGATCGAGTCCGACCTCATCATCTGGACCGCCGGTGTCATGGCGAACCCGATGGTCAAGGGCACCGACTTCCCGCTCGAGCAGCGCGGTCGCATCCGCGTGCAGCCCGACCTGCGCGTCGTCGACGACAACGGCGTGATCGCGGACGCATGGGCCTGTGGCGACGTCGCAGCCGTGCCGGACCTCACCGGTGGTGGCGTCGGCGGCTTCTGCGTGCCGAACGCCCAGCACGCCGTCCGTCAGGCGAAGCAGCTCGCGAAGAACCTGGTCGCGACCATCCGTGGCGAGGCGACGACCGACTACAAGCACGAGAACCTCGGCGCCGTCGCGGGCCTCGGTCTCGGCATCGGCGTGTTCCAGTCCGGCAAGTTCGCCATGAAGGGCTTCCTGGCGTGGGGCGCGCACCGCGGCTACCACGGCATGGCGATGCCGTCGTGGGAGCGCAAGTGGCGCGTCATCGGCGACTGGGTCGGTGGCTTCTTCCTGGGCCGCGACATCGCGTCGCTCGACGACCGTGAGACCCCGCGCGCTGCGTTCGAGGCCTTCGCGTCCCGTCCGAAGCCCGCGGCCGAGGCCCCGGCAGCTCCGGCCGCCGCTCCGGCTCCGGAAGAGGGCAAGCCCGCCGGTGCCGCCGGCCCGGCGTACGGCGAGCCCGCCAAGGACGTCTCGAACGAGGCCGAGCCCGTGAAGGCCCCGGCGGACGCCAAGTAGTCCCAGCAGCAGTCCACGAGAGGCGGTCACCCTTCGGGGTGGCCGCCTCTCGCGCATCGGTAGGCTGTTGCGGCCCGCCCCCGTGGCCCAATCGGTAGAGGCATGCGACTTAAAATCGCCGAGTTGTGGGTTCGAGTCCCACCGGGGGTACCAGTGCGCGTCCCGCGAAAGCGACAGTCTGCCGCCAACCGCTCGCGGCACACTGTCGCCCTGGCGGGCAAGACGGCGCGACCGCGGGTGCATCTGTCGCTTCGGCGGGTGTGAACCGGCCCCAGCCCGGCCGGGAGGCCCGTGGCGCGCCCGTGCGGACAACTGTCGCTTTGACGTGCGCGAACCAGGTCCGCGCACGAACATGTCCGGCCGAATTCAACTTAGGGTTGCCTACCCTAACTCCTGTCCCTATGCTCAGGGAGTTAGGTAAGGCTACCCAAACTTGGAGACCACCCGAATGCACCTGTCCTCTCCTCGCGCCCGGCGTCTGGCCGCCGGCGCGACCGCCGTCGCCCTCGGCGCGACGATCGCCGCGGCCGCCGCGCTCGGCGCTGCCCCCGCGAACGCCGCCTCCGCCGACGTCACCGACGCGTCGCTGTCCTGGAGCCTCAGCAACGAGGCCAACGCCGGCGCCTACTTCGGCGGCTGCAACTTCCTGTCCGCCGGGGTCGCCGGCAGCTCGGGTGCCTCGGCTCCGTGGACCGCGACCAACCCGTCGCCCGGCTACGCCGCTTCGGCCGGCAACGTCTCGATCGCCTACCCGAAGGCCGCGGGCGGCACCTCGACCCCGACCTTCGCCACGAAGTGCCAGACCGGCGACGGCACCACGGTCCGCCCGGGCACCACGACCGCCGGCGTCCTGACGCTCGCCGCGGGTACGGGCACCGTGGACGCCGCAGCCGGCACCGCGGACATCGCGTGGGACGGCGGCTTCACGGTCGCGTTCTACGGCGGCCTGACCTACTGGTCCGCCGAGGACCCGGAACTGCACGTCGCAGCGGACGGCACGGGTGAGCTCACGGCGACGGTCTCGGGCTACGCGGCCTCGCGCGACGGGGGTAGCTGGGCGCCGCTGACGCCGCGCACGGTGCACCTCGCGACCCTCACCGACGTCGACGTCGACGTCACGAGCTCGGGCATCACCGTGAGCCCGGACTGGCAGGGCGTCGAGCCCGCCTCGGCGACGAGCCTGAACAAGACGAACGCCGACTGGGGTTCGTGGCCGGCGGACTTCGTCGACTTCCAGAACGAGACCGGTCAGAGCTCGTACTGGTACACGTCCGGCGCGAACGACGCCGCGGCCAAGAAGCCGCAGCCGATCTCGATCGCCTACACGGCGGCCGAGGCACCCACACCCGAGCCGACCGAGCCGACCGAGCCCGGCACGCCGGAGCCGACGACCGAGCCGAGCGAGCCCGGCACGCCGGAGCCGACGACCGAGCCGAGCGAGCCGGGCACCCCGGAGCCGACCACCGAGCCGAGCGAGCCCGGCACCCCGGAGCCGACGACCGGCCCGACCACGGAGCCCACCACCCCGGCCCCGTCGATCAGCACCGGTGGCGCCACCACCTTCACGGTCGGCGACTCGGTGCCGCTGCGCGCCGAGGGCCTGCCGGCAGCGACGGAGTACTCGATCGTCCTGCACAGCGACCCGGTCGTCCTCGGCACCGTGACCACGGACGCCGACGGGGCCTTCGCGACCTCGGTCGTGATCCCCACGGGAACCCCGGCTGGAGCGCACACCATCGCGGTGGAGTCCTCGGACGGCACCGCCGTGGTCTCGCTCGCCATCACGGTCACCGCTGACGGCACCGTCGTCGTCGACCCGATCGACACCACCACGGCCGTCACCACCGGCGCAGCCGTGAACACCGGAGGCACCGTCTCGGGCACCTCGGCCCTGCCGTGGATCGGGCTGTCGGCCTTCGGCGTCGTCGCCCTCGGCTCGGTCGCGTTCATCGCGTACCGCCGCCGCGTCACCCAGCAGGACTGACGCACCGGGATCCGCGGGGCGGTCGACCCCGCCACGCGGATCCCGGCACCCAGGTGTCGGGCGGGGGGCGCGCCGCCCCGCCCACCCCGCCCGCCCCCCCCCCGCACGGAAGATGACCGCCCCACGCACCCGACCGCGCACCGCGCTGCTCTGGACGATCGCCGTGCTCGCCGCGGCGTCCCTCGTCGTCGGTGTGGTCGGTGTGGTCACGGCGACCACCGGAGCGGCCTCGCCGACGGCGATCACCGGCACGTCGCTCGACGGCGAGCAGGTCACGCTCGACCCGGGCGAGTCGGGGACGGCGGCGTCTGCCTCGAACGCGGTCGCCGACACCGGCGTCCAGCTCGTGGTGCCGTCGGTCGGGCTGGAGGTGCCGCTCGGCGAACTGGACGCCGTCGACGGGCAGATCACGCCGCCGGGGTTCAGTGAGGCCTACCGGGTCCGCAACCTTGGGGTACCGCTGGCGGACCGCGCGGACGGCACCGTGTTCGTCGTCATGCACTCGCTGCGGAACGGTGCGATCGGGCCGGGCAACCTGCTCATCGACGTCGACGGGCAACGCTCCGAGGTCGTGGTCGGCAGCAGCGTCCGGATCGGCGACGCGCGGTGGACGGTGACCGGTTCCGAGCGGATCACGAAGGCGACCGTGGCCGCCGATGCCGACGTCTGGGCGGACGAGCCCGGCCGGCTCTTGCTCATCACGTGCCTGCAGCGGCCGGACGGCTCCGCGTCGGTCGACAACGTGGTCATCGAGGCCACGCTCGATCGCTAACATCGCCTGCGTGGTCGGACTCGGAAGCGCACTCGCGAACCTGCAGAACGCCCTCCGTCGGCCCGAGGCCCACGTCGAGGTCGTCGACGGCGAGACCGTCCCCGTCGGCATGCTCCTCGGCACACTCGGTGCGCTGCTGCTCGACGCAGGCAGCTCCGTCACCGACGTCCGCTCGGCGCTCGAGAAGGCCCGCGACGCCGCCGGGGTCGGTCCGACCCTGGCGATCGGGGTGCTCCCGGCGCTCGTGATGGTGAGCGAGGTCTCGACCGGTGCGGCGACGATCGTGAACGCCGAGGGCGTCGAGCTGTCGTCCCGACAGGCTGCACGGGCGAACCGGGTCGTGCTCGGGTTGGAGAGCGGGTCGATCGCCCTCGCCGAGATCCCCGCGCGGGTCCGGGCCATCCGTGCCGGCACCGTCCCGCCGCCCGCACTGCCGTGGATCCTCGGCAACGCGCTGACCTCCGCCGGGCTCGCCGTCGTGTTCCGGTGCCCGTGGTGGGCGATCCTGCTCGCGCTCCTGGTCGGTGCGCTCGTCGGGGTCATCGGACTGCTGCTCCGGCGCTTCCGCGAGGCCGTCGCGATCATCCCGTTCCTGGCGGCCTTCGTGTCGACGGCCATCGTCGGACTCGTCGCCGCGGGTGCCGGGTTCGAGCAGGTCCCGCTGTTCGCCGTGTGCGCCCCGGTGGCGGTGTTCGTCCCCGGTGCCCTCATCACGAACGCCCTGCTCGAACTGACCGCTGCGGACATCGTGACCGGGTCCTCGCGGCTGGTCCAGGGGCTCATCATGCTCGGCTTCATGGCGGCCGGCATCGCCTCGGGCAGTGCGCTGACCGGGCTGCACGTCGACCCGTCCTCGGCCGCGCTCGTCGGCGAGGTCGCCGGCGTCGGCACGGACCTGGCCGGGTGGGAGTCCGTGCCGTCCTACTGGGTGTCGTGGGTCGCCGTGGTGGTCCTGGCGGTCGGCCTCGGCCTGGTGTTCCGGTCGGGCTGGCGGCTGACGCTCGTGTCGGTGGCCGTCATGGTCACCGCCTACGCGCTGGTGAGCGGGACGACGCCGGTGTGGGGGAGCGTCGTCGCGACCGGGGCGACGGCGGCGCTGTTGTTCGTCGCGACGCGGTTGCTCGAGCGGCTCGTGCCGGCGATCCCGGCGACGGTGTCGTTCTTCCCGGCGTTCCTGCTGCTCGTCCCCGGGACCGTCGGGCTGGTGGCGGTGGCTACGTTCGACCCCGAGTCCCTCGCGACACCCCTGGCGACCTTCGTCAGCCTGTGCATCGGGACGAAGATCGGTGGGTTGCTGCCGGGTCTGTTCGCCCGGAACGCGCCGAGCCACACGTAGCGCCGGCCCGGGTGGCCCCGCGCCGCCCGGGGCCACGTGGGCGTACCTGGCGGGATCGGGCGTACCTGGTCGGAAGTTTCGACCAGGTACGCCCGATCCGGCAAAGCACCGCACGCGGCATGGGAAGGAACGCACGCAGGCACGGCCGTGGACGCGACCGGCTGACGGACGGGAGGCGCGGGGCGGGGCCGCCACGGGCCTCCCGTCCGACGCCGCGCACGTCCAGAGCGCGCTACGGCTCGAGCAGTCGGCCCGCCGCCTGGTCCTCCGCTGCCGTCGCCTTGGCGAGGTAGTGCACCTTCTTGCCCGTCGCGTTGTACGGCAGCTCGTCGACGAAGCGGTACCGCCGCGGCCGCTTGTAGCGGGCGAGACCGGGGTGCGAGCCCGTCCACTCCTCGAGCACGGCGGCGGCTGCGACGTCGTCGTCCGGTAGCCGTCCCGCTGCACGGACCACGTACGCCGTGACGACCTCGCCCCAACGCTCGTCCGGGATCCCGACGACGATCGAGTCGGCGACGCCCGGGTGCTCCTGCAGTGCGGCCTCGACCTGGACGGGGTGGACGTTCTCGCCGCCGGAGATGATCATGTCGTCCTTGCGGCCGACGATCGTGACCCGCTCGTGCTCGTCCCACGTGGCGAGGTCGCCGGGGTAGAACCAGCCGTTCGCGAACTTCTCCGCCTCGAGCCCCGGGTTGCGGTACGAGTAGCCGGACTTCACGGTCCGGACCGCGAACTCGCCGATCTCGGAGCCGTCCTTCGGCACGGTGTCGCTCGGGTCGGCCAGGCGGTCCTCGTACACGCGCACCACGGCGACGTCGTCGTCCGTCGATGCTCGTCCGGTGGAGCCGGCGCCGTCGGGGAAGTCCTCAGGACGCAGGAAGGTGTTCCAGAAGGTCTCGGTCGTCCCGTAGCCGTTGAAGATCCGCGGGGACAGGAGCTCCTGGTAGCGGAGTGCGGCGGCGCGCTCGAGCGGTGCACCCATCGTGACGATGCCGTGCAGGGACGACAGGTCGCGGGGCCGGGCCTCTTGCGCGTTCGCGAGCTGCACCAGGTTCGGCGGCGCACCGATCAGGAACGTCAGCCGCTCGGACTCGACCAGGTCGAGCACCCGCTCGGCGTCGAAGTGCCGCAGGGTCGTGAGCTCGGCGCCGACGTAGAACACCGGGTTCGGGCCGCCCGAGTACAGGCCGCCACGGTGGAACAGGGGCGACATGTTGAGCGTCTTGTCGAAGGGGCTGAGCGGGAAGTGCATCACGACGTCGTGGGCGCTGAGCACCTCGACCAGGCTCGGCAGGGGCACGGGCTTCGGTCGCCCGGTGGTGCCGGAGGTGTAGAGCCGGGTGGTCTCGTCGTAGGTGCTGCGCGGCTCGGTCGCGGCGAGCTCGGCGGGGGTGACGGGGTCGGCGGCGAGGAGGGCGGTGAACGCGACCCGCGCGTCGTGTGCGGGGTCGTCGTCGTGGTGCGCTGCGTGGTCGTCGCCACTGACGACGACGATGTGGTCCGGACGGTGCGGCGCGGTCTCGAGCGCTCGGGCGATGTCGTCGCCGCGTACCGCGTCGTGCACCAGCACCACGGGCGCGGAGTCCTCGATGATGAAGGCGACCTCGTCGGGCGCGAGCCGGAAGTTCGTCGGCGAGAACACCGCGCCGATGCGGTGGCACGCCAGGTAGAGCATCGCGAATTCAGGCGAGTTGAACAGCTCGACCATCACGACCGAACCGCGACCGACTCCGTGCCGGACGAGCCACCCGCCGATGTGGTCGACGACGTCCCCGAGTTCCGCGTAGGTCCACGACCGACCCGTGTCCGGGTCGCGCAGCGCGGGCCGGTCCGCGAAGCGGTGGGTGTTCCGCGCGAAGCCGTTCGCGTACGTGTAACTGCCCTCGAACACCTCGCGGAACCGCGTCGGGTCGTAGTCGGATCGGGTCTCGGTCATCATCGCTCCCTGGGGCGGTCGAACGGCGCGTCACGCACCGATCGTCACTGTATCCGCCGCGCGGGGACGGCGGACGGGAGGCCCGGTGCGGGTCAGGCGGCCGCGTCCGGTCGCGCGGTGCGCGCCCAGAACCAGGCCCCGATCGCGCCCGCCACGCAGGCCGCGCCGACCGCGCCGAGCAGCACCGGCGACGCGTGGGTCCCCGCGGGACCCGAGTAGACCGCGGCGGTGAGCGCGACCGCGACGACCGCCAGCGCCACGTACCGTGCACGCGAGGCCATCAGGACCGCACTGCCGGCGGAACCCGCGAACGGCAGCAGCGTCGCGACGACGGCACCGACCCCGCCGACGCACAGGGTGATGGCGAACTCCGACGTCAACGCGGACCAGAAGCCCCCGCCCGCGGTCAGACTGTGGAGCACCCACCCCGCGGTCGCGAGCCCGAGCAGCGCGATCGTCCGCCAGGTCGCGCTCCGGGCACCGGCGGCGATCCCGGAGCCGAGGCGCAGTGCGGCGGTGTCCAGGTCGGGGCGTCCCGACGGCACGAGCACCACCCCGACGATCAGGGCGGGGGAGAGGTCCGCGGCCCGCGTGATCCCGCACGCCACGAGCGCCGCGAGCACCAGCCACGGGGACACCCGGAAGCCCACCGCACGGTGGTCGGGCCCGGCTGCCCACCGGGTCACGAGCACCACGGCCGCCGTGAGCACCGCGGTGCCGAGCAGCACGGCGATGGCGAGGCGGACGTAGCGGGCCTCGAGCGAGACGCCCACGCCGAGCAGCGTGCACAGGGCGGCGACGGCCACCGCGACCGTGATCGACACCCAGGTCGGCAGCACGTCGTCGGACCCGGTGCGGTCCGAGCGCGAGCGGTTCCGCCCGAGCAGTCCGGCGAAGGGCGAGCGGATGCGCCCGCGGGCAGCGGCGGCGACGAGCGCGAGGGGTGCGGCGATGAGCAGGAGGAACCCCGCGGCGACGGCTGTGGCGATCAGGACGGTCCGCCACGAGAACGCGGCCTGGATCGTCGGCACGGTGCGGTCGTAGGCGGTGGCAGCGGTCCAGTCGCCCGCGGGGCCCGACCAGTCGGTGTGGCCGCCGGAGCCTGCGGCCCCGGGGGTGCTCGTGCCGGTCGGGTCGGTGCCGTCACCGGGCGCTGCCGCTGATCCGGGGCCGTCGTCGCCGGTGCCGCCTGCGTTCCCGGTTCCGGTGCCGGCCGGGGTCCCCGTGTCGCCGGGGGTCTGGCCGTCACCCGGCGCGGTCGTGGTGCCGGTGGAGTCGGTGCCGGAGCCGGAGCCGGAGCCGGAGCCGGAGCCGGAGCCGGAGCCGGTGCCGTTGGTCGGTGCGTCCCCGCCGGTTCCAGAGGTGCCGGGGGTGCCGTTCGGGGCGCCCGAGGTCGACCACACGGTGACCTGCACGGCAGCGGACGACCGCGAGTAGTTGCCGGCGGCGTCGTGCTGCGTGGCGGTGAGGTCGTGTCCGCCAGCCCGCAGTTGCGACCCAGCGGTGGAGCAGGACCAGGAACCGTTCGCAGCGACCTCGGCCCGGCAGACGGGTGCGCGGTCGACGTAGACGGTCACGTCGGCACCGGGTTCGCCGGTGCCGCGGACGACCGTGGCACGCGAACCGACGCGGTCGCCGTCGTCGGGTGCGGTGATCCGCGGGGCTGCCGGTGCTGTGCGGTCGACCGTGATCCGCACGGGGGCCGAAGACGCACTGCGCAGGTCGGAGCGGTAACCGCGCGCCGTGCTGGCGGTCTGCGAGGCGGTCACGGTGACGGTCGCGTCGGACCGCAGGGCGAGCGAGGTCACCCACCGACCGTCCGGGCCGACCGGGGCGGTCTGCTGCGTCGACGATCCGGAGACCGACAGCACCACGGTGGAACCGGGGAAGCCCGTGCCGGAGAGCGCGCCGCTGGTCGGGTGGTCGGACGCGATGGTCGGCGGCACGATGACGTCGGAAGCCGGGGCACTCGCGGGCGGCTGGCTCGGCGCGGTGACGTCCCGCACCGTGAAGACCTGCTGCGGACCCGACCGCACCGTACCGAGGCACGACCACGAACCGTTCGCCTGCACCTGGGCCGAGCACCCGGCCGAACCGGTCGACGCGGGGCCCGCGACGCGGACGACGTGCGCCGGGGTCCCGGTGCCGTGGAACCGGGCGGTGCTGCTCGTCACGTCCCCCGGGTCGGCGATGGTCGGTGCGACGGGCGGTCGTCCGGTGGACGCGGGCGGGGGCGTGGGGGTGCCGGGGCGACCGCTGCTCGGGGGGCCGACGAGTTCGCCCGGTGCGGGGGTCGCGGTGCTCGCGGCGCTGACGCGTTCGGTGGTCGCCTGTTCGTGGGGCGCCGTGCCGGCGAACGCGGGTGCGGCTGCCGTCGCCAGCAGCGCCGCGGCGAGGACGGCCGTGGCCGAGGCGAGCGCGACGAACCGGGTACGACGACGAGGGCCGTCGCCCCCGACGGCCCGGTCGTCCACGTTGTCCCCTCGCGTGCTCACCGGCTCCATCCCACGTGATCCGGGCCGCTGGGTCAATACACCTCGCGGATGATGTCCCGCATCCGGTCGTGTTCGCCCCGCAGCCCGAACGCCCGGTGTGCGTGACTCGGGAATCGCCCGTGAACCCTGGCGGTCGACGCGAGCACTGCGGACGCGTCGGTAGACTTCACGACGGCCGTTCAGGCCACGCAGCACCGCGGATCCGAACGCGAGAAGGAGCACCCACGCATGGACACCGGACTCGTCACGACGCTGATCGTCGTCGGAGTGGTGGTGGTGATCCTGGTCATCATCGGGATCTACCTCTGGGTGACGTACAACTCGCTCGTCACGCTCAAGGTCCGTGTGGACGAGGCCTGGAGCGACATCTCGGTGCAGCTGAAGCGGCGCGCCGACCTGATCCCGACCATCGTCGACACGGTCAAGGGGTACGCCACCCACGAGAAGGCCGTCTTCGACGACGTCACCAAGGCGCGCTCCGAGACGCTGACGGCCGGTGACGCCGGCACGGCCTCCGCGGCCGAGGGACACATGCAGAAGGCGCTGAAGAGCGTGTTCGCGGTCGCCGAGGGGTACCCGCAGCTGCAGTCGAGCCAGAACTTCCTGCAGCTGCAGACCGAACTCGTCGACACCGAGGACAAGATCCAGTCCGCCCGGCGCTTCTACAACGGCGGTGTGCGCGAGCTGAACACGAAGATCCGGGTCTTCCCGAACTCCACGTTCGCCAAGCGGCGGGGCTTCGCCGAGGCGACGTTCTTCGAGACCGCCGAGCCGGCAGCCATCGCCGAGCCGCCGCGCGTCCAGTTCTGACCCCAGCCTCGCAGCTGCCGTGTACAGCGCCATCGCGCGGAACAAGCGCAACACCGTCGTCATCGTCCTGGTCTTCCTGCTGATCATCGGCGCGCTCGGGTTCCTGGGCGGCTACCTGGCGGGGAACGTCTCGATCGGCGTCATCGTGCTCGCCGTCGCCCTGGGCTACGCGGTGCTGCAGTACTTCTTCGCTGCTCGGCAGGCGACCGCCATCGCCGGTGGCATCGAGATCGACCGCACCTCCGAACCGCGGCTCTGGCGGACGGTCGAGAACCTCGCGATCTCGACCGGCATGCCGATGCCCCGGGTCTACGTCATCCAGGACCCGTCGCCGAACGCCTTCGCGACCGGGCGCGACCCGGAGCACGCCGTGGTCGCGGCGACGACCGGGCTGCTCCAGATCATGGACGACCAGGAGCTCCAGGGTGTGATGGCCCACGAACTCGGGCACGTCCGCAACTACGACATCCGGGTCTCGACGATGGTGTTCGGGCTGGTGGTCGCCGTCGGCCTGATCGCCGACGTGCTCCTGCGCATCTCGATCTTCAGCGGCCTGTCCGGCGGCCGGAACCGCAACTCGGACAACGGTGGCGGCGCGAACCCGGTGCTGCTCATCGCCGGCATCGTGGCCGTCGTCGTGGCGCCGATCGCCGCGGCGGGCGTGCAGGCCGCGGTGTCCCGGCAGCGCGAGTACCTCGCCGACGCCACCGGTGCGATGACGACCCGTCACCCCGAGGGCCTCGCCCGGGCGCTCGAGAAGCTCGGCGCGTGCGGCCGTCCGATGCAGACGCAGAACTCGTCGATGGCCCACCTGTGGATCGCCGACCCGATGCGCCCCGGTGTGATGGACCGGCTGTTCTCGACGCACCCGCCGCTGCCGGACCGCATCGCACGCCTGCGGGCGAACGCCGACCGCTTCTGAGCCCGGTCAGGCCTCGACGGCGTCGAGATGCTCCGTGGGTTCGGGGGCATCGGCGTCGTCGACGGCTTCGTGCGGGACCAGCGGGAGGCCGAGCGCCCCGGCGACCGCGGCCGCAGCCGTGCCCCGATCGGTGACCTCGACCTCGTCGAGTCCCTGCCAGGCGGCGGTGCGTCGGAGAGTCTCGGCCAGCCGTTCGGCATCGAGGTGCTCGCCGGGCTCCTGCCACGCGGTCCGGACCCGCAGCACGCCACGCTGCCGGTCGCTCTTCAGGTCGACCCGGCCGACGAGGCGGTCGTCCTGCAGCACGGGCAGCACGTAGTACCCGAACACCCGCTTCGGCGCCGGTGTGTAGATCTCGATCCGGTAGTGGAACCCGTACATCCGCTCCGCGCGCCGGCGGAACCACACGACCGGGTCGAAGGGGCTGAGCACCGCGTCGGCGGTCAGCTGCCGGGGCACCCGGGCATCGGGGTGGAGCCAGGCCCGCTCACCCCAGCCTTCGACCCGCACGGGCAGGAGCTCGCCGGCAGCGGTGAGCTCCGCGATGGCGCCGGCGGTGTCGTCCGACCGCAGTCGGTAGTAGTCGGCGATGTCCGCTCGGGTGCCGACGCCGAGGGCGCGGGTGGCGTGCCGGACGAGTTCGAGCACGGCGGCAGCGCGCGGCGGTGCCGTCTCGAGGAACCCGGCCGGCAGGACCTGCTCGGGCAGGGCGTACAAGCGCTCGAAGCCCGACCGTCCGGCGCTCACGGCCTCGCCCCAGCGGAACATCTGCTCGAGCCCGAGTTTCACGTCGCTCCAGCCCCACCACGGCCCACGGCGGACGTTCGACTCGTGCTCGACCGCGCTGGCTCGCATCGGCCCCTCGGCACGCAGGAGCGCGTGCAGCTCGCGTCGGACCCCGGCGGTGCGGGTGACGCCGTCGATCCGGGTCGGACCGGCGTCGCGCTCCCGAAGAGCGTCCATCCGCCAGCGGAACAGCCGCAGGTCGTCGCGCGGGATGAGGGCGGCCTCGTGCGCCCAGTACTCGGTGTAGGGCCCGGACCGGCCGAGGGTCAGTCGGTCGAGCGTGGACCGGTCGTACGCCCCCAGCCGTGCGAAGAGCGGCAGGTAGTGGCTGCGCTCGAACACGTTCACCGAGTCGATCTGCAGCAGCCCGAGCCGAGCGAACGCAGCGTTCACCGCACGCGTCGAGACGTCCGTCGCCGGTGGCCGACCGAACCCCTGCGCGGCGAGGGCGACGCGGCGGGCTTCGGCGGCGGAGAGCGAGGACCTGACCATGCGGAGACGCTACCGAACCCCGCCGACAGCGCGGCGTCCGAACGTATGCCGTATCTGGAACGCGAGGACGTTCGGATCGCTAGGATCGGCCCATGGCCTGGGGAAAGAAGACACCGCACACGGATCCCGTCGTCGTCGATGACGCGGTGCCGCCCGGCATGCGGATCGCCGGTGCGTGGTCGTGGCGGATCCTCGTCGTGGTCGGCGTCGTCGCGGTGGTCATCTACTTGGTCACGCTGTTCAGCGAGATCCTCATCCCGTTCCTCATCGGCATCGTCGTCGCCGCGCTCCTGGTCCCGCTGTCGAACTGGATGCAGCGCCACCACGTGCCGAAGTGGCTCGCCGTCATCGTCAGCCTGGTCGGTGGGCTCGCCGCCGTCGGGGCGCTCATCTGGCTCGTCGTCGACCAGATCGCCGCCGCCTACCCGTCGCTCCGCGACCGCACCCTGTCGCAGTACGACAACATCCGCGACTTCGTGCTCAGCTCCGGGCTCGGGATCAGCCAGAAGGACCTGAACTCCTACCTCAACCAGGCGACCGACTGGCTGCAGAGCAACTCCGGCTCGATCCTGTCCGGAGTGGCCAGCGCGGGGTCGTCGCTGACGCACATCCTCACCGGCCTGTTCATCGTCATCTTCACGGTGATCTTCCTGCTCATCGACGGCAAGAACGTCTGGCGCTGGACGGTCCGGCTCTTCCCGAAGAACGCCCGCAGCGCGATCGACGGCGCCGGGGTCGCCGGCTGGACGACGTTGACGAGCTTCATCCGGGTGCAGATCTTCGTCGCGTTCGTCGACGCCGTCGGCATCGGCCTCGGTGCGTTCTTCCTGCAGCTGCCCCTCGTCGTGCCGATCGCGGTCTTCGTGTTCCTCGGGTCGTTCATCCCGGTCGTCGGCGCGATCGTCACCGGGTTCCTGGCGGTGTTCGTCGCCCTGGTCTTCAACGGCCCGGTCGCGGCGGTCATCATGCTCGGCGTGATCCTGGTCGTGCAGCAGGTCGAGGGACACATCCTGCAGCCGCTCGTCATGGGCAGCGCCGTCAAGGTGCACCCGCTCGCCGTCGTCCTCGGGGTCACCGCGGCGTCGGGTCTCGCGGGCATCGCGGGCGCGTTCTTCGCCGTCCCGCTCATCGCCACCGTCAACTCCATGGTCACGACCATCTCGAGCGGCCGGTGGAAGACCATGGACTCCGACCACGTGCTCGAGGCCAAGCAGGACGCGCACGACGAGAACGTCCGGACCAAGCGCCGGCGCAAGGTCCTCAAGTTGCGCAAGCGCCGTGGCGACGTCCCGAAGCCGGGCACCGACGAGCAGCCGACCGCGGTCAAGGGGACGGCAGGCTGACGCTGAACGATCCCTCGTGTCACGGGTTCGCCGCGGACGCCCGGAACGACGATGATGGGGGAGTGACCGACACCAGCGCCTCCCAGCACACGCTCGCCGCGATCCCCACCCTCGCGGACATCGAGACGGCGCGGGAGACCATCTCGGGCGTCGCGCGCGTCACCCCGATGGAGACCTCGCAGTTCCTGGCCGAGGTGCTCGGTTCACCGGTACACCTGAAGTGCGAGAACCTGCAGCGCACCGGTGCGTACAAGGTCCGCGGCGCGTACAACCGCCTGTCCACCCTGTCCGAGGAACAGCGCGCCAAGGGCGTCGTCGCGGCCAGCGCCGGCAACCACGCCCAGGGCGTCGCCCTCGCCGCCCGCGAGCTCGGCATCCCGGCGACGATCTTCACCCCGGTCGGTGTCGCGCTGCCGAAGCTGCAGGCCACCCGCCACTACGGCGCCGAGGTCGTGCTGCGTGGCCACTCGGTGGAGGAAGCCCTGAGCGCCGCCAAGGACTTCGCCGCGCACACCGGCGCGGTCTTCATCCCGCCGTTCGACCACCCCGCCGTCATCGCCGGCCAGGGAACCCTCGGCCTCGAGATCATCGACCAGGTGCCCGACGTGGACACCGTCGTCGTGCCGATCGGCGGCGGCGGGGTCATCTCCGGCATCGCCCTCGCGGTCAAGGGCATGGCCGAGCGGCTCGGACGACCGATCAAGGTCATCGGGGTGCAGGCCGAGAACGCCGCTGCGTACCCGTCGTCGATCCGCGCCGGCGAGCCCGTCACCATCACGACCACACCGACGATCGCCGACGGCATCGCGGTCGCCCGCCCCGGCGACCTGAACTTCCCGATCATCCGCGACCTGGTCGACGACATCGTCACGGTCTCCGACGACGACACCGCTCGCGCCCTGCTCGTGCTGCTCGAGCGCGCGAAGCTCGTGGTCGAGGCCGCCGGCGCCGTCGGTGTCGCCGCGATCATGTCCGGCGCGGTCCGCGACACCGGGCGCACCGTCGTGCTGCTGAGCGGCGGCAACATCGACCCGCTCATGATGGAGCGCGTGATCACGCGCGGTCTCGTCGCCGCGTCGCGCTACATTGGCATCCGCATCATGCTGCCGGACCGTCCCGGCCAGCTCGCCCGGGTCGCCCAGGTGATCTCGGACGCCGGCGCGAACGTGGTCGAGGTCCTGCACACCCGCCACGGACAGGGCCTGGTCATCAACGAGGTGGCCCTCGACCTGTCGATCGAGGCGCGCGGCCCCGAGCACGCGCAGGAGGTCATCCAGCGCCTGCACGAGGTCGGCTTCCGCCCGGAGCTCCTCGAGCACTAGCCCTGCGACGATCCACGAGTCGTTCGACGCGTGTCCTGTCGGATCCGTGGTGCGCCCCGGCGAGCGGGGCCGTGGACGCGACCAGCGGACAGACAGGAGGCCCGTGGCGGTGTCGCCCCGGGCCTCCTGTCCGTCTGTGGTGCTGCTTACGGCTCGTAGCGTTCGATCTTGACGACCTCGACCGCGATCTCCTTGCCGTTCGGCGCCGTGTAGGTGGCCTTGTCGCCGGCCTTGAGGCCGACGATCGCCGCGCCGACGGGGCTGACCGGGCTGTAGACCGTCAGGTCGGAGCCCTCGGCGACGATCTCGCGGCTGCCGACCAGGAACGTCGACTCGTCGCCTGCGATGACCGCGGTGACGACGGTGCCGGGCTCGACCGTGCCGTCGAAGACGGCTTCGCTGACGGTCGCGTGCTTGAGGAGGTTCGTGAGGACGCGGATGCGCGCCTCGATCTTGCCCTGCTCGTCCTTGGCGGCGTGGTAGCCGCCGTTCTCCTTGAGGTCGCCCTCTTCGCGAGCGGCCTCGATGCGGCGCGCGATCTCGGCACGGCCCTCGCCGCTCAGCTCGTCGAGCTCCGCCTGGAGACGGTCGTGCGCCTCCTGGGTCAGCCAGGTGACCTGCGTGTCGTTGCTCATCTTCTGTCCCTTCGACCATGAAAAAACGAGACCGGCCGAGTGGTCGGTCTCGAGAGGCGAATCAGGACAGTCTAGGGAATCCAGCAGTCGTGGATCAAGCCGGTGACGCCTCGGGTCGTGGTCGTCACCTCGGTGCTGACACTGCGGGTGCGCTGCTCGGACGGGGCGAGGGTGATCTCCTTCCAGCCCACGATCGAGTAGCTCTTGTCGAGGACCTGGACGGCGCACTTCGCCCGGACGCCCGGGTCGACGGAGACCTGCGAGTGCACGACCGTGCTGTGCTGGGAGAGGACCTCGTACCCCACGACGTCGTCGGTCAGGCCGCGGTCGGACTGGTCGAGACCCGCCCAGATCACCCAGGCGGCGAAGACCACGACCACGGCGATGGCGGCGGTGATCGCGACGGCCTTGCTGCGGCGCGCGCGGGCCGGGGTGCGGCCGTAGCGGTCGTCGAGGGTGGCGGTGTGGTGCTGTTCGGACAGTTCGGGGCTCCCGGGGTGATTATCCTGATCCCAGGGTAGTTCACGCGTCGCTGTGCACTTCCCGTCCCCGCTCGTCCTCCGCTCGCCCACGCTCACCCCCGTGAGGAAGTCCCGTGCCGTACCGCTTGCTGGCCGTCCACGCCCACCCCGACGACGAGTCGAGCAAGGGGGCGGCGACCGCGGCGAAGTACGTGGCCGAGGGGCACGAGGTGCTGGTCGTCTCCTGCACCGGGGGCGAGGCCGGCGACATCCTCAACGACCAGCTCGGCGAGCCCGCGACGAGCCGTGCGCACCGCGACATGGCCGGGTACCGCCGCGGTGAGATGGCCGCCGCGCAGGCAGCCCTCGGCATCGACCACCTGTGGCTCGGCTACCACGACTCCGGGTTGCCCGACGCCGAGAAGGGCGAGACCGTCCGACCAGGCACGTTCTCGACCGTGCCGCTCGAGTACAGCACCGAGGCGCTCGTCCGGGTGATCCGCCGGTTCCGTCCGCACGTGCTCGTCACCTACGACGAGAACGGCGGCTACCCGCACCCCGACCACATCCGCACGCACGAGGTGTCCGTCGCCGCCTGGGCAGCCGCGGCCGACCCCGCTGCGTACCCCGCGGCCGGCGAGCCGTGGTCGATCGCGAAGCTCTACTACGAGCGCACGATGAACCCGCGCCGCTTCCGGACGATCTTCGAGGCGCTGCAGGACCGCGACCCGGACAGCCCCGCGATCGAGCAGCTGCGCGAGTGGGTCGAGCGGTTCGCCGACCGACCCGACCTCGCCACCACGCACGTCGACGTGCACGAGTACTTCGACCAGCGCGACGCCGCGCTCCGCGCCCACGCCAGCCAGGTGGCACCGGACAGTGCGTTCTTCTACTGGCCGAACGACCTCCTGGCCACGGTGTGGCCGACCGAGGACTACCAGCTCGTGGAGGCCCGCGTGCCCACCGAGCTCCCGGAGACCGATCTGTTCGCCGGGATCCCTGCCGACAAGGAACCGACCCCGTGAGCTCCATCGCGGCGGCACTCGCCGCCACCCCCAGTCCCAGCCCCAGCGTCGTGCCGGACGTGAACGTCACCCCCGGTGTCGTCGGGTTCATCGCCATCGCGCTCGTGGCGATCGCGACGATCGTCCTGGTCGTGGACATGACCCGGCGCATCCGGCGGACGCGCTACCGGTCGGAGATCCGCGAGCGTCTCGAGGCGGAAGCGAACGGCTCCGCGGTCGACGGTCCGGCGACGGACGAGTCGGAGCGGCGTGCGGCCGAGGACGGCCGAGCCGACGTCGGGGACGACACCGAGCGCGGTTGATGCGCAGCTGCGTGTACCTGGAAGGATCGGGCGTACCTGGTCGAAAGTTCCGGGTGAGTACGCCCGGAACGACCAGGCATCGCACGCGTTCTGGGAAGGAACGTGCGACCGTCAGCGCACCGGGTCCAGGGCGACGATGAGCACGCCGACCCACTGCGCGCCGAAGGCCACGACCGTCAGGGCGTGGAACACCTCGTGGAAGCCGAACTGGGTGGGCACCGGGTTCGGCCGCTTGAAGCCGTAGACCAGCGCGCCGATGATGTACGCGACGCCGCCGGACAGGATGAGCACGGTCATCGGGACGCTCGCCGCGAAGAACTGCGGCAGCAGCCCGAGCGCCGCGCAGCCGAGCACCAGGTAGATCGGCACGTACAGCCACCGGGGCGCGTTGATCCACAGCACCCGGAAGGCGATGCCGAGGGCGGCGCCGGACCACATCACCCAGAGCACGACCACCATCAGGGTGTGCGGCAGGGCGCAGATCGCGATCGGCGTGTAGGTGCCGGCGATGAGCAGCAGGATGTTCGTGTGGTCGATGCGCTTGAGCACCGCCTTGACGGTCGGCCCCCACGGGAACCGGTGGTACGTCGCGGAGACCCCGAACATGGCCAGTGACGTGGCCATGAACACCGCGCTGCCGACCTTCGCCGCGGTGCTGTCGGCCAGGGCGATGAGGACGGTGCCCATCGCGATGGCGAACGGGAACGCACCGAGGTGGATCCACCCGCGCCAGGCGGGGCGGGTGTCCTCCGTGGTCGTCGCGGCCTCTTCGGTGAACGGGACGTGGGGGAGGGTGGCGGTCTCGTGCTCGTCCTGCATGTGCCGACTGTAAGCCCCGTGCCCGAACGGATGCCACGAGTTCTGGGGGAGCCGCACTCGGGACGCTCCGACCGACGGTGCACTACGCTCGGTGCGTGACCGGCAGGGTGGGATGGGCAGGACGAGGGATCCTCTACCGCGCCTACCAGAGCCGCATCCGCCGCCAGATCGAGGGCAGCGCGAAGCCGAAGCACGTCGCCATGATCGTCGACGGCAACCGTCGGTGGGCGAAGCAGCTCGGGCTCGAGTCCGCCGCGCACGGCCACCGCGCCGGCGCCGCGAAGATCCCGGAGTTCCTGACCTGGTGCGACGAGCTCGGCATCGAGGTCGTGACGCTCTACCTGCTCTCCGCCGACAACCTGACCGGTCGTGCCGGCGCGGAACTCAGCGAGCTCGTCGGCATCATCGGCGACCTGGCCGGGGTGCTCGCCGACACCACGGACTGGCGCGTCCAGCACGTCGGGTCGAACGAAGGCCTGCCCGACTCGCTCGTGTCCGCGCTCGCGCAGGCCGAGGAGCGCACCGCCGGCCGGACCGGACTCCACATCAACCTGGCTGTCGGGTACGGCGGACGCCGCGAGATCGCCGACGCCATGCGCAGCATCGTGGAGTCGCACGGCGCGGGTGGCGGCACGATCGACACCCTGGCCGAGGTCCTGACGCCGGAGCTCATCGGCGACCACCTGTACACGCAGGGACAGCCCGACCCCGACCTGGTGATCCGGACCTCGGGCGAACAGCGGCTGTCCGACTTCATGCTGTGGCAGAGCGCGCACAGCGAGTTCTACTTCGTCGAGGCGCTCTACCCCGACCTGCGCGAGGTCGACTTCCTGCGCGCCGTCCGCGACTTCGGTCTCCGGTCGCGGCGCTTCGGCGGCTGACGCTTCCTCGCTACTGCGCGGATCGGCCTGGGTTCGCTGACGTTCAGCGATCCCAGTAGACTCACAGGGTTTTCGTCCCGCGGAAGGTTGCACCTGTGAACATCGACGAGTACGCCGCCGGCTTCTCCGAGGACCCCGGCTACCTCGACCACGCTGCGTTCGGCCCCGTGCAGACCGCCGTGCTCGAGGAGCAGCGCGTGCTCGGCACGATCCAGGAGCACATGCGCTTCGGCGCCATGGAGACCCTCGACGAGCAGGACGCCCGAGTCCGCACGGTCGCCGCCCGCTTGGTCGGTCGCCGCGAGGACCAGGTCGTCTCGCAGACCGCGACGACGCCCGGCCTGCTGCACACGGCCTTCGGCCTGACCGGCGGCGTGCTGGTGTCGGCCGACGAGTACCCCTCGCTGCCGCTCGCGCTGGCGAGCGCCGCCTCGGCGACCGGCGGCCGGGTCCAGCCGGTCGTCATCGAGTCCGGTGCCGGGTGGATGACCCCCTCGCTCATCCAGGAGCGCCTGACCGACGACGTGACGGCCGTGGCGGTGTCGCTGGTCGACTGGCGCACCGGCTACCTGGCCGACCTCGCCGGCATCCGCGAGGTCATCGGCGACCGCCTGCTGATCCTCGACGCGATCCAGGGCTTCGGAGTCGTCGACGCCCCCTACGAGATCGCGGACGTCGTCGCGACCGGCGGCCAGAAGTGGCTGCACGCCGGCTGGGGCACGGGCTTCACCGCCTTCAGCGACCGCGCCCTGAACCGCCTGCGTCCGGCGCTGTCCGGCCCGCACGGCACCACCGGCTGGCCCGTGGACGTCCCCGCCGTGCGCCCGGGTGCCGCCGGGTACCAGATGACCCGCATCGACCCCATCGCGCAGGCCCGCCTCGCGGTGTCGCTGGACCGGCTGACTGCCGTCGGTGTCGCCGCCGTGCAGGAGCGCGTCACCGAGCGCGTCGAGCGCGTGTTCGCGATCGCGGACGAGTTCGGGCTCGAGGTCGAGTCCAGCCGCGACCCGCGCGAGCGCGCCGGCATCGTCGTGCTGCGGCCGGCCGAGGGGCGCCTGACCGCGCTGTCCGCGGCGCTGCACAACCACGGTGTGACCGCGACGACGCGGCTCGGCGTCGCGCGGGTGTCGGTGTTCGCCTCGACGACGGACGAGACACTCGACATGTTCCGGGACGCCTGCGTCTCGTACGCCACGCTGCAGTAGCGCGCGCCCAACAGGCGGACGGGAGGCCCGTGGCGGTGCCCCCACGGGCCTCCCCTCTGTCGAGTGGTCGCGAACTGTCGGCTCGCGCGGTCGCAGCCGACAGTTGGTGACCACTCGACGCCGTCCGCGCGACGAGTCGCGACCAACGGGCGGCCTGGAGGCGCGGTGCCCGGCCGCCACGGGCCTCCTGTCCGTCACCCGCGAGCGGTCACGACGCACCGCGCACGTCCGCCGACTGGTCACCGTCTGTCGGGCGGCACAGCCGCAGCCCACAGCTCGTGACCGGTCAACTGCCGGAGTCACGTTGTTCACGTGACCGTAACGCCGGAAACCGCGTGTCGCTGGCGGGGTGTCGGAGGGCGGACGTACGTTGTCCCCATCGGGCACCGCGCCCGATCGAAGCGGCCACAGTCGGTGCTTCGGGACCCGCTCCACGGCCGCGTTCGAGGACATGGACCGGGCTGCTCGCGGCCCGGGGATGGAGTGGTCGTGACCTCTCAGAACGTCTCTCGCGGAACCCAGCACCAGCACACCGCGGACTCGTCCACGTCGGTCGCCCAGCGCACGTACGTGCTCGACACATCGGTGCTCCTCAGCGATCCGCGGGCCTTGTTCCGCTTCGCCGAGCACGCGGTGGTCCTGCCCGTCGTGGTCGTCAGCGAACTCGAGTCGAAGCGCAACGACCCGGAGATCGGGTACTTCGCGCGGCAAGCCCTGCGGCTGCTGGACGAGATGCGCATCGAACACGAACGGCTCGACTTCCCGATCGCGCTCGGTGACGGCGGTTCCTTCCGCGTCGAGCTGAACCACTCCAACCAGTCCGTCCTGCCGTCCGGGCTGCAGCTCGGCGACAACGACTCCCGCATCCTCGCCGTCGCCTCGAACCTGCAGAACGACGGGCTCGACGTGGTCGTCGTGTCGAAGGACCTGCCCCTGCGCGTCAAGGCATCGTCGATCGGCATGGCGGCCGAGGAGTACCGCGCCGAGCTCGCGGTCGACTCCGGCTACACCGGCATCGCCGACCTGCAGGTCTCGGGCGAGCAGATGGCCGACCTGTACGAGAAGGAGGAGATCCGCTCCGTCCAGCTCGACGGCGTGCCGGTCAACACCGGTGTCGTCATCCACTCCGAGCGCGGTTCGGCTCTCGGTCGCGTGCACACCGCCGGTTCCGTCGCCCTGGTCCGTGGCGACCGCGAGGTCTTCGGGCTGCGCGGCCGGTCCGCCGAGCAGCGACTCGCGATCGACGCCCTGCTCGACTCCGAGATCGGCATCGTGTCCCTGGGCGGCAGCGCCGGCACGGGCAAGTCCGCGTTGGCCCTGTGCGCCGGGCTCGAAGCGGTCCTCGAACGGCAGCAGCACAAGAAGATCATGGTGTTCCGGCCGCTGTACGCCGTGGGTGGACAGGACCTCGGGTTCCTGCCCGGTGACGCCGGCGAGAAGATGAACCCGTGGGCGCAGGCGGTCTACGACACCCTCGGGTCGGTGGTGTCCGACAACGTCCTCGACGAGGTGATCGAGCGCGGCCTGATCGAGGTCCTGCCGCTCACGCACATCCGCGGTCGGTCCCTGCACGACGCGTTCGTGATCGTCGACGAGGCACAGTCACTCGAACGGAACGTGCTGCTCACGATGCTCTCCCGCATCGGGCAGAACTCCCGCGTGGTGCTCACCCACGACGTCGCGCAGCGCGACAACCTGCGGGTCGGACGGCACGACGGCATCGCGAGCGTCATCGAGCGGCTCAAGGGCCACCCGCTGTTCGCCCACGTCACGCTGACCCGGTCGGAGCGCTCCGCGATCGCCGCCCTCGTGACGGACCTGCTGGACTCGCCCGACCTGGTGTAGCGCCCGGCTGTTCCCCACACACGAAAGCGACAGATCTCCGCGAACAGTTCGCGGAGATCTGTCGCTTTGGCGGAGGGGTCAGCGCGGAGGGGTCGCGCGGCAGGAGCTCAGTTCGGGTGGGTCATGGACAGGACGTCCAGTGCCGCGTCGAGCTGCTCCTCGGTGACCTCGCCACGCTCGACGTGGCCGAGTGCCACGACGGCCTGGCGGACGGTGATGCCCTCGGCGACGGCGTACTTCGCGACCTTCGCCGCGGCCTCGTAGCCGATGACCCGGTTGAGCGGGGTGACGATCGACGGCGACGACTCGGCGAACGCCCGGGCGCGCTCGAGGTTCGCCTGCAGCCCGTCGATGGTCTTGTCGGCCAGCACTCGCGAGCTGTTCGCCAGCAGGCGGATCGACTCGAGCAGCGCCGTCCCCATCACGGGGATCGCGACGTTGAGCTCGAACGCACCGGACGCACCCGCCCAGGCGATGGTGGCGTCGTTGCCGATGACCCGCGCGCCCACCATCAGGGTGGCCTCGGGGATGACCGGGTTGACCTTGCCGGGCATGATCGACGAGCCCGGCTGCAGGTCGGGGATGTGCAGTTCGCCGAGCCCGGTGTTCGGGCCCGACCCCATCCAGCGCAGGTCGTTGTTGATCTTCGTCAGGCTGACCGCGAGCACCTTGAGCGCCCCGGAGGCCTCGACCAGGGCGTCGCGCGCGCCCTGGGCCTCGAAGTGGTCGACGGCCTCGGTGATCGGCAGGTCGGTGTCGCTCGCGAGCTGGGCGATCACCCGCTGCGGGAAGCCCTTCGGGGTGTTGATGCCGGTGCCGACGGCAGTGCCGCCGAGCGGGACCTCGGCGACGCGGGGGAGCGTCGCGGTGACCCGCTCGATGCCCAGGCGGATCTGGCGTGCGTAGCCACCGAACTCCTGGCCGAGGGTGACCGGGGTGGCGTCCATCAGGTGCGTGCGGCCGGACTTCACGGCGTCGGCCCACAGCGTCGCCTTGGCCTCGAGCGACTGGGCGAGGTGCTCGAGCGCCGGGACGAGCGAGCGCAGCAGGGCTTCGGTCACGGCGACGTGCACCGAGGTCGGGAACACGTCGTTGGAGGACTGCGAGGCGTTGACGTGGTCGTTCGGGTGCACCGCGGTGCCGCCGATGTCCGACGCCAGCGTGGCCAGGACCTCGTTCATGTTCATGTTCGACGAGGTGCCGCTGCCGGTCTGGTACACGTCGACGGGGAACTGGTCGTGGTGCTGCCCACCGATGATCAGGTCCGCCGCGCCCGCGATGGCGTCGGCGACGGCGGGCTCGACGATGCCGAGCTCGCCGTTCACGATGGCCGCGGCGCGCTTGATGCGGGCGAGCGCCACGATCTGGGCCGACTCGAGCCCGGTGCCCGAGATGGGGAAGTTCTCGACCGCGCGCTGGGTCTGGGCGCGGTACAACGCCGACTTCGGCACCCGCACCTCGCCCATGGTGTCGTGCTCGATGCGGAACTCGGTCTCGGTGGTGTCGGTCACGTCGTCGTGGTCCTTCCTGGGGTGCTCGCCGGACGCGGTCGCGTCGGGGGACTGCGCCGGCGCACGAGGTCCCCGTGGGTCACGGAACCGGCGCCGGGCGTCTCGTTCGACTGTACCGGTGCGACGGATGTGGGACGTGCGGGTGCGGCGTCGAGAGGCCGTCAGGCGTTGCCGACCACCGTGTCGATCGTGACCTCGCCCGTGCCGAGGTCGTAGGTCGCGCCGACGACGGCCAGCCGGCCCTCGGCGATCGCGTCGGAGACGGCACCGGAGCGCTCGAGCACCTGGCGGAGCGTGGCCTCGAGGTGGGCGGCGCCGATCGCTTCCTGCGGGAGCTCGGCGTCGGTGGCACGGACCTTCTCGACGCTCGGGGCGATGGCGTCGACCAGGGCCTGCAGGTGCGGCGCGGGGACCGGCTCACCCGAGCGGGCCGCGGCGACCGCACCGCACCGGGTGTGGCGCAGGACGACGACGAGCGGGGTGCCGAGCGCGACGACCGCGAACTCGATCGACCCGAGCACGACGTCGTCGACGATCTGCCCGGCGTTGCGGATGGCGAAGAGGTCACCGATGCCCGCGTCGAACACGTGCTCGAACGGCACACGCGAGTCGGAGCAGCCGAGGACGGTCGCGAACGGCGCCTGCGACCCCTGGAGCTCGGTGCGGCGGTCGGGGTCCGTGCGGCCCATGCGGCGCTTGTCGGCGGCGAAGCGAGCGTTGCCGTCGACGAGCAGGCGCAGGGCGTCGGACGGGGTGGAGGCGGCGCGGTCGGGCATGGGGCTCCTCGGATCGGGTCGGATCAGGTCGAGTGGTCGGGCTGCGGGGTGTCCGGCAGGATTCGTCCGGCGGTCGCTACTGGGAGAACTGCTTCGTCACGGCCGTGGCCACGGTGCGGTACGACGAGTCGTCGGCGGTGCCGGAGAGCACGATCGTGTTGGCGCCGAACGTGGACACGAGCGAGTACGCGTGGTTGCCGGCGTCGGAGCCCTCGGCCCGTCGGTCGTACACGGTCCACTTCGTGCCGTCGATGACGCGGGTGCCGGTCGACGGTCGCTGGTCGAGCTGGTTCGAGACCCACGAGCCGTTCGCGTCGACGCCCTGCTGCAGGCTGAGGTACTGCTTGTCCGGCGTCACGAACCCGACGGTCCAGACGTCGACGTCGTCCGAGGTCTTGTCGGAGAAGTCGGCCCGGTTCGACGTGAAGCCGCTCGGCAGGTCGGGGGCGGCGAGGGTGATGTCGCCGACGTGGGCATCGGCCGCGATCTGCTGGTAGTCGACGGTGCGGTCGACCGTGGTGTTCGGCCGCACGACCACGGCGACGAGGAACAGCACGATGCCGAGCGACGCGATGAGCGCGATCACGAGGTTGAAGGCCGTCTGGTGCTGGCGGCGAGCGGTCCGTGCAGCGTCCTTGCGTGCCCAGGTCTCCTCTGCCGTCTCGGGTCGGCCGAGCTCGGCGACGATCGGGCGACCGTTCGCGTCGGTCATCGGGCGGAGCCGTCCTCGGCGCTGCTGGCCGCGCGGGCCGCGTCGAGCCGGGCACGAGCGCCGACGAGCCACTCTTCGCAGCGGGCGGCCAGGGCCTCGCCGCGCTCCCAGAGCGACAGCGAGCGCTCGAGGGTCGCGGAGCCCTGTTCGAGCTCGCTCACGACGCGCACGAGTTCGTCGCGGGCTGCTTCGTAGCTCAGCGACTGGACGTCGGTCTGCTCGGGTTCCTGCTGGGATGGCACGACTCGATCCTACCGAGGGTCCACCGACTGACCGACGTGCCCGCTGCGCCTGGGGAGAACACCGGCCGGTAGGGTCGCGCCATGACAGATCTCCCCGAGGGCGTGGACTGGTACCCGGCACCGGACGGACCGAGCGCTGGGCGCGACGGGCTGCCGGGCCGCCCCTCGCTCGCGGTCGTCCTGCCCGGCGGCGGGTACGGCATGCACGCTCCGCACGAGGGTGAGGGGTGCGCCCGCTGGCTGAACGGGATCGGCATCGACGCGGTCGTGTTCGCGTACCCGCTCGCCCCGCACCGCCACCCGGACGCCGTGGTGGCGACCCGAGCGCTCGTCCGTGACCTGCGTGCCGGACGCTGGGCGGGCCTCCCGTCCGATCCGCGGATCGTCGTGATCGGTTCGTCGGCAGGCGGGCACCTGGCGGCCCTCGTGTCGAACGCACCAACGCCGGCCGAGCGCGCCGTGTCGGACGTCGACGACCGGCCCGACCTGACGGTGCTCTGCTACCCGGTGACGTCGATGACGGACCACCCGCACGTCGGCAGCGCCGACAACCTGCTCGGACCGGGCGCGAGCGTCCGCGAGCGGTCCGCGGTGGACGCCGACCTGCTCGTCGACGACCGGACCCCGCCGACCTTCCTGTGGCACACGGCCGAGGACGAGCACGTGCCGGTGACGCACTCGCTGTCCTACGCACACGCGCTGGCGCGGCACGGGGTGCCGTTCGACCTGCACGTGTTCGAGCGCGGGGTGCACGGCATCGGGCTCGCCGACGGCCTCGGGCCGGCCGAGGCGTGGAGCACGCTGGCGACGACCTGGCTGCGCGACCGCGGCTGGTGACCAGGCCGTCGGCGACCCCGACGCGTCAGGCAGCCGGACCCGACCCGTCCGGACCCGGCCCGTCCGGCTCGAGCGTTCCGGTCGCCGTCCCCGCGCCGAGCGTGACGTGCACCGGCGTCTGCCCGGTCAGGTCGTCGGACGACCGCACCACGCCGCCGTCGGCCCGCTGCACGATCGCGTAGCCGCGGCGCAGGGTGTCGCGCGGCGACAGCGCACGGAGCCTGGCGGTCAGGTGCCCGACCTCGGAGTGGCCCCGCTCGAGCCGACGGTCGAGCAGCTCCCGCGACCGGGAGAGGTCGCGGGCCACTTCCTCCGCACGGGTGTCGACGAGCCACGCCGTCGACGCGAGCGCCGGGCGTGACCGGAGCGCTGCGATCCGGTCGGCCTCGACCGCGAGGGTCTGCGACAACCGCAGGCCGATGCGGGCGCGGGCCTGCCGGACGTTCGCGAGCTCCTCCGCGACGTCGGGCACGACGCGCTTGGCGGCGTCGGTGGGGGTGGAGGCACGGAGGTCCGCGACCTCGTCGAGGATAGGACGGTCGGCCTCGTGCCCGATGGCCGACACGATCGGTGTGCTCGCCGCTGCTGCTGCGCGGACGAGTCCTTCGTCGCTGAAGCCGAGCAGGTTCTGGAAGTCGCCGCCACCACGGGCGATGATGATGACGTCCACCGTCGGGTCGGCATCGAGCTCGAGGATCGCCGCCGTGACCTCGCCCACGGTCCGCTCGCCCTGCACCGCGGTGTGGACGGTGCGGAACTCGACCTGCGGCCACCGGAGCTGCGCGTTGCGCTTGACGTCCTTCTCTGCGTCGGAGTCCTTGCCGGTGATCAGGCCGATGCGGTGCGGCAGGAACGGCAGACGCTTCTTGCGTGCGGGATCGAACAGCCCCTCTTCGCCCAGGGTCCGGCGCAGGCGTTCGAGCCGTTCGAGCAGGTCACCGAGACCGACGTGCTTCATCTCGACGACCTGCATGGTCAGCGAGCCGCCCTTGACCCAGTAGTTCGGCTTGACCGCTGCGACGACCCGGTCGCCCTGCTTGATGTCCGCCGGCACCCGGGACCGCACGCTCGACCAGATCGAGAACGACACCGTCGCATCGACCTCGACGTCCTTGAGCTTGCCGTAGACGTTGCCGCCGGCGACGTTCCACTGCGTGATCTCGCCCTCGATCCACGCGGTGCCGAGCCGGTCGATCCAGTCGCGGAGCTTCGCGCCGAGGAGCGCGACCGGCCACGGGTTGTCGGCCGTCGGCGGGCCCTGTTCGATCGCCATGTCGCTCCTTCTCGTGCTGGACGTCCATCGTGCCCGACACCGGTGACAGCGGGCGAGCGGCGGGTTCTCCACAGCCGGCCCCCGCGCCCAGGTCGCGTGCGTCCCGCTCACCTATCATCGGGGACGTGACGATCACCAACGGCCACACGGTCCCGCTCGCCCCACCGCGTGTGCACGCGGCGCGTGGGCGACTGCGTGACGAGCCGGTCGCCGGTCCGAAGAAGGTGCTGCTCGCGGCACCCCGCGGCTACTGCGCCGGGGTGGACCGAGCGGTGGTGGCGGTCGAGAAGGCGCTCGAGCAGTACGGCGAGCCCGTCTACGTCCGCAAGCAGATCGTCCACAACGTCCACGTCGTGTCGACCCTCGAGCAGCGGGGTGCGGTGTTCGTCGACGACGTCGCCGAGGTCCCGCGCGGTTCGCACGTCGTCTTCAGCGCCCACGGCGTCTCACCCGCCGTCGTGGCCGGTGCCGCCGACCGCGACCTGCACGCCATCGACGCCACCTGCCCCCTGGTCACCAAGGTCCACCGCGAGGCCACCCGGTTCGCCAAGGCCGAGCGGACCATCATCCTGATCGGACACACCGGCCACGAAGAGGTCGAGGGCACGATGGGCCACGCCCCCGAGCGCACGATCCTGGTCAACGGCCCGGACGACGTCGCCGCGCTCGACGTCCCCGACCCCGACAACCTCGTCTGGTTGTCGCAGACCACGCTGAGCGTCGACGAGACGATGGAGACCGTCCGCCTGCTGCGCGAGAAGTACCCGACCATCCAGGATCCGCCGTCCGACGACATCTGCTACGCCACCCAGAACCGCCAGGTCGCGATCAAGAAGGTCGCCCCGGGCACCGACCTGGTGATCGTCGTCGGCTCCGCGAACTCGTCGAACAGCGTGCGTCTGGTGGAGGTCGCCCTGGAGCACGGGGCGAAGGCCGCGCACCGCGTCGACTACGCGGAGGAGATCCGCCAGGAGTGGCTCGACGGCGTCGCCACCGTCGGCGTCACGAGCGGTGCGTCCGTCCCCGAAGAGCTCGTCGCCGAGGTCCTCGAACAACTCGCCGACGCCGGGTACGGCGCCGTGGAAGAAGTCGTGACCGCACACGAAGACCTGATGTTCTCGCTCCCCAAGGAGCTCCGCACCGACGCGTCGGGCAACCCGACGCGCGCGCTCGGCGGGCGTCGGGCATGAGCGGCGCGGACGGCTGGGGCTCGGTGCCGCAGCGCGAGCCGGGTCACGTCGACGACACGGCGGCAGCCGGCCAGGAGGCCCAGGGCACGTCCCCGACGACGGCCGCCGGTGCCGTCAGCGGCCGGGTCCACGGCCGACCCGCTCCCGCGTACGGCGAGTACGCGCCCGAGGGATGGGTCAACCCGGTCCTGGTCGAACAGGAACGTCAGGAGCGCGAGCAGCAGGAGCGCGACCGCCGCCAGCAGGCGGCGAGCCAGGCCGGGCAGGACGGCGCGACCGCGTACCGGTCCGGTGCCGGTGCGCCGACCGGCACCGTGCCTCCAGGCCGACCCGGCGCATCCGGCGACCCGACCACGGGCGGGTCGCAGCGGTCCGCGTCGACGAGCCGGTTCGGACGCACGCCCGCCGACTTCGTCCTGACGGTCGGGCTGCTCGCCTTCGGACTCATCTCCGTGGTGCAGTCCCTCGCGGTGACCAACGTCGCGTCGACGGTGCGTCGGACCCTCGAGACGCAGTACACGGCGCTGAACGACCCGAGTGCACTGAGCGGTGCCGCGATCATCGGGGCGATCACGAACGTCGTGGTCTTCGCGCTCGTGGCGTGGTGGTCGATCCGCCGGCTCCGGGCACGCAAGCGCACGTTCTGGGTGCCGATCGTCGGTGCGGTCGTGGCCACGTTCGTGAGCACCATCGCGTTCGTCGTCGTGGTGTTCCAGGACCCGCAGTTCGTCGAGTTCATGATGCGCCAGGCCGGCGCCTGACCCTCGGACCGCCTGACCGCCAGGCTGCTCGCGGCGCTGGCATCCGCGCGTCGAGTGGTCGCAACACGCCGCATGCCCGCCGTCGAGCGGTCACGAAGTGTCGTCCGGCGCCGGGGCCCCCGACAGTTCGTGACCACTCGGTCCTGCGCGCGCGGGGAGTCGCGACCACCCCGGCCCGCGGACGCCGGGCGGGGCTCAGCCGGGCGGGGCTCAGCCTGCCAGGAACGCCGCGACGGCGCCGTGCAGTGACGCCAGGTCCTCGACGTGCACGAGCTCGCGGATCGAGTGCATCGACAGCAGCCCGACGCCGATGTCGATCGTCGGGATCCCGAGCCGGGTCGCCGCGATCGGGCCGATGGTCGAGCCACCGGGGATCGTGTTGACGTTGACGAACGGCTGCCACGGCACCCCGGCGGTGTCGCACGCGGCGGCCCAGACGGCCTCGCCCTTGGCCTCGGTCATGTAGCGCTGGTTCGCGCTGATCTTCAGCAGCGGACCGGCGCCGGGGCGCGGACGGTTCGTCGGGTCGTGCTTCTCCGGCTGGTTCGGGTGCACCAGGTGCCCGGCGTCGCTCGACAGCAGCCACGAGGCGCGGAACGCCCGGGCGGCCTCGGAGCGGCTGGCACCGAGACCCTCCTGCACGCGGCCGAGGACGTCCTCGAGGAACGGGCCACCGGCACCGGACGGGGTCGAGGAACCGATCTCCTCGTGGTCGAACGCCGCGAACACGGGGATGTGGTCGCCGTCGACCGGGGCGTCCACGATGCCGCGGAGCCCGGCGTGCACGCTCGTCAGGTTGTCCATCCGGCCCGACGCCAGGAACTCGCGCTCGATGCCGATGCGGGCGGGGGCCTGGGTGTCGGCGAGGAAGAGGTCCCACGACACTGCATCGTCTCCGAGGCGAGCGCGCAGCCACTCCACGACCGAGGTCCCTCCGGCGTCGCCGTCCACGCCGACGATCGGCAGCGTGTGGCGTTGGCGGTCGATCTCCTTGCCGTCGTTCACCCCGCGGTCGAGGTGGATCGCGAGGTTCGGGATGCGGGCGACGGCGTCGGTGCTGACGAGCCGCACGCTGCCGTCGGCGTCGACGACCCGGCCGGCGATGCGCAGGTCGCGGTCGAACCACGTCGACAGGAGCGCGCCGCCGTAGACCTCGACGTTCAGCTGCTCCCACCCGCCGGTGCGGACTCCGGGGTTCGGCTTGATCCGGAACCCGGGGGAGTCGGTGTGGGCGCCGAGGATCCGGAACGGGGTCGTCGCCGTTGCACCCTCCGGCAGGCGCCACGCGATGACCGCACCGTCGCGGACCACGACGTACGCGCCGGGTTCGGTCGGCCAGGCGTCGAGCTCGGACAGCTCGGTGAACCCGGCTGCGACGAGGCGGTCACGGGCGGCCGCTGCCGCGTGGAACGCGGTCGGCGACTCGGTGACGAACTGGGCGAACTCGGAGGCGATGGCGTCGACGGTCACCCGCCCATCGTGGCATGCGGTGGAGTCGACCGGACGCAGAACGGGGCACGTCCGTCGGACGCGCCCCGTTCCTCCTGGCAGTTGCTCCCGGTGTCAGCCCTTGGTGTGACCGGCGGAGCCGAGCACCTTCGCGGCCTCGCCCACGCGAGCCGCCATGGCGGACTCGGCGACCTTGCCCCAGGCGCGGGGGTCGTACTGCTTCTTGTTGCCGACCTCGCCGTCGATCTTCAGGACACCCTCGTAGTTCCGGAACATCGAGTCCGCGATCGAGCGCGTGAACGCGTACTGCGTGTCCGTGTCGATGTTCATCTTGATGACGCCGTTGCGGACGGCCTCGTGGATCTCGTCGTCGGTCGAGCCGGAGCCGCCGTGGAAGACGAGGTCGAGCGGGTTCTCGCCCGTGCCGTGCTTGGCCGCGACCGAGGCCTGGATCTCGCCGAGGAGCTCGGGGCGGAGCTTGACGTTGCCCGGCTTGTAGACGCCGTGCACGTTGCCGAAGGTCAGCGCGGCGATCCAGCGGCCCTTGTCGCCCAGACCGAGTGCATCGACGACCTTCTCGACGTCGTTCGGGGTCGTGTAGAGGGCGTCGTTCGTGCCCTCGTGCTCGACGCCATCCTCTTCGCCGCCGACGACGCCGATCTCGACCTCGAGGATCGCGTTGATGTTCCGCGTCTTCGACAGCATGGTCTTCGCGATCTCGATGTTCTCGTCGAGCGGCACGGCCGAGCCGTCCCACATGTGCGACTGGAAGATCGGGTTGCGGCCGGCGCGGACTTCTTCCTCGCTCGCCGCGATGAGCGGCAGGACGAAGCCGTCGAGGGCGTCCTTCGGGCAGTGGTCGGTGTGCAGCGCGACCGTGATGTCGTAGTTCTTCGCGACCTCGTGGGCGAACTTCGCCATCGCGAGGGCACCGGCGGCACGGTTCTTGATCGTCTGGCCGGCGAAGTAGTCGGCACCGCCCGTCGTGACCTGGAGGATGCCGTCCGAGCCGGACTCCTGCAGGCCCTGGAGGACCGCGTTGATGGTCTGCGACGAGGACACGTTGACCGCGGGGTACGCGAACTTGCCCGCCTTCGCGCGTTCGATCATCTCGGCGTACTGTTCCGGCGTTGCGATGGGCACGTGGATCTCCTTCGACTTCGGTGATGTCCCCGCCGATCGTAGTCAGAAGGGCTGGGCCCCGACCGCCGGTTCCGGTGCGACGCGTCAGCGGCGGACCGGCCGTGCCGGTTGGGAGAGGGACGGTGCGGGTTACGCGGTCGACCCACGTCCGTCGTGCACATGCGTGCACGGGCCCGGTGTCCGGACCGCCGGTCGGCCGCCGGTCGGTAGGCTCGGGTCGTGACTCCCTCTACGGAAACCGGCTCCCTGTTCCTCCAGCCCGACCGCAACCTGGCCCTCGAGCTCGTGCGTGCGACGGAGGCCGCCGCGATCCGTGCGCA
>NZ_JABMLA010000009.1:0-77270 GCF_013204965.1 Curtobacterium sp. VKM Ac-2861
GCCCAGGCACGAGGTCAATCAATAAATTGGCATTGACAATGTGCACGCTGTTGAGTTCTCAAGGACCAGACGCACTCGCTCTTCGGCTCAGGTTCGAGCTCCAGCCACGAGGCTTGTGTACTTGGCTTGCCACCGGTGTGTCGTCGGACCCGGAGGTCCTGTGGCTCATCCCCGAGGGGAGAGAACCGGTGGGCTTGTCATCCTAGGCGTCGAAGCGACCGAGCACAAGGCCAGATCTGATCTTCAGTGGAGGATGGTCCCGCTTGAGGGCCGACGTGCTCTGGGCTTTCGCTCCAGCCGCTCCGCCGCACCTTTGGGGTGACGAGTAGGAACTTTACGCAGGCCTGGGCGAGTGTGCCAAGCCAGGCCCGATCCCGGGCGTGTCGCGTTGTGCAACACGCGTCGCCCGGGTGCCGGGGCGATCAGGCCAGCGTCACGCCGGCGAGGGTCTTCTTGCCGCGGCGGAGCACGAGGACTCCCCCGGGCAGGGCGAGGTCCGACAGCGGTGCGGTGGCGTCCTCAGCTCGGACGTTGTTCACGTACACGCCGCCCTGGTCGATCGCCCGCCGGGCTTCGCCGAGGGACTTCACGAGCTCGGTCTCGACGAGTGCCCGGGCCACGTCGGCTCCGGCCTCGATGGTGACCGACCCTGGCAGCTCCGCGATCGCCGACCGCAGGGTGTCCGGATCGAGCGCACCGAGGTCCCCGTTGCCGAACAGCGCGGCCGCGGCGTCGATCGCGGCCTGGGTGGCGTCGACCCCGTGCACGAGCGAGGTGACCTCGAACGCGAGGGTCCGCTGCGCTTCGCGCCGGAACGGTTCGTCGGAGACCGCCTGCTCGAGTCGCTCGATCTCGGCACGGGACAGGAACGTGAACTCCCGCAACCGGGCGATCACGTCGGCATCCGCCGTGTTGAGCCAGAACTGGTACAGCGCGTACGGCGACGTCATCTCGGCGTCGAGCCAGATGGCATTGCCCTCGCTCTTGCCGAACTTCGTGCCGTCCGAGTTCGTGATCAAGGGCGTCCCGAGCGCGTGCACCGTCGCGCCCTCGGCACGACGGATGAGCTCCGTCCCCGAGGTCAGGTTGCCCCACTGGTCCGAACCACCCGTCTGCAGCGTGCAGCCGTACTGCCGGAAGAGCTCGCGGTAGTCGAGGCCCTGCAAGATCTGGTAGCTGAACTCGGTGTAGCTGATCCCAGCGTCGGAGTTCAGCCGCGCGGCGACGGCGTCCTTCTTGAGCATCGAGTTCACCCGGAAGTACTTGCCGACGTCGCGCAGGAAGTCGATGGCGGACATCGGTGACGTCCAGTCGAGGTTGTTCACCAGCCGGACGCCGTTGTCACCATCCGGACTGAGGAACCGCGACACCTGCCCCTGCAGACGCGCCACCCACTCGGCGACGGTCTCGCGGGTGTTCAGCGTGCGCTCCGCCGTCGGACGCGGGTCGCCGATGAGCCCCGTCGATCCCCCGACGAGCGCCAGCGGCTTGTGCCCGGCGAGCTGCAACCGACGCATGGTCAGGAGCTGCAGCAGGTTGCCGCAGTGCAGCGACGGTGCCGTGGGGTCGAAGCCGCAGTAGTACGTGATCGGATCACCGTCGAGGGCCTCTTGGAGGGCGGTCTCGTCGGTCGAGACCTGCACCAGACCGCGCCAGCGCAGTTCGTCCCACACCGAGGCGAAGGTGGGGTCGTTCTGCTGGCGCGTCAGGACGTCTTGAGCGGTATCACTGGACACCCCGCCATCGTAGCGGCGGCGCACCACCGACAGCGCGCCGTCGACCGGGAGGCCCGTGGTGCGTCTGGGCCCACGCCGACGGTTCCGGCGCGACGCGCCAGCGGCGGGCCGGCCGTGCCGGTGGGGATCAGTCGAGGGCACCCTTGTGCCGTCGGTACGTCGAGACCGTCGGGTCGCCCGTCAACCAGAAGCGCCAGGGGTACTGCGCACCGCCGGCGATGCCGCCGACGCCGGTGCGCGGTCCGCGCGAGATGCGCGGGACCGGACCCGTCCCGACGGGGCCGGGTGTGGTCTCGGTCAGGAGTTCCTCGATGACCCGGGCCGGCGGGGCGGAGGCGAGCCGCGCCTCCAGGCCGGGTGCCAACGTGAGCACGAACGGACCGGACCCGTCGAGCAGCGAGGTGCCGTCGTCCTGTCCGAGCACCGCGCCGAGGGCGCCACCGAGGTTGCCGGGGCCACGCGCCAACGCGACGTCGGCAACCGACGGGCCACGTCGTCCGCGTGCGGTGTCGAAGCCCTCGATCACCTGCGCACCGCGGAGCAGGGAACCGGAGGAGGTGCCGGCCGGTGCACTCACGACGTTGACGCAGGTGTGGATGCCGTACGAGCGGTACGCGTACAGGGTGCCCGGCGACCCGAACAGGTGGCGGTTGCGCTCGGTCGGACCGCGGTGCCCGTGCGAGCCGGGGTCGGTGGGGCCGAAGTAGGCCTCGACCTCGGTGATTCGCAGGGTCACGCCACGGCCCGCGATCGTCGCGCCGAGCAGCGCCGGGGCGATGCGCGGCGCTGGCTCAGCGAGCATCGCGAGCAGCCCCTCGGTCATCGCGTGAAGGGTGCGCCCTCGGCCAGGTCGTGGACACGACGCGTGACGGACGCCAGCTGCTCGGCCACACGGTCCGGAGCGGTCCCGCCGACACCCGAGCGGGACGCGACACTGCCCTCGATCGTGAGCACGGCACGGACCCCGGGGGTCAGGTGCTCGGAGACCGACCGGTACTCGTCGTCGGTCGGGTCGTCGAGCTCGATGCCCCGCTGTTCGCAGTACCGGACCAGCGCACCGGACACCTCGTGCGCATCGCGGAACGGGACACCCTGGCGGACCAGCCACTCGGCCACGTCGGTCGCGAGCGAGAAGCCCTGCGGCGCGAGCTCGGCCATCCGGTCGGTGTCGAACGTGAGCGTCGCGATCATGCCGGTGAAGGCCGGCAGCAGGACCTCGAGCGTGGCGACCGAGTCGAAGACGGGCTCCTTGTCCTCCTGCAGGTCGCGGTTGTAGGCGAGCGGCAGTCCCTTCAGGGTCGCGAGCAAACCCGTCAGGTTGCCGATCAGACGACCGGACTTGCCGCGCGCGAGCTCGGCGATGTCCGGGTTCTTCTTCTGCGGCATGATGCTCGAGCCGGTCGAGAAGGCGTCGTGGAGCCGGACGAAGCCGAACTCCTTCGTGTTCCAGAGGATGACCTCTTCCGACAGACGCGAGACGTCGATGCCGATCTGCGCGAGGACGAACGCGAACTCGGCGACGACGTCGCGGGCGGCCGTGGCGTCGATCGAGTTGTCGGCCGGGCGGTCGAACCCGAGCTCCGCGGCGATCGCCGCGGGGTCGAGACCGAGCGAACTGCCGGCGAGGGCACCGGCGCCGTACGGGCTCACGCTCGCGCGGCCCGCCCAGTCGCGGAGGCGCTCGAGGTCGCGGACCAACGGCCACGCGTGCGCCAGCAGGTGGTGCGCGAGGAGGACGGGCTGCGCGTGCTGCAGGTGCGTGCGACCCGGCATGATCGCCGACGGGTGCTCGTTGGCCTGCTGGGTGATCGCGTCGACGAGGTCGATCACGAGTCGGCCGATGCGCCGCCCGTGATCGAGCATGTGCATGCGGCCGAGCGTCGCGATCTGGTCGTTGCGGCTGCGGCCGGCGCGGAGCTTGCCGCCGAGCTCGGGACCGAGGTCGGCGATGAGCAGGCGTTCCAGAGCGCCGTGGACGTCCTCGTCGGACTCGTCGGGCTGCAGCGTGCCGTCGGCGTGCGCGGCCTCGAGCCGGTCGAGTCCGGCGAGCATGCGCTCGAGCTCGTCCACCGTCAGGTACCCGGCCGTGTGCAGGGCCCGGGCGTGCGCCCGGGAGCCGGCGATGTCGTACGGGGCGAGCTGCCAGTCGAAGTGCGTCGACTTCGACAGCGCTGCCAGGGCCGCACTCGGGCCGTCGGCGAAGCGGGCGCCCCAGAGGGCTCCGGTGTTGGTGGCGTCGGTCTTCTCGTCGGTCATGTCGTCCTGCGTCGTTGTCGTCGGGCCGGGTGGCGGCGGGTGTCAGTTCGCCGCGTCGCGGCGGGCGGAGATCTTGCTGGGGAGCGACCAGAGTTCGATGAAGCCCTTCGAGAGGGACTGGTCGAACGTGTCGCCGGTGTCGTACGTGGCGAGGTCGAAGTCGTAGAGGCTCTGCTCCGAGCGACGGCCGGTCACCGTCGCGCGACCGCCGTGCAGCTGGAGGCGGACGTCGCCGGAGACGTGCTGCTGGGTGTGGTCGACGAAGGCGTCGAGGCTGCGCTTCAGCCCGCCGAACCACAGGCCGTCGTAGACCAGGTCGGCCCACTCCGACTCGACACCACGCTTGTAGCGGTTGACGTCCCGCTCGAGGGTGAGGCGCTCGAGCTCCTCGTGCGCCGTGATGAGCGCGATCGCCGCCGGGGCCTCGTACACCTCACGCGACTTGATGCCGACGAGGCGGTCCTCGACGACGTCGATCCGACCGACGCCGTGCTTGCCGGCCACGGCGTTCAGCTCCTGCACGATCCGCAGCACGCTGAAGCGCTGCCCGTCGAGCGCCACCGGGACGCCGCGCTCGAACGTGATGGTCACCTCGTCCGGCTCGCGCGGGACGGCGGGGTCCTGCGTGTACGCGTAGAGGTCCTCGGTCGGGGCGTTCCACGGGTCTTCGAGGAAGCCGGTCTCGACGGCCCGGCCCCACACGTTCTGGTCGATCGAGTACGGCGACCGCTGCGACTGCTGGATCGGCAGGGCGTGCTGCTCGGCGTACGCGATCGCCTTGTCCCGGGTCAGGGCGAGGTCACGCACCGGTGCCACGCTCCGCAGGTCCGGGGCGATCGCCGCGACGGCGGCTTCGAACCGGACCTGGTCGTTGCCCTTGCCGGTGCAGCCGTGCGCGACACTGTCGGCACCGAGCTGCTTCGCCGTCAGCGCGAGGTGCTTCGCGATGAGCGGGCGGCTCAGCGCCGACACCAGCGGGTAGCGCTTCTGGTACAGCGCGTTGGCCTTGAGGGCCGGCACGATGTACTCGTCGGCGTACTCGTCCTTGGCGTCGACCACGATCGACTCGACGGCCCCGCAGTCGAGCGCGCGCTGTCGGATCGCGTCGAGGTCCTCGCCGCCCTGGCCGACGTCGACCGCGAGTGCGACCACCTCTTTGCCGGTGGCGTCACGCAGCCAGCCGATCCCGACGGAGGTGTCGAGGCCGCCGGAGTAGGCGAGGACGACGCGGTCAGCCATGCGGTGCGCCTACGCGGTCGCCACGGCGTTCGCCGTTGCCGTCGTCGCGACGTTCGCGGCGAGGAGCCAGGCCAGCAGCGCCTTCTGGGCGTGCAGACGGTTCTCCGCCTCGTCCCAGATGATGCTGCGCGGCCCGTCGATGACGTCGGCGGTCACCTCGTAGCCACGGTCGGCGGGCAGGCAGTGCATGAACACCGCGTCGTCGGCAGCGTGCGCCATCAGGGCGTCGTCCACGCGGTACCCGGAGAAGGTGTCGAGGCGCGACTGCTTCTCGGACTCCTTGCCCATCGACACCCAGGTGTCGGTGACCACGACGTCGGCACCGGCGACCGCTGCCACCGGGTCGGTGACGACCAGGACGGAACCGCCGGTCTCGGCCGAACGGTGCTCGGCGTCGGTGACGACCTGCGGGGACGGCGAGAACTCGGCGGGAGCCGCGACGCGGACGTGCATGCCCGCGGTCGCGCCGGCGAGCAGGTACGACTGCGCCATGTTGCTCGCGCCGTCGCCGATGAACGCCACGGTCTGGCCCGCCAGCGTGCCGCGGTGCTCGCGGATGGTGAGCAGGTCGGCGAGCAGCTGGCAGGGGTGGAAGTCGTCGGACAGTGCGTTGACGACGGGGACGGTCGTGCCAGCGGCCATCTCCTCGAGACCGGCCTGACCGTAGGTGCGCCAGACGATCGCCGACACCATGCGCTCGAGCACGCGGGCGGTGTCCGACGGGGTCTCCTTGCCACCGAGCTGGCTGTTCGCCGTCGAGATGATGAGCGGGCTGCCGCCCAGGTCGGAGATGCCGACGTGGAACGACACCCGGGTGCGGGTCGACGACTTGTCGAAGATGACCGCGACGCTCTGCGGGCCGGCGAGGGGCTTCGCACCCCAACGGTCGGCCTTCATCTGGTCGGCGATGTCGAGGATCGCGGACTGCTCGGCCTGGCTGAGGTCGTCGTCCCGGAGGAAGTGGCGGGTCATGCGGAGGTCTCCTGGGTAGCGGCGCCCTGCTCGGCAGCGACGGCCGCGAGGCTCTGGGCGAGGATCGACACGAACTCGTCGATCTCGGCGTCGGACACGATGAGCGGCGGCGCGAGGCGCAGGCTCGACTCGTTCGGAGCGTTGATGATGAGGCCACGCTCGAGGGCGGCGGCGTTGACCGCGGCAGCGATCGGGCCGGTGAGCCCGACGCCGATGAGCAGACCGGTGCCGCGGACCTCTTCGACGAGCGGTGAGCCGATGCCGGCGATGCCGGTCCGGATCCGCTCGCCCTTGACCACGGCGGCAGCGACGAGGTCCGCGCGTTCGATCTCCTCGAGCACCGCGTTCGCCACGCGGGTGCCGAGCGGGTTGCCGCCGAAGGTCGAACCGTGCTGGCCGGCCGAGAACAGGTCGGACGCCCACCCGAAGGTCACGAGCGCACCGATCGGGAAGCCGCCGGCGATGCCCTTGGCCACCGTCACGGCGTCGGGGGTGAAGCCGTGGCCCTGGTAGGTGAACCAGTTGCCGGTCCGGCCGACGCCGGTCTGGATCTCGTCGAGGATCAGCAGCGCACCGTGCTCCTCGGTCAGCCGGCGCGCCGCGAGCAGGAACCCCTCGGGCAGGTCGACGACACCGGCCTCGCCCTTGATCGGCTCGATGACGATCGCCGCGACCGTGTCGTCGATGGACGCCTCGAGCGCAGCGACGGTGGAGTCGATGTGCTCGACGCCCGGGATCATCGGCAGGAAGTCCTGCTGCAGCGCGGGCTTGCCGGTGAGCGCGAGCGCCCCCATCGTCCGGCCGTGGAAGCCCTGCTTCAGCGCGAGGATGCGGGTCTTCTGCCCGTCGGCGCCCTTGTTCAGGCGCGCGAGCTTGAACGCCGCCTCGTTCGCCTCGGCCCCGGAGTTGCCGAAGTACACCCGCCCGGCTTCGCCCGCACCGGTGATGCGCTTGAGACGCTCCGCCAGCTCGAGCTGGGGCGGCGTCGCGAAGTAGTTCGACACGTGCACGAGCTTCGCGGCCTGGTCGGCGATCGCCTCGACCAGCACGGGGTGCGCGTGGCCGAGCGAGTTCACGGCGATGCCCGCCAGGAAGTCGAGGTACTCGTTGCCCTCGACGTCCCAGACACGGCAGCCCTGTCCGCGCTCGAGCATGATCTTCGGCGGGGTCAGGGATCGCATGAGCGACGCCCCGAACCGGTCGTTCCAGGTCTCGGTCTGCGTCTCGCTGCTCACGGCTGCTGCCCCTTCTCGGTCGTGCTGGCCACGTGTTGGCCGGTGCTGGTGGTCGTCGACGGTGCTGCCACGCGTCGGCCGATCTCGGCGTGGGTCATCTGGTTCTCGGTGCGTCGGCTCGGGTCCGGGATCACCTCGGTGCCCGCACCGCGCAGGGTGAAGACCTCGAGCAGGATCGAGTGCGGGATCCGGCCGTCGATGATCGTCGCCCCGCCGACCCCGCCGACCACGGCGTCGAGGCACGCGGTCATCTTCGGGATCATGCCCGACTCGAGGGACGGCAGGAGCGCGCGGAGTTCCTCGACCGCGATGAGGTCGACGAGCGAGTCGCGGTCCGGCCAGTTGCGGTACAGGCCGGGGACGTCGGTGAGCATGATGAGCTTCGACGCACGCAGCGCGATCGCCAGGGCACCCGCGGCTGCGTCGGCGTTCACGTTGAGCGCCTGGTCCGGGTGGGCGTCGTCGATCGCGATGCTCGAGACCACCGGGATGCGGCCGGCCTCGATCGCGGCGAGCACCCCTGACGGGTCGACGTGGGTGATGTCACCGACGTGCCCGAGGTCGTACTCCTGCCCGTCGACGACCACACCCTTCTGCTCGCCGGTGAACAGCGACCCGCCGTCGCCGAACACGCCGACGGCCAGGCCCTCGCCGTGCTCGTTCATCAGGTCGACGATCTCGCGGTTGACCTCGCCAGCCAGGACGTCGCGGACGACCGAGATCGCCTCGGTCGTGGTGACGCGGTAGCCGCCACGGAACTCGGACTCGATGCCCTGTTCCTTGAGCGCGGCCGAGATCTGCGGACCCCCGCCGTGCACGACGACGGGGTGCAACCCGGCGTAGCGGAGGTAGACCATGTCCTCGGCGAACGCACGCTTGAGGTCCTCGTTCACCATCGCGTTGCCGCCGAACTTGACGACGACGACCTTGCCGGAGAACCGCTTGAGCCACGGTAGGGACTCGATCAGGGTCGCGGCCTTGACGGCGGCGAACTCGTGCTCTTCTTCCTTCGTGAGGGGCGTCCCGGCCCCTTCGGTGTCGTTCGCCATCAGCTGGAGTACGCGCTGTTCTCGTGCACGTAGTCGTGCGTGAGGTCGTTGGTCAGGATCGTCGCCGAGTGCGTCCCGACGCCGAGGTCGATGCGCACGTGGGTGTCCCGCGGCGTCAGGTCGACGGTGTCGCTCGGCTGGTCCGGGGCGCCGGCGTGGCAGACCCGGACACCGTTCATGCTGACGTCGACCGCGTACGGGTCGAAGTCGGCGTCCGTGGTGCCGATGGCCGCGAGGACCCGGCCCCAGTTCGGGTCGTTGCCGAAGACGGCCGCCTTGAACAGGTTGTTGCGCGCGACACTCCGGCCGACGGTGACGGCGTCGTCCTCGGTCGCGGCGTGCACGACCTCGATCGCGATGTCGTGGCTGGCGCCCTCGGCGTCCTGCTGCAGCTGGCGGGCCAGGTCGGCGCAGACGGCGGTCAAGGCTTCCTGGAAGTCGCCGACCTCGGGCGTCACCCCGCTCGCACCCGACGACAGCAGCACGACGGTGTCGTTCGTCGACATGCAGCCGTCCGAGTCGACGCGGTCGAAGGTGATGCGGGTGGCCGCGCGGAGCGCCTGGTCGAGCTGGTCCGGGGTCTGCACGGCGTCGGTGGTGATCACGACGAGCATCGTCGCGAGCCCGGGTGCGAGCATGCCCGCACCCTTCGCCATGCCGCCGACGGTCCAGCCGTCCTCGGTCACCACGGACTGCTTCGCCTTGGTGTCGGTCGTCATGATGGCCGTGGCCGCGTCCGGGCCGCCGTCGGCGCTGAGTGCGGCGCTCGCGAGGTCGACCCCGCGGAGCACGCCGTCGCGGAAGGTCTGGTCGCCGACCCCGATGAGGCCGGTGGAGCAGACGACGACGTCGCCCGCTCCGATGCCGAGGGCGTCACCGACGGCTTCGGCGGTCAGGTGCGTGGTCTGGAAGCCGAAGGGGCCCGTGAAGCAGTTGGCGCCGCCGGAGTTCAGGACGACGGCGCGCGCGACGCCGTCACCGACGACCTGGCGGGACCAGATCACCGGGTGCGCCTGCGCGCGGTTGCTGGTGAAGACCGCGGCCACGGCCGCGTCGGGGCCGTCGTTGACGACGAGGGCCACGTCCGGCTTGCCGCTGGTCTTCAGGCCGGCGGTCACGCCGGCAGCGCGGAAACCCGCTGCCGCGGTGACGCCCTGGAGGCCCGGTTCGCCCTGGGTGGGCTCGCTCACGTCGGTGAGGTCGGTCACGGTGCGACTCCGTCCACGCTGAGGCCCAGGGTCTCCGGCAGACCCAGGGCGATGTTGGTCGACTGGACGGCGGCACCCGCCGTGCCCTTCGCGAGGTTGTCGAGAGCCGTCACGGCGACGACGCGGCCTGCGGCCTCGTCCACCGCGATGCCGACGAGTGCGGTGTTCGCACCGATGGTGTCCGCGACCCGGGGGAACTCGCCCTCGGGCAACAGGTGCACGAACGGCTCGTCGACGTAGGCCTGCTCCCAGGCGAGCCGCACGTCGCGGGCGCTGACACCCGGGGTGAGCTTGGCCGTCGTCGTCGCGAGGATGCCCCGCGACATCGGGACGAGCACGGGCGTGAACGAGATCGTCACGTCGGCAGCGCCCGCGACGACCAGGTTCTGCTGGATCTCCGGGACGTGCCGGTGCGTGCCGCCCACCGCGTAGGCGCTGGCGGAGCCCATGATCTCGGACGCCAGGTAGGTGTTGGCGAGCTTCTTGCCGGCACCGCTCGGGCCGACGCTCAGCACAGCGACGATGTCGTCCGACTCGACGAGTCCGGCCTGGATGCCCGGCTGGATGCCGAGCGTCACCGCGGTGACGTTGCACCCGGGGACCGCGATCCGCTTGGTGCCGACCAGGGCCGAACGCTGCTTGCCCTGCGACGCGATGTCCTCGACCTCACGCCACTCGTCGGCCGATCCCGGGGTCGGGGCGGCGAGCAGGAGCTCCGGCAGGCCGTAGGTCCAGGCGCCGTGGTAGTCGCCGCCGTAGAACTGCTCCCAGGCTGCGGGATCCGTCAGACGGTGGTCCGCGCCGCAGTCCACCACGAGGGCGTCGTCGCCGAGCTCCTCGGTGATCGCCCCCGACTGACCGTGCGGCAGCGCCAGGAACACGACGTCGTGCCCGCGGAGCGTCTCGGCCGTCGTCTTCTCGAGGGTCAGGTGCGACAGCGACCGGAGGTGCGGCTGCGTCGCGATCAACGGCTGTCCGGCGTTCGAGAACGCCGTCACCGTCCTGACGTCGAACTCGGGATGGGCGGAGAGCACGCGCAGGAGCTCACCACCCGCGTAGCCGGAGGCTCCCGCCACGGCGACGGATACGGACATGGGATTCCACCTTTGGTCGGACTGGTCGTCGAGAGAGTCGGAGGCGGCGACCCCGGGCGGTGCTGATCCCGTCGTGGGTCAGTCGCGCAGGGTCGCCCCGAATCGCTCGCCGGCACGTCGGACTGCGCCGTCACGGGCCTCGGTGGCCTCGGCAGCGGTCAGCGTGCGGTCCGTGGCACGGAAGCGCAGGGCGAACGTCAGGGACTTCTGTCCCTCGTCCACGCCGGAGCCCCGGTAGTCATCCACGAGCCGAGCATACTCCAACAGGTCTCCGGCACCAGAGCGGACCGCATCCAACACGTCACCGGCCGGCACCTCGGCGTCGACGACCAGGGACAGGTCCTGCGTCGCTGCCGGGTACGACACGATCGGCGCGACCGCGACGAGGTCGGGGGCCGCGGCCACCATGGCGTCGAGGTCGAGCTCGACCACGGCCACCACGCGGGGCAGCACCGCAGCGGCGGACAGCTCCGGCAGGAGTTCGCCGGCGACGCCCACGACGGTGTCGCCCACGAGCAGCGACGCCGCGCGGCCCGGGTGCAGGGACGGGTGGGTGGTCTGCACGACGCGCAGTTCCACGCCGACGGCCCACGCGACCTGGCGAGCCGCGTCGATCGCGTCGGCGATGCCGTGCGGCTCGGCCGCGACGCCCGCCTGCTTGCCGACGCGGTTGCCGGTGAGCAGGGCGGACACGTGGAACGGCTGTGCGGGCAGGGACGCGTCGAGCGCCTGGAGCGTCGCGCGGTCGGGCAGCGCGGCACCGGCCGGGACCTCGTCGGTGCCGAGCGTCACGCCCGTCACCGGCAGGAACACCCGCGAGGTCTCGTAGAGCGCGACGTCGAGCAGGCCGCGCGAGACGTTCCGGCGGGCGGCGTCGACGAGGGCCGGCACACCACTGCGGCGGAGCAGGTTCTGCTCGCTGTCGAGGGCGTTGGCGAGGACGACGCTCGGGCCGCCCTCCGGGTCGATCCCCGGGTAGGCGTCCTGCGTCGCGCCGGAGACGAACGGCGCCGTCACCGCTTCGACCAGACCCGCGGCGGCGAGGGCCGCGGAGACCCGACGGCGCGCCTGCTGGTGCGGGGTGAGTCCGCGTCCGGGCGGGGCCACGGGGAGCACGCTCGGGATGCGGTCGTACCCGACGATCCGCGCGACCTCTTCGACCAACGTGGTGTCGTCGGTCAGGTCCGGACGCCAGGTCGGCGGCATGACGGCGAGCTGCGCACCGTCGACCTGCACCGTCGCACCGATCGCACGGAGGGTGTCCACGACCTCGGCGTCGCTGTAGTCCACGCCGATGAGCTCGGCCGGACGCGAGGTCCGCATGGCGACCGTTGCACGGGGCTCGGTGTCGACGAGCGTGGAACCGAGGGCATCGGCCGTGCCGCCGGCGAGCTCGACGAGGAGGTCGACGGCACGGTTCGCGGCAGCCTCGGCCACGAGCGGGTCGACGCCGCGCTCGAACCGACGGGAAGCCTCGCTCGGCAGCTTGTGGCGGCGAGCGGTCCGCGCGATCGAGACCTGGTCGAAGCCAGCTGCCTCGATCAGGACGTCGGTCGTGCTCGCCGAGATCTCGGTCCGGGCACCGCCCATCACGCCGGCGAGCCCGACGGGGCCGTCGTGGTCGGTGATGACGAGGTCCTCGAGGTCGAGCTTCCGCACGGCGCCGTCGAGGGTCTCGAGCGTCTCGCCGACAGCGGCACGACGGACGCCCAGGCCACCGCGGACGGTCGACAGGTCGTAGCCGTGCAGCGGCTGGCCGAGCTCGAACATGACGTAGTTCGTGATGTCGACCGGCAGCGAGATCGAACGGACGCCTGCCAGTGCGAGACGCGACACCATCCAAGCCGGTGTCTTCGCGGTGGGGTCGATGCCACGGACGACGCGGGTGACGAAGGTGCTCGCGCCGACGCGACCGCGGATCGGGGCCTGGTCGTCGATCGTGACCGAGAAGCCCTCGGCCGTGCGGGGTTCGACCCGGTCGACGGGGTCGTGGAAGCTCGCGCCGGTGGCGTGGGCGTACTCACGCGCGACACCGCGCATGCTCAGCACGTACCCACGGTCCGGCGTGACGTTGATCTCGACCGCCGCGTCGTCGAGGCCGAGGAGCGCGATGGCGTCCTGGCCGACGTCGGGCTCCATGTCGAGGTCTGCGAAGCGGAGGATGCCCTCGTGCTCGTCGCCGAGACCGAGCTCGCGTGCCGAGGCGATCATGCCGTCGGAGATGTGGCCGTAGGTCTTGCGGGCCGCGATCGGGAACGGTCCGGGCAGCACGGCGCCGGGCAGCGTCACGACGACGAGGTCGCCCACGTCGAAGTTGTGCGCACCGCAGACGATGCCGCGGGGCTCGGGCTCGCCGACGTCCACCTGGCACCAGTTGATCGTCTTGCCGTTCTTCTGCGGTTCCGGGACACGCTCGAGCACCCGGCCGACCACGACGGGGCCGGTCAGGTCGAAGGTGTGGACGTCCTCTTCCTCGAAGCCGACCGACACGAGCGCCGCGTGGACGTGCTCGAGGGTGACGTCCTCGGGGAGGTCGACGGACTCGCCGAGCCAGCGGAGTGGGACGCGCATCAGACCACCGTTCCGAACTGCTGCGAGAAGCGGATGTCGCCCTCGAGGAAGTCACGCATGTCGTTCAGGCCGTTGCGGAACTGCAGCGTCCGCTCGATGCCCATGCCGAAGGCGAAGCCCTGGTACTCGTCCGGGTCGATGCCGGCGGCACGCAGGACGTTCGGGTTGACCATGCCGCAGCCACCCCACTCGACCCACCGGGCGCCACCCTTGGCGTTCGGCTGCCAGACGTCCATCTCGGCGCTGGGCTCGGTGAACGGGAAGTAGTTCGGGCGCAGGCGGATCTGCGCCTCGGCGCCGAAGACCTGGCGGGCGAAGTGCTCGAGCGTGCCGCGCAGGTGTGCCATCGTCAGGCCCTTGTCGATCGCGATGCCCTCGACCTGGGTGAAGACCGGCAGGTGCGTGGCGTCGAGCTCGTCGGCACGGTACACGCGGCCCGGAGCGATGACGTAGAGCGGGAGGTCGCGGGACAGCAGTGACCGTACCTGCACCGGCGACGTGTGAGTGCGCATGACCAGGTGCCGGTCGACGGGCTCGACGAAGATCGTGTCCGCCATGGCCCGGGCCGGGTGGTCCTGGTCGAAGTTCAGGGCGTCGAAGTTGAACCACTCGTGCTCGAGCTCGGGGCCCTCCGCCACTTCCCACCCCATGCCGACGAAGATGTCCGCGACGGCTTCGTTGAGCAGCGAGAGCGGGTGGCGCGAGCCGGTCGGGCGGTGGGTCGGCAACGCGGTGACGTCGACGCGCTCGGCCTCGAGCCGCGCGCGCTCTTCGGCCACGGCGAGGACCGACTCCTGCTCCGCGATCGCCGCGTTCAGCCGCCCGCGGGCCTGACCGACGAGCTTGCCGGCCGCGGCCTTCTGCTCCGGCGGCACGCTGCGCATCGACGCGTTCATCCGAGCCAGCGGCGACTGCTCACCGGTGTGCTCGGCCCTGGCCTGCTTCAGTTCGGCGACCGTCGTCGTGGCGCGGACGGCGGCGAGTGCTGCGTCCACGGCGTCGGCGACGGCCGATTCGCTGATCTCGAGAGGTTCTGACACAAGACCCAAGCCTACCGGCCGACGGGATACCACCCGCCTGCACCGGTCGGACTGTGGATCGCCGATGCCGACGACCGACCTGTGGAGGGAGGTCAGCTCCGGAGTGCGAACGCCGACTCGTACAGGCAGACCGAGGCCGCCGTCGCCAGGTTCATCGACTCCGCCTGGCCGTAGATCGGCACCTTCACCGCACGGTCGACGAGCGCGAGGTCCTCGGTGGTGAGCCCGCGGGCCTCGTTGCCGAACACCCACGCGGTCGGACCGTCGAGCATGCCCTCGGCCCGGACCACCGGCAGGTCGTCGCCCGAGACGTCGGCCGCGAGCACGGTGTACCCGAGTGCCTTCGCCCGCGCGATCGTGTCGGCCAGGCTCACGCCGACCGACACCGGCACGTGGAACAGCGAGCCCGTGGTCGACCGGACGACCTTCGGGTTGTACGGGTCCACCGACCGCCCGGTGAGGACCACCGCGTCGGCGCCGGCGGAGTCGGCGGCACGGATGATCGTGCCGGCGTTCCCCGGGTCCCGCACCTCTTCGAGGATGGCGACCAGCCCCGGCAACGCGGCCGGCTCGTCGGAGTCCCCACGGGCCTCCAGGTCGACGGCAGCACCAGCATCACCGACGCGACGGTCCGGGAAGACGTCCTTGACCGACGTCGGGAACTGCTGGCAGACGGCGACGACGCCCTGCGGCGTCACGGTGTCGGCCATCGCGTCGAGGACCTGCTCCGTCACGAACCAGGTGTCGACCGGCGCGTCGTCGAGCCCGTAGCGGGCTGCGGCAGTCGGCGTCACGTAGAGCTCGCGCAGGAGCTCCGGGGCGTACTCGAGTGCTTCACGCACCGCCTGCGGCCCCTCCAGCAGGAAGAGGCCCGTTTCGGCACGGACGTCCTTCTTCGACAGGGCCGCGACGGCCTTCACGCGTCCGGCACGGGGGTTCTCGAGGAGTTCGCTCACGACCCAAGTCTAGGAACGACGAAACCCCCGCCGTGCGGCGGGGGTTTCGCGAGCAGAAGAACTGACTACGCAGCCTTCGGGGCCGAGGTGTCGGCCGGGAGGGCCTTCTTCGCGGTCTCGACGAGCGCGGTGAAGGTCTCGGGGTTGTTCACCGCGAGGTCGGCGAGGATGCGACGGTCGACCTCGACACCGGCCAGACCCAGACCCTGGATCAGACGGTTGTAGGTCAGGCCGTTCGCACGGGACGCAGCGTTGATGCGCTGGATCCACAGCCGACGGAACTCGCCCTTCTTCGCGTGACGGTCGCGGTACGCGTAGACCAGGGAGTGGGTGACCTGCTCCTTGGCCTTGCGGTACAGACGCGAACGCTGGCCGCGGTAACCCTCGGCGCGCTCGAGGATGACGCGGCGCTTCTTGGCGGCGTTGACCGCTCTCTTTACTCGTGCCATTGCACTATTCCTTTACGATCCGGGGGCTCAGTGGCCGAGGAGCTTCTTGACGTTCTTCGCGTCTGCCTTGGAGAGGACCTGGTCCTCGTTCAGGCGGGCCTTGCGCTTGGAGCTCTTGACCTCGAGGTTGTGACGCATACCGGCCTGCTGCTTCATGACCTTGCCGGTACCGGTGATCTTGAAGCGCTTCTTCGACCCGGAGTGGGTCTTCTGCTTGGGCATGGTGGTGCCTTTCCGTGGGATGGATGGGAGCCGCGTCGTTGCGGGGTCGGTCTGGGTGACCTACTCGGCGGGAGCGTCGCTCTTGGCCGGTGCCGTGTCCTGCGCGGGAGCCTCGGCCGGGGCCTCGGTCTCCGTCTCGGCGTCCGAGTGGTCCTTCGCAGCGTGCTCGGTGGCACGACGCTCGGCCTTCTGTGCAGCGCGCTTCGCGTTCTGCTCGCCCTTGACGTCGGACTTGTTCTTCAGGGGGGCGATGATCATCGTCATGTTGCGGCCGTCCTGGGTGGGACGGGACTCGACGACGCCGAACTCGGCGATCTCCTCCGCGAACTTGTGGAGGAGACGGACACCCTGCTCCGGACGCGACTGCTCGCGGCCACGGAAGAGGATCATCGCCTTCACCTTGTCGCCACCGAGGAGGAACCCCTCGGCGCGCTTGCGCTTCGTCTCGTAGTCGTGCACGTCGATCTTCAGGCGGAAACGGACCTCTTTCAGGTCCGTGTTCACCTGGTTGCGACGGGCTTCCTTGGCCTTCTGAGCGGCTTCGTACTTGAACTTGCCGTAGTCCATGATCTTGGCCACGGGCGGCTTCGAGTTCGGCGCGACCTCGACCAGATCCAGTTCGGCTTCCTGCGCGAGGCGCAGTGCCATGGCGATCGGGACAACGCCGACCTGCTCACCCTGCGGGCCGACGAGTCGGACTTCGGGAACGCGGATTCGGTCGTTGGTACGGGGATCGGTGATGCGGAGCTCCTTCAATCAGGTGGTGGTCGTCCGGGACGTTTGCCCTGGACGACAGCACGAGAGAGGAGATCTGACGCACGGATCGGAACCCGTTCGGCAGCCGCCCTGCGTCGGATCCGTGGACCCGACCGACGTGTGCACCCAGTTGCTGTGCACTCGTGGAGCGGTGGTGACCCGGTAGCCTGGTGGAACGCGGCCGCGGGTGGGAGAGACTCCTCTTTCGTGACACCGTCCGAGCGCTTCAGGAGAACCTGATGGCACACGGACAGCATCTGCCGCGAGCGAGTCTAGCAGAGGAGCACCGTGACCGACACCCCGATCGACGACGACGGCAGCGGCATCGACGCCGCCAGGGACATCTCGGAGGTGCCGGCCGTCGAACTCATCAACACCGTGGCCGTGCACCTGCTCAGTGCCGCCGCCGTGAAGGTCGGCCTGGCCGACGACCCCCAGGAGCAGACCGACCTGGACGAGGCGCGCAAGCTCATCACCGCGCTGGCCGGACTGGTCACCGCCGCGGCGACCGAGATCGGCGACCACCACGCCCGTCCGCTGCGCGACGGGCTGCGCTCGGTGCAGCTCGCGTTCCGCGAGGCGTCGGCGATCCCGGACGCACCGGGCGCCGGACCGGGCGAGAAGTACACCGGCCCCGTCAACTGACGGCTGGCGGCTGACGCACGACGGGCACTGTCCGTCACGGCGTTCGACGGGAGGCCCGTGGCGGGATCGCCACGGGCCTCCCGTCCGCCTTCGGGTGCGCGGTCAGGACCCGCTGCGGCCGACCAGGCGCGTGACGGCCGTGAGCGGGATGCCGACCCAGTCGGGTCGGTTCCGGGTCTCGTAGACGACCTCGTAGACGGCCTTGTCGAGCTCGAACGCATCCAGGAGCTCCCGGTGCGCGCCGAGGTCGGTGCCGGTCCCCCGCTGGTACCCGTCGAGGAACCGCACGCGTGCCTCGTCCGCCCAGCCCGCTGCGTCGACCGGTTCCGCGTCGTGCGCCAGGGCTCCGGCGACGTAGTCGAACGACCGGAGCATGCCGGCCACGTCACGGAGCGTGACGTCCGGCAACGAGCGTTCGGCCAGGGGGCGGAGGGGCTCTCCCTCGAAGTCGAGGAAGACCCAGCCGCGCGGCTCGGGGGCAGCGAGCACCTGCCCGAGGTGCAGGTCGCCGTGGATGCGCTGCAGGTCCGGCCAGGGCGTCGCCGTCGCCGCCGCGTACACCGCTCGGATCGCGTCTGCCTGCTCGGCGACGGCCGGGGCCTCACGCGCGGCGGTGTCGAGCCGCTCGTGCATCCTTGCGACGGCGGTCCGTCGTCGCGCCTCGTCGGCAGGCTCGGACGGCAGCGCCTCGGCGAGGGTGCGGTGGACTTCGGCGAGCGCCGCCCCGAGCTGCTCGGCCCGATCGCCGAAGGGCGTGCCGGCGCGCGCTTCCTCGAGGGCCACGCGCCAGGCGTCCTCGAGGCCCGGCAGGAACTCCTGCGCGAACGCGAGGTGACCGGTCGCCGTGCCGCTGCCCTGCCCGACGTCGGGCCAGCTGCCCCGCAGTGCGCCGTAGACCTGGGGGACGCGAGCACTGCCGGCTGCGGACAACGCGAGCTGCGTCGTGACGTCGGGGTTGTCGCCGTGGTGCAGGACGCGGAACACCTTGATGATGACGCGGGCACCGGACTCGGTGTCGCAGATCACCGAGGTGTTGGACTGCTCGCCGGTCAGGACGCGGGCGGCCGTGACGGTGCCGATGGGGCGGAGGCTCTGCGGGTCCGCGTCGATGCGTGCGGCGAGCGCCGTGATCCACGCGTGGTCGGCGGTGGCGTCGGCGATGGTGCCGTCGGGGCCGCTGGTCACGGGTGACTGGTAGAGGACCGGAGCCGCTGGTGCTGCGGGGGCTTCGTCGAGGACGAGCCGGGTGCCGTCGGCGGTGGAGAGGGTGCGGAGGCGCGGCACGGACCCCTTCGAGGCGTACCACCGGCGGTCGGCGATCCAGGACTCGAGGTCGTGGTCGCTCGGGGGTGCGGTGGCGCTCGTGGGTGCGGTGTCGCGGGTGTCGGGTGCGGTGTCGCTGGGGTGGCGGGCTCCGTCGCTCATGCAGCGGACCGTACGCGCCGAGTGCTGGCGAGGTGCCGAGTCCGTCACTCATCCCTGCACAGCTCGCGGTTCTGGGCCGCCCGTCCACAGAACGCGCCTGCGCTCGGACCGCACGGGTGCTGGCGGACGACACTTGCGGACATGCCGAGCCAGCACCCCGCCCCCGACACCGCCCGCACCGATCCCCGCCGGAGCTGGCGGATCCCCGACGACCGCCGGTTGCCGGCACTCGAGCCTCTCGCATCCGCCGTCGAACGGCACGAGCCCGTGTCGCTCCGCGAGACCGTGTGGGACTCCGACGAGCGCGTGCTCGCGGCCGAAGGGGTGACGCTCACCCGCGCCCAGGACGGGTCCTGGAGCCTCGACCACGGCGACGGCCCGGTACCGGTGGGCGCGGACCTCGATCGACCGGACGGCGAGCAGCCCCCGCGTGACGGGGTCGAGGTGTTCCTGCGCGGGCGGGCGGTGGCGACGGTCCGCCTCCGGGACACCACGACGACGCTCGTGACCCTGCGCGGGAAGGACGGTCGGGTCCGAGCCGAGATCGCCGACGTCCGGGTGGACGAAGGCGACCCGGACACCTCCGTGCTGCGGTCCGCACGGTGGTGGGCGCTGTCGGACGACGGGCGGGACGGCACCACGGCACGGGCCGCGGAGCGAGCACTGGACGACGCGGCCACCGAGCCGCCGTCGACCTCGGCGGTCGTGGTCCCGCCCGCCCCCGTGCTCGCCCCGGAGCGGCGCGGCAACCGGGCGAAGCGACCACGTTCGGGCACCGCTGCGGCGTTCGTGCTGCGGGTCCTCGAGTCACTCCGCGCCGACCTCGTCGCGGTCGACCCCCGAGTCCGCGCCGACGACCACGAGTCGGTGCACGACTTCCGGAAGGTGGTCCGTCGGCTGCGGAGCGTGCTCGCGGCGTACCGCGGAGCCCTCGACCGCGAGGCAACCGAGGCACTGCGGGCCGCCCTCGCCGAAGCCGGACGGGTCGCCGGGGTCGCCCGCGATGCCGAGGTCCTGCACGGCGGGCTGTTCCGGTCGGCGGCTCGGGCCCCCGAGGGCTTCGTCGACGCCCCCACGCTGGACCGGATCGGCGAGCAGGCGGCGGCTCTCCGCAGCGCGGCCGCAGCGGAACTCCGCCAGGCGCTGCGCTCGGACGACTGGTTCCGTACCCTCGACGCGCTCGATCAACTGCTGCTCCGCGCCCCGGCCGGACCGCACGCCGACGACGCCGCCGCCGCCTTCGTCGCGAAGCGCATCGACCGCGAGCGCGCTCGGGTCCGACGACTGGTCGACGGTGGCGCGGCGGGTCTCGACGTCCTGCACGAGATCCGGAAGGCGGCACGGCGCCTGCGGTACGCGCTGGAAGCGGCCGGTGACGCCGCCGACCTCGGGAAGCGGCGGCTCAGCCGGCTGCGGCGGGTGCAGGAGACGCTCGGTGACGCCCTCGACGCGGCACACGCGGCAGATGCCTACCGGCGGCTCTCCGGGCCCGCGGCCCGGGACGGCGCCGACACCTTCGGGTACGGGGCGCTGGCGACGGCCGAGCACGCCGTGCTCGAGCGGGGGCTGCGACGTTCGCGGAAGGTGCTCGCCCGACTGTGAGCGCGGCCGGGCGTGAGGCTCGTCGCGCTCCTCTGCGAGAATCGCGGACGTGCCCCACTACCTCGAGGACCTCGCCGCCGGACAGACCTTCACGACCCCGGGTCGCACGATCACCGAGGCGGACGTCGTGTCCTTCGCCTCGTGGACGAACGACAACAACCAGGTGCACACCGACGTCGAGTTCGCCGGCAAGACCCGGTACGGGCAGCGGATCGTGCACGGCTTGCTCGGCACCTCGCTCTGCCTGGGGCTGATCGCACGGACCGGGGTGTTCGAGGGGTCGGCCGTGGCCTTGCTCGGGATCGACCAGTGGCGGTTCACCGCGCCGGTGTTCATCGGGGACACCGTGACCTGCGAGGTCGAGATCCTGTCGACGCGCCTGACGAGCTCCGGCACGACCGGCATCGTCGAGCGGACGGTCTCACTGCGGAACCAGCGCGGCGACGTCGTGCAGCAGGGACGCATGGACGTGATGGTCCTGACGCGCGACGCCGCGATCGCCTGACGTCGCCCCGAGCACCCGCCGGGTTCTCCGGATGGCAATCGTTGCGACGCTCTTTACAACGATGTACCGGCGCGGGAGCATGGACCCATGAGCACGCTCGACGGCACCGTGGCCGCACCTGACACCGCATCCGCTCCCGCACTCCCCCTCGCCTCGCGGCAGGACGGCACCTACCCCCGGCCGCAGATGCTCCGCACCGCGTGGGCCGACCTCGACGGCACGTGGTCCTTCCGGAACGACGGCGACGACACCGCCTGGAGCACCGGGTTCCCCGACGCCCGCGACATCGTCGTGCCGTTCCCGCCCGAGTCGGTCGCCTCGGGCATCGACGAGCCCGGCTTCCACCAGGTGGTCTGGTACTCCCGTGCGATCACCCGCGCCGACCTCGAGGCCGCCGGTCACGGCACCGCCGCACCCCGACTCGTCCTGCACTTCGGCGCCGTCGACTACCGCGCCCGCGTCTGGATCGACGGCCAGTTCGTCGGCGAGCACGAGGGCGGCCACACGCCGTTCTCCTTCGACGTGACCGACGCCCTCGCCACCGACCCCGACGCCGTCCACACCCTGGTCGTCCGCGCCGAGGACGACCCGCACGACCTGACCCAGCCCCGCGGCAAGCAGGACTGGCACGAGGACCCGCACGCCATCTGGTACCGCCGCACCACGGGCATCTGGCAGACCGTGTGGCTCGAAGCCGTGCCGACCGCCTCGATCGAGTACCTGCGTTGGACGAACGTCGACCACGCCACCGTCCGCCTGACGGTCCGGATCGCTGGCGGCCGCACCGGCGGCGAGCGCCTGCGCGTCGTCGCCCGGTGGGACGAGCGCGACGAGCACCTCGCCACCGTCGAGGCCACGCTCGGCGACACCTCGGACGAGTTCGACGTGGTCGTGCCGATCGCGCGCCAGACGAACGGGCAGGCCGAGGACGAACTGCACTGGACCCCGGACGCCCCGCGCCTGGTCGACGCCACGGTCTCGCTCCTCGCCCGTACCGGCACGACGCCGATCGACTCCGTCGCGTCCTACTTCGGGCTCCGCACCGTCGGCGTCGACGGCGGCACCTTCCTGCTGAACGGCCACAGCTACGACGTCCGCAGTGTCCTGAACCAGGGCTACTGGCCGGACTCGCACATCGCCGCGCCGTCGCGCGGAGCACTGCGCCGCGAGGTCGAGCTCATCAAGGAGCTCGGCTTCAACGCGGCCCGCAACCACCAGAAGATCGAGGACCCCCGGTTCCTGTACTGGGCGGACCGACTCGGCATCCTGGTCTGGGGCGAGGCCCCCGGTGCCTACGCCTTCTCGCCGCGAGCCGTCCAGCGCCTGATGCGCGAGTGGATGGACGCCGTCGAGCGTGATGCCTCGCACCCGTCGATCGTCACGTGGGTGCCGGCGAACGAGAGCTGGGGCGTGCAGCACATCAGCACGGATCCGGCGCAGCAGGCCTACGCACGCTCCTTGGCCGACGTCACGCGGGCGATCGACCCGACGCGTCCGGTGATCTCGAACGACGGTTGGGAGCACACCAACTCCGACATCGTCACGATCCACGACTACGAGGGTGCCGGCGACGCACTCGCCCGCACCTACGCCGACGATGCAGCACGCACGGCGCTGTTCACCCACTTCGGCCCGTCGGACCGCTGGGTGCTCGTGGGTGGCGCGCAGGACCTCGGCCAGCCGGTGATGCTCACCGAGTTCGGTGGCGTGAACTACCAGCCGGGTGCACAGCGCGAGGACGGCTGGGGCTACACCTCGGCCACCGACGGCGACGACTGGGTCACCCGCATCACGGCACTGTACGACGCGATCCGGGCGAGCTCGTTCCTGGCCGGCTCCTGCTACACGCAGCTGACCGACACCATGCAGGAGACGAACGGCCTGCTCAACGCCGACCGCTCCCCGAAGGTCCCGATCGAGCAGATCCGTCGCGCGGTCACCGGTCGCTAGCCGGGAGGCCCGCACTTCGTGAGCAGGAATGGTCGGGTCCGGTAGACGGACCCGACCATTACTGCTCACCATGAGGGCAGGTCGGCGCGCGGCCCGACGCACGGCCGCCCGCTGGTGCGGGCACGGGCCCTGGTCTGCGAGGATCGGGCGGGTGACGAGCGTGGCGGAGACGAGCCGGGCCTCCCGGTCGGGGGTGCGCAGCCTGCTGACCGGACCCCGCAGCGCGTGGACCGCGCCCCTGCTCATCTGGGCCGCCTCGCGCCTGGTGAGCACGCTGCTGCTCGCCACCGTGTACGTGCTGGCGACCGCGAACGACTGGACGTTCGCGTCGTACCGGCGGGACCCGTCGTTCTTCACGTTCTCCGGATCGTGGGATGCCTCGTTCTACCGGACCATCGCGGAGCACGGGTACCCGGCCACGCTCCCCCTCGACGACGCGGGTCACGTCGCGCCGAACGCCTGGGCGTTCCTGCCGGTGTTCCCGGCCATCGTGCGGGCCGTCATGACGCTGACGGGTGCGTCGTTCTGGGTCGCGGGCGTGCTCGCCGCGACGATCGCGGGCGCCGGTGCCTGCGTGCTGCTGTACCGGCTCGTGCTCGCGGTGGGCTGCTCGCACCGTGCACGCTGGGCGACCGCGCTGTTCGCCTTCGCGCCGACCGGGTTCCTGCTGCAGGTCGCCTACGCCGAGAGCCTGCTGCTCGTGCTGCTGTTCGGCGCGCTGCTGGCGCTGGTCCGGCGGCGGTACTGGCTGATCGCGCCGCTCGGGGTGGTCGCGGCGTTCACGAAACCCGGGGTCCTCGCGTTGGCCGTGGCGCTGGCCGTGCACCTGGTCGTCCGGTGGGTCGGGTCCCGCCGGTCTGCTCGACCTGCCGAGGTGTTCCCGTGGCGTGACCGCATCACGATCGTGGTGTCCGGCCTCGTCGTCGCGGCGGCGGGTCTGGCGTGGCCGGTGATCGCCTCGGCGGTGACCGGGCGGCCGAACGCCTACCTGGACACCGAACTGTCGTGGTGGGTGGGGTTCGTCGGGCGACAACACTTCGCCCCGCTGACGCCGTGGTTCACGATGGCCTCGACGTGGCTCGGACCGCTCGGCATCGTGCTCGTCGTCGCGGTGCTCGCCGGCGCGGTGTGGTTCTTCTCGCGCAGGAGCACCCGGGCCCTCGGACCGGACGTCCTCGCGTTCACGGCGTCGTACGGGCTGTACCTGGTCGCGGTGTTCCTGCCGCAGCAGTCGTTGCCGCGGCTGCTCATGCCGATGGCGCCGTTGCTCGGGTCGGACGTGTTCGTGCGGACGCGGCGGCGGGCGGTGACGTGGCTCGTGGTCGGGGTGTGCCTGCAGCCCGTCGCGATCGTGCTGCTCTGGTTCCTCGGGTACCCCTGAGCTGTTCGGGGTGTTCCTGAGCTGCTCGCGGTGCTCCTGAGCGCGGCGCGGGCCCGTCGGGCTACGCGTCGAAGGTGTGGAACCAGGCGCTTCCGCCCGGGTGCTGCACCGTGATCATCTCGTCGAGGTCGCGGTACGGGCCGTCCTGGTTGTGGCTCGCCGACTTGATGCGGATGGTGCCGTCCGACTCGGTGAAGACCTCGGACACGATGGTGGTGTGGTCCGGCGATCCGTTCGCGTTCCAGTCGTAGAACACGATGTCGCCGACCTTGACCTTGTCGCGCTCGTCCGAGCTCCGACGCGTCAGACCGAACTCCGCGGCGTTCGTCTCGAGCCACGGGTCCATCGTCGGGCAGTACGTCCACGTGGCACTGTGCTCCGCGCCGGCGGCCCGGTTGTACCAGTCGGAGCGCTGCTCCCAACCGCGGGCGATGAGCGTCTGGGAGACGTAGTTCGCGCAGTCGCCACCGATCGGGTTCATGGTGCCGTACTCGGACAGGTTGTAGTCCTTCCAGTGCGCCATCGCGTACTCGAGCTGCCGGTCGACGTCGGTCAGCGCGGCGTAGGCCATCGACGACGTCGCCACCGCGGTGGACGCATCGGGCACCGGCGCAGCCGTGGGGGTCGGTGTCGCCGTGGCCGCGTCCTGCGTCGCGCCGGTCTGCCCGTCGTTCGCGGCGCTGCCGTTGCCGTCCGACGACTGGTTGGCGGACGGGCTCGGCTCGATCGACTCCGTGAAGAGCGCGACGGCGGCGTCACCAGCGGTGTACATCGCCTGGTGCGGAGCCGTGAAGGTGACCTTCGACGCCGTTGCCGTGACGTCGCGCGCGGCCACCCCGCCGACCGTGACGCCCTTGACCGCGGCGAGGCCGGTGCCAGCGACGGTGACCGTGACGCCACCGACGAGCGGGACCTGCGCCGGGGTCAGGGACTTCGCCACCGGCTTCGCGGACGGGGACGACGTCGTCTCGCCGCCGGCAGAGCCCTTGCTGCCACTCTTCTTGCCGGCATCGTCGCTGCCGGACGAGCACGCGGCGACCGCGAGCCCGATCCCGGCGACACCGGCGAGGGACAGGAGTGCGCGGCGGTTCATCGAGGCAGTCATGACACAGCCAGCGTAAGCGACGCACCTGACGTTCCGACACGGCATGATCGTCTCCGGGGGGCGAGCGTCCTCCGTGTCCGCACGGACGCGTTCGAGAGGATCAGCAGACCATGCCCGAGAGCCACGACTTCTTCGTCGCCACCGACCCCGAGACCGCTCGCGGTCAGGTCCGACTCGCCCTCAGCCGCGAGGGCTACACGGTGGACGACGCCGAACAGGGAGCGCTCCGGGCCACCCGCGGCAGCATGGGCCTGACGCTCCTCATCGGCGGTCTCGCGAACGACCGCACCTTCCACACCCGGCTCGACGTGCAGATCATGGTCACCGCGGACGGCCGCACCGTCGCTCGACTGCTGCGCGGCTCCGGCAAGTCCGCGATCAAGGGCGGGGCGATCGGGATCTCGCGTGGCAACCGTGCCTTCGAGCAGGCCGCGAACGCGATCCACACGTCCTTCGCGCAGGCGGGCGTCCTGACGGACAGCTTCGCGAGCTGACGCGGTCGCGTCGCCGGCGCGAGGTCTCCGTGGGCGCCGGCACGCGTTTTTCGACAGAACACGCGACGAACGACTCGTGGATCGTCGCGAACCGCGTGCGGCTCGTCAGGAGCAGGACCAGTTGCGGTCGATCTCCGTCGAGCCGAACGGCGTCTTGTACTGCGTCATCGCGATCGGGCCACCGAGCAGCCGCGCACCGGAGCATGCTGCCTGCGCCTGGTCGAGACGGCCGTCACCGATCGCGATCCAGCTCGGCAGCGGCCGGAGCGGGCTCGCGGTCGGGACGGTGCCCATGATCGTGCGGAACTGGTACGAGGTCGAGTACACGCCGATCTGCGTGACACCGCTGCTCTTCAGCGCCGCGACCATGCCCTCGAGCGCCACCCGGTTCTGACCGGTGTCGCTCAGATGGGACAGGCCGGTCTCGACGTCGAGCCACCAGCGGTACTGCCCCGGGTTGGCGACGCCCCGGGTGTTCGCTGCTTCGTAGGCCCTTGCGTAGCCGTACATGTACGAGCACGCCGACGTCGTCTTCCAGGTCGGCTTCGCGCCGGACTGTACCGTGCACGTGCCGTACGGGTTCGTCACGGACTGCCCGTTCGGCGCGGCGTTGGACGTCGGCCAGACCGATGCTGCCGCCGCCCCGGGGTTGGCGAACAGCGCGTACACCTGCGTCTTCGGCTGCGCGGTGCCACCCGCCGACGCCGCCGCCCAGGACAGCTGCTGCTGCAGGCACGGGTTCGTGGTGTTGCCGAGGCTCGAGTTCACCCCGACGATGCCGAACGACTGGTCGGTCGGCACGCTCTTGCCGCACTGCGGGTACGAGACGTCCACGCCCGTCCCCGACCCGCTGTTGCCGTTGAGGAAGTACCCCACGACGTCGACGTACACGGTGGCCCTGCCCGCGGACACCTTCGCCTGCACCTGACCACCGGACGCCAGTGGCGCGATGAGCGCGTTGCCGATCGTCTGCCCCTTGGCGTAGATCTGCGTGGGCACGCTCGAGGCGAGCCCCGCACCGACGACGCGGAGCGATCCCCCGACGCTGCCGCCGCCGACCTTGGCGTTGATGACGGCCGCGGTCGCGTTGCGCGGGACACCCGCGGTCCCGGCGACGGTGACCTTCGTCGCGGTGGTGCCCGCTGCGACGGTCGCGGCGCGGACCGGGTGCGCCGACACGAACACGGATCCGTTGGCGTTCGGTGCGTAGTACCCGACGACGTCGGCGAGCACGCGCGCGGACCCGGAGGAGACCTTGGCCTGGACGGCACCGCCGGACAGCCGGACCGTCGTCGTGTTCGCGACGGTGGTGCCCTTGGAGTACATGAGCGAGACGACGCCCGCGTTGTTGCCGTACGGGGTGAGGCGCAGCCGGCCGCTCGTCGCAGGACGGGACACGTCGGCCTGCAGCACGACGGCGGTGGCGTTCGACGGCACGCCCGCCTTGCCCGCGACGACGATGCGCTTGGCGCCGGTGGTCACGGTGCCGTTCAGCACGTTCGTCGGCGCGAGCGGCGTGTAGGTCGACCCGGTGGCGCTGGTGCCGTACCAACCGGCGACGTCGAGGGCGACGGTCGCCTTGCCGGCCGAGACCTTCACCTGGGCCTTGCCGCTGGTGAGTCCGACCGTGGTGGTGCCGGAGATCGGTTGCGCCCTGGCGAAGTTCTGGATGGCGGGGCTGGCGGTGCTGCCGAACGGGGCGACGCTCACGTACGCCGCCGCGCTCGGGGAGGTCACGGTCGCCGTCAGCACGACCGCGGTCGCGTTCGACGGGATGCCGTTGCGACCGCCGAGCGTGACGGTCGTCAGCTTGCTCGTCGCGGTACCGGACCAGGCTCGCGCCGGCGCCACGGGCGTGAACCGCCCGGTGGTCGGCGCTGCGGCCGAGGCCGGCGCCACCGGAGCGACCACGAGCAGCCCAGCAGTGACGGCGAGCACCGTCCCGATCGATGCGATGGCAGTCCTGAAGCGCACGTGTTCCCCCGTTCCCCGCGCCCCGTCGGCGCACCGGGAGTCTAGAACGATGCGCTCAGCAACACACCACCCCTGTTCGCGAACTGTGCACGACGACACAGTCACGCGACCCTGTGGAACACACCGAACGCAGAACGGCCCGAAACCTGTCGGTTCCGGGCCGTTTCGGCATTGCCTTGGTGGAGCTAAGGGGATTCGAACCCCTGACCTTCTCATTGCGAACGAGACGCGCTACCAACTGCGCCATAGCCCCAAGTGCTCGACCACACTAGCACCACCGTTCGGCCGATCCGAAATCGTGGACAGCCGGTCGGGCGAGCCGCGACTCAGACCGCGCGGCGCCGACGCATGATCGCGTCGAGGTCGGCCTGCTGGTACGCGTCGTCGTCCAGGACACCCATGCCGGCCCACTTGCTCGGCGGACCCGTCGGCGCGGTCGGCTCGTCCGGCGTCTCGGCGACGAGCTCCGGTACTGCGGGAGCACGCAGCCCCAGCCGCTCCGCGAGACGCCCCTGGTCGTGGGCGGACAGCGACGCGGCAGCGTCCTCGAGCTCGGGCCGCATGCGTGACACCCGGGCGAGCGACGGGTCGGCCTCGCCCGCACGGATGGCTGCGGCTTCGGCGTCCGCCTCGGCCTTGGCCTCGGCGACGCGCTCCTTGAGTCGCGCGGCGAGCTCGGCGGACGACTCCGGCGACGCAGCGGGCGCTGTCGGTCGCTCCACGTACAGCGGCTTCGGCACCCGGTTCGGGGTCCAGCTGCGGTCCTGCGCGGGTTCTGCGGACTGCTCGGTCGTCAGCGGCGGTGCCGGGTCCGTCCACGTGCTCGCAGGCCGGGAGGCACGGGTCGCGCCCGCCTCGGCCGCCGCGACACGGGTCTTCCGTGCCGTCGCCACCTGGTGGAGCTGGGCCAGGACGGCTGCGGACCCACCCGCGGCGAGGAGCCCGGCGACACCGACGAGCCACAGGGCGGGTGCTGCGACGAAGACGACGAGCGCGACGATGACGCCGAGCGTGCCGAACAGGGTGGCTCCGAGCCGGGAGCGTCGCATGCGCATCGCGGTCAGTGCGGGCATCGACGACGCACGCTCGAGGACGGGAGCCTGCTCCGCGAGCCGACGGGTGATCTCGCGCTGACGTGCGGCCTCGTGGGCGCGGACGATGGCGGTGCGCTTCGCCTCTTCGGACCGGGCGACGCGCTGTGCCTCGGCCAGGGACTTCGCGTTCATCTCGACACGGACCTCGTCGGGCAGTTCAGCGGTCTGCGCCAGGATCCGCAGGGTCTGCTGCAGTCGGATCGCGTTGCGTTCGGTGGCCAGGTACTGGCGTCGGGCAGCCCACGACGGCATCAGGTAGACGAGCCAGAGGACGGCCGCGACGAGCAGGACGATGCCGCCACCCCACGAGCCGATTCCTGCCATGGGGACACGGTAGGGGCGGGGGTATCCCCGTCGCGTGATTGCGGAACGCGTGTTGCGCGTGTCGCGGCGGAATCCGTGGGACGTGCCACGGGCCTCCCGTCAGAGACGCGGCGTGGTGGTGATCGGCAGCGCCGCTTCGTCACGGGCCGCGAGCGGCACGGCACCGAGGCCGGGTGGCACCTGCCCGCGGACCCAGCGCTCGAGGACGCCCTCACGGACCTCTTCGGCGACGAGCGCGAAGCAGAAGTGGTCGCGCCAATCGCCGTTGATGTGGATGTACCGGCGGCGCAGCCCTTCGTACCGGAAGCCCAGCTTCTCGACGACGCGGAGCGACGGGGCGTTCTCGGGTCGGATGCAGATCTCGATGCGGTGCACGCCGACCGCGCGGAAGCAGTGGTCGACGGCCAGGGCGACCGAGATCGGGGTCACGTTGTGTCCGGCGGCGTCCTCGACGACCCAGTAGCCGATCGAGGCGCTGGCCAGCGACCCGTAGGTGATGCCGGAGACGTTCAGCTGCCCGACGAACCGGCCGTCGAGTTCCATCGCGAACGGCAGTCCGAGTCCCGCGCGGGCGTTGGCCTGGAGCGCGCGGATGCTGCCGCGGACGTCGGTGGAGACGTGTCCTGAGGGGTTCGTGGCCTCCCAGGTGCGGAGCCACGAACGGTTGGACGCCAGCGCGAGGTCGAGGTCGCGCGTGTCACGGAGCCGGAGGGGCCGGATGGTGACCCGCCCGTGGGACAGGGTCGGGATCGTCGTCATCGCTTGGTTCCTCCGGGATCCCGCCGCTGTGCGGGACGGGGTGTCCCGCCCGGGTCCGTGTGCACGGTCCCGGGCGGGATGGCCGACTCATTCGCCCGCGTTGAACTCCTTCAGCCACGACTTGAGGTCGGGGCCGAGGTCTTCGCGGTCCGAGGCGAGCTGCACGATCGCCTTGATGTAGTCGAGTTTGTCACCGGTGTCGTACCGGCGTCCACGGAACACGACGCCGTACACGCCGCCGGTCCACTCCTCGGCGCTCGCCATCTTCATGAGCGCGTCGGTGAGCTGGATCTCGCCGCCCTTGCCGGGCTCCTGCTTCTCGAGGACGTCGAAGACCTCGGGGCGGATGACGTAGCGGCCGATGATGGCCAGGTTCGAGGGCGCCTCGCCCTGCGGGGGCTTCTCGACGAGCCCGGTGATCTTGACGACGTCGTCGGTGTCGGTCGGCTCGACCGTGGCGATGCCGTACAGGTGGGTCTGCGACTCGGGGACCTCGAGCAGCGCCACGATCGTGGCGTTCTTCTCGCCCTGGACCTCGATCATGCGCTTGAGCAGCGGGTCGCGGGCGTCGATGATGTCGTCGCCGAGGAGCACGGCGAACGGCTCGCGGCCGACGTGCATCTTCGCGCGGAGCACCGCGTGGCCGAGGCCGAGCGGGTCGCCCTGACGCACGTAGTGCATGTCGGCGAGGTCCGTCGACTGGTTGACCTTCTGCAGCTTCTCGTGGTCACCCTTCTTCTTCAGGGTCTCCTCGAGCTCCGACACGTGGTCGAAGTGGTTCTCGAGTGCGTTCTTGTTGCGGCCCGTGATCATCAGGACGTCGGTGAGTCCTGCGTCGACAGCCTCTTCCACCACGTACTGGATGGCTGGCTTGTCGACGACGGGGAGCATCTCCTTCGGCATCGCCTTGGTCGCGGGGAGGAAGCGAGTGCCCAGCCCTGCCGCTGGGATCACCGCCTTGGAAATCTGGAAGCCCATGCCCCAGACCGTATCCGATCCGGGTTTCCGGGGCATGTCATCGCTACTGGGGACACGGCATCAGCGCGTTTCCCGGCGGGAAGCCGCAACGGATGCGCTCGGTAGACTCCTGCGCATGATCGCTGATCTCGGGAACGAGAAGCGCGCCCTGCGAGCCGAACTCCGGCAGCGGCGGCGCACCCGGACCACGACGGAACGCGACGCGGACAGTGCGGCGCTCACCGCGACCCTGCAGCGCTTCGCCGAGGAGCGCCAGGTCACCGCGCTGGCGCTCTACCTGTCGGCGTCGGACGAGCCGAACGTCCGGCCGTTCCTGAACTGGGCGTTCGCGCACGACATCCGGGTGCTCCTGCCGGTCACGCGCGAGGACGGCCTGCTCGACTGGGCGGTCGGCGACGGTGAGAGCGAGACCGAGGGCATCTTCGGCATGCCCGAGGTCGTCGGCGAGGTCCTGTCCCCGATCGCCATCAATGACGTCGACGCGATCCTCGCCCCCGCGGCTGCGGTCGGGCACGACGGCGTCCGGATGGGATGGGGTCGCGGCTACTACGACAAGACCCTCGGGTCCATGGCGAAGCGTCCGCCCGTCTATGCTGTGATCTTCGACGCGGAGTACCTCGACGAGGTCCCGCGCGAACCCCACGACGAACCCGTCGACGGCATCATCACGCCGTCACGCATCATCACGTTCCGGAGCTGACGTGCCCACCTACTCGTACCGTTGCACCGAGTGCGACAACGCGTTCGACATCAAGCAGTCGTTCTCCGACGCCACCCTGACCGAATGCCCGGTGTGCGGCGGCGTCCTGCGCAAGGTGTTCTCGCCCGTCGGCGTGACCTTCAACGGCGGCGGCTTCTACCGCACCGACTCCCGCCCGGCGCCGAAGTCCGAGGGCTCGTCGAGCACGCCGGCCAAGTCGGAGACGAAGTCCACCCCGGCGAAGACCGAGTCGAAGCCGAGCACGCCGAAGCCCAGCGCCTCCTGACCACGAGCACTCCTCGCCGATAGGTTGATGGGGTCGCCGACCGGCGACTGTCCTCGACCGGAAGGAGTCCCGTGAAGGGCTTCAAGGAGTTCCTGCTCCGCGGCAACGTCATCGACCTGGCCGTCGCAGTCGTCATCGGTGCTGCGTTCACCGCGATCGTCACCGCGATCGTCACCAGCCTCATCAACCCCCTGATCGGCGCGGTCTTCAACGCGTCGAGCCTCGACAAGGCGCTCGTCTGGTCCATCCCGACGGTGTCCGGCGGAAGCGCGAAGATCCTGTTCGGCGCGATCATCGGCGCGGTCATCAACTTCGTGATCGTCGCCGCCGTCGTGTACTTCGCCCTCGTCGTGCCCGTGAACCACCTGAAGAAGGTGGCGTTCGAGCGCGTCAAGAACGACGAGGAGCAGACCCCGCAGGACGTGCCCCCGACGGACGTCGAGGTGCTGCTCGAGATCCGCGACCTGCTCCGCTCCCAGAACGGCGAGCCGACGAGCACGGGTTCGGGTGCGCACGTCGCTCCGAGCACCGCGCCCGAGGGCCCCGGCATCGGCGGCTCCACGAAGCTCTAGCAGGGGCATCCCCGCCGACGGCGCCGCGATCGCGCCCCTCCACGGCCATCGCGCCCCGACTCTTCGGGGCGCGATGCCCGTTCGGGGGCGCGATCGTGCGCTACCGGCCGCAGCCGGCGTCAAGGTGCGGCACGGGGCGCGTCAGGCGGTGACGCGGCGACGCTTCGCGAACATCGCCGCGGCGTACTGGATGCCCGCCAGGACGTGGCCCACGGTGCCGAGGTAGACGAAGACCAGAGCGACGACCCGCACCCACGGCGCGTTCTCGTCGACGGCGTGCACGGCCGAGAACAGCAGCACCGGCAGGCCCACGAAGAGCAGCGCGGAACGGATCTTGCCGGTCCACGTGACGTCGAGGTCCGGGTTGCCGTGGAACAGCACGCTCGACAGCACCACGAGCACCAGGTCGACGAGCACGACGACCGCGACGACCCACCACGGCAGCAGGCCGGTCAGCACGAGCGACAGCACGATCGCGATGATGGCGAGTCGGTCGGCGACGGGGTCGATCGCCTTGCCGAGCTTCGAGCCCTGGTCGAACTTGCGCGCGATGAAGCCGTCCGCCCAGTCGCTCACGCCGATGACGACGAGTGCGACCAACGCCCAGCCCGGGTGTCCGGCGACGACGAGCCACACGAAGACCGGGATCAGCAGCAGCCGGAACAGCGAGATCAGGTTCGGCCAGGTCTGCCAGTCGGGGCGCTCCCGCACGGTGTCAGTCATCGCAGGCCAGGCTACCTGCTACCAGTGGGGCGGGACGTCCGCCCGGAGACGGACATCGTTCTCGCCGGATCCGTGCCGCGCCGGCTCCGGCGCGGGGGTGGGGTCCGAGCCCGGCACCGGCTGGGTGGTGACGCGTCTGCGGCGCCGCACCGGGCCTCCCGACAGGTCGTCCGTGTCGCGTTCCGGAGACGCTGACCGGACGGGAGGCGCGGCTGACGACGCGTCGTCGGCTCGCGTCCACGTGCCCACCAGCTGGTCCGTCTCCGGCGTCACCGGCCCGGCGGGCCGGGAGGCCCGCCGACTCGCCCGAGGAGTCATCGGCGGGCGGGGATCGGCGGGATCGAGATCTCCTGCGTGGCACCACGGTCGACACCGAGCACGGCGGCGACGGTGTTCGCGACGCGGTCCGGGTCGGAGAACAGCTGGAACGCGTGCACGCGGACGTAGTGCCAGCCGAGTCGGCGCAGGACCTCGGGGCGGAGGCGGAGTGACTCGCGCAGCGACCCCTTGACCAGCGACGCGTCGGTCTCGATCGTGACGCAGACCCCGCCGTGCGCGGCCACCAGGCCGAGCTTGCCGCGGTGTCCGAGCGCGACCGGGATGCCGCGCATCTCGAGTCGGCGGGCCAGGTCGACGAGCAGCGGGTCGGAGTCGTCCGGCACGTACTCGGCGGTGGTGCGCGCACGCACCTCGGCCAGGATCTCGGCGAGGGCGACGGTGCCGTGGCCCATCCGCTCGGCCTCGATGTCGGACGGCTGGAAGCACGTCACGATCACCATCGAGCGGCGCGCACGGGTCATCGCGACCGCGAGCAACCGCTCGCCGCCGGGTTTGCCGAGCGGACCGAAGTCGCGCAGGACGCGGCCGTGCGGGGTGCGGCCGTAGCCGATGGAGAACACGACGCGGTCGCGGCTCTGCGCCACCGACTGCTCGAGCGTCGCCACGATGAACGGCTCGGCGCGGTCGCCGATGACGAACTCGGTCAGGTCCTTGTGGCCCTGCGCCGCGGTCAGTACGGCCTGCTCGACGCGCACGGCGTGCTTCGCCGAGGCGGTGATGACCATGAGCGACTCGGACGGGCGGGTGCGGGCGTGGTCGATGACGAGGCGGACGACGCGGTCCACCTCGGCGTCGACGCTCTCGACGGCGCCGGACTCGGGGTCCGGCACGGCCTTGCCGTCGCTGACGTAGTCGAGCGCGATCGAGCCGTGCCCGAGGAACGAGCCGGCCCACGGCAGCGACTCGATCTTGCCGCCGTAGAAGCGACGGTTCACGAGCTCGGCCAGGTCCTCGCCGCCGGCGCGGTACGACCGCGAGAGCGACAGGGTCGGCAGCAGCGTGGAGAGCTTCGCCAGGGCGGAGTCGGCGTGGAAGGCGTCGAGGGTGCCCTCGTCGACCTGCAGCGCACGGTGCTCGGGGTCGACGGCGATGCGGAACGGCGACGGCGTCTGCGTGACCGGGTCACCGAAGACGACGGTCTGGCGCGCACGACGGACGGCTCCGACGGTCTCGGCGATGGTCACGGCGCCGGCGTCGACCAGGATCACGGTGTCGAACGGCATCGTGTCGGCGATCTGCGACACCTCGTACGGGCTCGCGAGCCACACGGGTGCGATCGACCGGGACAGGTGCGGTGCGGAGTCCTGGAGCAGCCGCGAGGTGATCGCACCCTCGCGCAGCTGGGTCTTCAGCGCGGTGGCCTCTTCCGGCCAGTCGACGAGTCCGACCTTCCAGTTCTCGGCGAGCTGCCATGCCAGGCCCTGGGAGACCCCGGCCGCGTGGGCGTCGTCGACGAGGCGGAAGTCGGCCTCGACCCGGTCGAGCATGTCGGTGTTCGCGCCGAGCAGGGCCCGGTCGGACTCGAGCATGGTCTCGAGGGCGGACTGCCACCAGGCGAGCTCGAGCTCGGCCGGCACCTGCAGGTCCGGCACATGGCGGTTCGCCAGGTCGGTGATGAGCGGCTCGAGCTGCAGGTCGCGCAGGGTCTGCATGAGCTCGGTGCGCTCCTGCAGGTTGTGCAGGACGTCGGACTCGGCCGCGAGCTCGGCGATGGTGGGGACGAGCTGGTCGACCGGGGTGTTCGCGAGCTGACGATCGCGCTCGGACCGGCCGAGCGGCTCGTCGAGCCGCGCGAGGTCCTCGGCGACGTTCGAGAACAGCACCTGCACGTCCGCGATGCCCGTGGGCACCTCGGGGTTCACGCCGGCGGCGACGTAGCGCTGCCACAGCACGCGCTGCTGCTGCACCCGGGTCAGGGCCTCGTGCAGGTCGGAGACGTGCACGCCGGGGCGGACGTACTCACGAGCGAGCTTCTTCAGGCGACGACGGTTCGTCGACGACATCGGAGCGCCCTCGCCACGCGGGGCGGTGGCGGCGACGAGCTCGGACACCGAACGGTCGAAGACCACCGGCAGGAAGCGGTCGAGGGTGTCACGGATCTCGGTGAGCAGGCGCAGGTAGATGCCGAGCTCGTTGATCGTCGTGAACTGGCGCATGTGCGTCGAGCTCACCAGGTCGTGCGCCCGGCGGAGCAGCGTCGGCAGCCCGTCGGAGTCGAGGTCCTTCGCGATGCGGTGGGCGCGCTGGGCACCGTCGCTGGTGGAGAACTTCGCGCCGTACCAGGGCGAGTCGTCGGGGCCGTAGCGGAACTCACCGAGGTTGGCCGCGCTGACCATCGTCTCGGCGACGCGCGAGCGCCCCTCGACCATGGATGCCACGGACTGCTTCGACAGCCGCGCGGTCGTCGACGGCGGGACCGGCAGGAGCGACAGGCGCGAGAGTTCGACCAGGCAGTCGAGCACCGAGACGCCGAAGTCGGCGTCCTTGCGGGTCAGTGAACCGCGGTAGTCCTTCAGGACCTTGCGGAGCCGGACCAGGGCGTCGTCGACCTCGCGCAGGTTCGGACGGGCCGCCTTCTCGTTCCGGGCGATGGCACGGACGACGTCGCGGCGCAGGGTCGACGGTGTGACCGCGACGCCGGGCAGCTGGACCTCGCCGAAGCGCGCCGCGATGCCCCGCAGGGTCGCACGGCGCGGGCTCACCACGAGGACGCGCTTGTTCGCGGCGACCAGGCCGCCCAGGGCGTTCACGATCGTCTGGGTGCCGCCGGTGCCGGGCAGGGTCTTGACGACGATGGAGTTGCCGGCCGCGATCTGCGCGATCACGTTCTCCTGCTCGTCGTCGGCGTCGAGCAGCAGGGTGTCGGTCTCCGGGCTGCGCTCGTCCGACGGGGTCTGCTCGACCGGGTGGTACGACTGCTCGACCTGCCACTTGGCGCTCGGGTTGCCGGCCAGGGCGTCGAGCACGGGGTGGGACAGGTCGCCGGTGTCCTCGACCAGACCGGTCGCGACCTCGGCGAACGTGGAGACCACGAGCCGGGCGTGCACGGAGAAGCCGGGGATGTGCGCGGTCAGGCCACGCAGGCGGTCGATGACGGGGTTCGGGGTGAACGAGCCGTCCTGCTGCGCGAGCGCCACGAAGGACTGCGCGTCGAGGATGACGCCGAACTGCTCGTGCAGGGCGTCGGCGAGACCCGGGTTGAGCACCGGTTCGCCGAGGAGCCGGACCTCGAAGTCACGGCCGTGGCGGCGGATCGCCAGCGGGCGCAGGAGCACCGGGCCGCGGAACTGCTCGTCGCCGTGCTTCCAGTCGGCCATGCCGATGCCGAGCTTCACGGCGTCGATCCCGCGCACGGTGGCGAGCTCGGTGCCCTTCGCCTCGACCTGGCCGGCGGCGACGCGGGCGGCACGGAGCGCCACCTCGTCGCGGATCAGGCTGGACAGCAGGGTGGTCTTGCCGGTGATGAACTGCGCGAGGCCGCCCGGGTGCGTCGTCGACAGTTCGATGCGCGCGCGGGGGTGGTCGCTGAAGTGGGTGAGCGGGCTCGTGCCGCCGACGCCGGTGAGCTGGCCGCGCCAGCCGTCCCACGTCGGTTCGGCCGCGTTGCCCGCCTGCAGCCGGGGATCGCCGAGGCTGATCGCCTGCGGGCTGGTCAGCTGCAGTTCCGGGCGGAGCGTGCGGTCCGGTTCGTCGTCGGTCCGGTCCTCGTCCACGTCCTGCTGCTCGTCTCGGTCGTCTCGCTCGTCGCGGTGGTCGCGCTGACCGCGGTCGTCTCGCTCGTCATCCGGGCGCTCGTGGGCACCCTCGACGGGGACGTCGTCGTTCACGTCGTCCTCACCGTCGGTCACCCTGTCCGCTCGCCACACATCCGACACTGTAGGCGGGAACGAGCGCCCTCTCTGGCAATGAACCGAGGTTTCGGGGTTTCCGACGGACGCGCCGCACGTCAGATCTGCGGTGTGACGCGTCGGATCTGCGGTGCAACGCGTCCGATGTGGTACCAACGGGGCATGGCCATCGACGACCGCACCACCCCGTCCGCCCCCACGCCGAACCGGCGTCGATCGGTCCCCGCCGAGATCTCCCGCTCGTGGCTGCTCGTCTCCGGCACCGCGACCGACCGGTTCGAGAAGTCCCAGCGGTCCCGCGCCGACCAGATCATCCTGGACATCGAGGACGCCGTCGACCCCGCCGCCAAGCCCTCGGCTCGGCAGGGCGTCGCCGCGTGGCTGGCCGGAGGCGGCGAGGCCTGGGTCCGGATCAACGACGTCACGACCGACTTCTGGGCCGACGACGTCGAAGAACTCCGCGGCCTGCCCGGACTGCAGGGCGTGATGCTCGCGAAGACCGAGTCCCCGGCCCAGGTCACCGACACGTGGCACCGGCTCGGCGGCCAGACCCCGGTGATCGCCCTGGTCGAGTCGGCGCTCGGCATCGAGGAGTCCGTCTCGATCGCGCGGGCCCAGGGCGCGTTCCGGCTCGCGTTCGGCTCCGGCGACTACCGCCGCGACACCGGCACGAGCGCCGACACCCTGGCGATGGCGTACCCGCGGTCGAAGCTCGTCGTCGCCTCGCGCGTCGGCGACCTGCCCGGCCCGATCGACGGCCCGACGGTGGGGTCGTCGCACCCGATCCTGCGCGAGCAGTCCCAGGTCGCGGTGTCACTCGGCCTGACCGGCAAGCTCTGCCTGGACACCGAGCAGCTGCCCGTCATCAACGAGGTCATCTCCCCCACGCCGACCGACGTCGCCTGGGCGCAGGACTTCCTCGACGACTTCGAGGCCCGCGGCAAGGTCATCCGCGACGGTTCCGACCTGCCCCGCCTGGGTCGGGCGCAGAAGATCCAGCGGCTCGCACAGGCGTTCGGCGTGGAAGCGCGGTAGGACTGCTCCCATGACCTGGTCCAACGTCCCCGGCGGTCCGCCGCAGTCCTCGCCCGGCCCCCAGGACCCGCAGCGCGCGGCCTGGGAGCGCAGCGGCACAACGTTGTTCCCGCCGGCGAAGCTCGCCGACCGGATCTCCACCGTGCTGTTGCTGGCCTTCGGCGCCGTGATGACCATCGTCACCGCCGTCGTCGGCATCATCGCGGTCATCTCGGCGACCGCGACCTGCGATGCCTCCGCCGGGTGCTCACCCGGCGGGTACATCGGCGGCACGGCCATCGCCGTCGGCGGCGCGTTCGTGATCGGCGTCGCCACGATCGTGCTGGCGATCGGCGCGTGGATCCGCCGGAAGTCGTCGTGGTGGATCGCCGCGGTCGGCTTCGTGCTCGCGATCGCCGTGATCACGTGGGGCGGGGTCGTCTTCGCGAACGCCGCCGACGACGAGACCGCGTCGTCCTCGGTGTCCGCGAGCGCCTAGCGCCGTCGCGCACCACTTCCCCGACAGGACACGAGGTGATCACCTCGTGTCCTGTCGCGTTGTGCGTGCGCACAGTGCGCGGGTCCGACAGGGCGTAGCGTCCACGGCATGGTGACGGTGTCGCGGACGACGGTCGCGGTGGTCGGTGGTGGCCCCGCCGGGGTCGTCCTCGGGCTGCTGCTCGCCCGGGCCGGCATCGCGGTGCGCGTCATCGAGCAGCACGACGACTTCAACCGGGACTTCCGGGGCGACACCGTGCACGCCTCGACGATCCGGCTGCTCGACGAGCTCGGCCTCGGCGAGCGCTTCCGGGCCCTGCCGCAGTCACGGCTCGACGACTTCTCCCTGCCCATGCCCGACGGGTCACGGCTGCTGCTCGGCGACTTCTCACGGCTCGATCCCCCGTACGACCACGTGGCGATGGTGCCGCAGTGGGACCTGCTCGACCTGCTCGTGACCGCTGCCCGGCAGGAACCGTCGTTCGACATCGCGATGGGCCGCGCGGCGACCGGGCTCATCGAGGAGAACGGTGTGGTCACCGGGGTCCACCTCCGCTCGCGCGACGGCAGCGGCGAACCCGAGGAGCTCCGCGCCGACGTCGTGATCGCGTGCGACGGACGGAACTCGGTCCTGCGCCGGGCAGCAGGGCTCGTGCCACGGGCGTTCCCGGTGCCGTTCGACACCTGGTGGTTCCGGCTCCCCCGTCGGTCGGGCGACGCGGCGAGCGCCCTGACCCCCGCGTTCTCGGGCAACGACGTGCTGCTGAGCTTCCCGCGGCCCGACTACCACCAGGTCGCGTACTTCGCTCCGAAGGGCTCGGACGCGGCCCTGCGGGCTGAGGGGATCGACGCCTTCCGGGAGCGGGTGGCGCGGCTCCGTCCGGACTTCGCCGACCGGGTCGAGGCGATCGGGTCGATGGACGACGTGCACGTGCTCGACGTCCGGATGGACCGGTTGCGGCGGTGGTGGCGGCCGGGGCTGCTGTGCATCGGCGACGCGGCGCACGCGATGTCGCCCGCGGGTGGGGTGGGGATCAACCTGGCGGTGCAGGACGCCGTGGCGACGGCGGGGATCCTGGTTCCGTCGTTGCAGCGTGGGCTCCGAGGTGCGGGGCTGGACGGTGCACTGGCCGCGGTGCAGCGTCGTCGGAGGCCGCCGGCAGTGATCGTCCAGTCGGCGCAGGCTGTGCTGCACCGCGTCGTGTTCGAGCGGGCCTTCGCCGGACGGCTGCAGGACGGGCCACCCCTGCTGCCCGTGCTGCTCGCCCGGTACGTGCCGCCGTCGCGGGGTCTCTACGCCCGGGGCATCGCATTCGGGCCGCTTCCGGAGCACGCGCCGAGCTGGGCGCGGCGCTGAACGGAGCGGGCGCGGTGGACGGGACCGGACGGCGGACGGGAGGCGCGGGGCGGGGCCGCCACGGGCCTCCCGGTCGGCGGGTGGTCACCACCACTGCGCGACGCACCCTGTGCGCGACCGCGCACCCCCGGCGCATGCTGGGGCCATGAAGCAACGAGTCATCGGAGACGTATCGGTCAGCGCCATCGGTCTGGGCGGGATGCCCATGTCGATCGAGGGGCGCCCCGACGAACGACAGTCCATCGCGACCATCCACGCCGCGCTCGAGAACGGTGTCACGCTCATCGACACCGCGGACGCGTACCACCTGGCCGCCCACGACGAGGTGGGGCACAACGAGGAGCTCATCGCCCGGGCGGTCCGCGAGTTCCACGGCGACACCGAGTCGATCCTCATCGCCACGAAGGGCGGACACCTGCGACCGGAGGCCGGCGCCTGGGCGCAGAACGGCCACCCGGAGTACCTGAAGCAGGCGGCGAAGGCGTCAGCGAAACGCCTCGGCGTCGAGGCGATCGGCCTGTACCAGTTCCACCGTCCGGACCCCGCGGTCCCCTACGCCGAATCCGTCGGCGCGCTCGGCGAGCTGCTCGACGAGGGCGTCATCCGGATGGCCGGCATCTCGAACGCGGACCCCGACCAGATCCGGACGGCGAACGAGGTCCTCGACGGACGACTCGCCTCGGTGCAGAACCAGTTCTCGCCGAAGTTCCGGTCGAGCGAGCCGGAACTCGAGCTCTGCGACGAGCTCGGCATCGCGTTCCTGCCGTGGAGCCCGCTCGGTGGCATCGCGAACGCCGCCGACCTCGGCACCGCCTACGAGGACTTCGCGTACATCGCACGCGACCGTGGCGTGACCCCGCAGGTCATCGCGCTCGCGTGGGAGCTGCAGAAGAGCGACGTGGTCGTCCCGATCCCCGGGGCGTCGCGGCCGCAGTCGATCCTCAACTCGCTGACCGCACCGACCGTGAAGCTGCGGCCGGAGGACGTCGCCCGTCTGGACGCGTCGCAGCCGGCGGCCGTCTGAGTCGCCTTCGTCCTGCCGCTCCACGACGCGTGACGACGCCCCGCAGTTCCGGTCGGAGCTGCGGGGCGTCGTGGTGTCGGGGCCGGGTGTGGCGACTAGTTGCTCGGGCAGACCGCCGAGACCTCGTTCAGCGAGGACTGCACGTCGGTCTGGGCGTCCTTCGCCTCGGCGGAGTCGCTCGAGCCGCTGGAGGTGAGCGCCGAGGCGTACTCCTTCGCGTCCTCGGTGAAGTCCTCGAAGGCGTCGTGGACGTCGTCGTTGGTGACCTTCGGCAGTGCCGCGTCGAGACGGTCGGTGAACTCGCCGACGAGCTTCGCCCGCGCAGCGGGGTCCGCCGGTGCCGAGGACGACGTCTGCTCGGCGATGAACGACTTGAGCTCGTTCTCGACCAGGGCGCACGCCTCGGCCTTCGTCTGCGCGGGAGCGGCGGCCGAGGTCTTCGACGGGGCGGACGTCTTCGACGTCTCCGTCGAGGCTCCGTCGTCGGACGAGCCGCCGTCGCTGGACGAGCCGCCGGAGCAGCCCGCCAGCAGCGCCACGGCGACGAGCGCCGTGGTCACCGCGGTGAGGGTGCGGCGCATCAGGAGTTGCACTCCTTCTGGAAGGCGTTGCCGGCGTCCTGCACCTTGGTGCTGGACTTCGTGAGCGCCGAGACGTCGGCCGACTGCGGGTCCTTCGCGATGTCCTCGATCTGGTCGACGAGGTCGCCGTAGGCGTCCTCGAACGCCTCGCCCTTGTCCTGCAGGGCGTCGTCGGACAGGTCGTCGACGCCGTCGGAGATCTTCTCGTCGAGCTCCTTGAGCTTCGTGACGGCGGCGTCCGGGTCGGACTGGAGGTTCGCGGCTTCGGACTGCACGCCCTCGGCGGCGGACTTGACCGTCTTCTCGAACTGGGTGCACTGGTCGGCCTTCGACGGCCCGGTCGAGCAACCGGCGAGCAGGGTGAGCGCGAGGCCGGCGGTGGCGAGCGCGATGAGCTTGTTCTTCGGCATGGTGGAGAGTCCCCCTCGATCGGTCCGCACTCCCCCGGATGAGGTGCAGATCCGTCATCGAGCGTACATGGGGCACTCACAGGATGACCGGCTGCCCGGCGTACCGTCCAGGGCATGCGCGCCATCACGTTCGACGACACCAACTTGTCCGTGACCGACCTGCCCGACCCGGTGCCCGCCGCGGGCGAGGTGCTCATCGAGGTCGCCGCCGCCGGGGTGAACAACGCCGACCTGCAGCAGCGCGCGGGGAACTACCCGCCGCCGCCCGGGGCCTCGGAGATCCTCGGGCTCGAGGTCTCCGGCACCGTCCGGGCTCTCGGCGACGGGGTGACCTCGGTGGCCGTCGGCGACCGCGTGTGCGCCCTGCTGTCCGGCGGCGGCTACGCCTCGCTCGTCGTGGCTCCCGCGACGCAGGTGCTGCCGGTCCCCGACGCGGTCGACCTGGTCGAGGCTGCCGGCCTGCCCGAAGCCGCCTGCACCGTGTACTCGAACATCGGCATGCTCGCCGGACTCCGCCCCGGGCAGACCCTGCTCGTGCACGGTGGCACCGGCGGCATGGGCTCGCACGCCGTCCTGTGGGCGAAGGCCCTCGGTGCCACGGTGATCGCGACGAGCGGCGGTGACCGCAAGGTCCAGGCGTCGCGTGACCTGGGTGCCGATCTGGTGGTCGACCACCGCACCGAGGACTTCGTCGAGCGCGTCCTCGCGTTCACGGACGGCGTCGGGGTCGACGTGGTGCTCGACGTCGTCGGACCGTCGTACCTGGCGCGGAACCTGCAGGCCCTCGCACCCAACGGGCACATCGCCGTCATCGCCTCGGGCAGCGGCAGCACCGCCGAGCTCGACCTCGGTGCGCTGATGCGGAAGCGGGCGTCGATCAGCGGGACGACCCTGCGCGCCCGGCCGCTCGCCGAGAAGGCCGCGATCGTCGCCGCCGTCCGGGAGCACGTCTGGCCCTTCGTCGCCGACGGCAGCGTCCGCCCGGTCATCGACACTGTCCTTCCGCTCGCCGAGGTCGAAGAGGCGCACCGGAAGGTCCGCGACGGCGAGGTCGTTGGGAAGGTGCTGCTGACGCTCTAGGCGCGTGGGCGGGCTGCGCCCGGGTGCGCTGCGCCCGGGTGCGCTGCGCCCGGGTGCCCTGCGCCCGGGTGCGCTGCGCCCGGGTCTGCCGCGCTCGGCCGCACCAGGTCGAGCACCTGCCCGCACTTCGCGCCGAACGTCGCGCGGAGCAGGTCCGCCGCGTCGCGGTCCTCGTCGAACCGCGCCGGCATGTCGATCGCGAGCATGATCGCGAAGATCATCCCGCTGCCCAGGAAGCCCTGCACCTGGTCGTCCGGGATCCCCGCCTCGTCCCGCAGGAACCGGTAGATCTCGAGGAAGCCGTCGCGTGCGGCCGCACCGATCGCGGGCTCGGCACCGGAGACGAACCCCTGCAGCAGCACGGTGTGCAGGCCCTGCTCGGCAGCGAGGTCGACGAACTGCTCACCGATGACGTGCGCCGGCACGTCGTCCGGGCCGAGGGTCGTCAGGGTCTCGCGCCAGGCGTCGAGCAGGATGCCGAGGGTGTCGCGGAAGACCTCGAGGAACAGCGCTTCCTTCGACCCGAACATCCGGACGACGTACGGCTGGCTGATGCCCGCCGCCGAGGCGATCTGGTCGGTGGTGGTGCCGTGGTACCCCTGGCGGCCGAACACCCCGCGTGCGGCTTCGAGGATCATCGCGCGACGCTGCGCTGCCGGCATCCGGACGGCTGTCTCCGTGCTCATGGTTGACATGTTATCAGTCGATTACTACAGTCCGTCGAGACAAGTAATCATCGGATTACCAACGACTGGAGACACCATGTCCCGACGCATCCCCGTGTGGCTCGCGATCGCCGCCGCGTCCCTCCCGATGTTCATGGCGACGCTCGACAACCTCGTCGTCACCAGCGCACTCCCCGCCGTGCACGCCGACCTCGGCGCCTCGGTCGAGGAGCTGCAGTGGATCACCAACGCCTACACGCTCGCCTTCGCCGCCCTGATGCTGCTGGCCGTCGGCCTCGGCGACCGCATCGGCCGCCGCCACCTGTTCATCGCCGGCATCGGCGTCTTCACCCTCTCGTCGGCCTTCGCCGCGATGAGCACCGACCCGACCGCCCTCATCGTCTGGCGCGCGGTGGAGGGGGCCGGCGCCGCGGCGATCATGCCCCTGTCGCTGACGCTGCTCGTCGGCAGCGTCCCGGACCGCCTGCGGACCGTGGGCATCGGCGTCTGGGGCGGCATCTCCGGCCTCGGCGTCGCGCTCGGCCCGCTCATCGGCGGAGCCGTCGTCGAGAGCTGGAGCTGGGAGGCGATCTTCTGGCTCAACGTCCCCGTCGGCGTGATCGCGATCCCGCTCGCCCTGTTCGCCCTGCCGAACACCCGTGGCGCCCGGGTCCGGACCGACGTCCTCGGCGTCGTGTTCGCGGGTCTCGGGGTGCTCGGCGTCGTGTTCGGCATCGTCCGCGGCAACGACGCGGGCTGGACGAGCACCGAGGTGCTGGTCGGCCTCATCGGTGGCGGCGCACTGCTCGTCGCGTTCGTCGTCCGCCAGGCCACGACGGCCGCACCGCTCCTGCCGCTCCGGTTCTTCCGCGACCGCAGCTTCACCCTCGCCAACCTCGTCGCCATGACCTTCTCGTTCGGCGCGTTCGGGTCGGTCTTCATCCTGATCCAGTTCCTGCAGGTGGTGCAGGGCCGGTCACCGCTCGAGGCCGGCGTCTGGACGATGCCGTGGACGCTCGCACCGATGGTCGTCGCGCCGCTCGCCGGGATCATCGCACCACGGGTCGGCACCCGGGTGCTCATCGCCGGCGGCATGGCGTTCCTGTCCGCCGGACTGTTCTGGATCGCCGCCACGATGTCCGCCGACGTCACCTTCACCGGCCTCCTGCCCGGCTTCCTGCTCGCCGGCATCGGCATGGGCGCCGTGTTCGGGCCGATCTCGACCGCCGTGCTCGCGCGGATGCCGCAGGACGACCACGCGAAGGCCTCCGGCGCGAACTCCACCCTGCGCGAGATCGGCGTCGCACTCGGCATCGCGGTGCTCACCGCCGTGTTCACCGGTGCCGGCGGCCAGCTCACGCCCACCGGTTACGTCGACGCGGCACAGCCCGCCGTGTTGGTCGGAGCGGCCGTCGTCGCGGCTTCGGCACTCGTCGCCGTGTTCCTGCCGGCAGGTCGCGGATCCCACGTCCCCGAGGTGGTCGCCGATGACGACCTGGGCCCACGCCGCCGGTTCCGGGTCGACGCGCCAGCGGCGAGCCGGCCGTGACGGTGGGGAGAGGCCCGGCCCACGCCCGCCGTCCCGGCTCCCGTCGCGTAGTCGCCCGGTCTGGTCCTAGGCGTGGACGCGGGAGAGGAACTCGACCAGCGCCGGGTGCTGCGGGGCGTCGAGGACCTGGGCGGGAACGCCCTGCTCGACGACCTCTCCCCGGTGCAGGAACACGATCCGGTCGGCCACGTTCCGCGCGAAGTGCATCTCGTGCGTGGTCATCAGGATCGTCGACCCCTGCCGCTTCAGCTCGGTGACCAGGTCGAGCACCTCGCCGACGAGCTGGGGGTCGAGGGCGCTCGTGACCTCGTCGAGCAGCAGGAGCTCGGGGTCGGACGCGATCGCCCGGACGATGGCCACGCGCTGCTGCTGGCCGCCGGAGAGCCGATCCGGGTAGGCATCGGCGAACTCCGCGAGCCCGATCCGTTCGAGCAGCCGACGCGCGGTCGCCTCGGCCTCGGCCCGGCCGACGCCGTGCACCTGCCGCGAAGCGAGTGTCACGTTGTCGAGCACGCGCATGTGCGGGAACAGATTGAACTGCTGGAAGACCACGCCGATCCGCGCACGGACACCGTCGACCGCGACGCGGGGATCGGCGATGTCGGTGCCCTGCAGCAGGATCTCGCCGTCGTCGATGCCCTCGAGCAGGTTCACCGTCTTGAGCAGGGTCGACTTGCCCGAGCCGGACGCCCCGATGACGCAGATGACCTCGTGGCGGTGCAGCGTCAGGTCGATGCCGCGCAGGACCTCGTGCTCGCCGAAGGCCTTGCGCAACCCGCGCAGCTCGAGGACCGCAGCGTCCGCACCGGACGCACCACGGGCCTCCTGGCCGACCTCGCTCATACGGTCCCTCCGATCTGCTCGCGCCGCTGCTGGCGGCGCGCGATCGCGTCCGTGACGCGGATCAGCGGCAGGCTGATCACCACGAACAGCAGCCCCGCGACGAAGTACGGCGTGAAGTTGTAGGTCTCCGCCTGCGCGATCTGCGCCGAACGGACCGCGTCGACGGCGCCGAGGATCGACACCAGGCCGACGTCCTTCTGCATCGAGACGAAGTCGTTCATCAGTGCCGGTGTGACCTTGCGGATCGCCTGCGGCAGCACCACGAGTCGCAGCGTCTTGGCGTGCGAGAGCCCGAGCGACCGCGCGGCCAGACGTTGCGAGGGGTGCACGGCCTCCATGCCGGCACGCAGGACCTCAGCGATGTACGACGAGTACGTCAGGACGATCGCGATGGTGCCCCAGACCTCGGCGGGCAGCCGCGGGAACACCCCGAGACCGGGGATCCCGTAGCCGACCAGGTAGAGCACGATGATGAGCGGCAGGCCGCGGAACAGGTCCGTGTACCCGGTCGCGAGCATCCGCAGCGGGAAGAAGACCGGGTTCCGCAGGCCCCGCACCACTGCGAGCAGGGTGCCGAACACGGCGACGCCGATGGCGCTGAAGAACAGGATCCGGACGTTCAGCCAGAGGCCCAGCAGGATGTCCGGGAACGTGTCGATCGCGGTCTGCGGGTCGAAGAACGACTGCTGGACCGCTGCCCAGCCGGGGGTGTTCACGACGCCGAAGTAGGCGATCGCGATCACCACGAGCGTCGACACCACCGACACCACGATCGACCGGCGTCCGCGCTGCCGGCGGTAGAGCCGCCGCTCGGCCTCGACCTGGCTCGGCGCGGCTGCGGCGACCGGGGTACCGGCGCCTGCTGGAACGGTCATGCGGTTACTTCAGGACCGGGGTGTTGGTCTCCGAGGAGAGCCACTTGGTCTGCAGGTCCTCGAGCGTGCCGTCGTCCGTCAGCGACTTGAGCGCCTTGTCCACCTTGCTCGTGAGCTCCGAGCCCTTCGGCAGGACGAAACCGAACTGGTCGCCCTTGCCGTCGGACGGGAACTGCGCCGACACCGTGCCGTCGTCGAGCTGCGCCGCGGCCATGTAGAACGCCGTCGGCAGGTCGGTGACGATCGCGTCGATCTGGCCCGACTTCAGTGCGAGCACGGCGTCGTCGTTCGAGTTGAAGACCTGCGGGGTGATCCCCAGCACGCTCTTCACGCTCGCGATCGACGTGGACCCGGTGGCGACGCCGATCGCGTCCTTCTTGAGCGCGGCGATGCTCGTGTCGTCGACGGCCTTCGAGGTGCTGGTCGTCACCACGGCCTGCGTCGTCGTGTAGTACGCGCTCGACATGTCGACGGCCTTCTTGCGCTGGGCGTCGATCGAGAACTGCTGGACGTTGAGGTCCCAGTCCTTCGGACCCGGTGCGATCGCGCTGTCGAAGGTGCTGCGCTTCCACACGACGTCGGACTTGCTGTAGCCCATCTCCTTCGCGACCGCGTAGGCGACGGCGGACTCGAAGCCCTTGCCGGACTCCGGCTTGTTGTCCTCGATCCACGGCGAGTACGCCGGCTCACCGGTGGCGACCGTCAGCTTGCCGTCGGTGACGGTGCCGTCTTCGTTGCTGCCGCTGCCGGCGGCGCACGACGTCAGGGCGAGGGCGGCGACCGCGGCTGTTGCGACGGCGAGGGTGAGGCGGAGGGATCGGGTCACGGTCGGGCCTTCGTGCGAGGGGGTGGGGGCAGGTCGAAGTGTACTTCGCGGTGGGATACCAACGCGACTCCGGGCGCTCCTCGTGACCCGGTCTCGTGTCACACACCAGTCGACGGGTCGACGTCTGGCTGGTAATCTGGCGACGCGGGCTGAACCGAGCGCATGCTCGGCTGAGGTCTGAGATCAAGGGGCGTCCCAGCACGGGGCGCCCCCTTTCTGTTCTCGGAACGCTCCCGAACGCGATCACGGCCAGACGACGATGGCGTCGCGCCGAGCGTTCGTCACCTCGGTGCGCCAGACGGGCCGCAGCTCGTCCCACATCGTCTCGTCGCAGACGCTGCCGCTCTTCGCGCCGGGTGCCTGGAACCGCCGGAACCCCGCGTACGCGACCAGGTCGGCCGCCTGGACGAAGTATGACGACGCCGAGTCACGAGGGACCGGATCCTCGACGAGCAGCGGCGCGCTGACACGAGAACCCCCTGGTGCGAAGCTGTGCCGCCGGAAGCGCCGGTGGATCGCGCGGACCGTCGCGTCGTCACCCGCGTTGTGCACGAGGATGATCGGCTTGCCGGTACGTCAGTCGGCCATCGTGAAGTCCTCGAACGAGAAGCCCGGCGACACCAGGCAGCTCAGCAGCACCTCGCCGTCGTTCGGGATCGTCCGCTGCCACACGCCGCCGCGCACGAACGCCTGTGCGTCGTTCACCCGGTCACGTCCGGCGTCGGGCCCGAGGGTGACCCGCGCGCCGGGCTCGGGAGCATCGCCGGAGCCGCCGAGTTCGAGCTCCACGGTGTCCGGACCGTGCCACATCCAGATCTCGTCGCTCGTCACCCGGTGCCAGGCCGAGGCCTCGCCCGGGGGCAGCAGGAAGTGGATCAGGGTCGCGGCGGGGCGGTCCCCCGCGGGCGTCGTCACCGTGGCCGGCGAGGTCCAGGTGCGGACGTACCAACCGCCCTCGGGGTGCGGCTCCATGCCGAGGGCGATGGCGCGCTTCGGCACGTCGAGCCACTCGATCAGTTCGCCGTCGACGGTGCGACGGGCGGCCATGCCGGGGCGGGGTGCGGTCTCGGTCATGATTCCTCCACAGGGATGACAGGGCGAGCGGGGCGGTCGGGCGACGACGTGGGCACGCCGGTCAGTGCTCCGTCGACGGCGCGGACGACCCCACGGATGACGGTCGCGGACGCACGCCCGGCCCCGTCCTCGACGAGCTCGGCGAGTGCGTCGGGCACGGTGCGGGCATCGACGTCGAAGACGGCCAGGTCGGCGCGGGCCCCCACGGCGAGGTGGCCGATGCGGTCCGGCCCGACGGCGAGTCCCATGGCGTGCGCACCACCGAGCGTCGCCGCCGACAGGAGCCGCTCGTGCAGGTCGCGGTGGCCGTACCCCTGAGCACGGGCGATCCGGTGCAACGCCGTGACGTCGGCCATCAGGTCGAGGGACGGTGACGACGACAGCGAGTCGGTGCCGATGGCGATCGGGCTGCCCTCGCGCAGGTAGTCGGCGACCGGTGGCGGATCGAGGCCGATGACGGCGTTCGAACGCGGGCACAGTGCGACTGCGGTGCCGCGAGCGCGCAGGAGCGCCCGGTCGGCAGCGGTCATGTAGACGCCGTGCGCGATGTGGCAGTCCGGGCCGAGCACCCCGAGCCGGTCGACGAACGCGGTGGCGCTCGCCCCGAACCCGAGTGCCCGGAGCGCCCGGAACGAGGGCAGGTTCGCCAGGTGCCAGTCGTTGCCGTGGCCGACGCCGTCGACGCCGTCGAGTCCGGGGACCGGTCCGAGGGCGATGCGCTCACCTTCGAAGGCGGCCTCGCCGAGGTGCAGGTGCAGGCGGAGCCCACGCTGCCGGACGATGTCGGGGAGTTCGAGGAGGGGCGCGACCTCGAGCGAGTACGGCGCATGCGGCGACAGACCGGCGCCGGGGTTCGTCGGGATCCGGGCGAGTTCGTCGAGCACCTGGTCGCGGCCGTGCGACTGCCAGGCGTCGTTCTCCCAGTCCATCACCTCCCAGTAGGCGATGCCGCCGAGCCCGGCATCCTCGAGCGCGGTGGAGGCCTCGATGTCGGTGACGATGTCCGCGATGCTCGTCACGCCCGCGCGGATCGAGGCGGCGGCACCAGCGGCTGCTTCGGCCCGCCAGTCGTGCGGTTCGGCGTAGTCCTGGTTGAACGCGGACGCCCAGTCCTCGAAACCGTCGTACTGGCCTAGGCCGACACTGGCCATGCCGGTGTACTGCAGGTGCGAGTGCGCGTTGACGAGGCCCGGCAGGAGGGCTCCGCGCCACTGCCGTTCGGTGAACGTCGCACCCGAGCCGGCGAGCTGGTCGACGACCCAGGACCGGTCGCCGACGTGCAGGATGCGGCCGTCCTGCACGGCGACGGCACCGTCGGCGATCGGGGGCGCGGTCATCGGCACGACGACGCGCGCCGAGTGCACGACGACGGAGTGGTCGGCACGCGGGTGCGTGGCGGTCGGGTGCGAGTCGCTCGGGTGCGCAGCGCTCATGCGGGGTCTCCGAAACGACGCGTCCGGACGTCCGGCTCGCGGTCCGCAGGGTGTTCGGCTGGAGGGCCGGGAGGAACGGGTCGGCTCCCGAACGCGGCGAGCGCCACGCGGGCGGTCGCGTCGTCGACCGCGGGATCGATGGGCACGACAGCTCGCTCCAGTTCGTCGCCGCGCTCCAGCAGCATGCGGACGGCCCCGAGCTGCGCGGCGAAGGACAGGTCCATGATCTCGATCGGGTTGCCCTCGGCCGCGGTGATGTTGATGCAGCCGCCGCGGTCGAGCACGATCGGTCCGCCCTCGGCGTCGGGGAACACGAGGCGCTCGGCCTTCGGACCCACCGGCCGCAGTCCGGCTCCGGCGGCGCGGGCGTCGTCGAGCGCGACCTCGTGGTCGACCCCACCCGCGACGGCGACGACGGCCCCGTCCGCGCACGAGCGCAGCACGCGCAGGTCGATGGTGTCGGCGACCCCGGTGGCGCTCACCACGAGGTCGGCGTCCTGCACGGCCTCGGCGAGCGGCGCGACGGCGTGGCCGGCGAACAGCGCCTGCAGGGCGCGCACCGGGTCGGTCTCGGCGACCGTGACCCGGAAACCGAGGGCGGTGAGCACCAACGCGACCCCCTCGCCGACGTGCCCGAACCCGGCGACGACCGCCGCGCCTCCCGAGATCGCTCGGTGCGTACCGGATGGGAGCCCGTCGACCAGGTCGAGCATCGCGAACACCGTCGACTGCCCGGTGCCGTACCGGTTGTCGAAGAACGTCTTGGTGCGGGCGTCGTTGACGGCGACCACGGGGATGCCGAGCTCGCCCCGCGACGCCATCACGCGCAGGGGTCGGAGGCCGCTCGTGGTCTCCTCGGCCGCGCCGAGCATCGTCGGCAGCAGGTCCGGACGCTCCTGGTGGGCGAGCCGGATGACGTGGGAACCGTCGTCGAGCAGGATGTGCGGGCGGGTGTCGAGCATCGCGAGGGCGAGCGACTTCTGCTCCGGCAGCGAGGCCGCGCTGCTCGCGTGCACCGTGAGACCAGCTGCCCGGAGCGACGCGGCCACGGCGTCGTCGGTCTCGTCGGCGTGCGCGTAGACGACGACCTCCGCACCGGCGTCGCGGAGGAGCAGGCTCAGCACCGCCGTCTTCGGCTCGAGGAACATCGCGACGCCGATGCGGGTGCCGCGGAGCAGTCCACCGTCGCGGAGTTCGGCGGCGACCGCGCGCGAGACGGGCATCGAGCGTCGCACCCAGCGCAGCCGGGCGTCGGCGGCCGGGTCGTCCTCGGGGTCGCGGCCGGTGGAGACCAGGAAGACGTCGTCGGAGAGCATCGGGACGCCGAGCACGCCCGGGCGGGCGGTGACTACGGGGCCGAAGGCGTCCTCGTCGACCGCGGGCAGGTGCCGGCCGGCGTCGATCACGATGAGCGTGGCGCCGCGGGGGCGGTCGGCCTCGCGCTCGATGACGGGGGTTGAGTCCTCGGGGGAACCGAGGCACCAGAGCTGGTCGATCGGTTCGTGCTCCGCGGCCGGGCGTGCACCGAGGCCGGTCAGCAGGCCGTGCAGCGCCGACGCGTCGCGGGGGTCGCCACCGACGATGCGGAACCGACGGGCTGCGACGAGCAGGTTCGTGACCGCGGCGAAGCGTCGGACGGCCGCCGACGCCCAGGATCGCGTCTCGGGGTCGGGTCCTGGCGGCATGCCCCAATCGTAGGGAATGCGCGGGGGGCCGCCGACGTACTCTCTGGGCATGAGCGATGCATCCACGACCGAAGTGTTCGACAAGGTGACGATGTTCGGTGCGGACTGGTGCCGCGACTGCCGCCGGTCCAAGGCGCTGCTCGACACCCTCGGCGTCGACTACGAGTACGTCGACGTCGAGCAGGACCTGTCGGCGGCCGACCGTGCCGAAGCGATCAGCGGGCGGAAGAACATCCCCGTCGTGGTGCTGCCGAACGGCAAGCACTTCGTCGAGCCGTCCGACGCCGAGCTGCGCGCCGAGCTCGAGGCCTCCGGCGCCGTCTGAGCCGCGGACTTTCGCGCCCAGCGACGCGTCACGCCGACAGGCACCCGTGACGTGTCGCTCAGCGCGAAAAGTCGTCGGCCGGCACACCGAGCACCCGGGCGGACATCGGATGAATCGGGCATCATGAGGGCGTGATCATCGACGCTCACCACCACCTCTGGGACCCCGCCGACCGGCCGTACCCCTGGATGGACGACTCCGTCGCCCCGATCCGCCGCCGGTTCGACGTGGACGACCTCCGCGCAGCGACGCAGGACACCGGCGTGACGCGGACCATCGTCGTGCAGGCCGTGCACGATCCCGACGAGACGGCCTGGCTCCTCGAGCAGCCCCGACCGGTCGCGGGCGTCGTCGGCTGGGTGGACCTGACCGCGCCGGACGTGGCGGACCGGATCGCCGCCGTCCGTGCGCTCCCCGGCGGTGATCGCCTCGTCGGCATCCGGCACCTGGCACAGGACGAGCCGGACCCCGGCTGGCTCGGCCGCCCCGACGTCGCCCGCGGGGTGCGAGCCCTCGCCGGTGCCGGCCTGGTGTTCGACTTGCTCGTCCGCGCCCGAGAGCACTCGGCCGCGCTGGCCCTGGTCGACGCCGTCCCCGACGCATCGTTCGTGCTGGACCACGCCGGCAAACCATCGATCGACACGGGTGACCCGGCCTGGCGCAGACGGATGGCCGACTTCGCCGCACGCCCGAACGTCACGTGCAAGGTCTCCGGCCTGCTCACCGAGGCCGGACCGGACTGGCGCGACCGCCCGGTCGACCGGTACGTCCGCGCGGTCGTGGAGCAGTTCGGCCCCGAGCGGGCGCTGTTCGGCTCGGACTGGCCGGTGTCGACCCTGGCGACCGGGTACGCCGAGGTCGTGCAGCGGACGACGGACGCACTCGCCGACCTGTCGACGACCGAGCACGACGCCGTCTTCGGCGGAACCGCGGAGCGCATCTACCTTGTCCCGATGACCACGCAGACATAGGATGTTTCTGGCTGCACTGGCGCAGCCGGAGAGCGAGGAACGATGCAGTTCGCACGACTCGGCCCGGCGGGGAGCGAGATCCCCGTGGCCATCGACACCGACGGCGAGGTCTTCGACCTCCGCTCGATCACCAGTGACATCAGCGGGTCCTTCCTGGCCTCGGACCCGGTCGGCCGCGTCGACCACGCCCGCAGCGCCGGCGACCTGACGATCATCGGTCGAGACCGGGCCGACGGCATGCGGCGCGGGGCACCGATCGCCCGCCCCGGCAAGGTCGTCTGCATCGGCCTGAACTACCGCGACCACGCCGCCGAGACCGGCGCCGACATCCCCACCGAACCGATCGTGTTCATGAAGGACCCGATGACGGTGATCGGCCCCGACGACGAGGTCCTGATCCCCCGGAACAGCACGAAGACCGACTGGGAGATCGAGCTCGCGATCGTCATCGGCCGCACAGCTCGGTACTGCGAGACCGATGCGGACGCCGAGGCCTCCATCGCCGGCTACGCCATCGCGAACGACTTGTCCGAGCGGGAGTTCCAGCTCGAACGCGGCGGGCAGTGGGACAAGGGGAAGTCCTGCGAGACCTTCAACCCGCTCGGACCGTGGCTGGTGACGCCCGGGTCGCTCGCCGCCGGCGGCCTCGACCCCGCGGCACTCGCGCTCCGGCTGGCCGTCAACGGCGAGGTCCGGCAGGACGGCACCACCGCCGACATGATCTTCCGTCCTGTGGAGATCGTCCGGTACCTGTCGCAGTTCATGGTGCTGTACCCCGGCGACGTCATCAGCACGGGGACCCCGGCGGGCGTCGCGCTGGCCGGACACGCGCCCTACCTGCAGCCCGGCGACGTCGTCGAGCTCACCGCCGACGGGCTCGGCTCGCAGCGCCAGACGGTCGGAGCAGCCTGATGGCGGACGCAACCGGCAGCGCCGGCGGCGCTCGCAGCGCCGGCAGCCACGACGGCGTCCGGGCCATCGTCACCGGGGGCGCGTCCGGCATCGGCGCAGCGATCGCCACTGCCCTGCGGGATCGCGGTGCCACGGTCGCCGTGCTCGACCTCCAGCCGTCGACCGCAGAGGGGTTCCTCTCGGTCACGTGCGACGTCAGCGACGACGCCTCGGTCCGCGCCGCCGTCGCCACCGCCGTCGAGCAGCTCGGCGGCCTCGACGTCCTGGTCAACAACGCCGGCATCGGCGCCCAGGGCACGGTCGAGGACAACGACGACGACGAGTGGCGCCGCGTGTACGAGGTCAACGTCCTCGGGGCCGTGCGACTGTCGCGGGCTGCGCTCCCCCACCTGCGGGCCTCTGGCAACGCGAGCATCGTGAACACCTGCTCGATCGCCGCCACCGCAGGGCTGCCCCAGCGGGCGCTCTACTCGGCGACCAAGGGTGCGATCGCCGCCCTGACCCGCGCGATGGCTGCCGACCACATCCGCGAGGGCATCCGCGTCAACGCCGTCAATCCCGGTACGGCCGACACCCCGTGGGTCGCGCGGTTGCTGTCCACCGCGGGCGACCCGGCCGCCGAACGCGCTGCCCTCGAGGCCCGGCAGCCGCACGGTCGACTCGTGCAGGCGGAGGAGGTCGCCGAGGCGGTCGCCTACCTGACGAGCCCGCTCGCCCGGTCCACGACGGGCGTCGACCTGGCCGTCGACGGCGGGATGCAGGCCCTCCGGCTGCGGCCCGCCTGATGGTCCGGCCGTGACGACCGGGAGGCCCGGCTATCGTCGACCTGTCGGCTCGCGTCCGCGAGCGGGCCGGGATCAGGAGGTGGTGACGTGGCGTCACTGACCGACGATGCGATCGCACGCATCCAGCAGATGATCGTGAGTGGTGAGCTCCAACCCGGGCAGCGCCTCCCGCCCGAGAAGGAACTGAGCGAGTCGCTCGGCCTGTCCCGGAACAGCCTGCGCGAAGCGGTGAAGGCCCTCGAGCTCATCCGCGTGCTCGACGTCCGCCGCGGCGACGGCACCTACGTGACGTCGCTGGAACCCGGCGTGCTGCTCGAGGCGGTGTCGTTCGTCGTCGACATGCACCACGACCGGTCCCTCGTCGACCTGCTCGAGGTCCGCCGCATCCTCGAGCCCGCGTCCGCCGTCCTGGCGACCGCGCGGGCCTCGGAGCAGCAGATCGACGAGCTCGCCACGCTGATGCAGTCCGTCGGCGAGGACACCGGCGTCGAGGACCTCGTCGCGCACGACCTGCTGTTCCACTCGACCATCGCGGGCATCGGCGGCAACCAGTACCTGTCCGGACTGCTCGACGCCCTGTCGAGCAAGACCGTGCGGGTGCGGGTCTGGCGGGGACTGACGCAGAACGGCTCGGTGCAGCGCACCCTCGACGAGCACGCCGCCATCGTGGACGCCATCCGACGCCGGGATCCGCAGCTCGTGCAGGCGCTCGTGGTGTCGCACGTCGAGGGCGTCGAGCGCTGGTTGCGGCGCTCACTCGACTGAAACCGAGAACGCGTGCAGCCGGGTGGGTGTTGTGTCGGTCGTCGGCCCTGACTCCGGCAACCATGCCGCGGCAACCGCACCCACGAGGAGGAAACCGTGCTCGGTCTCATCATCAGCTTGATCATCGTCGGACTCATCGCCGGCGCCATCGCCCGGCTCGTCGTCCCCGGCAAGCAGCACATCTCGATCCCCATGACCATCCTGCTGGGCATCATCGGCTCGTTCGTGGGCGGGTTCCTCGGGTTCCTGATCTTCCAGCACGACCCGATGGACGGCTTCTTCCAGCCGGCCGGCATCATCGGTTCGATCATCGGCGCCATCATCGTGCTGATCATCTACATCCGCTTCTCGGGTCGCAGCGCCAAGACCCGCTAGGCAGGTCTCGGCGGGCACGACTCGCTGCACAACCAAAGTCACCCCGAACCGCGCATCCGTGCGGTTCGGGGTGACTTTGGTTGTGCAGGGCTCAGGCGGTGAGCAGGCCCGCGGCGCGGAGGTCGTCCCACAGAGCTTCCGGCACCACGGCCGCCACCCGAGCGACGTTCGAGCGCACCTGCTCGGCGGACTGCACGCCGAGGGCGATCGCGGCCACCGCAGCCGCACGCCGCGGGAACGCCAGCGCCGCCTCGGGCAGCGTGACCCCGTGCCGCTCGCAGACGTCGGCGATCGCGTTCGCCCGCGCGACGAGTGCCGCCGGTGCCGTGGCGTAGTCGTACGTCGCCGTGGCGTCGGGCCGGTCCCGCCCGAGCAGTCCCGAGTTGTAGACCCCGACCGCGACGACCGCGACGCCGAGCGAGGCGCACCGTGCGACGAGCTCCGCAGCCGGCTGCTCCAGGAGCGTGTACCGGCCCGCGAGCATGACCACGTCGCACAGCCCGGTGGACACCGCGGCGTCGAGGGCCTCGACCGAGTTCGACCCGACGCCGACGGCCCGGACCACGCCGTCGTCCCGCAGCTCGGCGAGCGTCGGCAGCGCCTGCGTCAGGCCGTCCTCGAGCGAGTAGACATCGGGGTCGTGCAGGTACGCGACGTCGACGTGGTCGAGTCCGAGCCGCCCGAGCGACTCGTCCAACGACCGCCGGACACCCGACGGTGAGGGGTCCCACTGCCGCACGGTGTCGTTCGGCACCGCGAACCCGCCGGAGGCCAGGTCGTCCCCGTCGCCACGCCCGGGGACGAGCAGCCGCCCGACCTTCGTCGACACCAGGAACGCGTCACGCGGACGGTCGGCGAGCGCCGCCCCGAGCCGCCGCTCCGACAGCCCGAGGCCGTAGTGCGGCGCGGTGTCGAACCCGCGCACGCCGGCGTCCCACGCCGCGTCGACGGTGGCACGGGCGTCGTCGTCGGACACCGGGCGCAGCAGGTTGCCGATGCCGGCGCCGCCGAACCAGAACGGGCCGCGGTCGAGGTCGAGGTCGAGGTCCGTCATGCGTCCACCTGGTCCGCCAGGGACCAGACCCGCGGCACGCCGTCGTCGTTCCCCGAGTAGTCGTCGTCGGCCTCGAGCAGCGGGTTGATGGTCTCCTGCCATTCCGCGTTGACGGGGTCGTCGGCGAGCGCCCGGCGCATCGCGCGGTAGTCCTCGACCTCGATGAGGTGGACCAGGTCCTGCCCGTCGCGCCACACCGTCCAGTCGTGCACCCCGGCATCACGCAGCCGGGCCGCGAGCGCGGGCGGGATCGACGCGTGCACGGCGTCGTACGCGGCCTCGTTCCCCGCCCGCAGTCGGGTCCTCGACAGGATGCGCTGCATCAGTCGCGCAGGAACAGCTCGACGACCGGCACGGCGACGTCGGGTCGCACGATCGGCAGCGTGAGCGTCAGCGTCCCCGCCGGCTGCCCGCCGAGCCCGGTGTTCTGCGCGCGGGTCCCGGGCGGGATCTCGCGGAAGTGCAGCTCCGACGCGTCGTTGAGCAGCTGGGCGTAGGCGACGCGTCCGGCCAGGTCGGGCAGGTGCACGTGCTCGAACGGCCACGCGAACAGGTGCAGGTACAGGCGGTTGCCGTTCTGCGTGTACACGGTGTTGCGCGGCGCGACGAACGACGACGGTCCGGCGCCGTAGACGGACCGGGCATGCTGGTGCATCCACGTCCCGATGCCGTCGAGGGTCTGGCGCGAGACCCCGTCGAACTCGCCACGGCCGGTGGGGCCGATGTTGAGCAGCATGTTCCCGTTGTTCGAGACGCCGTCGACGAGCATGCGGACGAGCAGGTCGACGGGCTTGAGGTTCACGTTGTCGCGGTCGTAGCCCCACGATCCGTTGAGCGTCTGGCAGGCCTCCCACGGCACCTGGGCGCCGTCGACCTCCATCGGCTTGTCGGGCTGGTACTGCTCCGGGGTGACGATGTCGCCCGGCAGGTCGAGCCGGTCGTTGACGATGATGCCGGGCTGGAGCCGCCTGGTCAGTTCGAGCAGCTCCGCGGATCCCCAGTCGTCGCGACCCTTGCCGCCCCAGATGTCCTCGTGGTCGTTGTCCCGGTACGAGAAGTCGTAGAACAGGTAGTCGACCGGCCCGTAGTCGGTGAGCAGCTCCTCGACCTGCCCGTGCAGGTACTCCCGGTAGCGCGACATGTCGCGGCCCTGGTTGAACGCTTCGATCTCCTCGGGCGAGTCGTCGCGCCTCGGGTGCACGCCGTCGACGGTGAAGTCCGGGTGGTGCCAGTCGATGAGCGAGTGGTAGAAGCCGACCCGAAGTCCCTCGGCCCGGACGGCGTCGACGAACTCGCGCACGATGTCACGGCCGAACGGGGTGTTGGTGGACTTGTAGTCGGTGAGCTTGCTGTCCCAGAGGCAGAAGCCCTCGTGGTGCTTCGTGGTGAGCACGACGTACTTCATGCCGGCTTCGCGAGCACGGCGGGCCCAGTCGGCGGCGTCGAACAGGTCGGGGTCGAAGTGGTCGAAGTACTTCTCGTAGTCGGCGTCGGTGATCCGTTCGCGGTTCTTCACCCACTCGTGCCGTGCCGGCAGGGCGTACAGCCCCCAGTGGATGAACATGCCGAACCGGTCGTGGGTGAACCAGGCGGGCAGGCCGCTCGCGTCGGTCGCGGTCTGCGGCTCTGCAGGTGCGGTGATGGTCATGAGGCCAGTGTTCCTTTCAGAGGGGGGAGGGGCGTCACCGGCCGCCGAGGCCGCTGGTGACGATGCCCTTGACGAGGTGCTTCTGCAGCAGGACGAGCAGGATCACGGTGGGCAGCATCGAGATCACCGACGCCGCCATCACGAGGTTCCACTCGGAGCCCTGCTGGCCGAAGAACTGCTGCAGGCCGAGTGGGATGGTGCCCCGGGCCTCGACGTCGTTGACGATGACGAGGGGCCAGAGGAACGAGTTCCAGTACGAGATGAACGAGAACACCGCGAGGACGGCCATGGTCGGTCGGGCGAGCGGCATCATCACCGAGAAGAAGGTCCGGATCGCGCCAGCCCCGTCGACCCGGGCGGCGTCGTCGAGTTCCTGCGGCACGGTCAGGAAGAACTGCCGGACCAGGAACGCGCCGAGGGCCGTGAACGCCCACGGGATGATGAGTGCCTGGAACGTGTCGACCCAGCCGAAGCCCTGCATCATCACGTACATCGGGATGACGAGGACGTCCTGCGGGATCATCAGCGTGACGAGGAACAGCAGGAACACCGTGTTCCGGCCGCGCCAGCGCAACCGCGAGAACGCGTACCCGGAGAGCACGGCCACGGCGACGTTGATCGCCGTCCCGACCGCCGCGACGAACACGCCGTTGAGGATGAAGCGGGCGAACGGCAGGTAGGTGAACGCCTGCACGTAGTTGTCCCACTCGAGCGAGCGACCCCAGAGCGTCGGCGGGGTGGTGAACACCTGGTCGGCGGGCTTGAGGCTCGTCGCGACCATGTAGATGAGCGGCGAGACGAACAGGAGCGTGACGAGGCAGAGCAGGGCGTACCCGATCGCGTGCCGGACCCGCCCCGGTCGTGGCGCGGACTTCGTCCTGGCGACGGCACGGGGGTTGACCGTCCGGTTCGACGTGGTGGCACCGACGTGCCCGCGGACCGCTTCACTCATAGTGCACCCACCGCTTCTGCCCGAGGAACTGGACGGCCGTGATCCCGAGGATGATGACGAACAGCACCCAGGCGCCGGCCGAGGCAAGACCGAGCTGCTGGTTCTGGAAGCCGGTGTTGTAGATGTACTGCACGAGGGTCTCCGTCGCGGTGCCCGGCCCGCCCTTGGTGAGGACGAACGGCTGCACGAACACCTGGAACGAGGTGATCAGCGTCATCATCGTCGCGAAGAACACGGACGGCGAGATGAGCGGGAACTTGATGGCCCAGAAGGTCTGCCAGGCGTTCGCGCCGTCGAGCTGCGAGGCCTCGATCTGGTTCTCCGGCACGGCGTCGAGCGCCGCCGAGAAGATCAGCATGTTGTAGCCGAAGCCCTGCCACACGCTCATCGCGACGATGGCGAGCATCGCCCAGTGCTCGTCGGCGAGGAAGTTCGGCGCGTGAACGCCCACGGTGGACTGCAGTGACGCGTCGATCGCTCCCCCGGGCTGGTACAGCATCCGCCACACCACGACGTTCGCGACGATCGGCGTGATGGTCGGGATGAAGAACAGGACGCGGAAGACGTGTCGGCCGGCGATCCGCGGCGTCAGCCAGGCGGCGAGCCCGAGCGACACGACGAGGTTGAGCGGCACGTAGAGCACCACGAACAGCGCCGTGTTGAGGGCGACGGTGCGGAAGACCGGGTCGGCGAAGAGCCGGGTGTAGTTCTCGATGCCCGCCCAGCTGCGCTCGCCGAGCATGGGCCAGTTCATGAAGCTGACGACGAGTGAGGCGACGATCGGGAACGCCGTGAAGACGACGAGTCCGATCGAGTGCGGCGCCGCGAACGCGGCACCCCACCAGGAGCGGCGCCCGAGCGCGCTCGTGTCCTCGCCGTCCTTCCGCCGCGGGGTCGCGGCTCCGACCGCGACCGCGGTCGCGACCGCGGGGACGGCCGCTTCGGCCGGTGGGTCCTGGATGGTGGTCATGCGACGACCTCCTCGTCGTTCGCGCGGTCCTGAACAGGGGATGGATCGGACGGGAGGCCCGTGGCGGGGCCGCAACGGGCCTCCCGTCCGATCACTGGTTCAGCTGGTCACTGCGTGCCGAGCTGGCCGGCGATGGAGGACATCGTCTCCTTGCCGGAGGTCTGCCCGTTCACCGCCTGCAGCGCGTACTGCGTGAACAGCTGGGAGAGCTGGTCGCTCTGCTTGTTCCCGAGGAGCGGCGAGGACTTCGCGAGCCCTGCCTTGAGCGCGGCCTCGGCGCCGTCGATGCCGGCGCTCGAGTACCACGCCGCCTGGGCCGCGGTGCGGCCGGGGAAGGCTCGTCCCGCTTCGGCGAGCGAGGTCAGGACCTTCTCGCTGGTCATCGTCTGGACGGCCTTGAACGCCTGCTCCGGGTACTTGCACTGCTTCGAGACACCGAAGCCGGAGCCAGCGGCGAAGGTCGACGGACCGGACGTCCCCGCGGGGAGCGTCGTGACCCCGAGGTCGAACTTCACCTTGGCCTTCTGGCTGATGAGCGACCACGGACCGTCGGTGTACATCGCGACCTTGCCGGCGGCGAAGTCGTTGCCCGGCGTCGACGCGTCCGACGACGCCTGCGTCGCGTAGCCCTTCTCCACCAGTGTCGAGAGCCAGTCGAGGCCGTCCGCGAACTTCGCGTTCGACGCGTCGAGCTCGCCGTCGGACGTGATCACCCGGCCACCGTTGTAGCCGTAGACCATCGACTCGAGGTTGAGGTCGCCCACCGTCGAACCGAACATGGTGACGCCCTTCGCCTTGAGCGCGGCGCCCGCCGCCTCGAAGTCGTCGACGGTCCACCCCGGCTTCGGCTCGGCCACGCCCGCCTTCGTGAAGACGTCCTTGTTGTAGAACATCATGATGGGCCCGGTGTCGTAGGGCAGGCCGTAGAGCTTCCCGTCGACCTTCATGCCGTCGAGCGCGGTGCTGTCGAACGCGGACAGGTCGGTGCCGTCCTGCTTCGCGAGGTCGTCGAGCGGCAGCAGCGACGACGTGTAGTTCGCGGTGCGGAGCGACTGCATGCTCACGACGCACTGGGCGCCGCCCGCGCTCAACTGCGTGCTGAGCTTCGTGAAGTAGTTCTCGAACGGCGCGCCCTGGATCGTCAGGGTGATGTCGTCCTCGGTCTTCACGGTGTCGGCGACCTTCTGCCAGGCGGCTTTGTCCTCCTTCCCGGCGATCCACATGGACCAGGTCAGGGCGTCCTTCGACTGGCTTCCACCGGCACTGCTGCCGGAGGAACAGCCGGTGAGCACGAGGGCCGCGGCAGCTGCTGCCGCGAGCCCGGTGATGATGCGTCGTCGTTGCATCGGAGTCTCCACTTCGTCGTGGTGATGGGGTGTGTGGGGTGGGATCAGGCGACGCGGACCGCGTCGGGGACCGTCTCGGTGTCGACCACGGCCCAGGCCGGGCCGTCCGGGAACGCGTAGGCGTCGAGGGAGTCGGCGAGCATCTCGGTGCCGGCTCCCGGAGCGGTCGGCGGCCAGTAGCGGCCGTCGTGGACGTCCACCGGGGTCACGAAGTGCTCGTGCAGGTGGTCGACGAACTCGATGCAGCGGGTGTCGAGGTCGCCGGTCAGCGCGACGGCGTCGAACATCGACAGGTGCTGCACCGCCTCGCACAGGCCGACCCCGCCGGCGTGCGGGCACACCCGGACGCCGTGCTTCGCGGCGAGCAGCAGGATCGCGAGGTTCTCGTTGACCCCCGCGACCCGGGTGGCGTCGATCTGCAGCACCGACATCGACCCGGCCTGGATGAGCTGCTTCGCGATCACCCGGTTGGCCATGTGCTCGCCGGTCGCGACCGGGATCGGGGCGATGCGCCGGGCGATCTCGGCGTGCCCGAGGACGTCGTCGGGGCTCGTGGGTTCCTCGACCCAGGCGAGGTCGAACGGGCTCAGCCGTTCGATCCAGGTGACGGCCTCGTCGACGTCCCACCGCTGGTTGGCGTCGACCGCGATGCGGATGTCGGGGCCGACCGTGGCGCGGGCGATGCCCATCCGGCGGACGTCCTCGTCGAGGTCGCCGCCGACCTTGAGCTTGATCTGCTCGAAGCCCTCGTCGACGGCCTCGCGGCAGAGCCGGGCGAGCTTCTCGTCGTCGTAGCCGAGCCAGCCCGGGGTGGTCGTGTACGCCTGGTAGCCCTGCGCTTCGAGCCGGGCCCGACGGGTCGCGCGGTGCGGTTCGGCGGCCCGGAACAGCTCGAGCGCCTCGTCCGGGGTGATCGCGTCGGTGAGGTACCGGAAGTCCACCAGGTCGACGAGTTCCTCGGGGCTCAGGTCCGCCAGCAGCGCCCACAGCGGCTGTCCCGCGCGCTTCGCTCGGAGGTCCCAGAGCGCGTTCACCACGGCGCCGATCGCCATGTGCATGACGCCCTTCTCCGGGCCGAGCCAGCGCAGCTGCGAGTCGTGGACCATCGCGCGCCAGGTGCCGCCCATGTCGGCGAGGACCGCTTCGGCGTCGGCACCGACGACGTGCCCGCGCAGGGCGGCGATCGCGGCTTCCTGCACCTCGTTGCCGCGGCCGATCGTGAAGACGAAGCCGGTGCCGACGTGTCCGTCCAGGGCGTCGGTCGTGATCTCGACGTACGCGGCGGAGTAGTCGGGCGCGGGGTTCATGGCGTCGGATCCGTCGTGCTCCCGAGAGGTCGGGAAGCGGATGTCGCGCACGTGCAGACCGGTGATGCGGCTCATTCGTGTCTCCTGCCGTCCGGTCTCCGTCGACCGAACGAGGCAATCAAAACATCGGATGTCTCGTGCGTCAAGAGAACTCTTCGTCACGTTCTGGTCTCGAACGGGGCCGAGTCGTCGGATGGCTGCGCGGCTTGCGACCGGACCACGGACGGGAGGCGCGGTGCGGGTCGGACCCGCGCCGCGCCTCCCGTCCGTGGTCGCGCCTCAGGCGGAGGCGAGCCGGCCCATCTCGGCCACCACGCCGCGGAGGCGGTCCGCCAGCTCGTCGCGCGAGCCGTCGGCGAAGCGGTGTGCGGACTCGATGAGCGCCGCCATGACGAGCGTCACCGCGGTCCGTGCGGAGTCCACGTCGGTGCGCTCGGCGGCGACCGTGAACACGGCGAGCCGGGCACGCGCCATCCACTGCAGCATCGCGGGCACCATCTCCGGTCGCGCCTGCACGAGTTCCTTCATGCGACGGCGGTCCGCCGGCAGAGTCACCGTGCGGGCGACGAGGTCGCAGAGGTCCGACACGAGCGGGCCCTCCGCGGTCAGGAACGCCTGTCGTGCCGGTTCGGGCACCGAGCTCTCGGGGAGCCCGAGTGCTGCGTCGCCCTTCGACGGGAAGTAGTTGAAGAAGGTGCGGGGCGAGACGCCGGCGTCGGCGCAGATCTCCTCGACCGTGACGCCGGCCAGGCCCCGGTCGGAGACCAGCGCCAGCGCGGCCTGGTGGATCGCGTGCCGGGTCTGCTGCTTCTTGCGTTCCCGCAGGCCACTGTCGCCTGCCGGGTGCGATTCGATCGTGCTCACTGCTGCTCCTGGTGCGGGTCGGGGCCTCCCGTCTGGCGACGAGAGGCCCCGGTGGCCGGTCCTACGCGCGGTCCCGCTGCACGGGGATCGATCCGGTGACGGGCGCCGTGGGCGACCCCATCGTGTCGGCCGCCTTGACGGCCTGCACCTCGAGGTCATCAGCGGTGCCGGCCTGGTCGGCCTGCTCCTGCAGGGCCGAGCTCTTGCGGAGCGGCGGCGCCTTGAAGAACCAGCTGAGGATGAACGCCAGCAGGATCACGGCGAAGCCGACCCAGTAGACGGTCACGGCCGACGCGTTGAAGCCGGTCATGAACGGCTTGGTCAGCGCCGGGGTCGCACCGTTGAGGTAGGACGTGTCGCTCGTCTCGCTGCTCGAGCTGCTGCCGTCGCCAGCCCCCTTGTCGATCTGCTTCGACAGTTCGGGGGCGAGCTCACCGACCCAGTACGAGCGCTGCGAGGCGTCCGACCAGTCGACCACGAGCTTGCCGTCCTGGACGCTGGCGTGTGCCTTGTCGGCTGCGGCGGTGAGGGCCTGCTGCTGCACGGCCTCCGGGGCGCCGGTCGTCGCAGCGGTGACCTGCGCGGTGGCCTGGTCGAGGCCGGACTGCACCTGCGACTTCACCGGGGTGACGATCGGGTTCCAGATCTGCTCCATGACGCCCGCGTTCGCCTTCGCCGTGGCGACGGTCGGGTTCAGGGCGGCGTCGAGCGCACCGGACAGGTTCTTCTGGTCCGCGGTGGCGTGCAGGATGTTCGCCGGCATGATCGAGAACAGGATGCTGAGCAGCACCGCCGTACCGAGCGTTCCGCCGATCTGCCGGAAGAACGTGGCGGACGACGTCGCCACACCCATGTCCCGCGGCTGCACGGAGTTCTGCGAGGCGAGGGTGATGCTCTGCATGAGCTGCCCGAGGCCGAGGCCGATCAGGAACATGCCGATCATCAGGAACCAGAGCGGCTTGTCGATCGTCATGAACGTCAGGACGACGTAGCCGACCGAGACCAGGGCCGTGCCGATCACCGGGAAGATCCGGTAGCGACCGGTGCGGGCGACGATCTGCCCCGAGGCGATCGAGGCGATCATCAGACCACCGATCATCGGCAGGGTCGCGAAGCCGGACTCCGTCGGGGTCAGCCCCGTGACGATCTGCAGGTACAGCGGGATGGTCAGCATGGCGCCGAACATCGCGAAGCCGACCAGGAACCCGAGGATCGTGGCCATCGAGAAGGTGCCCGAGCGGAAGAGCTTGAGCGGGATGATCGCGTCGTCCTTCATCAGGGTCTCGATCACCAGGAAGGCGACGAGCCCGAGCGCACCGATCACGTAGCAGGCGATGGCGCCGGCCGATCCCCAACCCCAGGTGCGGCCCTGCTCGGCCACGAGCAGGAGCGGGACGAGCGTCGCGATGACCGAGGTGGCACCCCACCAGTCGATGCGCGGCTTCGCCTTGGCGTCACCGAACTTCGGCAGGTGCAGGAAGGCGATGACCATCAGGAGGGCCGCGACGCCGATCGGCACGTTGATCAGGAAGACCCAGCGCCAGCCGGTGACACCGAGGATCGTGCTCGCGCCGGCGAACAGGCCGCCGATGAGCGGGCCGATGACGGACGAGATGCCGAAGACCGCGAGGAAGTAGCCCTGGTACTTGGCACGCTCACGCGGGGCGAGGATGTCGCCCATGATCGCGAGCGGCAGCGACATCAGCGCACCGGCACCGATGCCCTGGAAGGCACGGAACGCGGCGAGCATGATCATCGAGGTCGACATCGTCGAGAGCAGCGAGCCGAGGATGAAGACCGCGATGCCGAAGATGTAGAGCGGGCGGCGCCCGAAGACGTCGGAGAGCTTGCCGTAGATCGGCGTCGTGATGGTCGACGCGATCAGGTACGCGGTCGTGACCCACGCCTGCTGGTCGAGGCCGTGCAGGTCGTCGCCGATGGTGCGGATCGCGGTGCCGACGATCGTCTGGTCGAGCGACGACAGGAACATGCCGGCCATGAGGCCGTAGATGACGAGCAGGATCTGACGGTGCGACATGATCGGCTTGCCCGGCGTGCTGGCCGGGGAGTCGTGTCGTCCGCGCGACACCTCGACGGGTGCGGTGGCAGTAGACATGGGGGTCCTTCAGGGGTGCGTGGTGGTCGTCGTGCGGGCAAGGGACGCCGGAGCGTGTGTGGCGGGCCGTCGAACGGCGGGTCAACCTTGCAGACGCTGCAACTTTACATCATCAGCACGTTTGCTGCCAACGCAAACTTGCCGTCCGTGCACGTTCGTGAACGGCTTCTCAGGTAGCGTCGTCGGCCATGGGGCGAACTGCGTGGACGGACGTGCCGGCGATCCTGCGCGACCGGGTGGAACAGATCCTCGGCGGAGCGGTGACGTCCACTGAGTCCCAGACGGCCGGGTGGTCGCCGGGCAGTGCCGACCGCGTGGTCACGGCGACGGGGCGACGGGCGTTCGTCAAGACGGTCTCGCGATCGCGGAACGCCGATGCCTTCGCCCTGCACCGCCGGGAAGCCCGCGTGGTGGCGCAGCTGCCGTCGACGGTGCAGGCACCACCCCTGCTGGACGCCTTCGACGCCACCGTGGACGGCGACGAGTGGGTCGTCCTGGTCCTCGACGACATCGAGGGCAAGCACCCCGGGGCAGCACTCGACGGCAGCGACACCGCGGCGGTGCTCGATGCGCTGGACACCCTGCCGCCGGCAGCCGGCGACCTCGGCACGCTCCCCCGGATCGCCGACGACCTGCGCCACGAGTTCGGCGCCTGGGACCGGATGCTCGGCGACCCGACCCTGGCCGACCGGGTGGCCGAGGTCGTGCCGGCGCACGTCCTCGCCGCCGGACCCGCGATCGCCCGAGCCGCCGACCGAGCAGCGGCACTCGTCGACGGCGACCACCTCGTGCACGCCGACTGCCGTGCCGACAACCTGCTCGTCGACGGTTCCGGGGTCGTCTGGGTCGTGGACTGGCCGTGGGCGAGCATCGGCGCGCACTGGCTCGACCCGCTGACCTACCTGATCGACACACTCGTCCGCGGCGAGGACACCGACGTCGAGCACCACCTCGCCACCCACCCGGTCTTCGCCGGTGTGCCTGCCGCGACGGTCGACGCCGTCCTCGCTGGTCTCGCCGGACTGTTCTTCGAGCACGCGCTGCCCCCGGCGCCGCCGAACATGCCGGCCATCCGTGACTTCCAACGGCGCGAGGGCCTGGCCGCTGCGGAGTGGTTGCTCCGCCGGTGGGACACCACACCGCACTGACGACGGACGACAGGCGTCGGGTACCCCGTCTGTCCAGCAAGCGCGGCGCCACGGAGCGTACGGTCCCCCGCATGACTGATGAGCACCGCACTCCGCGTCCCGAAGACGACGCCGCGCGCCTCGGTCTCGTCGTCGTCGGAGAGGCAGCAGCGCTGCACTCCGGTGACGAGGCGGCACTGGACGCGAGCGAGCAGAACATCCGCGACACCATCGACGAGATGATCGACGAGCCCCTGACCCCACGCCAGGAGCAGGTGATCGAACGTCTGGCATCCGCCGGCGGGACCCTCACCGCCGGACTCAGCGGTGCGCTCGCGGCGCAGACCGGACGGAGCGTCGACGACATCCTCGAGGGCGCGGCCCGCAGCGTCGTGTGGCAGCAGCGGCTCGCCGACCAGCGCGAGGACGCCGGCGGCCAGCAGCGCGAGCGCCGCGACGAGAACGGGCGCGACGAGGACTGATCCTCGCCACGCCCGCTCCGGGTACCGCTGAGGACTACTCGATCGGCTCCACGACACCGGTGGACTGCTCGCGGACGACGGCCCGTGCGGCGGCCTGCCCCGTCGTCGAGCTCTTGACGATGTCGCTCAGGGTGAACCCGGCGGTCGTCCCGAGCAGGGCGTCGACCTCGCTGAACTGGCTCACGATGCTCTTCGACAGGGCGCCGGCGCCGTCGGAGGACACCACGGTCAGCTTGTCGATGTTGCCCATCGGTGCCGCGAGCTCGCGGGCGATGCTCGGCAGGGTCTCGATGGCCTTGACGCGCAGGACGGCCTCGGAGTGCTGTGCGAGTGCGTCGGCCTGGGCCTTCGTGGCGTCTGCCTCGGCCTGACCCTTGGCGCGGATCGCGTCGGCCGCTGCCTCACCTTCGGCACGGGAGGCGTCGGCGGCGAGCTTGCGCGCCTCGGACTCGGCCTTCGCCTCGGCGGCGATCGCTTCGGCGGAGATCCGACGGGCCTCGGCCTGGGCGCGGGCCGTCTCGACCTGGGCACCGGCGGCCGCTTCGGCCTCGACGCGGGTCTTGCGCGCCTGCGCCTCGGCGACGGCGGAGACCTCGGACTCGAGCTCGGCACGGCGCAGCTCGGCACGCTTCTGCGCGGTGATCTGCTCCTGCTCGACGACGCCCTGCGCCGCACGGGCCTGGGCGAGCGGACCGGCGGCTGCGGCCTCGGCCGATGCCCGGTCGGCGTCGAGCTGCAGTGCGGCGCGGCGGATCGCCAGGGTGTTCTCGGCTTCGGCGATGGCCTGGTCGGCGGTGGCACGGGCTTCTCGCGCTTCGCGGTCGGCCTGCGCCTCGGCGTTCTCCGCCTCGAGCCGGACGCGGGCGCGCTCGGCACGACCGAGGTCGCTGATGTACTCGTTGCGGTCCGAGATGCCCTTGATCTCGAAGGAGTCGACGTCGAGCCCCTGGCTGTGCAGGGCCTCCTTCGCCACGTCGAGCACCGCGACGGTGAGCTGGTCGCGGTTGCGGATGATCGTGGACACGTCGGTCGCACCGATCGACGCACGGAGCGATCCCGACAGGACCTCGCGCGCGAAGTCGTCGATCTTCTTCTCCTGCCCGAGGAACCGCTGCGCGGCCGCCCGGATCGAGGCATCGGTCTCGCCGACCTTGACGAGCGCGACCGCTTCGACGTCGATCGTCACGCCGCGGGAGTCCTGCGCGTTGACGTTGATGTCGATCGCCCTAGAGCTGAGCGAGAGCTTCGCGACCTTCTCGAAGAACGGTCGGACGAGGACACCGGCGCCGAGCACGACCTTGATGCCGGACTCGACGGTCTCGGTGCCGTCGTCGTTCTTGACCTTGCGCGAGCGCTTGCCGGTGATGATGAGCGCTTCGTCGGCGCCGGCGTTGCGGTACACGACCTTCGCGTAGATCAGCGCGATCACGGCGAGGACGATGATCCCCACGATGATCAGCGGGATGGCTCCGAGCGCGAACAGGACTTCCATGACTCCCCCTCCGGACCAGGCACCAGCCTGGATTCCGCATCTGTTGTTCCGTTGGGTCCCATCCTACGAGCCGTCGATGACGCGCGGCAGCCGGAGGTGCGTGTTTGGAAGCTTTTCCGGTCAGTTTTAGCTCTTTGTGACAGACTTCCCTGTCAGGAGGTCCCATGGTCCAGCGATCGTCACCCCGCCGCCGACAGCAGCTCGTGTCATTCGGTGAGAACATCCGCCGATGGCGGTCTGTCAACGGCATGTCCGCTGCGGAGTTGGCCGAACGGGCTGCGGTGACGCGCGACACGTTGCGAGCGATCGAGACCGGCACCGGTGGGCGCATCGATTCCCTCTTCGCAGTCCTCGGCGCACTCGGGATCGCAGACACGACGATCGAGGCGATCGACCCGTTCCGGAGCGAGACGGCGCGCGCTCGGATCGATGACATCCTCCGCAGCGGCGGTGCCCTGTGATTGACGAATCGGTCGAGGTCTGGACCGGCGAGTCCGCGGAACCACGTCGCGTGGGTACCTTGCGCCCGTCCTTCCAGGGCTTGCGGACGCTGGCCTCGTCGTCGTTCGAGTACGACGACGACTTCCTCCGACACGGTTGGCAGGTCTCCCCCGACCTCCCACTCCGCCCCGGTCGGACGTACACGGCCGACAGCCAGACCCTGCCCGGTGCGTTCAGCGACGCGGCTCCGGACGAGTGGGGACAGAAGCTGATCCGCGCAGACCACGCCGCGCGACGACAGCGAGACCGGTCACTTGCCGCTCGGCTCGGCGAGTTCGACTACCTCCTCGGCGTCGCGGACCACACCAGGATCGGAGCGCTCCGGTTCCGGGTGGGTGGCTCCTGGTCGTCTGCGGAGACCGGGGTCGCGAACCTCTACGACCTCGCCCGGATCCTCGCCGCCGCCGCTCGGTACGAGGACGACGAGGCGACCGACGAGGACATCGCGTACCTCGGTGACGTCGCGACCTCTCCCGGCGGCGCTCGGCCGAAGGCGAACGTCCTCACTCCGCGCGGGACGCTCGCGATCGCGAAGCTGCCGCACTCGAAGGACGGCCGCTTCGACGTCGAGCGCTGGGAAGGAGTCGCGCTCACCCTCGCGACGGATGCCGGGCTCAGAGCGCCGGTGTGGTCACTCGTGGGACCGGAGTCCGGACGTGCCGTCCTGCTCTCCGAGCGCTTCGACCGAGACGGCTCCGGGGACCGACTCGGGTACATGTCGGCACGGACGGCGCTCGAGCTCGGCGCCCACGACGACGGGTCACGACTGACCTACGAGGACCTCACCGACGTCGTCGACCACTGGAGTTCGGCTCCCGCAGCGGACCTCCGCGAGATGTTCGGCCGGATCGCGTTGTCCGTCCTCGTGAACAACGTCGACGACCACTGGCGGAACCACGCCTTCCTCCACACGCCCACCGGGTGGCGGCTCTCGCCCGTCTTCGACGTCAACCCGAGTCGACAGCGCGGGGTGATCGACTCCCGGGCGATCTCCCCGTCGGACGACCCCAGGTCCCGCGACCTGCGGAACCTGCTCGACATCGCGGACGCCTTCCGGCTCCGGCGCCCGGACGCGGAGCAGGTGCTCCAGCGTGTCGCGGGCGCGGTGGCGGGGTGGGACCGGGTCGCGGCCGGCGTCGGGATCGGTGGGGACGAGCGGGAAGCGATGCGCGTGGCCTTCGACTCGCCCCAACTGGACTGGGCGCTGGGGCTCTAGACCAGGACGGACAGGAGGCGCGGTGCAGGATCACCTGCACCGCGCCTCCTGTCGATGGTCGCGTCAGCGCCTACGCGCCCGCACGCCACCAGTCGTCGAACGGCGTCGCCGGCACCTGGCGCTTGTGCTCGGTCGCGCGGTACCGCGACTCGATCGCCTCGGCGACCTCGAGCGGCACGTCGTGCCCCTGCAGGTAGGCGTCGATCTCGGCGTAGGACAGCCCGAGGTTCGCTTCGTCGGTCTGGCCGGGCGTCTCGTCGAGCAGGTCCGCGGTGGGGGCCTTCTCGTACAGGCGGGCGGGCGCTCCGAGGTGCTCGAGCAACTGCCGCCCCTGGCTCTTCGACAGGCCGGTGAGCGGCGTCAGGTCGACGCCGCCGTCGCCGTACTTCGTGAAGAAGCCGGTGACCGCCTCGGCCGCGTGGTCGGTCCCGACGACGAGCAGCCCGCGCTGGCCGGCGACGGCGTACTGGGCGACCATGCGCATCCGGGCCTTGACGTTGCCCTTCACGAAGTCGCTCAGCTCGACGCCCGAGGCAGCGGTGTCGAGCATGACGCCGTCGACGCCGTGCTCGATGTTGACGGTGATGCCCGGGTCGGCTGCGATGAACTGCAGGGCGAGCTGGGCGTCGTCCTCGTCGGCCTGCACGCGGTACGGCATGCGGACGGTCGTGAACTCGGCGGGGTGGCCCTCGGCGCGGAGGGACTCGACCGCGAGCTGGGTCAGGCGCCCGGCGAGCGTGGAGTCCTGGCCGCCGCTGATGGCGAGCAGGAACCCCTTCGCGCCGGTCGTGAGCAGGTAGTCACGGAGGAACCCGACACGGCGGGCGATCTCCTGCTCCGGCTCGATGGTCGGCTGGACGTTGAGGTCCGCGGCGATGGCGGCTTGGAGTTCACGCACCACCCCAGTATCCCGCTGCACCCGCCGGTGTGCACAGCGTTCAGCGGACGGGTTCTGCGTCCACCGGCCGGATCGTGTTGTCGTGGTCGACGCCGATCGCGCAGGTGCAGACGACGCCGAGCGTCTCGGCGCTCTGCGTCAGCCGGAACCGCTCGACGTGCGGCGGGCCGACTCGACGGTCGAGCGGGTGGGTGTCGTGATCGTGCACGGTGGTCCTCACTGACTCGTGGTGGTGCGGATGTCCGGTGCGGTGGCGGTCCGAACCGCCACCGCACCGGAGGGCCCGAGGCGACCCGAACGCCGCGGCCCCGTGGAGACGCACGCCGGTACCCGCCGGCGCGCGTCGGAGTTCATGGACGCCGGCGGCGTCGCGCTCGGAGCGCAGTGCGAGTCATGGGTCCCTTTCCCGGGCGGAGGTCCGCCGCTGCTGATCCATCCCCCGGCGGTTCGACGGGAGACCCGAACGGTCCGGCACCGGACCGAGGACGACGGCTGGTGAGGCCGTCTTCCTGTGCAAGCTACCAGCGCCACACCCCGAGGCCATACCCCCGTTCCGGGGCCGAACCACGGGTTGAACTCTCGTTGACAGTTAGAGATCAAACAGTTAGAGTTCTGATCATGCAGGCACCGGATCTCACCACCCCGCTCGAACTCATGCGGTGGATCGGATGGGCACAGCGCAAGGCAGCTGACGAGTGGGTCCGTGATCGGGACCTCACCCGCGAGCAGAGCTTCGTGCTGGGGTACCTGCAGCAGAACCCCGGAGCGATCCAACGCGACATCGCCGAGATCACCCGGACCAGCGCGGCCAGCGTCTCGAGCCTCCTGCAGGGCCTCGAGCGGCGCGGCCTCGTCGAACGGCGACCCGACGCCACGAACGGTCGGACGAAGACGGTGCACGCCACCCCGGCGGGCATCGACCTCATCGCCGGCTTCACCGACGCGATGGTCGCCCTCGACGACACCCTGCTCGCACCACTCGACACGGACGAACGCGCCACCCTGCGGCACCTGCTGCAGAAGGTGACCGCAGAGCTCGCACCGCCGACGCGGTAGCGCCGCGGACGCGGTAGCACCGCGGACCCGGTGACGCCACCGACGCGGTAGCACCGCCCCGGCACCGACGTCACCTGCGCGCTCGACGCGCCACGGGCCTCCCGGCCCCACCCCCGCACGCGACGGCATCCCGTCGCGCCCTCAGCCCTGCCCACGAGGAGGCAGTCATGACCACCACCACCCCCGAGAACACCGCCGCGGCCACCAACCGCTGGTACCTCTCCGCCGCCCCGATCGCCCGGGCCCTCGTGCACCTGTGTGTGCCGATGGCCGCTGCGATGGTCGTGAGCGCCCTGTACAACGTCATCAACGCCGGCTTCATCGGCTCGCAGCACGACACGTCGCTGCTCGCCGCGATCACCTTCGGCACCCCGCTGCTCGGCATCGTCATGGCCGTCGGCGGCGTGTTCGGCGTCGGCGGCAGCGCCCTGATGTCCCGCCTGCTCGGCGCCTCGGAGCACGACCCCGCCAAGGCGCAGGACATCAAGCACGTCGCCTCGTTCGCGCTGTGGGGAGCCGTCGTCACCGGTGCGGTCCTGGCCGTCGTCGGGCTCGTGTTCCTGCGCCCCCTGGTCGCCGTGCTCGGTGCCGACGCAGCAGCCGTCCCCGCCACGAGTGAGTACGTCGCCGTGATGCTCGCGTTCGTCCCGGTGCTCGCCTCGTCGTTCGCCCTCGAGCAGATCGTCCGCTCGGAGGGTGCTGCACGCCAGGCGATGATCGGCCTGGTCCTGTCGACCATCGGGAACCTGGTGTTCGACGTGCTCTTCATCCTCGTGCTGCACTGGGGGGTCGGTGGTGCAGCACTGGCGGTCGGACTCGCGAACGTCGTGTCGATCGCCTACTGGGTGACCTGGCTGCAGCGGAACAGCGAGAACGTCAGCTTCGCGCCGAAGTGGTTCACGCTCCGTGCCGACATCCTGAAGCCCGTCTTCGGCATCGGCGTCGGCGAGCTGCTGCAGTCCGCCTTCCTGATCGTCACGACGCTCGTGCTCAACAACCTCGCCGCCGCCTACGGCGACGACCCGCTCGCCGCCATGGGCGTCGCGGTCCGCATCGCGCAGGTGCCGGAGTTCCTGGTGATGGGCGTCACGATCGGTGTACTGCCGCTGCTCGCCTACGCATTCGGCAAGGGCGACGCCGCACGCCTCCGGGCCGCCCTCCGCGGAGCCGCCTTCACGGTCGGCGCGATCGTGCTCGTGTTCTCCGGCGCGGTCTTCACCTTCCGCGAGCAGGTGTTCACGATCTTCTCCGGCGACCACTCGGTCCTCGCGATCGGCCTGACGATCCTGACGGCGCAGCTCGTCGCCGCCATCGTGAACGGGTTCACGGGGTTGCTCACCTCGCTGTTCCAGGCGACCGGCATGGTGCTGCCCGCGATGGTGCTGTCGCTGGCGCAGGGCGTGCTGTTCATCCCGATCGTCATCGTCGGCAACCTGTGGTTCGGACTCGCCGGGATCATCTGGGCGCTGACCGTCACCGAGGTCATCGTGTTCGCCGCCGCGGTGGTGCTGTGGCTGGCGTCGCGCGGGAAGATCGCGCGCGGCCTGGCCGCCGGCAGCGAGGAGCGGGCGGACGCCGCGCTCGAGGAGGCGCCCGCCGCCGCGTAGCGCGGCGCGCTCGCATGGTGAGCAGAAGCGGTCGGGTCCCGTTCCAGGACCCGACCTCTTCTGCTCACGAAGCGGGGGTGAACGTGGCCAGCGTCGGACGGGAGGCCCGTGGCGGCCGGGTGGCGGGCCTCCCGTCCGGCGCGTGGCCGGGTCGCGGGCACGGGCACGGTGAGCAGAAATGGTCGGGTCCCGGATGGTGACCCGACCATTTCTGCTCACGAAGTGCGTCGGGTGCGGCGCAGGAGGAGCACGACGACGGCCCCGGCGGCGAGGACCGTGCCGGCGCCGAGCGCGACCCAGACACCCGGGGCGATGCCGGGCGCCGAGTCGGGCGCGCCGTCGGATGCCCCGGTGGCGGTCGCCGTCGACGTCGGAGTGGGGGTGACGGGGTCCGACGTCGGCACCGTCGGCACCGTCGTCGCCGGAGTCGTCGCGGACGGCGTCGTGACCGCGGCCCGGTACTCGAACCCGTACGAGCCGTCGATCGGGTGCCCGTCCGGCGACACGTACCGCCAGAGCACCGTGTACGCGCCGTTCTCGAGGTCGACGGCCTTGCCCATCGTCATCCCGGAGACGGTCACCTCGCCCGTCGACACGTCGGTGCCGTCGGCGTCGGTGACCTGGATCCGCAGTCCGGCGTCGAGACCGGCGAGCGGTGCCTCGCTGAACGTCAGATCGATCCGGTCGAGCGGTTCGGTGATGACCGCGCCGTCAGCGGGCGAGCTGCCGGTGAGCGCCGAGTGCGCCGAGGCCGGTTGAACCCCGATGAGCGCCAGGAGCCCTCCGACGACGATCGCGAGGGAAGCTGCCGTCGTTCGTCCTGTCCGCATGCACAGACTCTACAAGCCGTAGAGCAGCGGACCGGGACGGATCAGATCTGCTCGCCGAGGAAGTCGGCGTAGGACGGCTCCCGCCGTGCGTCACCCGTGCTGGTGGAAGCGTGGCCGGTTCCTTCGAGGCGCTCGGCCACGAGGGCTTCGAGGTCCTCCGGCGACCGGAGGCCGTGGCGGTGCCAATCGTGCTGCATCCTGGCGGTCATGACGACCAGCCCTTCGTCGAGATGATGCGCATCTCGGATTCGTCCGGATCGACCCGCTGTGCCAGACCCCACATCTGTGAGGAGCATCGTGACGACGGATCCCTGATGACCGATCCGGTACCTCCACGGTAGGGGTTGCGTCCGACGCCGTCGAGCGCGGTGCGCTTCTCGGCCGATCGCACGCCGCCGCCCGGATCGCCGTAGCGTCGGGGCATGGAGATCCTGTTCGTCCACGGCGCCCTGGTCCGCGACGGTGCCTGGTGGTGGCAGCCCACCGCCGACCTGCTGCACAGTCGCACCGGAACCCGCGGCCGCACCGGCATCCGCAGCCGAGCGGTCTCGTTGCCGTCCTGTGGCGAGGGGCCGTCGGGACACCCCGACGGTGGGCTCGCCGAGGACGCAGCCGCCCTGCGTGCCGCCCTCGACGACAGCGACGGGGCGATCGTCGTCGGGCACTCCTACGGCGGCACCGTCATCGCCGAGGCCGGACGGCACGGCGCCGTCGCTCACCTGCTGTACGTGTCCTCGTACCTGCCCGACGTCGGCTCCGCGCAGGCCGGCATCATGGCCGACGAGCCGGTCCCCGTGTCGATCGGCCCGGCCGGTGAAGGAGTCCTCGCCGTCGCCGGGTACGACGCTGGGTCCTTCGGTGCCCGCTTCCTGCAGGACGCCGACACGAGCACCCAGCAGGCCGCCTGGGACCGGGTGACCGCCCAGTCGGCGGGGGCGTTCGTGACGCCGACGACGGCAGCAGGGTGGCAGGACGTCGACTCGACTTATCTCGTCTGTACCGAGGACCGCAGCACCACCGTGGGGCTGCAGCGCGCGCACGCGGCGCGGGCGACGCGGAGCGTCGACGTGCCGACCGGGCACCACCCGTTCATCACGCGGCCCGACCTGGTCGTCGAGCAACTGGAGCTGCTGCTCGGAGGCGCCGCGGCCTGAGCCGGGGCAAGACGACGGACGGGAGGTGCGGTGCCAGCTGTGAACTGGTCCCCGGTTCTTGGACTGATTAGTCGGTTCGAGATCCGGGGATGGTTCGTGTGGGTGGTACCGCGTCG